>JAFZRV010000013.1 GCA_017619655.1 Bacteroidales bacterium | reverse complement strand
TCGCCAAAGCGAGAAACGCAGAGTGCATAACAAGTACTATGCACGTACAACCCGTAACGCCATCAAGGCGATCCGCAATACCACCGACAAAGCAGCAGCCGAGGCTTCCATGCCGAAGGTGTTCGCCATGATCGACAAACTGGCCAAGATCAACGTCATCCACAAGAACAAAGCGGCCAACCTGAAGAGCGGCATCGCCGTTTATGTGAACAAGCTCGCATAAATTGCTTTTTTGCGGTCGAGAATTGAAAAAACTTTCCAACCTTTGTTGGAAAGTTTTTTTATTTCCTGACCATGAAGACTCACAGCATCAAAACTTGGAATGAGGAAGAGCGGCCGCGGGAGAAGCTGATGCTACAAGGCGCCGCCTGCCTCACTGACACGGAACTACTGGCCATCCTGCTCGGTTCGGGCACCCGCAGGCAGACAGCCGTCGACCTGGCCCGCGACCTGCTCGCCGCCTGCGGCGGGCGGCTCGACGCCCTCTCACGCATGGAAAGCCGGCACTTGACCGAGACCGACGGCATCGGTCCGGCCAAGGCCACCACCATCCTGGCCACCTTCGAACTGGCCCGGCGCCTGGCCGCCGAATTGCCGGAAGACGAACTGACCATCCGCACGCCGGAAACCGTCGCGCGGATGATGCTCCCCCACCTCCAGAACCTCCCGCACGAAGAGTGCTGGGTGCTCTACCTCAACCGGGGCCGCCGGCTCATCGGCAAGGAGAAAGTCAGCGTGGGCGGCCTGGGGTCGACCATCATCGACATCAAGATCATCGTGAAAAAAGCCGTTGACCGGCTGGCCAGCGGCATTATCCTGATTCACAACCACCCTTCCGGGAATCCGCATCCCGGCGAGCAGGACGTGCGCCAGACCGATGCCTTGAAGAAAGCTGCCGCCGTCTTCGACATCGAGCTGCTCGACCACGTGATCATCGGCAAGAAGAAGTACTACAGCTTTTCAGACGAACTGACATCGACCCTGTAGCGGCGTCACTCTCCCTTGGCCTTGCCCTGCAGGTAAGGCTTGAAGAAGCGGCCCTGCGTCGTGGGCGTGAAATCCCAGTCGCTGATCAGCATGGGCGCCCAGTCAGGATCGAAGCACCAGACGGTGAAGGAAATGCCTTTCTCCTCGAAGTACTTCGTGATGTGCTCGCCGTAAACATCCGTGGAGATGACGGGAATATGGGCGTCCGGCTCGTCTGCCAGGCAGAAGCCGATCTCCGTGCAGATGACCGGGTAGCTGTCGGCCACATAGCCGAAGTCCCGCTCCCACTGCTCTTCCCACGGCTGGTCCCGCTTCATCGGGTAGGGATGCGACACGTACGCCACGCTCTCGCGGGCGATGGGCGCTTCCGCCACGGGCGTGAGGTCGTACCCCCAGTTGAAGCCCGCGCACAGGCAGATGGCCCGGGGGTTGTAGGTCCGGATCGTGTCGATGATCTGCTCCTGCAGCGCCTTCCACTCGGGCCAGGTGCAGCTGCCGACACCCTCCGCCGTAACGGTAGGCTCATTGAAGACCTCGTACAGGGCTACCGTCGGCTCGTCCCGGTAGCGCTGCGCCACCGTACGCCAGAAGCGGAAGGTCTCTTCTTTCGTGGTGTTGTACATCGGAGACGTATACAGCTCATCCTTCAGGTTGCCGATGGAATGCCAGTCCATGATGACGTACATGCCGTATTGTTTGGCCCACTCGATGCCCTGGTCCATGGCCGCGAAGGCATTCTCCCAGCCCATGGCGTTCAGGTGGGTCGGATGGACGGCAAAACGGACCACGTTGGCGCCCCAGTCCGCAGCCTCGGCGAAATAACGCTCGTTCCACTGTCCGTCGCTGACCAGCTTGACCGGGTCGGAGAAACAGAGTCCGCGGAAGATCAGTTCCCGGCCCTGCGGGTCGATGAATTTGTTTCCTTTGACTTTCACCCAGTTGTCCGGGTCCGGGGTTGCACACGAAGTCGTCAGAACCAGCGCGAGCGCTGCGACGAAAAAGGCGGAAAAGCGATTCGTTCTCATAACAGGATTTTTTATGCTACGAAGTTACGATAGAAATATGAATTATCCTCTTTTTTAATTTGGCCGCTTGGCCGAAAAAAGATAACTTTGGCTGGTTTTTCCTCCAGCGACGCACAGTATGGCAACGAAAAACAAGAAACGCTACTGGGCTCCCACCTCGCAAGTCTTTACCATTCAACCGGTAAGGATTTTGAACAACTCTCTCACCGATTACCCGCACGGGAATCTCAACGATTCGTTATCTCCCTTCGAGCAACCCGCCCTGGAATCCTTGCTGGGTTCTCCAGGCTATCCGCCACTGCCTTAAGCCGGAGGTCGCATGATGCGAAAGACACTGCTTGTCCATTTTTACCGTACGCTGCTGGCGGTGCTGCTGGCATGGGCGTGGACGCCGGCAACGGCGACGTCTTACATCAAGGACGTCCAGCTGGTCGGCGGGAGTGAGGATGACATAGCCGCCAGTACAGTCACGCTGACACAACAAGGTTGGAAAATGATCGGGAAAGACCTGAACGACGGTGCCGGAGGTGATTACATCCATCTGTTTTACAAACGGGAAAGCATCGATGACGGATTCAACTACGGGAGCATCACAGGCTTCGTCATCGCCAACAACTACTCCGACAAGATCGAATACGAAGGTCGTTCCTACTTCCCCGTACCCTGCCAGGGCGGGAGCAGTTTCGTGGCGAGCAAGGGCAATGTCAACAACGGCACAGGCGGCACGGCCATCTATCTCTACTACACCCGCGACTTCTTTCCGGACCAGCGTGTCGTAACCGACATCACTTTCAGCATTCTGCCGAAAGGTGCCGTACGCTCGATCGACAGTTCTACGTTCAGCGACTGGGGTTACAGCCTGAACTCCGGCAACAAGGGCGACCTCATCTTCATGCACGTCGCCACGGCCACGGCGCTGGAGCCTGTAAGGATCGGCGACGGAACAGCCGGAACCGACGCTCTTCCCATCTATCTTTCCAATGATTATTACCCCTATTCCGTTTCACAGCAAATCTATACGGCTGAGGAAATCGGAACAGCCGGAACCATCAAGGCCCTCTCCTTCTACTATAGGACGAATGCGTCCTTCTCGATCGATACAGTCCTGATCTTTCTGAAGCATACGGACAAAGATTCCTTTGCCGGTCCCGACCTGGATCCCGTCAAGGATTTCACAAAGGTATACAAAGGTCCCTTCGCTGCTTCCGGCGAGGGATGGCTGACAGTCCGCCTGGACGACGCCTTCGAATATGACGGCAACCAGAATCTGATGGTTTGCTGCTACAAGCCGGTAAGCGCCACGCAAAAGGGGAAAACGTTCAGCTTTCATTATGCGAATAACAGGGGACGCCGTATGTCTTCCGAGACGCCCATCGATACGGCGGCTACGCTTACGGGATCAGACAATGTAACGCAGCGAAACGATATCCGGATCAACATCGTTCCCAATCCGTACCGCAATCCCGCAAACCTGGCCGTGACGGCGCTTACAGAGAAGAGCGCAAGCGTGAGCTGGAGCGCGCCGGCAGGCACCCACCCCACGATTACCCGTTATGAATGGCAGTACAAGAAAGTCGAAGACGCGGCCTGGTCTGCCCTGGCCTCAACTCCCGGTACGACCGTATCCCTTTCCGATCTGACGGCTTTCAAGGAATACCTGTTCCGCGTGAAGATCATCTATGACGGCGGCGAAAGCAGCTTCTCCCTCCTGCGTTTCGTCACAGCCGTCTCGCTGCCCTACACCTGCGGCTTTGAAAACGGGATGCCGGGCTGGAGCCAGGTGAACTACAATCATTATTACAACATTGATTATACCGGTATTTGCGAGGAGGCCCGACATGAGGGTTCCTATGGCTATAAGTTCGAACACTACAGTGATGAAACGCCCCAGTATCTGATCTGTCCCAGGTTGCCGGGCGCCGGGCCTGTCAGGGTGTCGTTCTACTATCGGAACACCTCCACCTCGGCGTCGCAGTACGCTAAGTTCAAAGTGGGCTATTCCGATTCGACCAGCGATATCAGCGACTTCCACTGGGAAGACGAACTGACCGCCGGAGAGGCACAGTGGCTGCTGTACGACAACGACTTCCCTTCCAATACCCGCTTCATCGCCGTCCAGTCCTATGCCTGGAATACCGATCTGTATCTGGATGATTTCCGCTTTGAGGCGTACTCCTCCCTGGCCAGGCCGACCGGCCTCTCCGTGAGCGAGCTGGGCGAACAGCAAGTCTCGCTGAAGTGGAATGCAGTCGATGGCGCCACGGATTATGCCTATCAATACCGGCGGCTGAACGACAGCGACTGGTCGTCTGAAGCCACGGTAAACAGCGCTGCCGCAACGCTCGGGAACCTGACGGCCAACACGACGTATATTTTCCGCGTCAAGGCACGCTACTCCAACGGCACCAGCAATTACGTGACCTTCCAATTCCTGACCGAAGGCCCGATGGTTACCATCCCGCACTACCAGGATTTCGAGAACGGGATGGGTGGCTGGCGCCTGGAGAACGGACATGGCCGCTCCGGGATAACCACGGACCAACACCACGACGGCTCCTATGGTTTCGAATTCGACGAAGGCAGTCCGGAAGCGCAGTTCCTGCGCTCTCCCCTGCTGGACGGAAACGCCGCAAAAGTCATCTCGTTCTATTATAAGAACTACGCCGTACAGGAAGGCTCGACGCTCACATCCTATGCTTCCTCCTTCCGGGCCGGCTGGTCCACGAAGACCAACAGCCTGAACGACTTTAAGTTCACCTCGGAAGTGGAGGCCGTCAACGGGCAGTGGAACCATTACTCGCTCCAAGTGCCGGAAGGCGTCAAGTACGTTCTTATCATGGTTAAGGACCAGACGGCCTGGCTCTACGTGGACGACATCAGCATCACCGAGGTCCCCAGGCCCGTGGCTACACTGGCCACCGTGCGGGAAGAGACGCAGTATATCGCCTCGTTCTATGACGGGTCCAGAAACTGGCAGCTGCCGCAAGGCGGGCTGGCCTACACGGTCGAAAAGGAAGGAGATGATTACGTGTTCTATTGCATCGGCGACGTGATTCCGTCCGGAACACCGGTGATTATCCTGCTGGACAAACAGCCGGGAGACACGGGAAGCACGAAGACCATCGCACTGTCCCTCAGCGGCACGCGACCGACGCCCCGCCCGTACAACATCCTGCAGGGTTCGGACGGGCCGGTGAATGTCAGTCAGTTCGGCGGCAAGACCGTGTACGTGCTCGGGATTGACAACAACAAAAAATGGGGCTTTTATCCCTTCTCCGGGAACACGATTCCCGCCGGAAAAGCCTATTTCGTAGCAGAATGAAAAAGCGTTTATTGCTCATAGGATTCGCCCTGGCCGGAATGCTGGCCGGATGTCAGGATGTTCTCGTCCACGAGCTAAGCCCGGATCAGCGGGCACAGCAGAAAGACTCGGTGTGGACGGTCCGCATCGAGGCGTTCAAAGGCGAAGGGGCCGGAACGAAGGGCTTGGACATCGGCGACGGCGGCCTGGACAATACCACGGTTCTCCGGTCGATTTGGAAAGAGAATGAGCCGGTACTCGTCTATCTGGGGGCGGACAGCATCGGCACGCTGACAGCGAGCCCGGACCCCTCGGATGCCCACAAAGCCACGCTCTCCGGCACCGTCACCACGAGCGGCATTACGGCCGGGACGACAACGCTCACCCTGCGCACACCCCGGAACGAATGGGACTATACCGGGCAGGTGGGCCTGCTGTTGAACAGCAACGACGGCAACCACCCGGGCGCAGCCAACCGGTCCATCGAAAACAAGTACCATTATACGCTCGCTGAAAACGTACTGGTCACGGATGTCTCCAACGGAACCATCACCACGGAAAACGCTTCCTTCGCCAACCAGCAAAGCATCTATCGGATCAACTTCCGTTTCCAGCACAATGGAGCGGGCCATGTGTACGACATCACCGCCAAGCGGATATGGATCACGGCAGCCGACGGCGGGCTGGTGCAGTCCGTGGCGCCGAACGGCGCTTCCACCACCGGAACCATCGACGTCATCCTGGACGACGCCAGGACCGATCCGTTCTTCGTCGCCCTGCGCAACAACAATACGACAGCGGACGAAGACCTGAAATTCAAGGTAATGGACAACGACGGCGTCACCTATTACGGCGCCAAGACCGTCCCTGCAGCCTACAAGGCCGGCACTTTCGTGAGCATGAAAAACACCCGGCTCACCGGACGGCTGGAACTCTCCGTAAGCAGTGAAACGGTGTCGACCGCGCTGTAAAACAAGGACAGAACTGACCCATCTAAGCCTTGCCGGCCCAGATGACGCCAAGCAGGATCGCGGCGCAGCCGATGCCGGCCATCAGCGTCATGCGCTCTCCCAACAGGGCCATGGCCGTGAGCAGGGTGAAGACCGGATTCAGATACACGTAGTTGGTGGAAGTCACGTTCCCCAGCTTGTCCATGACCAGGTTCCAGAGGATGAAGCAGATCAGGGAAGCCAGCAAGCCCAGGAAAAGCAGGTTGGTCCAGACAGCGGTCTGGCTCAGGAGGGCCGGGGAAAAGGATTCCTGCATCCCGCCCATGAAAGGGAGGATGGTCAGGAGTCCGTAGAAAAAGACTTTGCGGGTCGGCGTGACCGCGCCGTAATCGCGCGACATCTGTCCCATGAAGAGACTGTAGACCGCCCAGCACAAGGCCGCGCAGATGGCCAGCAGGTCGCCTCTCACCGACAAATGGAGGCCCTTGCCGTCGAAGACCACCAGGGCCATGCCGAAAAGCGCCAGTATGGTTCCGCCGATCAGCGGGAAGCCCAGCCGGATGTCCTCCAGTCCCTCGGCAAAGCGTCCCTTGCCGAAGCGCCTGAACAGCAGGGTGAAAATCGCCGTGAGCAAAGGGGCGGAGCAGACCAGGAAGGCCACGTTGGTGGCCTGGGTATAGGCGAGCGCATTATTCTCCGCAAGGAAATAGAAAGAGCCGCCGCTGACGCCCAGCAGCAGAAACACCAGCTCGTCTTTCCAACCGTACCAGAGTCTCGTCTTCTGCCGGGTAAGCCCGATATACAGCCAGATCCCGACATACGCCAGCAGGAAGCGGATAAAGAAGATGGCCACCGGGTGCATGCCGGCCCCGATCAGGACCTTCGTCGAGACAAAGGTCTCACCCCACACGGCAGCGACGAACAGGGCGAGCAAATGGTAGCGTAGCTTCCTTTCAGCCATCTTTTCTATTGAGCGGTCAAAGATAATAAATTTTCATTCTCTGCGCAGAATGATTATCTTTATGCTGTAAAAACCCGACTGACTATGAAAATCATCGCTCTTGGAGAAACCGACTCCCTGCTGGGGCACTATCTGGCACAGATCCGCGACAAATCGGTGCAGAAAGACAGCATGCGCTTCCGCCAGAACATGGAACGCATGGGAGAAATCTTCGCCTATGAGATCAGCAAGACATTGTCGTACAAGACGGTACAGACCGAGACGCCGCTGGGTATCGCGGACTGCCGCGTCCTGGACGAACCCATCGTCCTGGCCACCATCCTGCGCGCCGGACTGCCGGTCCACGACGGCCTGCTCCACTGCTTCGACGGCGCACAGAACGCTTTCGTGGCGGCCTACCGCAAATACGGCAAGGGCAACGAATGCGACATGCTCATCGAATACCAGAGCTGCCCGCCGCTGGAAGGCAAGACGCTGGTGATCGCCGACGCGATGCTGGCATCAGGCGCCTCCATGCTGATGACCTATGAAAGCCTCGTGGCGAACGGCGAACCGAAGCACACGCACATCGTCTGCCCCGTGGCCTCGCGCGACGGCGTGGAGAATCTATCCAAGAACCTACCCCACAAGCACGTGACCTTCTGGGTGGGCGCCATCGACGAAGAGCTCACCAACCACTCGTTCATCGTCCCGGGCCTGGGCGATGCCGGCGATTTGGCTTTCGGCTCCAAAAACTAAACAGGAAAAAACCTATTCGACGACTTCGCACCGCAGGGTGGCCGAAGTGCTCGACAGCACCCGCACGGTGACCAGGTCGCCGGGTTTGTGGCCGGCGGCGGGGAACACGCAGCTCTTGTTCTGGGACGTGCGGCCCAGCAGCTCCGCATCGGAACGCTTCGACGTGCACTCCGCCAGCACCTCGAAGCACTGTCCCTCGAGCTGGCGGTTGATTTCGAGGGAAATCTCGTTCTGCTGCGCGATGATCTCGTTGAGACGGCGCGTCTTGACCTCGGCCGGCACGTCGTCGGGGAAATGGCGGGACGCGCGGGTCCCCGGGCGCTCGGAATACTGGAACATGAAGGCACTGTCGTAGCGCACTTCCCGCATGAGCGACAGGGTCGCCTCGTGGTCGGCTTCGGTCTCGCCGCAGAAGCCCGCGATCACGTCGGTGGTGATGGCGCAGTCGGGCAGGATCTCCCGGATGCGGGCGATGCGCTCCAGGTAGTGCGCGCGGGTGTACTTGCGGTTCATCTTCTCGAGCATCGTGTCGCTGCCGGACTGGACGGGCAGGTGGATGTGCCGGCAGATGTTCGCGTGGCGCGACATGGCCAGCAGCACGGCGTCGCTCATGTCCTTGGGATGGGACGTGGCGAAGCGGATGCGGATGGCCGGGTCGAGCGCGGCCACCTGCTCGAGCAGGCCCGCGAAATCGACGGTCTCGCCGCCTTCCGGATTCACCCAGCGGTAGGAATCCACGTTCTGGCCCAGCAGGTTGATCTCCTTGTAGCCGGCGTCGATCAGGCTCCGGGCCTCGCGGAGGATGCTGTGGGCGTCGCGGCTGCGCTCGGCGCCGCGGACAAAGGGAACGATGCAGTAGGAGCAGACATTGTTGCAGCCCCGCATGATGGAAATGAAGGCGGTCACGCCGTCGCGGTCCATCCGCACCGGCGCGATGTCGCCATAGGTCTCTTCGTGGGAAAGGATCGTATTGATCTGCTTGCCGGAGCTGGTGACGGCGGCCACCAGGCGGGGCAGGTCGCGATAGGCGTCGGGGCCGGCCACGATGTCGACGGCCGGGTTCTCCAGCAGTTTCTCCTTGAGCCGCTCGGCCATACAGCCCATCACGCCCACCACCACGCCGCTGCGGCGGCGCTTCTCCTGGCGGAACACGTCGAGACGGCCCAGGACGCGCTGCTCCGCGTTGTCCCGCACCGAACAGGTGTTGATCAGGATCAGGTCGGCGACGTCCATGGACGTGCAACGGGAATATCCCGCCTGCTGCAGGATGGAGAGGGCTACCTCGCTGTCGTTGACGTTCATCTGACAGCCGTATGTTTCGATAAAGACCTTCATTGCTCGCTCAAATTTCGCAGCAAAGATAAGTTTTTTATATCTTTGTATGATATTTGCTGAGACGAAATAGCATGAAACGGATTTTGGCCTTTCTTTGCACAGCCCTGCTGCTGACCGCCTGCCACGACGCGTCCAAGGATCCCGTGATCAGGGGGTATCGCCTGCAGCCTTCCGGCGGGCTGGGACTCGGCGCCAACGGCGTGACGGCCGGCCTGGTGCTGAACCTCGACGTGGAGAATCCTTCTTCCGCGACCTATACCCTCGACACGCTGCACGCGTATGTATACCGGGGCGATGAAACGGCCCGCTTCGCCGAGGTCACGATGCCCGAAACCGCCTCCATCGCGCCCAGGAGCAACCAGACCGTGGCCATTCCGCTGGAAGTGGTGCTGCTCCGTCCCCTCGCCCTCCTCTCGGGCGGCGAGGACGCCCTCGACCTCGCACAGTACGTCGCCGACATCGAGATGACCGTCCGCAAGGGCTCGCTCAAGAAACGAATCCACAAGGAACGGGTGCCGCTCAAGGAGCTCAAGGACCTGCTCGGCAACATGAAAACTGAAACGGAATGAAAAAGTATAGACTCCTGACCCTGATCGCCGCCCTGTTCATCGGCGTCGCCGCCTCGGCGCAAGCCCCGGTCGACAGTTCGCTGCTGGGCGTCGACATCCTCTCGCTCATCCATCAGAACGAGGGCCCGAACGGCACCGCCATCGTCAACCAGTCCATCGAGATCCGCAACGCCCTCTCCCGCCACATCGTGGCCAACAGCAGCGCCAAGCTGCAGGGCTACCGCGTGCGCATCTTCTTCGACAGCGACCGTACCGCCCGCGCCAAATCGGCCTCCATCGCCGCAGGGTTCCGCGAGAAATACCCCGAAGTCCCCGTGTACGTGAGCCACGTCAGCCCCTATTTCAAGGTGGCGGTGGGCGATTTCCGTACCCGGGCCGACGCCCAGCGCTTCGCGAGCAAGCTCTCCGCGACGGGCGCCTATCCCTACGTCTTCGTTGTCAAGGAACAAATCAACTACCCCGGATTCTGACATGTCGAAGATCAGCCTCACCCAGCAGCAGAAGCAGCTTCAGAAGCTCTCGCCCCTGCAGATCCAGACGATCAAGCTGATCGAGCTTCCCGCGCCGGAACTCGAGCAGCGGATCCAGAAGGAACTGGAGGAGAACCCCGTGCTCGAAGAAGTGGTGGACGATTCGCCCGAAGGTGAGGAGAAGAAGAACGTCTCGCTGAGCGAATACAGCGGCAGCGACCCGACGCCTTCCTACAAGCTCTACGTCAACAACCAGGGCAAGGACCTCAAGCCCCAGTACAATACGTTCTCCGTACGGGAGAGCTTCCACCAGAGCCTCGAGTCGCAGCTCGGCTACTGCAAGCTCGACGAACGGCAGCACCAGATCGCCCTCTTCATCATCGGCATGATCGACGACGACGGCTATCTGCGGCGCGACCTCGAATCGCTCTGCGACGATATCTCCTTCCGGCTCGGCATCGAGACCGACGAGAAGGAAGTGGAGCAGCTGCTGGCCCTGATCCAGGAATTCGACCCGGCCGGCGTGGGTGCCCGCGACCTGCGGGAATGCCTGCTGCTGCAGCTGCGCACCAAGACCCAGACCCCGTCGGTGCAGCTGGCCACCCGCATCCTCCGCGACCATTTCGTGGAATTCACCAAGAAACACTATACCAAGATCACGGCCAAGCTGGGCATCTCGGAAGAAGAGTTGAAAGAGGCCATCGGCGAGATCGTGCGGCTCAATCCCCGCCCCGGCGGACAGATCGACGACTCCTACACCGAGCAGTTGCAGCAGGTGGTTCCGGACTTCCTCGTCGAACTCAAGGACGGCGAGCCCGTCATGTCGATGCCGCGCTTCTCCGTGCCGGAGCTCAAGGTCAACAAGCGCTACGCCGACGTGCTGATGGAAGCCGCCAACAGCGCCACCCGCGAGAAGAAAGAGGCCGCCACGTTCGTCAAGCAGAAGCTCGATTCGGCCAAGTGGTTCATCGAAGCCATCAAGCAGCGGCACAACACCCTGCAGAACACGATGAACGCCATCATCGACTACCAGCACGACTTCTTCATCGACGGCGACGAGACCCTGCTCAAGCCGATGGTCCTGCGCAACATCGCCGAGAAGACCGGCCTCGACATCTCGACCATCTCCCGCGTGGTGAACTGCAAGTATGTCCAGACGCATTTCGGCATCTACCCGCTGAAGTACTTCTTCTCGGAAGGCCTCGTGGCCAACGACGGCGAGGAGGTCTCCACCCGCGAGATCAAGACCATCCTGACCACCAGCATCGAAGAGGAAGACAAGCGCAAGCCGCTCACCGACGAGGAGCTGGTGGCCGTGCTCGACGCCAAGGGATACAAGGTGGCGCGCCGCACCGTGGCCAAGTACCGGGAGCAGCTCAACATCCCGATCGCGCGACTCCGCAAAGAACTCTAACATTCCCGCATATGACCAAGATGAAAACCGTCTACCTGGGCGAGCTCCGCTGCGAAGCCGAGCACCTCGACTCGGGCAGCAAGATCCGCACCGTGGCTCCGAAGGACAACAACGGCGACGGCTCCCTCTTCTCTCCCACCGACCTCTTCGCCACCTCGCTCGGCTGCTGCATGCTGACCATCATCGGCATGACGGCCCGCACCCACGGCTTCTCCATCGACGGCACCACCATCACGACCGAAAAGGTGATGGCGGCCAACCCGCGCCGCGTGGCCGAACTGCACCTCGACATCGAGCTTCCCGCCGGCAGCCACTACAGCGACAAGGAGAAAGCCCTCATCGAGAACGCAGCCAAGACCTGCCCGGTGGCCAACAGCCTGCACCCGGACATCAAGAAGGTCGTCGTGTTCCACTGGTAGGCGCGCTAGCCCGCCTTCAAGCCCAGCTTTTCGAGGAGCGCATCGGGCTCCGGATCCCTCCCGCGGAAATCGCGGTAGAGGATGTCGGCGTCTACGCTGCCGCCGCGGGACAGCAGGGTCCTGCGGAAATGCTCCGCCGCTTCGCGGCTGAAGATGCCTTTCTCCTTGAACCAGGCGAAGGCGTCGGCCTCCAGCACTTCCGCCCACTTGTATGAGTAATAGCCGGCCGCATAGCCGCCGGAAAAGATGTGGTTGAACGAGGGGGAGATGGCGATGCCTTCGATGAGGGGCAGGACCGCCGTCGGACGGAGCGTCTCCTGCTCGAAGGCCACCACGTCCCCGTCCGGCGCTTCGGCGCGGTTGTGCCAGGCCATGTCGAGGAGGCCGAACTGCAGCTGGCGCACCTGCCCGTAGCCGGCCAGGAAGTTGCGGGCCGCGACGATGCGGTCGACATATTCCTGCGGGATCACTTCCCCGCTCTGCCAGTGGCGCGCGAAGGTGTTCAGGAACTCCGGCTCGAAGGCCCAGTTCTCCATCAGTTGTGACGGCAGCTCCACGAAGTCGCGCACGACGCTGGTGCCCGTCAGGGTCTTGTAGCGCCCTTCGGCCAGCATGCCGTGCAGGGCATGGCCGAATTCGTGCAGCAGGGTCGTCACTTCGTAGAAAGTCAGGAGGGAGGGCGTCGTGGCGGTCGGCTTGGTGAAATTGGTCACCACCGACACCAGCGGGCGCTCTTCCTGTCCCCGGAACGTGCCGAGCTCGCGGAAAGTGGTCATCCATGCACCGCCACGCTTGCTTTCGCGCGGGAAATAATCCATATAGAGCAGCGCCATCATGCGCCCGTTTTCTGCGTTTACTTCGAAAACCCGCACGTCGGGATGATAGACCGGCAGGTCCGTCCGCGGCGTGAAGCGCAGGCCGTAGAGACGGCCAGCCAGGTCGAAAACGGCCGCCTGAACGGCTTCCAGCTGGAAATAGGGCTTCAGCAGGGCGTCGTCCAGGTCGAAGCGCTCCTTGCGGTACTTCTCCGACCAGTAGCTGAAGTCCCAGGGCATCAGCGCTTCTGCAAATCCCTGTGACCGGGCGTACGCCGCAATCTCGGCCACTTCCCGCTGCGCGGCGGGAAGCGAGGGCGCCATGAGGCGGTCCAGGAAACGCTGCACCGTCTGCGGCTTTTTGGCCATCCGCTCTTCCAGGGCGTAGTCGGCGTAGGTCGGATGGCCCAGCAGCTGCGCCTTTTCTGCACGCAGGGCCACGATCCGGCGGATGAGGGCCTTGTTGTCGTTCTCACCGCCCACGCACTTGCCGTTGTAGGCCCGCCAGATCTGCTCGCGCAGCGGCCGGCAGGCGCTGAACTTGAGGAAGGGCCCGTAACTCGGCTGGTTGAGGGTGAACACCCAGCCCTCCAGGCCACGGCTCTTCGCCTCGGAGGCAGCCATGTCGCGCACGAAGTCGGGCAGGCCGGCCAGGTCGGCCTCGTCGGTCAGGTGCAGCGTGTAGGCGTTGGTGGCGGCCAACACGTTCTGGCCGAACTTCAGCGTGGCCAGCGAGAGTTCCTCCGACAGTTGGGCGAAGTGCTTTTTCTCCGCAGGCGGCAGGTTCGCGCCGTGCCGGGCAAAGGATTTCCAGGTGTCTTCAAGCAGCTTGTCGGCCTCCGTATCGAGCTGGAGCGCAGCACGTTGCTCCCACACGGCCTTGACCCGGGCGAAGAGCGGCTCGTTGAGCAGGATCGACATGCCGTGCTGGGTCAGCAGCGGCGAGACTTCCTCGGCGATGCGGTCCATCGTGTCGTCCGTGCAGGCCTCCGTCAGGTTGAAGAAGAGGCCGGAGACGCGGTCCAGATCGCGGCCGGAAGCTTCCAATGCCTCGATGGTATTGGCGAAGTCCGGGGCGGCCGGGTTGTCGACAATGGCCTGGATTTCGCGCTTTGCGCGGTCGATGGCTTCGCGGAAGGCCGGGAGATAGTCGCTTTCTTCGATCCGGTCGAAGACGGGGGCGCCGTACGGCAGAGGGGATTCCGCCAGCAGCGGATTGATGCGGTTTTCGTTCATGATTCAAAGATACGCATTATTTCGACAGCCGCCTTCCCAAATCCGTACCGTGCCCGAGCGGGAAATCCGGTACGCACAGTTGTAGCACCAGTAGGTGCGCAGCCCGGGAAGCAGGCTGCGGGTATTCGTGTAGACTTCGAAATTGAAGTTCTGGCCCGCCAGCTCGGCGACCGAGAGCCTGGTGCGGCCCTCCCGGAGCTGGGCCTTCAGGATTTTCCAGTTGCTGGCGAGGATGCGGTTGACCGTCCGGAAGCCCCGGTCGCGCTCGCGCCGGACCTGGTTGTGGTAGTCGGTCCGGCAGTCGTCGCAGCAGAATTTCTTGTCGGAACGCCCTTCGTAGGGCTTCCCGCAGCGGATACAGGTTCTCTCCATCGTCGTATTCCTCCTTTCTGACAAAGATAAGCCGGGCGGGCTGCAAATAAAAACTCGGAGGAAAGATTTACGGAATCTCGGGAAAATAACGGGAAATACAACTTTTCCTGGACGCCGCGGAGCCGTTTCTAAACGTTTATACCCGTTTATATCCGTTTAGCCTCTTGCTGCCGGCGTTTTTCCATATTTACTTTGCCCCCGAACAACAAAAACACAAAGTATCATGATTGAGAACGAATTTTTAAACAGAGTGGAACTCAGGGGCCGCGTCGGACACGATCCCAAGGTTTTCAGTGTGGGAGATGCGCAGGTCGCGCGGTTCTCTTTGGCAACGAATGAAGCATTCCGGGGAAAGAGCGGTGAACTCCGCGAGGAGACCACCTGGCACAACATTTCTGCCTGGGCAGGCAGGAACATCATGGATTTCAAGGAGATCCGAAAAGGCGCCTTCGTCTCGCTCGTGGGCCGTCTCCGCAACATCAAGTACACGGGCAACGACGGCACGGAACGCAGCCTGGTCGAAATCGTCGCCGGGCGCCTGGAGCCCTGCCTCCCGGCCGGAACGGCCTAGCCGTCCCCGCTTTTGGTCGAAGAACTCGGGCCATTTGTCGCAGTATGCCAAAAAATACGTAATTTTGCCTTCGTATCCATCTTTACCTGCAAGAAATGGCTCGAGCTTTTTACCTGTACAATACCCTGTCGCATCAGAAAGAACTGTTTGTACCCGTCCATCCGGGCATGGTGGGCATGTATGTCTGCGGCCCGACGGTCTACGGTGACGCTCACCTGGGGCACGCCCGGCCCGGCATCACCTACGATGTCCTGTTCCGGCTCTTCAAGCAGCTCGGCTACAAGGTGCGCTACGTCCGCAACATCACCGACGTAGGCCACCTCGAGAACGATGCCGACACGGGCGAGGACAAGATCGCCAAGAAGGCGCGGCTCGAGCAGCTCGAACCGATGGAGGTCGTGCAGACCTACACCCTGCGCTACCACGACGCGATGCGCAAGCTCAACGTGCTGCCACCGTCCATCGAACCGCGTGCCTCCGGGCACATCATCGAGCAGATCGCCCTGGTGAAGAAGATCCTGGAAGCCGGTTACGCCTACGAGAGCAACGGCTCCATCTATTTCGACGTGGCCAAATACGACGAGAAGCACCACTACGGCATTCTCTCGGGCCGCAACCTCGAAGACACCCGCGAAGGAACCCGTAACCTCGACGGACAGGACGACAAGCACTCCCCGCTCGACTTCGCCCTCTGGAAGAAGGCTTCGCCCGAGCACATCATGCACTGGCCCTCGCCCTGGAGCGAAGGCTTCCCGGGCTGGCACCTGGAGTGCTCGGCCATGAGCGAGAAGTACCTGGGCGAAGTGTTCGACATCCACGGCGGCGGCATGGACCTCATGTTCCCGCATCACGAATGCGAACTGGCCCAGAACACCGCCTCCCGCGGACAGGGCGGCGTCCATTACTGGATGCACAACAACATGATCACCATCAAGGGCCAGAAGATGGGCAAGTCGCTGGGCAACTTCATCACGCTCGACGAACTGTTCACCGGCAGGAACAGCGTGCTCGACCAGGCCTACAGCCCGATGACCGTGCGCTTCTTCATCCTGCAGGCCCACTACCGCAGCCCGCTCGATTTCAGCAACGAAGCCCTGCAGGCCGCCGAGAAAGGGCTCAAGCGGATGATGCTGGCCGCCAAGGACGTGGACAAGCTCCCCACCGACCCCAAGGCCCCGGCCAACGCCGAAATCGCCGCCTTGCCGGAACGCGTCTACGAGGCCCTGTGCGATGACCTCAACACGCCCATCGCCCTCTCCGTCCTCTTCGACGCCGTGCGCATCGTCAACAGCGTCAAGGACAAGTCGCTCGTCATCAATCCGGCCGATCAACAGATCCTGCACACCCTCTTCACGGAAGTGCTGCACGACGTGCTGGGCCTGGAAGACGAAGGCGCCGAAAGCGGCTCCGGCCAGCTGGTCGACGGGCTGATCGGCATGATCGCCGACGTCCGCAAGCAGGCCAAGGCCAACAAGGACTGGGCGACCAGCGACCGCATCCGCGACGAACTCAAAGCCCTCGGCGTCCAGATCAAGGACACCAAGGACGGCTGCGAGTGGACGATTGAATAAACAGGATTACTTTTTCTGCTGCTGCAGATAGGTCTCCGCCGCCGTTTTCATGCGCGCGGCGCGCTCTTCCGTAGCCGGGTGCGAGGAGAAGGCCTGCTGCACGCCGCTGCTGCGCGACGTGGAGCTGCCCGAATTCAGCTGCATGAGCTTGACCAGCGAGTTGTACATGCTGTAGGGGCTGTAGCCCTGCTGGATGGAGAAGGCAAAGCCCGCCTCGTCGGCCGCGAACTCCTGCTTCTGGGAATACTGCGCGTTGAGATAGGACTGGGCGATGTCGCCCAGGACGCTGGTGGAAAGGTTGCCGATCAGCGTACCGGTGGATCCCAGGGCCATGCGGGCCGCGTAGGCCATGTAGGTCTTCTTCATGGCGGTCTTCGTGTCCTTGTTGACGACGTGGCCGATCTCATGTCCGATGACCGCCATCAGCTCGGCATCGTCCATCACGTCCATCAGGCCGGAATACACGCGGATGGAGCCGTCGCCGCAGGCGAAGGCGTTGACTTCGTTGGTCTTGTAGACTTTCAGGTTGATGGGCACGCCGTTGATGGACTTGACATTGCCCATCAGTTTCCGCAGACGGGCGTCATAATTGCCTTTTTCCACCTTGTTGACCGAGTCCATGTAGGCGACGGACTGGGCACTGAGCTCGGCGATCTGGTCGTCGGTGATGGTCAGGGCGGTCATGGCCGTGCCGGCCGCCGTAGCGAGCCCGGCCGCGTCAACGCCGGTACCGGTCAGGACGCCGCAACCCGACAGGGTCAGCATCGCCGACAGCAGCACAAGGTAAAGTCTTTTCATGGTCTTTGGGATATTTTTCCCAAAGTTATAAAAAGATACGGACTATATCCAATGTTTTGCCAAAAGATATTCAGCGATTTGGACGGCGTTGGTGGCGGCTCCCTTGCGCAGGTTGTCGGCCACGCACCAGAAGTTGATGCCGTTTTCGACCGAGAAATCGCGGCGGATGCGGCCCACGTAGACGGCGTCGGTGCCCCAGGCGTTGATGGGCATGGGATAGACGTTGTGCGCGGGATCGTCCTGGATCTCCACGCCGGGCACGGCGGCCATCAGGCGGCGGACGTCGGCCAGGTCGAACGGCTTTTCGAACTCCACGTTGACGCTCTCGCTGTGTCCGCCCTGCACGGGCACGCGCACGGTGGTGGCGCTCACGCGGATCGTGTCGTCGCGCAGGATCTTGCAGGTTTCGTTGACCATCTTCATCTCTTCCTTGGTGTAGCCGTTGTCCAGGAAGCTGTCGATGTGCGGCAGGATATTCCCGTCGATCGGGCAGGGATAGACGGCCGGATACTCGCCCCAGCGCTTGCCGGCACGTTCCGCCTCCAGCTGCGCGACGGCCTTGTAGCCGGTGCCGGTAACGGACTGGTAGGTGCTCACCACGATGCGGCGGATGCGGAAGGCTTCGTGCAGCAGCGGAAGCGGCAGGATCATCTGGATGGTGCTGCAGTTGGGGTTGGCGATGATGTAATCGTCGGCCGTCAGGACATCCCCGTTGATCTCGGGGACCACCAGTTTCTTGGTGGGGTCCATGCGCCAGCACGAGGAATTGTCGACCACCCGGCAGCCGGCGGCGGCGAAGCGGGGCGCAAGTTCCTTCGACACGCCGGCGCCGGCGCTGAACAGCGCGAGGGCCGGTCGGGCCGCGATGGCCTCGTCGGCGCCGGCCACGCGCCACGTGCGGCCATTGAACCTGAGTTCCCGTCCGACAGATTTCTCCGAGGCGACCGGAATCAATTCCGTGACCGGGAACTTCCGCTCGGCCAATACTTCCAACATACGGGTTCCCACCAGGCCGGTGGCCCCGACGACAGCAACTTTCATATCCTTACAAGAGTATATCGTTCAACAATCCGGAAGCCGTGATCCGGGCTCCCGCGCCCGCGCCCTGGATGACCAGCGGCGAGGCATAATCGGCGGTATGGAACAGCACGCAGTTGTCCGTGCCGCGGAGGGCGTACAGCGGACTGTCCGGCCCGACCGTCTGCAGGCCGATGCGCGCCTGCCAGCCCTTGGGCGCCGATGCATCCGCCACCAGCGAAGCGACATAGCGCAGCTTACCGCCCTGGCGTACGGCCTCGGCATGCAGCGCGGCGAAGGCGCTTTCATCGCCGACCGCCGGCAGCGGCGTCTGTTCGACATCGGATTCCTCGAGCGGAATCCCCGCTTCGCGGCCCAGGATCAGGAGCTTGCGCAGCACGTCGCGGCCGCTCAGGTCGATGGCCGGATCGGGCTCCGTGTAACCGGCCACTCGCGCCTGCTCCACCAGCGAGGCGAAATCCACCCCGTCGCGACCGCCGTCGTAGCGGTCGAAAAGCCAGGCCAGGGTCCCGGACAGCACGGCCTCGACGGCCTGCAGCCGGTCGCCGCCAGCCACGATGCGGGAAACGGATTCCAGCACGGGCAGCGAAGCGCCCACGGTCGTCTCATACCGCAGCGTCACGCCGCCGGAGCGGGCGGCGGAGCGCAGGGCCGGCAGCGGGTTGCCGGGTGCCGAGAAGGCGATCTTGTTGCAGGCCACCACATGGTAGCCGCGCTGCAGCAGCTGCCGATAACGGCAAGCCACGTCGCTGCTGGCTGTACAATCCACAAACACAGGATGTTCCAGCGAAAGTCCGGCCAGGGCGCCGAACCAGGCGTCGTCGGTCGAGGGACGGCCTTCCGCCAGCAGGGCGGCCGCCTGGGAAGCGTCCAGGCCTTCCGGATCGAGCACGAAGCGCCGGCTGTTCGCCAGTCCGCAGAGCACCAGCCGCTTGCCGGTCCGTTCCGCAATGGCGTCGGCCTGCGTGGCCACCATGTCGACCAGCGCTTTTCCCACCGTGCCGTAGCCCGTGACGAAGAGGTTGACCACCTGCTCGTTGCGCTTGTCGAAAAACTCGTTGTGGATGTGCCGGATGGCGTCTTCCACCGAAGCCGAGGGCACGATCACCGAGATATTGCGCTCCGAAGAACCCTGCGCCGTGGCCCGGACCTGGATGCCGTGCGCGCCCAGGGCGGCCAGCATGCGGCCCGTAGCGCCGCTCTGGCCGATGACGTTGTCGCCCACCAGGCAGACGATGGACCAGCCCTTCTCCACTTTCAGGGGGTTGAGCTTGCCCAGGCTGATCTCATAGGCGAAGCAGCTGTCGGCGGCGCGCTTGGCCCGTTCCGCATCTTTTTCCGACACGGCGATGCACATGGTGTGCACCGAGGAGGCCTGCGTGATCAGGATGATATTGATGTCTTCGCGCGTCAGCGTATCGAAGAGCCGGCTCGAGAAGCCCGGGATGCCCACCATGCCGCTCCCTTCGAGCGAGAGGAGCGCTATGTCGTCGGAATTGGTGATGCCGGTGAGGCTGTCGCGGCTGCGGGGCGGATTCTTCTCGATCAGCGTGCCGAAGGCGGCGGGATCGAAGGTGTTCTTCACATAAATGGGGATGCCTTCCGACACGACGGGCTGGATGGTCGGCGGATAGATGACCTTGGCACCGAAATGCGAGAGCTCGAGCGCCGCCCGGTAGGAGATGTGGCGGATGGTGCGGGCGGTCGGCACGCTCTTCGGATTGGCGGTCATCATGCCGGGCACGTCGGTCCAGATTTCCACGAGGCGGGCCTTGATGCCGACGGCCAGGAGCGCCGCCGTATAGTCGGAACCGCCGCGGCCCAGCGTCGTGGTGCGGCCTTCGCGGTCGGAAGCGATGAATCCGGGTACGATGAAGAGCGAGACCAGGGGGTTGTGCTCCACCGCCTCGACGATGCGCTGGTTCGTGACGTCGGGAACCACGACGCTGCGCCCGCTCACCCGCTCGGTGCGGATCAGTTCGCGGGCATCGAGCCATTTGAGCGGAATGCCGGTCTGGGCGAAGCGGATGGCCAGGATGCGGGTGGAGAGGAGTTCTCCGAAGCTCTCGATGGCATCGAGGCTGGCCGGGCTCAATTCGCCCACCAGGCAGACGCCCTGCGCGATGCTGCGCAGCGAATCGAAGAGCGTGCGCACCTGGGCGTTGGCCTCCGCCTGGCGCTCGGGAACCAGAAGCTCCTGGACGATCGCCTCGTGGCGCTGCTGCAGCTGGTCGATGAGCGTGCGGTAGCTGTCGTCGCGGCGGGCGGCCCGATGGCCGATTTCAATCAGGGTATCGGTGCAGCGGCTGATGGCTGAACAGACCAGGATGGTCCGGTCGCGCTCGACCGCCGCGGTGACGATGTCGACCACGCGGGTCATGGCAGCCGCATCGGCCACCGACGTACCTCCGAATTTCAGGACTTGCATAGCGAAGTAAAGATCGTGCTTAATTGTTCATTTTCCAAAAGAAAGCCGTCGTGGCCGAAGGGCGAGGCGATTTCATAGTAGGCCGCATGGGGAATGCCGGCGGCCAGCGTCCGCATCGCCCGGGGCGGAAAGAGGCTGTCGCTGTCGATGCAGACCACGGCGCAACGCGCCTGGATGGTGCCCAGCGCCTTTTCCACGCCGCCGCGGCCACGGCCCAGGTTGTTGCTCTCGCAGGCGTGGATCAGGCTGGCATAGCTGTAGGCGTCGAAACGATCGGAGAGCTTTTTGCCCTGATAGCGCTGGTACGAGGCGCAGCGCTGCGCGAACAGGGTGTCGGCGTCGGGCTCGGGCTGCGTGTTGTTGTAGCCCTCGTAGCTGCGGTAGGAGATCATGGCGATGGCCCGGGCGCAACGGAGTCCCGCTTCCCCGCCGCGGAGGCTGTTCGACTCGCGGAACGAAGGATCGGCTTCCAGCGCCATCCGCTGCGCGGTATCATAGGCGGTCAGGTACGGGGTCACGCGCGCATCCGTGGCGATGATGGCGGCACGCCGGATGACCTCCGGTTCCATCACGCACCACTCCAGCACCTGGAAACCGCCCGTCGACGCGCCGGCCAGCAGGTCGATGGCCTCGATGCCCAGGTGCCTGCGCACCAGGATGGAAGCCCGCACGAAGTCGCGGATGGTCACGTCCGGGAAGCCCAGCAGCCAGGGTTTTCCCGTCGAGGGGTTGACCGAGGCGGGGCCGCTGGAGCCGTAGGGCGAACCCAGGATATTGACGCACACCACGAAGTCGCGCTCCGTGTCGAACTCCTTCCCCGGCCCCACGAGCCCCGGCCACCAGTCTTCCGCATCGGAAGAAGCGGTCAGCGCGTGGCAGATCCAGACCACCCGGTCGCCGGGCCGGTATGCCCGCGGCGAGGTGTGGTACACCAGTTCCAGCCGGGGCAGCTGTCCGCCGGCTTCCAGGGGAAAAGGCTCGTCCAGGATCAGGGAGTGTCGCTGCATCTTCAACGGTTTTTACGATGCAAAATTGAGAATTCTGGAAAAATATTACAAGGCAGGAAAGAAATTTGGATATTTTTTCTAATTTTGCAGAAAGAAGTAAAATTAATCTATGGAAACAGGCTCCCGACGGGGCCTTTTTCGGAATATCATTCTGCCTCCCATGACGCCCGACAACCGACTCGACGAAACCGACCTGAAAATCCTGCGCACCCTGCAGGACAACGCACGCATCACCACCAAGGAACTGGCCGCCAAGGTCAATCTCTCCACAACCCCGGTCTTCGAGCGCCTCAAGCGCCTCGAACGGGAAGGCTACATCAAGAAATACGTCGCCATCCTCGACGCGGAGAAACTCAACCAGGGCTTCCTGGTGTTCTGCAGCGTGAAGCTGAAACAGATGAGCCGCGACGTAGCCAACGACTTCGTGAAGGTGATCCAGAAAGTACCGCAGGTGACGGCCTGCTACAACGTGGCGGGCGAGTTCGACTACCTGCTCACCATCAACGCGCCCAACATGCGCTACTACAACGATTTCGTCATCAACACGCTGGGAACCATCGAGTCCATCGGTTCCATCCTCTCCACCTTCGTCATGAAGGAAATCAAGCAAAACCACGGTTTTTATCTGTAGCCATGTCCGAAATCCCCTATTCCCCTGTTGACGATCCCGCCTTCAACCGCACGAAACTTCTGGTGGGAGACGCGGTCATGGCGGCGCTGGGACGCGTCCGCGTCATCCTCTTCGGCGTGGGCGGCGTGGGCAGCTGGTGTGCCGAAGGCCTGGTCCGTTCCGGCATCACGCACCTGACCCTCGTGGACTCCGACTGCGTGAGCACCAGCAACATCAACCGCCAGCTCATGGCCACCGCCCGCACCGTCGGGCAGGTGAAGGTCGAAGCGCTCAAGGCGCGCCTGCTCGAGATCAACCCGCACGCGGAGATCACCGCGCTGCAGCAGCCCTACAACGCGGACACCGCCGCTTCCTTCCAGCTGGAAAGCTACGATTACATCCTCGACGCCATCGACTCGCTCAAGGAAAAATCCGACCTGATCCTGCGCGGCACCCGCACCCCGGCGGTCTTCTTCAGCTCGATGGGCGCCGCGCTGAAAGTCAATCCGCAGGGCGTGAAGGTGGCGGAATTCTGGAACGTGCGCGGCTGTCCGCTCGGCGCAGCCATCCGCAAGAAATACAAACAGAACCACACCTATCCCGGGCACAAGTTCCGCTGCGTGTACGACGAGGAAGTGCTTCCCAACCGCGGCACCGCCCTCGCCGCCGACGCGACCAACAGCGAGTGGGACGGCCGCAAGGCCCAGATCAACGGCACCACGGCCCATGTCACCGCCCTCTTCGGCATGACCCTCGCCGGCCTGGTCATCGAGGATATCTACAAAAAAAATTAAGTTTTTGTTGCAAACCCGATTTCTTTTCCTACCTTTGCAGTCCCAATCAAAGCGGCATCAGCCGCTAGCGAAGGCCGGGCAGGGTTAGCCCTGCGCAATAGCAAGGCCGTAGCGGCGGGGTTTGGGGCAGCGCCCCAGTCACTGAGGTATGGTGTAATGGCAGCACAAGAGATTCTGGTCCTCTTAGTGGCGGTTCGAATCCGTCTACCTCAACAAAACTAGCGCTCAAAGCGGCATCAGCCGCTAGCGTAGGCCGAGCAGGGTTAGCCCGAGCAATAGCAAGGCCGGAGCGAGGGGTCCGGGGCAGTGCCCCGGTATCATAAGGCGGGATAGCTCAGCTGGTTAGAGCGCATGATTCATAATCATGAGGTCCCCAGTTCAATCCTGGGTCCCGCTACCAGAAAATGAGGCACTTACGAAAGTGAGTGCCTCTTTTGTCAATGAACCGAAAACCATCCAGCCATGAAACAAACGACCGTTACGTCCACCGAACTGATCCGTTCCAGCCAGAGTTGGGACGGCGTGGAAATGCCCGATTACCCGCAGGGCCGCCCCGAACTGGTGGCCATGAAATACGAGATACCCGCCGGAAAGAAACTGGGCTGGCACCACCACCCCGTGATGAACTACGGCATCGTGGTGCAGGGCGATCTGACCATCGCCTGCCCGGACGGCACCGAGCGGGTCTTTCATGAGGGCGAGGCCCTCGTGGAGATGGTGGGCACCATCCACCGCGGCGAGAACCGCGGCACGAAACCCGTCGTCCTCTGCATGTTCTACGTCTCGCAGAAAGGCCTGCCCATTTCGGTGCAGCACCCGGAGATCCCGCTGGAATAAGTAAGCTATGGACTTCTTCACTTCCCTTGCCGAGAGCTTTACCAATAACCTGATAGCCGAGCAACGCAGCGCCCTTTCCGCCCAATGCCAGCAAGTAGTGGAAGAGCCCACCGAACGGGGCTTCCGCGTGAAACTGATCCTTGGGTAACAAAAATAGTCTATAACTATTGGAATATTAAATGTTATTGACTATATTTGCTTTCAATACATAGAAATTCCAATAGTTATGGAGAACATAAAATGGATGACGGACAGTGCCATCCTAAAGAGAATGGGGGAACAGGTCAAAGCCTGGAGGCTGGATATGGACCTGTCTCAGGCCCATTTGGCGGAAAAGACGCAGTTGAGTCTGGCAACCATTTATCAGATAGAGAACGGGAAAGGAACCTCGATGCAGAACCTGATAAAAGTGCTGCGTATTTTAGACAGGCTGGATGCGCTTTCCCCTTTCTTTCAAGAGAAAGAAATTTCTCCGTTGGAATACCAGAAGCTGGAAGCCGGGATGAAAACACGCAAACGTGCATCAAAAGCAAGAAAAGATGATGCAGACAATAACAGTACTCCTCTATGGTAAACCCATCGGGGCGCTCCGCCTGCTGGAAAACGGCTACTGTGATTTTGAGTATACCGATGCATTTCGTTCCAGTGGCCTTCAGCCCTCCCCGCTTATGATGCCAACTGACGGAAGACGGGTTTATAGCTTTCCCAACCTCAGTCGCGACACCTTCAATGGCCTGCCGGGGATGATTGCAGACTCCTTGCCGGACAGTTTTGGCCAGGCGCTCCTTAACCAGTGGCTCACGCTGAATTCGCGGGACGAGGGCCAGGCCAACGCTTTGGAGAAGCTCTCTTTCCAAGGACAACGTTGCATGGGCGCTCTGGAATACCAGCCTGCTCGCGAAACATACATGGATGAGAGTTCTTTGATTGAACTGGAGGCGTTGGTAGAGACGGCCAGGCAAGCCCTTTCGTCAAAAGAGGGATTCAAATCTTGTTTTGAAAACAAGGAACAAGCGATTCTTGACATCCTTAAAATCGGCACATCTGCCGGCGGACAGCGCGCCAAGGCCGTCATCGCGCTGAACGATACCACGGGAGAAATCCGGTCAGGGCAGGTTCCGGCACCGGAAGGCTTTGATTATTGGCTGCTCAAGTTTGACGGGTTTGACTCTCACGCCCGCCCGGTCAATCCGGCCAACTACGGACGAATCGAGTATGCGTTCTCCCGTTGCGTGAAGGATGCCGGAATTCAGATGACAGAATGCCGGCTTATCCGCGAAAACGACAGGGCGCACTTCATGACAAAAAGGTTCGACAGAAGAGGCGGCCAGAAGATACACATGCAAACCCTCTGCGGTCTGGCCCATTATGATTTCCAGCAGCCGGGCGCCTATTCCTATGAACAGGTTTTCAGGACCATGCGGATGCTGAATCTGGATTACATCCAAAGCGAAGAAATGTTCCGGAGAATGCTGTTCAACGTATTGAGCGTCAATATGGATGATCACACAAAGAACATTTCGTTTTTAATGGAAAGAGATGGGACCTGGCATTTGGCGCCCGCCTATGATATGGGTTTCAGTTACAATCCCAAAGGCCAATGGGCGAATGCGCACCAACTGACCATCAACGGGAAACGCGACAATATTACCGACAAGGATCTCTTTGAAATAGCCGCAGCCCAAAGCATTCGGCATCCCAAAGAGATTCTGGAGCAGGTAGATGAAGCCGTCTCGCATTTTGCCGGATATGCACGCGAGGAAGGTGTTCCTTCCGACGAAGTCAGCCATATCACCGCTGTCATCAAAGAGAAGCGACGATCAGGCACTGGCCGGTCATTTCCGCGGGTTGTTCCAGGCCCATGATGTGGAGGATGGAGGGGGCTACGTCGGCCAGGGCGCCGTTCTGAACCTTCGCATCCTTGTTCTCTGTCACGTAGATGAAAGGAACGGGGTTCGTGGAGTGGGCCGTGTTGGGCGAGCCGTCTTCATTGAGGGCATGGTCGGCATTGCCGTGGTCGGCGGTGATGATGATTTCATAGCCCATCGTCCTGGCGGTTTCCACCACTTCCAGCAGGCACTCGTCAATCACTCTCACGGCAGACCCGATGGCCGTGTAAACACCCGTGTGGCCCACCATGTCGGCGTTGGCGAAGTTCACCACGATCCAGTGGTATTTGCCGGTTTCGAGCGCCTCAACCAGCTTGTCCGTCACTTCGTAAGCAGACATCTCGGGCTGCAGGTCGTAGGTGGCCACCTGAGGGGAATTCACCAGGATGCGGTCTTCCCCCTTGAAGGGTTCTTCCCGCCCGCCATTGAGGAAGTATGTCACGTGAGCATACTTCTCTGTCTCGGCGACGTGCAGCTGCTTCAGGCCCTTGCTGGCGATGAATTCGCCCAGGGTGTTCACCACGTTCTCTTTGGGGAAGATGACGTGAACCCCCGCGAAGGATTCATCATAGGGCGTCATGCAGTAGTATTGGAGATTCGGGATGGTCTTCATCCCCTGCTCCGGCATGTCCTGCTGCGTGAGCACGGTGGTCAGCTCTTTGGCGCGATCGCTGCGGAAATTAAAGAAAATGACCACGTCGCCTTCCCGGATGCGCCCGTCAACCTGGCTGTTGACGAGGGGCTCCATGAACTCGTCGGTGTTCTTGTGCTCCTCGGTATGGCTGTCATAGCACGATTGTACGCCCGCCACCATGTCGGTCACCGCACGGCCCTGGCCGTTGACGAGCAGGTCGTAGGCCAGCTTGATGCGGTCCCAGTGCTTGTCGCGGTCCATGGCGTAATAGCGGCCGATGATGGTTGCGACAACGCCTGTGCCCACCTCATCCATGTGCTTCTGCAAGTCGGCGATGAAGCCCTTGCCCGACCGGGGGTCGGTATCCCGGCCGTCCATAAAGCAATGTACGTAACATTCCTGAATGTCGTACGCCTTGGCGATGTCGATGAGTTTCAGGAGGTGGTCTAAGGAAGAGTGAACGCCGCCCGTGGAAGTCAGGCCCATCAGGTGCAGGCGCTTGCCGCTGGTCTTTGCATAGCTGAAGGCCTGCTTGATTTCCGGGTTCTCCAGGATGGAATTGTCGGCAATGGCGCGGTTGATTTTCGCCAAATCCTGATATACCACGCGCCCGGCACCGATATTGAGGTGGCCCGTCTCCGAGTTGCCCATCTGCCCGTCGGGCAAACCCACATACTCGCCAGAAGCCTGTAGTTCGGAGTGCGGATAGTTGACCTTCAGGTAGTCCATGTAAGGCGTAGGGGTCTGCGTAATCAAGTCACCCTTGCTTTTGTCACCAAGTCCCCACCCGTCGAGAATGATCAACAGGGCTTTCTTGCCGTCGACTCCGGGCTCATCCTCTATCGTACACGCCGAGAACACCCCGCAGCAAACGAGGACTGTGTAAAGAAGCAGGCGGAAAACTGTTTTCATTCTAGTCTAGTCGTTCTTCTTTTATATAATATGCCCTGACCTTACTCTCTGTTATCAGGACGGATTCTTGATGGAAAAAGGCGCAGAGATCTCTTGCAATGCTGTCCACGACACCTTCCTTAGGGTCAAGCAAACAAAGGACAAGGGTCTTTTCCTGTGTATAATCACCATTATCGTGAAAATAACCACCTTCTGAAACGATAAACGAGAAAGCAACATGGTAACTTTTACATACGTTCTTCATTATAGCAACGTACGTCTTCGTCGGATGCTCCTGCTGCTTCGTGACGGCATCATTCAAGCCCACGCTTATAGTTATTTCTATCATTATTGCTTAAGTATTAGGGAAGGTTCAGCAACTCCGTAAACCGGGCGCGGATGTCGGCAAGGATGCCCCGCCAGTCCTTGAGGTTGCCGTCCAGGTTGTCGGAGACAGCCTTGAGGCAGTAGAACGGGATATCGTACATCCTGCAGAACTGGGCCACGGCGTAGGCCTCCATGTCAAAGAGGTCGTACTGCTGCGACAGCTGCTTCACCTGCTCCGGGCTGAAAGTCTGGGTGCTCATGAAGTAATCTCCGGAGAAGACGCTGGCGCCGTCGCCAGATACTTCAATGCAATCGTCGACGAGTTCGCATCCGCCATTGATGAAGCGGGTGCAGGGCACGATGGTGCCGATGGGATATTTGGCCGACCCGGCACTGCCGATGTTCAGGACAACGGGGCTACATCCCTCGGGCAAGGCCTCGTGCCACTTCACCAGGGCACTGAACATCCGCATCTTCCCCATCCCGGTAAACACTACAGGGAAAGGCACTTCGTCAGGCGAAATCTCATCCTCGTCGGCCACGAAAAGGACCACGTCCCGGCCCTTGAGTTCTTCTATAACTTGATTTACAGCCGGTATCGTATCAGCGGCAGCGGGTTCAACATGGACATTATGGCTTTTGCAGGCAGTCAAAATCAAAAGAAGTACCCCAAAGAGCAAAGTCGGCTTTATCTTCATATTACAAACAAAATGAGTACTTACAATGATAATCAAAAAACGCAGCCAGTTTAATATGCATATTGAAGGCCGTATTTCTCATGCAAAGCCTTCAGGGTGCCGTCGGCCTTCATCTGACGGATGGTGGTATTCACCACATCCATGAGGTCTTCCTGTCCTTTCCGCATCAGCACGCCAATCTGGCCGCGGGTGAAAGGCTTGTCCAGGAGCGGAGCGGCCAGCCTGCTGTCATTCTGGACATACCAGGGAGCTTCAGTGATTTCAGTAATCATCACGTCGGCATTTCCCTCGGCTACCTGATTGGGGATTTCTTCGTTCTTGTCGAAGACGATGAGCGTACAGTTGGGAAGGTTTGCCCTGGCGAACTTCTCATTAAGGCCGCCGGGGTTCACCATAACCCGCACCTCCGGATGGTTTAAGTCTTCCTGGCAGGTGTATTTCCCGGCGTCTTCTTTGCGGCACAGGATGGTTTTTCCGTTGCCCAGGTAACCCTCGGACATATCCATTGTCTGCATGCGGGAGTCCGTGATGGTGATGCCGCCGATGGCGAAGTCGAAGGTCTGCGGCTCGGCCAGCACGTCGGCAGTAAGGGTGGGCCACGAAGTGGGAACGTAACGGACCGTGACGTTCAATTTCTTGGCAATCGCCCCTGCCACCTCCAGGTCAAAGCCCCAGTAAACCCCGGTATCGGGCTCCTTGTAGCTGAGGGGCCGGTAATCGCCGGTTGTGCCCACAAGCACAACCCCTCGCTGCTGGATTTTGTCGACGTTGGGTGTCGTCGATGCAGGGAATGTCCTGCATGAGACGCCACAGCCCAGGACAACCAGGGCCAGTGAGGCAAGCGTAACAATTGACAGGAATATTCGTCTTTTCATAATGATCAATAGTACTCATTTACAAGTTTCCTGACATACATTCCGAAGAAGAGTTTTTCCAGGAAAGTGGGCTTGATGAAGTAGGTGCGCACGATGACGTCCAGGCAGGCGAACTTGCCGGAAAGGGCGTCGAAACCGGCGTGGTCGGCCTTTCCGGTATAAGCTTCGGCGAAGGCGTTCCAGAAGCGGTGGAACTGCTCCAGGGTCATGTGGAACAGGTCCTGTACCCGCTTCATGGGGGCATAAATCCAGCAGATTTGGAAGAGGTGGCCGATGTCGAACATGGGGTCTCCGTGTGCGAAACGGTCCAGGTCTATCCAATAGTATTTGTCCCCGGACTGGATGAGGTTGCCCGTTTGGAAATCCCCGTGGACGCAGTGGGTGTTCTCGGGAATGCTTTCGGCAAAGGCGCGGATGAGCGCCCGGTTTTTCTTGTTCACAAAGGTGGCGTGATCGATGGCCCAGAGGACTTGTTCCTTCCGGCTGGGGAAAAAGTCCGTATTGCAGGGCGTTGCGAATAACTCCTTTCCCTTCTCAGCCAGCAGCCGGGCCATTTCCTCAGTACGCTCCGGAGAGTCGTGGCAGATACGGGAGAGGGATTTCTTGTCCTTGATGCGCTCGGAGAGGGTGGCGTAGGCTTCTCCCACACGGACCATTTCATACATCTTGGGCGAGGAAAGGCCTAGGCTTTCCACTGCTTTAGAAACGTCGAATTCGTGCTTGACGGCTTCAAAGGTACTCAGGCGCTCATTGTTCACCTTCAGAATCAGGTCGGGCTCGGCGGGGTTGACATAAGTCTTCCCGTTGCCGCCTTCACCTACCTGCTGCCAGTCGGCAAGATTGATTTGTTTATACTGGTTTAATGACATAGCTACTTCAGAAGTTTGCTGCGCAGTTTCTCCTGATCCTGTGCGGAAAAGCCAAGTGCGTTCTCCAGATAGGCGGAAAGGCTGCCGTACTCCGAATCAATGAAGTCCAGGGTGCTCTCAAAGTTCTCTTTGCTGACACCCACCATGGCACGGATGAACGCGAGCTCCTCCTCGCCGCCGCCCATTTCAGGAGCGCCGCTTTGAAGCGCAGCTGTATTGTATATTTCATAGCGGGCCAGCTGGGCAGTCTTGTAACAGAGCCCGATAGAGTCGGGAAGTACCTTGGCTTTCTCCTGCAGACTTGTATCTAAGGCGATATAAGGCATCAAGGCAACGGCATCCGGATCCCCTGCCCTCTTCAGAAGGCCCAAAGTAGATTTAGCGGTCAGATAAATGGGGTTGACTGTCTTTTGCAGCTCTTTGTTATCCATAATTCGTTTTACTTTCCAGAAGTTTGATGGTATCCAGATAGGATTTCTCTACATCGCTGAGGGTGCGCTGCTGGTACTTTTTGTATTCCTCAGTAGCTTTGGTTATTGCCTGATTGTGACTGACGGAGCCAGGGCCGACGAGAAGATGTTCGCCATTCATCGTTAGGACATTATCCAGGTGAGCAGCCCAGTCGGCCATGGTCATAAACTCATGGCGCTCGGCCTTCCGTTCTGCAAAATCCAAATAACCGGAAACCAGTTGCCCAAGAGATCGCAATTCTTTTTCTGTCAGATAATTCTTGGCCACAACAGCATCGGAGAGATGGGGCTTATCGCCTTTGAAGGTGGTTAAGCCCATGAATTCTTTCTCCGCATCTGCTCTATTATAGATCACCTCAGCGGCAGTCTGACCGTGCACAGCGTAGTGAATTTTGTTCTGAACCTTTTTGAAAAAGTCAATGGAAATCTCTGCTTTAGGATCATAGTCTACGCTGGTGGCATAGATGTCAAGAACCTGCCGATAGAATACCTTCTCGGAAGCACGGATATCCCGGATGCGGTTCAGGAGCTCTTTCCAATAGCCGCCACCGCCCATCTCCTTCAACCGCTCATCATCCATGGTGAAGCCCTTCACGATATACTCGTTCAGGCGCTCTCCTGCCCATCTTCTAAAGATGACACCATTGCGTGAACGAACACGGAATCCGACGGCTATAATCAAGTCAAGATTATAGTAGAACGGCGCTTTCTGCTGAAATTCGGAATTTCCGAATTTCTTTCTACAGGCCTCTGGAGACAGTTCTTCATCTGCAAAAATGTCACTTATATGCTCATTAATGGTGGACGCGGCTTTCCCATACAGCAATGACATTTGATGCTGCGTCAGCCACACCGTACCGTTCTCCAACCGGACATCCAAGCGGACATCTCCTCCTTCCGATTCGTAAATCACTATGCTGCCATTGTCTTCCATATACTACCTCCAAATAAGATGAGCACCTACAAAGATAACCCAAAAGCTCAGTGAATGCAAATCGTTGCAAGGTTTACAACGATTGGGAAATGTCAAAAGTACTTCATACCTGGCCGGAAGGAAGCCGATGCCTTCGGAGATGGCACGAAGATGAGCCGTTGGTGGCCTATTACATTACGGCTTATACACAAACGGGCTTTCGCTCACGGGACCCACTTTGCCGCCGACGGTCACGGTACCGATACTGGCGTAGTCCACGCCGCCGCCGATGCTGTGCGGCGTCTTTTCATCCCATTTCTTGGCCGATACCTGGGTTACGCCGCTGGTGATGGTAATGTTGCCCACGCTTCCTCTTTCCGAGGTGCCTATTCCAGCCGATTTGTAACCGCCTTCGGCCGTGACCGTGCCTCCGCTGATGAGGATGTTGCCGCAGCGGGCGTTACAACCCGAGCCGATGGCGGCGGCGGCAATGATACTGTGGCCGTGAACCGTTACCGTACCGCCGCTGATGGTGATGTCGCCGCAAATGGAGGTGGCATTGCCTTCGTCCTCATCTTCTTCATCATCTTCTTCGTCGTCATCTTCTCCGCTGCCACTGCCGATGCCGGCGGCATCATCTCCGCCCCGCGAGGTGACGTCGCCTCCGCTGATGGAGATATTTCCGCACGTTGCCAAGTGGCCGCAGCCGATGCCGGCCGCAGAAACTACCGATTCGGCTATGACGGTTCCGCCGCTGATGGTGATGTTTCCGCACGAGCCTTCAAGGCCACTTCCAATACCGGCTCCTTCATCGCCCCCAATGGCAGTTACCGACCCGCCGCTGATGGTGATGTCGCCACAACTTCTAAAACGTATGGAGCCGATAGCTGCGGCACCATCCCCGCCTGTAGCGCGGATGGTGCCCCCCTGGATGACAATATTGCCACCGTTATCGTCATCACCGCCGATTCCGGGGGCATATCCGTTGCTGCTCACATCCAGTTTTCCGTTCCCCGTTATGGTGAGCGTCTTGCCTTTGGGAACAAGGATGCCGGGATATCCGGCGTCGAAACCTCTCACGATATTGGAAGCCTCAAGAACAAGGGTGGCATCTCCAAGGAGGGTGATACCGGCCCATTCATACTTATCGTCGTTCACACCGTAGATGACGGCATTCTTCAGCATCACGGTAGCGCCGTCGGCGATGGTAATCTTGTAGTTGCCGGAGATGATCCCTGTGAGCATATCCCCGTCCTGGGCTTCGTAGTCGGCTGTGAGCGTGGCAAGATCCACGATCTTTACTACCTCTATCTCGCAGCATGACAGCGCGAGGAGCACTGAGTTCAGAATAATGAATGCTTTTTTCATGTTATTGATTACTTTTTTTTCTCATAATTCCCCCATTCTTATCTTTACTGCTCACCAGCATTATCCGACTCCTGAAGATGTATTCGGCAACATTTGAATGATCTTCTGCAGGGCTTCGTCCGGAAGGGAGGTGTGGTATGCCATATCAAAAACATATGGGACCTTGGCGGCATAAAAGGGGAAGAGGCGCTTGGTAAATGCTTCCAGTTCACCCGGATCCTTTGTTGCCAGGTAGGCGGGTAGGAAGATGTTCCAGTGCTTGTTGAAGGTTTCGGGCGTAATGTGGAAAAGCTTGACCGAACGGTCGGCTTTCATGTTGTGGGCCATCGTCCAAAGAATGGAGATGTCCCATTCGGGAACGCCGTGACTGAACTCGCCCACGTCGATCCAGAGCGTGCGGTTTCCGTCTGTGATGATGTTCCCTATCTGGAGGTCTCCGTGAAGGCAGGTATCCGCTTCCGGCACCTTCTCCAGGAAGGCGAGGGCACGCCGCTTGTATTCTTCCGGCACAAAGTTTTTATCCCGATAAAACTGGGTGAGGACCTCCTTGTAGGAGTGGAGGCGGGCGGTATCGGCCTTGTGGGCGTGCAGCTCCCGGGCGGCACGGGCAAAGGTCAGGGAGATTTCCTCCAGCCGTTCGGGTTCTTCGGAGAGGATACGGGCAAAGGAGCGTTTGTTCTTGATGAGCTCGTACTCAGCGCCGAAGCGCTCCCCGTCGCTTACCAGCCTGTAGGGCTCCGGCGTAGGGATACCCATCTCGAAGACGGTACGGGCAGTGAGGAATTCCCCCGCCGCCCTGTCGGCCTCAAATCCGGAATTGTAGAGCTTGGCCAGCGTCTTGCCGTCTTTGCGCGTGTAAGCCTGGGCCGTTCCGCCCTCGCCGGTCTGGATATAATCTTCCAGGTTAATCTTCTCGTATGTTCCCATAGAATGTACTCGTTAGCAGACCCTCTTGGACGACCCGTTCCCGAGGCGCTCGGCCCAGGACATCATCAGGTCCTCACGTCTTCCGAATATATCCTTTTGCATGCCAATCTCATCGTCGAAGACCATCGTCTGACGGTCGTCTCCCGAGAACTGCTTCCACTCATATTTTTCTGTGGAAGGGTTGCCCGTGCGGGCAAAATTGGTCCACATCTCCTTTGCAACATGGCGGAACTCGCAGTCTTCGGTGCTGACGATTTCTCCGCTTCCCATCGGGTCCGCTGAGGGATTGTCGAACAGGTATGGAATCTCGGCCGAGTGCATCACGCCAAGATAGGGGGTTGTCACCGGCTTCCTAACAAAGTACATGTAGGTGTTGCCGCCGGCGGCAGCGTGCCGGATGGCCATATCGGTGTTGCCGGCGCGGAAGTTGATGTCGTTGCAGTATTGCTCCAGCCTCTTCAGTTCGCTCTCGCCAGCCATCGTGGCCATAAACTCGTCGTACATAGCCTTCTCCTCCCCGTTTAGCAACGCACGGTCCCGCTTCGCAATCCACCTCAGCACATTTGCGAAGCCTTCTTCGCCGCCCTCGGACGGAACAAAGTACCGGATTTCATCCAGGTTAGACCCAATCATCAGATCAATCTTGGCCCGCTTCTCATCGCCCCACATCCTGTACAGGTCCGCCCGGTCCTCGGGCAGCGTGACGCCGTCCAGGAGCGGGAAGTTGGCAAATCCAAGAAGGCTATTCTTGTCAATCATGCCTGCGTTCAGGGTGGCTTCGACGAGCTGTTCGGTAGTGAGTTGCATCAGCTCGTCCATACTCCGGCAGCCCGTAGCGGTGAGGAAGTTCTGCGTAACGTGGATGCCGTGCTCCATGGTGTCGGTATAGGCGATGTTGGCGCTCTGTGCGATGATTCTCTTGAAGAGTCCCTCGCTTCCCTCAATGAGCGGGAGGAAGGTGACGCTGGCTGATCCTGCCGACTCGCCGAAGATGGTCACGTTGCCGGGGTCTCCGCCGAAGCCGGCAATGTTTTTCTGTATCCACCTGAGGGCCTCCAGCTGGTCCAGCAGGCCCAGGTTGCCGGCCTCCTTGAAGTTCTCTCCGCCGGGAACCCGCTCAAAGTTCATGAATCCCAGGAAGCCGAGGCGGTAGTCGATGGACACGAACAGGGTGTCGGGGCACTGTTTGGCAATGTTGGTGAGGTTGTACAGGGGCGACGCCTGGGATTCGGAGCAGAATCCGCCGCCGTGGATCCAAACCATCACCGGCTTCTTGCTGTCGGTGCAAGTGGTATTGCAATAGACGTTGAGTACCAGGCAGTCCTCGCCGAACTCCGCCGTTCCATTCGAGTCGTTCATGGGCCCGACGGGAACGTGGCCGGGCTTTGTGGCGTCGTACACGCCGTCATCGTCTGCGGCAGGAAGTGCCTTCTGCCAGCGAAGTTTCCCCACCGGCTGCGTCGCGTAGGGAATGCCCTTCCAGATAATCAGTTCGTCTGTTTCCTTGCCGATGAAAGTGCCATTGTTGCACTTGACGGCCTTCGCTTCGACCAAATCTACTCTGTGTTCGCTCATAGTGTTATAATTTTGAATATACTTTCTTCCCTTCAAAGTAGGTCGCGGCGGGCTTGGCCTCGTGGATTTCAGTTTCCGGGCAGGAGAGCACGTCCTTGTCGACAAGGAGGAAATCGGCATACTTGCCTTCACATATGCTGCCTCTCTCCTTCTCGATGAGCATCTGCTTGGCGATGTTGATGGTCAGGGACGTGATGGCCTGTTCGCGGGTGAGGCGCTCCTCCGGCCACCAGGGTTCACCTTTCACTGTCGGGTGTACGCATGTGACCGCAATCTCCATGATGCCGAACGGATCGTCAGGGCAACCGCTCAAGGCAGGGAAATCGGAATGGGAGGTTACGGGGATGCCCTTGTCAAAATAGGATTTCATGGGATACGACTTGTCCTCCATTCCGGCGGGAACCAAAGTTTTCAGCAATTCAATCACCCCAGTCGGCATATTATGCCAAAGCATGCCGGAAGTAACATACATATTATGGTCGGCCATGCGCTTGTAATCGTCCGGATTGACGTTGCGAACGTGAACCAGCGTATTCCGCAGCTCATTCTTTCCACCATTCGCGTAAGCGCTGACCACAGTATGGACGGCCTTGTTGCCCATGGTGTGGATATGCATGGTGATGCCATTGGCGTTGGTCTTGCGCGTGATGTCGGTCAGTTCCTCTTCCGTCCAGTTGGCCAGGCCCTGGTGTCCGTCGGGATAGAGCGGCTCCACAAAGCCGGTACCGCCTTCCACCGTGCCGTCCATAAAAAGTTTGAGCCAGTTGGTCTTGACGTGCCTGGTGGCGTATTTCTGAACATCGACGGATCCTTTCAAAGCCTCGTCCACATTCATCCAGCTCTCCACTTCGTAGGTGAGGCCCAGGATGATATGCATATCTCCGGCCTTGTCCAGCTGCTGGGCAGCCTTGAAGAAATTGTTGTTATAGAAATAGTTGCCCCAGCCATCGATATACATGGTGTAACCCTCTGACAGCAGTTTCTCCTGGACACCCTTGACAACTACTTTGGCTACGTCAACGGGATAGAGGTGCTCATTGTCCAGGAAGGAACGGGTGTAGGTGCCTGCCTGTTCTTTCAGGAAGCCGGTGGGCGTGCCGTCCGGACCCATCACAATCTCGCCGCCACGGATGTCCTTGTCCTTTTTGAGCACCGTGCCGTCGGCTGCCATAATGCCGGCATTGACCAACATCTGGGTATTCGCCACACCCTTATGTCCCTCATCGTCGGCAAAGTACATGGGGATATCGCTGCAGATGGCATCCAACTGCTGACGAGTAGGAATTTGATCCCCGAAGGTGAAGTAGCTCCAACCGAAGCCGAAGATGGATTTCGCATTCGCTTCGCGAGCCTTCTTGACAGCAGCGGGAACAACTTCATTCAGGAACTCTTCCGGGGTTTTCCCAACGGCCACCGTACCGACGATGGGCAGGGCGACGCCTATCGAATAATGGGCGTGGCCGTTGCCGCAGGAAGGCATCACAAGGCCCTTGCCAGTGTAATCCAGAACCTCTGTTTTGCCTTTTTCAATAAATGCTTCGGCGCCTTTTTTGTCGCCTACATAGACGTACTTCCCGTCCTTCACGGCAAAGGCTTCTACGATCTGATTATCTTCGGAAGTGAAGATTTTTCCATAGACCACAAGGTCTGCGCTGTTCGTATTTTTCATATGCTTAATTCACCTTTTTGCCGCCAAAATACACCTCGGCCGGCGTGTTGTAGCTGAAGCCTTCTTTCTCTGCGGTGAGGAGGTCCTTGTCGAACACCAGGAAGTCGGCGTCCTTGCCCACTTCGATGGAGCCCTTCTTATTCTCAACGCCCAGCTGTTTGGCGCCGTTGATGGTGTAGCCGATAATCATTTCCTCTATGTTCATCCTTTCCTCTGCCGGCGGATTGGGAATAGGGCTGATGCAGTAAGCAGGGACATTGGTCTTCTCCGAAATGGTGCGGGTCATACCAATCTCCATACCCAGATAAGGATTCCAGGTTGCAAAGTCCCCGTAGGCTACGTTGTCGCTGGACCAGGCCACCGTGGCGCCGGAATTCCAGACCGTCTTGCAGCGATACATATTCATAGAGCGCTTCTCTCCCAGCATCTGGGCCAGGGCGCCCGGGCCGCCTCCGTTGTGCCACCAGGGGGTGTAGTTGGCAAATACGCCCAGCTTGGCGAAACGGTCCAGATCGGCATCGTCCTGCACCTCCAGATGGGCGCAGGTAACCTTTACGTGGAACTTGTCTCCCAGCTCCTTCCGGGCCAGTTCTACGCCGTCCAGCACCACGCGGGAAGCGGCTTCGCCCACAGTGTGGACGTGGAGGTCCAGGCCCGCCTCGTTGAGGGCCTTGAGGATTTCGGCCACCTGGGCGGGCTTGAAGGCGGTGGTGCCTGTCACTCCGGTGTCCACGTAAGGCGTAACCTGTGCGGCAGTTTCAATCTTCAGGGTGCCGTCCATAAAGATCTTGAGGGTGTGCACCTTCAGATGCTCGCTGTTGAACTTGCGGCTGAAGCGCTTCACTTCCTCTATGGCCTCGTGCATCTTGCTGGGCCGGGTGAGCACATAGCAGCCGTCAATATAGGTAAGCAGTTTGCCTTCCTTATCCAACTTGCACAGAATGTCGTACATCCGCTCGTGGACGGGGTTGTGCTCCGGGAAACCGGCGTCGAAGACCGCGCTCACACCCACCTGTTTGGAATACTCCACCCAGCGCTCCAGGGACACTCTGATCTGCTCTTCCGTAAGGTCATTCACTCCGTCGAAGAGGATGGGCCAGCTGGCGGTTTCAAAGGAATTGCCGGTCACGTGGCCGTCCTTTCTTACGTAGTAGGCGAGTCCCGGTACGGGGTCCGGTGTATCGTCGAATATTCCCATCCTTTTGAGGACCTTGGAGTTGACCCAGTTGCTGTGGCATTCGCCTTCCAGGAGGATGAGCTCGGCGTCCGGGCACACGGCGTCCAGGTCTTCTTTGGTGATCTCCTCCCCGTTCAGGAAATGGCGCTCCAGCAGGAAGCGATAGCATTTCTGGCCGGGATGCTCCTTGACGTAGCCAGCCATAAAGGCCATAGCGTCCTTCTTGCCATTGGGCTCAAAGCGGACACCCAGGTCGGCGTACTCAAATGCCACAGGGATGGTCACATGGACGTGGCTGTCGATGATGCCCGGCATGATGAACTTGCCGCCCAGGTCCGTTACAGGACCGTCAAAGTCCTTCAGGCCGGCCTCGTCGCCAACATAGACGAATTTGCCATCTTTCACCACCAGGGCGGTGGCTTTGGGGTTCTTCTGGTCCGATGTGAAAATCTTTGCGTTTTTGATAATCTGGTCTGCTTTCATGATTATTGCTTTTTAAAGTTATTATAGTCCGTTGCAATAATTAAAGTTAGTCATTATCCGCCCAAGGCACAATAAGGGGAAAGGGCCGGAAAGCAAGTTTTGCGAATTCCGAAACCATTTTGCAAATTCTGAAAGCCGCTATCGTTCGAATTGCGTATCTTCGCACTCCGAAAATGAAGACACAGACCTATCAGCTCGGGCAGCAGTATTCCTTCAAGGCCATCTGGAAGACGACCTTCCCTATCCTCGTCGCTCTTGTGATGGAGGAACTGTTGGGAATGATCGATACGGCTTTCCTGGGCCGTGTGGGAGAAATAGAACTGGGCGCCTCGGCCATTGCAGGCGTGTACTACACCATTCTGTACATGCTGGGATTCGGCTTTTCCATCGGCGTGCAGATCATCATCGGATGGAGAAACGGAGAAGCGCACGAGAGCGGGAAGGGCTTCGATTCCATCGGCCGGGTTTTCTGGCAGGGCGTCTGGTTCCTGGGGGCCCTGGCGTTGTTGACCATGGGCCTGTCCTACATCTTTTCCCCCGGCATCCTCAAGGCGGTCATCAGTTCCGACAGAATCCTTGACGCTACCCTGGCCTATGTGGACTGGCGCGTACCCGGGCTTCTCTTCGGCTTTTTGGCAGCCTTGTTCCGTGCCTTCTACGTGGGCACACGGGAGACATCTATTCTCACCTGGAACTCCGCTGTGCTGGTGAGCAGCAATATCCTGCTGGACTGGTTGCTCATTTTCGGCCACTGGGGCCTGCCGGCCATGGGGATTAAGGGCGCCGCATTGGCCTCTACCATCGCGGAAGGCATTTCCCTTCTCTGCTTTGTCGTCTGGGCCGCCTTTACCGCCGACCGGAAATATGGCCTGCAGAAGCCTGTGAAACCGGTGTGGAAGGAACTCAAGCAGCTGCTTTCCACGGCCTCCTGGGTGATGGTGGAGTATGTGCTGAATGTCTCCGTATGGCTGCTTTTCTTCCTTTTCATCGAGCACCTGGGCGAGGAGCAGCTGGCCATTGCCAACATCGTCCGGAGCATTTCCGAGGTGTCGTTCGTCTTCTCGGCAGCCTTCGCCTCAACGGCCGCCACGCTGGTGAGCAACATCATCGGCGAAGGCCATCCGGAGGGCGTCATTCCCGTCATCCGGCGGGTAACTATGCTTTGTACCATCGTGATGCTGCCCCTGCTGGCGCTGTTCTCCCTGTTCCCGCACCAGATCATCAGCATCTTTACCGATATCCCCTCTTTGGTCCGGGATTCGGTACCTACGCTGTGGGTGATGTGTGCGGCAACGCTCCTTACCCTGCCGTGGAATATTTACCTGCAGTCGGTGGCTGGAACGGGTAACACACGGATCTGCCTCCGCTTCGATATCGTGGCCCTGCTCATCTATTCCGTGTATTGCATCTTCATCATCGGCCGTCTTAAATCCAGCATTGCCGTGTGCTGGACGGCCGATGGCGTCTACTCCCTGTGTATCCTTATTCAGTGCCTTGTGTATATTCACAAGGGGAACTGGCGGGACAAGCAGATTTAGCCGTCAATCTTGGGACTCCTTGACAAAGCAGGCCACCAGGCCGTAGGTGATGGTGGGACGGATCCAGATTTCCACCATCATATAGCTGGTGAATTCATCGGTGGGTTCCAGGATGATATCGAGGTTATACAGCAGGGCGATGAGCATGTCCACGACAAAGATCGTCCACAGGTTCCCCTTGGTATATCTCCGCCAGTCCTTGCGGGCATAGAAATACGTGAGCATGAGGAGCAGCAGCACCGAAAGGGCCAGGCACGACAGGTGGAGGGAGTAATAGGCCAGGTGCGGCGGGAAAAGGATATCCCGAAGCAGCACGGCGATGCCCACGCATACGGTACACCAGTAGTTGAACTGAAAAGCTTGGATGCGGTTGAAGAAGAACATCCAGATCAGCAGGATGCAGGCGATGTAGAACAGGTTGAGCACCAGTTCCGGCCAGGTTTCCCGCAAGCCGAAATGCCACACGCCGTAGAGCATGATCCCCACGGAGAGAACCGCTGCCAGGACCGTAACCACAATGTTGAAGACGTCCGATTTGTTTTTGAATCTAATACTCATCAGTCTATGTTATTTTTTATCATCGATCATATGCACGTCGCGCTGCGGGAACGGGATGGTGATGCCGTTCTCGGCCAGGATCTTGTAGATGAGCTCCTTGCACTGGTACCTGTATTCAATCTGCTCTGACACCAGCACGTACTGCCGCACCGCCACATTCACGGAACTGTCGCCGAAGTCGTCAAAACGGATATAATGCCCGTACGTGGGCTCGACGATATCCCGGCCGTACTTGTCCTTGGTCTTCAGCACTTCCAGGCCTTTCTCCAGCGCTTCCCGCACTTTCTGGAAGTCGGTACCGTAGGCGACGCCCACCTTGATGATGGTGAGTTCGTAAGCGTTGTTTCGGGTGAGGTTGGTGAAGTTCTTGCCGAACAGGGCGGAGTTCAGGAAGGCCACCTGGGTTCCGAAAAGGGTTTCAACCAGGGTTGTCTGGTAATTGATGTCGACCACCTTGCCCCGGATGCCGTCGCAATCGATCCAGTCGCCAACCTTTAACCTGCCTCCCATGAGTTGGATACCGTAGATGAAGTTGTTGATGATATCCTTGAGGGCCAGACCGACACCTGCCGACAGGCCGCCGGCGACAAGGCCCAGCGAATTGGTCGGGATATGCAGCGTGACAACGACGAGGTCGATGTACACAAACCAGACCAGCACTGAGATGAGACTGTTGCCCAACGCCAGGTTGACTTCGTCGCTGCGCACCGTCTTCCGGTTGTGTTTGCGGAGGAAGCGATGGTATTCAAAGCTTTGCCACAGGGTATGGAGCAATTTGACGATATACCGGAATACGAAGAACATCCCCAGCAGGAACAAGATATCATACATGGATACCCGGAATTCTCCCTGGCGAACGAAGGGTTCTTCGAAGATGGTATGATACAAGTCGTTGAATTCAAAAATATTCAGTGCCCACTTGATGCAGGCGGGAATGGAACAAAGCACCATGATCGGAAGCACGACCTCCCGGATGAGATCGTAGAACCAGGTAGCTCCGAACATCATTTTCTCCTTGGCCGGACCGACGACGTAGGTAATCTTGGCTTTATAGGCCGCCAGCCGCTTGTCCAGCCGCTTCTGCTTGTACAGGAGCGTCAACTCCCAGACCGAGGCGATGGCCAGGATGAGCGCCAGCTGGAAATACCACCACACCAGGATGATCAGTGCCAGAAAAACGAAGCCGATCCAGCTGATGGCCAGGGCAATGGCCGTAACGCCGAAAGAAACCCAGCCTATCGCCGTATCGGTCGGATCCGTCTTCCCGCCATGCCTCAGATTGACCACCAGCTGCCACAGCACCATCACCAGCAGCAGCGGCGGGAAGAAGAAATTCAAAAAGGCATTGGGCACGAACAGCACCCGGAGACTGATCACGAGCAAAGCCGTAAAGATGGTGGGCCGGTAGATCCGGACGCTGTATTTGAGCTTGTCGGGTTTCACCCGGATGAGCAGGGCCGTGTAAATGGCCATCAGCAGTCCGATGAAGGTTTGCATGATGCTGAGACCTTTGCGGGCGATGTCGTCATCCGTGCTTTCGTAGCTAAGGATCAGGAAAACGACGCAGGCCAGCAAGAGGGCCAGATAGCGCCGCTGCTCCTTGGCCACCCTATTCCCCAATGGCTTTATCAACCGATAGACAGGCAGCAGGATGATCGCCGAAAGTCCCCAGATAAGCAGGAACGACAAGATGTAGAAGAGCAGCCAGTATATCTTCACCGAGTTGGCCAGCTGATTGTCATTGCTGATCGCCTCCATGGTTTCATCCCTGTGCTCATCGGTGCGCCAGTAATCAATCACGAGATCGATGAGAGAGAGGGTATATTTTTC
>JAFZRV010000012.1 GCA_017619655.1 Bacteroidales bacterium | reverse complement strand
GACGCTGAGAGTCGCTGAAGTAGGCAGGCACCGTGATGACGGCCTCCTTCACTTCCTCACCGAGATAATCCTCGGCGGTCTTCTTCATTTTCTGCAGCACCATGGCGCTGATTTCCTGCGGGCTGTAGAGCTTGCCGTCGATGTCCACGCGCGGGGTGTTGTTGTCGCCGCGGACCACCTTGTAGCTCACGCGCTCGGCCTCTTTCGTCACGCGGTCGTAGGTTTCACCCATGAAACGCTTGATCGAGAAGATGGTCTTCAGCGGGTTCGTGATGGCCTGACGCTTGGCCGGGTCGCCGATCTTGCGCTCGCCGTTGTCGGCGAACGCCACGACGGACGGCGTGGTGCGCTTGCCTTCGCTGTTGATGATGACGGTAGGCTCGTTGCCTTCCATGACCGCTACGCAAGAGTTCGTAGTACCGAGGTCAATTCCAATGATTTTTCCCATGATTGTTTTCTCCTATTTTTTACTTTTTGATTTTTCGTTTAACGCCTCCTTCCTTATCTAAGATTGTGCCACCCCATCCCTGACTGACATTGTGTCATAAACCACGAAAAAAAGTGTATCTTTGTCACTTGAATCATGGAAAAAGGACACTTTTCAGACGAGAAGCAGCAAGTACAGGCGCTGGAGATCGCGTCGGAGGCAGGCCACATCCTGCTCGAGAACGGCGCCGAGATCTCGCGCGTCGAAGAGACCATGGAACGCATCGCCACCCACTACGGCGTCGAATCCAAAAGCTTCTTCGTGCTGAGCAACGGCATCTTCACCACCAGCAGCCATAACCAATACGCCAACGTCGAGTTCATCCCCTTCAAGGGCACCCAGCTCGATAAAGTGGTGGCCGTCAACCAGCTCTCGCGCGACATCGTCGCCGGAAAATACACTCTCGACCAGGCCCAGGCGCGCCTGCGCGAGATCCGTACGATGCGCCCCCACCCCGTCTGGGAACAGGTGCTGGCCTCGGCCCTGGGCAGCGCCGGCTTCTGCATCGTGTTCGGCGGCGGCATGCTCGACTGCGCCGCCTCCTTCGTCTGCGGCATCCTCCTCTGGCTTTTCGTGCTCTATGTCACGGCGCCGCACATGTCCAAGATCGTGGGCAATATCGTCGGCGGCCTGTTCGTCACGGGGCTTTGCATCCTTTTCCACCGTATCGGCTTCGGCCACAGCCTGCCCAATATGATCATCGGCGCCATCATCCCGCTGATTCCGGGCGTGCCGTTCGTCAACGGCGTGCGCGACCTGGCCAACGAAGACTATATCGCCGGCGCCACGCGCCTGCTCGACGCGCTGCTGGTGTTCTTCTGCATCGCCGCCGGCGTGATGCTGGCCTTTGTCGGCGACCGCCTGGTCACCGGCTCGATGATCGTGCTGCAAGGCATGACCGTCGACGCGTTCACCTTCAAGATGCCGATCCAGATCGTGGCTTCGTTCATCGGCACGGCGGCCTTCGCCGTCCTCTTCGGCGTGCCGCGCAAATACTACGTGCTCTGCGGTGTCAGCGGTGTGCTGGGCTGGATCCTGTATATGATTCTCGCGCGCTACGCGGGCTTTACGCCGCCCGCAGCGACCGTCTTCGCCACGATGCTGGTCGTGCTGTCCGCCCGCTGGTTCTCCGTGCTGGACCGCTGCCCAGCCATCGTGTTCCTCCTCTGCGGCATCTTCCCCCTCGTCCCCGGCGCCGGCGTCTTCTGGACCTCCTACTACGTCGTGTCAGACCAGCTGCGCCTCGCCCTCTCCAGCGGCTTCATGGCCGTGAAGGTGACGATCGCCATCGTCCTGGGCATCATCCTGATCAGCGAACTGCCGAACAGGTTCTTTACATCGTTCCGCCGCCGATAAAGGCACGGAGCAAGGACGTGGCCGGGACTTCCTTGTCGGAAACCGGCGTGAAATACCGGATGAACTTCAGGAGACGGTGCGCCTCGCTGTATTCCGGGCAATTCTTCGGAATCGTGGCCAGGATCAGTTCCGCATGCGCCCGCAGCACCGCGAACTCCACCAGATAGGCCGAGTTGAACATCACGTCCGCATTTTCCTGGAAAGGATAGATCCACTGCTCTTCCGCCCGCCGCACGTTCGGCCACTGGTTGATCGTCTCCCGCGCCGAGAAAGCCCCCTTGTTGTAGTCGCGGATGATGCGCCGCAGGAGGCGGTTGTCGCTGGTAGGCACCCAGTTATGGTCGTCCAGCGCGATGCTGGTCAGCGTCGAGATGAAGATCTTGAACGTGGCGCTCGAAGGTACCTGCGGGATCAGCTGCGGGTTCAGCGCATGGATGCCTTCGATCAGCAGCACGCGGCCCGGCGCCATCTGAAGATGTTTGCCGTTGTATTCGCGGCGGCCCGTCACGAAATTGAATTCCGGCACATCCACCACTTCCCCGCGCAGCAGCTTGAGCACGTCCTGCTCGAGCGCGCGATGGTCCACCGTCTCGAAATTGTCGAAATCATAGCTCCCGTCCGGCAGTTTGGGCGTGTCGATGCGGTTCACGAAATAATCGTCGGTCGAGAACGAGATGGGCCGCAGGCCACAGGCCTTGAGCTGGACGCTGAGCCGGCGCGTGACCGTGGTCTTGCCACTGCTGGAAGGGCCCGTGATCAGCACGATGCGCACGGGGTTGACAGGGTCGTTGTAGCGGCGCTCGATCTCCTCGGCCATCTGCACCAGCTTCTTTTCCTGCAGGGCCTCCGAGATCTGGATCAGGTCGGACGCACCGCCCTCCAGGCAGATGCGGTTCACGTCGCCCGCGTTCCGCAGGTTCATGATACTGTTCCACTTGAAATCTTCCGAGAACACCTCGAAGGTCTTGGGCTGGTCCACCAGCGGAGCCAGGACGTCGGGATTGTAGCGGTCCGGCACGCGGAGCAGCAGGCCGCCGTGGTAGCTCACCAGGTCCCACACCTTGATGTAGCCCGCCGAAGGCAGCAGGCGCCCGTAGTAGTAATCCACCGTGTCGTCGAGCATGTAGTAGTCCACGTAAGGCTGGCCGCTGGTCTCGAGCAGGCGCACCTTGTCCTCGTAGCCGTTGGCCCGGAAGATCTCGATGGCCTCCTCGAGGCGCACCTCGCGTCGATGAAACGGCAGGTTCAGGTCGATGATCTCCTGCATGCGCTTCTTGATCTTCTTCACATCCTGCTCGGTCACGGGGCTGTTGTCGGGCTTGTGGAGCTCGCAGAAGTAGCCGTTGGAGATGGGGTGCTTGATGTCGATCTGCGCCTTGGGACAGGTGTCGAGCGTGGCCTTGCACAGCAGGAACGAAAGCGAGCGGCTGTACACGCGGCGGGCGCTGGGATCGCGCAGGTCGAGGAACTCGATGTCGCGGTTGTTGTAGACGCGGAAGCGCAAGCCCTGCGACACGTTGTTGACCTTGGCCGAGACAATGGGATACGGGCGCTCGAACTCGAACGACGGCAGCATTTCCTCCAGCGTGGTGCCTTCGTTGAAGTGCTGGTAGCTGCGGGTGTTCTTACAGTAGATTTTAAGCATATGGTTAGCAGTTTGATTCGAAGAAACGGAGCAGGTCGTCCCGGACTTCCTGGCAGCGGGTCTCGTTGAGGATTTCATGGCGCATGCCGGGATAAAGCTTGGCCGTGACGCATCCATAGCCTGCCTTTTTCAACTTATCGACGGCCTGCTGGAACTGGCGGTCGTCGCCCCGGCAGGGATCTTCGGCGCCGGAAATGAAGAGAACGGGCAGCTGCGGCCGATGCACGGCCCAGCCTTTGTCCGCATAGCAGTCCTGCATCAGGCCCAGCAGGTTGTAAAAGCCGTTGGCCGTGAAGACATACTGGCAGAGGGGATCCGCGTGATAATCTTTCAGGGTGTCGGGGTTGGAACAGACCCAGGCGGCGGGCCAGCCTTCGGTTTCGAAAGGTTTGTTGTAGGCGCCCAGGGAGAGCCGCTGCAGGAGTTGGGAACGGTAGCTCCAGCCACGCGTCAGACCGATTAGCCACGCAAGCGTCTTGCCCATACCTTTGACGGGGTTGTCGGCGGGCGTGCCGCAGACGATAAGGGCGTCGACGCAGTCGTCATAGCGCTTGACAAAGGAACGGACGGCCATGGAGCCCATGCTGTGGCCGAAAAGGATGACCTTGCAGCCGGGAAAGCGCTGGTGGATCCACGTGTTGACGACACGGATGTCGTCGACCATCGCCCGCCAGCCGCCTTTGTAAAGGAAGCCAAGGTCTTTCCCGTTCCGGACGGAGGCGCCATGGCCACGGTGGTCATGGATGACGCAGGCATAGCCCTGCGCAGCCAGATACTGCATCGTGGCTTCGTAGCGTTCCTTGTGTTCGCACATGCCGTGCACGAACTGCACGACAGCGTTGGGCTGCCCCTCCTCGGGCGTTACTACCAGTCCCGACAGTTGCAGGTCATCGGCCGAAGCCGCCAGGGTAAATTGCTCCTTCATGATGGTCGCTATGGCGTTGATCTTACAAATTTAAAAAAGAATCCCGTTATTTACAAGGCGTTTGGGCCAGCGGCAGCGCCGTGTGCCGGTATGAAATCCGGATATGGCGCCCGTACTTCTCGTTGAACTCCTTCATCCGGGCCCGGAACAGTTTGCCGTGGGCCGAGCTGTCTTGCCATTGGTTGACCAGGATCTCGTAGTGGATCATTTCGTGAAGCAGGATATCTTCCAGTTCTTCCTCGGGCCAGTCGTAGCGGGTGCTGATGTGCAGGCAGAAATCGTAACAGACAGGCCTGGCAAAGAGTCGGCGTCGCTTCTTGTAAGTGCACGACCCCAGGCTTCGGAGCGCCCGGCCCAGCTTGATGGGGACCAGCGGCAGCGTGTCGCCAAAATAGTCGTGGTTAAACGTGTCGAAACGTTTCTCGAGAAAAGGAAGGGTCGCAATCATCGTCCAAAAATACAAATAAATTGCCTAAATTTGTAAGACATGAACGACAACGCCTATATCCTCGCCCTGGACCAGGGCACCACCAGTTCCCGCGCCATCGTCTTCGACCATGAGGGTAAGATCGTAGTAACCAGCCAGAAAGAGTTTCCGCAGTATTTTCCGAAACCTGGCTGGGTGGAACAGAAGCCGGTCGAGATCTGGTCTTCCCAGTGGGCCGTCATGGCCGAGGCCATCGCTTCGCTTTGGGATTCCCATTTCAAACTCTGCGGCATCGGTATCAGCAACCAGCGCGAGACGACCATCGTCTGGGACGCAGCTACTGGCAAGCCGGTCTACAATGCCATCGTCTGGCAGGACCGGCGGACCACGCCGCTGTGCGACGAACTCAAGCGCCGGGGCCTTTCCGAGATGATTCGCAGCAAGACGGGCCTGCTGATCGACGCGTATTTCAGCGCCACGAAACTGAAGTGGATCCTCGATAACGTACCGGGTGCACGGGAACGGGCCGATAAGGGTCGCCTGCGTTTCGGAACGGTCGATAGCTGGCTGATCTGGAACCTGACCAAGGGCATGGTGCATGTGACGGATGTAAGCAATGCATCCCGTACGATGCTTTTCAATATTCATACGCTCCGTTGGGATAACGAACTGCTCGAGCTGTTCGGCGTCCCCGCGTCGATGTTGCCGCGCGTGGCATCTTCGAGCGAGATTTACGGCTATACGCCGGCCCAGGTGCCGATCGCGGGTATCGCCGGCGACCAGCAGGCGGCGCTCTTCGGCCAGATGTGCCTGGAGCCAGGATCTGTGAAATGCACCTACGGAACCGGCAGTTTCCTGCTGATGAACAGCGGATCAAAACCCATGGTCTCGCAGAACAACCTGTTGACGACGGTAGCCTGGAAGATCGGCGACCGCGTCGACTACGCGCTGGAAGGAAGTATCTTCGTGGCCGGGAGCGTGGTGCAGTGGCTGCGTGACGGCCTGGGCATCATCCGCTCATCCGACGAAATTGAGGCGCTGGCGGCCAGCGTCCCCGACGCCGGCGGCGTGGTGTTCGTACCGGCATTGACCGGTCTGGGCGCTCCCTGGTGGGACGCCGCCGCGCGTGGCAGCCTCTACGGCATCACGCGCGGGACGACGGCGGCCCACATCGCACGGGCCGCGCTCGACGGCATCGCCTTCCAGACGATGGACATCGTCGCCGCCATGGAGAAAGACGCCGGCGTGCCCTTGCAGAACCTGAAAGTGGACGGCGGCGCATCCCGCAACAACCTGCTCATGCAGTTCCAGGCCGACCTGCTCGGCGTCGACGTCATCCGCCCGAATACGACGGAAACCACGGCGCAAGGCGCCGCTTTCCTGGCTGGATTGGCCACGGGTTTTTGGTCGGACATCGAAGAACTGAAATCGGTGTGGCAGGCCGAGCGTCGCTTTACGCCCGCCATGCCCGCCGAAGCGCGCGCCGCGGCCAAGGCCGCCTGGGCCGACGCCATCCGCCGCACGCTTTCCAAATAACAGAATCCATCCACAAAAACAGCCCAAAACGTGGACAGAAGCCGTAAATAATGGATGCCGTCCACGAAAATGGCCCAAAACGTGGACGGCGGAACCCTAAGCGAAGTGCTGACAGCTATTCCTTGTTCTTGGAATCCATGCAGATGGTGACGGGGCCGTCGTTGACGAGGGCGACCGCCATCTCGGCGCCGAATTCGCCCGTACCGACGGGACGGCCGATCGCGGCCGAAAGAGCCGCGCAGAAGGCCTCGTACATCGGCACCGCCAGTTCGTGACCCGCCGCCCCGATGTAGGACGGCCGGTTCCCCTTCTTCGTGGAAGCCATCAGCGTGAACTGGCTCACGACCAGCACCTCGCCGCCGACCTCCACCACCGAACGGTTCATGACCCCGTTCTCGTCGTCGAAGATGCGGAGGCCCGCCACCTTCTTGACCAGATAGTCCATGTCCGCCTGCTCATCGGCGGGACCGACGCCGAGCAGCACCAGCAGTCCCTGGCCGATGGCCGATTTGACCGCGCCCCCGATCGTCACGGAGGCGGATGATACCCTTTGTACGACTACTCGCATATGGCACTACAGATTAACGGGTTTCAGGATGAAGTGGAAACTGTATTCCCCGAAGGGCAGCCGGTGTTCCGGCAGCGGCAGCGCGCCCCAGCTGTCGACGCAGCCCACGCCCGCTTGGCGGTAGTCCAGCAGCAGGTTCGTGAGGTCGTCCTCGCGCAGCAGCTCGCCGTGGCGGTTGCGCTTGAAATCCCCGTCGTCCAGGGTCTCGATGGCATAATGCAAGGCTGACGCAGAGAAAGGTTTCTCCGCCGTCACTTCCAGGCCCCGGCCCAGCGCGTCGGTGATCCGCAGCCAGCGGATGTCGGTCTTCGTGCCGGTTTCCTGCGGCTTGATATAGGGATAGTACTGCTCCGTCACGGTCTGGCGCCACCAGCCCAGGAAGGAGGCGTCGTTGCGGTCCTGATAGTTCTCGAAAGGACCGCGGCCATAGTACTCGAGCTGCTCGAACGACTTGGGCATCTGCAGCTGCACGCCGAAACGGAAGAGGTCGGGCAGGTTCTTGTCGCTGCCCGGAATCAGCGTCTCGACGATCTCCATCGCGCCTTCGTCGTTGATGCGGTATTCCATCCGCAGACGCAGGTCCGTACCGCCCACCAGGTATTCGATCTGGATGACCTGCAGGCGGTTCTTGTCGTACTGCGAGAGGCTGTAGAACGAGAGTTTCGGCTTGCGCCAGAACTTCATCTTCTGCTGCAGGCCGGCGCCGAAGTCATTGTCGGTCGGGGCCCGCCAGAAGTTCGGCAGGATGGTCGCCCCCTGCTTCAGCAGGTCGACGCCGCCCACCCGGTAGCGCTGCAGCGTGCCGTCGTCCACCGAGAAGTCGATGGCAAAACGCGCGCCCGACACCGTGAACTGGTGCGCCGCGGTATTGTTGATCTTCGGGCGCGCCGCACTGCGCAGCGGCTGCAGCGCCCAGACATAATCGTTAAGCGGCAGCTGCTGCCGAGCCACGACGTGTCCGGCCTCCAGCAGGCCCTCCCCTTCCTTCAGCACATAGGCCAGGTTGAGCAGCCACTCGCCCGAGGAGTCGATGTCGCCGTAGGGGATCTCGATCACGCGACGGCCCTGCGGGGCCACGTTGACGTCGCCCACCACGCCGGAGCCCTGCTTCTCGCCGTTGCGCAGCAGCTCCCACTGCAGCGTGTAGGCCGACAGGTCCCGGAAGAAGTATTCGTTGTAGACCTCGACCCGCTGCGGGGCGGCGAGCGTGGACCAGATGCTCTGGTAGCACCAGCCTACTTCGTACATGTGCGGGTTGGGCACCCGGTCGGGGCTCAGCAGGCCGTTGTCGCAGAAATTCTGGTCGGACGGATCGGAGATATTGAAGTCGCCGCCATAGGCGTAGAAGCGCTTGCCGGCGTTGTTTTTCCAGTGAATGGACTGGTCCACGAAGTCCCAGACGAAGCCGCCCTGCAGCTTCGGCAGGCTCCGGTAGATGTCCCAGTATTCCTTGAAGCCGCCCTCCGAATTGCCCATCGCGTGGCCATACTCGCACTGGATCAGGGGCTTGGTGCGATCCGGGTTGGCCGCATAGCGTTTCAGGTAGTCGTGGCTGGCGTACATGGGGCAGAAGATGTCGGTCTGCCCGTCGTAGAGCGCGCGCTCGTACTGGATGGGACGGCTCGGATCGAGCGCCCGCACGCGTTCGTAGGCCGCATCGAAGTTCGGGCCGTAGCCGCCCTCGTTGCCCAGCGACCAGATGAGGATGGACGGATGGTTGAAGTTGCGCTTCACGTTGCGCTCGTTGCGCTCGACGTGCGCCTGGCGGAAAGCCGTGTCGCGGGCCAGGGTGTGCGCACCGTAGCCCATGCCGTGCGACTCGACGTTGGCCTCGGCCACCATGTAGATGCCGTAGCGGTCGCAGAGCTCGTACCAGTACGGGTCGTCGGGATAGTGGCAGGTACGCACCGCATTGATGTTGAACTGCTTCATCAGCTTGATGTCCTGTTCCATGCGCTCGTGCGACACCACATAGCCGCCGTCCGGATCGAGCTCGTGGCGGTTGACGCCCTTGATCAGCACGCGCCGGCCGTTGACCAGCAGGTCGGAACCCTTGATCTCGACCTTGCGGAAGCCCACGTCGAAGTGCAGGGTCTGGAGGACCTTGCGCCCCTCCAGCAGCTTGACAGCAAGCTGATAGAGATAGGGATCCTCGGCGCTCCACTTGCGCGGGTCCTGCACGTAGAAACGTCCGCTCACGAAGCTGCCCTCCGCTTTGATGGGCGTGCCCACCTCCTGCCCCGCCGCGTCGAAGAGCTGCATCTCCACGCTGGTGCGGGCATAGTTCGACACCGTCACGTTGACATTGAGCGTGCCGTCGCGGTACTGCGCGTCGAGGTCGGGCGTAATGTTCACGTCTTCGATATGTTTCATGGGGCGCGTGTAGATCAGGCAGTCGCGCGCCACGCCGGAGAAGCGGAAGAAGTCCTGGTCTTCGAGATAGGTGCCGTCACACCAGCGGAAAATCTGGAAAGCGATGAGGTTGCGCTTGCCGGGCTGCAGGTAGTCCGTGACGTCGAACTCGCACTCCAGCTTGCTGTCTTCGCTGTAGCCCACGAACTTGCCGTTGACCCAGAGGTAGATGTTCGAGGTGACCGAGCCGAAATGGATGATCATCTGCTCCCCTTTCCACTCCGCGGGCACCTGGATGTACTTGCGGTAACAGCCCACGTGGTTGTTTTCGGTCGGCGGCACGGGCGGGTCGCTCTTGTAGCGGCCGTGCCAGGCATAGCCCGCGTTGAGGTACACGGGATCGCCGTAGCCGTGCATCTCCCAGACGGCCGGCAGGGCCATCTTGGTCCAGCCCACTTCTTGGTATTTCGGGCTCCAGAAATCCGCGGGACGCTGGTTGGCGCTCCGCACCCAGCGGAAGCTCCACTCGCCGGAGAGCGGAATGACCTTCGACTCGGCAGCCATGAAGCTGCTGTGCATGGGAAGACGGTTGATGGAATTGACGTGGGGGTCCTGCCATTCGTCGAAACGCTGGGCGCCCAGCTGAGCGCAGACCAGCAGCAGGAAGCAGAGAAGGAACGATTTCTTCATAGGTCTGGTTTCTGCAGACAAATTTAGTATATTTTTCACTTTTTTCCTACCTTTACGGATTAACTGGAAGAAACTCCTGGAAAGCATGTCAGAAGAACTGAACCTGGTCAAGGACCTGGCCCTGATCCTTATCGCCGCCGGCCTCTTCACCATCATTTCAAAAGCGCTCAAGCAGCCCCTCATCCTGGGCTACATCGTGGCCGGCTTCATCGTCGGGCCGCACCTCGGGCTCTTCGGCATCTCGAGCGCGGAGTCGGTGGAGCAGTGGTCGGAGATCGGCATCATCTTCCTCCTGTTCGCGCTGGGGCTGGAGTTCAGTTTCAAGAAGTTGCTGAAGGTGGGCAGCAGCGCGCTGATCACGGCGGGCTGCGTCTGCGTGGGCATGTTCGTCACGGGCAACGTGGTGGGCCACGCCCTGGGCTGGACCTCCATGGAGAGCATCTTCCTGGGCGGCCTGATGTCCATGTCCTCGACCACCATCATCATCAAGGCCTTCAACGACCTGGGCCTGAAAAACAAGACCTACGCCACGCTGGTCTTCGGCACGCTGGTGGTGGAAGACCTCATCGCGGTGGTGCTGATGGTGCTGCTGACGACCATCGCCACGGCCAACCAGTTCGCGGGCGGCGAGATGCTCATGGGCCTGGCCAAGCTGCTCTTCTTCCTGATCCTGTGGTTCCTGGTGGGCATCTACGTCATCCCCACTTTCCTGAAGCGGGTGCGCAAATACCTGAGCGACGAGATCCTGCTGCTGGTGGCGATCGGCCTGTGCTTCGGCATGGTGTCGCTGGCCACCTACGCGGGCTTTTCCGCGGCGCTCGGCGCCTTCGTCATGGGCTCGATCCTCTCGGAAACCATGGAGGGCGAGCACATCGGCAAGCTGGTGGTGAACATCAAGGACCTCTTCGGCGCGATCTTCTTCGTGTCGGTGGGCATGATGGTCGACCCGCAGGTCATCGCGGCGCACTGGCTCCCGATCCTGATCCTCACCCTGGTGACGATCATCGGCATGACGATCTTCGGTTCGCTGGGCGCGCTGGTGTCGGGCCGCGGCCTGAACACGGCGGTCCACACGGGTTTCAGCCTGGCGCAGCTGGGCGAGTTTTCCTTCATCATCGCCGGCCTGGGCGTGAGCCTGGGCGTGATGCGGGGCTTCATCTATCCGGTCATCATCGCGGTGTCGGTCATCACGACCTTCACCACGCCCTATATGATCAAGGCCGCCACGCCGGTCTGCAACTTCCTCTACAAGAAGCTGCCCGTCGGGGTCCTGGCCAAACTCGACCCGACGCCCGACTCGGGACGCGCGAGCACGGAGGAGAAGAACGAATGGAAAGCCCTGCTCAAGAGCTACGGCCTGCGCGTGCTGCTCTACAGCGTGATCCTGCTGGCCATTTTCCTGGGCTCGAAACTCTATCTCGACAAGCTGCTGACGCGGGTGCTGCCCGACCTGCCCGAGGCCTGGCACAACGTCATCAGCCTGGCCGTGACCCTGACGGTCATGGCGCCCTTCCTCTACGGCCTGGCCGTCAACGGGCACGACATCAAGCACATCGCCGTGCAGCTGATGAAGGAGAAAGACAGCAACAAGTGGCCCATCCTGGCCCTGGTGTTCCTGCGCATCTTCATCGCCATCGCCTTCGTGATCGCCACCATCCTGCTGCACTACAAGCCGGCGTACTGGAGCCTGCTGCTCATCGTGCTGGCGGGCATCGCCTTCTTTATCCTGGCGCGGCGCTCCGTCCACCAGTTCTACGCGCTGGAAGAGCGTTTCATCACCAATCTCCACCAGAAAGAGGAATACGAGCGCATGCGGAAGCCCATCGCGACGGGCGTGCGCTCGAAGATGAAGGGGCACGACGTGGCCGCCGAGAGCGTGACCATCTCGCCCAACTCGGAATATGCAGGCAAGCAGCTGAAAGACATCCCTTTCCGACAGAAATACGGCATCAACATCGCCAAGGTCGTCCGCGGCAGCAAGCGCATCCTCGTCCCCTCGCCCGAAGAGTATATCTACCCTTACGACGAGGTGCTGGCCATCGGCACGCACGAGGAAGTGAAGCGCTTCATCGACGAGATGAACGCCGAAGAAGAGCATCCGAACGCCTACGAGACGGACGACTTCGTGCTCGATGCCTTCGAGCTGCAGAAGGGCTGCTATCTGGATGGCAAAGTGCTCAGGAACACGAACATGCGGCAGCACGGCTGCATGGTGGTGGGGGTCGAGCGCAACGGGCTTTCGCTCATGAGTCCGAAGCCCGATTTCCAGTTCCAGGCGGGCGACTTCGTCTGGCTGGCAGGCGAGCGCGTGGAATGTGAAAAGATGGTGCTGGTCAATGCAAATCCGGAAGCTTAATCACCGTGTCGGCTGGATGGTGGCCGACTACCTGAACGACTCGCCCTGCGCGGTGACGCCGGCGCTGATGGCGGAGCTCTTGCCGGAAGCGGCGGACGCTGCGACGGAGGAGCGGGTCTACGGAGCCCTGCTCGGGGCTTTCTGGGGGCTCGACCCGGAGGCTTCTGCGGAAGACCGTTTCATCGAGGAGCGTTACCTGCGGCCGGGACTGCGGCGGCTGGATCCGGAAATCTACCGGAAGAATCCCTATTATCAGGCGATACAGATTCCCGAAAAGTCCTTCGGTCCGTGGCAGCTGACGCACCAGGCCTACGCACCCTATGAGCTCTTCCTGCGCGACGACCTGATCCTGACGGAGGACCTGCTGCAGGTTCCGGCGACGGGCTATTTCGCGGAGCCTTTCTCCTATCCTTCCGTGCTGCAGGACGGCCGGGAGTGGATGTCGATCAAGCCGAGCGAGATCGAGAGTTCGCAGGCGGCGGTCGACGCTGCGCGGGGCCGCGTGGTCACCTTCGGGCTGGGGCTCGGCTACTTCGCGTTCATGGCGGCACGCAAGGATACGGTCGCTTCCGTGACGGTCGTCGAGCGCGACCCGGCGGTCATCCGGCTCTTCCGCGAAGCAATCCTTCCGCAGTTCTCATGCAAGGATAAGATATCTGTCGTTCAGTCAGATGCCTTTGATTATCTCGAGCATGACATGAAGTCCGTTTCACCCGACTTCGTCTTCATGGACATCTGGCACGACATAGCCGACGGCGTCGATCTTTACGTCCGCGCCCGCCCATATGAGTCGCGTTTTCCGTCCACCCGCTTCACCTACTGGATCGAACGATCCCTGAAGTGTGCGCTGGTCGACGAGCTAGAGCGAAAACAGATGCTCGATCAGGATTTTCAAACCGATTAGGATCAGGATGACGCCGCCGAGGATCTCGGCGCCGGCATGGAAACGGCTGCCTACTTTCTTGCCGATGAGCAGGCCCACGGCGGAGAAGGCCGCGGTGGTCAGGCCGATGATGGCGACGGTCGTCCATACGTTCACCTGCAGGAACGCCAGCGAAACGCCGACGGCGAGCGCGTCGATGCTCGTGGCGATGGCCAGCAGCAGCATGTTCTTGAAAGCAAAGGAACTGTCGGCCGGCTTTTCTTCCCCACCGCTTAACGCCTCGCGGATCATGTTGCCGCCGATCAGCACCAGCAGGCCGAATGCGATCCAGTGGTCGACCTTCGTCACCAGGTCGGCGAAACTGGCGCCCAGGAAATAGCCGATCAGCGGCATCAGCGCTTGGAAGCCGCCGAACCAGAGGGCGACGCACAAAGGCTCACGAAACGTTACTTTCTTGACGGTCAAGCCTTTGCCGATGGAAACTGCGAAGGCATCCATGGAAACACCGACAGCCAGCAGAAGAATCTCCCAGATCGTCATCTTAGCGCATCAGGAACAAATAAGCGAAATACAGGACCTGCAGCAGGACCAGCACCACGCCTTCCAGCCGGTCGATGCGGTTGCGCATGCCGGTCCAGGAGAAGAGGACCAGGCTCAACGCGCACATGAACACGGCGGTGTAGTCGATGAAGCTGATGTTGTCCATGTTCAGCGGATGGATGACCGCCGAACCGCCCAGGATCAGCAGGATATTGAAGGTATTGGAACCCAGCACGTTGCCCAGCGCCAGCCGGCCTTTGCCCTTCGCAGCGGCAATGCAGCTGGTGGCCAGTTCCGGCAGCGAGGTGCCGGCGGCCAGGACGGTGATGGCGATGAACTTGTCGCTCAGGCCGGCCATCTCGGCGATGGTCTGCGCATGGTTGACGAACAGGCGGCCGCCGTACACGAGGGCGAGGATGCCGGCCACGAGATACAGGATGGCGGCGGCGAGCTTTTTCGGCTTCGCGTCCGATGCCTCCTCTTCTTCTTCCTCCACCAGATTGTCCTTATCGTGCACGAACGACGTGATCATATACCAGGCGAAGAGCGCCAGGAAGACGATGCCTTCCACGCGGCTGAGGCCGTTTTCGCCGATGCCGAAGATGGTTTTCTTCAGGCCGAGCAGGATCAGCAGCGCGGTGATGCCGATATTGACAGGGATGTCGCGGCGCAGGTTGCCGCGGGTGATGGCGACCGGCGCGATGATGGCCGAAAGGCCGAGGATCAGCGCCGTATTGAAGATATTGGAGCCGATGATGTTGCCGACGGCCATGTCGGAGTTCTTCTCGGCGGCCGAGATGAAACTGACCACCATCTCGGGGGCCGACGTGCCGATGGCCACGATAGTCAGGCCGATGATGAATTCGCTGATACCCCAGCGCCTCGCCAGCGCCGACGCACCGTCTACGATCGCCTCCGCCCCCACCAGCACCAGCACCAGTCCGGCCAGCAACAAAAGAATTTCAACCGTCATGTTTCTTCGCGTTTTTCAATTTCGCCGCGAAGATACAAAAACGGTTGAAATTCCAAGCTAAAGATTCTTAAGCCGTCAGCGCAGCACCAGCTGGCCGTCCTGGAAGGTCGCGGTGATGACGGCGTCGCGGCTGAGAGAGCCGTCGAGGAGTTTTTTCGCGAGCTCGTCGATCAGTTCCTTCTGAAGGACACGCTTCACCGGACGGGCGCCGTAAGCCGGGTCGTAGCCCTTGACGCTCAGGTAGTCGATGAAGTCTTCGGTGAACTCCAGCGTGATGCCCATCGACGCCATCTTCTCCTTCAGCTGGCCGATCTGCAGCTCGACGATCTGCCGGATGTCGGACTGCGTCAGCTCGTGGAAGACGATGATCTCGTCGATACGGTTGATGAACTCCGGCCGGAAGCTTTCCTTCACCAGCTCGGGCTTCAGGTTCGAGGTCATGATCAGGATGGTGTTCTTGAAGTCGACCGTCCGGCCCTTGTTGTCGGTCAGACGACCGTCGTCGAGCACCTGCAGCAGCACGTTGAACACGTCGGGATGCGCCTTTTCGATCTCGTCGAGCAGGATCACCGAGTAGGGTTTCCGGCGGACGGCTTCCGTCAGCTGGCCACCTTCGTCGTAACCGACGTATCCCGGAGGCGCGCCGACGAGCCGGCTCACCGTATGCCGCTCCTGGTACTCGCTCATATCGATACGCGTGATCATGTTCTCATCGTTGAACAGGTACTCGGCCAGCGCCTTCGCCAATTCCGTCTTGCCCACGCCCGTGGAGCCCAGGAAGAGGAAGCTGCCGATCGGCCGCTTCTCGTTCTGCAGGCCCGCCCGGCTGCGGCGCACGGCGTTCGACACGGCCTCGATGGCCTCGTTCTGGCCGATGACGCGCTGGTGCAGCACCTCTTCGATGTGCAGCAGCTTCTCGCGTTCGCTCTGCAGCATCTTGTTGACCGGGATGCCCGTCCACTTGGCCACGACTTCGGCGATGTCCTCGTCGGTGACGGCCTCGTTCATGATCGGGTCGGGATTCTCGGCCTTCTGTTTCTCGAGCGCCTCGATCTGCTTCTGCGCCTCCGCCATCTTGCCGTAGCGAAGTTCCGCCACCCGGCCGTAATCGCCGCTGCGCTCCGCCGCGTCGGCCTCGATGCGGTAGTCCTCCATGGCCTGTCGGTTCTCCTGGATGGCTTTCAGCAGGCCTTTCTCGCTGTCCCACTGCTCACCCAGCCTCCGGCGCTCGATGCGCGCCTTCGCGAGTTCCTCCTCGATGGTCTTGAGCTTCGGCGACTCCCCTTCCCGCTTCACGGCCTCGCGCTCGATCTGCAGCTGCTTGATGCGGCGGTCCAGTTCGTCGATGCACTCCGGCACGGAATTCATCTCGAGCCGCAGCTTCGAAGCCGCCTCGTCGACCAGGTCGATGGCCTTGTCGGGCAGGAAACGGTTGGTGATATAGCGGTGCGACAGTTCGACCGCCGCGATGATGGCGTCGTCTTCGATCCGCACCTTGTGGTGGTTCTCGTATTTCTCTTTCAGGCCACGCAGGATGGAGATGGATTCGGCCACGGTCGGCTCGTCGACCATCACCATCTGGAAACGGCGTTCCAGCGCCTTGTCGGTCTCGAAGTACTTCTGGTACTCGTCGAGCGTCGTGGAGCCGATGGCCCGCAGTTCACCGCGCGCCAGGGCCGGCTTCAGGATATTGGCCGCATCCATGGCGCCGCTCGAGCGACCTGCGCCCACGAGGGTGTGGATCTCGTCGATGAAGAGGATGATCTGGCCGTCGCTTTCGGTCACGGCCTTGACCACGCCTTTCAGTCGTTCCTCGAACTCACCCTGGTATTTCGCGCCAGCAATCAGCGCGCCCATGTCCAGGGAGTATATCTCCTTGCTTTTCAGGTTCTCGGGCACGTCGCCGTTGACGATACGCTGCGCGATGCCCTCCGAAATGGCCGTCTTGCCGACGCCCGGCTCGCCGACCAGGATCGGGTTGTTCTTGGTGCGGCGGCTCAGGATCTGCAACACCCGGCGGATCTCCTCGTCACGGCCGATCACCGGGTCGAGCTTCCCGCTCCGCGCCCGCTCATTCAAATTGATGGCATATTTGCCAAGCAATTCAAGATTTTCTTTGTTGTTCATATGTTATCCTCCTTTTTATTTCTTGTTCGCGGGCTCTGCTGCTCTGGTGTTCGTCTTGCTCCCGAAAAAAGGTCGCTGCGCCGAACACCACCCGCTGCGACGCCCTAAGCATCCTCGTCCATTTCTGCAAAGCCCGCCGATGGACAATCAAAAAAGCGACCAATGATATTTTTATGACAAATTGTCAGTCTTGCTTTTCTCAATGCGTTTTCTTATATTTGTGGATTGGAAACAGACAATTCATCAAAACCATTTCCGATATGAAGAAAATCCTTCTTTTCGCCCTGGCGCTCATCAGTATCGCCGCCACCGCACAGCCCCCGATGGGAGGCCCCATGCCCCCGAGACCCGAAGACAAAGACGGCTTCAAATTCACCGTCGTGAAGGAGAACCCCATCACCTCCGTGAAGAACCAGGCCAGCACCGGAACCTGCTGGTGCTTCTCGTCCCTCTCGTTCATCGAATCGGAAGCCATCCGCATCAACAAGCTGAAAGAAGCCGATTATCCCGACCTTTCCGAGATGTTCGTCGTGTCCCACGCCTACGCCGACAAGGCTGTCAAATACATCCGCGTGGACGGCGCCCTCAATTTCGCGCAGGGCAGCTCGTTCGGCGACCTCGTCACCGTGCTCAAGACCTACGGCATCGTCCCCAATGAGGTGATGCCCGGCCTGAACTACGGCACCGACCGCCATATGCACGGCGAGCTCCTCGCCGGCCTCAAAGGCTACATGGACGGTATCCTGAAAAACCCCAACCGCAAGCTCTCCACCGCCTGGCTCAAAGGTTTCCAGGGCATCCTGGACGCCTACCTCGGCCCCATCCCGGAGAAATTCACCTACAAGGGCAAGGAATACACCCCGAAGAGCTACTTCGAGAGCCTGAACGTCAATATGGACGACTACCTTGACTTCACCTCCTGGACGCACCTCTCCTACTATGAGAAGCACCCCGTGGAAGTGGCCGACAACTGGCGCTGGGAGCAGGCCTACAACGTTCCCCTCGAGGACATGATGGCCATCATCGACTACGCCGTGGAGAACGGCTACACCGTGGCCTGGGCCTCCGACGTGAGCGAGACGGGCTTCACCCGCGACGGCATCGGCATCGTGCCCGACATGGACGCCATCCAGAAACAGGCCCAGCAGGCCGGCTCCGACCAGGCGCGCTGGGTTGGCGCCGCCCCGCAAGGCCAGCGTCCGACCTTCAACAAGCCGGTCCCCGAACTGACCATCACCCCGGAACTCCGCCAGCAGGGCTATGAGGAGAAGAACACCACCGATGACCACGGCATGCAGATCTACGGCATCGCCAAGGACCAGAACGGCACCAAGTACTACATGGTGAAGAACTCCTGGGGCGAGACCGGCAAGTACAAGGGCCTCTGGTACGTGTCGGAAGCCTACGTGCGCTACAAGACCATGGACTTCATGGTCCACAAGAACGCCATCCCGAAAGATATCCAGAAGAAACTCGGCATCAAATAAATGAAACGGTTTTTCACCTTGGCATTGGCAGCGGTCTTGTGCACCGCTGCTTTTGCACAGAACCAGACCATCTACCAGTTCACGGCCGTGCGTGACATCCCCGTCACGCCGGTGAAGGACCAGGCCGCCACGGGCACCTGCTGGTGCTTCGCCACGGTCTCCTTCCTCGAAGCGGAACTCCTCCGCCAGGGCAAAGGCGAGTACGACCTCTCCGAGATGTTCGTCGTCCGCAACAACTACAACGACCGCATCTTCGACAACTACCTGCGCCGCGGCAACGGCAACATCAACCCCGGTTCGATCGCCCATATGGCCACGCAGGCCGTCCAGAAATACGGCATCGTGCCGGAGAGCGTCTACACCGGCATCAACTATGACTCCCCGCGCCACAACCACGGCGAGCTGTCCGCCTACCTGAAGGGCATCGCCGACGTGTCGGTGAACCTCAAGCGGCTCAGCCCGGAATACGACAAGCTCATCAAGAGCCTCTTCGACATTTACCTGGGCGAGATGCCCGAGACCTTCCGGTACGACGGCAAGGAATACACCCCGAAGAGCTTCGCCAAGATGCTGGGCTTCGACGACATGAGCGAATACATCGAGCTGACCAGCTTCAGCCACCACCCGTTCTACCAGCAGGTTCCGCTGGAAATCCCCGACAACTGGGACCACGCGCTGCTGTGGAACGTGCCCCTGGACGAACTGATGGCCATCATCGACAACGCGCTGACCCATGGCTACACCGTGGCCTGGGACGGCGACTTGACCAGCGGTGAGTTCCAGCACGGCCGCGGCATCGCCATCTGCCCCGATCCGAAGGAATTCAAGGAAGCCGTCAAACTGGAGCAGGTCTTCCCCGACCGCGTCGTGACGCAGGAGATCCGCCAGAAGGACTTCGAGACCTTCCGCACCGTCGACGACCACCTGATGCATCTGACCGGCCTGTACACCGACCAGAACGGCAACAACTTCTACAAGACCAAGAATTCCTGGGGCGAGAACAACGACCTGAAGGGCTATCTCTTCATGTCGAAGGCCTACCTCCAGATGCGCACCGTCAGCATCATGGTCCATAAGGATGCCATTCCGAAGGACATCCGCAAGAAACTCGGTCTCTGATGAAGAAACACATTCCGAACCTGATCACCCTGTGCAACCTCCTTTCGGGTTGCACAGGGGTTGTTTTTGCCGTGCGGGGTAATTTCCAGGCCGTACTGATCACCCTGATGGCTTCCGAACTCTTCGATTTCTTCGACGGCTTCTCGGCGCGGGCGCTGCACGCCTATTCCCCGATCGGCAAGGAGCTGGACTCCCTCGCCGACCTGGTGAGCTTCGGCCTCTGTCCCGCCGTCTGCCTCTTTTCCTGGTACGGCATCGCGCAGCCGGACATTCCCTTCCTGCGCTGGTTCCCCTTCGTGCTGACCGCCGCCTCGGCGATGCGGCTCGCCAAATTCAACATCGACACCCGGCAGGCCACCAGTTTCCTCGGCCTGGCCACGTCGGGCTGCGCCCTGCTGCTCACGCCCCTGTCCGTCTATTCCTTCTACACCGACGGCTTCCTGCACACCCTCATGGGCACGGTCTGGTTTATCCCCGTGCTTTCGGCGGTCTTTTCCTACCTGCTGGTCTGCGAGCTGCCGATGTTCTCCCTCAAGAAGATGACGGGACAGCTCAAGGCCTTCATCGTCGGCAGCGTCGTGCTGGTCATCGCCTGCGTCATCCGCGAGATCCGGGGCCCCTGGTACGTGACCGTGAGCCTCTGCATCTTCCTGATCCTTACGTATTATCTGGTTTTGAACCTGGCTACGATGAAACGCCGGTAAGCGTTTCCGTCGCTTCCCAGAGACGCGCGTCGAAGGACGCGTCGAGAAAACACCGGGGTATCTCCCGGTTTTTTCGTCCCACGTAGTAGCGTGGGCCGTCGCCTGCTTCCAGCGCGCGAAGCGCGGGCCGGACGCCCTTTTCCGGCCGCCGGCAGAAAGGCTTGAACAGCACGTCGGCCAGAGGGTCATACCAATGGCCGAGGTCGATCATGTTGGAAGCCACGATGCCGGGATCGGCCACGTTGACCGCGAATTCCGGATACCGGCGCGCCAGTTCCTGCGAGAACGAGAGCAGGGCCCGCTTCGAGCGGGCGTAGGTGCCGAGCTGGCTGAAGTCATCCGGGCCGGGCTGAAGCCCCGCAACGTCGAGGTCCACCAGCTTGCAGGTCAGCGACACCATGTTCACGATGCGCGCCCCGGACGCCAGCTTCGGCAGCAACAGCCGCGTCAGGAGCCAGGGTCCGAAGTAATTGACCGCGAAGGACTGTTCGAAGCCGTCTTCGGTGAGCGCATACTTTTTCGCGATGACCCCGGCATTGTTGAACAGGGCCGCGACGCTGCCGGGCTCGAGGGCGGCGGCGAAGCGGCGGACCGAGGCCAGCGAAGCCAGGTCCAGTTCCGCAATGGCCAGATCGGCCTGCGGCACACGTGAGAGGATACCGCTGCGGACGGCTTCCGCTTTCTCCGGATTCCGGACAGCCATCAACACGGGCTGTCCCGCCGCGGCCAGCGCTTCCGTTGCGGCGGCGCCCATGGCGCCCGAAGCGCCCGTGATGAGGACGTAGGGCGTCATCGTTTCCATTTTTTCCAGAGCCTGGCGATCACAGGGCCGGGCAACAGGCCGATCAGGGCGGGCAGCCACAGGTTCATCGGCGCAGGACTGACGACGCGTCGCTTGCGGAACATGGCCCGCAAAGCCCGCCGAACCAGCCACTTCGGGGTGCGAATGACACCCATCTTCACGCCGAGCCGCATCAGGCGCTCGTCCAGGTTATAGAGCGGCGTGGCGATAGCCGCCGGACAGACGGTCGTCAAGCCCACGCCGTAGGGATTCAGTTCATAGGAGTAAGAGCGGCCGAAACTCCGAAGATAGGCTTTCGTGGCACTGTAGACCGTAATGCCCGGCACGGGCAGGCGGGCCGCCATCGACGAAACGTTCAGGATATAGCCGCTCCCCCGCTCCTTCATCGCGGCACCGACCAGCAGGCAGAGCCGCGTGACGGTCTGGACATGCAGATGCAGCATCGCCTGCACGCGGTCCAGGTCTTCCAGCGACAGCTCCTTGAAGAAGAACATGCCGGCATCGTTGACCCACACGTCCGGCAGCGGGGATTCTGCCCGGCACCAGGCCCAAAGCGTATCGGCCGAATCGGCCTGCGCCAGGTCGTGCGTATGCGTGAGAATTCGGACGGAGGCCTGCTCCCGCAACTGCGCAGCCGCTGCCGACAACTCCTCCTCCCGGTTGCTGACCAGCACCAGGTCGTAGCCCCGCAGCGCCAGCTGCCGCGCGAATTCCAGTCCCATGCCGGAACTGCCGCCCGTGATCAATGCGACCATCGTTCCTCCGCTTTTTCCACTTCGCGGCGCAGCGATGCCGGCAGCTCCGCCACGCAGCGGTTGCATTTCATTTCCAGGGTATACATCCGCCCGATGCAGTAATTCGAATGGCGGCAGTCGCTCCGGACGATTTCGCCCGCGTGCAGCTTGTTGACGAAATCCGTGTCGCGGATCAGCGCGCGGGCCAGCTGCAGACCCTGGAAGCCCGCCGCCAGCACTTCTTCCATCTTGGCGAGCGAAGTCAGGCCGCCCACGTAGATCAGGGGCAGCGACAGTTCCGCGCGGAAGCGCTTCGCCCGCTCCAGGAAATAGCCCTCGCTGTAAGGTACCGTCGGTATCATCACCCGGCCGAAGAGCCGGATCATGGCCTTGAGCCACCAGAACTTGCGCATGTCCATATAGTGCGTCAGCGTACGGATGGGCATCGCACCCCGCATCACTTCCATCGGCGCCTTGCTCACGAAACCGGCCGAGAGCACGATCGCGTGCACGCCCAGCCGTTCGAGTTCCCGGGCCACTTCCAGGCACTCGGGCTCCTGCATGCCGCGGCGAAAACCGTCCCACATGTTCATTTTCACGATGACGGCCAGGTCGTCGCCCGCCGCCTCCAGCACCCGCGTGATCACCCGGCGCATCAACCGCATGCGGTTTTCCAGCGACCCTCCGTATTCGTCCCGGCGATGGTTGGTGTAGGGAGAAAGGAACTGGCTGATGAGATAGCCGTGCCCCGCATGGATCTCCACGCAATCGAAGCCCGCCGCACGCGCCAGGCCGACCGCATGGCCGAAATCGTCGACCAGCGCATCGAGCTCCGACACTTTCAGGCCGCGCACGAAGGTCGGCGAATAGAGATTGAAACCGCTCGAAGGGCCTACCGGCATGCAGCCGCAGGTCGCCCGGTGCGTCATGTTGCCGCAATGGCCCAGCTGGATGGAACATTTCGCGCCTTCGGCATGCACCGCATCCGTGATCTCCCGCAACGCCGGCACGATCTCCTCGCGCATCCAGAGCTGCCCGTCGAACGAAAGGCCGCTCCGGTTCACGGAAGCGTAGGCCAGCGTGGTCATGCCCACGCCGCCCCGCGCCACGGCCACATGGTAGTCCCGCAAATCTTTCGACGGGCGGTTTCCGTAGGCCATGTTTTCGAAGGCGGAAGAGCGGATGACCCGGTTGCGCAGGGTCAGCGGGCCCAGGGTAACGGGGGTAAAGACCGGAGAATTGATCTGTTTGTCAGCCATATCAATAGATGAAAGGAAGGATGCGCTTGACCTTGTGCGTGTCCAGCTCGTCGGGAAAATCGTGGCGGTACAGTTCGTAGATCCGGGCGGCCCGCGGCGCCAGGTTGGCAAAGGTCCACAGGGCGAACACCGCTCCGGCCCAGGACCAGGTCAGGATGGCGAAGCCCACCCATTCCAGGAACTCGCCGAAATAATTGGCGCTGGTCACGTAGCGGAACATCCCGCCCCTGGGCAGGTAGTGCGCCGTATCGCCGGGCTTCCGCAGGTGACGGATGATACGGTCCGACTGGATGTTTACATACATGCCCGTGAAGAACACGCAGGTCCCGGCCAGGAAAGGCAGGCTCGTCAGCCAGGTGGACGGATAGTAATCCAGCGGCGAGACCCAGAAGATCCAGCCGCCCTGCATGAAGGCATTCAGCGTATTGAAGACCACGCCCATCAGGATGATGGAAAGCGGCATACGGCCATGACCCCGCAGCTGCAGGGGAAAGATGAACGCGCGGTGGAAATAGTGCAGTTCGAAGAGCAGCAGGAAAACCAGGCGCACGCTGTCGGCACGGCGGTCGGAAAACCACCAGAGCAGCAGCATCGCCACGAATACCGGCGCCTCCATCAGGAACCAGCCCAGGTGGTTGTCGACCGAAGGGCCCCATTTCGGCGTATAGAACTTCCCGTATCCCGCATCCACGAAAAAGAGCGAGACAAAGACGACGACGGCCAGAAAGGCCATGACCAGCAGGAAGATATGGAATGTTTCAGCGGATATCATGCACGGAAGTTTACAACAGCGGCGAGAAAAGCCGCGCCAGCGATTCTTTCAGTTTCTCCCAGTTCGGGCGGGACAGCCATTCTTGCAGCTCGAGCCGGACGGACTGCGCCATATCCTGTTCGAAGACGGCTTTCTGCTGCGCGGCGACGGCCGGATCGTAGCAATAGGCGTCCACTTCGAAATCGAGGGTGAAGCTGCGCACGTCCAGGTTGGTGGAGCCGACCGACGCGAAGGCGTCGTCGGACACGATGGTCTTGGCGTGCAGGAAACCGTCCCGGTAGAGATAGATCTTCACGCCGGCGGAAAGGGCCTCCTTGACATACGACTTGGAAGCCAGCGTGGTCAGCAGGCCGTCGCCCCGCTCCGGCATCATGACGCGCACGTCGAGCCCGGACAGGGCGGCGTTCTTGAGGGCCAGCATCATCGTGGCCGTAGGGATGAAATACGGGGTCTGCAGGTACACGTAGTCGCGCGCCGTACCCAGCAGCTGGATCAGGCCCTGCATGGCGGCGTGCCAGGGACCCATGGGGTCGGAACGCACCACCTGCACCCGGGTCTCCCCTTTCGCGGCACAGGCCGGGAAATAGCGCGGCTCCGCGAGCAGTTCGCCGGAGGAGAAGCGCCAGTCCGCCAGGAAAGACACCTGCAGTTCGGCGACGGCAGGCCCTTCGATGCGCAGGTGCGTGTCGCGCCACGGGCCCCAGTCCAGCCCTTTGCCATAGCGCTCGGCGATGTTCATGCCGCCCAGGTAGCCAGCGCGCCCGTCGACCACGACGATCTTGCGGTGGTTGCGGAAATTCGAATCGGGCGAGATGAAGGGGAAATTGATGGCCAGGAAGGGCCTGACTTCGATGCCGGCGTCCTTGAGCTCCCGGTAGAACTTCTTGCGGAAGATATTGGCGAGATCGTCGTACTGCACGCGGACACGCACGCCTTCGCGTGCCTTGCGGACGAGCAGTTCCGCCACGCGGCGGCCCACCGGGTCGTCCTCGAACTTGAAGAACTGGAAATGGATATGGTCCCGTGCCTGCGCCAAGTCGGCCAGCAGGTCTTCCAGCATGGGCCCGAAGGCCGTGTAGAGGCGGGTGGCATTGCCGCCGAGGGACTCTCCCTGCCCGAGTGCCTGCTGCAGGCTGTCGAGCTTGGTATAGGGAGCGGGAGCGGCACCCCGGAACGGTGCCTGGGCCTCCCGCACCAGCTGCTGCAAGGCCTCTCTTTCGGCGGGCGGCAGGAGGTGCTTGCGGACCGGGCGATGGCCCACCAGGAAATAGAGGATCAGGCCGACGACCGGCAGGAAAATGATCACCACCACCCACGCCAGGGTCTGGGTGGGATGCTGGTTTTCGGCGATGATATAGATCAACACGCCGATCAGCGCCAGCACGAGGAGGGTGGAGAAGATCAGGTTCATCCGTTAAAAATACTGGGTGATGGACGCGGTGTCGAAGGTATCCATCTCATTGATCATGCGGACGGCAGAGTCGAGGATCGGATATGCGCAGATGGCGCCGGTCCCCTCTCCCAGCCGGAGGCCCAGGTTCAGCAGCGGTCTTGCGCCCAGGGCGTCCAGGAGTTTGCGGTGGCCGGACTCGTCGCCGCAATGGCCGAAAACGGCATAGTCCAGAACCGCCGGGCATAGTTTTGAAGCGGCCAGCATGCAGCTGGTCATGATGAAACCGTCGACCAGGATGACCATTTTCAATTCGGCCGCCTGCAGCATGGCGCCCACGGCCATCCCCATCTCGAAACCGCCGAACCAGCGGATGAGGTCGCGCGGCGAGCCGTCACCGCGGTAGTTTTCCTTCGCGCGGGAGAGCACCTCGTACTTGTGCAGGATGCCCTTGATGTCGAGCCCGCTCCCCGCTCCCACGCATTCCGAAAGCGGAATGCCGGTGAAAAAGTGCATCCACAGCGAGGAGGCGGAGGTGTTTCCAATGCCCATCTCGCCGAAGCTCAGCACATTGCTTCCCTCTGCAGCACACTGGCGAACCACCCGTGAGCCGCCTTCGAGGCACTGTTCCAGCTCCGCTTCGGACATGGCCGGCCCGTCGATATAGTTGCTGGTCCCGCGACGGATCTTCAGGTCGATGATCCCGCGGTCCTTCGGCAGTTCATAATCCACGCCCGCATCGACCACCTTCAGGGTGAAGCCGTGCTGGCGGCAGAGGAAATTGACCCCGCCCGTGCCTTGCGGGTGCGTGAAGTGAAGCACCTGCTGCCAGGTTACCTCCTTCGGGGCGACGCTCACCCCTTCCGCCACGATGCCGTGGTCCGCCGCGAACACGATGTTCTGCGGATGGCAAAGCCGGGGCGTAAGGGTCTGCTGGATCAGACCGACCTGCAGCGCGAGGTCTTCCAGCACGCCCAGCGAGCCCTTGGGTTTGGTCAGGCTGTCGATCCTGGCCTGCAGGGCATGTTGCAGCTTCCGGTCAGGGCGCTCGATTGTGAATTCCATGCTATCCTTTGATTTTGACGGGAATGCCGCTGACCATCAGCAGCACTTCATCCGCCTTTGAAGCGACATACTGGTTCATCCAGCCCTGGAGGTCGGTAAAGCGACGCTGGAGGGCGTTGTCGGAAGTGCCACCCATTCCGATCTCGTTGGTAACGAAGAGGAAAGTGGCATCCTGGTCGGTGAAGCGGTCGAATTCGGCCTTGAGCGCGACAAGCGAAGCGTCCACGTCGCTGTCGCTGTCGAAAAAGAAATTGGTGCACCAGAGCGTGAGGCAGTCCACCACGACGACGCGGCCCGGCAGGGCATGCCGGCTCAGGAACTTCTCTTCTTCGATGTTGGTCCATTGGGGACCGCGGCGCTCCTGATGGCGGCGCACCCGCTCCCGAAACTCATCGTCCCAGATGCGGGCCGTGGCCAGATAGACCGGAGCCTCGGACAGGGACAGCGCCAACTGCTCGGCGTAACTGCTCTTTCCCGAACGGGAACCGCCTGTAATCAGGATGATGTGCTTCATGACATACAAAGATAGCGAATATTCATTAAATTTGCAGGTGATATGCTGATGTTGCTGGCCACATTGATCTTTTTTACAAGGCTGCCGTTCTGGCGGCTGATCGATGTGCCTGCCGAGGATTTCAAGCGCGTGGTGCCCCGCTGGCCCCTGGTGGGCTGGCTCACGGGCGGCATGATGGCCCTCACCCTCTGGCTCAGCAGCCACATCTTCCCGATTACCGTGGCGTGGATCTTCGCCCTGCTGGTGCGGCTGGTGCTCACCGGCTGCCTGCACGAGGACGGCCTGGCCGACTTCATCGACGGCTTCGGCGGCGGCACCTCCCGCGAGAAGACCCTGGCCATCATGAAGGATTCGCACATCGGCACCTTCGGAGTGATCGGCCTGATCCTGTATTTCGCCCTGATGCTCGCACTGCCTTCGGTGCTGCCGCGCGACACGCTGTGCATCGTCCTGGTCTGCGGCGACTGCTGGGCGAAGTGCTGCGCCGCCCAGCTCATCAACTTCCTCCCCTATGCCCGCAGCGAGCAGGAAGCGAAAAACAAGACCGTCTACCAACGAATGAGCCTGGGCGAGCTGCTGCTTTGCTTCTTCGGCGGCCTGGCGCCGAGCTTCCTCTGCGTCTTTGCGCTGGGCTGGCTGCCCCGGCAGTTCCTCCTGCTGATGATCGTTCCGGTGCTGGTCATGCTGATGCTGCGGCTGGTGATGAAGCGCAAGATCCAGGGCTATACCGGCGACTGCTGCGGCGCCACCTTCCTCCTTTGCGAACTCTCGCTTTACCTGGCCGTGATGGCCGCCTATCCGAACTGGGCCTGAGATGGAAGTCATCCTCATCCGGCATACCACGCCTGACGTACCTACCGGAACGTGCTACGGGCAGAGCGATGTTCCGCTGAAAGCGTCGTTCGAGACGGAGGCGACGGTGACGAAGGCAGCGCTGGAAGCCTGCGGCCCCATGGACCACGCCTATACCAGTCCCCTGTCCCGCTGCACACGGCTGGCCGCCTTCTGCGGATACGCTGACGCCGAACGAGACCCGCGGCTGATGGAAATCAATTTCGGCGAATGGGAGATGAAACGCTTTGACGATATCACGGACCCGCATCTCCAGGAGTGGTATGCCGACCACATCCATACGCCCGTTACGGGCGGCGAGTCGTTCATGCAGCAGTACGATCGCGTGAGCCGCTTCCTCGACGAGCTGCGGCATCAGCCCTGGCGGCGCGTGGTCATCTTCGCCCACGGCGGCGTCCTCGTCGCCGCGCAGGTCTACACCGGCCAGGTCACTCCGGCCGACGCCTTCGCCGCCCTTTCGCCCTTCGGCGGCCTCGTCAAGATTCAACTTTAAACTTCAAAGACGTTGCCGTCTTCATCCAACAGCAGGATGGTGAGCGAAGCTGGATAAACCGTTTCACAGGCAGCGTAGCAACGATCGAGGATGGCCGTGAAGAATCGTCTCGCATCTTCTTCCGAAAGCCCTTTCCAAAGCTCGCGGGCCAGGGTCAGGCGGTCGATAGCCTCGGCGGCCGCCGGCGAGCAGCCCGCATCGGCAGCCACATCCTTCAGGAAGGGCTTGTTCATCACGACAGTCTTGCTATGCGTATCGAGATGGCCTTCCGCCAACTTGACGGCCTTGCCAAGCATGATGCCCATCGTCACCCGAGGAACCTGCTGCTCGGCCGCGATCTTCAGCGTCTCGCCGATGAAATTGCCGTAATGGACAAAGGCTTGCAGCGGCAGCGCAGGGAAACGGGCTCTGAGGAACGCCTCGCTCTTGGCGCCCGAATTGATGACCAGTTGCTCCACGCCGACAGCCACGGCCACTTCGATCTCTTTCCGGATGGCTTCGACGAAGGCTTCGTTCGAGAACGGGCGAACAATGCCGGAGGATCCGATGATGGAGATACCGCCGATGACACCTACCTTGGCGTTGAAAGTGCGACGCGCCAGCTCCCGGCCGCCTGGCACAGAGATCATGATGTCGAGACCGCCGTCGTAGAGAGCGGACAGGTTCTGTTCCATCATCTGCCGCGGCACACGGTTGATGGCAGGGCCGCCGACGGGCAAACCGAGCCCCGGCAGCGTCACGCAGCCGACACCTTCTCCCCGAAAGAAATGGATGCCGGGGCTGTCGCTGAAAGCGACGGTGGCCACGACCGAACAGCCGTCGGTCACGTCCGGATCATCGCCGCCGTCCTTGACGACGGTCGCCGTCGCCCGGTCAACGCGCTCCGCCTTGACATCTTTAACGGGCAGAGCGAGGGCTTCGCCATCGGGAAATAACACATCGACCTTCTCCCCCACATCGCGACCCAAAAGCGCCAACAACGCAGCCTTGGAGGCCGCCGTAGCGCAGGCGCCGGTCGTAAAGCCGCTGCGCAACGGAAAGAAGCCCGGCACCAGCCGCTCGATGGCCTTGCGCAAGCCGAATTCGCCCGTAACCGTTTCAAAACCGGCAGGCAGTGCCGGCCGTCGGACCGCATAGACCGGAATACCCGCCGACTGCGCCGCAGCGACTTTCTGCGGGAAACCGCCCGATTCGCCGCTTTCCTTCGTCAGGATGGCTTGCGGCTGCAGGCGCGCGATGAGCGCCGCCTCGTCCTCATCTTCGTAATAAACCAGCCGGTCCGCCGGAAAATCCTGCTGAGCAGCCTTCTCCAGCGATTCGTCCCGGTGCAGGATGCGAAACCAGCAGTCATGCCGCGTCCAATAGTCGCGCAGCTTGGCGATGGTCTGGACGCCCGTCAGGGCCAACAGCCGGGTGATGCCGTCGGCTTCCAGTTGCCGGACGGCATCATCATAATCGGTACACCACCGAATGGTCATCCCGCCGTCATTCCGGTCTTGACCCGGAATCTCATACACACGTTCGACGCGCACGACCGGAAGGTCAAGCGACGCGGCGACAGCCGCGACCGTGCCATGCAGTTCCGTGGCAAACGGATGCGCCGCGTCGACCAGCAGCCGAACCTCGTTTTCCTCGCAAAAAGTTTGCATCGTCGCAGCATCGAGCGCACCGGTGATGTGCGTGCCGTGCTTGCACTCGATCTGCTGCAGTTCGCCGCGCGTGGAGTACCAGTAGGGCGTACCCGCCGCATCGATCACCCGCACCGCGAGGCGTCCTTCCGTCGTACCGCCGAGAATCAGGATCATTTCCGGAAAAGGTGTTTGAATTCGTGGGCATAGAGCCGCGAGAGGCCCTCGCGGTTGCCGATGGCGTCACCCACCACGAGCAGCGTGGTGAGCGTCAGGTTGTTGTCCCGCACGATCTTCGCCAGGTCGCGAAGCACGCCGCGGTAGATGCGTTCTTCCTTCCAGGTCAGCTTGTAGCAGGCGGCCACAGGGGTTTCAGGCGGATAGGCCTGCAGCAGTTCGGCCTGCACTTCTTCCACGATGCCCGCGCTGAGGTAGATGCACATGGTGCTCTGCGACTGCGCGAGCTTGTGCAGCTGTTCCCGCTCCGGCATGGGCGTGCGCCCTTCGCCGCGCGTGAGGATGATGGTCTGCACCTTTTCGGGGATGGTGAACTGCGAGCGGAGCGCCGCGGCGGCTGCCTGGAACGCCGAGATGCCCGGCGTGATGTGATAGTCCATCCCGTAGCGGTCGAAGAAGGCCATCTGTTCCTGGATGGCGCCGTAGAGGCAGGGGTCCCCGGTATGCAGCCGCACCACCAGCAAGCCTTTGTCATAGAATTCTTTCATCAGGGCGAACTGCTCCTCCAGGTCCATCGAGGCGGAACTGCGCACCGTACATCCGTGCTTGGCGTACTGCGTTAATTCGACCGGCACCAGGCTGCCGGCGTAGAGGATGAGGTCGGCTTGCTCGAGGAAGCGTTTGCCGCGCACGGACACCAGTTCGGGGTCTCCAGGACCCGCGCCGACAATCTCGATGTGTCCGGCGCGCAGCGACGCGGCGCCCTGCGCCACCGCAAAGGTAAAATCGTTGCCTTCGGAGAGCCGGCCCTTCTGCTTCTCAATGCGCAGAGGGCCGCCCTGGGCGCCGGCGATCGCGGCCGCTTCGGCCACGCCGGCGCTCCCGGTAGCGGCGAGCGCCTTCTCCGACGGGTTCGGCACGTCGATCGCCGCCAGGGTTTCCGCGGGATAGACGGCCGCCTGCGCCTGGGGCCACTGGGCCAGCAGGGCCTGCAGCAGGGCTTCGTCTTTCTTCAGTTCGACGGTTCCGACCGTCGCGATGGATTTCGGCGACAGGCCCGCCTCGCGGAGTTTCGCCTCGATGGCTTCGGGGATTCCCGCCGGGTCACATTGCTTCCGACAGCCGAAGCCCAGGTGGAGCACCGGCGGGTTGAATACAAGCAAAGGCATGTCATCGGGAAGGTTGAGATGCCGGATCAACCCCCGGTCGTGGCCGAGGGTGGCGTCGGGCATGACGGAGGGCGTGACGGCGATCACCAGGGCGAAATCGCCGGCATTCAGGTCTTCGCGGCGATAAAAGATTTGGACATGTTCTGGTTTGGTCCGCTCGAGGTAGTCGGTTCCGGCGTCGCGGATTTCGAGCAGGAGTGCCGTGGGCTTTTTCTCGACGAAGGCGAAGATGGCGCGGTTCATTTCGGCCGGCTTAGCCTCTACCTGCCAGCCGTACTGGCGTGCGAGGGTATCGAGGGCCCAGAGGCCTTCGTTGTCGCTCTGCGTCGTTACAATAGCTTGGGCACCAATAGATTCAGCAATATGGCGAGCCAGGTCGTTGGCACCGCCGATGTGGCCGGAAACGACGGGAATGACGTATTGGCCGGTACTGTCGATACAGACGACGGCGGGATCCTCATATTTATTCTTCAGGGCCGGGGCGATACTGCGGGTACAGATGCCGAGGGCGCCGATAAAGACGATGGCCTCAAGCTCCTGCCAGTTGTCTTTCAAGAACTTACCATAGGATCCAATCTCTTTTTTCGTATAAACTGCCACAGGCTCGCCTAGCGGCGGGTGGTATCCGGTGAAGCGACCTTTTTTCGGGAGCGAGACGGATACCAGAGCCGCGGAGCGAGCCTCGCCTACGCAAGCCGCTATGCGTTGAGCGATAGGCAGGGATGATTCAGATACTACTATAATGGCTACTCTACTCATTCGGCGGTCATGATGTTAATGGGGTTGAAGGAATCGACCGAAACATGCATTTCGTTCGTGATGCGGCGGCCGACGGCGGCGACGGCAGCGCGGAAAAGGGCCTGACTCTGCTCGCTGACCGCGTTGAAGACGATGCGGCCGCCGGGCAGCAGAACGCCGTCGATGCGCTGCAGAAAGTCTCCCAGACGGCCGCCGTGTCCGCCGATAAAAACGGCGTCAGGAGCGGGCAATGCGGACAGGTCAGCCTCGAGGAAGTCACCGATATGGAAGTCGATGCCGGGAGCGCCGAACTTGCGGGCATTCTGCGCCATGAGTTCGCGGCCGGCTTCGCGGATTTCAAAGGCGGTCAGCTGCAGCTGCGGGAAGCGGAGGCGGGCTTCGATGGAAACGGAGCCGGTGCAGAAGCCGATATCCCAGAAAGAGCGCCGCCCCGCCAGATCCAACTGACTGAGGGTCAGCAGTCTGATGGGCATCTTTGTAATCATGTTCACGCGGCCGTCCAGCAGGGCGAAATCCTGCTCGGGAAGGCCGAAAGGATGGACTTTCGCAACCGTTTGCGCAAGGATGAGACAGTTGGGAAAAGCGAATTCGGCCGCCGTCGCCTCAGCCAGCGACAAAGTGCGAACCCGCTCGGTGTCGCGGTTGCCCAGGCACTCCCCTACGGTTATCCGGTAGTTGTCGTAGCCGTATTCAAGCATGCGCCGGGCGATGAGGGCGGGCGTCTTCTGGCGGTCGGTCAGCACGCCGATAAGCCGTTCACCCCGGATCAAAGCTTCGTCAAACGCCTCCCAGGGCCGGCCGGTCAACGATACGGTGCGCATGTCGGCATAGGGCAACAGGATCCGATGGGCCAGCAACTGCAAGGAATTGAACGAGGGAAAGACCGTGATCTCCGCGTCAGGCAGTTCCCGCCGCAGGGTATTGGCGAAACCGAAAAAAAGCGGATCGCCCGAGGCGAAAACCACCACTTCCGCATGTCCCGCATATTGGTCGAAGACCGCTTCGAGCGGCACGGTGATATCGATCCACGCGGCGCCTTCCGGCAGCAGCGGCGCCACGATTTCGTGATGGCGCTTCCCACCCGAGAACACACGGCCCGACGCAATGACCGCCCGCACTTCGGGCGGAAACCAGACCGACCGGTCGTCCGTCATGCCGATGACAGTGAAGTGTTGTCTAGACATCGCGACCGGGTTTAAGTGCCTCCGCATCGTTGAAGCAGAGGATGGAATTGACGAGGGTGGCGGCCAGGTTGCTGCCGCCTTTTCTACCCTCAACTATCAGTTTAGGTATTTCTCGGAAAGGCTTGGCCATGTGTTTACTTTCCCGCACATGAACAAAGCCGACCGGAGCGGCGATGATGCCGGCGGGACGGGCTTTTTCCCGGCGGACGAGCGTGCAGAGTTCCATCAGCGCGGTAGGTGCGTTGCCAAAGGCATAGAGTGCGTCGGGATGCTCCTCCACGGCCAGCCGGATGCCGGCCTGGGTGCGGGTAATCCCCTTTTCCGCCGCCAGTTCGGCCGTCCGCGGATCGGACAGATAGCACTTGACCTCGACGCCGAGCCGCTGCAGGGCACCCTTGCGGATGCCCGCAGCCACCATCGTCACGTCGGTCACGATGGTCTTGATGCGGCCTTCCGTGAAACCGGCATAGAGGATTTCGACTGCCCCGTCGTCGACCTGCAGGATGTTCTCCATATCGAAATCGGCAGTTGTATGGATGGCGTGCAGCAGGGGCCACTTTTTTCCGAGCGGGATATCCGGATGCCGCAGTTCTTTCTCTATCGTGCGGAAGCTCTCGATCATGATCTCCTGACCCACCCCTTTCGCTTCTTCGCTGCGGTTCTCGCGGAAATAGCCGCGGGGCGTGATGAACTTGCCCTCGTAGGCATAGGACTGGGAATTCCCGATGAGCACCACGGTGAACATGTCGACCTGCTCCGGATCGAAAGCGCCCAGCGTCGTGAGCGTGACCTGCTCGTCGGCGCGTCCGGCCTGGCAGACATAGCCGACCGGCGTGGACGGGTCGCGGTGCTGCAGGAAAATCTCCTGCAGGCGGTACAGCTGCCAATAACGTCCGTAGCTCTTCGGGTTGTAGACCGCCGTCACGAAATCGGCCACGGCGGCGGCGCGGATGCGACGCTCGATCGTTTCCCAGGGCGTCATCAGGTCGGACAGCGAGATGAGGCAAAGGTCGTGGCCGATGGGCGCGCCCAGCAGCGAAGCAGCCTTCTGAAAGGCGCTGATGCCGGGCAGCACCTCGATCTCCACATCGCTCCCCCGCTCCCGTTTCATCTCCCAGATGAGCGGCGCCATGCCATAGATGCCCGCATCACCCGAACTCACCACGCACACGGTCTTGCCCTGCTCCGCCCACGCAAAGGCCTCCTCGGCCCGCTCGCGCTCATTCTTCATCCCGGTATCCACGCACAGCGTGTCGGGCGACAGATACGGCGTCACGAATTGGAAATAGTATTGATAACCGATGATCACATCGGAGCGCCGGACGGCCTCGAGCACGGCTGGCGTCATGTCGCCCGCGCTTCCCGGCCCGATGCCGGCTACGATGATTTTTGGATTGCTCATGTTATATACACGGGATTAGATTCAGGACTGCGACCATCAGAACCATCAGCGCTTCAGACACGCGACTGATGCGGACAGCGCGCTGCAAGTCAGAATGGGTCAGGGGGCGGTCGTTTTCACCGATGTACGGCTTCCAGACCTCCTGTCCGAAATAGTTGTGGGGACCGCCGAAACGGCAGTCGAGGATGGCGGCCAGGGCGGCCTCGGGATGGCCGGAATTGGGGCTCAGGTGCTTTCGGCCGTTCTGGTGGACCCAAGCCAGCTTACCCAGGCGTCCCGCCACCAGCAGCATCAGGAAGGCTGTCAGGCGCGCGGGAACCCAGCCCGCCACGTCGTCCATCCGGGCGGCAAAGCGGCCGAAATCGACATATCGCTCGCTGCGGTAGCCGATCATCGAGTCGAGGGTGTTGATCATCTTGTAAGCCATCATTCCGGGGACGCCCAGCAGGGCCAGCCAGAAGAGCGGCGCTATCACGCCGTCGTTCAGGTTCTCGGCCAGCGTCTCCAGCGCAGCCGTGCGGATTTCCTGTGCCGAAAGATCGGACGTGTCGCGGCCCACGATGCGGGCCACGCGCTCTCTCCCCTCTTCGACGGAACGGTCCACGGCGCGGAAGACTTCACGCACTTCGCGGATCAATGTCGTGCCGGCCAGGCAGAAAAAAACCAGGATGGCTTCTATGATTCTCTTGAGCGACAAGCCGATGCCGAGCGTTTCACCGAGCATCCGGCAAGCGTAAAGCAATGCGAACGTCAACACAAAAGTCCCCAGTACCAGCACAATGGCGAGCCAGGCGCCCTTGCGGCGGCGGTGTTCCCCTTTGTTCCAATGTTTCTCCCCTGCGGCGATCAGCTTGCCGAAGCCCACGACCGGATGCGGCAGCCACGCCGGATCTCCGAAGATCAGGTCGAGCAGCCAACCGGCGAGTATGGAGAGGGCCCTACACATTGACTTTCAGTATGTTTCTAATAGCTTCAACCAGCCTGTCGTTTTCTTCAGGGGTCTGCGTGGCGATCCGGAAGCAGCCTTCGTCGAGTCCTTCAAAGTTGGAAGCGTCGCGAATGAGGATGCCGTATTCTTCCGCCAGCCTCTGCTTGAGGTCTGCGGCGCGGCCTTTCTCCAGACGGCAGAGGAAGAAATGGGTCTGGGTGGGCTCGGCCGTCAAGCCGGGGATGGCATTCAGCCGGTCGCGAAGGCGCTGTGTTTCAGTCAGTAGTGCCGTCAGGTCGATGCGTGCCGTATCTGGGTGTTGTGTCAGGTACAGGCCAGCCGCGATAGCCAGGGCGTTGACGCTCCATGGCATGCGGACGCTGCGGATCTTTTCGATCAGTTGCGGATGGGCCGTTATGTAGCCCAGCCGCAGGCCGGGCATGGCGTAGCGTTTGGTCATGGAGTGGAGTTGGATCACATTCGGGTATCGAATGGCTTCTTTCGCCGTCAGGAGGGTTTCTTGGGTAAAGAATCCATACGACTGGTCGATGACGAAAATCGTCTCAGGATTATCTTCGATGGCCCGAACGAGTTGTTCCTTCGGAATGACCGTCCCCGTCGGATTATTCGGATTGCAGAGCCAGAAAAGCGAATGAAGTGGCGGGCGGTTTTCGGCGCAGCGACCTTTTTTCGGGAGCAAGACGGAAACCGGAGCCACGGAGTGAGCGTATAGTCGGCAAGCATCAGCGTACTCACTGAACGTCGGCGCAAGAATTGTCGAATGACTGCCCTTGAAGGCGTGGGCGATGAGATAGATGGCTTCGGTGGCGCCGGCGGTGACACAGACAGCAGCAGGATCGATGCCCAGTCGCTTCGCCAATGCCTTCTCCAACGAGTAAGGCTCCGGCTCAGGATAACGGCCGATGTCGTCAAGGCGCGCTCGAAGATGCGCCTTCAGCGGTTCCAGATCCACATGCGCATAGACATTGGAGCTGAAGTCCGCCCGGATTTCCCGGTCAAAACGATATCTGTCGTCACCGTGGCCCTGTATCATTGTTGTTCACTCAAGATCTTGTACAACAACGGAATGTCGACATATTGCCGCACGTGGGCAGCCAGTTTGTCGTATTGTTCTTCCTTGAAGGCGTGGTAGTCGAAAGAAGCCGCCGCAGCGGTCAGCTTCGCGGCGTGCGGCGCCAGCAGCCGGTCGATGAAAGCCGGGTTGTCGAGGATGCCGTGGATGTAGCTGCCCATGCACTTCTCATCCACGATGCAGCCGTCTTCCTGACCGTCTTCCAGCCGGTTCAGCGGCCGGAACGCACGACCCTCTACCGGCAGGGTCTTTCCCATATGGATCTCATACCCTTCCATCGTCTCTCCAGCGCCATCAAAGGCCTGGAAACGGACTTGCCGGGTAACCTTGTCGCCCAGCATCTCCGTGGTCATCGGCAGCAGGCCCAGGCCCGGAAGCACTTCCAAGTCACCCTCCACGTGGTGCGGGTCCCGGATCCGGACGCCCATCATCTGGTAGCCGCCGCAGATGCCCAGCACCGAGGCGCCTTCGCGGCGGGCCCGCAGGATGGCCTGCGCCACGCCGTTGCGCCGCAGTTCATACAGATCATCGATCGTGCTCTTGCTGCCTGGAAGGATGATCACATCGGCTTTGGCAATCTCATCCACGTTGTTGCTGTAGAACAGATGGACGCGCGGATCGCGCTCCAGCGCATTGAAGTCCGTAAAGTTGCTGATATGGCGCAGCAAGACCACCGCGACGTTGACCTTGCCCCGCTGCGCGGCGGCAGACTTGGCCGCCAGCGCCACGGAATCCTCTTCTTCGATATGGATGTCGTGGTAGTACGGCACGACGCCCAGCACCGGGATGCCGCACAGGTCTTCGAGCATTTTCCTGCCTTCTTCGAAAAGCCGGAGGTCGCCGCGGAACTTATTGATCAAAATGCCCTTCACATACTTGCGTTCTTCGGGCGGCAGCAGCATGATGGAGCCGTACACGCTTGCGAACACCCCGCCGCGGTCGATGTCGCCGACCAGGAGGATGTCGGCGCCTGCGTGCATCGCCATCGGCACGTTGACGAGGTCGGAGTCGCGCAGGTTGATTTCAGCCAGGCTGCCGGCACCTTCCATCACGATGGGATTGAAGCGTGCCGCAAGCCGGTCATAAGCGGCATATACGGCTTCGCGGAGTTCAGTCCTTCCCTCCTTCCGGAAATAGTCGTAGGCGTCGCGGTTGCCGATGGGGCGGCCATTCAGCACCACCTGCGAGGTGTGGTCGCTCTGGGGCTTGAGCAGCAGCGGATTCATGTCCGTATGGCAGGGCACGCCGGCCGCTTCGGCCTGCACGGCCTGGGCACGGCCGATCTCCAGACCGTCGGGCGTGGCGAAGGAGTTCAAGGCCATGTTCTGGGCCTTGAACGGTGCGGGAGCATAGCCGTCCTGCTTGAAGATGCGGCACAGGGCGGTGGCCAGCACGCTCTTGCCGACGTCACTGCCGGTTCCGGCGAGCATCACGGGATGGAGCGGGGCTTTCATTTCTGGTTCTTATAAGAGAAGGCCTGCCAGCGTTCTTCGGGCCAGTCCTGCCGGGCGAGTTCGCAGCGGGCCAGGACAAAGAGCAGGTCGGAGAGGCGGTTGATGTATTGCAAGATGGCTTCGGGAATCGGATCCTGCCGGTGCAGGGTCCAGAGGCGGCGTTCGGCGCGGCGGCAGACGGCGCGGGCCAGCTGCAACCGGGCGGCCAGCGGGGTTCCGCCGGGAAGGATGAAATGGCGGCTGGGTCCTGCTTCGGCCGTGAGGGCGTCCATCGTGGCTTCGCAATTGGCCACGAGGTTTTCGGGCAATGGATTGGGGTTCTTGCTGCGCTCCGCCGCCGGCGTCGCCACCTGGCTCATGACGGTCATCAGGTTCTTCTGTATAGCGTGTAAGATATCATCATACGACGCTCGCTCCGCTCCTCCGGTATTTGTCTCGCTCGCAGAAAAATGCTCGCTCGACAAATACCGCCCGTCGCTGCGCTCGCTTTCCGTCATGCCCGGCTTGACTTCTTCCGTCATGCCCGGCTTGACCGGGCATCTCAGCATCGAGCGGACGATGCCGATCTGGCAATTCAGTTCGTCAAGGGTACCGTTGGCCTCGATGCGGGGGTCGTCTTTCGGCACGCGGGCGCCGCCGTGGATGCCGGTGGTACCGCCGTCGCCTGTCCGGGTGTAGATTCGATTCATATCTAACAAAGATACTCTTTTTTCGGTCTCATGCCTCAAAAATCCAAACAAGTCCCGGCACCTTGCCGGGTGCCGGGACACACACTAAATAAAAACTGCGCAGAAGAAACTGCTGGGATTATTCCGGATTCTTGGAGTGGTAGTAGTCGAGCGGTTCTCCGTTGATTGCATTCTGGGTGTGGTTCATCCAGATCTGCCGGATGGTCGGGAGTTCGAGCAGGCCCTTCTCGATCATCGTGGAATTGTTGCAGGTGAAGCCCGATCCGTTTGCACCGAAGAAAACCTTCCAGCTGCAGTCCTCGACCTCACCCTCTTCATTGGCTTCGGCCATCAGGTCTGCGAAGGTGTAGCTCTTGCCCTCGAACTTCTCGGGCAGGTCGTCGCCGGCCATGTCGTTATGGCCGTGATCGCCGTCGATGGACATCAGCGGATGCAGGTAGACTTTTCGGTTGCCGGTGTTCAGTCCTGCCTCTGCCATGCGCTCATACACATGCGGCTTGAAGTTCTCCATCATGTCGACGGTACCTACGAAATAATGGGGGCTGAGTGCCTGCAGGGCCTCTTCCAGCTGGGTGTAGCGGATATTGGCTTTGTAGGTATCGTATTCATCCGGGTTGCCATGGCCCATGAATGCGACAATGTCGTTCGTTGCCTGGCTCTTGTAAAGATTGTGGAGCGCGGAAGCCACGTCATTGACGTCCTTCTCCGGGTCTTGGAGAAGCGGAACGCCAAGCTTCAGGATCACGCTGGACAGGTAATCGTCGTCAAGGTCGCCGTTGGCATTGTTGGCGAAGTCCTTGATGTAGTTGATTACGCGGCCGTACTCCTCGCCCGGAATCACCTGGAGCGACTGAATCACGATCTCGCGATACATGATTCCCTTCTGGGCGAATGCAGTGAGCCAGAACGGCGGAGCATAGTAATTGCGGATCTCGGCGCCGTCAGCGGCGTTCTCACCGGCTGCAGCACGGTTGATGCAGATGGCGGAAGAGAAGGAAAGGAACACGTCATAGGACGGAAAAGCCTTCTTGTAGGCGGCGACGGTCTCGTCGAAAGCGTCGAAAGCCTGCTGCCAGGTGGACCCGAACGCGACCAGCAGAATCACCTTGTCGTTCTTCTTCTGGGACTTGACGGTCTCGTTCACCGACCGCTGGTAGGCGTTGTAGTTGTACTGCTCATTGTACGGATCGCAGGACACGAGACCCAGCGCCAGTACCGCCAGCAGTGCGGCGACCATGAATCTAGTTTTCTTCATATTGCTTTGAATTATAATTGTTATTGATAGTTGTATTGAATTTGTCTTTCACTTTCTTTCCCTGGTTGAAACGGACCGTCAAGCCCAGATAGACCGTCGTGCCGGGCGTCGTCGTGCCCAGGTGCAGCCCGTGCGGAGTACGGTCCACATAGTTGAAGATATTGTCGACGCCGGCTTCAATGCGCCAGGTCGTACGTTCGGAATGTCCCAGGTCGTGGGTGGTAGAAATGCGCCATATCTGATACCCCTTGCCGTTTCCGTCATCCTGGTAATAACGCGTCGAAGACATCCGGCCGTACACGCCGGCGCCAAGCCGGTAATCCGGCGAGAAGCGGTGATTCCAGGTGGCGAAACAGTTTCCCTTGTGATGCGCCGTCCCGTCGATGATGACCTGCCGCATCCGGTCGTGGGTGGCGTCATACTGGTTGGCCTCCGTGTCGAGCCAACTGTATCCCAGTCCGAAGGCCCAGTCGCGGAAACTGTAGCGCACATTCACGTCCACCCCCATCGTCCGGGCGTCGTCGACGTTCTGGTACTGACGGGTTTTCACGGGATCGTACTGGATGATGTATTCGGCCGGCGCTTCATAGTTGGGAATCGTCACGAGCGTGATCATATCCTTGACGACGTTGTAATAGCCCGTGACGATGACGCTCAATCCGGAAAGCGTGTATTCCCCGCCCAGCGAGAAATAATTGCTGGTCTGCGGACGCAGTCCGGTGTTGCCCAGATAGAGATACGTGCCGCTCATCTGCTTGACGTAGCGGTAATAGAGCTCCTTGGGCGTGGGTGTCTTGAAACCCTGGCTCCAGGTGGCACGGATACGCCAGGGAAGCCCGAGGCCCAGCATGGCCGAGACCTTCGGGGTGACTTTCACGCCGAACTGGCCGTTCCAGGTCAACCGTACGCCGGCCGCCAGCTGGATCTGGTTCCGCCCGAAGTCGTGCCGCCACTCGTCCTGGGCATACAGGGCAGCGGTCCAGTCGCTGACCTTCCCGCCCACCACACGGCTCGGCGCGTTCAGCCAGTCAAAACGATATTCAGCACCCGTATTGAGGCGGTTTTCGCCCGGCAGCGAGAAAACGCCCTTGAGGCTGGCCATCGTCCGCTGCTGGTCGCTCTGCAGTTCCGTCTGACTTGGCAAGTAAGGATAATAGGGATAATAGAGGGTTCCCTTGCTTTTTTCGTAGTCTTCCACCAGCGTCGTGGCAGTGAAATAGTAGAGGTAGGCGTGCTTGTTCCAGTCGATGTCGAGGGTCACCACGTCCGTAGCGTTCACCTTCCACTTGCCACCCACAGATGCCGAGGCGTTGCGGTACTGCAGGTCGTAGGTATGGACATCGAACTGCGCATATTTGCCGTTGGGGCGGTAGATGCGCTTCCAGTACCAGGTGCCGCCGGCGTAGAATTCGAGCCGGTCGTTCGGCGTGAAGGTAAGCTGTTCGCCCACCTGCGCGTTCGTATGCCGGTTTACGGTTTTGTTCTGCGAGTCCGTAACGGGCTCCTGCGTGCCCGTGGTATGCTCCACGGACGTGTTCTGCCAGCCGTCGGAATGCTGCAGCTGGAAGTTCGTCAGCGAACTGAACTTCCCGTATTTCAAGCCGATGGCGTCGTGCTGACGCACATCGAAATAGGAACCGCCACGGGTGGAATTCTCCAGCAGAAGTCCTTCCTGCCGGTGCTTGCGCGTGATGATGTTGATGACGCCCGCGATGGCGTCGCTGCCGTAGAGTGCGGAGGAAGCGCCCTTCACGATCTCGATTTTTTCGATGTTCTGCGGATCAATAAGGGCCAGGTCGTTCTCTCCGCCCACGTCTCCGTGCAGGCGCTTGCCGTCGACCAGGATCAGGATATAGCTGTTGCCCAGGCCATTGAGCTGCATGTGCGAGCCCATGTCATCCTCATTGAACGCAAACGAAGCGGTCAGTCCGCCCAGAATGTCTTCCAGCGAGCGGCCGGCGTAGTTGTCCAGCATCTTGCGGGTAATGACCTCCGTCTGAACGGGCACGTTCTTCAGCAGGTGGGTCGTTCCGGTCGCCGTGACAACAATCTCCGGAATCGTATCCTGCTGATACGACTGTGCCGCCAACGATGGGGTGAGAAGCATGAGTGCCCACCCGACAAGCCATTTGAGTTTCATTCCCTTTTCCGCCTTCGCTTGTTCCTGAACGCGCGTAAATTCAAATCTTGGCAGGTCTTCTGGCTCTCCCCGGTCCGCTCCGCCTTCCCGGGATTTTGCTCCGATCCGGCCCGGCAGACGGGGGATGGCGGAGCGCCCAGTGGCGTTTTGGAAGCAGACCCTTCGTGGGGATTACAGCTGCAGGAACAGCCCCGGATTTCCACCGGGTTCCCTTGCATCGGCGCGGCTTACCGCCGCCCGATTACCAAAATCATTGCAAATATAATAAAAAACTCGGCTATTACAAAGGACAGCCGTATGAGGCCCGGTATGCTTACCGGCCAGCGGCATTTCGGATATGCTCAAGGTACATGTCCTGGATTTCAGGAAGCTGTCCGAGGCCCTCCAGCACGACTTCCACTTCAAGACCCGCGGCTTCCAGGGCTTCTTTCCACTCGCCGGAAATGTCATTGGTCGCGTGGTCGCCCGCCACGAGCAGCATCGGAACCAGCGTCACCTTGCGGGCCTTGGCGGCCTTCAGGTCGGCCAGCAACGTCTCCAGCGTGGGATAACCTTCAATCGTAGCGACATGGAAAAGCGGACCGCCCAGATGCTGGAAGAGATGTTCCATCTGGCTGTAGGTGGCATTGGCCGGGGCATAGGTGCCGTGACCCACGAAGACCACGTGCGCGTGTTTCTTTGCATCGGCCCTGTCGCCGTGGCGCCGCAACAGGATCTCCGCCACCTTGCGGCAGTCATCCACCGAATAGAGCAGCGGCTCCCCCACCCGGATCTCGTCGAAGAAAGGCGCCAGGCTCTCCACATCACGCCGCAGCGAAGCCATCTCGGCCCCCTCCAGCAGCGTGGTGGACTGCACCAGCACGCGCGTATACCCATCCGCCCGCAGGCGCATCAGCGCCTCCAGCGGCGTGTCCTTCACGATGCCACGTCCCTTCAGCTTGCGGATGATCATGCGCGAGGTCCAGGCTTCCCGGAAAGTGTATTCCGGGAAAGCCTCGCAGACCTTCGCATTGACGGCGTCGATGGTCTTCATCCGCGTCTCGTCGTAGCTGGTGCCGAAATGCACCATCAGCAACGCGGTCTTGCCACCCTTTTCCTGAGCGGTTGCAGGCGCCAGAAAAGCCATAACTGCCAAAGCGATCAGTAACAGCCGTTTCATTTCTTCCGATTACAGCAAGTGCATCGATCCGAAGACATACAGGAAGGCGTAGCCCAGCACGATGCTGATGATGCCGACGATCAGGCCGATCTTGGCCATATCCTTCTGCTGGACCAGGTTCGTGGCGTAGGCCAGGGCATTCGGCGGCGTCGAGATGGGCAGGATCATCGCGCTGCTGGAGGCGATGGCCACACCAATCAATACCGTGGCGGTACCGCCGATGGCGTCGAGCTTGTCACCCATCGCCGTACAGACGACTGCGAGGATCGGCATCAGCAGAGCCGCCGTCGCCGAGTTGGAGATGAAGTTCGACAGACCGTAGCAGATCAAACCGGACAGGATGAGGATCAGCACCGGCGAGAACGAAGCGAACGGAATGTTCTTCACCACCAGCGTCGCCAGTCCGGACGAGTTCATCGCATAGCCGAGCGCGAAACCGCCGGCCACCATCCAGATCACAGACCAGTTGATTTCCTCGAGGTCGCGCCGGTCGATGACACCGGTGACGGCAAAGACAGCCAACGGGATGAGCGCCACCGTATAGGTATTGATGCCGGTAAAGGAGTCGAGCAGCCAGAGCAATACGGTGACGATGAAGGTGACGATGACGATGCGGGTCTTCTTGTCTTTCTTCATCTCACCCTCGATCTTCAGTTCGACGGTCTTCTGGGTGAACGGGAAGACTTTCTTGATGACAATCCAGCTGATGAAAAGCAGCAGGGCGACCAGCGGCACCATGATAAGCATCCACTGGCCGAAGCCGATGCCCAGGTTCAGGCCTTCCGGATCGTTCAGGTATTTCAGGGCGATGGTGTTCGGCGGGGTGCCGATCGGCGTGCCGATGCCGCCCAGGTTGGCGGCCACAGGGATGCTGAGGGCCATGGCGATGCGGCCCTTGCCGTTGGCGGGGAGCTGCTTGAACACCGGAGCCAGGAAGGTCAGCATCATAGCAGCCGTCGCCGTATTGGAAATGAACATCGAGAAGAGGCCCGTGATGAGCAGGAAGCCCAGCAGCACGATTTCACTCTTGGTACCGAAGGGTTTCAGCAGGATCTTCGCCAGATGTACGTCCAGGCCGGTCTTGGTGGCTGCGATGGCCAGCACGAAACCACCGATGAACAGCATGATCACCGGATCGGCGAAGCAGGCCATGATGCCTTTATAACTCAGCAGCTTGCCCACTTCCTCCGGATTGCAGAGCCACTTGACGCCCGAATCCGATGTAAACAGGAGCAGGAGTCCCATAATCGCTATGGACGTAGCCCAGGATGGAACTATCTCGAACACCCACATCAGCGTCGCAAAAGCGAAGACCGCGATGATGCGCTGCTGCACGACGGTCAAGCCGTCGATACCGAACGAGGCTGTGGGGAGAAACCAAAGAATCAAAGTGACGGCAATCACCACCATGGCCTCGAAGGTTTTTGTCCTGAGCCATTTGGTCTGCTGCCGGAATTCTACGGTCATCTTGTGCAGGGAATCGACAAGATTGAAACCGGTAAAGTTTTTAAACATAGTATACGAGGTTAAATTTCGGGCACAAAAATAAGCAAATCTTCTATAGTTGAATCATCATGGATTGAGGTCAAAATGGATGCTGATACGCTTTTCCCTGTCCGCAAGGTTGAAGAAACGATCCAGCGAGCCATCCCGGGTCAGGTCTTCGGGCGTCCCGATATGGACACCGCCCCCCTTGTCCATCAGCCAGATGCGGTCCGTAATCTGCAGGGCCAGCTCCAGGTCGTGGGTGGACAGGAAGACCGTCTTGCCGGCCTCGTGTGAAAGACGGTACAGCAGGTGAAGAATTTCCACCTTGCTCGGATAGTCGAGGAATGCCGTAGGCTCGTCGAGGAAAATGACGGGCGTTTCCTGCGCCAAAGCCTTGGCAATCATCACTTTCTGCCTTTCGCCATCGCTGAGGGTCTGAACCAGTCGGTCGCGCAGGAAAGCGATGCCGACCAGGTCGAGCGACGCCCCCACCTTGCGGCGGTCTTCTGCGGAAAGACGGCCCCAGAAACCGGTGTAGGGACTGCGGCCCATGCCCACCAGTTCTTCGACCGTCATGTTCTGCAGGTTGTTCTTCTCGGTCAGGACCACGCCGATGACCGTGGCCAGTTCCTTTTCCCGGTACTCCTTCAGCGGCTTCCCCAGAATGGAGATGGATCCGGCCAGCGGTGGCAGGAAACCGGCGAGCGTGCGCAGGAGCGTCGATTTACCGGCGCCGTTCTCGCCCAGCAGGCAGGTCAGTTCGCCGCTGCGGATGGTATCGGTAATCCCTTCCGATACCGTTTTGACGCCGTGTTTGCCGGTATAGCCGATCGACAGGCCGTCAATGCGGATGGTTTCCTCGCGTTTCATTCGCCCGTGTCCTCCCTTCTTCGTTTAAACAGCACCACGGCGACGACCGGCGCGCCGATGAGTGCCGTGACGGAATTGACAGGCAGGGCACCCTCGAAGCCCGGCATCCGGGCGATCAGGTTGCAAAGCAGCGCCAGTGCGGCACCTGCCAGCAGTGAGGCCGGCATCAGAACCCGGTGGTCGGAGGTACGGAAAATGCCCCGGCACAAATGCGGGACAGCCAGGCCCAGGAATGAAATCGGGCCGCAGTAGGCCGTCACGATAGCCACCAGTACGCCGGTGCATGTGATGACCCAGATGCGTGCCCGACGCACATTCAATCCCAGGTTGCGGGCATAGCCGTCACCCAGCAACAACAGGTTCAGCGTCTTGACCAGCAGGAAAGAAAGCGGCAGCAGAATGGCCATGATGGCCACGAAAGTCATGACCTGGCCGCCCGACACGCGGGCGAAACTACCCAGGCCCCAGACCACATAGGCGCGCACATCCTCCTCGGCGCTGAAAAACTTCAGCACGCCGATAATAGCCGTCGCCACATAGCCGATCATTACACCGATGATCAGCAGCGTCACGTTGCCACGCACTTTCTGCGCCACCCAGACAATCAACAGCATGATGGCCAGCGCCCCGATAATGGCCGCCACCGTCATGGCGAATTCGCCCATGTAGCCGAGCCGGCTCAGGGCCACGCCGCCCAGACGGCCGGACAGCAGCACGACAAAAGCCACGCCCAGACTCGCGCCCGAGCTGACACCCAGCACCGAAGGACCGGCCAGCGGGTTGCGGAAGACCGTCTGCATCTGCAGACCGGCCACCGACAGGCCCGCACCCGCCGCCAGCGCCGTAAGCGCCTGCGGGAAACGCGACTTGAGGACGATGTTCTGCCAGATCGCATTGTCCGCTTCCCCGCCCCAAAGGACTTTCCAGACCTGGCCGGCCGGCACGGACACCGAGCCCAGCAGCAGGTTCAGGAAGAACAGGACGAGGATGGCCACGCCCAGCAGGATCATTCCGACGGCGACGGGGCGTTTCATGGCAGCAATTCGTAGAAAACCGGCTGGTAATCGGCCGGCAGCAGTTCCGGATGGAAAATATGGATCAGGTCGGCCAGCACCACGTCGGGTTGCACCGGCATGCTCTCGTAGAAGGGTTTCTCCCGCATGTTGCAGTAGATGACGCCCTTTTCCTTAAAGGCGTTGAGATCGGCGTAGCGGGCGTCCTCAGCCTTCAGCGCATCATAACTGAAACTGCCGTTGTAGCTGTTGACGATGCGCCAGTATCTGGCATTCGCGGTCTGGCTGTAGACCGTCTCGAAATCGAGGTTCAGCCCGCCGGCGTTCGTATCTTCCGGCAGGAAATACGCGCCGCCGGCATCCCTGAAGATCTGCGCCAGGAAGCTGCGGCCTCCACCCACATACCAGTTGCCACCGTGCAGCTCGCCGCTGAGCACCACGGGGCGCTCCTCGACATCGGCCGTCAGCGCCTTCAACGCGTTATAGCGCTCCTCGATGGCGGCGAAAACGGTATTGGCCTTCTCCTCCTCCCCCGTCAGCAAGCCGACGAACTTGATCCATTCGGCCTGCCCGAGGGGCGTCGCCTCCTGATAGCCCAGGTGCGGAACCAGCGGGATATCAACGCCGCGAAGCGCTTCGTATCCTCCGCGCTTGAAGGGAGAGATCAGGATCAAGTCAGGATCGAGCGCCAGGATCACCTCGCTGTCGAAATTGCCTTCGATCCCGATCTTGCGGGTACGGCCGTCGGCGAGCCGTTGATTCATTTCGGGATTGAACAAATGCCGCGTACTGGTCACGCCGGCCACCCGGTCGAGTTCGTCCAGACAGATGAAATTCGACAGCTGGAGCGAAGTCATGCAGACCACCCGCTCCACCGGCACTTCCAGGACAGAATAGCCCGCCGGTACGGATGCGGGTTCCGTGCCGCGCGGGACCAGCAGATAATGGAACGACTCTTTTTCTCCGCGCTGGGGATCCTGGACATCCACCAGACAGCCCGCGTCTGTATAGCGCACGCGAAATCCCTCCGCGTAGCGGGTTTCAACCAGACCGGCACCGCCTTCGGCTTGCAACGCACCGGATGCCTTCGCGGCCTCTCTTTTACAAGAAACTGCCGACAACAACAAAGCCGCCAGCAGGAAAAAAGTAATATGTCGTTTCATCATCACTCCCAAATATACAAAATATCCGCTTCACCCCAGTACAGATGCGTATACCCGGCAATGACGTTTTTATAGCGGTACAACGGTGTGGGAACCGCTTCTCCGCGCGCATCGTACTGCTTCGCCGCCGAAGGCAGGGCCGCCGGATCTGTCAGCCGGGAATAGTGGAATTCGTGCCCTCTCCATTCCCGGCCCGACGCATCCACCAGGCGCCGGTAGCCCAGCTGGAGTCGGGCTCCTTCCATCGTTGCGGTAAATGGCAGGATACCGCACATCCGGAAGGAGCCTTCTCCAACACACACTATAAATGAAGAAAGGTAAATCATGCCGCCGCACTCCGCCAGGATTCGTCCTCCGGCCTCGGCATAGCCGTGCAGCTGCTCCATCGTCTTCCGACGCGCAGAAAGCTCGCGCGCGAAGAGTTCGGGGTAGCCGCCGGGAAGATAGACCAGGTCGGCCTCGGGCAGCGGGTCGCCCGCCAGCGGGCTGAAAAAAGTTACGGGACCGCGCTCGGCGAGCCGGTCGAGGTTTTCACGATAGATAAAACTGAAGGCAGCGTCGCGCGCCACGGCGATACGCAGCTTTCCGGCCGCGGATGGCGAAGGCGCAGGCGCTGGTGCCTGAAACGGGCAGGTGCAGGCTTCCAGCAGCCCGGGCAGGTCCACATGGGACGCCACCAGGTCGGCGGCACATTCGATCCACTGTTCCATCTGCTCCTCCTGGCCCAGGGTCAGGCCCAGGTGCCGGGAGGGGATCTTCAGCCCTTCAGATGCGGGAAGGAAGCCGAAGCAGCGGAGTCCCGCATCGTCGCAGGCCTGCTGCAACAGCTGGATGTGGCGCCGCGATGCGACCTGGTTGAAGACCACGCCGGCAATCCGGAGCCCGGGGCGGAAAGTCTTCACGCCGTGGAGCAGCGCCGCCACGGTATAGGCCGTGCTGCGGGCGCTGACCACCAGCAGGACCGGGATGTCGAGCAGCTGTGCGATGGACGCGCTGCTGCCCTCCTTCCGGTTGTAACCGTCGAACAGTCCCATCACGCCTTCCACGACACAGACGTCGGCATCGGCGCCATAATGGGCGTAGATGTCCTGCACATGCGAATCGGAAGCGAGCCAGGTATCGAGGTTCACCGAATCGCGGCCCGTGGCCAGGCTGTGGAACTGGGTGTCGATATAGTCGGGACCGCACTTGAACGGCTGCACCTTCAGGCCCCTGCGGCGCAAGGCGCGCAGGATGCCCATCGTGACGGTGGTCTTGCCACCGCCCGAATGCAGGGCGCCGATCAGCAGTTGCGGTTTCATTTTCCTGTATTACAATTGCTTATTCAGCATCCATCGCCCGGATAATGTCGAAGCAGAAGCCCTTGGAGAGCTCCACGCCCTTCTCCACCGAACCGGTCTTGCAGTCATAGATGTAGATGGTCGGATAGGTCGCTTCAGCCTCGCCTTCCGTCTCGCCGCCCACACCGATGTAGGCCTTGCCGTTGACCACGACGCTGCGCTGCGAGAAGCGGCCGCCGCAGTACTGCAGGTCCGTACCGTCGAATTTCACGCGCATGCGTGTCCCTGTAGACAGGTTGATGATCGAGTAGAAGTTGACCTTGCTGTCGATCGTGAGTTTTTCGACGAGCGAATTGTTCTGGGAATAGCTGAGCGCCCTGCCGTCACCCAGGTACTGGATGGTCAGCAGCTTGCCCTCCGGATTCGGGAAACCGTTCCAGGACGGGTCAAAGGTCTTCTGACCTGCGGGGATGCGGCGCAGGATACCCATCTCGGTTCCATTGACCGTAATCAGGCCGGAAAGATACAGGTTGTCTGCCTCGTCGTACATGATCATATTCTGCATGAGTTCGCCATACGCGCTGCCGGCGGTCTCTTCCATGATGTCCCCAGGCACTTCGGTATTCGATTCAACGGCCATGGTGGTCGGATCGATGATGGCGATCCAGGTCTTCGACGTAGTTGCGTCGCTCTGGCCGGACTTGGGCTTCGTCAGGTAGAAGTAATAGAGTTTCTGGTCGCTGGCCCGATAGGTCAGCAGGCCGGACGTGGAAAAGGCGCTGAAGCCCGTCGGAACGGAGATATCGAACGTGCCTTCACTCAGGATGGACATCCCTGCATCGGAATCCGCAATCTTGGTCCAGATGATCTGCTTGGCGCTGTTGGCCGTGCCGATGATCACCAGCGTCTTGCCGTCGGCTAGCCAGGCGTGCGTATACTTGCGGGCCGAATAGGTATTGTCCTTGAACGGAATCTCCGAGTCCTCGACGATGGTCTCCTCTCCAGCCGCATTCTTGGTGATGTGGAATTTCACGAAACCGCCCGTGGCTTTCTGGGGCACCTGATAGTAGTATTTGCCTTTCGTAATGCTCTCGAGCGTGTAATCCTCTGTAATGTCGATACCCTTGCCGGTGAACTCGACACGCGGCTGGTCGGCCGTCAGGGCGGGGACGCTGCGCACATACGTGCCGTTCTTGTTCTTGGACATGCCGCCGTGCTTGACGGCGCAGACAAAGAGGTCGAAGTTGTATTCTTTGACCGGTTCCGGTTCCGGCTCCGGTTCGGGTTGTTCACAACTGACGGCCATCGCCATCATCGAGACCATGGCGATGGTCAGGGCGACGAACAATTTTTTGATTTCTTTCATATCTTTTAAATGATGTGTTAAAGGTTGGTATTATAAAAAAAGTCTGAATTTCAAGAAGAAAGCACGACCCGGCTTCTGCAGTTTATAGTTGTCGAAAGCCAGTGCGTCGAACAGGTTGGTGCATTCCAGCGAGATGTTATACCGCCCGCCATGCCAGGAATAAAGCAGCGAGGCGTTCGTAATGTGCTGCGTCGGCACCTTGGACTTCGAGCTGGCGGAGCCGAAGGCTTCCCAGGTCAGGTAGAACCAGTGCACCCACTGGTAGTCGCAGGCCAGGCGCAGCCGGCTGTCGCGCAGGCCCACGTTGTGGAAGGTGTAGGAAGCCTCCGCATTGCTCCAGGCCCAGGGACGGTTGGGGGTACGGTTCTTATAGGTGATGGAGATATCCCCCGCCTGGGTATACTTGCGCATGTCGCGGCTGTCGTCATAGCTGGCGTTGACCGCCAGGTGCAGCTTCCCTGCCCAGTCGTATCGGACCTCTCCGTCAACACCCTTGATGTGGACGGCCGCCACATTGACGTACTGCATCATGCTCTCCGTTTCCGACACGGTGGCCCGGATGTAATTGTCCACCAGGCGTACGAAACCGTTGACCTCGTAGGAAAGCGCATGTCCCCCGCCCAGGTCGAAAGACCCGAAGAGGCCCAGGTTGAAATTGTCGCTGATCTCGGGCTTGAGGGTCAGGTTGGGATAGACCGTAGAACCGTTGCCCAGCACCTCGCGCGAAATCGGGAGCCGGACGCTGTGTTCATAGGAGCCCTTTACAGCCAATTCCTCCAGGAAAAGGTAGCGGGAGCCCACGCCGCCGCCCAGGTAATTCTGCGTATTCGAGCCTTTCACCTTGTCCGAGCCAGTGGTGGACGGAAGTTCGTCCTGTCCGACCGTCAGATGATTGATGTAATCCTTCACGAAGAAGGTGTTGTTCAGCCGGCCCGCCAGCAGCGACTGGTCGTACGACAGGCTGAGGATGTGCTTGGCCAGCACATCGTCGGTCGGCTCGAAATCCTCGTCCCAGGCATCTGTCTGCTGGTTGCCACAGCGGTTGAGCAGGTAGTTCAGCGCCAGGTCGTGTCCCTCGGCGAAGCGGTAGTTCAGGTTGGTGCGCACGACCGTCAGCGGACGGCGGTAATGCCGCCAGGTCTTGCCGCGGCCGCGGATCTCGCTGTATGAACCATTTATATAGGTACCGTCCCAATAGTAGCGGCGATAGGTGGTGTCGATGGTCTGGGCGTGGTCCCAGGTCTGCGAGACCGTCGCCATCAGCTGCATGCCTTCCGTCAGGAAATCGGTCTTTTCGTAGCGGGCCGAGACGCTGACCGCTTCGGTGTGCCGCTCCGCCATGCCGATAACGTGGTCCTGCGTGGCACCCGTCTGGATTTCCTTGTCGATCTTCGACACGGAAGCGGACGCAAAGAAGGCGTCGGTCCAGCTGCGGTTCACCACCCCGGCCTCCAATTGCCCGAAGAGCGAGAGGTAGTCGTCATGGAAGCGCGGCAAGTCCTTGATGACGAAGGCCGTATGTTCCTCGTTGCGCACCTTCACATCGTGCATGACATAGTTGTTTTTCGAATAGCTGGCGCTGAGGACGGGCTTGATGACGATGCCCGTCTTCTTTCCCGTATACTGCGCGCTGAAGTCGGCCTTGTGGGTATGGAACGAGCCGATGCCGTAGGAGAAGTCGAGGTAGTTGCGGGTACGGCGGTTCGTGACGATGTTGACGGCGCCGCCCAGCGCATCGCTGCCGAAACTGGCGGGAATCACGCCTTTATAGATTTCGACGCGGTCGATGATATTGACGGGCAGGTTGGCCAGCGTCATGCCGGTACCCTTGGCGTCGAGCGGCATGCCGTCCAGGAAATAGCGGATGGAATTGCCCGACATGCCGTTGATGGAGAGGTCGAATTCGCTGCCCACACCGCCCTCTTCGCGGATGCGGATGCCGGCGGTCTTGTCGATGACCTGCGTGAGCGACTGCAGCGTACTGGCCTGCAGGCGGATGTTGAGCGCACCGACGGCGAATGCGCCTTCGCGGAGCTTCTGCTCGCGGCTCTGGGCCGTCACGGTGGAATTGCGAAGCATCAGGGTGTCGTTCAGCGCCCCCTTCACCGACAGGCTATCCTGTCCGAGCAGCGGCACGACACATCCCGCCAGGGATACCAACGACATCCAAATTCGCTTGAATCGCATCAATTCCGGAAGCTTTTATTACCCGAAAGCTTCAAAAATACTCGATTCGGCAGGTCTTCTGGCTTGTCCCGGTCCGGCGCCTTCCCGCTTTGGGCAGTGGCTCTTGAATGCCGAAACCTTTCGAATGGGACTTACAGCAGCGGTGTCTGCTCAGGTCTTTCACCTGATTCCCTTTTCATCCGAGCTTCCGGCGGGAAGCATCGGACACCGAAATCGCCCGCAAATATAGCTAATTTTTTTCCAATTCCGCAACTATCAGCGGAAGCAGCATCTCGTCGGCCGGCAGCCAGCGGACGGAAGGAAGCGCATCCTTGTCCAGCCAGCGGGCCGCCTCGTGCTCGTTCAGTTGAAGGGTGTCCTGCAGCAGCGCGCAGATGTAGCAGTGCAGGGTCAGGTGGAACTGGGGATAGTCCCACTCCACCGTATACAGGAACTTGTCGATGCGGATCTCAGCGTCGAGCTCTTCCCGGATCTCGCGCACCAGCGCCTCTTCCGGCGTCTCCCCCGGCTCGACCTTGCCGCCCGGGAACTCCCACCAGTCCTTCCAGTCACCATACCCCCGCTGGGTGGCAAAGATCCTGTCCCCCTTCCGGATGATGGCCGCTACGACTTCAATGTGTTTCATGTTACTCGCTGATCGTTGACCGCAATACGCTTTCGGCGCAGAGATTCCAGCTGATGAAGCCGATGAAACGGCCGTCCGCGTCGACGTAGTCGGGTGCCGGAGCCAGACCTTCGCCGGTTTCGGCATGGTAATTCTCGTGCATCGTGTCGTAGGCATCGAGGTCTGCCAGCAGCAGGCGGGCTGTTGCCAGCGCAATGGGCTTGAGTTCCGCCTTGAAGCCGTAGTTCAGCATGCCGCCGGCATAGACCACGAGCGCGGGGATCCAGACGGGTCCCTGCCAGTTGGAGAAGGGAATGATGATGTTCTTGTTGTTGTAGTCCGGATCGGACGCGGAGAGCGAGCGGAGTCCGTGCGGGGAACGCATGTGCTGCTCGCTGAGCAGATAGCGGCGGATCATGGCCTCGCCGTCTTCCTGCGGTGCCAGGCCGGCATACAGCGGCCAGAAGCAGGAGTAGCTGACGCGGTGGTAATGGGCGCCCGTTTCCCGGTCCACATTGTAGAAACACTGGTGGGACGGGCACCAGAGCAGGTTGCGGATGGCATCGGCCAAAGCTTCGGCACGCGCGCCGTACAGGGCCGCATCGTCCGCCAGACCCAGCGCTTCGGCGATCTTCGCCTGCGCCCGGAATTCCAACAACTGCATCGTGGAGCAGTCGCATGCCAGGAAGGAGCGCTTGTCGTCAGAGAAGTAGTTCAGCGCCGGATTGTTGTCCGCACCGCTCTGGAAAGCCATCTCCCAGAAGTACAGGCCTGTAGCCTCGTCGCGCTGCACGGCGTCGCGGTAGGCCAGCACGCGGCAGAGCCGCTCGTAGTAAGGCCGCACCCATTCGAAGTCGCCCAGCGCCTCGCTCGCGCGCAGCACGCCCTGCGAAAGGAAGGGCTTCATGAAGAAGGTGCCGCGCTTCACCCGCGGTCCCTCCGTGGTCATGCACCCCGCCACGTAGCCGTTTTCATCCATGCCCTCCAGGAAGTTCAGCGCCCAGTACTGCATGTATTCAGGCTGTCCCTTTTCGATGAACCAGGTGCCCATGAAGAAGCCGTCCCAGTCCCACATCTGCTGGTAGAAGCCCGCCGGGATGAGGTAAGGATATTTCAGGAAACCCTCTGCCGGGCGGATGACGCGCGGCGAGATGCGCGCGAATTCGTCGGACAGTTGCGTCAGTACAGTCTGAAGTTCCGTATCGGAGACTTCCGCCCGGGGCTTGCAGCCCGCCAGGCCCAGCGTCATGGCCATCATGCTCAGTATTACGAAACGTTTCATGGTTCTCTAATGCTTACAGGTTAAAATCCACGACAATCGGCCGGTGGTCGGAAGGATGCCAGAAGTTGGAGATTCTCTGGGGGTTCCGGACGGGCGTCGTGTAATCGTCGGAGACGATCCGGTCGGACACCACGCAGTCGAAGAGCGGGCGGGTGCAGTAGACGTAGTCGATACGGGCCCGGCCGCCGGTGGTCGTGTAGAAGTCGTTGGGATGCCGCTCGTGCACCAGGTCGAGGTAGGGTGTCTCGGCGTGGATGTAGTCGTGGACCAGCAGCCGGGAGTCGTCGTCCGGGTAATGATACACCCAGTTGTCCACGCGGGACCGGCTGTTGAAGTCACCCATCATCATCCAGTACTCGGCTTCCGCCTGTTCTCGCGGAAGGGTCCCGATGGTATGCCGGCAGATATATTCCATTTCGCTGCGGCGGTAGTAGTCGCCCTCCCGGGCGGCCTTGCTGCGCTCGCGGTCTTCCTTCGGCACTTTGAAGCCATAGGCCTGCGGCCAGGTGTGGAGCGTCACGATATTCAGCACCTTGCCGTGGACGCGCAGCCGTGCCCAGCCCGCCCCGTGGCAGACCAGCGTATCGGCATTGCCCGTGATACGGGCCACTTCTTCGATGGGATAGCGCGAGGTGACGACCTGCGGATAATCATCCCGCCAGCCGCCCAGGAACACGTATTTATGCCCGTAGCGGCGTGCCAGCTCGCTCCAGTGCGCCGGCAGGTAGTGCTCCTCGTCCGGCATGTAATCGTCCGTTCCGTCCCGGAAGATGGTCGCCGCCTCGCACCAGACGCAGACGTCCGGCCGTTGCGCTTTCACCCAGTGGACGAAACGGTCGTAGTTGTCGGGCTGACCGTCCCACATCCCGTTCTGGATGTTCCAGTAAACCAGGCGGAAATTCGATTTGTTCCTTCCAGCCCCCATCAGTACCAGCAGGCAGGCCGTCACCGCAAGGCCGATCAATACGATACGCTTCATTGTTCTTGTTTTTACAAAGATACAACAAAAAGGGCTGCGACGATTGATTCCAATTCCAAAAAGATTGCTAACTTTGCAGCCGCTGGTTCCGTAGCTCAGCTGGATAGAGCAACAGCCTTCTAAGCTGTGGGTCTCGGGTTCGAATCCCGACGGAATCACAAAAAGGGAAGCCTCGCGCTTCCCTTTTTTGATTTCAGGCGTGCTTTGCGGCGTTGACAGGCTTGAAGCACTCTTACATAACTATGAAGTGGATCGTTTTTCTTACCTTTGTGAACAAAACTTAATGCAATGAAAAGACTGATTCTTCTTATTTCGGCTTGTGCGCTGTTGCTGGCGGGATGCAAGGGCGGCGGTAAGGTTGAGAGCAACGTGGCGGACGGAAGCGATGATTTTACGTTTGAAGAGCTCTTTACGATTTTCTCCTGTTTCGGAGAAAATGTCATGAGCGACGTCTTCGCCGCTCCCGGCGTCAAGGATGAGATTAAGAACGCACTGAAGGATTCCTATGAAGCGACCGTAGAGTTTACGGGCGAATGCAATGTCTTGTCATACAGCTTCTATGAAGAGGGCAGCACCAATGGTTTCATCATGGCGTGCTACCGCTACAAGGCGGATAACCATGTGCTCGTGATGCTGGAGGAAGAAGGCGGTTGCGACGTGGTCTCCATCAAATATCTCCGCGCTTATGACTATGATCCCGCTCAGGGCAATGCCCATGAGATCGACCTTCCATTCGAGCCCAAGCCCGAACAGGATGATTTCGAAGACATGATCCGGCTGGCCGGCGCCGACGTGCCGTCGTTGCGCCAGGCGATGCGCAAAGGAAGTTACCTCTATGAATTCCGCAGCGGCGGGGTGAAGGTCCAGCTCAACGATCCGCAGGACTTCAACGAGCAGGCTTTCCATGGCGACCTGGTCGTGGACTACCTGTGGAACGGCAGTGCCTTTGTCCGCAACGAGGACTACAAATACGCATGCATCCATGCCGGTGGATTCGCCAATATCCTGCTGGGACAGCCGGCGCCCGACTTCTACTTCGACTATGATCCCATCGGCTACGGTGTCAATTATCTGCAGGGCGGTGACCTGTGGATGATCAATCTGGGAGAAGAAGACGGCCTGGAGATCCAGCTGGAAGACGGAAAGGTCTATTCCATCGAGGTCCGTTTCCCCAAGTACTGCGTGGCCAGTTACGCCTATGAGCACGAACCCGGCCAGGTGCAGGCCTATGTAGGCTGCCGTATCCAGGATTGCCTGACCCTCGGCGGCGAAATGCCGAAAGTTTGGCTGCTGATGGACGGGACCGTGCAGATCGAGGACGCGATGTGGAACAGCAAGATCGCTTTCCGCACGTCCCGCGAGTCGTTAGCCGAGCCGGTCGAGCCGGCGTTCAACGACCGCATCCTGCTCGAAAACCCTCAATTCAAGCCCGACGCACGCATCGAATCCATCCTGATCTGGCAGGAGTAACATGAAACACATCGAAGTGCGGCATTGACAGGCTGGCGACACAGATGAGGGCGCCGCTTGGTCTGTGTCGGCAGCGGTTTTGGGGCCGGAAGCGAGGAAAAAGGCCAGCGACACAGACGAGATGGTTGAAACGTCTGTGTCGCTGAGCAGAAATGAGATGCCGGATCAAGTCCGGCAGGACGCGAAGCGCCGGCTAGCTGGGAAATTCCTTCGATTTCTTGAAGAGTTCGTACATGGCGTTGAAGTCGGCGGCGGAGCGGTCTTCGGAGGGCGCGGCACCGGGTACCGGCGCGGTGTCCAGCGTGGACGGATCTTCCGACATGAGGTAGTCGAAGATGGCCTGGTAGAGTTCCACCATGTGCGTGGCCAGCTCCAGCGCGTCTTCCGTCTGCATGCCCGCGCGCAGGTCTTCACTGTCCTGCGCATATTGCTCCTTGATCTGGCGATACAGGCTGCGCATGCGCTCGACGTCGGCCGGTGCCCTGCCCTCCTTCTCGTCCTGGTCCAGGACCCAGAGAAAATCCTCGATGTCCTCACCCGCATAGGTAAGGCAGACCGACAGCCGGTCAAATACTTTCTTCAAAAAATCGTCCATCAATACTTGTCTTCAATCCGATCCTCTTCGTCCTCGATGTACTTGCGGAATTCCTTGTATACGCTCTCGGGAACGGTCGGGTCGGCCTTTACTTTCTTGCAGATCGCGTAAAGCTCATCCTCGATCTCCTTCGCTTTCTTCTTTTCCTTGTTCGACAGCGCCTTGTCGTACTGCGTGAGCTTGCCGTAGACGCCATACTTCGACATCAGGGACTTGAAAGTGACCGGCTCAGCCTTCTTTTCGACCTTGGGCTGGACCGCAGCCGCAGTCTCGACAGCAAGCTCGGGCTGCTGCTGGACCACGTTGACGTTCATCGCCAGCGACCGGGTGCCGTTCAGAAGGTCGGCGGCTTCCTTGTATGAGAAATACTTGCGGGAGCCTTCGGCCGCGGAGAAGATGATGGCCTTCTCGACATTCTTCTCGGCGTTGAACTTCGGTATGAGGTCGACCAGGTCTTCGGCGGTCAGCACGAAGTCCTCGCGCAGCTTCATGCCGCTCGCGTCGAGCAGATTGACCGTGATGGCCGTCTCGGCCAACAGGTCTTCCGACACTTTCATGAGGGGCACGATGCCGCGGACCATCCATTCATCAGCCTTGTCGGGGTTCTGGACCGTGAGCAGCTTGAAATCGGCGCCCAGGCGGAAGATCTGGAAACCGTTGCCGGTGAGCTCCACGTTCTGCTTGGGAATCTGCACCTCCACAGGCTTCTTGTCGGTCGAGCAGCTCGCAAGGAGTACGACGGCCGTCAGGAATAACAATAACTTCTTCATAGGTATAGGGGTGTTGGTTCGTCGGTTTATTCGATGCCCTTGAAGGCATAGTCGGCGTAGTTGTAGCCGCGGCCCTGGTAGATGGGCAGCAGGCCCTCGGTAACGCGGGCGAGAAAATCATCGTATGCGGTGCGGTTGTCGAGGCTCCATGCCACCTCGGCGAGCGCCGCCATGCGCGGCAGCTCCATGTGCTGCACGTGGTCGAAGGTAGCTACATATTCCGTCCACATATTGGCCTGGACGCCCTTGATGTGGGCTTTCTCCTCGTCGTTGAGTCCTTCGTAGGGATTGAAGGAATAGCACTTCTCCAGCGGGAGATAGCCGCCGATCGCCAGCGGCTCGCCGTTCTCTTCACGACCCTTCGTCTGGTAGTGGTCGAAGTAGCAGTAGCCGTTGGGGGTCATGATCACGTCGTTGCCCATCTTGGCCGCCTCGATGCCGCCCTTGACGCCGCGCCAGGACATGACCGTCGCACTCTGCGACACGCCGCCTTCGAGGATCTCGTCCCAGCCGATGATCTTGCGGCCCTTGCCGGCCAGGTATTCCTCGATGACGTTGTTGAGATAGCTCTGGAGCTCGGCTTCGCGCTTGAAGCCCTTCTCCTTCATCAGCGCCTGGCACTTCGGGCACTTCTCCCACTCCTCGCGCGGCGCTTCGTCACCGCCGATGTGGATGTATTCAGACGGAAAGATGTCGCAGATCTCGTCGAGCACGTCTTTCAGGAACTGGAAGGTCTCGGGATTGCCGACGCACAGCACTTCGGGGAAGACGCCCCAGGTCGTCTGGACCTTGTACGGATAGTCCTTTCCGCGGCAGCCCAGCTCGGGATAGCTGGCCAGGGCGGCGGAAGCGTGGCCCGGCATCTCGATCTCGGGGATGACGGTGATGAAGCGCTCCGCGGCATAAGCCACGACGTCGCGCATCTGGTCCTGCGTGTAGAAACCGCCGTACGGCGTGCCGTCGTACTCATCGGAGCCGTAGTGGCCCACGAGCGTCTCGGCACGGACCGAGCCGACTTCCGTCAGGCGCGGATATTTCTTGATCTCGGCGCGCCAGCCCTGGTCTTCGGTGAGATGCCAGTGGAACACGTTGAGCTTGTGCAGCGCCATCATGTCGATGAAAGCCTTCACCTCGTCCACCGTGAAGAAGTGGCGGCAGCAGTCGAGGTGCGCACCGCGGTACGAAAACACGGGCTTGTCCTCGATCAGCACGCCGGGCAGTTTCCTGCCGCACTGGGACTGGATCTGGGCCAGCGTCTGCCGCCCCCAGAAAACGCCGGCATCGGAACCGCCGGCAAGTTCGATCTTGCCGTCGGCAATCCGGAGGATGTATGCTTCCGGAGCCAGGGTTTCGTCGATCCGGGTCACGACCTTCGCCGTCGCCTTGGCACCTTTACCGCCGATTTGCATCGACACGGGGTTGGGAACGATCGACAGGTCGGCGGGAACCGTTTCGTTCCCGCCGCAGGAAGCCAGCAGGGCCAGAGCGGCCAGGGCCAGCAGCGCAGAGGTGAATTTTTTCATGGTTGAGCGATTGAATATATGGTCAAATATACGAAATATCTGCACGCGTCGTTAAACCAGTACCGATTTTTTCTATCTAATTACTGTTAATTCTCAAAACATGCACAAGCAGACTACCGCGGGCCTCGTCCTGCTCGCTTCGATCCTTTTCAGCGTTCTTCCCGTCCATGCCCAGGAGCATCACGCCTGGACGCTGCGGGACTGCATCGACTACGCCATGCAGCACAATATCCAGATCCAGACGCAGGAGATCACCCGCGCCACCAGCGAGGCCTCGCTCGAACAGGCCAAGGCCGCGCGCTACCCCACCCTCAGTTTCTCGGGCAGCTTCGGCGCCAACTTCCAGAACGTCGCCACCTACAACGACTACATGGAAAAGTCCAGCGGCATCACGGCCTCGAACAACTTCGGCCTCAATTCCGGCATGACGCTCTACCAGGGCGGCAAGCTGCGCAATACCGTGAAGCAGCAGACCCTCCAGACTGAAGCCGCGGGCTACGACGTCGAGCAGCAGCGCATCGACCTGGAGATCAGCATCGCCCAGGCCTACATCCAGCTGCTCTACGACAAGGAGTCGCTCGACCTCAAGCAGCAGACGGCAGACCTGTCGGCCAGGCAGGTATCGCGCGGCGAAGAACTGTTCAACGCCGGCTCCATCTCCAAGGTGGAACTGTCCCAGCTGAAATCCCAGCACGCCACCGACCTCTACCAGATCGTGACGGCGGAAAACACGCTGGAAAACGACCGCCTGAAACTCAAGCAGCTGCTGGAACTGGGCCTCGACGAAAGCTTTGAACCGGCCTTCCCCGAGATCAGCGACGAACTCGTGGCCACACCGCTGCCCGAACTGGCCGACATCTACGCGGAAGCGCTCGCGACGCTGCCCTCCATGAAGAGCGCCGCCCTCGGCGTAGACGCGTCCGAACTCGCCGTGAAGGTAGCCAAGGGCTCCTATGCCCCTTCCATCAGCCTGAACGCCGGCATCTCCACGGGCTGGAACTCATCCACCGGCACCACCTACTTCGACCAGCTCGGTAACAAGCTCGGCGAGAGCGTGGGCCTGAACCTCAGCCTTCCCATCTTCAACGGCAAGCAGACCAAGACCAGCGTCAAGCGCGCCGAACTCCAGTACGCCGCCCAGCAGCTCCAGTACGAAAGCAGCAAGAAGCAGCTGCTCTCCACCCTCGAGTCGCTGCGCAACGACGCCGTTTCCGCCCAGCACCGCTATTTCTCCTCCCAGGAGCAGCTCAAGGCCGCCGAGGAAAGTTACGGCCTGGTGAACGAACAGTTCGAGGCGGGCATCAAGAACACCGTGGAACTCCTCACCGAGAAGAACAACTACGTCAGCGCGCTTTCGCAGCTGCTGCAGGCCAAATACCAGGCTGTGCTCGCCGCCAAAGTCCTTGGCCGTTACATGGAGCAACCCATTGATTTATAAGATTATATAACATATGAAAAAGTCAGGTAAAATCATCCTCTGGGCCGTCGTGGCCGTATTGGCCATAGCCGTCGTGCTGCTGCTCCTCTCCCGCAGGAAGGACGACAAGCAGACGCTGGTCTACCAGGTCACCACCCTCGCGCCCACCACCATTTCCAGCAGCGTCACCGCCACCGGCACCGTCGAACCCGTCAAGCAGGTGGAAGTCGGCACCCAGGTCTCCGGCATCATCTCCAAGATCTATGTGGACTACAACTCCGTCGTGAAGGAAGGGCAGCTGATCGCCGAGCTCGACATGAGCGTGCTGCAGACCGAACTCGAATCGTCGCGCGCCAACCTCAACGCCGCGAAAGTGGAATACGACTACCAGGAGCGCAACTACCAGCGCATCAAGGGCCTCTACGACAAGGAGCTGGTGAGCGCCACGGAATTCGAGCAGGCCCAGTACAGCTACGACAAGGCCAAGTTCTCGTATTCCCAGGCCCAGTCCAACTACACCAAGTCACAGAAGAATATCGGCTATGCGAAGATCTACTCGCCCATCGACGGCGTGGTGCTCTCGCGGGCCGTGGACGAAGGACAGACCGTGGCTTCGGGCTTCAGCACCCCGACCCTCTTCACCATCGCCAACGACCTGACCGCCATGCGCGTGATCGCGAACGTGGACGAGGCGGACATCGGAGAGGTAAAGGAAGGCCAGCGCGTGGAATTCGAAGTGGACGCCTTCCCGGAAGATACGTTCCAGGGCAGCGTGACCCAGGTGCGCCTGCAGGCCACCACCACCTCGAACGTCGTGACCTATCAGGTGGTGATCGACGCGCCCAACCCCGACCAGAAACTGATGCCCGGCCTGACCGCCAACATCACCATCTATACGCTCGACAAGCATGACGTGATGGCCGTGCCCGTCCGCGCGCTCCGCTTCACGCCCGAAGGCGAGAAATACCGCGAGAACACCGTGTGGAAGCAGCTGCCCGACGGCAAGCTCGAGGCCGCCACGGTCAAGACCGGCGTGAACGACGGCGTCCAGGTCGAGATCCTGGAAGGCCTGCAGTTCGGCGACAAGGTGGTCACCGGCACCCGCCTCTCCGGCAGCTTCCCCGAGAAGGGCGAACTTCCGCAGGGCGGCGGCAGCAACAACCCCTTCATGCCCCGTCCTCCGCAGCAGCGCGACAACCGCAGAACGGAATAAACCCGCAGCCATGAACGAAATCATCCGTCTGGAACAGATCAAACGCGAGTTCATCGTCGGCGACGAGGTGGTGCGCGCCCTGCGCGGCGTGTCCTTCACCATCGGCGAGGGAGAGTTCGTCACCATCATGGGCACCAGCGGCTCGGGCAAGAGCACCCTGCTCAACATCCTGGGCTGCCTCGACGTGCCCACCTCGGGCGAATACTACCTCGACGGCATTTCCGTGCGGGAAATGAGCAAGAACGACCGCGCGACGCTGCGCAACCGCAAGATCGGCTTCATCTTCCAGAACTACAACCTGCTGCCCAAGACCACGTCGATCGAGAACGTGGAGCTGCCGCTGATGTACAACCGCGAGGTGGGACACGCCGAGCGCCGGCAGCGGGCCATCGCGGCCCTGCAGGAAGTGGGACTGGGCGACCGCCTCACCCACCGTTCCAACCAGCTCTCCGGCGGCCAGATGCAGCGCGTGGCCATCGCCCGCGCCCTGGTCAACAATCCGGTCATCATCCTCGCCGACGAGGCGACCGGCAACCTCGACTCCCGCACCTCCTACGAAGTGCTGGCGCTCTTCCAGCGGCTCCACCGCGACGGACGCACCATCATCTTCGTGACGCACAACCCGGAGCTCGCGAACTTCAGCAGCCGCACCATCACCCTGCGCGACGGCCGCATCACCAGTGATACCCGCAACGAGCACATGGCTTCCGCCGAAGAGGTACTGGCCTCGCTGCCGAAAGAGGAGGAATAGCCATGGATATCAACAACTTACTCAAGATTTGCATCAAGGCCTTGCTCAACAACAAGACCCGCTGCTTCCTGACGATGCTCGGCATCATCATCGGCGTGGCGGCCGTCATCGCGATGCTGGCCATCGGCAACGGCTCCAAGCAGAGCATCCGCGCCGAGATCGGCCAGATGGGCTCGAATATGATCATGGTCAGCCCCGGCAACGGCCAGTTCGGCGGCGTACGGCAAAGCGGCTCCAGCATGCAGACCCTCAAGCTCGCCGACTACGAAGCCATCGTCAAGCAGGCCAGCTATGTCGACAAGATCACCCCGACGGTCCAGGCCAGCGGCCAGGCCATCAAGGGTTCCAACAACACCCCGACCACCATCTACGGCGTGAACGACCAGTACCTCGACATCCGGGGTTACAAGATCGCCAGCGGCTCGTGCTTCACCGAGAGCGACATCCTGCATGCCGCCAAGGTGTGCGTCGCGGGCCAGACCGTGGTGGACGAACTCTTCCCCGGCCAGGACCCCATCGGCCAGACCATCCGTTTCAACCAGATTCCCATGAAGATCGTGGGCGTGCTGGAGGCCAAGGGCTACAACTCGATGGGCATGGACCAGGACGACCTGCTTCTCGCCCCCTACACCACCGTGCAGAAGCGCATCCTGGCCATCAACTATATCCAGGGCATCACCTGCTCGGCGCTGTCTGAAGAATATACCGACCAGGCCATCGACGAGATCACCCGCATCATCCAGACCAACCATGACATCAAGATCGGCCAGGAGAACGACTTCAACGTGCGTTCCCAGCAGGAGATGATGGAGACCATGAGCTCGATCATGGACATGCTGACGGTGCTGCTGGCCGCCGTGGCCGGCATTTCGCTGGTCGTGGGCGGCATCGGCATCATGAACATCATGTACGTGTCGGTGACGGAACGTACGCGCGAGATCGGCCTGCGCATGTCGATCGGCGCCAAGGGGCGTCAGATCCTGCTGCAGTTCCTCATCGAGTCGATCATCATCAGCGTGGCGGGCGGCGTGATCGGCGTCCTGCTGGGCGTCGTCGCCGCGAAGATCATCTCGCTCTTCGGCATGGCCACCGCCGTGTCGAGCTTCTCGATCGTGCTGTCGTTCCTGGTCTGCGTCTTCACGGGCATTTTCTTCGGATGGTATCCGGCCCGGAAGGCCGCCAACCTCAATCCGATTGACGCTTTGCGCTACGAGTAGCGAGCGCGTCGATGCCGAGCACCAGCGCGACACCGAGAACACACCAGAGCGCTGCCGCCCCGTACTGGGGGTCCGGCAGCGCTTTCACGCTGTCGTTGGCCCAGGGCCAGACCTTCACCAGCGAGCCCAGCACGAAGCCCAGCAGCACCAGCATGGTCTGCTTCTCGAAGCGGGCCAGGAGCCAGTGCAGGAACTTGGAGAACGCGAGGATGCCCACCACGCAGCCCAGTGCAAAGACGACGAGCACGCCCCAGTCCAGGTCGGCCACGGCCTGCATGATGAAGTCGTACTTGCCCATGATCACCAGGATGAAGCTGCCCGAGATACCCGGCAGGATCATCGTGCACACGGCGATGGCGCCGCACAGGAAGATGAAGGGCCAGGTGTCGGGGGTCTGCGTGGGCGACAGCGTGCACACCAGCAGGCCCAGCCCCACGCCGCACAGGGTGAAGAGAATCTCGGCGATCCCCCACCCCTTGACATCCCGGAACATCAGGACGGCCGAGGCGACAATCAGGCCGAAGAAGCAGGCCCAGGTCTGCACGGGATAGTTCGTCAGGCAGAAGGTCATCAGCTTGGCCAGCGTGAAGACGCTCAGCACCACGCCGATGGCCAGCCAGAGCAGGAACGTGCCGTGCACCTGCTGCCAGAATCCCTTGAAATCGCCCTTGAAGAGCGCCTTCCAGGTCTCCTTCTCCATGAGGCTGTTCAACGCGTCGATGATCTCCTTGTAGATGCCCGTAATCAAGGCCATGGTGCCGCCGGAAACGCCCGGCACCACGTTGGCCGCACCCATCAGGAAACCCTTGAGCGCGACGACGATTCGCTGTATCAGATTCATATCACAAAAAAAAGCCCTCCCGTTCGCACGGAAGGGCTTCGTTCATTACAGGATTATTTCTCGTCTTCGATGGCAGCCTGTGCGGCGGCAAGGCGTGCGATCGGGACGCGGAACGGCGAGCAGGACACGTAGTTCAGGCCGATCTTGTGGCAGAACTTCACGGAAGCCGGATCACCGCCGTGCTCACCGCAGATACCGCACTTGAGGTTCTCGCGGGTGCCGCGGCCAGCCTTCACGGCATAGTCGACGAGTTTGCCAACGGCCTTGGTGTCGAGCGTCTTGAACGGGTCGGCGTCGAGGATCTTGTTGCCCAGGTAGTCGCCCATGAAGGTGCTCACGTCGTCGCGGCTGAAACCGAAGGTCATCTGCGTCAAGTCGTTGGTACCGAAGGAGAAGAACTCGGCGGTGCGGGCCATGCGGTCGGCCGTCAGGGCAGCGCGCGGGATCTCGATCATCGTACCGAACTTATAGTCGATCGTCTCGTTGAGACGGGCTTCGACCTCGGCTTTGATCTTCTCGCAGATGGCTTTCTGGAAGCGGAGCTCGCGCTCGGAGATCGTGACCGGGATCATGATCTCGGGCATCGGGTGATAGCCTTCCTTCTTCAACTCGATGGCGGCGGTGAAGATGGCGCGGAACTGGGTCTCGGAAATCATCGGATAGGTGATGTGGAGACGGACGCCGCGGTGACCCATCATCGGGTTGACCTCGTGGAGGCTCTCACCGCGTTTCTCGATGTCGAGGGTCGAGATGTGGAGTTCTTCTGCCAGCTCGGCCTTCTTGTCTTCGGTCTGCGGCACGAATTCATGCAACGGCGGGTCGAGGAGACGGAAGGTCACAGGCTTGCCGTCCATGACTTTCATCGTGCCCTTGACAGAGGCCTTGATATACGGTTCGAGTTCCTTCAGGGCGGCGACGCGTTCCTCGTCGGTCTTGGAGAGGATCATCTTGCGGAGCTTGCCCAGCGGGGTCTCGGAGTTCTTGCCGTAGAACATGTGCTCGATACGGAACAGGCCGATGCCTTCCGCACCGAAGCTCAGGGCGCGCTCGGTGTCCTCCGGGTTGTCGGCGTTGGTGCGGACACCCAGTTTGCGGAACTTGTCGGCGATGGCCATGAACTTCACGAAACGCGGGTTGTCGGAGGCATCCATGGTCTCGATCTTCTCGGCGTAAACGGCACCCTTGGCACCGTTGAGCGAGAAGTACTCACCTTCGTGGTAGACCTTGTCGGAGCCGGTGAAGCTGACTTCCTTCTTCTCGAGGTTGATCTTCATGTCTTCGCAACCCACGATGCAGCATTTGCCCCAGCCGCGGGCCACGAGGGCGGCGTGCGAGGTCATACCGCCTTTCTGCGTGAGGATACCCACGGCGGCACGCATGCCTTCCACATCTTCCGGAGAGGTCTCTTCACGGACCAGGATCACCTTGCGCTTCTCGGCGGCGGCCTTCACGGCGTCGGCGTTGGAGAAGACGATGGTACCGACGGCACCGCCCGGGGAAGCCGGGAGGCCGTGGGCCACGACCGTGGCTTTCTTCTCGGAAGCCGGGTCGAGGATCGGGTGCAGGATCTCGTCGAGCTGGGCCGGCGACACGCGGGTGACGGCGGTCTTCTCGTCGATCATGCCTTCTTCGAGCATATCCATGGCCATGTTCAGGGCGGCGAGGCCGGTGCGCTTGCCGATACGGCACTGCAGCATCCAGAGCTTGCCTTCCTGGATCGTGAATTCGATGTCCTGCATGTCGTTGAAGTGTTTCTCCAGCAGCATGCGGATGTCGTCGAGTTCCTTGTACACGGACGGCATGGCGTCCTCGAGGGACTTCAGGTGCGCGTTCTGCGGGCTCTTGGTCGCGTTGTTGAGCGGGTTCGGGGTGCGGATACCGGCCACGACATCCTCGCCCTGGGCGTTGATGAGCCACTCGCCGTAGAATTTATTGTCACCGTTGGCCGGGTTGCGCGAGAAGGCCACGCCGGTAGCGGAGGTCTCACCCATGTTGCCGAAGACCATGGACTGGACGTTCACGGCCGTGCCCCAGTCGTCGGGAATGCCTTCGATCTGGCGATACTTGATGGCGCGCTTGCCGTTCCAGGATTTGAACACGCCGCCGATGGAGCCCCAGAGCTGGGCTTCCGCGGTGTCGGGGAATTCGACGCCGAGGACTTCCTTGATGCGGACTTTGAAGCGCTCGGCCAGGTCCTTGAGTTCCTCTGCGGTGATTTCGGTGTCGGACTTGTAGCCCTTGGCTTCCTTGAGGTCTTCCATCATCTTGTCGAGCTGCTGGCGGATGGCCTTGCCGTCTTCCGGCTCGATACCTTCAGCTTTCTCCATCACGACGTCGGAATACATCATGATGAGGCGGCGGTAAGCGTCATACACGAAGCGCGGGTTCTGGGTCTTTTCGATCATGCCGGGGATCGTGGCGGAGCACAGACCGATGTTCAGGATGGTATCCATCATACCGGGCATGGAGCTGCGGGCGCCGGAACGGCAGCTGACGAGCAGCGGGTTCTTCGGATCGCCGAATTTCTTGCCCATGATGGCTTCCGTCGCCTTCAGGGCCTCGGCCACATCACGTTTCAGTTCAGGGGTATAGCCACCGCCGAGTGCATAGTATTCCGTGCAGCACTCCGTCGTAATGGTGAAGCCGGCCGGGACGGGAATACCCAGCGTACACATTTCAGCGAGATTGGCACCTTTGCCTCCGAGGAGATTGCGCATCTGGCCATTGCCTTCCGCTTCCTTTCCTCCGAATCGATAAACTCTTTTCATATAAACGTATTGTTTTTGATTGATTAAATATTCATTTCATCTTACAAATGTATATAAAATCTCCCGAAATTCCTAACTTTGTACAATGAAACTCACAATTATGATGATTCTTGTAGCCAAAGTCGCCTTCGGCACCCCGGAGCCCTCCATCGAAGCCGTCCAGGCGAAATTCGACGAGGCCGGCATCGCGTAGCACGCGATCGACCAGGTCAACTGGCCCGCCTTCCCCTATCACCCCCTGGCAGAATTCCGCATCATGCACTCCGAGACGGAGATTTACCTCCAGTTTCACGTGCGCGAGCAGGGCGCGCGCGCCACGTACGATTATGATGCAGGTTCCTCGCCCTACCGGGACGACTGCGTAGAATTCTTCATGATTCCTTCGGACCGCGATCCCAGCTACTTCAACCTGGAGATGAACTGCATCGGGCACGGCACCTTCCACTACGGGCCCACGCGCCAGGAACGGCACCGCTGCGGCGACGACATCGTCAGCCAGATCCGCCGCCACTCGACGCTCGGCAGCCAGGCCTTCGGCACCCGCGAGGGCGAGCAGGAATGGACCCTGACCCTCGCCATCCCCAAGCGCCTTTACGCCCAGGCCGACCTCAACCTTACCAGTTTCAGCGGCCGCACCGTCCGCGCCAATTTCTACAAATGCGGCGACGACACGGCTATCCCCCACTTCCTCAGCTGGAACCCTGTCACCACCCCTTCGCCCAATTTCCACGTGCCGGAATGCTTCGGCGAGATCCGCTTCGAATAATTTTTTGCAAAAAAAGTTGCACGTACCAAAATAATTTGTACTTTTGCAGTCCCGAAAATGAAGCAACCTCTTGCGAAAGAGATCAGAAACAATCCAGCAACGTTGCACTGAAGATTTTTCGGCAATTAAAAAGTTAAGAAAATGGATTTGATGAAAGTTGCCTGCGAGGCAATGGCACAAGAGAAAAAGAATTTCCCCGAGTTCAAGGCCGGTGACACCATCACCGTTACCTACAAGATCAAAGAGGAAAACAAGGAGCGTCTTCAGAAATTCCGCGGCATCGTGCTCCAGAAACGCGGCGCCGGTATTTCCAAGACCTTCACGGTACGCAAGATGTCGAGTGGTATCGGCGTGGAACGTATTTTCCCGTTCGACTCCCCCTTCATCGACTCGATCGAACTCAACAAGGTTGGCAAGGTGCGTCGCGCACGTATCTTCTACCTCAGAGGCTTGACCGGTAAGAAAGCCCGGATCAAGGAGAAAAAGAGAGCTACCCTCGCCCCCACGGCTGAGTAAGCAGCACTCACCCTGGCTCCCTAGCTCAACTGAATAGAGCATCTGACTACGGATCAGAAGGTTATGGGTTTGAATCCCGTGGGAGTCACAAAGCACTGAAAATCAGGAACTTATAGTTCCTGATTTTTTTGTGTGAGAAGTCCTGTGCGAGAGCTCGCTTTCGCACAGGACTTCTCGCACAAAAAGGCTGGAGTTCGGCGAGCCGAACTCCAGATTTTCAGTGCTTTGCCCAAGACGCAGGCCGTAGGCACGGGGAATGCGCAGCCCGCCCTGCGGGCGAGCACAATCCCGCAACCAGACGCGGCCAAAGTTCTTGGCGATGACCGCCAATTTCCTAAAATTTATTCCATACTAATCAGTTTTTGATTATATTTGCATATATTTTAAGAAAATGAGCATCCGAGACTGGATTCATCAGCGAGAGATTGAAGGGTTGGCGACATTCACCTACAATGATGTTGCCAGCGCTTTCCCTGACCTCGCCCCCCAAGCTTTATTAAACAACCTGTATCGGGCCAGGAAGGCTGGCCTCGTCACACAGCCTTTTCGTGGGTTCTATGTGATTGTCCCTCCCCACTATGCTGCCAAGGGTGTCATTCCGCCGGTTTACTATATCGATCAGTTGATGGCCTATCTCGAGAAGCCTTATTATATAGGTCTTTTGAGTGCAGCTGAGATGCTTGGCGCAGCACATCAACGCCCGCAGTATTTCTGCGTCATGACTACGCTCCCCCAGCTGCACGCGCAAAAGCAAACCTCTTTGGACTGGACCTACCGGGCTACCATCAATGATGCTTTGCTGCAAACCAGGAATTCAGAAACCGGCACTGTCCGCTTCTCCGGACCTGAACTCACGGCACTGGATCTCGTACAGTATGAGCACCGGATCGGCGGCCTTTCCCGTGCGGCAACCATCATCGAGGAGCTCTCCGAGCAAACGAACTGGAGCGGCGCTGCCGAAAATGGGTTGATAGCACAAGCGACCCTTGCCACTGTTCAGCGACTGGGATACATTCTGGAGCATGTTCTGCAGAATCAGGAGCAGGCTGACGCACTATATGCCGAACTCCGACAAGTGGCGTCCAAGTTCAACCGCTTCCCGCTGTCACCGCGCAAGAGCACGGTAGGAGCAGAAGTAGACAAGCGCTGGAGCATTCTTGTGAATACCGAAATAGAAATCGACGAACTATGATACCCCGTTCAGCCATCACGCACTGGAACAAACAGGTCCCTTGGGAAGACATCGCCAATGTCGAGCAAGATCTCATCATTACCCGGGCACTCACCGACATCTTTGCTGATGAATTCCTCGCGAAGGAGCTTGCCTTCCGCGGCGGAACTGCGCTCCACAAGCTTTATCTTTCCCCACAACCTCGCTATTCGGAGGATATCGACCTTGTGCAAATCAACCCTGGTCCCATCAAGCCCATTCTCTTCCGTCTGGGCGAAGTGCTGAGTTACCTTCCAGGAAAGGTCATCAAGCCCAAGCGATTCAACAACACGATACTCTTCCGGATTCCCTCGGAGGTTCCTCCTGTCGTGCAACTTCGCCTGAAGGTGGAGATCAATTGCTACGAGCACTTCAACGAACTGGGTCTGGTTCAGGTTCCCTTCTCTTACGACAGCCTATGGGCCAAGGGCTCTTGCAACATCACGACCTATCAGCTGAATGAGCTACTGGGCACCAAACTCCGCGCCTTGTATCAGCGCAAAAAAGGAAGGGATCTATTCGACTTGGCATACGCACTGGAGAACGCCGAGGTCAATGCTGATGAAATCATTCGCTGCTATCGCCGGTATATCAGTTTCGTGGTCGAAGCACCGCCGACCTACAAACAGTTCATGGCCAATATGGAGGAAAAGATGGCTGATCCGGAGTTCACCGGCGACACGGTCAAGTTGCTTCGACCCGGGATTCAGTTTGATCCTCAGGCCGCATGGGATCTCGTTAGAGAGACGCTGGTAGACAAGTTACAGGCACAAAAATAGAGCAAATTATTGCAGGTGGATTGCATCTTATCTCAACTTGAAATAAGATGAAAAAGAATAATTAAGTTGCATTGGAATGCTGATCAGGTTTATCTATCTTTGAAAGACAAATCCATCAAGAACTGAATATGTCAAGAATAGCCATCATCACAGGCGCCTCCAGCGGAATGGGCCGCAGGTTTGCGCAGACGGCAGCCACGCACGTCGCATTCGACGAATTGTGGGTCATTGCCCGTAGGGCAGACCGTCTCGAAGCGCTTTCACAGGAGTTGGCCGGGCAGACCGTCCGGCAAATTCCCATGGACCTCACCGACGGAGAGTCCCTGGAGAGATTCACACGCACCCTGGCCGCCGAGAATCCCGAGATCGTCCTGCTGGTGAACGCCGCCGGATTCGGCAAGTTCCAGGCGGTCGAAGATGTCCCCCGCAAGACAGCCGACAGCATGCTTGCGCTTAACTGCTCCGCCCTGATGGACATGTGCTACATCTGCCTTCCGTATATGAAAGCTGGCAGCCGGGTGCTCAACATCGCATCCGTCGCCGCTTTCCAGCCGGTCCCGTACATCACGGAATATGCCGCAACCAAGGCATTCGTGCTGAATTTCAGCCGCGGCCTCTGGAAAGAACTCAAGCCGAAGGGTATCACAGTCACGGCCCTCTGCCCTTACTGGACAAAGACAGAATTCTTTGACGTGGCCAACAACCGGACGGAGAAAGACCGCATCACGTATTTCAACGCGATGTACGATCCAGTGGACGTAGTGAACCGCGGTTGGCGAGACCTCCTGAAAGGGCGCGACCTCAGCACTTTCGGCTTCATCGCCAGGATGCAGATCCTCCTCGTCAAGATTCTCCCCCACCACCTTGTAATGAAGGTCTGGTGCAGACAGCAGAAAATAGCCGATTCCCCTGCGCGTACTCAATGAAAGAATTATTTTTCTTAATTTTGCATTTAAATAAGAATAATCAATTATGAAAAAAAGCATTATTATCCTTCTTTCCGTCCTTGGAATGACGATGTCTCTCTCGGCTAATGCCCAGAGCGTCAGCAATATCACGATCGGCGTTCTCGGCGGTTCCAATATTTATGTCGAGCCGACCTTCTCCAGCAACGGCAGCGCCTGGGCTTTCATCCCCGGCGGTTCCGTTTTTCTTGACGCTACCGTAGTTAATTTCGGTAAAGGTCATTTCACCGTTGGTGCCCAGACGGGTTACCAATATTGGGGAAACAGCAGCGCAACCCTTGGTGGCAAGCTCTATGATTTCGCCGTCGCGCCCCGCTTAACCGTGGGTTGGAACCTGGCCAAGTGGTTCGAGTTGCACGTCGGCCTCACCGCCGGCCTTGGAATCTCCAACTGGCGCGGTGCCAAAGATGTCAACATGGGCTTCAGCTACAGCGGTTTCGTCGGTACGGAGTTCTTCCTTTCCGATCACTTCGGCCTGATGCTCGAGACCGGTTACTCCGACTACACTCCGGACGCCAATGTCGGTTTTGTGTTCCGCTTCTAATAAGAATATTATTATAGTACAAAGGGTGGCCAAGCAATTTGACCACCCTTTAATAGAAAAATGAGAAGCATTTGGATTCTTTTAGCAGCATTGGCGGTCACGGCCTGTGCATCCGACGGAACAAAGAATTATACCGTCAGCGGAACGTTTACGGAAAACGGCAGTAAGGTCTACCTGATAGACCAGCTGACAGAAACAGCCATCGGCAGCGCAGTCGTTTCTGACGGCAAGTTCTCTTTCAGGGGTACGGCCGCTCAGGATGCCCTATTGGCCGTCCAGGCAGAGAACAAGAACTGGATGACGCAATTCTTCAATGACGGTACGCCTGTCGTCATCAATGTCAATGACAGCACACTGAAAGGCTCACCGCTGAACGAGCGTCTGGCCAGGCTTGAAGTGGAAATGGACCTGCCCCAAAGACACCTGAACGCGATGATTGCGGGCCTCACCGATGATGAAATAATGGCACGGGCCGATGAATTCATCGAAGCGGTAAACAAGAGAAACAGCGAGCAGCTGGCCTTTGCCAACAGGGTGTTCGAGGAGGAGCGCAATTCGCTGATACCTGTGGCATTCAGCGGCTATTACTTCCTTGACAACGGCGTGGAGGCCTACGATGAGCTGGTCAAGGAGGGCGTGGTGTTTGCGAACCATCCCTACCTGAAAAAGACAAGGGACGATGTGGAAGCGCTGCTGAAGCCGGAAGATAGTCCGAAAACCGCCTTCGTCGGACAACCATACACCGACATGGAGATGGCAGACCCCGATGGCAAGATGCACAAGATCAGTGAGCTTGTGGGCGATGGCAAGTATGTGCTCGTGGATTTCTGGGCCTCTTGGTGCGCCCCCTGCCGGGCGGAAATGCCCCATGTCCTGGAGGCATACAACCAATTCCACATCAAGGGTTTTGAGGTGGTAGGCATCTCTTTCGACGAGAATAAGGAAGCCTGGGTCAAGGCCATTGACCAGCTCGAGATGCCGTGGCTGCAGATTTCCGACCTGAAAGGCTTCAACTGCGCTGCCGCCTCCATCTATCAGGTTGACGCCATACCAGACAATATCCTCATCGACCCGCAAGGCAAGATCATCGACCGCGGCCTTCGCGGCAAGGCACTGTTCAGTCGGCTGCAGGAACTTATAGGAGAATAATATGAACGTCAAAGTTCACACCCCGGAGAGTTTAAAGAAGGGAAGCGGGATGGCTTCGTGGAAGCAGTTTCTGCTGTCGCTTCTGGCCACCACCGTATCCATCGCCCTCACATTCGGCACATCGGGCATCATCAACTACAACAAGAAACAAAGCGAGAAGCGCCAGATAGTGATGATGGTGATGTACGATATGTACAGCTCGCTGGCCTCGGTTGAAAATGCCGACGCGTCCATCCGCCAGTCTATGGAGGTTCAGCGTCAGCTGGCGGAAGACCCCGCCCGGTTTGACGATCTTCGGTACCAGATTGCTCATTTGATGCCTAGAGTTGATTTTACGGAAACGACGGAGCGAATTTTTTCGTCCAGCATCGAAACCATCAACACCGTGGGCAACGTGCTGTTTACCGAGAATGTGGCTACGTTTTATCAGATGCGCCAGATCTATAAAACGATGGTCTGCGACCCCGTTTTCAATGACGTCGCGCAGAATGAGTCTTTTTCCTCGATAAAGGGCATCCTTGATTTTGATTACTCGGAATATGCCCTCACAAGCTGCAGCATCCTGAAGGATATGAGGCAGCTGTACGCCCAGTGCCGACAGATGATGAAAGTCACCGACGAGGAGATAGAAGCTTATCGCAAGGCAAGGGAGCAGATAGAGAAAAGCGTGTCTGAAGAAGATGAAGACGCAAACGATATTTACGAAATCATAGAGCTGCAACGCAGCATAAATGAGTCGAAAGCTAAGATAAACTATTAATAATAAGCACTATGAAGAAAACATTATTGACCTGCTTTCTGATTGCCGTCGTGGCACTGATGGCTACAAGTTGTTCCACTTATAAATCCGCCTCCAAGTACACCCCCGAGGAAGATGCCGTTCTTATTTTCGTAGACAGCCACGAGTATGATATCGACGTCACCGTTGACAGAGATCGATACCATGTGAAGACGGTGAAGGAAAAGGATCTCAACCACAAACGCAACCTCAAAAGGGCAGCCGAGAATATGATTTACGTCAGTCCCGGACGTCACGATGTCCTTGTCCGTTCCAGAGGAAAAGTCCTTTACGAACAGCGTATCAGCGTCCGCGTCGACGAAACGAAGCTGATCAAATTGTAGCCAGGAAGAGCTTGTATGAAAAGCCTTTCCGTTTTTCTTCTAACCTGCCTGACGGCCTTGCTCTTCGGATGCAATCCCATCCCGGAAATCGAGCCCGGCGAAAAACCGGCTGATCCCGAATCTTACGGCGAGCTCATCGGGACTTTCTTTGTCGAGAACCGGAATATGACCTTGCAGTTGTATGACATCACGGATCTCTACAAAGAAGTGTGTTATGTCAGCTGGGCCGTTCCGGTAAACCATACACGCTACGAAAACTTGCCGAACGAGCTGAAGGAGACAGTCAAGACGTATGGTCTCATGTCCCCCACGCAGGTTTACAAGATGAAATGGAAAGGAGAAACGGTGTACCATCTGTTTTGTGCCGTGATGGATGACTGGACGGGTGTTTACAAACCTTCGGGGGAGAGAATCACGTTCAAAACGATTCAAGAGTATTACCAGTTCCTCAAGGAAGTCACCGACGTGAACTGCCTGCTGCTCATCGACACGGAGGTGGTGAAAAGCGCCGAAGGCGCACCGAATCTTCTTGTTGGAACCTGGCAGATGGATTGGGAGCATCTGCACCACGACATCACCCCAAACAACAGCGGCATCGACGACCAGGTGGCGCTCTATGACGATCTTCCTTTCTCCATCACGGAAGTCTGTCATTTCGAAGCAAACGGCACGGGATACCTGCGCAGCGTGAAGTCGTTCAAGAACGGAAAAACCGAAGTAGCTCTTGACCCTTTCAGCTACTGGTTGACCGACTATCAGACCTATAATTCCGTCAGCAACTATCAGGGCTATTCGTACGTCTGCTGCTTTGCGGCCGGCGATACGATCGAGTATACGGCCCGTTCGTACGACACTTTTGGCAAAACATTCGACCGGGGCTTCACGTTCGTGACTTATCCCTGGTACAAGCAGAAGTCAGACCCTTATTCCAACAAGAAAGGAGAGCCTAAATACGGAGTCCCGGAGAGAGACAACAGCTCGTTGATTGTGGGACGCTGGTCAGGTGTTGGGTTCAGTGCTGCCGGGGTGTTTGGCAAGCGTTCCTATACCTGGGTATTCCGCAGCGACGGAACGGGGTATGAGTTATTGGGAAGGAAAATCTACCAATCTTTCGCCTATACCGTGGAAGGAAATAACGATGCGCTCCAGCTGACCATCTATAAATACGACACGGGGTTCTATACCCAAGACGGCTTCTGGAAAGAGGGCGACTGGACGTACAGCTATGTCCCCCAGCCCACGCCCAAAGGTAAAGTGATGAAGGCCAGGATCTACGACAACGGAAAAAGCCTGGAGCTCGAGGGCTTTAACAATACGCGTGCAGACCTGAGCCAGACCCCCATCGTGTTCCAGCGGCAGTAAGCCCCCATTGCCTATTATTGTTATGTCAAGAAGATTTGTTTTTGTCCCAAATATTTGCAAAATTTGTGACAAAAATAAAGGCTATGGGACGTCATACGGATAGTGCGTATTCTGCTATTCGGCAGATTATCAACAAGAAAGGACAGGGAGAAATTTATACCCTGAGCGATTTCGCGCAGTTCAGCCCGGAGGCATCGCGGAAAGTGATGTCCCGGCTGGCGGACGAAGGTTTCCTGGTACGGCTGGGAGCCGGCATCTACCTGTATCCGAAGATGTCGCGGTTCGGCATTGTATACCCCTCCACTGCTGAGTTGGTGAAAGCGATTGCGCGGCGGGATGCTGCACGAGTCATCCCTACCGGATATGCGGCTGCCAACATGCTCGGACTATCGGAACAGGTGCCGATGAACGAGGTGTATATTACAGACGGTACAGCACGCGTGCTGCATGTCGATGGCCGGGAAATCCGGCTAAAGCGGGGTGCACCGCGCAATTTCGCCTTTAAGAGCGAGACCTTGCCGCTGATTGTAGCTGCTTTGCGAACCATTGGTGAGGAGGAACTCACCCGGGAGCAATGTAGTACGATTGCGGAAGTGCTTCGGAAAGAGGGCCGTCCAGATTTGTATAGGTCAGACCTATATCTCGTCCCGGCTTGGATCAAACGGATTGTTTTACCTATGATTGAGGAGATTGAAAATGAATTGGCTTCAGCTTAGTGATGCAGACAAGATTGCTGCGGTGAATGTCGCAACTAGACAGCTTGGTTTCAATGCGAATGTGATTGAGAAGGATTGGTGGGTGGTAATGGCGCTGAAGGCGTTGTTCGGCTCGTCGATCAAGGACTATGCTTCATTCAAAGGCGGTACGAGCCTTTCGAAGGGATGGGGTTTGATAGAACGGTTTTCAGAGGATGCAGACATCGCACTCGATAAATCATTCTGGGGGCTTGCAGGCGATACGCGCACGCAGCGCGAACGCATCCGTAAACTGGCCAGGGCCTATATCCGCGAGAAGCTTACGCCGGAACTAGACGCTATGCTCAGGGACATGGGAGCCACGGATTTCGAGATGCGGTTCGTGGAAGCAGACGATTCGGACAAGGATCCAACTGTCGTGCTGGTACCTATGCCATTGCGCCAGTTTGACGATTATTATTTCTCCTTGCGAAAGTAATAATTATATATTACCTTTGTCGAAAATAAATAATATGAATCAGTTGTACTTTGAAGCAAAGGGTGAAACACTGCTTGAGCAAATCGGCATGAGCAAAAGCGAATTTGCTCGTCGTATGGGGATACGTAAACAGAATGTAAAGGCACTATTCAGGACCAAGAATCTGGAGACGATATACAAGGCCGCCGCCGTAATGAATGTACCGTTTATGATGCTCGTGGGGTACGTTGAAGAGCCTGATCTGAAAATGATTCCAATTGTTCCCCTTGAAGAATCAGAGTATGAGATTACTGAGGATGATATCCCAACAGGCAATTCTGTTGAGGACAGGAGAATGCGCTATGATCTCATTTATGAGTTCTACGAAGGTTGGAAACGGAAGAACCCTGACCAGACCAAGTATAACATTGTCCTAAAGGAGGACATTAATATTCGTGCAGTATCTCTTGACGAAACAGCCGCCCATGCTTCGTTGACATACTTGTCGACATTGGCCGTTTTGCAACTCGATGCTATTTTGACCAACGCCTGGCTGGTCAGAAAGGTACCATCAAAACAGGACAGCAAGAATCAACGTTCTTTCGAGAGCATGCTGATTATGGAGTATATCTGTACTGGTGTCGGCCGAGTCAAGATGACTGTGGGGGTAAGAAGAAGCGACAAGAAAAAGGTCCAGTATTGTATTACAGCAATAGACGCGAGCAAAATAAAAAAGGAGGCCAACTGACCTCCTGTAAGATTTGCCCCAAGACTACGTGGCGGAATTACTTCATGAGCGAGGGCCTCGCGGGCGGGGACTTTTGCGCGACTCGATTACCCATCCGTATCACGTTTTACCGTCTCGCCGCAAAGATATGGATTATAAATCAAACCGCAAAATGAAACTTTATAATTACCCTGACGCTAAACAAGTTCTCGTTTCTGGAGATATTCATGGAGACTTCAAGTTGCTCGTATATAATCTGTGTATACGATATGGCTGCACGGATACGCTGCTCATCGTCGCCGGAGACTGCGGCTTCGGCTTTGAAAAACCGGGGTATTATGAAATCGTCTATAATACCGTTGCCGACAGACTGCGCAAAGCAAACAACTGGGTGGTCTTTGTCCGGGGCAACCACGATGATCCTTCCTATTTTGCCGAAGAGATAATCAACCATACGCTGGAGAACCGTTCCTGACTATAGCGTTATCACTGCAGCCGGCCATTCACTACTGTGCATCGGGGGCGCCACAAGCATTGACAGAAGCTTCCGGATGAAGCAAAGGAACCGTTATCACGCCAAGCCTATTTCCTGCTACTGGCCGGATGAAGCGCCCGTCTTCATACCCGAAGAGATAGAATCTATCCCAGCTGAAATTCAGATAGATACAGTCATTACACATACCGCCCCATCCTTCTGCGAACTGACCTCGCATTCCGGTATGGAATCCTGGGCACAGGAAGATCCCTCATTAATCGATGACGTGGCGGCCGAAAGAGCCACAATGGATCAAATCTATCTACACATGAAAAAACAAGGCCATCCGATTCAGAAGTGGTTCTACGGACATTTTCACCAGTCCTGGAATGGCCTCTTCGACGGGATACAGTTTTCAATGCTGGACATCATGGAGTTTAAGGAAATCAACCCACCAATTATATGAATTCGGATGTACGGTTCATAGATTTTTAACACGACAGTTGGCTGATGCAAACACAAAAAACCGACGATTGTGGGAAATAAAAACCGGAGTTTGTGGAAAAAGGCTGACATATACTCCAGTGGTAAACTGTCGGCGTAAGCGTCTGAAACCCTCTCTATGCACTGTGCCCCGACCATTTGGCCGGGGCACAGTGTTTCTATCTGACCGATAAACCCGAATTTGGTGGCTATTGTCTGATAAACTGATTGTCTGTCTCAGGCATGTCGGCGCTGGTGTAACGCTCCACCGTCATATGGAGGTCATACTTTTCCCGAAGCGCCGCGACGGTGGCCATCATCGGCGTGGCGTGATGGGCGTCGATAGCTTCCTGGCTGGCCCAGCTGTCGATGAGCAGGATGGTCTCCGGATCGTCCAAAGACTGGTAATACTCATAGCGGAGGTTTCCTTCTTCGGCCCGGATGGCGTCCACGGTGCCGCTGGAAATCATTTCCTCGGCAAACTTACGGGCGTTACCATCCATACCCGTGTAGCGGAGATTCACTGTGATAGCCATGCTGTCGTTTTGTTTATTGATGCAGCAGCCTGTAAAAAGCAAATCATCCGACAGGTTCTTCAAGATGATCCTATAGTGAGGATGGTATGCTACTTCGTATGCCGCACTGTGATGGTATGCGTATTGACCGGCATCAAGCAGTTCCGCTATCTTGGCCTTGTCTTCTGCGAGGTCCGGGAGATCCGGATGCTCCTGCTCAATGATAGCCTCGATTTGCGCCCATTCTATTTTCCATCGCTCTATATCATCTGCTGCCACTTCCTTGGCGCTCGCCATCAAGGCGTCGACCATCTCATCGACAGTCATCTGACCATCGGCAATAACGGATAAGTTCACCCGAACATAGTTGCCCTGCCAGCCGCATAACTCAGTCTTCGGTCCCGTCAGCGTATCTGCTTCCGCCAGTTCAGAAAGGATATAGTCACGAGCCGAGTTTCTGTCCTTGATGATGTGCCCGGGACCAAAACGGTCCTGAAAGAATGATTTGTATAGGTCTTGTAGCCGGGACTCCGGGAAGGACTCCAACTGGGTCGAAATGGCTTCCTTTACCGCGACAGAATCAACGGCTGTTTGATTGCAGCTGCAGGATGCAAGCAACAGGAGGCACAGGAAAAGGAAAAGGACGTAATTACGCTTCATAAGGAGGGAGGGATGTTTGGAAAGACAAATAATATACCCGCCGCCAGTGCCGCCGGTATCCCAAGGGCCATTCCTATCAGAGCTCCCTTGATGTGGAACCCGTAATCGTGATAGGCGTCCGTCATATCTTCCGTTCCGGGAATGACGAAGTGCTTGTCGTGGCAGAACCAGACGCAGTCCAGGACCAGCGCATCGTACCAGTTGACCACCACCCACAGGGCATAGGCCGTCAGTGCTCCGCACCAAAAAGTATCGCAACCGTTCACATACTTGACCAGCAACCCTAACAGGACGCCGAATAGGGCCACGGCCGTCACTTTTTTGACGTAAAACACAGCACCACCAGGTTTATTGCTTGCATCCACCAGACCCAGCTTATCACATCGATCGATAATAGCGGGCGGGTAGTTGAAGATGCTCTTGATGGGATTCCTGGACATCAGGAATACAAATAGCGTAAAAACAGCACAGGCGATGAGTGATTCAATCAGGAAGGTCATTTTCGAATGAAATTAACGATTGTAAAGTGTTCTTCACAACGCAAACCTTAGATTTGCCCCATCATTTGGTAAACGAAGCGTTTAGGGTTGCCTCAATTTCTTCTACCGTCGGATCGATGGCGAGGATGATACCTTCCCGGTCAATCAGGAAGACTTTGCTATGATTGGATTGGATATACGGGCCTCCGTCAACGGCTACCAAATTGACCCAGGGATATCCATCCCGTTTGAGAGCTGTGCGCCACTTAGTGTCATCCTTATATTCGTTGGCCACACCGACAATCGTGAAGTCATCACCGGCATACTTTTCAAAGATGGGCTTGAGCGCTTTGCTGCGGATGCGGCAGGAGCCGCACCAGGAAGCCCAGTAATCGACGACGGCCATCTTCCCAGCCACCAGCTCGGATAATTTGTGCGGCACACCCTCAGCATCAGGCAACGTGAAATCACGAATCTTGTCACCGACCTTGTTTTCCGTGAGTGAAGCGATCATCGTGTGGTAAGGATGCCCCGGGAAGCCACCGGCATAATGGGCCTCATATAGATCCAGCCACGGTTGGGCGTCATTATCAAACTGATTGGCAGAATGGATGGCTCGCCAGACCTGATAGAACGAACTTATCATAGTGGCATGTTGCACCAGATAGTCTCGTACCAGGCTATCACCGACAGCGCTTATCGAATCCCGCTCGTGCTTCACAGCAAGACCCTCAAAAGAATAACTCTCATCGAGTTTCTGCATTTTACGGAACCGGCTCCATAGTTCTTCGGCCCTTTCCCTCGAAGCGGTATCGGCTTCGGCAATAAGGGCATACACCTCATCCGTATAAAGCTTCCGGTCATTCATCAACTGCTTATACTTTTGGTTTATAGGCTCGGTTACGGGTATAAGGCTCTTTCCAATCTCTTCAAACTCGATAAAAGTCGTATTTTCCGGTGATGT
>JAFZRV010000011.1 GCA_017619655.1 Bacteroidales bacterium | reverse complement strand
CCGCGGTAGAATCGGTTTTAGCTGATTATGAACCAGATCTATTTCACGGCGGACTTGCATTTCGGGCATCGGGCTATTCTGGAGCACGAGCCGGATCGACCGTTTTCGGAAATGGTGGATATAGCGGCACACGATGAATGGTTGCTGGATTTGTGGCAGCGTACTGTGGACAAGCGGGATACAATCTATATTCTCGGCGATTTGACGTATTATAAAAGTGAAGCGGCTCGCAGGCTGTTGGAGCAATTGCCGGGTCAGAAGTTTCTCATCGAGGGGAATCACGATGACGCCATCCGGGCGAGTCGTCATTATTTCAAGGCGGTCTATCAAATTAAGCGGATGAAATTCAAGCCCACGGTTGCGCCATTCTTGAAAGAGCCCTTCAACGTGGTGATGTGCCATTATCCGCTGCTGACGTGGAATCATAAGCCGGATGGCTATGTGATGCTGCACGGGCACAGTCACGGGAAACTGGACGAGTATAATGCCCGGTCCATGGACTTGCGCTTTGACATTGGACTTGACGGTCGCCTGGCCAATTATCGATTCTTGTCGCTGGAAGATATCTACAATGCTGCTACTGAAAAGATTACGCAATATAAATACAATACGTTCGCAGAGTATGCAAGAAATAATTACAGGGAGCGGTGAGATGTTTCCTGCAGTGTCGCGCGGGTTTTGTAAAGGCCGGTTTTGTCGCGTTTGATGAGGTAAGGGGCGGCCGTGCGGGTGCCGAGAACGGCCACGAATTTCTTTTTGATGCGGGAGACTGTGGTGTAGAACATGGTCTTGTCTTCGGAGCAGAGGACCTCCATCTTATGGGTCATCAGCAGTTTGTCGTCATAGACGGATTCGTGTTCGTAGAGACGGCAGAGTTCCTTCCAGTGAAGGGGGAGTTCGCCGGTGGGGATGCCTTCCGGGTGGTTGAGGAAGTGTCGGTAGAGGGTACGCTCCAACGGATTGAGGTAGACTTTCGCGCCCAGGTCCGGCAACAGGAATTCGCCCCGGCGTGGGCCGGGAACGACAAGATGTGTGTTACGCAGGCGGGCCATGGTATACGACGGGATTATTCCTCCTCGATATATCCCTCCTGGTCATACCCTTTCTGGTATTGATGGATGAGGTCGGCCAGCGGTCGGAGGCGGGCATCGGAAAGCGCCATTTTGCCGAAACGGGGAAACTGGGTGGTGTAGCGGTCGCGGCTGCCACTGTCGCGCAGGCGCGCTTCAATGTCATCCGGAACAAAGAAAGAGGCGCGGTCCGGGCCCAGGTGCGCATAGAATTCGCTAAGAAAGATGTGGATGCCGGCCAGGTCGAAGTCACCGAAATGGACATAGGGGTTGGGGATCTCCTGCAGCCAGGAGACCAGGTCCTTGGACTGGGGATAGCGGGAGACCAACAACAGGCGGGCTGAAAGACGGTCGTCGTCTTCACGCCTGCCGATCTGCGCGAGCAGTTCCGACTGCCGTTCCGGAAGCCGGAAGTTCTCCATGTTCTCGACCCCCACAACGATGACGTCGGGCGGGATGCGGAAGTGATGGAAGTCGCTGATGTAGAGGAAGGTTCCGGGACAGGGGGAGAGCAGGATCTTCCGGGATCCCAGACAAACGCATAAGGGGGCCGTTACGTTGACCGGGAAGCCCGGGCAAGTGCGTGCCGGGAAAGCCTTGGAGTCGCCTGTCAACTGCACCTGCCGGGCGCGAGAATCCGGGGTATTCCGGATATCCAGCGTTTCTTCCAGTTTCCCGGGACAAAGCCCTTTGCTGTTCAGAAACAGTTCAAATGCTATGGGTGATACCACTTTCAATGAATGACGGCTACCGTGGATGATGCTGGAAACGCCACCGTCAGCTATAAGCTCGGCGACAAGGATTTCACGAAAGTCGCTTTTGGGGACCGTCTCGCCTCGTTGCAACGCTAGCAACGCTTGTATATCTTTTGTTCTCATTTCATTTACGATGAAGGTGCAGTGCTTTCCGCCTCTTTGCGGCTCAATAAAGTCTGGATGACGGTGTGTCCGGAATCCTTGGTTAACAAATAGGTATGCTTGTAGTCCGCCACGTTGTACGGCACGGGCGAGCCGTTTACCAGATAAATGTTGCGGGCGCCGGCGAAGTCCAGGATGCCCTTGATGTTGCTGGGGTGGAGCTTGCCGATCTCGTCCATGACGCAGTGGATGCGGAAGTCCGTGAAGCGGCCGGAAACGCGTTCCTTGAACACATTGATAAGCATAATGTTGACCATGGCTTTCACCAGTACGTCCGTACCGTCCGACCCCACGCTGGAGATTTTTTCCACCCAGCCGGTGTCGTTGTCGTTCTCCTGGATGCGGAACTGCAGCTGGAAGGTGTCGCCCAGGGTGAGGCGTGTCCTGCCCGCGTCTTCACCGACGAGCAGTCTCGTCAAATCGAGCAGATAGCCTGTGGCTGCGCTGTTCACAATGTCGCGCGCATCGGTGGAGAAGAGGTTCACCTGACCCATCTGGAAGCCGTGCTCGTCGTTGAAGGCCTTGATCCGACCGAGCAGGGCCACCATCTTGTCGGCCGATGCAACGGACCGAAGCTCAATGCTTTTCACCGCGCCGATGAAGTTCTTGTCCCGGAAGTCAAAATTGATGTCCTTGATGATGCCGGCTATTTCGGCAGAGTTGCGGGAGACTTCGTCCATCTCGTGGGAGATGCGCAGCAGGAGGTCGGTGTAGTGCCCGCTGGTGCGGTGACGAAACTCCTCGATCTTCTCATTGTCGATGAACTCCGCCAGCGATTCGGCGAAGGCGCGGCACTGCTCGTCGCCGTGGCAGTCGGTCTTGAAACCGAAGACGTTGCCGGCGTTGAAATGGGCGGTGAAGGCGTTCACGCTCTCATAGAAATCATTCTCCGTGCTTCGCTTGTCGCTGAAAAGGCAGTGGATGGCGTCGATAAGCTGCCGGCAATTCCTGTCGGTGCGCTGCTCCCGCCCTTCCGGCAGCAGCGGCAGCGTGTTGCTTTGCTCGAAGCGGTCGGCATCCGCAAGGCCTTCCCGCAAGGAGCGGAGTTGCTCTCGAAGCGACTGAAGGGCCTCGGAAGCGGCTTTCAGCGCATCTTCCTCCTTCCTCTGTCGCTGCCGGTACCGTTCCTGCAGGCCTTCCTTTTTGCTTTCCAACGCCTTTTTCTGCAACTGGAACTCCTCTTTTCGATCCAGATACGCCTCCTTGTCGCTACGATAGCGGAAGACGGTCTCCTTGTTGCGAGCGATGTCCTCCAGCTGTGCGGAGAGCGAGCGGATGGCGGTTTCGCACCGTGCCAGCGCCCGGGTATCGGCCCCCTGGCCGGAGAGCTCAGCATCGCGTTCCCGTGCGAGCACTTGCAGCTCGTCACGAAGTTGCGCCGCACGCTGCTTGATTTCTTCCTGAACGGAGCGCACGGATGCATCCCGTTGCTGCAGCAGGGCTTTCTGCCGCCTGGCCTCATTCTCACGGGCTTTTTGCAGCAGGCCGGCCTTTTCGTCCTGCAATTGACGAAGTCCCTCTTCCGCCAGCACCCGTTCCGTGGTCAGGGCCTGTATTCCTTGTCGGTACTTTTCCTGCTCCCGGGAGCGCGCTTCCAGGGTTTGCTGCTCATAGAGCGCGCGTTGCCGCTTCGCAGATTCCAGTTTGGCCGGCAGCATCGCCCGTATGGTCTGGGTGTGGGTCTGCTCGTCGCGGAGCGACTTGAGGCTGGCGTTCAGCTTCTTGTTGAGGGCCAGCAAGGCGGTCTCCTTTTCGCTCTGCATGTTTTCCAGCTTGACCTTCAGGTCTTTCTCCTCACTTTCCAGACGCATCATCTCGTCGTAGAGTTGCACGGGTGTACGCACCTTGCAGGGGAGTGCGTCGAGACTTACAGTCACGCCGAAGAACGACTTTCCCTCGCCCTTCCGCGGCGCGAGTCCCCCTGCATAGAGAACCTGCTCGTCCACTACTTTCCCGATGTCGTCCGTCCAGTCGGGCTTGCTGCGGGAAAGCCACTGGAGCAGCGAACCCTCCTGCGCATCCAGCAGCGCCTGGATCTCTTTGTGCTGCCGGTGCTTCTCCTGGAGCTCCGCATCAGCCTGCTCCATTTTTATCTTCCACTCGTCCGTGAGGCGTTCCTGCAGCAACGCGCCTTCCCGTCTGGTCGCCTCGATGCGGGCAGATAAGGACCGCTCCTGGATTTCGAGTCTGCCGTCCTCGTTTTTCAGGCGTGCGAGCTCCGCTTTTGTGGATTCTATTTCTCCCTGGAAAGGGGACAGGTGGGCCGCGAGCGCCAACTGCTTGTCGCAGACGCCCAGGCGTTCCCGCAAGTCCGCCAAATGCTCCTGCACGCCATCTTCCCGTTCCCGGAAATCGGACGCGATGCGGGCCATCTCTTCCTGCGTGTCCGCTATGAGCTTGGCTATCTGTGCGTTATAAGATTCCCCCGCTTCAATTTGACTTTTCTCCCGGGCTGCCTTCCAGCCCTCGAACGCCAGTGTCAGCACCGTCTCCCTGTCGGCAAATTTGGCCGAGATGTCGGCATATTCGCGGGTCAGGCGGCTGCGCAACTGTTCCTCTCCGGTGAGTCTTGCTTTCAGCGCTGCCTCCTGCGCGTCTTCTTCCAGCAACTGGCCGATGTGCAGGGCCTCGTACTTTTTCACCAGCTTTTGGATCTTTTCCAGTGCATGCTTCACGATGCCGATGTCCTCGTCCAGACCGGATAGCTCCTGCTTGCACTTCAGCTCCAGTTCGTCTAGCTTCCCTTTGTGCCCGGCCATTTCGGTTTCCCGCTCTTCGGCCTGCCTTTCCAGCAGGGGGATGCGCTCGACGGCATCCCGCCGGGCAAAACGCAATTCCAGCAGTGACCCTGCGAGTTCATCGTCCAGACAGCGCAGCCGGCGGTACAGCGCGATGAGTTTGTCGGCTTGCCGGCGCACGGAAACCTCTCCCTGCGGGTTCTTCCTGTACCACAGTTGGATGTCGTTGTACTCCCGCTCGAACTCCGCCAGCTGACCGCGGAAATACACAAGGTCGATGCCTGGTTCCTCGTCTCCCAGCGAGCGGATGAGGATTTCCTTGATGAAATCCGCATCGACCTTCGCACCCAGGAAAACGTTCTGCAGGCTGCGTGGAATGTTCTGATACCGGGACGTTTCCATAATGCAGAAGCGGGAGAACTCCTTGCCGGCCACCCGCTTGTTGCCGTAGAGGATGTCACGGTATTCCTGATATTCGTCCACGATGCGGGTCATCGTGACGCCCCCGAGGCGCCTGCGGAGGAGCGACGCATCGGCTGTTACTTCTCCCTGTTCGTCGATAAGCCACTCCCTTTGGAAAGGTGCGCCGATGAAACGGAAAACGCTGTGTGCATTCCGCCGGAATACCAGCAGCGTAAAGGCTCCGAACTCGCTTTCCACTTCATAAATGAGGTAAGAATTGGCGCCGGGAAGGTAGAAATCGTCGAAGGATTTCTTTTCCCGGCTGATACCCAGGCGGTTCTTGTCGCCGGTATAGAAAAACAGGATGGCGCGCAAGACCGTGCTCTTGCCGACGCCCTGGGTGCCGATCAGATGCACGTTTCCGTCCAGCCGCACCTCGCCGTAGCGGATGCCGGCGCTATTGATGAATATGATTTTACTGAGTTGTCTCATGGGCTTCCTCCTCGCTGATGGTCAGCATTTCCACCAGGTCTTCCAAAAAATGGAAGGCCGCGGTTACTTTGTATCGCTGTTCAAATTCGTTCTCGAGTTCGATGAATCCCGCCTTCTCCATATCCAGCACCAGCGCTTGTACGGCTGCGTTGACGCTGTGCTCGTTCTCGTAGAGGCGACGGGCCTTTTCCTTGAGTTCCACGTCCGAGGCAATGGCCTCTGTAAAGAGGGAAGGGGTGAAGCGGATGCCGGCGCTGAAACCGCCGTGGAAAGTTTTTACGAAATCCAGCCGGTCAATCCATACGCCCAGGCGTGCGAGCCGGGCCGCCAGCTCGTTTCGCGATTCCGCACGCGTAAAGTGGAAGTAGCCGTTACCTTGCTCCAGCACGAAGCCAATGCCCTGGAAGTACTGCCTGTACTCCTCGAAATGCTCTTCGATGTAATCGTAGAGGCGCTTGTTCTCCATTCGCACACTGTCCTGGCAAATGAAGCCGCCGCGCGAAAGGATGTCGAAAATCTCTTTGGTCTTGATGATCATAGGCTTCGGGGATAAATGAGGGGATATGCGTAACGGGCGGTTTCCCTGTATTGGCCGCTGATGCGGAGTTCATCCGCGAACTCGGCGGCGATGCGGCAAAAGAGCGTCAGGCGGGCCTCTTCGGAGAGGGGCTCGCTGAAGCGGTAGCTGTCGATGAAGCGCATCAGGTCCGTGCCGCTTCCGAGGAAGGCGCTGCGGACTTCGAAGGGACTGAGCTCATCCCGAATGGCGGGCGCTGGACAAAGATCAGCCAGCGTGAGCGGCTCCTGCACGCGTTTCTTCTCCCGGACCGGATGATGCAAGGCCACATGCGCTTCCTTCAGTGCGGCAATGCCGTCGGCTGTGCCGGTCAGTGTATCGAGCGAAGGCAGGCAGTTGTAGCGAGGGCGCTTCTCCAGGAAGACAGGGCGGTGCGTCTGCAGGAGGAAAAGCACGTCGGTGGCCTGTTCCCAGACCAGTTGGTCTTTTACATATTTGATGCGGCGGATCTTCTCCGAGAGCTTGTGCTCGGCTTCTATCCGATGGAGGTACAGGATGATCTGCCTGTCGAGCTCCAACAGATTGTGATAGGACTCCGTGAGTGAGTCCTTGACAGCGGCGATCGTTTCCTTGAGGTGCGCATCCATTGCGGTGCCGAAGAAGCCCGGATGTCTCTCTCCGATGACCTTTTCGGACTCTTTCACCAACAGGGCGATGTCTGCGCGCTTGGCGTCCAGTTGCTCCAGGCGCTTGCGCTTGACGGCGTAGTCCCGCTCGTTCTTGTAGGTGCCGTCGATGGCCCGCTTGAGGTCGATGACATTGCGCCGGGTGGCCAGGGCGATGCTGCGCAGGATGCGGATCACCTCTCCTATGTACCGGCTCCTTCGGGATTCCTTGACTGTTGTGAGCCACAGCTCGATGTTCTCGGTGAGCGCCCCGATGTGCTGCTTGACGGAGAGGACGTTGATCTCCTCGTTCACCTCCAGCACCTCTTCAAAAAAACGCAGATAGGTGTCTTCCAGCACCAGAACGCCGTCCGCCAGCCGGATGACGCCGTGGTCCAGCAGCAAATTGAGGCGACGTTCATCCTGGGCAAAAAAGTTCTCCATAGCCTCCTCACAGTGCAGGGAAGGGGCTTTTCTGCTGGTGAACAGAAAACGGATGATCTCTTTTTCCCGGGAAATTACGCGCAGAAGCGCTTCGATGTCTCTGAAAGCATTCAACGGTTCTATGTTTTCCGCAAAGATCCGTCGGGAATGTGGAGATAACAATAGGTTAAACGTTTATAAACGTTTATATCCGTTTAAAAACGTTTATCGGAGTTATAAAACAACGACCGTGTCGCTACAGGATCTGCCCGGCGGCGTTCTTGGTGTCGACCTTTTCGATGATGCGCTCGAGGTGGCCGGACTCGGAGAAGATGAAGGTGCGGCGGAGGGTGCCCAGCACAGTTTTGCCGTACATCTTCTTCTCGCCCCAGGCGCCGAAGGCTTGGAGCATTTCGGTGGAAGGGTCGGAGAGGAGGCGGAAGGGCAGTTCAAACTTGGCCTGGAAGCGCGAATGGGAAGCAGCGGAATCCTTGCTTACGCCCACTACGTTGTAGCCGGCGGCAGTCAGCTCGGCGTAATTGTCCCTGAAGGAACACGCCTCGGCGGTGCAGCCGGAGGTGTTGTCCTTGGGGTAGAAATAGATGATGGTCTTGCGGCCGTTGCCGATAAAGTCTTCGGACTTAACCACTTGTCCGTCCTGGTCCACTACTTCGAAGTGGGGCATGGGGTCTCCGATTTTGAGCATATTCGTGTTATTTAAAGAGTTTGCGGTAGGCTTCTGCCTTCTTCTCCAGCGGCAGGGGATAGGCTCTGGAGGTGGAGGGCATGCGCCAGAAACGGATTTCGCGTAGCTGAGCGGGTGGTATGCGGCGCAGCGACCTTTTTTCGGGAGCGAGCAGCATACCAGAGCGAAGCGGAGCGAGCGTCTCATTGATAACGAGGTCAATGTGGCCGCCAATGGGCGGGATGGGGCAGTCGAAGGTGCCAGCCATGACCTCGGTGGCCTTCTGGACAGTGGTGACCAACGTGTTGCAATGGGGAATCCGCGCCAGCAGCGCCGGAATATCAGTAGCCTTCACGACCTCCAAAAACGCGTCGGAGGCATTATCGCGCAACCTCCGCACCTCGCAGGCAGTGTCGTAAAACGCCAGCCCAGCCTCAGTGCAGAACGCCCGAATCGCAGCCTCGTCAAACCGCTTCTCGCCCGGTACGCAGAAATGCCCCTTGTCTCCAAAGTGAATCAGCCCCATAATCCGCCAGAAGTCGTTGATCCAATTCGGGTAATAGAACGGCATGCACCAGCGGTGCTCCTGGGGCGGGAAGCTGCCCAGAAACAGAATCCTGGCGCCAGAAGGCAGGAACGGCTCAAACGGATGTTTCTCAATCTTCATAGCGCTTCCCCGGGAAGAACCGGGGGACCGTCTGGCAGTAGCGGGCGTACTCCGGGTACTTGGCGGAGCTGATTTCCTCGCCGAAAGAGCTGCTGCCCTGGAACAGGACTATCAGCAGCAACGCACCGATTAGGCTCCAGTTGATAATACCGATGCCGCCGGCGATGGTGAAGAGGTAAAAGCAGCACCAGGTGGACTGCTCGGCGAAGTAGTTGGGATGCCGGGAAACGCCCCAGAGGCCGGTGGTGTTGAAGCCTTTGTTGTAGGGGGCGGGTAGTTCCTCCAGCTTCTTACCCTCCTTCAGCATCTTCCATTTGGTGCTCTGGAAACGCCACTGCTGCTCATCGGCCACGGTTTCGTAGATGATGGCACCCAGCATCAGTGCAGCGGCCACGGCATCCATCCAGCCAAAGGGCTTTCCGGAGCCCATCAGCACCAGCGCCGGGAAGGTGGTCATCAGCACCAGCGCATTCTGGTAAATGCTGATAAAGAAGAGGTTAAAGAGGGCCCACTTCCAGTGCGGCTGGAACTCTTTCTTGGCGCGGAGCACCGCCCAGCGGTAGTCCTCTTCGCCCTCCCAGAACTTGAGTTTGTACGCCCCTTTGCGTGCGAAGTTGAAGGTGAGGCGCGCGCCCCAGAGCGTAGCCAGGCAGGCCATTACCACCAGGCGCGTGTCCAGGCCGCCCTTGAAAGCAATTACCCAGGTGTAAGCGATGGGGAGCAGGCTCCATAGCTTGTCCATCTGGCTGTTGTTGCCGGTGAGCTCGCCCACTACAAAGCAGTATAGCGCACTGCCGCCGCAGATCCATAGCAGCACCTTAAGAGTTTCCAGTTGCGCAGGGTCCAGTGCCGGCCCCACAAAGATATACAGCAGCGGGCAGGCTATCAGTGAAATGGCCAAAAGGAAGCCGATGAGTTTGACGTTCATATTGATTAACAATTATTTACAACAGGAAGAATAGCGCTACGCCCGTCATCGAAACCGCTACGCCCAGGATCTCGCGGAGCTTGATGCGTTGCTTGTAGATGAAGGCGTAGGGGAAGAGGATGAAGACCGGGGTGAGGGCCATCAGGGTGGAGGCGATGCCAGCGTTGGTATATTGGACGGCCATCAGGGAGAGGGATACGCCAAATACGGGACCGAATAGGGTCATTATCAAAGCGTAGCGCATACCGGTGCGGTCGTGTACGGCAGCCTTCAGCCGCGGCAGGTCCTTCTGAAGGGCCATTAGCGCCAGGAAGCCGGCCGCACCGATAACCGCCCGGATCATTGTCGAGGCGAAGGGCAGCATCTCGTCCATGAGGGAAGGCGCGTCAGCCGGGATGGCATCGGCGTAATGCTGCAGGCCCACCTTGCTCAGGACCAGGCCCACGCCTTGCCCGAGGCCGGCGCCAAGGCCCAGCAGCACGCCCTTGAAGGGGAGCGTGAGCTTCACGCGGGTACCTTCTCCTTTGCTTAAGATGGATATAGCTATACCGCTCAGCGTCACCGCCATAGCCAGCATCGACTTCCAGGTCAAGGTCTCACCCAGAATGGCCCAGCCGGCAATGGCGGCCATGGGCGGAGCCAGCGTCATAAAGAGCTGGCCGAAGCGCGCGCCGATGCTCAAATAGCAGTTGAACAGGCACCAGTCGCCGAACACATAACCCACCAGCGCCGATAGTGCCAGCCACCACCAAGCATCGCGCGAAGCGTACACAGGGTAGGGATGACCCACCGTGATCCATAGCAGCACGCCCAGGAATACGATGGCCATTGACAGGCGCAGCACATTGGCGGTCATCGACCCCAGCCGATGGCTGGCCTTGTCGGCAAACAGTGCCGTGACCGTCCAGGAGGCGGCTACAATGAGCGATATGATTTCCCCGAGGTGGTTCATTTGGCGAGGTATTGCCGGCGCTCGGATTCGGGGAATTTCTCGATGGCGTAGCGGAGGGCGGTGCGGGGCATCGTGAGATATCGGGGCGCGAGGAATGCTTCCAGCGCGGCTTTATCTTTCTTGCCTGCTTCGCGGAGGAGCCAGCCGACGGCTTTGTGAATGAGGTCGTGCGGGTGATGCAGAAGGATATCCGCGATGGCAAAGGTGTCGTCGAGTTGTCCATGGCGCACAAAAGTCATGGTCGAAACGATGCCGATGCGCTGCTCCCAGAGGGTACGGCCATTCCGCGCCAGATCGTACAGCAGCGCGCGGTCCTTGTCCAGCAGCCATTCGCCCAGAAGGGGATAGCATGACAGGTCCACGAGGTCCCAGTTGTTGATGTACTGGGTGTGGGAGAGATAGAAGTCGATGCACAGCTGTTGGAGGAGATGCCCGGTCGGGGCCGGGCATGACGTCACCCCGGGCTTGACCCGGGGTCTTTTCGCATGCTTGAAAATCTCCACCAGCGTCAGCAGCGCGGCCAGGCGAATTTCGTGATACTCCGAGCGAATGCATTCTTCCAGCTCCGGGAAACCTACATCCCGCCAGCAGCCGCGGACCACCTCGCGCGTCACGGGGACCTTGATTCCCAAGAACTTATCCCCGAAACCATACTGCCCCGGCCCGGTCTTGAAAAAGCGGGAGAGGCCGGCCACCTGCGAGGGGTCGGCATGGGCGAGCATCTGGGCAAGGAGCGTGTTCAAGCGCTTATTTCCCGAAGACCGCCTCGTAATCTTTCTTGAATTTCTCGATGCCCTGGTCGGTCAGGGGGTGCTTGCACATCTGCTCGATGACCTTGAAGGGGACGGTGGCGATATCGGCGCCGGCGAGGGCGCATTCCGTGACGTGCATGGGGTGACGGATGCTGGCGGCGATAATCTCGGTCTGGATGCCGTGGGTATTGAACACCTGCGCGACTTCTGCAATCAGGTCGGTTCCGCGCTCGCTGATGTCGTCGAGGCGACCGACGAACGGGCTGACGAAGGCAGCGCCGGCGCGGGCGGCCAGCAGCGCCTGGTTTACCGTGAAAATCAGTGTCATATTGACTTTTATGCCCTCTGCGGCCAGGGTATGGCAGGCCTTGAGGCCTTCGACCGTCATGGGGATCTTGACCACCATGTTCCTGTGGATCTTCGCGATCTCGCGGCCCTCGGCGATCATGCCGGGCGCATCGACGGTCGTGGCTTTGACCTCGCCGCTGATCGGCCCGTCCACGATGGAGGCGATTTCGGCGACGACCTGCTTGAAGTCGCGGCCTTCTTTGGCGATGAGGGAAGGGTTGGTGGTGACGCCGCAAATGACGCCCATGTCGTTGGCTTTGCGGATGTCGTCCACATTGGCCGTGTCGAGGAAGAATTTCATGGTAGCTGTGGTTTTGTCAATTTTGACAAAGATACGAAAAAAGTAGCCGAAAGATTTTTACTATCTTTGAAAAAACATTTGGAAAGTACTATGAACAAACGCATGATGGGAATCCTGGCGGGCTGCCTGCTGACCTGCCTGCTTGGCCTGAGTTCCTGCAAGGAAAAAGAGGTACATGTGCTGCTGGAAACCACCCAGGGCAATATTGAACTGAAACTGTACAACCTCACGCCGCTGCACCGCGACAATTTCAAGGCGCTGGTGAAGGAAGGAGCGTATGACTCGCTGCTCTTCCACCGCGTGATCCGCGACTTCATGATCCAGGGCGGGGACCCGGATTCCAAGAACGCGGAGCCGGGCGTCATGCTCGGAGAAGGGGACAGGCCCTACACCGTGCCGGCCGAATTCCGCCTGGAAGAGGGCATTTTCCACCGCCGCGGCGTGCTGGCGGCAGCCCGCGAGGGGGACGACGTGAACCCGGAGCAGCGCAGCTCCGCGATGCAATTCTATATTGTGTGGGGCCGGATCTTTGACGATGCGGGCCTGGACAAGATCCAGGAGCGGCTCGACGCGCGGACGGACGGTCGCGTGAAACTGTCGCCCGAGATGCGCGAGGTCTACAAGACGGTGGGCGGCACGCCGCACCTCGACGGCCAGTACACGGTGTTCGGTGAAGTGGTGTCTGGCCTCGACGTGGTCGACGCCATCCAGCATGTCCCCACGGATGAAAACGACCGGCCCCTCGAAGACGTTCGCATCCTGAAGGCGCGCATTGTCAAATAGATGTGGATGGAATGATCGGATTCTGCCGCTGCATGAAAACGAAGTACCGCGCTGAAGGCGCGAGGGGTCTGGGGGCTGTGCCACCAGTAGAAAAAGAGAAGGCGCAGCCTTCTCGTCCCTACGCAAAAAAGCCTCCGACCTAAAGGCCGGAGGCTTTCCGCGTAGGGACGATCGGATTCGAACCGATGACCTCTTCAATGTGACTGAAGCGCTCTAAACCAGCTGAGCTACGCCCCTTCATCGATTGGGACTGCAAAGATGCAAAAATTTTCTAAATCTCCACACATTTTTCGCTAATTTTGTAAGGTTATGGAAGAAACCCCTGTCATCAATGCGCACAACAAGGAGGAGTATCCTCCGATGCACACGTGCGAACATATCCTGAATGCGACGATGGTGCGCCTCTTCGGCTGTCCGCGCTCGCGCAATGCGCACATCGAACGCAAGAAATCGAAATGCGATTATATGCTGGCGTCGGCGCCGACCCCGGAACAGATCGACGAGATTGTCCGGACGGTCAACGACGTGATCGGGCGGCAGCTGGATGTCACGATTTCCTACATGTCCCATGAGGAAGCTGCGAAATACGTGGATCTGAGCAAGTTGCCGGAGAATGTGTCGGAGACGCTGCGTATCGTCCGCGTCGGCGATTACGACGCGTGCGCCTGCGCTGGCGCGCATGTGAAAAATACGTCGGAGATCGGCCGTTTCGAAATCCTCAGCCATGATTTCGCCGACGGCCGCTGGCGTGTCCGTTGGAAGGTAAATGAAGAATAAAAAAGCGGCATCAGCCGCTAGCGGAGACCGGGCAGGGTCGGCCTGTGGAATAGCAAGGTTGGAGCGAGAGGGTTCGGGGGCAGTGCCCCCGTCAAGAGCGGTAGACGGGTCTCGAACCCGCGACCTTCGGCTTGGGAAGCCAACGCTCTACCAACTGAGCTACTACCGCGATGGGAATGCAAATTTACAAAAAGTTTCGAATTAGAAAATATCTCCGTATCTTTATAAGCTATAAGAACAACGCCTATGAAACGCATCTTTGCCGCACTCTTTCTCCTGTTTGCCCTGACGGCGGGCAGTTGCGAAAAGCCTGAACCCGAGCCGACCCCGACCCCGGTCGCCGGTTTTGCCAAGGGCGCCGACGTAAGTTGGGTGACCCAGATGGAGAAGGAGAGTTGCCGCTTCTACGATGCTTCCGGAAAACAGACCGAATGCATGACCCTGCTTAAGAGCCTGGGCATGAATGCCATCCGCCTGCGCGTGTGGGTCAATCCCACAGGCGGCTGGTGCGGAAAGGAAGACGTGGTGGCCAAGGCCTTGCGGGCGCAGGCACTGGGCATGCGCATCATGATCGACTTCCATTACAGCGATTCATGGGCCGATCCCGGCAAGCAGAACAAACCCGAGGCCTGGAAGAATCTTCCGCTGGAAGAGCTGAAAGTGGCTGTCGCCAACCATACGAACGACGTGCTGATGGCGCTGCGTCTGGCCGGGGTTGCGCCGGAATGGATCCAGATCGGCAACGAGACCACGGGCGGCATGCTCTGGCCCGACGGCCAGAATTATACCGATGCGGGATTTGCCACCTATGTGCAGCTGCACAACGCCGGTTACGCCGCCGCCAAGAACGTTTTCCCCAACGCGAACGTCATGGTGCACGTGGACAACGGCTGGAAGTGGGAAACGCTGGACTGGTTTTTCAAGAACTTCCGGATCAACGGCGCGAACTACGACCTGATCGGCCTGTCGCTCTATCCGGAGAAGTCTAACTGGCAGACGTACAACAACCAGATATTGAACAACATCCAGACGCTGTACGCGCAATATCAGAAAGAGACGATCATCTGTGAAGTGGGTATGGAGTGGACCGAAGCAGAAACCTGCCGTTCGTTCCTGAGCGACCTGATCGGCCGGGCGAAAGCTGACGGCAGCCATTGCACGGGCGTCCTCTACTGGGAACCCGAAGGGTATCAGGCCTGGAGCCATTATTCGAAGGCTGCCTTCGATAACACCGGAAAACCCACAATTGCCCTGGATGCATTTAAAGAATGACGAATAGCGAAGCGGAGCGGGTGGTATTTGGGGACGCGAGCATTTTTCTGCGAGCGGACACAAATACCAGAGCGAAGCGGAGCGCCAGATGAAGAAATGAAAGCAATACTATATACGATATCGATTTTCCTTCTGCTGGTTGCCTGTGGAAGAAATGAACCGCCCCGGCAGGAGACGCTGCTGACGCAGTGGGAATTCAGCCGGGACAGCGTGTCGTGGGAGAGGGTGACCGTGCCGCACGACTGGGCGATCACGGGCCCGTTCGACCGCAGCAACGACCTGCAGGCCGTCCAGGTGACCCAGAACTTCGAAACCAGCGTCACCGAGCATACCGGCCGCACCGGCGGCCTGCCGTATATGGGCAAGGGCTGGTATCGGACAAGCTTCGACGTCGCCGGATTCGACCCCGAAAACAGCACCGTGACGCTGCTCTTCGACGGCGCCATGAGCCAGGCGAAGGTGCGCGTCAACGGCCGGTACGTCATGGAATGGCCCTACGGCTATAACGCCTTCCACGCCGACCTGACGGAATACCTGCATCCGGACGGAAAGGATAACCTTCTGGAAGTCAGTCTCGAAAACCTTCCCAATAGCTCCCGCTGGTATCCCGGTGCCGGCCTCTACCGGAATGTTCATCTGATCAAGACCGCCAGGACCCATATCCCCGTCTGGGGCACCTGCGTGCGCACACCCGAAGTGAGCACGGAAGCAGCGCTCGTGGAGTTGGACGTGCAGGTGGAAAACGCCCGCGAAGGCCTGACGCTGCAGACGCGCATCTACGGTCCGGACGGCCGTGAAAAGGCCCGGGAAGACAGTCCGCTGGCCGCCAGCGTGCACCAGACCCTCCGTGTGCCCGACCCGCAGCCGTGGTCGCCCGAAAGCCCGCGACTGTACCGGGCCGTGACCTGCGTGCTGGACGGCAAAACCCTGGTCGACACGTACGAAACCCGCTTCGGTATCCGTACCGTCGAGCTCGTGCCGGACCAGGGATTCTATCTCAACGGACAGCTCCGCAAGATCCAGGGCGTGTGCAACCACCACGACCTCGGTCCGCTCGGCGCCGCCGTCAACAAGGCGGCCCTGCGTCACCAGCTGGAACTGCTGCGGGAAATGGGCTGCGACGCCATCCGCACCTCGCACAATATGCCGGCACCCGAGCTCGTGGAACTCTGCGACGAGATGGGTTTCATGATGATGGTCGAGGCCTTCGATGAATGGGACATCGCCAAGTGCGAGAACGGCTACCATCTGTACTTCGACGATTGGGCGGAAAGGGACATGGTCAACATGCTCCGGCATTTCCGCAACAATCCTTCCGTCATCATGTGGGGCATCGGCAACGAAGTGCCCACGCAGTGTGCCGACGAGGGCTTCAAGGTGGCCGCTTTCCTGCAGGACATCTGCCATCGGGAGGACCCGACGCGCCTGGTGACCGCGGGCATGGACAGGGCCGACTGCGTGGTCCGCAACGGCTTCTCTCAGCTGCTCGACATCGTTGGATTCAATTATAGAACTTACAGATATACAGAGGCGTACGATTTGTTACCTCAAAAACTGCTGCTGGGTTCGGAAACGGCTTCGACCGTGAGTTCCCGCGGTGTCTACAAGCTGCCGGCCGCGCCACAAAGCGGCGCCGTTTACTCCGACAATCAGAGTTCGGCCTATGACGTGGAGTACTGCTGGTGGTCCAATGTGCCCGACATCGATTTCGCGATGATGGACGACTATCCCTGGACCATCGGCCAGTTCGTCTGGACCGGTTTCGACTATCTGGGCGAGCCCACGCCGTACGACGTGGACGCCTGGCCGAGCCACAGTTCCTATTTCGGTATCTTCGACCTGGCCTCGCTGCCCAAGGACCGCTACTGGCTCTACCGCTCGCAGTGGCGGAAAGACGTGCCGACGCTGCACCTGCTGCCGCACTGGACCTGGCCCGGGCGGGAAGGGGAGAAGGTTCCTGTGTTCTGCTACACGAGCTGGCCTATGGCCGAGCTCTTCGTGAACGGCGTTTCGCAGGGTGTGAAACGTTTTGAAACGGGTAAAACGGCTAATTCGGGCGTGAACGATGAAGGAAACAGCGCTGCGACGATGCCGCGTTACCGGCTGATGTGGCCTGACGTGGTGTATGAACCGGGCACCATCGAAGTCGTGGCATTTGATGCTTCCGGCCGGGAACAGCAACGCGAGCAGATTCATACCGCCGGCGTTCCCGCCGCCATCGAGCTGTCGGCCGACCGCTCTTTCCTGGCCGCTGACGGCCTGGATCTGGCGTACGTCACCGTCCGTATCGTAGACGAAGACGGTCATCTCTGTCCGACCGCCGACAACGCCGTCTGTTTCGACGTCGCCGGCGCCGGCACTTTCCGCGCCTCCGCCAACGGCGACGCCACCTGCCTTGTCCCTTTCCAATCGCGGACGATGCCCGCCTTCTCCGGCCAGCTCACCGCCATTGTCCAATCTGCTACAGAAAAAGGAACGATAACACTAACAGCTACATCCGAAGGATTAAAAATAGCTAATTTAAAGATAAAGACTAAGTAATTGCAAGCGTAGCGGAGCGGGTGGTATTTGGGGACGCGAGCATTTTTCTGCAAGCGGACACAAATACCAGAGCTCCGCGGAGCGAGATTCCGGGTCAAGCCCGGAATGACGTAAAATAGATAACAAAAATTAACAAAATACATTATGATCGACAAACAGATTCTCAAAGAAGGCTTCGCGAAGTATTTCGGCGAAGGCGAGCCCCGCTATTTCGCGGCCCCCGGCCGCATCAACATCATCGGCGAACATACCGACTATAACGGCGGCTTCGTGCTGCCCGGCGCCGTGGATAAAGCCATCTCGATGGCCATCCGTCCCAACGGCACCGACATCGTCAACCTGATCTCCATCGACCACGACGATGCCACCGTCTTCTTCCGCATCGGCGGTCCCCAGCCCAAAGAACAGTGGGCCTCGTATTTCTACGGTGTCATCGAAGAAATGCGCCAGCGCGGTGCGAGCGTCGGCGGCTTCAACGCCATCTTCGGCGGCGACGTGCCCCTGGGCGCCGGCATGTCCTCTTCGGCGGCTCTCGAATCCTGCGTCGGCACGGCCCTGAACGCCCTTTTCGACCTGAAATTCACGAAGCAGGAACTCGCCAAGATCGGCCAGATGACCGAGCATCACTATATCGGCGTGCGCTGCGGCATCATGGACCAGTTTGCCTCTCTCATGGGCCAGGAAGGCCACGTGGTGCGTCTCGACTGCCGGAGCCTGATGTTCGACCTGGTGCCCTTCAACCCGAAAGGCATCGAAATCGTGCTGATCGATACGATGGTGAAACATACGCTGGCTTCGTCAGAATACAACGTCCGCCGCGCCCAGTGCGAGGAAGGCGTCGCCGTCATCAAGAAGTATCGGCCGGAAGTGGAACTCCTGCGCGACGTGACCATCGAGGAACTGGAAGCGCACCGCAGCGAGATCGATCCGGTGTCGTTCCGCCGCTGCGCTTTTGTCATCAATGAGAACAAGCGCCTGATGGCCGCCTGCGCCGCCATGGAGAAAGGCGATTTCGTGGAGGTCGGCAAGCAGGTGTATGCCACGCACGACGGCTTGAGCCAGGAATACGGCGTCAGCTGCCCGGAACTTGACTTTATCGTCAACATCGCCCGTGAACATAAGGATGTACTCGGCGCCCGTATGATGGGCGGCGGCTTCGGCGGCTGCGTCATCGCGCTGGTGAAGAAGGAAGGCGTCGCAGCCTATGTGGCGGACGTAAAGGAGCGCTATCAGGTGAAATTTGACAAGGATCCGCGCGTGATCGAAGTGAAGATCTCCGACGGCGCCCGCGAAATCTAAAGGCTATGGTGAATCCCGACGACATCAAGCTGTTCAGCATCGTCAATGCCGACGGCTCCGAAGTGATCCTGTCGAACCTGGGTGCCTGCATCGTATCGGTGGTGGTGCCCGACAAGGACGGGAAAATGGCCGACGTGGTGCTGGGTTACCACAATCCGGAAGACTACGATGCGGACGGACCCTGCATGGGCAAGGTTCCGGGACGCTATGCCAACCGCATTGCGAAAGGCCGCTTCACACTGGCCGGCAAGGAATACGGGCTGGCCATCAACAACGGCCCGAACCACCTGCACGGCGGGCCGGGCGAACAGTGCTTCGCGAACCGCATCTGGCAGGCGGAAGAAATCCGCGACGGCGTGATCTTCTCGCTCGACAGCCCGGACGGCGACGCCGGCTACCCTGGAAACCTCCATGTGGAGGCTCGCTACACTTGGACAGACGACCATAAACTGACGCTCCATCTCTCCGCCGCCGCGGACGCGGAGACCATCGTCAACCTCACGAACCACGCCTATTTCAACCTGAAAGGAGAGGAAGCGGGCGACGTGACGGACCACGAGCTCAAACTTTTCGCCTCGCGCTACCTGTCGACCGACGAGAACCTGATCCCGCTGCCCGGCGCACCGGCGCCCGTCCAGGGCACGCCGATGGATTTCACCACGGCCAAGCCCATCGGGCGCGACCTGAAGGCCGATTTTCCGGCCTTGAAGTACGGCAAGGGCTATGACAACTGCTTCGTGGTGGATGACTGGCAGAAGGGGATGGTACGGCCCGTTGCACGGCTCACCGAGGCCACGACAGGCCGCCGCCTGACCGTCAGTACGGACGCCCCCGGCATCCAGGTCTACACCGGCAACTGGCTGGAAGGCAGCCCGCTGTCGAAGAGCGGCAAAGCCTACCACGACTACGACGGCGTGGCACTGGAATGCCAGTACCTGCCCGACTCGCCCAACCGCCCGGACTTCCCCTTTGAAACCCTCAAACCCGGCGACGTTTACGAAAACACGATAGTATTTGCCTTCGAAGCGTAGCTGAGCGGTGTGTCAAAATGTAGATAAGCGAAGCTGCGCGGGTGGTATTGGGCGAAGCGACCTTTTTTCGGGAGCGAGACCAATACCAGAGCGCAGCGAAGCGACCTTTTTCGGGAGCGAGACCAATACCAGAGCGCAGCGAAGCGAACTAAGATGAGTACAGAAAGCTTCATAGCATCGAAATTGGCGAAAGGCGGCGAACGCTGGAGCCGGACGAGCAACACCATCGCGTGGATCTCGGTCGGCCTCAGCGTCGCCATCATGATCGTCGCCATCGCCGTCGTGTCCGGCTTCAAACAAGAGATCCGCAGCCGCGTCACCGGCTTCATGGGCTCCGTGATGCTGGTCCAGCCCGGCCAGACCCCGATCAATGAACACTATCCCTTTTCCGAAAACCTTACTTACCGCGAAACACTGCAGGCCGAACCCGGCGTGACCGACGTCGCAGGCGTAGCCTGGCGCTCCGGCCTGATCAAGACCGACACCAACATCGACGGCCTCTACTTCAAAGGCGTCGATTCCCTCTATAAGCTGGACTTCTTCCGCGATTGCCTCGTCGAAGGCGAACTGCCCGACTACCACGGACGCATCTCCAACGATATCCTGCTCTCGCGCCCGACGGCACAGAAACTCGGTTTCAGCGTGGGCGACGACGTGGTGGCCTACTTTATCGGCGAGGAGGTGAAAGTGCGAAAATTCCGGCTTTGCGGCCTTTACGAGGCCGGTCTGGAAGAAATCGACAACCGGATGGCGCTGGCGGACCGCCGGCACGTCCAGCGGCTGAACGGCTGGGCTGGGGATGAAGTCTCGTCGATCGAGATCCGGCTGCGGCCCGACGTGCCGATCGAGCGCATGGCCGACCGGATCGACGAATTCGTTTTCGCCCATGCTGGCGAAGACGATACCGCCCTCTATGTCACGCAGGTGAAGAAGCTCTACGGCCATCTGTTCGACTGGCTGACGCTGCTCGATTTCAACGTGCTGATGATCCTGGCGCTGATGGTCGTCGTCGCCGGCTTCAACATGATCTCGGCGCTGCTGATCATTCTCTTCGAGAAGATCTCGACCATCGGCCTGCTGAAAGCCCTGGGCATGACGTCGCGCGAAGTGGGGAAGGTGTTCCTGCTGCGGGCCTGGCAGCTGGTGGCGAAGGGTATGCTGTGGGGAAATGTCGTCGGTATTGCGGTCTGCCTGATCCAGCAATGGACGAAGCTGATCAAGCTCGATCCGGCCAGCTACTTCGTCAACGCGGTCCCGATTCACCTGTCGATCGGCCAGCTGTTGTTGCTCAACCTGGCTGCCGCCGCCTTGCTGATGCTCCTGATTTCACTGTCCACCCGCTTCATCTCCCGCATTTCCCCCGACAAGACGATGCGCATAGAATAAGCTTCGCTTCGCTCTGGTATTGGTCTTGCTCCCGAAAAAAGGTCGCTGCGCCCAACACCACCCGCTCAGCTACGCGTATTAGTAACGGGTTAGTAGCGGGCGCAATAGCGTTCGTAGGTAGCTTCGACGGCATCGATGTAGCCGGGCGTAGAATGATCGTCGAGGTCGAAAACGGAGGCGACGGCAGCCCAGTCGTTCGGATTCAGCCCCAGCGAGTCAGCCACGGCCCGGCGGCGCGCCAGCGCACCGCCGCCCACATTGTACGACGCCAGTGCGAAACGCAGGATGTCCTCGTCCGCAACTCCTTCCCGCGCGAACTGCTCGAAAAGATCCTCCAGCAGGATCGTGCCCAGCCGGATGTTCGTCTCCGGATCGAAAAGATCCTCTTCATGCATATCGTAATGCAGCGCGGCGATGTCCATCACCTGCATCAGGCCCTTGGCCCCGACCGGCGAAACGGCCCGTTCGTTGAACTTCGACTCGTGGTAGACGATCGCCGCCAGCAGGCGCCAGTCCATGCCGATGCGCTGCGCGTATTTCTTCAGCAGGAAGTCATAGCGCGACAGCCGTCGCTCGCCTGCGTTGTGCGGAGCCGCCCACGGGAGCGTGGCCGCCGGGTAAGCGCCCGCATCCCGTTGCTGCCGACGCTCGCAGGTCTGCAGACCCTCCAGTGAAAAAAGCACAAGAAGGCACACGACAATCCGGAACCAACGCGTATGGACCATGGGAACTATTGGATAGGGAACGGGAACGGCCAGAGAATGCCGAACTTGAAGCCCCGCTTGGGCTGGATATAATGATAAGCCGAGAAATAGCCCGGCTCCGGCCACTCATAGAAGGCATTCGTGAATTTGACGAAGATGCAGGCCCTGTGCCACTGGACGTTGGCGAAGATGTCCATGTAGGGGAAATTGCCGATCAGCTCGCGCTTCTGCGCGTAGAACTGACCCAGGTCCGGACTGTAGGTCGGCGCGTACCAGAGCGTGTTGGCGATGGCGTTGACACCCAGCTGCAGGTTCATCACATCCCGGACCACGTCGATGTCGAAATACCAGCGCAGGTTGAGCGTCAACTTCGGCAGCGGCAGCACGTCGTCCGGCGCGGACGTGAGCTGGAACAGCGCCTGGTTGTCGAAGTGCAGGTGCCAGACCGTGAAATCCTTGCGCAGGTAGACGCTCATCACGCTGACCGGCTTGTCGTACTGCCGGATCACCGCCAGCGTGTCGTAGTACAGCATGTTGGCCACCAGCGCGTAGCCGAACTGCGCGTCGAGCCGCCACTTCGGAATCTCCAGCTGCGCCTCGATTTTCGTCTTGGACACTTTCGAGAAATCGTTGTTCCACTGGTGGTGGTTCAGATAGATCTGCTGCTCGAAGGGATGCGGCGTCTGGAGGCCCGTGTGGAACTTGCCGGTGAGATGGATGCCCTGCGCGATGGGGTAGACCGAGAGGCGGAGCTTTGCGTCGATGTTGAAATCGAACATGCGGTAGCCCGCGAAATAGTAGTCCGCATCGGCGTTCCAGGCCAGGTACTTCTTGAGCTGGCCCGACACGCCGCCATACACGTAGAGATTGTGCTGCGTATCCCATTTCTTGCCCGTGTAGTAGTCCGAGGGCTTGAAGGCGTAGGTCGAGAGCAGCTGGTAGCCGACGCCGGCGTTGATCTTGGCCAGCAGGGCGTCGGGCGCGTAGGGCTGCAGCTTGATGAAGAAGCGGTTCTCGAAATTGCGCACCGCCAGCTCGTCGGACGAAGTCGTCTCGTTGTAGTTGAACTGGTTGAAATAAAAATTGCGGCCGTACGTGTCGTTCGTGGCGATGGCGTCGGTGTAGAGCTTGCTGTAGGTGGTAAATTCGCCGCTGTGGCCGATGTGGGCCATCGTGCCTTCGCCCAGCGAGAGCGAATCGCGGTCTTTGCGGAAGAAATTGAGCGGGACGGCGAGGGTCTGGTGGATGAAGGTGCTGCGGCGCTTGTAGAGGTTGTTCGCGTCGCTGAGATTGACCGAGATGGATTTGGCTTCCACGGAGGTGTCGCGGATCCAGAAGGAATCCTGGATGCCGCCGTTCTCCTGGCGCTCGACGCGCTGGCGGATGTGGCCGAAATTCGCGAAGTAGCGCTTGCCCATGTAGTTGCCCAGGATGAAGGTGTTGCGGTGGTTGGTGTTCTCGTTGGTGAGCATACCGCGCGAACCCAGGCGCCGGTAGGCGAGCGTGAAGTTGAACTGCGGCGTGATGTTCTGCGTGGAGCGCAGCCACAGGTTCGACTCTTCCAGGTTCTTGGCCGCTAGCGGCGTGCCCCAGAAGCCCATTTCGGTATAGGGCATCTTGGTGTTGAACTGCTGGACCGTCTCGTCGGTGTCGGCGTCGCCGATATACGGCGTGAACATCGGCGCGTCCGGCGCCTCCTCCCGTTTGAACCAGTTGTGGTAAAGCGCAGCGGAGCCGGCGGTGCCGAGATAGGTGCCGTCGATGTCCTTCTTCATCATCGGCGTCTCGTAGTAGTTGCTGTTGGCCGTCGTGTCGAGGTGGCTTTCGTGGTATTCGTTGAAACGCTTGTCGGAGGTCCAGACGAGCAGGTGACGGTAGTAGAGCGAATCGGGGACGACGAAGGTCTCGAGGACGCGTGGTTTGGCCGCCCGGAGACTGTCGCGCTCTTCCTTGCGAATGCGGCGCATGGCGCGCTTGATGTCGTTGGTGTCGGGCAGGAAGCGGGCCAGCGAGTCGAAATAGTCCCGGGTGAGGGTGTCGAACTGCGGCAGCGTCGCCGTATCGATCTCGTGCCAGAAGATATAGTCCAGCGAATCGTAGAAGGCCTTCAGGCGCAGCGAATCGGCGATGGCCGCCAGCTGTGCGGAATCCAGCGCCGGCACGGTATCCGTCGCGCTCAGCGTGTCGCGTACGGTCAGAGAATCCAGCCGCTGAACGACCGAGTCCTGCAGATGTCGGAAATAACGGCTGTGGCCGCGGCCTTCCGCAATGGATGGCGAAAGGAGGAAAAGGCTGACGAACAGACATGTCGCAGCTATTATATTGCTTCTGCTCACCTTCGCCGTCGGAGACGGCTCGCCCCTCCCAAAGCTACGCTTCGGGCCCCTCCCATTCATGGGCCATGGGCGGCCACGTTCGCATAAGCAATATAATATCTTCAATGACATGTCTTCAAGGCCAACGGTGACTTATACAATCTTCACGCCAATGCGGGCCAGTTCGTTGAGCGTGCGCTCGTGGCCTTCCTTGTCGATGTAGCCCAGGCCGTCCTGCAGCAGGAAGACGTTGTGGCCCGTCTTGACCAGGTCGTAGCAGGTCTCACGGACACAGTATTCCGTGGCGATGCCGCTGACCAATACGTTCTTGGTCAAGAAGTTATTCAGCTCGATGCCCTCGCTGTTGTGGCTCTCGAATCCGGAATACTGCTCGCGCTTGGGGTTGGTGCCCTTGTAGAACTTGTTGGCCGCGGACGGACGCTGCTCAGGCAGCTTGACGTCCTTGGTGTAGGCCTCGTGGATTTCGCCGCCACGCGTGTTCATCACGCAGTGCGCGGGCCATTGGCCGCCGAATTCGCTGAAGGAACTATGGTTGGCGGGATGATGGTCGCACACGTACAGGACGCGGTCGTTCGGATAGCGGTTGATCCATTCCACGCTCTTGGCAACCGCGTTCTCCGCGTTGGCGCAGGCCAGCGAACCGTCGATGAAGTCATAGAGCATGTCCACCACCACGTGCGTGTATTGCTTCGGAGCGCCATTCTCCTGCTCCTGCAACAGGTTGATCTGGTGGATGAGCCGGTTGATCAGGCGCATCTTCAGGTCGTACAGGTCGTCGGAAATGTCAACCTTGTAATAGTGCGGATTGATGATACGGCGCTGTGTCTCGTTGAGCGCGGCGAGGTTTGCCTTGTAGTAGTCGCGCTTCTCGAAGATCGTGCGCTTGTCCTCGAAGATGGTCCCGTTGTCGTAGGCCAGTTCCTGGAGGGGCTTGTAGGTGTAGGAACCGGCCGGGAAGATGGTGAACTTGGTCTCGTCGGCCTCGTCCACGATGTAGAGCTCGCCGCCGGCCTCGATGGTCTTGGCGAACGAGTCGCCGCGCAGGCAGGTAACGTCGGCCTTGAACTTCCCGTCCTGGATGATGCGGTAGGTGATCTGGAAGCCAGGGTTGATGAGCTTGGCCTTATCTTCGCTGCGCTTGAGGATGGGTTCGTCGTCCACCTGCACGAGTTTGTAGACGTTGCCGAAGCAGGGGTTGTGCTTGCTGGTGGCGATGGCGTCGCCAACGCCGAAGCTGTCGATGCAGGCCCCCTGTTGCTCCAGGTCGGAAATCAGGTATTCGTCGAGCGAGTTGGTCGCGAAGATCTTGCAGTTCTTCAGGCCGGCCTCGTCGAGCATTTCCCGGCACTTGACCGAAAGGTAGGCGAGGTCGCCGCTGTCGAGGCGGACGCCGTAGCCCTGCGGATAGCTGTCGTCGATGCCGTTGGCCTTGAAGGCCTTGATGGCGTTCTTGACGCCGCATTTGAGCGTGTCGAAGGTGTCAACCAGCAGGATGAGCCCTTCGCCCATGTGCGTCTTGATATAGGTGTCGAAGGCCTTGTATTCGCCTTCGATCGAGCAGCCGAACGAAGTGGTATAGCTGTGGGCCATCGTGCCGCTGGCGGGGAATCCGAACTCCACGCCGGTCAGGATGTTTGAGGTGCTGGCACAGCCGCCGATGAAAGCGGCCTTGGCACCGTATTCTGCGGCCCACGGGCCGTGTGCGCGGCGCGAGCCGAACTCGCTCACGGGCCGGCTTCCCGCGGCACGCGTCACGCGCGACGCCTTCGTGGCGATGGCCATCTGGTGGTTCATGATGCAGAGCAGGGGTGTCTCGAGCACCTGCGCCTCGATGATCGGGCCGACGACCGTGATGATCGGTTCTTTCGGGAACGCGATCTCACCTTCCTTCATCGCATAGACCTTTCCCGTGAACTTCATGTGCGCCAGGTACTCGCGGAATTCGCGGTAGTCTTCGCCCGGCAGGAACTGCTCGAAGAAGGAGATGTCCTCGCTGCCCAGTCCGGCAACCATCTGCATGGCCTCGCGCGTGCCGCTGACAACCGCCCAGTTGTTGTTGTCCGGAGCCTTGCGGAAGAACAGGTTGAAGACGGCGATCTTGTCCTTCATACCGTTTTCGTAGAAGGACTTGCCCATCGTGTACTGATATTTGTCTGAACAATAGGAAATATTGAGCATAGCAAAGTAAGTTTAGAGGTCCAGCGGAAGTTGCAGTTCGGAGAGCTTGCCTACGTCGTGGAGCACGAGGCCCGGCATGACGGCGGCGCGCACGGCGTGCGTGCGGCAGACCGACAGATAAAAGTCGACAATGGAGAATTTCTCGGGCCAGTCGCGCATCAGCGGGAAGATGGCCGGATCGATGCAATGGATGCCCGAGAAGGCCAGGCGCGTGCAGCAGTCCGGGTCTATGCCCGGGTAGGGGCTGCGCACCTCGCCCGTGGCGATGTTGGTCCAGCCCACCAGCAGGCCCGCCTCGTCGAAGAGGAAATAGCGCTGCGTGGGGCGGTCGCTCACCAGGATGGTGGACAGGTCGCCCGCCCGGTGCTGCGCCCGGAACCAGGCCAGGTCCAGATTGGACAGGATGTCCACGTTGTGGACGAGGAAGGGCTCGGTGCCGTCGAGCAGGGGAGCGGCGTGGCGGATGCCGCCGCCGGTTTCGCGCAGCAGGTCGGTCTCGTCGGAGAAGGAGACCTTCACCCCGAAACTGTCCTGTGCGGCCACGTAGTCGCGGATCTGGTCCGCGAAGTGGTGCACGTTGATGACGATGTCGTCGTAGCCGGCCGCCACCAGCTTGTGCATCACGCGCGCGAGGAGCGGCTCTCCGCCCACGGGCACGAGGGCCTTGGGCATGGTGTCGGTCAGGGGTTTGAGCCGGGTGCCGAGTCCGGCCGCGAAAACGAGGGCTTTCATCCGTCAGAGTTCCTTTTCAATCTCGAGCTCCCGGTGCGTGATGCGCACGCGGATGCTGAATTTGGCCGCCAGGTGCTCGGCCAGGTGTTCTGCACAGTAGACGGAGCGGTGCTGGCCGCCGGTGCAGCCGAAACTCACCATCAGGTGCGTGAACTTGCGCTCGATGAAGCGCTGCACGTGGGCGTCGACCAGCTCGTAGGCGTGTTCCAGGAAGGTCAGGACACCGCCGTCGTCTTCCATGAACTTGATGACTTCGGGATCCATGCCCGTAAAGTGCTTGTAGTGTTCGTATTTGCCCGGATTCTCAAGGCCGCGGCAGTCGAACACGTAACCGCCGCCGTTGCCGCTGGCGTCGTTGGGAATGCCTTTCTTGTAGGCGAAGCTGAAGATATCGACTTCGAGGCCGCGCTCGACGTTCATGTCGGAGAACTCCTTGAGGGAGGTCAGTTCGCCCAGCAGCTTGTTCAGGTAAGGATATTCTTCAAAGGGCTCCTTGAGCAGCCGGCGCAGGTTCTCCATGGCGTAGGGCACGCTCTGCAGGAAGTGCGGTTTCTTCTCGAAATAGCCGCGGAAGCCGTAGGCGCCGAGCACCTGCAGGGTCCGGAAGAGGACGAAGTGGCGCAGGGTACGCAGGAAGTCGGCCTTGGAAATGGGCATGTAGGGCTTCAGCGCGTCCAGGTAGGCGTCGATGAGCTCCATCTTGAATTCTTCGGAATACGCGGCCTTGGCCTGCCAGATGAACGAGGCGACGTCGTAGTAGACGGGACCTTTGCGGCCGCCCTGGAAATCGATGAAATAGGGCTCGCCGTAGCGGATCATGACGTTGCGGGCCTGGAAGTCGCGGTACAGGAAGGTGTCGGACATGCTTTTCATGAGCACGTCGGACATGGTCTTGAAGTCCTTGTCGAGCTCGATCTCGCTGAATTCGAGGCCGGTGGCTTTCAGGAAGCAGTATTTGAAGTAGTTCTGGTCGAACGAGATCATGCGCTCGTCGAACTCGGGCTGGGGGAAGCAAATGGAAAAATCAAGGCCCTGGGCTCCCTCGAACTGAATTTTAGGTAATGCCCGTATCGCCTTGAAGATGAGTGCTTTCTCGGCTGGCGAATAGTTGCCTTTCTCGCGGCCCTCGGCGACGAGGCTGAAGAGGGTGTCGTTGCCAAGGTCTTCCTGGAGGTAGCAGCTGAAGTCGCGGTTGTGGGTGAGGACGCGGGGCACGTTGAGTCCTTTCGCATGGAAGTGTTCGGCCATCTTCCAGAAGGCGATGTTCTCGGGGACGGAGGTGCCGCGGGCGCCGATCAGGGTGACGTCGTTGCCGGTGATGCGGAAGTAGCGGCGGTTGCTGCCGGACGAAGGCAGTTCTTCCATCTGGCGCACCGGCTGCCCGGTGTACTGTTCAAATAGTGCTTTTACAGGATCCATATTCTATTTACGTCATTCCGGACTTGATCCGGAATCTCGTTTTCATCGTTCATCGCTTCGCTTCGCTCTGGTATTCGTCTCGCTCCCGAAAAAAGGTCGCTTCGCCGAATACCACCCGCTCAGCTACGCTTATCATCTGATAGATGAATCGCAATAAAGCGCGTCAGGTATAGGCTCAAAAACCCATAGCCACCCGTGGCTCTGTAAACGGGAAGGTTTACTCCCCTTGGTCGTGCTCTCGCCTACGGCTCGGGTTTGAGCCTATACCTGCAAGCATTGCGATTCATTTATCTTTCAAAGATAGTCATTATTCTTCAGCTTTCCAACCAATCGATTGTACCAGGGTAATCTCCTGCGATGGGGAAAGGTTCAGCTTGGCGGAAAGGGAGTCCTTCGGAACCATGGCGCGGACGACCGTGGCCAGGCCTTCGGAGGCGCAGAAGAGGTAGACGTTCTGGGAGATGAAGCCCGTGTCGACGTAGATGGTCTCGACGACGCCGCGGTCGGTCTTGCCGGTGATCTTGCGCTTGTCGGCCACGTAGGCGAGCTCCAGCGGCGCCGTCCCCACATAGTCCTGGCTGCCCGACGCGGCGCGGAGATCATCCTCCGTCACGCCGACGAGCCTGTTCTCCAGGGCCTCATAGCGATACGCGCCCTGCTCCAGCAGTACGTACAACTCCGTCTCCTGGCGGTTGTGGGAGGAGGGGGCGCTGCGGCGCTTCGGGCTGACGGGGCCGAAAGCAGCCCACAACAGGTCCGAGAGCGTCTGCAGGTCAAGGGGCCGCCGGGCGAAGGAACGCTCGGAACGACGTGCCTGTATAGCATCGCGCAGCGGCATGCCGCCGCTGCGCTGTGCTGTAGGTAAAAGTATGTCTTTCAAAACAATACGACGCTTTAGCCAAGCTTCGGGCCGGCAGCCACGAGGGCCTTGCCCGCCTTGTTGTATTCGTATTTCTTGAAGTTCTTGATGAAGCGGGCGGACAGATCCTTGGCCTTCTCTTCCCACTGTTTCGGATCGGCGTAGGTGTCGCGCGGATCGAGGATGGCTGGATCGACACCCTTGAGCTTGGTCGGAACCTCGAAGTTGAAATACGGGATCTTCTTGGTCTTGGCCTTGTCGATGCTGTGGTCGAGGATAGCGTCGATAATGCCGCGGGTATCTTTGATGGAGATGCGCTTGCCCGTGCCGTTCCAGCCGGTGTTTACCAGGTAGGCCTTGGCGCCGCTCTTCTTCATCTTCTTCACGAGTTCCTCCGCATACTTGGTCGGATGCAGCTCGAGGAAGGCCTGGCCGAAGCAGGCGGAGAAGGTCGGGGTGGGCTCGGTGATGCCGCGCTCGGTGCCGGCCAGCTTGGCGGTGAAGCCGGAGAGGAAGTAGTACTTCGTCTGCTCGGGGGTCAGGATGCTCACCGGAGGCAGCACGCCGAAGGCGTCGGCGCTCAGGAAGATGACCTGCTCGGCGGCAGGGCCCTGGCTCTCCGGACGGACGATCTTCTCGAT
>JAFZRV010000010.1 GCA_017619655.1 Bacteroidales bacterium | reverse complement strand
TCGACCTCGTCGAGCAGCACCACCGAATAGGGTTTGCGGCGCACCTGCTCGCTGAGCTGGCCGCCCTCGTTGTAGCCCACGTAGCCCGGAGGCGCGCCGATGAGCCGGCTCGAGGAGAACTTCTCCCCGTATTCGCTCATGTCGATCCGGATGATGTTGTCGGCCGAATCGAACATGTATTCCGCGATCTTCTTGGCCAGGTGCGTCTTGCCGACGCCCGTCGGACCCAGGAACAGGAAAGTGCCGATGGGCTTGTTCGGGTCCTTGAGGCCGGCCCGGTTGCGCCGGATGGCCTTGACCACCTTCGCCAGCGCCTCGTCCTGCCCCACGACCACGCCGCGCAGCACTTCCTCCATTTTCAGGAGCCGCTCCCCTTCGCTCTCGGCCACCTTGTAGACCGGGATGCCCGTCATCACCGAGACCACGCGCGAGACCGTGTCCTCGTCGACCGTCCGGAACTGTTCTTCCTCGGAAGCCGCGGACTTGACCGCTGCGGCCACCGCCTGCTCCTTCTCCTGCTCCAGCTTGTGCAGCGCCGCGGCCCGCTGGAAATCGCCGGCCCGCGCGGCTTCCCGCTTCTCGGCCCGGATGGGCTCGAGCGAGCTCTCCAGCCGCACCGCCTCGTCGGAGCCCTTCATGTCGCCGATGTGCACGCGGGCGCCCGCCTCGTCGAGCACGTCGATGGCCTTGTCGGGCAGGCAGCGGTCCGAGATATAGCGCTGCGACATCGTGATGCAGGCCTTGACGGCGGCGTCGGTATAGCGCACGTGGTGGTACTCCTCGTAGCGCGCCTTGATGCCCTGCAGGATGGCGAGGGTCTGCGCGTAGTCGGTGGGCTCCACCAGGATCTTCTGGAAACGGCGCTCCAGGGCCGCGTCCTTTTCGATGTGCTCGCGGTATTCGTCGAGCGTCGTGGCGCCGATGCACTGGATCTGCCCGCGGGCCAGGGCCGGCTTCAGCAGGTTGGCCGCGTCGAGCGAGCCGGGCGAACTGCCGGCCCCCACGATGGTGTGGAGTTCGTCGATGAAGAGGATGAGGTCCGGATTCTTCTTGATTTCGGTCAGGATGGCCTTCACGCGCTCCTCGAACTGGCCGCGGTACTTCGTGCCGGCCACCAGCGAGCCCATGTCGAGCGAGATGATGCGCTTCGAGAGCAGGGAGCGCGGCACGTCCTTGGCGGCGATGCGCAGGGCCAGGCCCTCCACCACGGCGGACTTGCCGGAACCCGATTCGCCGATGAGCACGGGATTGTTTTTCTTGCGGCGGCTCAGGATCTGGGCCAGGCGCTCGATTTCCGCCTCGCGGCCCACCACCGGGTCGAGCTCGCCGCTGACGGCGGCCCGTGTCAGGTCGTAGCCGTACGACTCGACGAGTGACTTTTTGTCAGCCCCCTTGCCGCCGGCCTGCGATGCGGGCGAGGCGTCGTCGGACGCGTCTTCGTCCGGCCCGTCGGCCGCCGACATCATGGTCTGCTCCATCACTTCGCGCAGCTTGCCGGGCAGCTTGGCCAGGTCGATGTTGCTGCTCTCCAGGGCCGTCGTGCAGGCCCCGTGCCACGACATGAGGATCTCCGCCATGAGCTGGGCCGGGGTCACGTCCCCGTGCATGCGCTGGCACGACAGCAGGATCTCCTGCGACTTGTCGCTCAATGAAATAGAGCCCCGCTGCCCGAAGGGGATGGGGACCGGTGCGGCGATCTTGTCTTCGATCTCTTTCTTGACTTTGCGGATGTCCACGCCCAGGCCTTCGAGGATCTTCACGGCATCGGATTCGCGGTAGCGCAGGATGCCGAGAAAGAGGTGGTCGGGGGTGGCTATGTAACTGCCCAGCCGCGCCGCTTCCTCGAGCGCGTAGTTGAGCACGATTTTCACTTCGTTGGAATATCCTTTGTCCATTTTTCAAGCTGTTGTTCGTTCTTTTGGAATGGTTCGCAAGTTAGCAAAAATATTGCCGAAATAATAATTTGTATTCCTCATGAATTATTCGTATTTTTACACGATATTTTGTAAGCAACAAAAGAGAAAATGGATTTTGAAGAGACAGTAGAAGAAACCGGCGGTAGGATCATTCCTATCAATATAGAAAACGAGATGAAGTCGGCCTACATTGACTACTCCATGTCAGTGATCGTGGCCCGAGCCCTTCCCGATGTCCGGGACGGATTGAAACCGGTGCACCGCCGCGTGCTGTTCGGCATGAGCAACCTGGGCGTCACCTACAGCGGCGGCGTGAAGAAGTCGGCGCGCATCGTCGGCGACGTCCTCGGTAAATACCACCCGCACGGCGACGCCAGCGTCTACGACGCCATGGCCCGCCTCGCCCAGCCCTGGAACCTGCGCTACCTGCTGGTCCACGGCCAGGGCAACTTCGGTTCGATCGACGGCGACCCCGTGGCAGCCATGCGATACACCGAGGCCAAGCTGCAGAAGCTGGCCGAGGAGGTGCTGGCCGACCTCGACAAGGACACCGTGGATTTCAAGCCCAACTTCGACGAATCGCTCCAGGAGCCGACCGTGCTGCCCGCCAAGGCGCCGCTGCTGCTGATGAACGGTTCCAACGGTATCGCCGTGGGCATGGCCACCAACATGGCCCCGCACAACCTCGGCGAGTGCTGCGACGCGATCTGCGCCTACATCGACAACCCGGATATCGACGTGGACGGCCTGATGGAGCACATCAAGGGCCCGGACTTCCCCACCGGCGGCATCATCCAGGGCACCCGCGGCATCCGCGACGCCTTCGAGACGGGCCGCGGCCGCATCGTCATCCGTTCCAAGACCAATATCGAAGTGTCGTCCTCCGGCCGCGAGACCATCGTGGTCACGGAGATCCCCTACACCATCAACAAGCGCGAGCTCATCGAGCGCATCGCCGAACTGGTGGAGACCAAGAAACTCGACGGCATCTCCTATATCAACGACGAGAGCGACCGCGACGGCATGCGCATCGTCATCAAGTTGAAGCAGGGCGCTCCCTCGAACGTGGTGCTCAACAGCCTGTTCAAGTTCACCCCGCTCCAGTCGAGCTTCTCGGTCAACAACATCGCCCTGGTGGACGGCCGCCCGCGCCAGCTCAACCTCAAGCAGCTCATCAAGTATTTCGTGCGCCACCGCCACGAGGTGGTCGTGCGCCGCACCCGCTTCGAGCTCAACAAGGCCCTCAAGCGCGCCCACATCCTCGAAGGACTGCTCAAGGCCCTCGACATCATCGACGAGATCATCGCCCTGATCCGCGCCTCCCGCAGCGTGGCCGACGCCCGCGACGGACTCGTGGAGCAGTTCGGCTTCACCGTGGAGCAGGCCGACGCCATCGTGGAGATGCGTCTCCGCCAGCTCACCGGCCTGGAACGCGACAAGCTGCAGGCCGAGTACGACGAGCTCGAGAAGCTGATCGACTACTACCAGCAGGTGCTGGGCAGCGAGGCCATGCAGCTGGGCATCATCAAGGACGAGCTGCAGGAACTCAAGGAGAAATACGGCGACCCGCGCCGCTCCGAAATCGCGCTCTCGGCCGAGGACTTCAACCCGGAAGACTTCTATCCGAACGAAGACGTGGTGATCACCATTTCGCACTACGGCTACATCAAGCGCACCAGCCTGTCCGAATACCGCTCGCAGAGCCGCGGCGGCATCGGCGCCAAGGGCAGCACCACCCGCGACGAAGATTTCATCGAACATATCTACGTAGCCAACATGCACAGTACGCTCATGTTCTTCACGCAGAGCGGCAAGTGCTTCTGGCTCAAGGTCTACGAGATTCCGGAAGGCGCCAAGGCCTCGAAGGGCCGCGCCATCCAGAACATCCTGCCCCTCACCCAGGAAGACCGCATCCAGGCCTACCTCAACGTGCAGGATCTCGACGACAAGGAATTCACCAACAGCCACTACGTGGTCCTGGCCACCTCGAACGGCACCATCAAGAAGACGCTGCTCGAGGCCTACTCCCGCCCGCGTGCCAACGGTATCATCGCCGTCAACCTGCGCGAAGGCGACGCCCTGATCGGGGCCGCCCTCACCAGCGGCAACTGCGAGATCCTGCTGGCCGGCAACCAGGGCAAGTGCTGCCGCTTCGACGAAGAGGAAGCCCGTGCGATCGGGCGCAATTCGACGGGTGTCCGCGGCATCGACCTGGAGGAGGACGACTACGTGGTCGGCATGGTCTGCATCGACCCCGAAGAGCAGGCGCTCAAGCCGCAGGACATCCTCGTCGTGAGCGAAAACGGCTTCGGCAAACGCTCTGATCTTGAGGAGTATAGAAAGACTCACCGCGGCAGCAAGGGCGTGAAGACCATCAACATCACGGACAAGACTGGCAAGCTAATTGCATTGAAAGCCGTCAGCGACGAAAACGACCTGATGATCATCAACCGTTCGGGCGTCACGATCCGCATGCCGGCCGACAGCATCCGGGTAGCGGGCAGAGCCACGCAGGGCGTGAAACTCATCAGCATCCGGGAAGGTGACAGCATCGCGGCCGTCTGCGTCGTCAGCAAGGAAGAAGAAACGGAAAGCCCCGAGCTTCCCGAAAACAACGAGAACAATACGGAAACAGAAAACAACAATCAATAATCTAACTAAACGCAAGCGTTATGAAGAAAATTCTCATCGCACTGTCGCTCATCCTCTCCCTGACGATGGTCAGTGCACAGCCCAAAAACGCAGCAGAAGCCCAGAAGGCCGTTGCCAAGGCTGAGGCAGCTGCAGCAGATGCAAAGAAGGCCGCCAAACCGGCTACCTGGATCGCCGTCGCCAAGGCGTATGTCGATGCCTACGACCAGCCTTCCAAGAATATCCTGACGGGAACGCCCCAGAATGAGGTGAAACTCTTCCTGAAGGAACAGCAGGTGCTCGGCACCAGCCAGAAGAAAGGCGCCGAAGGTGTCTACTCCGTCGACTCCTACGCTGACAAAGACCTCTACTACAACGAAGCCGGCATCCTCGACTTCTTCGTGATCACCAAGCCTGTCTTCGAAGGCGACATGCTGGCCAAGGCCATCGAAGCCCTCGAGAAAGCCAAGGCCGTCGACCCGAAAGACAGCAAGGCCAAGGACATCACGGCCATGATGACCGACATCCACGAGAAATACGCCAACGAGGCCCTCTCGCAGTACCTGGCCGGTGACTTCACCAAGGCTGCCGGACTCTTCAAGAAAGCCGCCGACTGCGCTTCCAACCCGCTGCTCGGCCAGGAAGATTCCCAGAACGCTTACTACTGCGCCCTCGTATCGAACCTCGCCGGCGACAAGGAACAGGCCATCGAGTACTACAAGAAGTGCCTCGAGCAGGGCTTCTACCAGGACGGCAACACCTACTCCAACCTCGCCGAGGTCTACCACAGCATGGGTGACAACGAGAACCGCAAGGCGCTGCTCGAGCAGGGCTTCGTGAAGTTCCCCGAGAACAACGGCATCCTGATCGGCCTGATCAACCTCTACATGGAGACCAGCGAGGATCCCGCCAAGCTCTTCGACCTGCTGCACACCGCACAGGGCCTCGACCCGAAGAACGCCAGCCTCTACTACGCCGAGGCCGAGGTCTACAACAAGCTGAAAGACATGGAGAACGCGGAGGTCTACTACCGCAAGTCCTACGAGGTTGACCCGAACTACCTCTACGGCATGTACGGCCTGGGCGCCCTCTACTACAACAACTTCGTGGACCTGCGCGAGAAAGCTTCCAACGAGCTGGACGACGCCAAGTACGCCGCGCTCGAGAAACAGATGGAAGAGTCGCTGCAGAAAGCTGTCGAGCCGTTTGAGATCGCCTTCGACAACGCCAAGGATCCCGACCTGAAGACCGCGTGCGCAGAGCCGCTGAAGACCATCTGCTTCATCTTCCGCGAAGATCCGAAGTACATGGAGAAGTACGAGAAGTACAACGGATACCTCAACTCCTTAAAAGGTGAATAATTCCGACGCGCTACCGCGCGGAAGGCAATGCAAAGACGCTTGGGAGCCGATGCTCTCAAGCGTTTTTTTTGCGCTCGCCAGGGCCAGGGACGGCGTGTTGTTGTTGGCGCTGAGGTGGCAGAGATACACGTCGCGCAGGCCTTCGTGCCGGCTGCGGAGCAGCAGCGAGGCGGTCTGCTCGTTGGACAGGTGCCCGTGCTGGGTCAGGATGCGTTCCTTCAGTTCCTTGGGATACGGTCCGGTGATGAGCATGTCCACGTCGTAGTTCGACTCCACGACGAGGTGGTCCGCTTCGCGGGCGTAGCGCACCGCGTCGTCGGTCACTTCGCCCAGGTCCGTCATCACGGTGAAGCGCTCGCCCGAAAGGGTGAAGTGGTAGCCCACGGTCTGGGAGGCGTCGTGCGGCACGACGAAGGGCGTGATGCGGAGCCCGCCGTCCAGCACCTGCTCCTTCCCCTCCTCCAGGTAGCGCACGCAGCCCTTCAGCTTGCCCGCCGTGCAGATGTTGCGGCGCAGGGCCTGTTCGAGCGTGCGGGTCAGGTACACGGGCTTGTGATAACGCTCCGTGAAGCTGCCGAGGCTGCGGATATGGTCGAAATGGTCGTGGGTCACGAACACGGCGTCGATCGATTCGAGGGCGATGTCGTGTTCGGCGAGACGCTTCTTGACGGTGCGGGTCCCGATGCCGAGGTCGATGAGGAAGGACTGGCGGCCGTCGCTGAAATAGTAGCAGTTGCCGTTGCTTCCACTCGAAAGGCTCAGGAAACGGACCATCCTATTTGATTTTGCGGAGGTTCTTGATCTCGCGGGGCTTGAGGATGCCTTTTTCCGTGACGATGCCGGCGATCAGCGCGGCGGGCGTCACGTCGAACGCGGGGTTGTAGACGCGGACGTCCTTGGGCGCCATACGCTTGCTGTAGTACATGTCTGTCACCTCGAAGGCCGGGCGCTCCTCGATGATGATCTCGGCGCCGCTGCGGCAGTCCAGGTCGATGGTGCTGGTCGGGGCGAAGACATAGATGGGCACCTTGTAGTACTTGGCCACGATGGCCACGCTGCTGGTGCCGATCTTGTTGGCCACGTCGCCGTTGGCGGCCACGCGGTCGCAGCCCACGAAGACGTAGTCGATCTTGCCCTGCGACATGAGGGTCGCGGCCATGTTGTCGCAGATCAGCGTCGTGTCGATGCCCGCCTTGGTCAGCTCATACGCCGTCAGGCGCGCGCCCTGCAGCAGCGGACGGGTCTCGTCGCAATAGACGCGGGGCGAATAGCCCTGCTGCTGGGCCAGGTAGATGGGGCCCAGCGCGGTGCCGTAGCGCGAGACGGCCAGGTGGCCGGCGTTGCAGTGGGTCAGGATGCCGCAGCCCGGCTTGAGCAGGGAGAAACCCAGCTCGCTGATGGCTTCGCACATGGCCACGTCTTCCGACTTGATGGCGCGGGCTTCCGCGGTCAGGGCGTTGCGGATCACCTCGATGGCGTGCCGCTCCTCGGCGTCGCCCAGCGACTGCTTGGCGGTATAGAAGCAGCGCTCCATCCGGTCGAGGGCCCACATGAGGTTGACGGCCGTGGGGCGGGAAATATACAGGTAGTGCTTGACGCGCAGGAATTCTTTTTCCAGGGCCTGGAGGGAGCGGGTGCGGTAACGGTTGACGCACATGGCCAGGCCGAAGGCCGCCGCGATACCGATGGCGGGCGCACCGCGCACCTTCATGCGGGTGATCGAATAGAAGATCTGCTCCGCGGTGTTCAGGTGCAGGAAGCGCTCCTGGTTGGGCAGCTGGGACTGGTCGAGGATGATGACCTCGCGCCCGCTGGGGCTGAGTTCCACGGAGTCATAGGGGAAAACGCTCTTCACGGTCAGATGGCGGGTATGAGGTGGGTAAAGAGGATGCGGATCTTCTCGGCCGCGGCGTCGGCGGCGCGGACAACGTCTTCCCCGTCGTTGAGCACGGGGCTGTCGTTTTCGATGTTCGAGATGTTGGAGATCACCGAGAGGCCGAAGACGCGCATGCCGCAGTGGCGGGCTACGATGACGTCGGGCACGGTGGACATGCCGACGGCATCGGCACCGATGGTCAGGTAGAAGCGCACTTCGGCCGGCGTCTCGTAGGACGGACCGGGATTGCCCAGGTAGACTCCCTTCCGGAAATGGAGATGCTCGCGCTCGGAGATGGCTTCCGCCTTTCGGATCAGGTCCTGGTCATAGGCGGCCGTCATGTCGGGGAAGCGTTCGCCGAATTCGTCCAGGTTGGGGCCGATCAGGGGATTGGGCATGCGGCTGATGTGGTCGCGGATGATCATCACGTCGCCGGTCTCGTAGCTTCGGTTGAGGCCGCCGGCGGCGTTGGTCACGAGCAGGGTCCGGACGCCCAGGAGGGCCATGACGCGGATCGGGAGCGTCACCTGGTCCATGGTGTAGCCCTCGTAGTAATGAAAGCGGCCCTGCATGACACAGACGGGCTTCCCGCAGGCAGTGCCGAAGACGAAGTTCCCGGCATGGCCCAGGGCGGTCGACCGGACGAAATGGGGTATCTCCGCGAAGGGGATAACCGCTTCCGCCTGCACCAGGGAGCAAACGTTACCCAGGCCGCTGCCCAGCACCAGGCCGATGGCCGGCCGGCACGGGCCGATGCGTTCCCGGATGTAATCCGCCGCTTCGTGGATGGCCTTGCTTCGTTCGCTCATACCGTTTGATTCCATTCAGCAATATTACTAAAAAAAAGGCATTTATCCAATTTTTCATTACCTTTGCTACAGAGACGCCATGAATTTGTTCCAAAAAATCAAAAGCTGGTATTCCGCCCAGAGCGACACGACGAAAGCCCTGCTCTGGATCGGGCTCGTCGCCGTCATCGGCATCCTGCTCCGCTGGGATGCGGTCGTCGCGGGCATCAAGCACGGCTTCAACTTCTACTCTTCCAAATGAACCGTTTCCGCCGCCTGTCGATCCTCTTGCCGGCCGCGCTCCTCCTGACGGCGCCGGCGGCCTTCGCGCAGGAGACGGTCATCTCGCAGGGACGGCCCGCAGAGATAGAGATGACGGCGGAAGAGCTGGCCGACAGGCTCATCGACTATGCGGCCACCTTCCTGGGAACCCCCTACCGCTACGGCGCAAACGGGCCGAAGCGTTTCGACTGCACGGGCTATACGCGCTACGTGTTCCGGCATTTCGGTTACGACGAGCTGAGCCGTTCGGCCAAGGACCAGGCGCGCGACGGGCGCGAAGTGGACATCTCGGACTTCCACAACCTGCAGAAGGGCGACATCCTGCTGCTGGGCAGCCGTCGCAACCCGAAAGTCGTGGGGCACGTGGGCATCTTCATCGGGCTCGACACCTTGCGCAACGACCCGAAATTCATCCATGCCTCCACGCATGGCGTGCGCTACAGTTCGATCTACACCGAATCGTACTACGCCAACCGTCTCCTCGGCGCGCGGCGCATCCTCCCCGACTTCGTGGACTACAACGTCAGTTTCGACAGCACGGCCAGCTATGCGTTCAACCCGGACGAGGGCGTGCACATCGCGCCGGACAGCCTGGTACTTTCCGACGCCGACCGGCGCATCGTTCTCTTCGAGAACGGCAAATGGGCCTACGTGGCGGCCGACGGAACGCTCTCGATCCCCGACCAGGGCGGCCGTCTCATCCTGGCCGGCGACGGCAACTGGGCGCCGGCCCGCGAAGCGAAGGTGGTCATCCCCGCTTCCGCCCTGGAACCTGACCCGCGCGACATCGAGGCTGAGGTCAAGCCTTCAGCGAGCGCTGCGACGGCGGTCACGCCGCCGCCTGCCGACAGTGCGGCAGCCGCTTCCTCGGCGACGCCGGAGCAAGTCTATCATACGGTTGTCAAGGGTGACACGCTCTACAAGATTGCCCGAAAGCATGGCACGACCGTCGACAAGATCTGCCAGCTCAACGGCATCTCCTCTTCGACCATCCTCAAGGTCGGCCGCAAGCTGCGGGTTAAATAACAGTAACAACAGCCTGTCGCTACGCTGAGCTCTGGTTTCCGTCTTGCTCCCAAAAAAAGGTCGCTGCACCGAAAACCACCCGCTCTGCTACGCTTGCGTAAATGGTTTCTACGCACTTATTTCGTCAAAGATTCTACTCTTTCGGCCAGCGTCGGATGGGAATACTCCGTGAAGACGACCAGCGGATGCGGCGTGAGGTTCGCGAGGGATTTGGCGCTCATTTTCTTGAGGGCGGAAGCCTCCGCGGGGCCCATGCCGTGGGCGGCGGCGAAGGCGTCGGCCTGGCGCTCGTGGCCGCGCGAGATGACGTTTGTCACGATGTCGAGGACGAGCGAAACCGGCGTGTAGATGAGCGAGAAGACCGCCAGGTTCACGTGGAAGGAAGCCGCTACGCAGCCAGCGGCGGCAGCCAGCGCATCGCTTCCGATGAAGAGACTGAACAACCAGAACATCAGCAGATTGGTCGCAAAACCCTCAAAAAGGGAAAGGAGGATATGGCGGTGCTTGTAGTGCCCGATCTCGTGGGCCAGGACACCGACGATCTCCTCGGTCGTGAGCTGCTCCATCAGCGTGTCGTAAAGCACGACCCGCTTGCGGCGGCCGAAGCCCGTGAAATAAGCGTTCGATTTGCTGCTGCGCTTCGACGAGTCGATGACGAAGATGTTGTCGAGCCGGAAGTCCACCCGCGCGGCAAAAGCCTCGATGGCCGTGCGCAGCTCCCCTTCCGGCAGCGGCGTCTGCTTGTTGAAGAGCGGCACGATGAGCTGCGAGTAGAAATACTGCATGAACAGCGAGAAAAGCGACACGGCGCCCCAGGCCAGGAGCCAGAACCAGCGCGGCGTCAGCGTGTAGATCCAGGCGCAGAGCGCCAGCACGGCGCCCATGATGACCAGGCTCGTCAGCAGGCTCTTCACCGCGTCGGCGGCGAAGAGCTTCGGCGTCGTGCGGTTGAAGCCGAAACGCTGCTCGATGACGAAGGTGCGGTAGATGTCGAAGGGCAGCGAGATGAACCAGGAAATCAGGTAGAAGATGCCCCAGAACACGAGTGCCTGCACGACCGGCGCGGCGCTGACGGCGCGGGCGGAGCCATCGAAGACCGCGAAGCCGCCGAAGGCGAAGATACCCAGCGTCACGAGCGTGCTCACGGCGCCGGAGAGCAGCGAGAACTTCCGGTTCGTCATCGCATAGGCCTGCTGCCGGCGGTAGCGCTCCTCGTCGTAGAGATCGGCCAGCAATGCGGGAACCGGCTGCCGGGAGGCCTTGATATTCAGCAGCGTCAGGAACGTCGACCAGGCGTATTCCGCCAGGACGACACCGATGACCAGCCAGTAAAGCCCTTCGGCGCTCATGCCTGCATGTGTTCGCGGAACTGCGGATAAAGGTCGTCGAACGGGATGGGCTTGCCGTCCTGGTCGAGGAAGCAGTGCAGCGAGTATCCCTCGAAGACCAACGCGCCGTTGCAGCGCATCTCATAGCCGAGCTTCAGCTTGAAAGTCGTCGCCGACTTAATCCAGACGGCTATCTCGATGACGTCGTCGAAAGTCGTGGTATGCTTGAAGCGGCCGTTCACCTCGACCACCGGCGAAATGAAGCCGTCGGCCTCGAGCTTCGCATAGCTGGCGCCGATGGAATCGAGAAAGGCCACGCGGGCTTCTTCCATGAATCGGATGTAGTTGGAGTGGTGCGTGACGCCCATCCGGTCGGTCTCGTAATAGTTGACTTTGTGACGATAGACAAACATTTCTTTCTCTTTTTTGCCGTGCAAAGTTAAATAATCGCTAACTTTATACAAATTTCTATCTGCCATGATGAGAGAAGAAACGGTCTTCGGACCGATCTACAGCCGCCGCCTCGGCCGTTCCCTCGGCATCAACCTGCTGCCGACGAAAGGCAAGATCTGCAATTTCGACTGCATTTACTGCGAATGCGGCTGGAACTGCGAAGGACGCGGCGACACGGTCCTCCCGACCGCCGCCAAGGTCCGTAACGACCTGGAAGACAAGCTGACGGAACTGATGCTCGACGGAACTTCCATCGACTCGATCACGTTCTCGGGCGACGGCGAACCCACCCTCAACCCTGAATTTCCCCGCATTATCGACGATACCCTTTTCCTGCGCGACGCTTACTGCCCCGGCGCCAAGGTGTCGGTGCTCTCCAACGCCACCCGCGTCCACGTGCCCGAGGTCTTCGCCGCGCTCTGCAAGGTGGACAACCCCATCCTGAAGATCGACGCGCCCACCGACGCCCTCGTCGCGAAAATCAACCAGCCCGCGCCCGGCTATTCGCTCGACCGCGTGGTAGACGCCCTGGCTCGCTTCGACGGCCAGTTCATCCTCCAGACCATGTTCCTCAAGAGCCCGGATTTCGACTCTTCCGCACCGGAAGTGCTGCAGGGCTGGATGGACATCGTCAGAAAGCTCAAACCCCGCGAGGTGATGGTCTACACCATCGACCGCCCCACGCCCCAGCGGGGCCTGGAAGCCTTTACGGTCGAGCAGATGCGCGCGCTGGTCCAACCCCTCCTCGACGAAGGCTTTCGTATCGATATCAAGGGAAAAACATCCTAACACATTTCCGCCATGATCCATCTCCACGAAGAGGCCAGCCGTTGCCTGCTCTGCGAAAATGCGCCCTGCAGCGCCGCCTGCCCCAAAGCCGATCCCGCCCGCGCCATCCGTGCCATCCGTTTCGGCAATGTCAATCTGGCCCGCCAATGGCTGGACGACGTGACGCCCGACGAACTCGAAGCCGCTGAAAAGGCCTGCATCCACTACGACCGTCCCGTCCGGATCAAGGAGATCGCCAAGGCGCTCCCCCTGCCTCCCATGGTGGATCGCCTGCCGTCCCTGGCCATCAAATTCTGCGGCATTCCCTGCGAAAGCCCCTTCTTCCTGGCTTCCTCGGCGGTCAGCACCAACTACGAGATGGTGTCCGCAGCGTTCGAAGCCGGCTGGGCCGGCGTCTATTTCAAGACCATCTGCCTGCAGGAAATAAAGGAAGTGTCGCCCCGTTTCGACGCCCTGCACGTGAAGGGAACCGGTGATATCTACAGCTTCCGGAATATGGAGCAGCTCAGCGAGCATACGCCGCAGGAAGATTTCAGCATCATCCAGCGCCTGAAGAAGAACTATCCCAAGAAGGTGGTCATCGCTTCCATCATGGGCAAGGACGAAAAAGAGTGGACCGTTCTCGCGCGAAGGGCGGAAGACGCCGGCGCGGACGCCGTGGAACTGAATTTCTCCTGCCCGCAGATGCGCCATGCCGGAATGGGCAGCGACGTGGGCCAGAACCCTGAACTCGTGCTGTTCTATACGGCTTGCGTCAAGCAGGCCGTCGACATCCCCGTCATCCCCAAGATGACGCCCAACATCACCAACATGAGCCAGCCGGCGATGGCCTCGTTCTTCGGCGGCGCCGACGGCATTTCCGCCATCAATACCATCAAGAGCGCCACGATGGCTCCGCGCGCGGAAGTGGACGGGCATCGCTGCATTTCGGGATTGTCGGGCCGGGCCGTCAAGCCCATCGCGCTGCGCTTCATCCTGGAAATCGCGAACAGCCTCGATATCAACAGGTCCGAACGTTTCGGCCGGTCGGTGGACCTGAGCGGCATCGGCGGCATCGAGAACTGGCGCGACGCCCTGGAATTCATCCAGCTGGGCTGCCGCAACGTGCAGGTCTGCACGGCCGTGATGCAGTATGGCAACCGCATCATCGAAGACCTGAAACTGGGCCTTCAGCACTATATGGCCGACCGCGGCATCAGCCGCCTGGACGACCTGGTCGGCGAGCAGCTGCCCTCGTTCATCCCCGTATCCGACATGGACCGCGAAACCATCGTGTTCCCCAAGTTCGACCTGGATGCCTGCATCGGCTGCGGACGCTGCTACATCTCCTGCCGGGACGGCGGGCATCAGGCCATCCGCCTGGACGAGAACCGGCGCCCCAGTCTGGACGGCAGCAAGTGCGTAGGCTGCCACCTCTGCCGCCTGGTCTGCCCTGTCGCGGCCATCGACGCCGCGAAGCGGATTCCCCTTTCCTCGCTTAAGCGGAGGTAAGGCGGATACCCATGATGTAATCGTTCATGTAGAACCCCTGCCCGATGGGAAAATCGCCCGAGCGGAGGATGGAGAAGCCCATGTGCTTGTGGAATGCGACCTGCGGATTGTCGCGGTTGACATGCAGTTCGATGCGGCAGGGCCAGCCGCAGGCGGCGTCGCGCACGAACTGGAAGACGTGCCCGACCATGCGGCGTCCGAAGCCCTGTCCTTTGTAAGCGGGCAGCAGGTACATCTTCTGGAACTCGAACAGGTACTCACCGTCCTCCTGCAGGCCGAGCGGCTGCACGGAAAAATAGCCGCAGGGCGCGCCGTCCGCTTCCGCCAGGAAAAAGACGTGCCCGTCGCGGCCCATCTGCCGCGCCAGGCTCTCCTCGGAATACATCCAGTCCATCATGTATTCCATCTGCGCCGGCGAGAGGATCGTGCGGTACGTGTCGCGGAAGCACACGTCGGCCAGCGCCCGGATGTGCGGAATGTCATCCGGGGTGGCGCGTCGAATCAAGAAACCGCTCTGTTGTACGGCGGGCATGAGCTAGTCGGAAAGCCGCTGCTTGATGAGGTCGAGGAAGAAGATGGCCACTTTGTTCCAGTTGATGGAAGGAATGTTGCCGGCCTTCAACGACTGCACCTGCTGCGTCAGCGTATGCATCTGCTGCGTCACCTTGCTCGTCCGGAGCTGGTACTGGACCATTTGCAGCGACGTCTCCAGTTCCTCAAACGACTGGATGTTCGAAAAACCCCTATTCTTTCCCATCGTCGAAAAATACTTGGACAAACATGCGGACGAACGTGTCGCGGAAGAGGCGCTTGCGCATCAGGAACAGCACGACCAGGACCAGCAGGAACACGCCGCAGACGATGGAGCTGGAGATGGCCAGCGAGCCCGTCAGTTCGCCCAGCCATTGAATCAGCACCACGCTCAGCAGCGCGAGCACGATAATCAGCACGCCCACGAGCAGCAGGATCGCCGTGAGGCGGGCCAGCGCCATGGAAAAGCCTTTCGTAGCCTGCAGTTTCAGCTCATCGACTTTGAGGTCGACGTAGTCTTTGAGCTCGTTCATGCGTTCTGCTTGACAGCTTCTTCCACCGTCTCGACGGCTGCCTTGGCCGAAGCCTTGGCTTTTTCCTTCATGTCTTCAAAGGCATTGCCCAGCTGGTCGAAACCTTCGGCCGCCTTTTCTTTGATTTCCGCTACGGTTTCCTGCCCCTTCTCGGAAGTGAGCAACCAGGCCACGGCCGCACCGGCGGCAGCGCCCGCGAGGAAGGTAAAGAAATGATTTGCGCTCATAGTCAACTATTTTTAGCGTTATTGATTTTTCGTGTAATAGCAGCCCGTCTCACGGGAGGCCTGCAGGTCGCCCGTGCATTCGTAGACGCTGCTGCGGGCTTTGTGGAAGGGATAAAGCAGGTCCTCGCCATCGGGCTGCGGCACGACCACCACCGGGTCGCCGGCAGCGTCGTAAAGCACGGTCCAGACCGCTTCGAAGGACGGCTCTTCGGGCGAGATGAACTTGTAGACGCCCAGCTCGTCGTACGCACCGCTCCTGGCGCCCACGCTCACGGTACCGTCGTCCCGGAAGATGAGCCGGCGCCCGTGCCGCTCGCGCCATTCGCCGAAGATCCAGGCGTTTTCGAGGCGGCGTTCCTGCTCGCGGATCAGCTCCACGCGGGCGGTTTCCTTCCTGCCCAGCTCCTTTCCTTCGTTCGCGGCAAGAATCTCCTCGCGCATCTCCTGCAGTTCCTCCTTGCTCAGGCCCCGCAGGGAAGACGCATCCGGCACGTCCGGCTGCTTTCCGCGCCCGCAGGACGCGCAAAAGACCGCCAGCGCGACGGCAAAAAAGACAAGCGATCTCGCTTTGAACATGATACTTCGATTCATTTAATTGTGCAATATAGCAAAAATCCAGCGATTTTGTATCTTTGTATCTATGAAAAAACGTCTTCTCATCATATTCGCCGTTGCGCTCGCGCTGGCCATTCCGGCTTACGCCGTGTTCAACGAACGCAATTTCGCGCAGACCCTGACCATTCTCCGCTCCGAGCTCCACCAGGAAAACGAGAAAATGTCACAGCAGCGCGACCGCCTGATGCAGACCAACTCCGCCCAGCACGACCAGCTCGTGGAGATGACGAAACGCTGCAATGAACTGGCGCTCATCCTCTACTCGCAGAACCCGGACTATACCTTCGACATGACCTACGCGCTGGAGGAGGTAACCAAGCAGTACGACGCCTACACGAAGCAGAAGATGCCCTTCGACAAGATCGTGGAGCGCCTCAACCTGGAAATCGAGCGTTACGAGCACCTGGCCGAGGCGCTGCGCCGCCTGCCGCCGGCCCTCGACAAGATCGACATCCTGCCCGACAGCCTGTCGGCCGTCATCGATTCCATCGCGTCCCGCGAGAAGACGCACCACCACGACCACGCCGCGATGTACGACAGCGAAGGCCGCTACATCCGCACCGACGAGGTGCTGACCGGCCATCTGGAGACGGATCACGACCATGACGAAGACCTTGAGGGCGGCCACGACGCCGACGAGCCTTTCTTCCTGGACCGCCAGGGCTGCGAGGACCGCGATTCCTGCCTGGCCTATGCCCTCAACCTGCTGGCGATGTATACCGAGTTCCGCGACAAGATCGTGATGGACAACGACCACTACGCCGCGATGAGCGCCCGCCTCGAAGAGAGTTACGCCTTTGCGCAGGACCGTTATCGCATCATCCAGAAACACATTTTCATCGACGGGCAGGATAATTACTTCCACGTGCTGGCCAACCTCCCGCGCTATACGCGGCTGGCCATCCATGACACCCGCGTCAAATACGGCATCGGCGACAGCAGCGCGGACGCCCTCACCCTGAGCCAGAGCGACTGGCGCGGCCCGGTGATCGTCGGCTTCATCTTCTTCATCTTCTTTTACATCCTGATCGCCACGCTGGTCAGCAACCTGGCCGTCCGGCTGCTGCGCAAGCGGGTGCAATACTTCCAGACGGAAGAATTCAAGCAGCGGAGCCCCATCGTCACCCTGCTCAGCGGCGTGGTGATCTTCGCCGTGACCGTGATGATCGCCACCCTGCTGGTGGACCAGAACTTCTTCAAGGTCGCTTCCGGCCTGCTGCTCACCTACGCATGGCTGATGGCGGCCATCCTGGTGTCGCTGCTCATCCGCATCCCTGCCGCCCACATCCGCAAGGTAGCGCAGCTCTACCTGCCCATCGCGCTGCTCGGGCTGCTGGTCATTTCCTTCCGCATCATCTTCATTCCGAACCGGCTGGTCAACCTCATCTTCCCGCCGATTATCCTGGCCTTCACCATCTGGCAGTACGTGCTCTGCCGCAAGGTGCGCCACCAGAAAGCGGCGCGCGGCGATATGCTCTACAGCTGGATCACCTTCGGGGTCATGCTCGCCACGCTGGTCGTGTCCTGGGCCGGTTACGTGCTGCTGAGCGTCCAGATCTTCATCTGGTGGCTTTTCCAGCTCACCGCCATCGAGACCATCACGGCCATCTATGTGCTGCTGGACCTCTATGAAGCCCGCTACATCAACAAGCGCAGGCTGGAATACAAGAAGGAACATACCGTCTACGACCTGGACCGCAAGGATTCCTTCATCGCCGTCACCTGGCTCTTCGACTTCGTCAAGCAGGCCTGCCTGCCGATCCTGATGATACTCTCGGTCCCGCTCTGCCTCTGGCTGGCCTCCGGCATCTTCGACTTGACCGAGATCGGCAAGGAGTTCTTCTACAAGCCTTTCTTCAATTTGTCCGACAAAGCGGGAAATGCCATCCTGAACCTCTCCGTGTACAAGCTGGTGCTGGTCTCCGTACTCTACTTCCTCTTCCGCTATATCTGCTACCTGCTGCGGGCGGTCTACCGCCGGGCCAAGTCGGAAAGGGTGATGAACCAGGAAGGCAAGACCTACCTCCAGGCCAACGAGATCAATTTCACGCTGGCCGACAACGTGATCGGATTCCTGGTCTGGGGCAGCTACGTGGCCATCGCCATCGTCCTGCTGAAGATTCCGATGGGAGCCCTGTCCATCGTGGCGGCCGGCCTGGCCACCGGTCTCGGCTTGGCCATGAAGGACATCCTCAACAACTTCATCTACGGCATCCAACTGATGAGCGGCCGCCTGCGCGTGGGCGATTACATCGAATGCGACGGCATCCGCGGCAAAGTGACGGCCATCAGCTACCAGACCACGCAGATCCAGACGCTGGAGGACACCTTGATCGCGTTCACCAACACGACGCTCTTCAACAAGAACTTCAAGAACCTGACGCGCGGCAGCGCCTACGAATTCGCGAAGGTGACCGTCGGCATCAGCTACGGCACCGACGTGGAGAAGGTGCGCCAGCTGCTGACGGCGGCGTCACAGAAGCTGATGACGAAAGACAAGTACGGGCGCAACGTCGTCGACGCGAAACGCGGCATTTCCGTGACGGTCGACAATTTCGGTGACAGCAGCGTGGACATCGCCCTCAAGCAGTACGTACTGGTCGAGGAGCGCAACGGCTTTATCGCCCGCGCGAATGAATTGATCTACAACACGCTCAACGAGAACGGCATCAACATCCCGTTCCCGCAGAGAGACGTGCACATCATATCGACAGAACCGTCAGGACGTTGATGAGCTCGGGATCGATGGGCTTGTCCATCTTGACGGCCTTGCTGATGGGCACGTAGACGATCTGGTCGTTCTTGATGCCGATCATGATGTTGCGCTGTCCTTCCTTGAGGGCTTCGACGGCCGCCACGCCCAGGCGCGACGCCAGGATGCGGTCGTAGGCCGAGGGGCGTCCGCCCCGCTGCAGGTGGCCCAGGATCGTGACGCGCACGTCGTATTCCGGGTATTCCTTGCGGACACGTTCGGCGTAGTGCATGGCGCCGCCCGTGCCGTCCCGATGGCTTTCCGACACGATGACGATGGAGCTGTTCTTGCTCTTGCGGATACCGCGTCCGATGAACTGGGCGAGCTGGTCGATGTCCGTGCGGTCTTCCGGGATGATGGCGGCCTCCGCACCGGCGGCGATGGCGCTGTTCTGCGCCAGGAAACCGGCGTCGCGGCCCATCACCTCCACGAAGAAGATGCGGTCGTGCGAGGTGGCGGTGTCACGGATCTTGTCGACGCAGTCGACGATCGTGTTGAGCGCCGTGTCGTAGCCGATGGTCGAATCGGTGCCGTAGAGGTCGTTGTCGATGGTGCCGGGCAGGCCGATGACCGTGACGTCAAATTCGCGGGCGAGCTCCTGTGCACCGGACAGCGAGCCGTTGCCGCCGATCACCACCAGGGCGTCGATATGGTGCTTCTTCATCGTCTCATAGGCCTTGCCGCGCCCTTCCGGGGTCCTGAACTCCTCGCTGCGCGCGGTCTTGAGGATGGTGCCGCCCCGCTGGATGGTGTTGCTCACCGATTCGCTGGTGAACGGCTTGACCTCCCCGTTGATAAGCCCTTCGTAGCCGCGGTAGATCCCGTAGACTTTCCAGCCGGCGAAGATGGCGGAACGGGTGACGGCGCGGATGGCCGCATTCATGCCCGGCGAGTCACCGCCGGAGGTCAGGATACCTATCGATTGGATGTCTTTCATAGGGCACTTATTCTATTCTTCTGATTTGTCGTATTTTTCAATGTAGGCGTTCATGAGTTCCCGCATCTTGTCTTCCAGCACTTTCGTCTGCGCCTGGATGGTATCGGCGTCGAGACCGGTCGCTTCAAAACGGAAAGGCGGCGCGACCAGCAGGTGATTGCGGTGGAAGAAGCGGGCCGGACCGTCCTGATAGACCATGACGATGGGCACCTTGGCGATCGTGGCCAGCATGGTGACGCCGGGATGGAAGGGCAGCTGCTTGCGGTGTTCGCCGTGGCGGCCTTCGGGATAGATGGCGACATGCTCGCGGTCCTTGTGGAGCACTTCCAGGGAATCGTGGATCCAGCTCGTGTCGGCGTGCTCGCGGTCGATGGGAATGCAGCCCGAATGGCGGAGCAGGAAGCCGAAGCCACGCTGCTCGAAGCGGTCCTTGGCGGCCAGGGTATGGATGGGATACTTGCGCAGGGCCGTATTGAGGATGCCGCCGTCGAGGTGGCCGGTGTGGTTCACCACGAGAATGGAGGGTTCGGACAGGATTTCGTCCTTGCGGGCAGGGTCGAGATAGTGCACTTTGGGGCGAAGAAGCAGCCGTACCAGGACGGCCAGCGGCGGATTGAGCTTGGTGTCTGAAACCATGATCCTTTCTTTTCTAACGGGTTACAAAAATAGTGAAAATCCGCCGAAATGCAAGGCAGGAAGCCCCTTGTTTGTTTCTTCGTTCAAATGTTTGCCCGACTGTCCATCCCGCCATTTTTTCATCGGAAATGACGAAGAATTACCGTATCTTCGTAGTATGACAACCCGGAAAATCCGCATGAATATCTCTCTGTTCCGGCCGCTTCTGCTGGCCGCCTTCCTGCTGACACTCTCCGCCTGCGGCCCGAAATGGGAAGCCACGCAAGCCGACGGCTATCAACTGATCGAACAGCGCGGCGGCGCCACCCTGGGCGTCGTCTCCGCCCCCATCCTTGAAAAGAGCGGCTACGCCTTCAAGGACCTCAACCGCAACGGCGTGATCGACCCGTACGAAGACTGGCGGAAACCGGCCGACGTGCGTGCCCGCGACCTGGCCGCCCAGCTTTCCGTCGAGGAGATCGCCGGCCTGATGCTCTACAGCAGCCACCAGGCGGTTCCCGGTCCCGGACTCACCGAAGCCCAGCGGACCTTCCTGGCCGACGACAACCTGCGCCACGTGCTCGTGACCACGGTCGCCAGCCCCGAAGTGGCCGCACGCTGGAACAACAACGTGCAGGCCTTCGTGGAGGAACGCGGCCACGGCATCCCGGCCAACAACAGCTCGGATCCCCGCAACGAAACGGCCGTGACGGCCGAATACAACGCCGGAGCCGGCGGCCAGATCTCCCTCTGGCCCACCCCGCTCGGCCTCGCCGCCACCTTCGATCCGGCGCTCGTCCGGACCTTCGGCGACATCGCATCGAAAGAATACCGTGCCCTGGGCATCGCCACGGCGCTCAGCCCGCAGATCGACCTGGCCACGGAACCGCGCTGGAACCGCTTCGTCGGCACCTTCGGCGAAGATCCCGACCTGGATGTCGACATGGCCCGCGCCTATGTGGACGGCTTCCAGACCACGGAAGGCGCGCGCAACGGCTGGGGCGCCGAAAGCGTGAACGCGATGGTCAAGCACTGGCCCTCCGGCGGCCCCGAGGAAGGCGGCCGCGACGCCCACTTCAATTACGGCAAATATGCGGTCTATCCGGGCGGCCACTTCGCAGACCACCTGCGGGCCTTCGTGGAGGGCGCCTTCCGGCTCGACGGCAAGACGGGCTCCGCCACGGCGGTCATGCCCTACTACACCATCTCGACGGGCATCGACCCTTCCGGCAAGAACGCCGGCAACAGCTACAGCCAATATATCATCGGCGAGTTGCTCCGCGACAAATATCAGTTCGACGGCGTGGTCTGCACCGACTGGGGCATCACCCACGACAACGCCCGCATCGAGTCGTTCGACGGGAAGTGCTGGGGCATGGAGAACCTGAGCGTGGCCGAGCGCCATTTCGCCGTGATCCTGGCGGGCGTCGACCAGTTCGGCGGCAACAACGACAAGGGCCCCATCCTGGAGGCCTACCGGATGTGGTGCGAGGCCTACGGCGAAGCGAGCGCCCGCGCCCGCTTCGAACAGTCCGCCGTGCGGCTGCTGATGAATATCTTCCGCACCGGCCTCTTCGAGAATCCCTACGTGGACCCGGCCACCGCCACGGCGGTCGTGGGCCAACCGGCCTTCATGCAGCAGGGCTACGACGCGCAGCTGAAATCGGTGGTGCTGCTGAAGAACCACGGCAACGTGCTGCCGCAGATTCCGGGTCAAGCCCGGAAGAAGGTATACGTACCGAAGCGGCACTATCCGGCGTTTGCCGGGCGCTTCGGAATCTTCGGGGCGCATCCCGACTACTGGGACTGGCCCGTCGACCGGAAACTGGTGGAGCAGTACTATGAATGGGTCGACAGCCCTGCGGAAGCCGACTTCGCCCTGGTGATGATCCAGGAGCCGTATTCCGGCGTCGGCTACGACGTGAAGGACCGCGAGAAAGGCGGCAACGGCTACGTGCCCATCAGCCTGCAGTATCTCCCCTACACCGCCACCTATGCCCGCGCCGAGTCGCTCGGCGGCGGCGACCCGAAAGAAGCTTTCACCAACCGCTCGTACCGCGGCAAGACGGTCACCACCGACAACGTCGACGACCTGCACTGCGTGATCGACACCCGCAAGGCCATGGGTGACAAGCCCGTCGTAGTCGTGGTTTCGGCCACGCGGCCCTTCGTCCCGGCCGAATTCGAGCCCTACGCCGACGCCATCCTGACGGCCTTCGGCGTGCAGCACCAGGCCATCCTCGACCTGGTCAGCGGCGCCGCCGAACCCTCCGGCCTGCTGCCGATGCAGCTGCCGGAAGACATGCGCACCGTCGAAGAGCAGTGCGAAGACACGCCGCACGACATGCGCTGCTATGTCGACGCAGACGGCAACCGCTACGATTTCGCCTTCGGCCTCGGCTGGAACGGCGTGATCGACGACGCCCGCACCCGCCAATACCGCAAAAACTAACAACTGTTCCTATAATGAAAAGAATCCTTTTCCCTTCGTTCCTGCTGGTTCTGCTGGCCCTGGCCTGCACGAAACCCGTACCCCCGCAGGAACTGCTCACGGCGAACGACGCCAAGATCAATGACATCATCGCGCAGATGACCCTCGAAGAGAAGGTCGAGATGCTGCACAGCAAGACCAACATGTCTTCCGCGGGCGTGGAGCGCCTCGGCATCGCCGACATCCACTACGCCGACGGCCCGTTCGGCATCCGTGAGGAAGGCCAGCCCAACGGCTTCATGAGCGCCGGCTGGACCCTCGACTCCGCCACCTATTTCCCTACCGGCTCGGCACTGGCAGCCACCTGGAGCGAGGACCTGGCCTTCAAGTACGGCGCCGGCATGGGCCGGGAAGCCCGCCTGCGCGGCAAGGACGTGATCCTCGGTCCCGCCGTGAACATCCAGCGCCTGCCCGTGGGCGGCCGCACCTATGAGTACCTCAGCGAGGACCCGATCCTCTCCGCCGCCCTGGCCCTCTACTATACGAAGGGTGTGCAAGATCAAGGTACTGCCGTGTGCATCAAGCACTTCGCCGTCAACAACCAGGAGACCAGCCGCGGCAGCGTGGATGTCAAGATCGACGAGCGCACCCTCCGCGAAATCTACCTCAAGCCTTTTGAGCGCGCCATCGTCGAAGGCGGTGCCATGAGCGTGATGCCGGCCTACAACAAGGTCAACGGCGACTACTGCTCCGAAAACGAGCACCTGCTCAACGAGATCCTCCGCGGCGAATGGGGCTTCAAGGGCATGACCGTCTCCGACTGGGGCGGCACCCACAGCACCATGGGCGCCATGCTGCACGGCCTCAACGTGCAGATGACGGGCTCCAACTACCTGGGCCAGCCCGTGATCGACTCCATCGCCACCGGCGCGCTGACCGAAGAGCTCGTGGACGAGAAAGTCCGCCAGATCCTGCGCCTGCGCTTCGCCGTCGAGCCGGTTCCGGCCGACGTAGCCAACACGGTGATGACCTCGCAGCCCGAAAGCCAGAAGATCGCCCGCGAAGTGGCCGAGAAAGCCATCGTGCTGCTGAAGAACCAGGGCGTCCTCCCGATCCGGGAAGAGGTGAAGAAGATCGCCGTCATCGGCCAGAACGCCGTGCTCAAGACCCAGAGCGGCGGCATGGGCGCCGGTGTGAAGGCCCTCTATGAGATCACGCCGCTGGAAGGCATCTGCACCCGCGCCGCCGAGAAAGGCGTGGAAGTGACCTATGCGCCGGGCTACAAGAACTTCCCGGGCCGCCGCTGGGGTCCCGCCCCGGCCGAGCCGAACCCGCTGGAAGCCGCTGCCATCGACGAACCGGCCGACCCGGCCCTCGTGGCGGAAGCCGTCGCCCTGGCGAAAGATGCCGACCTGGTCATCTTCTTCGGCGGCACCAACAAGAACATCGAGACCGAGGGCAGCGACCGCAAGGACATCAAGCTCCCCTGCGGCCAGGAGACCCTCGTCCAGGCTCTCTACGAAGCCAATCCGAACTTGGTCAGCGTGCTGATCTCGGGCGGTCCGACCGACCTGCAGGTCCTCGAGCCCGTCTCCCCGGCCATCGTCCAGGGCTGGTGGAACGGCACGGAAGGCGGCACCGCGCTCGCCAAAGTGCTCTTCGGCGACATCGCCCCGTCGGGCAAGCTCCCGTTCACCTTCCCGGTGAAGCTGGAGGACAGCCCGGCCTATGCCCTGGGCAACTTCCCGGGCAACAGCGCCGGCGGCGACCTCTTCACGCTGATGTTCCGCCCCGACGTGCTCAAGATGAGCCCGGCCGAGCGCCAGGCCCTGATCGACGCCCTGCCGAAACCCGTGTCCGAATACACCGAGCGCTTCTACGTGGGCTACCGCTGGTTCGACACCCGGGCCATCAAGCCGATGTACGCCTTCGGCCACGGCCTCTCCTACGTCGACTTCAGCTATGAAGGCATGAAGGCCTCCGTCTCCGGCAACAAGGTCAAGGTAAGCTTCCAGCTCGCCAATGAAGGCGACATGGACGCCGACGAAGTGGTCCAGCTCTACGTGCACCGCGTCGGAGCCAGCGTCGAATGGCCCGAGAAGGAACTCAAGGCCTTCCAGCGCGTCAGCCTGCTCCCGGGCCAGCGCAAGAAAGTGACCCTCGAAATCCCGCTCGACGACCTCCGCTACTGGAACGAGGAGACCAACGCCTGGGATCTCGAACACGGCCAGCTGCAGCTCCTGCTGGGCTCCGCTTCCGACGACATTCGCCAGACTGCTGAAGTAACCATCTAAGAATGAGGAAAATGAGAAAGACTCTGATGCTCCTGGCAGCCCTGCTCTGCACCCTGCCGCTGTCGGCGCAATGGTTCCGGCAGCCCACCCCCAACGACACCCTGCAGTCCGTCCGCGTGCAGCCCGACGGGAAGGTGCTGTTCCAGATCTATGCCCCTGAGGCCAAGAGCGTTGCCGTGACCGGCGACCTGCCGTGGGACAAGCCCGTGAAGTTCGGGAAGAATGCCGACGGCGTATGGCAGGGCCTCTGCGAAGGCCTCGCCGACGGCTGCTTCCGCTACAGTTTCCTGGTGGACGGCGTGCGGGTCCAGGACCCGAAAGCCCCGCTGTCCGCCGAGCAGGCCTCCGTCTTCACGAAGGGCGAAGGCTATGTGAAGAACGTGCCGCACGGTGCCCTGGCGCAGCGCTGGTACTGGTCCGAGACCCTCGGCTGCCAGCGCCGCATGCACGTGTGGACGCCCGCGGGCTATGAGAAGTCCGGCGAGGCGCTGCCCGTGCTCTATCTCATCCACGGCGGCGGCGACAACGACGCCTCCTGGCCCGGCGTGGGCGCTGCGGGCTGGATCCTCGACAACCTGCTGGCCGAGGGCAAGATCGTCCCGATGATCGTGGTCATGCCCAACGGCACCATCGAGACCTCCGACATGATGGGTGAAGTGCCGCTCTTCGGCGAAGACATGGTCAAGAGCATCATCCCCTTCGTGGAAGCCAACTACCGCGTAAAAGCCGACCAGGCGCACCGCGCGATGGCCGGCCTGTCGATGGGCGGCATGGAGACCATCGAGACGGCCTTCCTGCATCCCGAACTCTTCAGCCACGTCTGGGTGCTGAGCTCCAGCTTCTCGCCCGGCAAGCAGCAGGAGTACATCGCGCGCATCAAGCTCAACGAGATCGCGCCCGCGCTGAACCGCAACTTCAAGGCCCTGTATTTCACCCAGGGCGGCCCCGCCGACATCGCTTACAAGAACTGCCAGGAGGCCCTCGGCTACCTGAAAGATGCCGGTGTCAAGTACAATTATCTGGAGAACGCGCAGGCGGGCCACAGCTGGACCACCTGGCGCGCCGACCTCCAGGTCCTCGCCCCCACCTTGTTCCGATAATCAACCCAATCATTTATTCATATGAAAAAAATCCTGACCCTTTTCGCAACCTGCCTGCTGGCCCTCACGGCCCTCAACGCGCAGGAACTGACCAACTTCGCCTTCTGGGGACAGAAGCCCATCGTTTCTCCTGAAATCACCCAGGACAGCGTGACCTTCCGCCTGAAGGCCGACTACGCCACGGTCGTGAAGCTCAGCGGCTCCTGGATGGAGAATCCCTGGACCGGCACCATCGACATGAAGCGCGGTGAGAACTGCGTCTGGGAAGTCACCATTCCCCTGCCGAGCCCGGAGATCTACACCTACAATTTCGTCGTGGACGGCGTCAATGTGAACGACCCGCAGAACGTCCTTGTCCAGCGCGACGGCACCCGCTACCTCCCGATGCTCCTGGTTCCCGGCGAGCGCACGGAGAACTATGGCGAAGCGAATCTGCACGGCACGGTGAGCCATCCCTGGTACCACAGCAACATCCTGGGCATGGACCGTCGCCTGACCGTCTACACGCCGTACGGCTACGAGAACAACCCCAAGAAGAAATATCCGGTGCTCTATCTGCTCCATGGCGCAGGTGGCGACGAAGAAGCCTGGATCTCGATGGGCCGCACCGCCCAGATCCTGGACAACCTGATCGAGAAGGGCCTGGCCGAGCCGATGATCGTGGTCATGCCGAACGGCAACCCGGGCCAGGCAGCTGCCCGCACGCTCAACATCCCGGAGAAGCCGATCGACTGGCGTGCTCCCGAGAACCGTGACCTGTACGTGAAGAGTCTCTGCACGGAGATCGTCCCGTTCATCGAGAAGAATTTCCGCGCCATCGCGAAGCCGGCTTCGCGTGCGATCGCCGGTCTCTCCATGGGCGGCGGCCACACCATCAGCGCCTCCATCCTCTATCCGGAGATGTTCGACTACATCTGCCCGCTCTCCGCAGCCGGCAGCGCCACGCCCGAGCAGATCGCTGCCCTCAAGAAAGCCGGTGTGAAGCTCTACTTCCTCGCCTGCGGCAACACGGACTTCCTGTTCCAGGGTGCCGAGGAAATGCACGCCAAGCTCACTGAGCAGGGCCTCGACCACGAGTACTTCGTCTCTGACGGCGGCCACGTCTGGTCGAACTGGCGTCTGTACCTCAATACCTTCGCGCAGAAGCTGTTCAAATAACAGAATATATTGACAAAAAAAAGTCCGGTGCAAACACCGGACTTTTTTTATACGTGTTCGACTGATTATTTGAAGATCAGCGGAACGAATTCGCTGAGGTAGATGCGCCAGTTGCGCCAGATGTGGCCGCCGTCGGTCTCCATGAAGGTGTACGGATACTTGTTCTCGTCGAGCTTCTTCATGAAGTCGCGGTTGGCCTGGATCAGGAAGTCGGTGCTGCCGCAGCCGATCCAGAGAAGCTTCGGCTTCTTGGAGAAGTAGGTGGCCAGCTTCTTGTCGAAATCCTGGTAGATCGGGCTGATGGAGGTGTCGCTCACGCCGATGGCGGCGGAGAACATGCCGGACCAGCCGAAGAGATCAGGATAGTTGATCGTGTTGTACAGCGTGTGGAAACCACCCATCGAAAGGCCGCAGATGGCGCGGGAGTCTTTCTTGGCGATGGTGCGGTAGTGGCTGTCAATGAACTTCACGACTTCGGGGAACGAGGTCTCGAAAGTACCTTCCATGGTCTGGGGAAGCTGCATCGTCGGACGGGTGTAGTCCATCGAGTTCTCCAGCGGGGCTGCTTCCTGCGAGATGTTGCCGTTGGTGAAGACCACGATCATCGGCTTGGCTTCGCCGCGGGCGATCAGGTTGTCGAGGATCTGCGTGGCACGGCCCTGCGTCACCCAGGCGTCTTCGTCACCGCCGATACCGTGGAGGACGTAGAGCACCGGATATTTGGTCTTCGTGTTCTCTTCGTAGCCGGCCGGGGTGTAGACGGTCAGACGGCGGTCGAAACCGGCGGTCTTCGACGGATACCACACCTTCGAGACAGTTCCATGGGGAACGCGGTGGATGGCGTAGAGGTCGCTGCGCTCACCGGCCTTCGGAACGAGCAGCACGCTGGTCAGCGAGGCAATGTCGCGGTTGACGAACACGTTGTTGTTGTCGATGACGGAATTGCCGTCCACGGTGAACGTATAGGTGTACATTTCAGGCGCTACGACGAAAGGCGTGGTGTATTCCCACACGCCGCCCGGGCCTTCCTTAAGGTCGGCCACGCCGGGAGCGTCGTATTCCATCTTATTGCCGTTCATCTCGAAGACCATCTTCTGCGTAGGCAGGAAGTCACCGGTCACCTGGACCTTGACGGCCTTGGGGGCACGGTAACGGAACGTCACGGTTCCGTCGGCGTTGATGACGGGAGATTCCACGTTGGCACCTCCCCAGAGGGCCTGCTGTGCGAATGCCGAAAAGTTCAGCATAAGGATTGCTAAAAGGATTGTGATTTTTTTCATTGCTTGCTTATTTAAAACTCTCACCGGCCTTCTTCAAAGCTTTGGGAAGGCATTCCTGCCAGAAATTCCAGTAATGGATGCCGGAGCGGGCAATCCATTCGCAAGTCATTCCCTGCTCCTTCATGTAGTTGGCCACGGTCTCGGAATCGGCGTTGTTGACCGTCGTGTCTTCCGTTCCCACCTCGATGGTGAAGCCCGGGAAGACCTTCTTGTCGGGCTGGGCGTCGATGAGCGCCTTGAACGAATTGACGTCGGACGCCGGGCTCATGGCATAGGCATACTTGAACTTGGCCGGATACTTCAGCGCGTGGTAGAGCGTACCGTAACCGCCCATCGACAGGCCGGCCACCGCTCGCTTGCCGCTGAACTTGTACTTCGTCTCCACGGCAGGCATCAGTTCTTCATGGAAGTACTTTTCGTAGCTTCCCACATAGAACGTCATCTGCGCGTCGGGCATCACGATGATCATCGGCGTGCCGCCCTGGTTCTTGATGTAGTTGTCGGCGATCTTCTGGGCATTGCCCTTGTCGAGCCATGCGTTCTGGTCGTCGCCGGCGCCGTGCAGCAGGTACAGGATGGGATAGGCCGTATTCTCATCGAACTTCGGCGGGAGATAGACGTTGTATTTCATCTCCTGCTTCATGGCCGAGCTCTGGATGACCTGGTTCCGCTTGATCTCCGAATTGGAGAACAGCAGGTCCTTGATGTCGATCGGCGTCGTTTCAGGCTCCGGCTCGCCGCAGGCGCTGAGCGCGAATGCGCCCAGCGCCACAGCGGCCAGGATGGTGAGAATGCGTTTCATCGGCTACTCGTAGAGTGTTCCGACATACTGTGCGTTGATGGTCGACGAGGTCAAGGTAATGGTGTAGACATTGCCCTCGAGCGTCACGGACAGCGTTCCGTCCGTCACATACTGACCGGTCGCGGTGCCGGCGGCCATGGTGTACCAGGTCGTGCCGGAAGCACCCCATGCGCCGTCGTAGCCGATGCCGAACTCACCCTCGCCGACAGTGCCGCCAACTGCGCAGGCCGTATAATTGCCCGGCGCCAGTTTGCCGTCCGTCGAGTAGAATTCCAGCTTCAGGTAGTTGCCGTCGCCGCCGTAGGTATTGCCCCAGGCGCCGGCCGTCACGGTAATCCCGTCGGTACCCAGATCCACACCGGCCAGGTTGATGCCGTAGCCCGTGTAGTCGGCCGATCCGAGGAACTGAGTGAGCGAAGTGCCGTCGAAGCCACTGCCGCCGCTCGTTCCGAATACGAAGTCGAAGCCGTTGCCGCTGACTTCCCAGATGTCGTCACCCAGCTTGGAGATGCTGAGGGTCTCACCCGGATTGATCATGACGAGTTCGCCGTTCTTCATGTAGCGGGAACCGCCCACCATATCCATGCCATAAGGTCTCAGGTCATAGCCGTTGCCGAAGGTGTGGTCCTCGTGCGCATATTCCTTGCAGACATAGTCGCCGGCATAGTTGCTGTCGCCTTCCTTGAGCACCAACTGGAACCAGGCCACTTCTTCACCCGCCTTGTTCTTGAGGGTCAGGTTGTGGGTTTTGACGCCGGCAACCGGTGCGAAGGTCTCATCGACAGGATCGCTCAGTTCATCCGTGTAGCTGTAATCAGGCTCTGCCGGAGCGGACGGGCTCAGTTCCGGAATCTCACCGGTGAAGGTAGCCCAGTGCGGATAGGTCTCCTCGGAGCCCCAGGTGATGACAAACTTGGAGCCCTTCTTTTCGACCGTGATGGGTTCCTGGTTGATGTGCGTGCAGGCTTCGCCGGCCCACCAGCAGGTGCCCCAGTGCATGATGCCCAGGCCCCACTCGCTGAGGTCATACTCGTAGCCGGGTGCATACTGGCCGGGGCCGACATTGTCGTGGTCGGGGGCTGCCGTATAGACGCCTTCGTGCAGGACGCCGTCGGTGCTGTAGACATCAGCCGTCAGGGCATAGCCGTCGCCAGTGGGCGTACCCATGCCGTCGATCGTCATGTCACTGGTACCCAGCTTGAACGTTACCGTACCGGCGTTGGCCTGCGCAATCAGGAGTTTCGTCAGCGTGACCGGCTCCGGATCGGGTTCGTAGACGATGTCGCCTTCCCATTTGGTGCGGTACGGCGTGCCGTCGGTGTCGAAGAGGACAAAGATCAGTTTATAGAGGTCACCGGCTTTTTTCTGGACGGTGATGTTACCGGACTTGACCGTCTTGCCGTTGATGGTCGTCGGACCGACCAGGAAGCAACCGGTGCCCTCGCCCGGGCCATACACGTTGGATTCGAGATAGTACTGGGCACGCGCACCCACGAGGCTCACCTCGACGGAGGCGCCGCCGTTACCGCTGAAGGACAGCGTGAAGATGCGGTTGGTCGCGGTCTTCTCAAAGGAAGACGAGTTGAGGGTGGTCAGGACGGGCTCCTGTGCATCCGGGAACACGCCGGTCAGCGGATCCAGCGCGGTGCTGGTGCAGGAAACGAAGGCCAAAGCGGCCGCCATCAAACTTATAATGAATGTTCTTTTCATGGTATTCATTCTTTAATGTATCAATAACCCGGGTTCTGATCAATGTTCTCATTGAGCATAACTTCCGTGTAAGGATAAGGCAGACGTTCATGCTTGCCCGGCTTGAAACCATAGACGGAACGGCCGCTCGGCACATACGTCACTGCACCGTTGGGTTCCATCTTCGGATAGTCTTTACCCATGTCTTTCAACCGTTCGGCGGCATCGCCCCAACGAAGCAGGTCCTGGAAGCGCTGGCCCTCACCGCAGAGTTCCAGGCGTTTCTCGGTCTTGATGGTCTCCAGGTCCACACCGTTGACGGCGGGCAACTGGGCACGGGTGCGGATCCGATTAATATAGTTCGTAGCGGTAGCCACGTCGCCGGACATATAGCTGGCCTCGGCGCCGATCAGCAGCACCTCCGCCAGACGCATCCAGAGCGGGTTCTTGGTGTTGACCATGGCATAGTAGGAGATTTCGTCGCTCATGAAGCGGCCCTTCCAGTTGAAGATACCGGTCGAAAGCGTGGTCATATTCCAGACAACGCCCATTTCACGGAGTTCCTGATAGGTCTTCAGGGTTTCCGTACGACGGTAGCTGTTCTTGCCCTCGTAAGACTCGAAGGTTTTGAGCAGGTCCTCGGTCGGCACCATGAAGCCCCAGCCACCGGTGCAGGCGACATCGGAAGGAATGGTCATCTCGGAACCGGAGCTGCGCCAGCTCACCATGGCACCATAGAAATCGAAGTTGTCGAACTGGTTGTCCAGGTCGTTGACGCGGATGCTCTCGAAGAGGTCTTCGCAGTTCATCTTGTAGGCCTGGTTGCGCTGGTCACCGTAAGGAGCTGCGGTGAAGAGATCGTAGAGGCCCGAATTGATGACGGCGGCGCACATGTCGGCGGATTTCTTATAGTAGGAATTGTCGCCGAGTTCCTTGGCCATCCACAGATAGGCCTTGCCCAGAAGGGCCTGGCCGAACTGTTTGGTAGCACGCCAGGTGGTGTTGTCGTTGAGGGAAGACTTCTGCGCCAGCTTGCCGGAGTTGACGGCATAGCTCAGGTCGCTCTCGATGAGGGCCCAGAGGTCTTCGGTGCTGGCATTGGGCTGTGCATACTCGGACGGAGCCAGCTCATGGTCCACGATCGGCGGGTTGCCCCAGAGGGTGGTGAGCTCGAAGTAAGCCCAGCCGCGGAACAGGTGTGCCTCAGCCACGGCGCGTGCCGCTGCTTCGCTCTGTGTCGGATCGATGTGGCCGAGGATTACGTTGGCGTGATAGATCAGGCCGTAGTAGCCGGAGAACGAACTTTCGATCTGGCCGGTCTCGGAATTGAAGCCGAACTCGCCGAGGGCGTCCATGTCCACGTTGTCGCCGTGGGCGGCGCCGCCGGCATAATAGTCGTCGGAGATGATGTTCTTGACGAGCATCACGTTGTAGTACCAGCCACGGACGTCGCTGTACATGGTGATGGCGCCGGACTCGATCTCATCGTCCGTCTTGTAGTAGGTATTGTAGTCGATGGCGCCCTTGCGGGGGATATCGAGCAGACTGTCGCAGGAAGACAGGGCCATGACGGCCGTCAGAAAAGTAAGAAGGATATATTTCGTTTTCATAAGGCAGTCGGATTAGAAAGTGATGTTGACACCGAAGACCACCTTCTTGGAGGTCGGATAGTTACCTTTGTCGACGCCCATCGAGGCACCCACGCCCACGATCTCGGGATCGAAGCCCGGATACTTGGTGAAGGTGAACCAGTCATCCATGGAAGCATAGATGCGGAGATTGTCGATCAGCGCTTTCTTGAGCAGATTCTTGGGGAAGTTGTAACCCAGCTGGATCTGCTTGATCTTGAAGTAAGCGGCATCCATCACGACGCCACTGGAGGTGAGGAACTTGGCATAGTTGGCTGCACCGGCCGCGGGCATGGTGCCGTTGGTGTGGGTCGGGGTCCAGCGGTCTTCCGTCAGGCAGGTGAGGCGGTTCGACGTGTAGTCGATGTTGTTCAGGGCGTTCAGGATCTGGTTTCCACCTGCACCGGCGCCGAACACCAGGAAGTCAATGCCTTTCCAGGAAGCGTTCAGGGTGATACCGTAGTTGTAGGTCGGGATACCGGAACCCAGGTGACGCTTGTCCGCGTCGGCGGGATCGGTAGTGGTGCCGGCCAGGGTGCCGTCTTCGTTATAGTGGTTGAAGAGAGCTTCACCCGTAGTAGGTTCGATACCGGCGAATTCATAGCCGTAGAGGTGCCAGGCCGGATAGCCGATCTCGAAGCGGGTGACGGTACCGTAGTTGCGGACACCGACACCGGAAAGACCGTCTTTCAGGGTCGGGTGCAGGTAGGTCACGCGGTTGCGCAGGGTCGAGAAGTTGCCGGCGATGCTGTAGTTGAATTCACCGAACTGGTCGCGCCAGCGGAGTTCCAGCTCGATACCCTTGTTGTCCACGTTACCGGCGTTCATCGGAGAGGCGCTCACGCCCACGATGGTGGAGGTGGTGATGCCGGTCACGATGAGGTCCTTGGTCTTCTTGTCGAACCAGTCGAAGCTCACGGTCAGGCGGTCGCGCAGGAAGCGCATGTCGAGACCGACGTTGAACTGCTCGGAAGTCTCCCATTTCAGCTCCTGGTTACCGGACATCGACGGCGCATAGCCGATGATGTACTGGTAGGAACCGTCGATATTCTGCAGGCCGGTCGGATACTGGCCCGTCGAAGTGATGTCGTTGGCATAGGCATAGCCGCCCAGACCGGCGATGGAACCGTTCTGGCCCCAGCTCACGCGCAGCTTGGCGAACGAAACCGCGTGCTTGATCGGAGCGAAAAAGTTCTCTTCGGAAATCGTCCAGCCTCCGGACACGGAGGGGAAGAAGCCCCAGCGCATCGGCTTCGGCAAGACCGAAAGGTCAGCGGCGTCAGCACGGAAGGTAGCCTGCACGTTGTACTTGTTCAGGAAGTTCCAGCCCACGCGGCCGAAGTAGGAATTCTTGCGGCTGAAATTCTCGACACCGCCACCGACGCTCTTGGTCGCGGTCGGAGTAGCCTGGCTGATATAGTAGAACAGCGGGTCGTCGCGCTTGATACCGAAGTCGATCACGCCGCCCGTATCGGAACCGCTGATGCCGGCGCTGGCGCTGTAGCTGCGGGTCTGGCTGTACGAGGTACCGGCCATGGCCGACACGGTGTGCTTGCCGAACTGGTGACTCCAGTTGATGAAGTTTTCCCACTGGTAGTACATCGAGTTGCTGGCGCTGGCGCTGATGGACATATAATACTGCTTGGCATAGCCTTCATTCACGAAATAGTCGTGGGAGTAGCCGTAGCTGTCGCTCGAGGAGAAGCGGTAGCCCAGGCGGGAGGTGATGGTCAGCTCTTTGATCGGACGGAGGTTCAACGCGGTCGAACCGTTGATGTTGAAGCCCTTGCCGACAGAGTAGGCGCGGTCACGCTGCACGAGCGGGTTCACGTTCTCGGAGAGGTTGAACTGGGAGATACCGTAGATGCGGCCCTGTTCGTCGGTCAGGAGCACCTTGCCCTGCTCGAGATAGTCGAGGATGAAGTCGGGTTCCTGGCCCTTCTCATACACGACCGGGGTCATCGGGTCGAGCTGGAGGGCTGCCAGGACGGCGGAGCCGTAGTCGGAACCCTCGGAGATGCTGCGGGACTTGTAGTATTCCACCTGGTTGTTGGTCTGGACATCCAGCCAGGGTTTGAATTTCCAGGAGGCGTTCACCATGCCCGTCACGCGGTCGTACACATCGGCGTCACCCACGAACATACCGTTGTTGTTCAGGTAGGAACCCGAGATGTAGAGGCTTCCCTGGTCGTTGCCGGCCTGGAAGGTCAGGTTGTGGTGGTGCATGAAGGAATTCTCATAGGAAGCGCCGAGCCAGTCGGTGTTGGTATGCTGGTCCCATTTGCCGTACACGTCGTTGAGGCTGATGGTGCCTTTCTCGAGGTAGTACTGCAGGAACTGCTCGGAGTTCATCACCTTCGGGGTCTTGCCGAGGCTCTGGGAAGACAGCTGGTAGGAATAGCTGATCTTGCCGTCGCCCTTGCCTTTGCGGGTGGTGATCATCACCACGCCGTTACCGGCTTCAGCACCGTAGATGGCGGCGGAAGCACCGTCCTTCAGGACCTCCATCGACTCGATGTCGTTCGGGTCGATGCCGGCGATGGAAGTGGTGAGTCGACCGTCCACCACATACAGCGGGTTGGCGTCGTTGTTGGAGGAAATACCGCGGACACGGATAGCCGGCGTGGCACCCGGCCGGGCGGAAGAAGCGAAGGCCTGGACACCGGCGGTCTTGCCCTGCAGGGCGGCCTCCGGCGAGGTGATCGTACGGTTGGCGATATCTTCCGATTTAACCTGGGAGATAGCGCCGGTGACGTCGGATTTCTTCTGGACACCGTAACCCACGACGATGGTCTCCTCGAGCATCTCGGTGTCGGGGAGCAGCTTGACGTTGAGGGTCATGGTCTTTTCAGCCACGAAGGTCTGTGCCTTGAAGCCGATGTAGGAGAACTCGACGACGGTTCCGGCGGGAACGGTAATCGAATAGTTACCGTCCAGGTCGGTGGCAACGCCGTTCGTGGTTCCCTGCTGGATGACACCCACGCCCATGAGCGGTTCGTCGTAGTCATCGACCACCGTTCCGGAGAGCGTCACCAGGGACTGCGCGGAGAGCGACCAGCCGAGAAGGAGGGTCACTGAGGCAAGCGCAAGCCTTTTGAAAAGCGATTTTCTCATAAAGATGAATATTTAGGTTATTTGATTGATGATTCGGTGTTGAGGATCATCCGGGCGGGATACGGCTCCCACTCCGGCAGTCCGTCGGCCGACGGAACGCCCGTCTTGGCGAAGTTGGTCCAGGCGCGGCTGATGCGGTGGCCCAGTTCGGCCGCCTCGGCGCCGCCGCCGGTCAGGGTGCGGTGCAGGACGACATTGTCGAACACGAACGGAATCTCCATGCAGTGCGTGCTGCCGAGCGCGCCGTCCAGCACAGGAGACTCCCAGGTAAATTGATAGAGGTATACGGGTGCACAGCCTGCGGCGGAGCGGTCGGCGGCCTGCTGCTGGGCCAGCGGCAGGAAGATCAGATCCTCGCGGTCGCGCGTGAATTCATGATAGGTGGTGCCGATGATCACCGGGATGTCCTTCGAGAGCGCCAGCGCATCGTTGGAAGCGGGCTGGGCGGGGATGATTTCGCCGTCCACGACCGGAACCTGTCCGAAGAGGATGGCGTTGAGGATGTTCTCCGGGAACTCGCCGGCCTGCTGGGCTTCCTCGCGGACCGCGGCGATGGCGGCGTTATAGGCAGCCAGCAGCTGCTCGTAAGGCACCGTCTCGATCTCGCTGATGCGGGAAGGATTGAGGTGCAGGGCCTCGACGGTCTTGGCGCCGATGCGGCGGGAATACTTGGGATCCATGAGCTGCGTGATGGAACCGCTCTGCACGATGGCCTTGTTGAAGAGGCCCTTCGCGGAAGGCATGGCCATGAGGGTGGAGACCTTGCCGCCGCCGCCTGACTGGCCGAAGATGGTCACGTTGGCCGGATCGCCGCCGAACTGGGCGATGTTGTCGCGCACCCACTGCAGGGCCTTGACCAGGTCCATCATGCCGAGGTTGCCGCTGTGGGCGTACTTGGCACCGTAGGCCGAGAGATCGAGGAAGCCGAGGGCGTTGAGGCGGTGGTTGAGCGAGACGACCACGACGCCGTGGTCGCGGGCCAGGTTCGTGCCGTCATAGCCGATCTGCTCCTGGCCGCTGCCGGCGCGGAAGCCGCCGCCGTGCAGCCACACCATCACCGGACGCTTGCCGCCGTCCTTGATGCCCGCCGTCCAGACATTGACGCGCAGGCAGTCCTCGTCCGGGAAACCGTCGTCCCAGTGCATGGCGAACGCCTGGTTGTCGTCGTACCAGCCCATGCGTTTGTCCTGCGGACAGGTCGGGCCGTAAGCCCGGCTGGCACGGACTTCCGTCCAGGGATCGGGATCCTCGGCCGGCATGAAGCGCGCCGCCTTGGCATACGGGATGCCCTTGTAGATGTACACACCGCCGTCGATGTAGCCGGCCACGGGGCCGGAAAGCGTCTGGACGGTCGAAGCCTTGGCCGAGGTCTCCAGGGGAGCCGCACAGGCCGCTTCGGACTGCTTGCCGGAGGGACAAGCGCAGGCGGCGGTCAGCAGGACCGCAGCCGTGAGGGAAACAACAGGAAGTATCTTCATATTACAACCAAAAATCTTTATGCAAATTTCGCCAATGCAATCCGCAAAGCCTTTCTCCGGGTTACAACTTCTTATCTATACGTCCGCTTTTGCAAAAAATCTTTGTTCAAAAATCTTCCTATTTGTTAAAAAAACTTCCCATTTTCCTGATTTCTACTTATATTTGAGATATGAAACGCATTTTGACCATCCTGGTGCTGCTGGCCTGCCTTCCTGCCTGCGACGGCGGACGGAACGGCCAGCCGCTCCCCCATACCGGCGACGGGCTCGTGCTGTCCGACGCCATCTCCAACCAGAAGGTGAACGCCTTCGCCGAAGACACCGACGGCCATATCTGGATCGCCACGTCCCGCGGCCTCAACAAATACAACATCCACGAATACCACCAGTATTTCTGTACGGACGACACCCTGGGCCTTCCCGACAACCAGATCAACGACGTATATTGCGGCCGCGACGGCCGCCTGTGGGTGGCCACGGTCGACGGAGCCGCCCTCCGCACCGAAACGGGCGAATTCCGGCGCATTCCCTACGAAGGGGACTTCGGCAATTTCCGGGGAATCCTCGAGAGCCCGGACGGCAGCATCCTGATGAGCAACGCGGTTTCCCTCTTCCGCTTCGACCCGGAAACGGAGTCCTTCCGGACCGTCGTCGCCGACTACAACGCCTATGGCCTCCCGGCGGAAACCTGGGTGGGCGACCGCCTGTACGCCCTGTACGGCAGAAACACGCTCCGCTCGTACAACAGCCACGACTTCTCCATCGTCGAAAGCATTCCCCTCCCCTTCACCGCCTACCATATCTGCCACGCCGGCAACGGCGAACTCTGGCTGTCGGGCGTCGGCAACCTGCATGTCTTCGACACCCGTACCGGCAGCTGGAAAGCGCTGCCCGAATCCATCCGCCGCGAAAAGGGCATCACGAGCGGCGACGTCGACATCCTCTTCTCCGTCGACGACAACACCCTGCTGCTCAATGTCATCGGCCGAGGCATGTACTGCTGGCAGCGCAACATCGACCGTGTCCTGCTCCAGAACGATCCGGGATTCCCCTACGAGATTCCCGACGCCGAAATCCGAACCATTTTCAAGGACAGCCGCGGCAACCTCTGGTTCGGCACCGTGGACCAGGGCTATACCACCAGCTACCATTACCGCGACGGCTTCAACAACAACAAGCACCTGACCGCCGCCTTCGACCACAAGACCGTCGTGTCGCTCTGCCGCGACGACGCCAACCGGCTCTGGGTCGCCACGATGAGCGACGGGCTCTGGATGCGCGAGCCCGGCACGGAACAGATCCGGCGCATGGACGTCTCGCACCTGGTCCCCGACGCGCACATCGGTTATCTGCGCTGCGGCGAAATCTTCTGCGACGCCGAAGGCGATCTCTGGCTGCTGTTCAGCGACAAATACCGCGTGGTGCGCTGCCGCTACGCGCAGGGACGGCTCCAGCTGGTCGACAGCTTCTTCTTTACGCACCCTGCCGCCATTGCACAGGACGATCAGGGACGCATCTGGGTGGGCGGCAGTTCCATGGACCTGGCCCGCTATGACAAGGCCACGCGCAGCGTGGTGAACGTCCCCTACACCGACCGGTCCGACTGGGCTTTCGTCTCCGACCTCATGCTCGCCGAGCCCGGCCGCATGTTCGTGGCGGCCAACGGCACGAAAGTGCTGCAGCTCAATACCAAAACCGGCCTCGTATCGCCCGTGACGCTATCCGAAGAGGAAGCGAAAGCCTGCATTCAGCGCTCCGTCCTCATCCCCAACGTCCTCTTCCGGGACAGCGGCGGGGACCTCTGGGTGGGCACCATCGCCAACGGGCTGCTGCGCCACGACTACCAGCGCAATGTCACCGAACCCGTGCCCGGCGCTCCCTGCAGCGACATCTGCGCCATCCAGGAAGACCGACAGGGAAATATCTGGGTTTCAACCATGTACGGCCTCGGCAAATACGACCGCACCGTCAATGAATTCGTCAACTATTATGCAGCCGACGGCATCGGCGGCAACCAGTTCTCCGACCGCGCCGCCTGCCTGCTCGCCGACGGCACCCTCATCTTCGGCGGCACCCACGGCTTGACCGTCTTCAACCCGATCGACGTGTCGCAGCGCCGCACCGTGCCGCTGGTGTTCGAGGACCTCAAGATCCACAACCAGCTGGTCGCGCCCGGTCCCGACGCCCCCATCAGCCGGGAGCTCAGCTCGAAACCCGACATCACCCTGCGCCAGGACCAGAACGGCTTCAGCATCTCCTTCGCCGCCCTGGACTACAGCGAGCACGAGCGCTCCCACTATTATTACAAGATGGAAGGCTTCGACCGCTACTGGATCGACGCGGGCAACAACCACGAAGCCTACTACGCCAACCTTCCGGCAGGCAAGTACAGTTTCAAGGTGCGCATCACCAACAACAACCGCAGCATCGTCGAGACCGAGGAATCCTTGCAGCTGCAAGTCCTTCCCGCCTGGTATCGCTCCTGGTGGGGCCGTATCCTGCTGTGGCTCTTGACCTTGGGTGTGCTCTTCTGCTTCTTCTTGTTCTTCCGCCGCATCCGCCGGCAGCAGGCCATTCACGCCCGGCACATCCGCGAAGAGCGGGAGCAGCGCGAGAAGGCGCAGCAGGAAAAAGAGCAGGAGCAGCGCCTCAACAAGATCCAGATGAACTACTTCGCCAACGTGGCCCACGAATTCCGGACACCGCTCACAATGATCGCAGGCCCTGTTTCCGAGCTGGCCGAATCGGAAGCCGTCACCGGCCGTGACCGCAAACTGGTGGGCATCATCCAGCGCAACGCCAACTGGATGCTGTCGCTGGTGGGCCAGCTGCTCGACTTCAACCGCATCGGCAACAACAAGCTGCAGCTGAAAGTGGCCAAGACCGACATCGTGGCGCCGCTGCAGAACACCGTGGAACTCTTCCGCTTCAACGCCCATTCGAAGAACATCGAGCTTTCCGCCCAGGGCCTGGAGGAACCGCTCGTCATGTGGGCCGACGTCGACAAGGTGCAGAAGATCACGATGAACCTGCTCTCCAATGCCATGAAATACACGCCGTCCGGCGGAAAAGTCACCCTCTCCTTCGACGTCCTGCCGCGCGAGGAGCTGACAAGCCTCTTCCCCCTGACGGAAAAAGATACGGACCACCAGTACGCCTGCATCGCCGTCTCCGACTCGGGCAGCGGCATCCCGGAAGACGAACTCGAGAAGATCTTCGAACGTTTCTACCGCTCCACCGAGAATTCCCGGACCCAGGGAACCGGCATCGGCCTTTACTACGCCCGCGCTTTGACTTCCCTGCACCACGGCTACCTCAAAGCCTGGAACAGGCCGGAAGGCGGCTCCGTGTTCCGCTTCATCCTGCCGGTAAGCGCCTCGTCCTACACGGAAGACGAGCGCACCGAGCGGCAGCCGGAGATCGTCTCCTTCCCCGCCGTGCCCGATACGGCTCCCGCGCCGGAGGAAGAGAACGGCCAGCAGCGGCTCATCGCCGTCGTGGACGACGACATCGACGTGGCCAACTACGTCAAAGTCCTGTTGCAGCCGAACTACCGCGTGAATGTCTATTTCGACGCGGATTCTGCCCTGGCCGGCATGGCGGCGGAAACGCCCGACCTGATCATCAGCGACGTGGTGATGCCCGGCAAGAGCGGCTATGAACTCTGCGAGGAAGTCAAGGGCGACCTGCAGCTGAGCCACATCCCCGTCATCCTCGTGACGGCCAAGGTGGCGGTCGAGAACCAGGTGGAAGGCCTGGGCAAAGGCGCCGACGCCTACGTTTCCAAGCCTTTCCAGCCCGCCTACCTGCTGGCGCTCGTCAAGTCGCTGCTCAGCAACCGCGACAAGATGCGCTCGCAGCTGAGCACGGCCACCTCCACCGACGCCATCGAGCCCGAGGTGCTCTCCCCGCGCGACGCCGCCTTCATGAAGCAGCTCTACGACCTGATGGAGAAGGAGTTGGACAACACCGACCTCGACATCACGCGCATCACCGAAATGATGCATATCTCGCGCACGAAGTTCTACTACAAGGTCAAGGGCCTCACGGGCGAGAACCCGTCGGTCTTCTTCAAGCGCTACAAGCTCAACCGCGCCGCCGACCTCCTCAAGGAAGGCAAATACAACATGTCGGAGATCGCCTACATGACGGGCTTCAACACCCTCTCCCACTTCTCGACCTCCTTCAAGAAGCAGTTCGGCGTTCCGCCGTCTGAATACGTCGGATAAAGCAAGCTTGTCGTGAGGGAAGCCCCATCACGGAGTTTTTGCGGGGAGGTATGTGCGAGTTGCCGTAGCGGATGTGATGGGGCTTCCCTAACGACAAGCTGCGAGATGCCGCTCCGGTCCAGCATGACAAAAAAAGAGGGTAGCATGCGTGCCACCCTCTTTATTGCTGTTCAGACAAAGCCTTATTTCACGGCGATCTCCTTCACCGGCTCGGCGGGGAGCAGGACGCGGTTGACCGGCCAGCTCTGCGGCTTGGCCAACTTGAACGCGACCGTGCAGCGGATGTCGGCGGCGGAGGCACCGAACAGGATGGTGTAGTTGCCGGCTGCGGTCTCCCAGGCGGAGCTGTTCTCATTGAACGAAGCCAGGGTGTACGGGTCGATGGTGATGGTCACCGTCTCGGAAGCGCCGGGTTTCAGCGATTTCGTCTTGGCGAAGCCTTTCAGTTCGTAGACCGGTTTGACGAGGCCGCCGTCGGGAGCCGTCACGTAGAGTTCGACGACTTCCTTGCCGGCCACGGCGCCGGTGTTGGTCACGGTGACGGTCGCCTTCACGGTGCCGTCCTTCTCGACCTTGACGACCGGTTTGCTATAAGCGAAGGTCGTGTAGCTCAAACCGTATCCGAACGGATAGGAAACGGCCTTGCCGGCGGTCTGGAAGTAGCGGTAACCCACCCAGATACCTTCGGCGTAGTCGGTGTAGTCGATGTCCTTGACCATCCGGCGGCGCATGTTGCCGCCACCCAGCAGGGCTGCCAGGTCGATGGAGTTGCCACCCTTGTAGTTGTGCGGGAAGTTGAAGGACGAAGGAATGTCGAAGTAGTTGACCGGGAAGGTCATCGGGAGCTTGCCGGACGGGTTGGCAGCACCGCAGAGCACGTCGGCCACGGCGAGGCCGCCTTCCTGACCCGGGGTCCAGGCCAGCAGCACGGCGTCGGGAATATGCTTCCAGGAAGCCGTCTCGATGACGCCGCCGATGTTCAGCACGACCACCAGCTGTTTGCCGGCAGCATGGTAGACGTCGGCCAGCGTCTGCATCAGTTCACGCTCCTGGCCTGTCAGGGTCCAGTCGCCGTCGGCGGCCTTGCGGTCGTCGCCCTCACCGGCGTTGCGGGAGATGGTCAGCACGGCGATGTCGGTCACCGGCAGTTTCTTCTCGATGAAGCCGCGGGAGATTTCCATTTCAGGAACCACCGGGTCGCCCAGCAGGATACCCAGGCCGTTGTCGGCGGCATTGTTGCGCAGCTGCGTCTTCGTAAAGGTGATATACTGTTCGTACCAGGTCTGGATGTCGGCGTCCACCTCGAGGCCGTTGGCCTTGAAACCTTCGGCGACATTGCGGACATAGGCCTTGTTCACGTTGCCGGAACCGGTGCCGCCGGCGATGAAGTCATAGGAGCCGGTGCCGTAGAGGGCCACCTTCTTCACGCCTTTCATCGGCAGCACGCCGTTGTTCTCGAGGAGCACGAGTCCTTCAGCCGTGGCGTTGTGGACGAGTTTGGCGTGCGCTTTCAGGTCGGGCTTGTTGGAGAATTTGTAGCCCTTGAAGCGCGGGGTGCGGACGATGTACTGCAGCATGCGGCGCACGTTGGCGTCGAGCTGTTCCTGCGAAATGCTGCCGTCTTTCACGCCGGCGACAATGCGGTCGATCTCGTTCTGCATACCGGGTTCCATCAGGTCGTTGCCGGCGTTGACGGCGGCCACGGTGCCTTCCTTGTTGCCCCAGTCGGTCATCACGATGCCGTTGAAGCCCCATTCGTCGCGCAGGACGGTGGTGAGCAGTTCGTGGCTCTGCTGGGTAAAGGTGCCGTTCAGGCGGTTGTACGACGACATCACCGTCCAGGGATCAGCCTCGCGGACAGCGATTTCGAAGCCCTTCAGGTAGAGCTCGCGGAGCGCGCGGACATTGATGCGGGAGTCGTTCTGCTGGCGGTTCACTTCCTGGTCGTTGGCGGCGAAATGCTTGACGCTCACGCCCACGCCGTTGCTCTGGACGCCACGGACATAGGCGGCGGACATCTTGCCGGAGAGCAGCGGGTCTTCGGAGAAATACTCGAAGTTACGGCCGCAGAGCGGGTTGCGGTGCAGGTTCTGGCCCGGAGCGAGGAGCACGTCGACACCGTATTCCTTCACTTCGTTACCCATGGCGGTGGTCAGTTCCTCCACCAGGGCGGTGTTCCAGGTCGAGGCGAGCACGGTACCCACCGGGAAACCGGTGCAGTAGAAAGTCTTGTCCGTACCCTGACGGGTCGGGTTGATGCGGAGGCCGGCAGGGCCGTCGGCCAGGACGGTCACGGGAATGCCGAGGCGCTCGACCGGGCGGGTCGTACCGGCGGCACCGGAGACGAGGGTCTCGCTGGAGGCCGTCATGGAGCCGGCAGTCATGGAACCCCAGCCTCCGCCGACGAGCAGCGTGGCCTTCTCTTCCAGCGTCATCGCTTTCAGGACATCTTCAATGTTGTCGGCGCGCAGCTTCGGCTGGGCGGACAGGGAGAGCGTGCAAAGCACAGTCATCAGTAACAAAAAGAATTTTTTCATATGAGAATAAATGTTGGATTTGCGGTTTTCCACTATACAAACTTACGGATAAAAAAACAGATTCCAAACCTCGCTTTCGATTTTGAACAAGGAGCGATAACATTTGAACATGCGGCAAAAAGCACAGCCGTTTTTTCTGCCGTTCCGCCCCTGACGGGCCGAATTCAACCAGATATTCCAACTAACAACCGATTCGTAGACAAATATTCTTATTTTCCATAGAATCTTGTCCGAAAAATCCAATCTCCCTAATTTTGCAACCAAAATCATTACGAAAATGGACTTCAGCCAACTCCACTTTGAAACGCGCCAGCTCCATGTCGGACAGGAGCAGGCCGATCCCGTGACGGACGCCCGCGCCGTGCCGGTCTATCTGACGACCGCCTATCTGTTCCCCAGTGCGGAAGACGCCGAAGCGCGCTTCGACCTGAGCCAGGAAGGCAATATCTACAGCCGCATCACCAATCCCACGCAGACCGTATTCGAGCAGCGGATCGCCGCGTTGGAAGGCGGTGTAGGCGCGCTGGCCGTCGCCACGGGCGCCGCCGCCGTCTCCTACGCCATCCTGAATCTGGCGGGTGCGGGCGACCACATCGTCGCGGCCCAGACCATCTACGGCGGCACCTTCGACCTGCTGGAACATACGCTCGTCCCTTACGGCATCACGACCAGTTTCGTGGACCCGGCCGACCTGGACAATTTTGAAAAGGCCATCCGTCCGAATACGAAAGCCCTCTATATCGAAACGCTGGGCAATCCGAACAGCAACCTCATCGACATCGACGAGGTGGCGGCCATCGCGCACCGGCACCGCATTCCGCTGGTGGTCGACAACACTTTCGGAACGCCTTTCCTGATCCGGCCCATCGAACACGGCGCCGACATCGTGGTCCACTCGGCCACCAAGTTCATCTGCGGCCACGGCACCGCGCTGGGCGGCGTCATCGTCGACGGCGGCCGTTTCGACTGGCGCGCTTCCGGCAAGTTCCCGCAGTTCACCGAGCCGGAGAGCGGCTACTACGGCGTGATCTTCGCCGACCTCGCCGGACCCGCGGCCTTCGTCACCCGCGCCCGCTGCGTGCTGCTGCGCGACACGGGCGCCAGCATCAGCCCCATCACCGCCTTCATTCTCCTGCAGGGCCTCGAAACGCTCTCGCTGCGCGTGGAGCGGCAGGTGGACAATGCGCTGAAGATCGTGGATTTCCTGGCGCACCATCCGAAAGTGGCGCGCGTCAACCATCCTTCGCTGCCCAGCCATCCGGACCACGCCACCTACGTGCGCTATTTCCCGCAGGGCGGCGGTTCGATCTTCACCTTCGAACTCAAGGGCGGAAAAGCTGCCGCCTTCCGCTTCCTCAACAGCCTGCAGATCTTCTCGCTGCTGGCGAATGTCGCCGACGTCAAGTCGCTGGTCATCCACCCCGCGACCACCACGCACTCGCAGTTGACCGCCGAAGAAAAAGCCCGCCAGGGCATCTTCGACAGTACGATCCGCCTCTCCGTCGGCACCGAGCACATCGACGACCTCCTCGCCGATTTGTCGCAGGCACTCGAAAAAATATAACAATGCCGTTTAGCGTTGTATATATGGTTTTGGGAACGTGGCCGCCCGTGGCCCATGAACGGGAGGGGCCCAATCGCTCGCGATTGGGAGGGACGAGCAGGCTTTAGCCTGCGAAGGTGGACAAAACCATATATACATAAGCTAAAAAGGCATTTTATAACTATTTTTGCGACGTGAAAACGAACGACGATATCAGTAAGGCGATGCAGGAACGGATCCTGCTGCTGGACGGCGCCATGGGCACGCAGCTCCAGCGCCAGGGTCTCAGCGGCAACTTCGACCAGCTCAACCTCACCGCCCCCGACAGCGTCGCCGCTGTCCACCGCGCCTACATTAAGGCCGGCGCCGATATTATCGAGACCAACACCTTCAGCAGCAACCGCCTGTCCCAGAAAGAGTACGGCCTTGAGGCCGACGTCGCCCGGCTCGCCGGCGCCGGTGCGCGCATCGCGCGCGCCGAGGCCGACCGCGCCGGCCGCCCGGTCTGGGTCGCCGGCAGCATCGGCCCCACGTCCAAATCCCTGACCCTGGCCACCGACCTGGCCGACGGAAGCGCCCGCAGCCTGTCGTTCGACGACCTGGCCGCCATCTACCAGGAACAGGTCGAAGCCCTCGTCGAAGGCGGCGTCGACCTGCTGCTCATCGAGACCTGCTTCGACGCCCTCAACGCCAAGGCCGCCCTCTATGCGGTCAGCCGCGTGGCGGAAGGCTTTCCCGTCATCGTGTCGGTGTCGCCCGGCGACCGCGCCGGCCGCACCCTCACCGGCCAGACCCTCGAGGCCTTCTACACCGCGGTCCGGCACTACCCCCTGACGGCCTTCGGCCTCAACTGCTCGCTCGGCGCCGAGCAGCTCCTGCCCCTCATCGAGCAGCTGTCCGGCTTCTGCGACGTGCCCGTCATCTGCTACCCCAACGCCGGCCTGCCCAACGAAATGGGCCTCTACGACGAGACGCCCGAAAAAATGGCCGCCTCCGTGCGGAAGATGGCCGAAGCCGGCTTCGTCAACATCCTGGGCGGCTGCTGCGGCACCACGCCCGAACACATCGCCGCCGAAAAGGCTGCCGTCTCGGGCCTCGCACCACGTGCCTTCCGCGAAGCGGATAAGCTCCTGCGTGTCAGCGGCCTGCAGACCGTCACGCTCGACGTGGCGCACAAAAATTTCGCCCTTATCGGCGAGCGGACCAACGTGGCGGGCTCCCGCAAGTTCGCCCGGCTCATCGCCGCGGGCGACTACGACACCGCCCTGCAAGTGGCTGCCGACCAGATCGCCGGCGGCGCCGACATCATCGACATCAACATGGACGACGCCATGCTCGACGGCCCCGCCGCCATGGAACGCTTCGTCCGCCAGATACAGAACGACCCCGCCGTGGCCCGGGCCGCCCTCATGATCGACTCTTCCGACTGGAACTGCATCCTGGCCGGGCTCAAGAACGCCCAGGGCAAGTGCATCGTCAACTCCATCAGCCTGAAGGAAGGCGAGGAAGCCTTCCTGGCCAAGGCGCGCGAGATCCGCCGCCTCGGCGCCGCGATGGTGGTGATGGCCTTCGACGAGGAAGGGCAGGCCACGACCTATGCACGCAAGATCGCCGTGTGCGGGCGCGCCTACCGGCTGCTCACCGCGGCCGGCATCCCGCCGCAGGAACTCATCTTCGACGTCAACGTGCTCTCGGTGGGCACCGGCATCGCCGAACACGACCGCTACGGCATCGATTTCATCGAGGCCGTGCGCTGGATCAAGCAGAACCTGCCCGGCGCGTACACCTCCGGCGGCATCTCGAACCTTTCGTTCGCATTCCGCGGCAACGAGCCCGTCCGTGCCGCCATGCATACCGTATTCCTCTATCACGCCATCCACGCGGGACTCGACATGGCCATCGTCAATCCGGCGCAGCTCAAGCCCTACGACAGCATCGAACCGGCGCTTCGGCAAGCCGCGGAAGACGTGGTCCTGGCCCGCGACACGGAGGCCACGGAGCGACTGACCGCCCTGGCCGCCAGCTATCTGGCCCTGAAGGAGCAGGGCGCCGCGCCGAAAGAAACCATGGTCGAACGCTCGCCCGAAGCGCAGCTGAGCGCCGACTTGGTGGCGGGTAAAGCCGCTGACCTGCAGGGTGATGTGCTGCGCTGCCTCGAAACGCTCGGCAGCGCCGTGAAAGTCATCGAAGGCCCGCTGATGGCCGGCATGGAGCAGGTGGGCGTCCAATTCGGCGCCGGCAAGATGTTTCTGCCGCAGGTGGTCAAGTCGGCCAAGGTGATGAAAGACGCCGTGGCCATCCTCGAACCGTATATGGCGGCTGACGCCGAGGAAGCGTCGGTCCGGCCCGTGGTGATCCACGCCACCGTCAAGGGCGACGTCCATGACATCGGCAAGAACATTACGGGCATCGTGCTGCGCTGCAACGGCTTCGAGGTCGTCGACCTCGGCGTGATGGTCGAAAAGGAAACCATCCTGGCGGCTGCCGAGGAGCACCACGCCGCGTTTATCGGTGTGAGCGGCCTGATCACGCCGTCGTTGTTCCAGATGGAAGAACTCTGCCGGGAAATGGCCGCCCGCGGCCTCGACACGCCGCTGTTCATCGGCGGCGCCACCACCTCGGCCCTGCATACCGCCGTGAAGCTCGCACCGCTTTACGCGCATGTGTTCTATTCCCCCGACGCTTCGGCGAACGCCGTCCTGGCCAAGCGCTGCCTGGCCGACCGCGCCGCCTTCGAGCAGCAGCAGCATGCTGCCCAGGCGCACCTGCGTACGCTTTACCTGCGCCAGCGGCAGACCCGGGAGGCTCCCGCCACGCCGCAGCCGCAGCCCGGTTTTGCGCCGGATAGTTATCTCCGTCCCGGAGAATACGATTTCAGCGGGCTGGGCCCTTGCGAAGTGCCGCTGTCCGCCGTGCTGCCGCACTTCGACGACCGCGTGTTCCGCATGACCTGGGGTCTCAAGGGCGACGAAGCGCCCGAACTCGTGGCGGAAGCCCATGCCCTCCTCGAACGTGCGCTGCAGCATCCGGAATTCCGTATCCGCCTGTCCCTGAAGTTTTTTGAAGCCTCGCGCGAGGGTGATGCCATCCGCCTCGACGCCGACACGCGACTGCCCATGCTGCGGCAGGAAGAGGGCGCCGGACGCTCGCTGGCCGACTTCGTACCGGCCGACGGCAGCGGGCCGCTGGGTCTTTTCGCGCTCAGCGTGCACAATGCCGACCGGCACCCCGAAGGCTGCAGCTGCGAGGCCTGCCACAACGAATACGAGCAGATGCTGCGCCGCGCCGTGAAGGTGACACTGGCGGAAGCCTGCTCCCAGTGGCTCAGCAGCCAGCTCGCGGCCCGCATCCACCGGCCCGGCGTGAAGGTGGCCAAACCGGCTGCCGGCTACGCCAGCTGCCCCGACCACAGCCTCAAGCGCGACATCCTCGGCCTGCTGCCCGAGGCGGATGCACTCGGCATCACGCTGACCGACTCCTGCGCCATGAAGCCCGCCGCCTCCATCTGCGGCCTGGTGCTCGTGCATCCGGAGGCGGGCTATCCCGATATCCGCCACATCAGCCAGCCCCAATACGACCGTTACGCCGCCGCCCGCGGGTTCTCCCCCGAAGAGGCACGGCTTTTCCTGTCCCATCTGCTATGAAAATCTCCGACATGCTCCGCAGCGGCGCCGCGCCGTTCCCGTCCCTCGAAATCGTTCCGCCGCTGAGCGGCATCAGCAAGGAAGAACTCCTCGACAGCATCGCGCCGCTCATGGCATTCGCGCCGCGTTATATCAACGTGACCACGCACCGCGACGAGGTGCGCTTCGACCCGCAGCCCGACGGCAGTTTCCGTCGCCGCATCGTCCGCAACCGCGTGAGCGCCGTGGCGGTCTGCGCGGCCATCCAGAGCCGCTACGACGTGGAGGTGGTGCCGCACCTGATCTGCGGCGGCACGCCCGCCCACGAGACGGAGGCCCTGCTGCAGGATTTCAAGTTCATGGGCATCGAGAACGTCATGGCCCTGCGCGGGGACTCGCTGACCGGAGAGAAGCGCTTCACCCCCGATCCGGAAGGCTATGCGCATGCCAACGAGCTGGTGGCGGCCATCCGCGCCTTCGAGCGGGAGAACGGCGGCGACTTCTGCATCGGCGTCGGCGGCTACCCGGAGAAGCACTTCGAAGCGGCCAACCTGGAGACGGACATCGCGCATCTCAAGCGCAAGGTCGACGCGGGCGCCGACGTAGTCATCACCCAGATGTTCTTCGACAACAGCGTGTTCTACCGCTTCGTGGACCGCTGTCGCGCCGCCGGCATCACCGTGCCCATCCTGCCCGGCCTGAAGCCCCTCTCCACGGCCCGCCAGATCGCGCTGCTGCCCGAGGCCTTTTCCATCGACATCCCCGTGGAACTCACCGAGGCCATCCGCCGGGCGGGCGACGACAAGGAAGCCGTCTATCGCATCGGCACAGACTGGTGCATCGCGCAGTGCCGCGACCTGCTGGCCCACGGCGCCCCGGCCGTCCACTTCTACACGATGGGCAAGTCCCGCAACATCGTCGAAATCCTGAAAGCCTGCTTCTAATTCTTGTATCCTGCCATGAAAGAAGGTTTGTCGCATACCAGCCAGCTTCTCGTAACGCAGAACGATTCGGCCCTCTCGCAGGGCTCCGGCGAACTGGCCGTGCTGGCCACGCCGCGCATGATCGCCCTGATGGAAAATGCGGCCATGCTGGCCGTGGCGCCGGCCCTGGCGCCGGGCGAGACCACCGTCGGCGGCCAGATCTCGGTCTCTCACCTGAAACCTTCCGCCATCGGCGCAACGGTCTCCGCCACCGCGGTCCTGACGCGAGTCGAAGGCCGCAAGCTCAGCTTCGCTCTCTCCGCCTCCGAAGGCGACAAACTCATCGGCGAAGGCACCCACATCCGCTTCATCGTGGGCCGCGAGAAGTTCATGGGTTCGCTGGCATAGTTCAACAGACTAACTGACTCTCTGCTGCCAACCCAGCATTCGGAGAGCGGGCGACCGTGAATTGTCAACTATTTTGCTAAAACAGCTGTATAAACGTGCTATCGTTCGCTTGGCTTCGCTATCGTTATTCCACGTAGATCAACTGCTTTGTGGCGGGGTCGCGGCGGTAGTGACGGAAGAAGTCCCACATGATGCGGGCGGTGGGCATGAAGTTCCAGTGGCCGTAATCCATGACGGCGACGAGCTTGATCAGCGGCGTTTCGCCCTTGTAGAGCTGGCCCGTCTCGATGGTGATGCCTTCGCCCTTGGCCGTGCGGATGGTTTCGCGGTCACGGACGGCCTGGCCGAAGACAGGATCCACACTGAAGTCCATCTGGTCGACGACCTCCATTCCATTCATCTGCTCGTAAGCATTCCAGGCATTGAGATAGCCGTTTCCTTTCCAGTTTTCAGGCGTCATATAGGGAACCGTCGTGTCCATGGTGCCGAAGACGGAACAGTAGGCGGTCTCGACAAAACCGCGCTTCTGCGTGGCTTCGTTCCAGACGGTCTCGAAGGTGGGGAAAGGGCCGATCCAATGGCCGCTGAAGAGGCCGCCGGAATGGCCGCCCGTCGCGGCGAACACGTGTGATTTTTTGATGCCCAGCGCCGAAGCCGTCATCGATCCCGCCGAGAGGCCTTCCGCATAGATGCGGGAAGGGTCAATCTGCGGATACTTTTGCAGCAGCAGGCCGATGACGCTCTCGATGCCGTCGTGGCCCATGGCCTGATAGTTCGGCGTGCCCTGCCATTCCATCTCCACTACGAGGAAACGGTCCTCTCCGGCTACTTGCAGGAAGCCCGAAGTCTCTGCCTGGGTGCGGGGATCGTTGGTATTGCCGTGCAGCAGCACGACCATCGGAACGCTCTGCGCCGGAGCGTCTTCCAGGAGTTCTTCCGGCCAGTACTCATACCAGAGATACTTGGGCCCGTCGAGCGTCCGCTGGCGGAATCCGGCAGGCAGTTCAACGATCAGACGCTTGAGGCCCAGCCGCTCTGCCATGGTGTAGGGTTCCAGTTCATAGGGGCCGTACTGGCCGAAGCGGGCGCCTTCATAGTGGGTATGCTTGTAGTTGTTGAAGCGGAAGTTGCGCGAAAAGACCTGGTCCCAGGCCTCCGCGAAGACCGCGTCCGGCTGCGTCGCGCTGGAAACCACGACTTGCAGCAGCGGCTCTTCCGCGGCGTGGGCCGCATTCAAGGCTTCGTATTCCCGGGCGACCTTGGCGGCGTTCTTGCCGGATACAAAGGCCGGCACGCCGTAGGAAGTGAATCCCTTGGGCAGTTTGGCGGGCTGGCCGCCGACCGTGGCGATGCCGGCGATGTGGTCGGCGGCGCGGAGGGCGAGCACCTGGTTGATGAAGGTGGCGCCGCCGCCGAAGCCGATTACTTTGAGATTGCCGCTGCGTGCGATGTTAAACAGCTCCACGAAAGCGTCAAAGTCCTTGTCGGCATCCCATCTCTCCCCGGTCGGATTGACGACGAAGGCCGTCCCGAAATTCTCGTCCAGGACGGACTGCATGGCCAGCGAAACGAACAGCGATTCTGCCTCATCCTCGCCGAGCCGGGCGTCGGGATAGATAAAGAAGGTAGGCGCGTTGTTGTAGGATCGTCCCTCTGCGCGGGTCTCGCCGCCGAAGACGACCGGAATGGTGCCGCGGCGGACGAGCGCGACCTGTGTCGGCTGGGGCCAAGGCCAGCCTTGCGCGAAAGCCGTGCTCACCGAGCAGAGCATCGTGAGTAAAAGGAGCGTTTTCTTCATAGGGCGGAAGTATTACAAACTGTGTGATTGCAGGTAGGCCTCGAAGCCGGGGCGGTAGCTGTCGGTGACTGGGATGAGGCGGCCGCCGATGAGGAGGTCGCCGTCGCGGGTGACGCTGTCGATGCGGTCGAGCGCGACGATGAACGAGCGGTGGACGCGCAGGAAGGCGTCGGCGGGCAGTTGCTCTTCCATGTTTTTCATGGTGCTGTGCGTGACGAGCGGCTGCTTCTCCGAAGCCAGGTGCACCAGCACATAGTCTTTCATGCCCTCCACGTACAGGATGTCAGCCAGGTCCACCTTGCGCAGACGGCCGTCCGTCTTCAGGAAGAAGGAAGCCGGGGCCGCCGCAGCGGAGGCGGGCCGGGCTTCTTCGCGGGCGAACCACAGCTGCGCCTTCGTGGCGGCTTCCAGGAATTTCTGGTAGCGGATGGGCTTGAGCAGGTAGTCGAGGGCCGACACCTCATAGCTCTCGAAAGCATATTGCTTGAAGGCGGTCGTGAAGATGATCTTCGTGCCGGCCGGCACCATCCGGGACAGTTCCAGGCCGTTCAGGTCGGGCATCTGGATATCGAGGAAAACCAGCTGGGGCTGCAGGACGGGCAGTTGGGCGAGTGCCTCCATCGAGTCGGTAAACGCGCCGCAGAGCGTCAGGAAGGGCGTACGCGCGACATAATTCTCCAGCATCTTGACGGCCAGCGGCTCGTCGTCCACGATGACACACTTAAGCGCTTCCATCACAGTTGGTTCTTGAGCCGGATTTCCACGCGGTACATGCCGTCGACGACGGACTGGTCATAGCTGTACTGGCCGGGATAGATGAGTTCGAGCCTGCGGCGCAGGTTGACCAGGCCGATGCCGGAACCGCTGCGGTCGTCCGTGCCTTTCTCGAAAAGCGTGTTCTCGCACACGAAGCAGAGGTCACGGCCCTCGGCGTGCAGGTCGATCCGCACCGCCGAGTCGTTCCGCGCGCTCACCCCGTGCTTGAATGCATTCTCGATCAGCGAGATGAAGAGCAGCGGAGCGATCATCAGCTCCTGGTCGGGAAGCACCAGCGAGCGCTCGACACGGGTATGCTCGTTGCAGCGCAGCGCCATCAGGTCGATGTAGTTTTCCATGAAGGCCACCTCGCCCGCCAACGGCACTTTTTCCGCCTCGCTGTCGTAGAGGGCGTAGCGGAGCGCGTCGCTGAGCTGGCCGATGCGTTCCTGGGCCTGGTCCGGATCTATCTGCGTGAGCGATGAGATGTTGTTGAGCGTGTTGAAGAGGAAATGCGGGTTGAGCTGGTTCTTGAGCCAGGTCAGCTCCGCTTCCGTGCTTTTGCGCCGCTCCTCTTCCGCCCGAACCAGCGCTTCATGGGTCCGGATCACGTAGCGGGCGCCGACCGCCAGCAGGATGACCAGGCACTCGATGATGAACATCATCAGGATACTGACGGCGTAGATGGCCCACAGCTTGTCGCTGCCGAACTGGTCCACCACTTCCTGCGGGAAGTCGATCGGCTTGTGGGGAAAATACTCCCACAGATTCCACGTGAGGAGCACGAGGAGATTGATCAGATAGAACCATACCGGCTTTCCCCCGAAGAGGAACTTCGGCACCAGGAACAGGAAGTTCACAAAATACAGGAGGCACATCGGCAGCACGACGACGGCCGTGGCCTTGAACACGGTCAAGGCCGCGTCCACGGAACCTGCCGTCGACCAGGTGATCAGGGCCGGTGCAATGAGAACACCCGCCCAGACGATAATCTGGGTGGTGTTCACGATCAGTTTCCTTCTGTCCCGGGTCTGCATACTGCAAAGATAATCAATTTTCTTTTACAGACCGATGACGGAGCCGACACTCTGGGCGGTCGTGGTACTGTTGAGCTGCGACTCGTTCTCGATGGTGCGGCGGGCCTTCTTGGCGGCGTAGTTGCCTTGCTTGCCGAAGCTCCAGCTGAGCTGGAAGCTGACGGTAGCCAGCGGAATCCGCGTCGAAAGGTCCGTGGTGAAGCCGCTTCCGCGCGTATGGGAGGTCATGCTCAGCTTGCCTTCCTTGGCAAAGGGAACCATGCCGCTGAGGGAGAGGCTCAACTTGTCGTCGAGGAAGGTCTTCGTGAGGCCCAGCATGCCGAGGCTCATGCCGCTGGTCCATCCCTGCAGCTCGATCTCACGCCCGGAGGAAATCAGGTTGGCGCTCAGGCGAAGGTCCCAGGGCAGGGTCTGCTGCACGCCCAGCAGCACGTTGTAGTTCCATCCGGCATTCTGCTGGCCCAGTTCCGCGCTGCGGAGATCCGTGTAGCCGAAGCCGCCGTTGAGCATGATGCGCGTCTTGCCGGTCGGAGTCAGCATCAGGAAGGCGTCCAGGCTGGTGCTGTTGCGCCGCACGATATTCCCGTAGGTGGTATTCAGGATGTTGTCGGGCGTATAGAAGCTATAGGCCGAAATGGCGTTTCCGGTGATGCTGTGGCGCACGGTGGTGTTGACCATGACCTTCGGCGAATAGTAGTTGTATACCAGCGAGATGTTGTGGCCGCGTTCCGTCTCGAGATCCGGATTGCCATAAGTGCGGGCCGTGGGGTCGGAGGTGTCGACGTACGGGTTCAGGTAGGAGATGCCGGGGCGGCTGATGCGCATGTTGTAGCTCAGGCCGATGTTCTGCATGGGGCTGAGGCTCCACTGCAGGCTGGCGCTGGGCACGAGGTTGCCATAGTTCACGCCGAACGCACCGCTTTCCTTCGAAGACTGGTAGCTCTGCCAGGTATATTCGTAGCGGAGGCCCGCTTTCAGGCTGAACGCGCCGTAGTTGCCGCTGAGTTCCGTGTAAGCGGCGCCGATGCGGTTATAGAAGTCGTATTCGAGGCTGCCCAGCGGGTTTTCCACGAAGGAAGCGCCGTTCCACAGGTAATCCGTCTGGTCGGAAGCGTTGTGGCGATGGAGGAACTTGGCGCCCGTGGAGAGGCTGTGCCGGCTGCCGAGCGGCGTGGTGAAGTCGAGCTGCACGGTGTGGTCGTCGGAACCGGTGCGGCCTTCGCTCTTGCGGTCCGTGAAATCGAATCCGGCGAAGGACGCCGCATCCATCAGGGTCAGGCTGTTGTTGACGGCGGGAGCGCCGTTGTACTGGTAGCTGAGCACCAGGCTGCGGCCCGGCGCATCGGCCCAGAGGTGCTGGTAGTCCGCGCTGACGGAAATGCTGTTGCGGGTGTTGCGCGTCGACATCGCGCCGGCGTAGCTGAAGGGCTCGGTGCCCGGAGCGTACAGGATGGTATTGGTAAAGCTGCTTTCATTCACCATGCCGTAGTGCATGTAGCCCAAGGTGGCGGACACGAGGTTCAGGCTGTCGATCTCATAGCTGGCGCTGCCGTTGACCATGGCCACGGGAATCTTCATGTCCGTGGTGGTATGGCTCGTATTGCTGAAGCCGTTGTCCTGCGTGCTGGCCATGTCGGTTTCGGTATGCTTCATCGCGTTGTACGCGCCGGTGGCGGTCAGGCTCATCGCGAATTTCCCCTTCTGGAGGGCGGCCGTCAGGCCGGCGCCGCCGCCCCGGTTCGAGGCATTCGCCATCACCGTTCCGTAGAAGCCGTCGCCCATGGAGCCGCCGCCCGTCGCCTCGCGGTTGGTGGTGATGTTGAGCACGCCGCCCACGCCTTCCGCATCGTATTTCACGCCCGGATTGGTAATGACCTCGATGTTCTTGACCGTACTGGCCGGCATGACCTTGAAGATGGTGGAAGCGTTCTGCGACAGCATCTGGTTGGGCTTGCCGTCCACATACACTTGGAAGCTGCTGCTGCCGTTGACGGTGATGTTGTCCTGGCCGTCGACCGACACCATCGGCACCTTCCGGAGCATGTCGAGCACCGTGGAGGTCTTGGCGTCCACGTCGCCGGACACATCGTAGGTCATCTTGTCGACCTCCATCTTCACCAGGGTCCGCTGGGCCGTCACGACGCCGGCCGAGAGCGTTTCCACATCGTCCCGGATCAGGATTTCGCCCAGGTCGAGGGTATCCTGCTGCCCCGGAATCGTAAAGGCGCGCCTTACCGTCATGCGCCCGATGCCGCTGAACAAGAGTTCGTACAGGCCGGAGCCGTCGAGCCGCTGGGCGAAACGGCCTTCCTCGTCGGTCGTCGTATAGGCGACGGGCTTCTCCGGATTCTCCGCCTGGAAGAACTGCAGCACGGCGGCCGGCTCGCCTTCGCGGGTCAGGGAGTCCCGGACGACGCCGGTCACGATGGTTGTCTGGGCAAAGGTCGGCAGGCTCAGCAGCAAGGCCGACAACAGGATCATTACGCGGGTTTTCATGGCTTTGTGTTTTTCTTGGCCACAAAAGTACCCGCCTGGCGCACCGGCTCTCCGCTTTTTCGACGAATCGGCCGGATTCTTCGACGAAAATGCGTATATTCGCCTGATCGAAATCCTTTCCTATGGAACAAAAACGCGAGATTTGGCTTGACTGGCTGCGCCTGACAGCCTGTTTTCTGGTGATGCTGACCCACAGCACGGAACCCTTCTATCTGGGCGGCGAAGGCTCCCTGATCCTGACGCAATCCGATGCCGTCTGGGTCGCTGTCCTGGACGTGCTGTCCCGGGCGGCGGTCGTGCTGTTCGTCATTGCGTCCAGCTACCTGCAGCTGCCGCTCCGCTATCCTGCCGGGGAATTCTTCCGCCGGCGGGCGGCGCGTATCCTCGCTCCGTTCCTGCTCTGGACGGTCGTCTATGCGCTCGTCTGGGGAGAGCCCGTCCAGAACTTCAAGGACCTGCTCTGGAATTTCAATTATGCCGCGGGACACCTCTGGTTCGTCTATATGCTCGTCGGCCTGTACCTGATCATGCCGCTGCTCTCTCCCTGGGCGGAGAAAGTGGGCAAGCGGGAACTGCAGGTCTATCTGGGCATCTGGCTGTTCACGACGCTGATTCCCCTGATCCGGGAATGGCTGGGCGGCGCCGCGCCGGTCATCTACGGGCCGTCCGGCATTCCCAATCCGGCCAAGTATCCGCTCTGGGGCGAGGCGAGCTGGAACACGTACGGCCTGTTCTATTATATCAGCGGTATGCTCGGCTACCTGCTGCTGGGCCTGTATTTCCGAAAATTCGTGGATGAACTGTCCTGGAAAAAGACGCTGGCGATCGCCCTGCCGGTCTTTCTGGGCGGATTCGCCATCGGCGTCTTCGGCTTCCTTCGCCGCGTCGGCGCCGATGCGCAGGGCGTCTTTCCGGTGGAAGGCCCCGTCGGGCTGGCGGCGCTTTGGGAGACCCCATGGCTCAACGACAGCATCGGCGTGGCGATGATGGCCATCGGCTGGATCCTGGTCCTGCGGAAATGCCAGGCCGACAGCCGCTTCTACCGCGGGATCGTGCTGCCCGTTTCCCGGGCCAGCTACGGCATGTACCTGAGTCACCTGCTGGTGCTCAGTTTCGTATCCGCCTGGCTGCGCGACACGCTCGGACTGGGAAATGAGGGCCTGCTCGGCAGTTGGACGACACCCGTACAGATCCTGGCCACCGCCCTGATCAGCTACGTGCTGGTCGCGGTCGCCTGCGTATTCCTTCAAAAGATCCCCAAACTGGGGAAGATCTTCGTCGGTTGAGGATTCGGCGCTACTGTCTGAGCCAGGCCAGTGCGTCTTCGAGCGGCTGGCCGGTCTCGACGTCCGGCGCGATCGGGTCGTCGCAGAAGATTTCGCCGGTACGGGCGACGTCGCAGCTCGTGGTCAGCACGAGCCGGGAACCGTCGGGCAAGGTTTTCGGCTGATTGGCGGAAGCGTAGCCGGCCGTGGGCGCACCGAACGAACGGGCATAATCCAATCCCCTGAAGCAGAGCAGGGTGGCCTCCCCGGAACTGGCCGTATTTTCGTCGGTCAGGATGGCGACAGGACAGTCGATCTGCGCTTGCGCTTCGATGTCGACCGTCCGCAGAACATAGTCTTTCGTCACCGGCATGTTGAACTTGCGGCTCTTGAAACGAAGGATCTTGTCGTCCGGCAGGAAACGGTGCACGGCCGCGATCATCGGATACATGTTGCCGCCGGTATTGCCGCGCAGGTCGATGACCACGCCGGACAGGGATGCCGGCAGGGCATCCAGCACGGTCCGGGCGTAACGCCGGTTCTCGTCCTGCGTCTGGCCGCTGAATCTGGGCAGCGTAATGACGGCGATGTCGCCTTCCAGCAGCACGACGGAGGGCGCCGTGGCTTCATCTTCGGCAGCCCGCTCTTCCATCTGGTCTTTCGTCCACAGGAAGGAATGCTTGCCGCCGGCCACCTTCAGCGCTTCGCGGACCACGTCATAGGCCTCGTCCATCGAGGCCGGTTCGGTCGCCAGCGCCGCGCTGCGCGCCGTTTCCCATTCCATTCCTTCTGCAAACAGGCCGTCTTTGTCCATCATCCGGACCGCCTTGCGCACATATTGCTTTTCGGCCGACTGTGCGCATCCGGCCACGACCAGCATCGCAAGCGATGCCCAAAGAATCATCTGTTTCATATGAATCGCGTTTATTTCAAAAAGACGAAGAACACCGCCAGGACCAGGCAGGCGAAGGCGGCCAGGTGGTTCCACTGAAGCGGCTGGCCCTTGAAGACGAACATCACGATGATGGAGAAGACCGTCAGGGAGATGACTTCCTGGATGACCTTGAGCTGCATCAGGTTGAAGGGGCCGCCGTTGCCCGAGAAGCCGATGCGGTTGGCGGGAACGGTGAGGCAGTACTCGAAGAAGGCGATGCCCCAAGAAAAGAGGATGATCCCGATGAGCGGCCAGCCCGTGGAGATTTTCATCTCCTGGAGCTTGAGGTGCCCGTACCAGGCGAATGTCATGAAGATGTTGGAACAGACCAGCATCAGGATGGTCCAGATGGCTTGCATAGGATTATGTTTTTCGGGGCGCAAAGATAGCATAAACTTATGCAAAATCTCCATCTTTTGATTATCTTTGCGCCTTGCAATCTCATCCGATGGAACAGATCAAGCACGAATGCGGCATCGCCATGATCCGGCTGCTCAAGCCGCTTCAGTATTACAAGGAAAAATACGGTACGGAACTCTATGCGCTGAACAAGCTCTATCTGATGATGGAGAAGCAGCACAACCGCGGGCAGGAAGGCGCCGGCATCGCCAGCGTCAAGCTCGTCACCGAGCCGGGGCATGAATTCATGTTCCGTGAAAAAGCCCTCGGCAAGGACGCCATCACCAACGTCTTCGCCGACGTGCACCGGCAGATCGAAGACGCGCCCGCCGGCGAGCAGCCCCCTTTCATCGGAGAACTCTACATGGGTCACCTCCGCTATTCGACCACCGGCCGCAGCGGCATCAAATACGTGCATCCCTTCCTGCGCCGCAACAACTGGAAGGCCAAGAACCTCTGCATCTGCGGCAACTTCAACATGACCAACATCGAGGACGTCTTTTCGATGCTGGCCGACCAGGGGCAGTACCCCCGCATCAACGCCGACGCCTACATCCTGCTGGAGCTGATGGGCCACCGCCTCGACCGGGAAGTCGAGCGCAACTACGTGGACGCCAAGAAGCTCAACCTGGAAGGAAAGGATATCACCCGCTATATCGACCAGCACGTGAAGATCGCCAACGTGCTCCAGACCACCATGCCCCACTTCGACGGCGGCTACGTGGTCTGCGGCCTGACCGGCAGCGGCGAACTCTTCGCCATGCGCGACCCCAACGGCATCCGCCCCGCCTTCTGGTATGCGGACGACGAGCTGCTGGCCGTCGCCAGCGAGCGTCCCGTGCTCCAGACCACCTTCGCCGCCGAGATCGACCAGGTCAACGAGCTCCTGCCCGGACAGGCCCTGATCGTCAACGGCCGCGCCGAACGCACCCTGCAGCAGATCATTCCGGCCGGCAAGCTGGCCGCCTGCAGCTTCGAGCGCATCTACTTCAGCCGGGGCAACGACCGCGACATCCACCTGGAACGCAAAAAACTGGGCTTCCAGCTGCGCGATCGCATCCTCAAGGCCGTCGACAACGACATCGAGCACACCGTCATCTCCTATATTCCGAACACCGCCGAAGTGGCCTACTACGGCATGGTCGAAGGCATACGCAGCCTCTACCCGGGCGTGCGGGCCGACAAGGTGGTTTCGAAAGACATCAAGCTCCGCACCTTCATCACTGAAGGCAGCGCCCGCAACGACCTGGCCGGACACGTCTACGACATCACGTACGGCACCCTCGAACCGGGCCGCGACAACCTGGTGGTGATCGACGACAGCATCGTCCGCGGCACCACCCTGCGCGAGAGCATCATCCGCATCCTCGACCGGCTCCATCCGAAGAAGATCGTGATCGTGAGTTCCAGCCCGCAGGTGCGCTATCCCGACTGGTACGGCATCGACATGGCCCGCCTCGACGAGTTCATCGCCTTCATCGCCGCCGTGGCGCTGCTGCAGGAACGGGGCCAGGAATGGATCCTCGAAGAGATCTACCGCCAGTGCAAGGCCCAGGAAAAACTGCCTGCCGGCGAATACCGCAACTACGTCCGGCGCATCTACGACCCCTTCACCGACGAGGAGATCAGCGCCAAGATCGTGGAGCTGCTCAAGACCGACGACGTGAAAGCCGAGGTCGAGATCGTCTACCAGTCTTTGGAGGGCCTGCACAAGGCCTGCCCGAACCACCCGGGCGACTGGTACTTCAGCGGCGACTACCCCACCCCGGGCGGCTACAAGCTGCTGAACCGCGCCTATATTGATTATTACGAGAACGAATATCTGAAAAAGTGATGAAAGCCATTACCCGCACTGATTTCCATTTCCCGGGACAGACCGGCAAGTATGTCGGCAAGGTCCGGGACGTCTACTTCATCGGTGGAAAATACATCGTGCTGGTCGCCAGCGACCGCATTTCCGCCTTCGACGTGGTCCTGCCCAAGGGTATTCCCTGCAAGGGTCAGGTTCTCAACCAGATTGCATCCAGCTTCCTCGACAAGACCGCCGACATCGTCCCGAACTGGAAGATCGCCGAGGTCGACCCGATGGCTACCGTCGGCATCCTCTGCGAGCCTTTCAAGGTGGAGATGGTGGTGCGCGGCTACCTCGCCGGACACGCCTGGCGCGAATACAAGGAAGGCAAGCGCACCCTCTGCGGCGAGGCGCTGCCCGAGGGCATGCGGGAGAACGAAAAGCTGCCCCACCCCATCATCACCCCGACCACCAAGGCCGCCGAAGGGCACGACGAGGACATCAGCCGCGCCGAGATCATCGCGCAGGGCCTGGTTTCCGCGGAGGACTACGCCCAGCTGGAAAAATACACGCTCGCGCTCTTCCAGCGCGGCCAGGAGCTCGCTGCGGAACGCGGCCTGATCCTGATGGACACCAAGTACGAGTTCGGCAAGCGTGACGGAAAGATCTACCTGATGGACGAGATCCACACGCCCGACTCTTCGCGCTATATCTATAAGGAAGGCTACGAAGAGCGCCTCGCCCGCGGCGAGCGCCAGAAGCAGCTTTCGAAGGAATTTGTCCGCGAGTGGCTGATGGCCAACAACTTCCAGGGAAAGGAAGGCCAGCAGGTCCCCCCGATGACCGACGAGGTCGTGGCCGGCATCACCGACCGCTACATCGAGCTCTACGAGCACATCACCGGCGAAAAGTTCCAAAAACACGAAGACGAAGACATTGAAGGCCGTATCGAGAAGAACATCAACAATTTCTTGTCGGCTTAAAAAATTTTGTTACCTTTGCGGTCCCGAAAGGGACCCTGGAGAGATGCTCGAGTGGCTTAAGAGGCACGCCTGGAAAGCGTGTATACCCCAAAAGGGTATCTCGGGTTCGAATCCCGATCTCTCCGCCAACTATTAAAAAACAGTAGTTATGAAGAAAGTTTTGTTTACCCTGCTGATCGCTGCCGGCATCTTCACCCTCGCCAGCTGCTCGAAGAACTGCGAATGCTCCGCCAGCTACAATGGCGAAGTCGTCTACGAGGAGTCGATCCAGATTGAAGACGGTGACAAGTGCTCCGACTTCAACAAGAAGGTTTCCGTTCCTGTCATCAACGTGACCGTGGAGACCAAGTGCACGCCGGTTATTTTCTAATTTGAAAACAACACAAATCGCCAAGTATGTATTCCGGGCTCTGCTCGGAATACTTTTTTTATGCTCCGCCACAGCCAAGCTGGTCGACATCGATTCGTTCGAGATGTACCTCTTCAGCTTCGGCTGGTTCAGCCTCGGCGCCAGCTACCTGCTGGCCCGCCTCGTGATCGCGGCGGAGTATGCCCTGGGCCTGCTGCTGATCGGGAACTTTTATCCCCGGCTGGCCTTCTGGGGCAGTTTGGCGATGCTGGGCGGCTTCTCGCTCTTCCTGGCGGGACTGCTGCTCGCGGGACGGCAGGACAACTGCCACTGCTTCGGCGAATGGGTTGACCTCAACCCCGCGCAATCCCTGCTCAAGAATGCGGGCATGCTGGCCCTGCTGCTGTTCGGCGCGCGCATGCAGCCCTTCCGCTTGAAGCGCAAAGGCCTGTGGCTGGCCCTGGCCGTCCTCGTGCCGCTGGCCACGGTGCTCATCGTTTCGCCGCCCGACAACTGGCGCTACGATGCGTATGCCCGGCACGCGCTGTACAACGAGCAGGCGTTGCAGGAAGCCCTCGACACGGAACTCCTGCCCGCATCCGTCGCGGACGGCGGGCGCGTGGTCTGCTTCTACAGCCTCAAGTGCCCCTTCTGCAAGATGTCGGCCCAGAAGCTGGCGGTCCTGCGGGCACGCGGGGAGTTTTCCGACGCACCGGTCATCGTGATCTTCGGGCGCGGCGCCGACACCGACACCACCGCCTTTTTCGGAGAAACCGGCTTGGTGCCCGACGAGGTCCACTTCATCGAGCCCGCCGACTTCCTTCGCATCACCAACGGCTCCTTCCCTGTCCTGCTCGTGATGCAGGACGGCGCCGTCCGGGAAGCCTACAACTACAGAAATCTGCACTGACCGACGCAACATTTCACCTCTTTTCTGCATCTATCCTTCGTATGAAAACGAAAATGGCTTGTATCCTCCTTCTGCTGACGCTGCTTCTGGCAGCGGGCTGCGGGGATATCGTATTGCCGGAACGCGTCACAAAAGGCGATCCGGAGAAGCCGGCGCAGGAAGAGCTCATCCCCACCCAACCCGAATTGATGCCATGAAAATCCGCAAACCCCGCCGCCTCGGCTTTTTCACCTTGCTGCTGACCCTGCTGGGCATCGGCAGTTGCAGTGAAGTCAACAACGAAGACGATCCTTTCAAGGGGATGTTGATGTATGGCACCCCGACGGCCCACTATTCCGTCAAGGGCAAGGTTGTTGACGAAAAAGGCAATCCGATTCCCAACATCGACATCAGCCTCTACGGCATTTATCAAGGAAGCCCCGGCACCCCATACGGCTCCGATCCTTTCGGCGTCTTGCTCAAGACCGACGAAAAGGGAACCTATTTCTTTGACAGACAGCATTTCCCCTATCCGCAGGTCAAGATCCAGTTCGACGATTCAGACGGTCCTGCGAACGGCGGCGATTTTGAAAGCAACACGACCCTCGTAGACATCAAGTTCGAAAAGAGCAAGCAGGACAAGAATCCCTGGTACTCCGGAAGTGCCAAAGTGGATGTTCCCACCGTCAAACTGAAAAAGAAATGACCGGGAAACACGTCGGCCCGGGCAAGCGGCTGAAACTCGAACTCTTTGCCAAGCTTCAGGATAAACGGATTGAAGAGCACCGCCTCCGGCAGCTCTTCTGGGAGTGCACCCTGCGCTGCAACGCCGCCTGCATCCACTGCGGCAGCGACTGCCGCGTCAATTCCGAGGTCAAGGACATGCCCGCTTCGGATTTCCTGCGCGTCATCGATTCCCTCACCCCGCACGTAGACCCACACAACACCTTCATCATCCTGACGGGCGGCGAGCCGCTGATGCGGCGCGACCTTGAGCACGTGGGCAAGGAACTCTACCGGCGCGAGTATCCCTGGGGCATGGTGACCAACGGCATCCTGCTCGACCGCCGGCGTTTCGACGGCCTGCTGGCCAGCGGCATCCACACCGCCACGGTAAGCCTCGACGGCTTCCAGGAAGAGCACACCTGGATGCGGGGCCATCCCAAGGCCTTTGAAAACGCGTCCAACGCCATCCGCATGATGGCGCAGGAACCGGATTTCATCTTCGACGTGGTGACCTGCGTCAACCAGCGCAGCCTCCCCCGCCTCGCTGAATTCAAGGACTATCTCATCTCGCTGGGCGTCCGCGACTGGCGCATCTTCACCATCTTCCCGGTGGGCCGCGCGAAGCTGTACCCCGAGCTCCAGTTGAGCAACGAGCAGTTCACGGAAGTCATGGATTTCATCGCCGCCACGCGCAGGGAAGGCCGCATCGGGCTGAATTTCGCCTGCGAGGGCTTCCTGGGCGGCTTCGAGAACGAAGTGCGCGACTCGTTCTACCACTGCGAGGCCGGCGTTTCGGTCGCCTCGGTCCTGGCCGACGGCTCCATCTCCGCCTGCCCGAGCATCCGCTCCAAATTCTACCAGGGCAACATCTACCGGGACGATTTCTGGACGGTCTGGAACGAGCGTTTCGCGATGTACCGCGACCGCAGCTGGGCCCGGCAGGGCATCTGTGCCGACTGCAAGATGTTCCGCTATTGCCGCGGCAACGGCATGCACCTCCATGACGAAGAAGGCAAACTCCTGGTCTGTCATTACAACCGCTTGACCAGATAGCTATTTTTTGTATCTTTGCCGGATATATCGAAAATGAATTTCACGGCATGATTACAAAAAAGCAGGTTGAAGCCTTCGGATCGATCGAGACTCCCTTCTATTTTTACGACATGGATCTCCTGCGCCAGACGCTCGACGTCTACAAGGCGCAAATCGACAAGTATGGATACAACGCCCATTATGCGCTGAAAGCCAATGCCAACGACCGCATCATCGAAACCATCCGCAACTACGGCCTGGGTGCCGACTGCGTGAGCGGCAACGAAGTGAAGCTGGCCGTCCGCTCGGGCTTCGACCCGCAGAAGATCGTGTACGCCGGCGTCGGCAAATCCGACAAGGAAATCCGCGCCGCCCTGCGCGCCGGCATCTTCAGCTTCAACTGTGAAAGCGTGCCCGAAATCCAGATCATCAACGACCTGGCCACCGGCATGGGCAAGAAGGCCCGCATCTCGATCCGGGTCAACCCGGACATCGACGCCCACACGCACAAATACATCAGCACCGGCCTGAAAGAGAACAAGTTCGGCATCAGCCCCTGGGGTTTCCAGGACGTCGCCGAGCTCCTCGCCCAATGCGCGCACATCGAGTTCCTCGGCCTGCACTTCCACGTGGGTTCGCAGATCACCGAACTGCCCGTGTTCGCGCTCCTGTGCCGCCGCGTCGAAGAGCTGCAGCGCTGGTTCATCGAGCACGGGATTCCCATCCGCAACCTCAACCTCGGCGGTGGCCTGGGCATCGACTACCAGGATCCGAACGGCGACCCGGTCGCGCATTTCGCGGAGTATTTCGATATCATCCACAAGAACCTGGTGGTCCGTCCCGGGCAGAAGGTCCACTTCGAGCCGGGCCGCGCCATCGTGGGCCAGTGCGGCCACCTCATCAGCCGCGTGCTTTACGTAAAGGTGGGCAAAGAGAAGAAGTTCGCCATCCTCGACGCGGGCATGAACGACCTCATCCGCCCCGCCCTCTACCAGGCCTGGCACGACATCGAAAATCTCTCTTCCACAGGCCGGAAGCTGCGCTACGACGTGGTGGGTCCCGTGTGCGAGTCGAGCGACTGCTGGGGCCAGAAGCGCCTGATCAGCCAGTGCCGGCGCGGCGACCTGTTCGCCATCCATTCGGCAGGCGCCTACGGCCAGGTGATGGCCATGAAATACAACCAGCGGGATCTGGCGAAAGCCGTCTATTCCGACGATTTGAAATAGAAAAAGAGCAACTACGATATGTTTGAAAATCTGACCGACAGGCTGGAAAAATCGTTCCGCCTCATCAAAGGACAAGGCCGCATCACGGAGGTCAACATCTCCGAGACCATGAAGGACGTGCGAAAGGCGCTCCTCGACGCCGATGTCAGCTACAAGATCGCCAAGAATTTCTGCGACGAAGTCAAGCAGAAGGCCATCGGCCAGGACGTGCTGAAGGCCGTCCGCCCCGAGCAGATGATGGTCAAGATCGTCCACGACGAGCTGGTCGAGCTCATGGGCAGCGAGGCTTCCGACATCAATGTCAAGGGCAATCCGGGCATCGTGCTGGTGGCCGGTCTGAACGGTTCCGGTAAGACCACGTTCTGCGGCAAGCTGGCGCTCAACCTCAAGAGCAAGCGCGGCATGAAGGTGCTGGTCGCCGCGTGCGACACCTTCCGCCCCGCCGCCATCGAGCAGTTGAAGACGCTCTGCGGCCAGATCCAGGTGGACTGCTACTCCGAGGACGGTGTGAAAGATCCGATCCAGATCGCGCAGAACGCCATCAAGAAGGCCAAGGCCGAGGGCTACAACGTGGTCGTGATCGATACCGCGGGCCGTCTGGCCGTCGACCAGGAGCTCATGGACGAGATTTCCGCCCTGCACAAGGCCGTCAACCCGACGGAGACGCTCTTTGTGGTCGACGCCATGACCGGTCAGGACGCCGTGGAGACGGCGAAGACTTTCAACGAGTACCTCGACTTCGACGGCGTGGTCCTGACGAAGATGGACGGCGACACCCGCGGCGGTGCTGCGCTCTCGATCAAGGCCGTGGTCGGCAAGCCCATCAAGTTCGTCTCTTCGGGCGAGAAGATGGAGGCGCTCGACGTGTTCTATCCGAAGCGCATCGCCGACCGTATCCTGGGCATGGGCGACGTGGTCACGCTCGTGGAAAAGGCGCAGGAGCAGTTCGACGAGGAGGAGGCGCGCAAGCTGCACAAGAAGATCGCCCGCGACCAGTTCACGCTGCAGGACTTCTACGACCAGATCCAGCAGATCAAGAAGATGGGCAACATCAAGGATCTGGCTTCGATGATCCCGGGCGTGGGCAAGGCGCTCCGCGACGTGGACATCGACAACGACTCTTTCAAGCAGACCGAAGCCATCATCCTGTCGATGACGCCCTTTGAAAGGGAGAATCCGACCTACATCAACGGCAGCCGCCGCAAGCGCGTCGCGGCCGGAAGCGGCACGACGATCGCCGACGTCAACCGTCTGCTCAAGCAGTTCGAAAGCACCCGCAATGTCATGAAAAAGATGACGACCACCAATCCGATGGCCGCCCGTCTCATGAAGAAAAAGAAACGCCGCTAGCAGTTTTCCGGGGAAGCCCCTTCACGGAGTTTTTGCGGGGAGGCAGGTGCGGATTGCCGTAGCGGATGTGAAGGGGCTTCCCCGGAAAACCCGCGACAGCGCCGGTTTACAATCGATCGTTTCGGTACGGATAGTGGCTGCGCAGTGACTCGAAGGATGAAGGGTTGCTGCGCAGTGCTGTATCGTCACGCCAGATGTCGTAGGAATCCTGCGGAAGCTCGACGCCGGAGACGGTAAAGTCGCGGAGGGCGTCGATGCCGAAATGATTGCCGAGGGCGCGGACGACAGCCTGGGTGCCGTTGATTTTGCCCTGAAGGGAGTAGCCGGCGATGTGGGGCGTGGCGATGTCGGCGGCGGCCAACAGTTCCCTATTGATTTCAGGTTCGTTTTTCCAGACGTCGATCACCAGCTTGTCCAAGTTCGGACGGGCGGCCAGCAAAGCATCCTCGTCGACCACTTCGCCGCGGGAGGCGTTGATGAAGGAGGCGCCGGGCTTCATAGAAGCGAAGAAAGCAGCGTCGGCGAAGTCGCGGTTTTCGGGCCAGAGGGGAATGTGGAGCGTCACCACGTCGGATTGAGCCAGGAGTTCCGGCAGCGGGGTGAAGCCGGCGGGGCCTTCGGCGGCTTCGCGCGGCGGGTCGTTCAGCAGGACGCGCATGCCGGCGCGGCGGCCGACTTCGGCCACCAGCGATCCCACATGCCCTACCCCGACGACGCCCAGCGTCGCGTCGGGGCGGTCGAGTGAAAGTGTCCGGAGCGCCACGCGGACGTATTGCGCCACGGCGGCGGCGTTGCAGCCGGGCGCGGAAGCCACACAGATCCCGTGGGAGTCACAATATTTCAGGTCGATATGGTCGGTGCCGATGGTCGCCGTCGCGATGAAGCGGACGGCGGAGCCGTCGAGCAGCGCGGCGTCGCAGCGCGTGCGGGTGCGGACCAGCAGCGCGGCCGCATCGCGCACGGCGGCCGGTCCGATGGCACGGCCCGCTAAGCTGCGGACCTCGAACCAGGGTTCCAGGACGCCTTCCAGGAAGGGTATGTCTCGGTCGACGACAACGACGGGACGCATATCAGGTCAGTTTGATCTGTTTGACGATTTCTTCGCCCAGGCGGGCGTTCAGTTCCGTGCGGATGGCTTCCAGCTGGAACTGCAGGTGCGCGCGGACGACGGAGGAATTCAGCTTGCAGCTGAGGAGGCCGTCGCGGAACGAGCGGCGGGTCGTGCATTCACGCAATGCCACCCGCCCGATGACCATCGCATCCCAGGCGGCAAACAGCCGCGCCTGCAGAAGCCCATCCTCCAGATGTCCCTCCTGCACGTACGCGGCGATCGCCTCGCCGATGCTCTTGGTTTTCTCGCGTTTCATTCGGCCGTGATCCTCCCCGCTTCCACATGATAGCTGCGCACATCGGCATCGATGCCGCGCGACACGCTCTCGAGCCGCACCTTGTTGCTGTCGGTCAGGAAGATCTGGCCGAAATCCAGGGCGGAGACCAGCTTCAGCAGGTTCTCCACGCGCTGCATGTCAAGCTTGTCGAACACGTCGTCGAGCAGCAGGATGGGCGTCTGCCCGCAGCTCTCCTGCACGAAACGGAACTGGGCCATCTTCATGGCCAGCAGGAAGCTTTTCTGCTGCCCCTGCGAGCCGCAGCGCCGCAGCGGGTGCCCGTCGAGCCGGAAGAGCAGGTCGTCGCGCTGGATGCCGGTAGTGGTGTAGCGCAGCACCCGGTCTTTCTCCGCTTCGCGGGCGAAGAGGCCTTCCAGCGTATCCTCGTCCAAATCAGAGCGATAGGCCACATCCACCGTCTCGCGCCCCTCGGCCAGCTGGGCGTAGAAGCCCTGGATGAGCGGGCGCAGGCGCTCGCAAAGGTTCCGCCGGGCCGCGTGCACATAGTCCGCATGCGGAGCCATGCGCTCGGAAATCGTGTCGAGCAGCGCCGGGGCGGCCAGTTCGGCCTTGAGCAGCTTGTTGCGCTGCATCAGCAGCTGGTTGTAAGCCTGGATATGCTGCAGGTAGGGCCGGTCGATCTGCGAAAGGATGAAATTGAGGTATTTGCGGCGCTCCTCCCCCGCATCGTTGATCAGCGCGCTGTCGAAGGGAGAGACCATGACGATGGGCAGCAGCCCGATGTGTTCCGAGAAGCGGGCGTAGTTCTTGGCGCCGCGCCGGAACTGTTTTTCCCCGCCCCGCCGGACCGACGCCGCGATCTTTTCTTCCGTGCCCGCTTCCATCTGGTAGAAGCCGCAGAGCGTGGCTTCCTCCGCGCCGTAAGCGTAGACGTACTGGTCGGACGACGAAAAATAACTCTTGGTCATCGACAGATAGTACACCGCGTCAAGCAGATTGGTCTTCCCAGCGCCGTTGCTGCCGTAGATATAATTGACCTTGGGCGAGAAGCTGACATCCGCCTCGGCGATATTCTTGAAATCGTGCAGGATGATTCTGTTTAAAAACATGTGTAAATCTTATGCACAAATATACAAATTAATATTGGTGTTTCCCATTTTTGTTGTAAATTTGCGGATTGCGTGTAATATCGCAAAAACGCTCTCAGAAAGCTTTTTGAGAGGGTTTTAACGGAAACAAAATACAAAACAATACAAACTAAAATGGCACAGAACAAGCAACAGGAAGCTCAGCAGGAGCAGGTCGCGACGACCGTCTCCGGTGTTGAGGAATTTTTCAAGAAAAATCAGAAATGGATTGAATGGGCACTTATCGCCCTGGTGGTGATTATCTTCGGCATTTTCGCCTATAACCGCTGGGTCGTGACCCCGGCCCGCCAGGAAGCCCAGGAGCAGATGTATCAGGCAGAGCAAAGCTTCCGCAACAACGATTTCGAGACCGCCCTCAACGGTGACGGCAACGTGCTCGGATTCAAGGACATCATCGACAGCTACGGCAAACGCGCCGGCAAGAGCGTCTATCTCTACGCGGGTCTCTGCAACCTTCAGCTCGGCAACAACGAAGAAGCCGTCTCCTATCTGAAGAAGTATTCGACCAAGGACAAGATCATGCAGGGCCGCGCCTGGTGCGCGATGGGCGACGCCTATTCCAACATGCAGGACTACACCAGCGCCCTGAACTGGTACAAGAAAGCCGCCGCGCTGGAAGAGAACGCCTACACGGCCTCCTACCTCTTCAAGGCAGCCCTCGTCTCCGAGGAACTCGGCGACAAGGCCGGCGCCCTGAAGCTCTACAAGGAGATCGAGGACAAGTATCCCCAGACCCTGGAAGGCTACGACATCCAGAAATACATTTCCCGCATTGAAAACCAGCAATAATCGGCACCATGGGAAGAGCATTTGAATTCCGCAAGGAGAGAAAGTTCAAACGTTGGGGCCACATGGCCAAGACGTTCACCAAGATCGGCAAGGAAATCACCATCGCCGTCAAGAACGGCGGACCCGACGTGACCGGCAACCCGCGCCTCCGCGCCCTGCTGCAGACCGCACGCAGCGAGAACATGCCGAAGGAAAACATCGAACGCGCCATCAAGAAGGCCACCGACAAGGACCAGGCCGACTACAAGGAAGTGGTGTACGAGGGCTACGGCCCGCACGGCGTGGCCATCCTCGTGGAGACCGCTACCGACAACACCAACCGCACCGTGGCCAACGTCCGCAGCTACTTCAACAAGTTCGGCGGCAACCTCGGCACTTCGGGCAGCGTGGCCTTCATGTTCGACCACAAGTGCGTGTTCAAGATCAAGAACAGCCCCGACATCGACATCGAGGAACTCGAGCTCGAGCTCATCGACTTCGGCGCCGACGAGGTCTTCGTGGATGAATTCGAAAACAAGGACGGCGACACGGAAGAAGTCATCACCATCTACGGTGAATACACCGCTTTCAACAACATCCAGAAGTACATCGAGGACAAGGGCTACGAACTGGTCTCGGCCGGTTTCGACCGCTTCCCCAACGGCGAGATGAAACACCTCACCGCCGAGGAGCGCGTGGAGCTTGACAAACTGCTCGAGAAACTCGAGGAGGACGACGACGTGCAGAACGTCTTCCACAACCTGGCAGAAGAATAATTTTCATCAATACCCTATATCATGAATCTCACACACATCGAACACCTCGGAATCGCGGTCAACTCGCTGGAAGAGGCTATCCCCTATTATGAAAACGTTCTCGGTCTGAAATGCTACGCCATCGAAGAAGTCGCTGACCAGAAAGTCAAGACCGCTTTCTTCAAGATCGGCCAGACCAAACTCGAACTCCTCGAGCCCACCAGCCCGGAGAGCACCATCGCCGCTTTCATCGAGAAACGCGGTGAGGGCATCCACCACCTGGCTTTCGCCACCGACGACGTGGCCGCCTGCCTGGCTGAAGCCGAAGAGAAAGGCGTCCGCCTGATCGACAAGGCTCCGCGCGCCGGCGCCGAGCAGATGATGATTGCTTTCGTCCACCCGAAGTCCACCAAGGGTGTGCTCACTGAATTCTGCATGAAAAAGCCGCAGGAGTAACGGAAACCGAATACAAACTTAAGCACACACGATAATGAGTCAGCAACTCGAAAAGGTAAAAGAGCTTATCGAACTCAGAGAGAAAGCTCGCATGGGCGGCGGCCAGAAAGGTATCGACAGCCAGCACGCCAAAGGTAAATACACGGCACGTGAACGCATCAACATGTTGCTCGACGAAGGCAGCTTCGAGGAATTCGACATGTTCATGACGCACCGCTGCACCAACTTCGGGATGGAGAAGAAGACCTATCTCGGTGACGGTGTGGTGACCGGTTACGGCACGATCGCCGGCCGTCTCGTCTATGTCTTTGCACAGGACTTCACCGTGATCGGCGGCTCGCTCTCCGAGACCCTGGCCCAGAAGATCTGCAAGGTGATGGACATGGCCATGAAGAACGGCGCGCCCTGCATCGGTCTGAACGACTCGGGCGGTGCCCGTATCCAGGAAGGCGTCAACGCCCTGGCCGGCTATTCCGAAATCTTCGAGCGCAACATCCTCGCTTCGGGCGTGGTGCCGCAGATCTCCGCGATCCTCGGCCCCTGCGCCGGCGGCGCCGTGTACTCCCCGGCCCTGACCGACTTCATCATTATGTCGGAAGGCACTTCTTATATGTTCCTGACGGGTCCGGCGGTGGTCAAGCAGGTCACCGGCGAGACCGTGACGCAGGAAGAGCTCGGCGGTGCAGCCGTGCACGCCAGCAAGAGCGGCGTGGCCCAGTTCAAGGCCCCGACCGAGGAAGACGCGATCGCCACGATCCGCGAGCTCCTGAGCTACCTGCCCCAGAACAACATGGAAGAGCCCCCGTACGTGCCGACCGAAGACCCGATCGACCGTAAGGAAGACTCCCTCAACGAGATCATCCCCGACAGCCCGAACGCTCCGTACGACATGTACGAGGTCATCGGCGCCATCGTCGACGACGGCAAGTTCCTCGAGGTCCACAAGGACTATGCGAAGAACATCATCGTCGGCTTCGCCCGCTTCGGCGGCACCGCCGTCGGTATCGTGGCCAACCAGCCGAAATACCTGGCCGGCGTGCTCGACATCAACGCTTCCCGCAAGGGCGCCCGTTTCGTCCGCTTCTGCGACGCCTTCAACATTCCTGTCGTGACGCTCGTCGACGTGCCGGGCTTCCTCCCGGGCACCCAGCAGGAATACGGCGGCATCATCGTCCACGGCGCGAAACTCCTCTACGCGTACGGCGAAGCCACCATTCCGAAGGTGACCGTCACGCTCCGCAAGTCCTACGGCGGTTCCCACATCGTGATGAGCTGCAAGCAGCTGCGTGGTGACATCAACTACGCATGGCCGACCGCCAACATCGCCGTGATGGGCGCCGAGGGTGCCGTGGCCGTGCTCTACGCCAAGGAAATCAAGGCCGAAGAGGATCCCGAGAAACAGAAAGAACTGGCCGAGGCCAAGAAGAAAGAGTACAACGACCTCTTCTGCAACCCGTACAACGCCGCCAAGTATGGTTACATCGACGACGTGATCGAACCGCGCAACACCCGTTTCCGCATCATCCGCGCCCTCGAGCAGCTCTCCACCAAGAAGCTTTCGAACCCGGCCAAGAAACACGATAACCTGCCTCTGTAATCAAACCTGCAACGTATGAAACACATTAAACTGTTTTTGGCAGTTGTCGGTTTGACCTTGTGCTTCACGGCAGGAGCCCAGAGTCAGGATGCGATGCGCCTGAACGAGTACCTGGTGGTCAATACAGACGACTTCCAGGACGATTTCGGGCAGCAGAATGCCTGGATCGAGCTCTTCAACTCCTCGTACGGCACAGTGGACATCGCCGGATGTTTCCTGTCCGACGATCCCGACAACCTCAAGAAATACGCTATCCCGGGCGGTGACTTGCAGACCAAGGTCAAACCCCGCCAGCACGTCCTTTTCTGGGCGGACAACCAGCCCTACCGCGGCACGTTCCACGTCTCTTTCGACCTGGCCAACGCCAAGGAAATCATCTTCACCAAAGGTGACGGCAAGACCATCATCGACCGTATCCCCGTACGGCACGACCTGGGCGAGAACATCGCTTTCGGCCGCGTGGAAGACGGCATTGGTTCCGTCGACGGCAGTGAAGAGGGATGGGCTGTCATGGACCGCACCTCTCCGAGCACCAACAACTCCCTGATCGACAAGGCTGCGAAACCCGACCGCATGAAGGCAATCGATCCTTACGGCTGGATTCTTGCCCTGACGGCCATGTCTGTGGTGTTCCTCGCGCTCATCCTCCTCTATTTCATCTTCAAGGCCATCGGCAACGCCAACATCCGCGCCGGAAAGAAGCGTTCCGCCGCCTCCGTGGGTACCGAAGTGGAACAATCCGCCTACGGTGAAGTTCCCGGCGAGGTTTATGCCGCCATCGCGACGGCCATGCACCTGTACCAGGAAGACGATGAAGGACACGATGAAGAGAGCTTCGTCGTGACCCTCCATCACACCGACCGTACCTACTCGCCGTGGAGCTCGAAGATCTACACGCTCCGCCAGACCCCGGCGGTCAACAAAAGAAGATAACCCCCTAACCCAGAAAAGACAATGAAAGAGTATAAAATCAAGATCAACGGTAACAACTACAACGTTACCATCGACGAGGTTGAGGGCAACGCCGCCAAGGTTGAAGTGAACGGCACGCCGTACAACGTCGAATTCGAGAAACCGCTGTCGAAGCCCAAGACCATCAGCGTGGTCAACAAGCCCGCGGCCGCTCCGGCCGCCGGTCCGGCTCCCGCCAACAAGCCCGCGGCCGCTCCGGCCGCCGCCGGTGGCGCCACCGTCAACTCCCCGCTCCCGGGCGTCGTGCTCGAGGTCAAGGTGAAGGACGGCGATAAAGTGACCAAGGGCCAGGTGATCATGGTGCTCGAAGCCATGAAGATGGAGAATGCCATCGAGGCTCCTTGCGACGGTACCGTCACGATCAAGGCCCAGAAGGGCGACTCCGTCCTCGAAGGCGCTCCGCTGGCAGTAATCGCATAACCCCGACGCCTTATGGGACACATTCTTGAAAACCTGAAAGCATTCTGGCAGTTTACCGGCTTCGCCAACTTCGAGTGGGGCTATCTCATCATGATCGTCATCGGATGCGCATTCATCTTCATGGCCATCAAGTATGAGTGGGAGCCGATGCTGCTGGTCCCGATCGGATTCGGTATCCTGATCGGCAACATCCCCCTCTTTGCCGGATTGAATGTCGGCGTGTACGAGGAGGGCTCCGTGCTGAACATCCTCTACCAGGGCGTGCAGCGGGGCTTCTATCCGCCCCTGATCTTCCTGGGCATCGGCGCGATGACAGACTTCTCGTCGCTGATCGCCAACCCGAAACTGCTGCTGATCGGCGCCGCCGCCCAGTTCGGCATCTTCGGTGCCTACGCCATTTCGCTGGCCCTGGGCTTTGACGCCGCACAGGCCGGTGCCATCGGTATCATCGGCGGTGCGGACGGCCCGACGGCCATCTTCCTGTCATCCCGCCTGGCTCCGACCCTGATGGGCGCCATCGCCGTGTCGGCTTACTCCTACATGGCCCTCGTGCCGGTGATCCAGCCGCCGATCATGCGGCTGCTCACCACCAAGAAGGAGCGCCTCATCCGCATGAAACCGCCGCGTCCGGTGTCCCCGACCGAGAAGAAGCTCTTCCCGATCATCGGCTTCCTGCTCACGGCCTTCATCGTGCCGTCCGGTATTCCGCTGCTCGGTATGCTGTTCTTCGGCAACCTGCTGAAAGAAAGCGGCGTAACCAAGCGTCTGGCCAATACGGCCAGCGGTCCGCTGGTGGACATCGTCACCATCCTCATCGGCGTGACTGTCGGTGCCTCTACGCAGGCCAGCCAGTTCCTCCGCTGGGAGTCCGTGAAGATCTTCATCATCGGCGCCCTTTCGTTCGTGATCGCCACCTTCGCCGGCGTGCTCTTCGTGAAGTTCTTCAACCTGTTCCTCAAGGAAGGCAACAAGATCAACCCGCTCATCGGCAACTCCGGTGTGTCGGCCGTGCCTGACGCCGCCCGCGTGTCGAACAACGTCGGTCTGGAATACGACCCGAAGAACTACCTCCTCATGCATGCCATGGGTCCGAACGTGGCCGGTGTGATCGGCTCCGCCGTCGCCGCAGGTATGCTTTTGGGATTCCTGGGCTAATCCAACCGTATTTATCAAAAAGGAACCGGCATCAGTCGGTTCCTTTTTTGGTATATTTGCATATGAAACGACTCCAACTATCCCTTCTGTGCTTCAGCCTTTTCGCGCTGGTCTCCTGCGGCACGCAGCAGAGATTGGCCGGCAGCGAGCAGCGTTCTACCGGGCCGGACGATCCTTCCGGTTTCGTCGTACTCACGGACGTCGTGCCCGACGTCATCCTGGAAATCCGCTACTTCAGCACGTTCAACTTCGTGGGGACGCGCGTGGACGGCTATGAAGAGCCCGTCGCACTGAGCACGCGCGAGGCGGCTCAGGCCCTCAAGGCCGTCAGCGACGAAGCCATGTCTCTGGGATATCGGCTCAAGATCTGGGACACCTACCGCCCGCAGATGGCGGTCGACCACTTCTGCCGCTGGGGCGAAAATGTCAGCGACACACTGACCAAAAGCCATTTCTATCCCTACCTCGACAAGGACGTGGTCTTCGAGCGGGGCTACATCGCCCGCCGCAGCGGACACTCGCGCGGCTCCGTCGTCGACCTAACGCTCGTCGACATGAAGACCGGCCGTGACATCGACATGGGCTACGGCTTCGACTGGTTCGGCGAGGAGTCGCATCCGGACCACCGGGAAACCATTACCGAAGAGCAATACGCCAACCGTATGCTGCTGCGGGAGTTGATGTGCAAGCACGGATTCAAGCCCATCGAGGAAGAGTGGTGGCATTTCATCCTCAAGGACGAACCCTACCCTGACACTTATTTCACCTTCCCCATCCGCACCGCTCTGTTGAAGAAATAGCCGTCTCCGATGCCGAAGACCGAAGAACAAACCCGGAAGCAGGACGCCAAATTCGTCCGGATGACGACGCAGCCGGTCGGCCGGCTCGTCACTGCGATGGCCATACCGTCCATCGTGAGCATGCTCGTCTCCGGCATCTACAACCTGGCCGACACCTTCTTCATCGGTCAAATCAACACGCCTTCAGTGGCCGCCATGGGCATCGTTTACGCCTACATGGTGTTGATCCAGTCGCTGGCCATCTTTTTCGGGCAGGGTTCGGGCAACTACATTTCCCGGGCACTGGGCCGGCGCGAGACCGTCGACGCCGAAGAAATGGCCGCCGTCGGACTCGGCTCCTCCATCCTGACCGGCATTGTCCTGGCCGGTGCCAGTTTCCTGGTGATGCGGCCCCTCCTCTCCCTGCTGGGCTCGACGGAGACCATTCTGCCCTATGCTGTCGACTATTTCCAATTCATTCTGATTGGAACGCCCTTCATCATGGGCACCTTCACGCTCAACAACCAGATGCGGCACCAGGGCAACGCGACGCTCTCGATGATCGGCATCGTGTCAGGCGCCGTGCTCAACATCATACTCGACCCCATTCTCATTTTCGGATTCGGACTGGGCATCCGTGGCGCGGGCATCGCGACCGCCATCTCGCAAGTTATTGGCTTCGTCGTCATCATGAGCATGATCGGCAAGCGCGGTTCTCTGCCGATCCGGCCACACCATTTCAAACCCACGCTGCGACGCTATCGCGACATTGCAGCAGGCGGTCTTCCTTCTCTGGCCCGTCAGGCTTTAATGAGTATCTCGGCCATCTGCCTGAACCAGATGGCATCGAACTATGGCGACGAAGCCATCGCAGCCTTTTCCATCGTCAACCGCATCATGATGCTGGCCTGCGCCGCGATGATTGGCTACGGGCAGGGTTTCCAGCCTGTGTGCGGATTCAATTATGGAGCCGCCCTGTTCGACCGTGTCCGCAAAGCATACTGGCACAGCTGCAGTGTATCAACGGTTTACTGCACGGTATTGGCGCTTCTGGGCTGGCTCTTTGCCGGGCCGCTGGTCGCCCTGTTCCGGTCCGACGACCCGGAAGTGATCCGCATCGGCAGCGAGGTGCTCCGCTATCAGTGCTACAGCTTCCCGCTGACAGGCTTCATCGTGCTGGCCAACATGTATTTGCAGAACATCAGAAGAACGATTCCGGCCATCATCATGGCCTCGGCCCGGCAGGGTATCTTCTTCCTGCCCGCCCTGCTTATCGGGCACTCCCTCTGGGGCTTTACGGGTATTGAGATTTCCCAGGCACTGGCCGATATCTGCTCCTTCCTCTTTGCCGTTCCCGTCGTCCTCCACACGCTGAAGACGATGGACCGGCAACCCATCGCGCGATAACCAATAATAATTGGAGGTCTGCCTAGAATTTCGTATTTTTGTGGGATATAGTGAATCCTTTACAAAGTACGAAACATGCAGGATAAATTGCAAGAATTGACGGACCGTTTGTACAACGAAGGTTTGTCGAAAGGCCGTCAGGAAGCGGATGCGCTGATCGCCAAGGCCAAGGCAGAAGCCAGGGAGATTGTCGACAAGGCGAACGCCGAAGCGAAGGCCATCGTGGCCGAGGCGGAAAAGAAAGCCGCCGATACCCGCACCACCGTCGAGGGCGACCTCAAGATGGCCACCACGCAGACCATCTCCGCCGTGCAGCAGGAGGTTGAAAACATGATCCTTGCCCAGGCCGTCGCCAAACCGGTCGGCGCCGCGCTCTCCGACGAGAAGTTCGTCAAGGAGCTGATTGCCACGGTTGTCAAGGCTTTCGACGCCGCCAATCCCGACGGACAGGGCCTCGAGGTCATCCTTCCCGCCCAGGCGCAGAACGAACTGGAGCAGGCTTTCCAGAACGAAGTCGTCAAGGACCTGTCGAAAGGCATCGAGGTGAAGAACGTGAAAGGCCTGGCCAACGGCTTCAAGATCGGCCCCAAGGACGGCGGCTACCAGATCAGCTTCACGGCCGGCGACTTCAGCGCCCTGTTCGGCGAATACCTCCGTCCGGCTTCCAAGAAGATCCTCTTCGGTAAATAATGGCGAACTATCCCTATATCATCGCCAGCTTCCCCGACATGGTGCTCGACTACGACCAGCACCCTGTCGACGAGCAGGCTGTCATCGCCGAATTGAAGGGCCTGCTCTCCGAAAAGGACGGCAAGCTGGTAGACTGGCTGGAATTCGGGCTGGAAGGCTCGCACCTCAAGCCGCATTTCTACCGGAACATCCGGCAGACCGGCTGCCGCTTCCTCATCGACTGGTTCGACTTCGACCGCCGCATGCGGCTGGGCAAGGTGGCCTATCTGGAGAACCAGCCCTTCCCGGAAGATTTTCCCGAGGAAGAGAAAGCCGAAATCATCTTCAAGGTGGACAACCTGGCCCAGCGGGAAAAGCTGCTCGACCGGCTGTACTGGGACACCGCCGCCGAGCTCGTGCAGTTCGACGTCTTCACCATCGACACGATCCTGTCGCTGCTGGTGCGGCTCCACATCGCCGCCCGCTGGAACAGGCTCGATCCGAAGACCGGTGCGGCCCTCTTCCAGCGCTTCGTCGAAGAAGTGAGGGGAACATTCCAAGGAATCAACGCTGAACAAATATAAAGTAGATATAATGAAAGCAACAGGTATAGTTACCGGTATCATCTCCAACCTGGTGACGGTGCGTTTCGAAGGCGACGTGGCGCAGAACGAACTCTGCTACATCGACCTGGGCGGCACCAAAATGATGGCCGAGGTCATCAAGGTGACGGGCAAGAACGCGTTCGTGCAGGTATACGAGAGCACGCGCGGCCTGCGCCAGGGCGACAAAGTGGAGTTCGAGGGTCACATGCTCGAGGTCCAGCTCGGCCCGGGCCTGCTCTCCAGCAGCTACGACGGCCTGCAGAACAACCTCGCCACGATGGAGGACGTATTTCTCAAACGCGGTGAATACACCGCCCCGCTGGACCACGACAAGCTCTGGCACTTCACGCCCCTCGCCAAGCCGGGCGACACGGTCTACGCCGCCGACTGGCTGGGCGAAGTGAAGGAAGGCTGGCTGCCCCACAAGATCATGGTTCCCTTCTCTTTCCAGGGATCCTACACCGTCAAGTCCGTCGCGCCGGAAGGCGACTACAGGATCGACGACACGATGGCCGTGCTGACCGACGCGCAGGGCGAGGAACGCAAGGTGACGATGGTCCAGAAATGGCCCGTCAAGGTGGCCGTGGGCGGCTATGTCGAGAAACCCCGTCCTTTCCGCATCATGGAAACGGGCGTCCGCTGCATCGACACGCTCAACCCCATCGCCGAAGGCGGTACCGGCTTCATCCCGGGCCCGTTCGGCTGCGGCAAGACCGTGCTGCAGCACGCCATCGCCAAGCAGGGCGACGCCGAGATCATCGTGATGGCGGCCTGCGGCGAGCGCGCCAACGAGGTGGTGGAAATCTTCGCCGAGTTCCCGGAGCTGATCGACCCGCACACGGGCCGTCACCTGATGGAACGCACCACCATCATCTGCAACACTTCGAACATGCCGGTCGCCGCGCGTGAAGCCTCCGTCTACACCGCGATGACCATCTGCGAATACTACCGCGCCATGGGCATGAAAGCCCTGCTGCTGGCCGACTCCACCTCCCGCTGGGCACAGGCCCTGCGCGAGATGTCCAACCGCATGGAGGAACTGCCGGGCGCCGACGCGTTCCCGGTGGACCTGAGCGCCATCATCTCGAACTTCTACTCCCGTGCCGGCATCGTGAAGCTGCGCAACGGGCAGACCGGCGCCGTGACCTTCATCGGCACCGTCTCCCCCGCCGGCGGTAACCTCAAGGAACCCGTGACCGAGTCGACCAAGAAGGCCGCGCGCTGCTTCTACTCCCTGGCGCAGGCCCGCGCCGACAAGAAGCGCTACCCGGCCGTCGACCCCATCGACTCCTACTCCAAGTACCTCGAGTATCCCGAAGTGGTGGAATACCTCAAGGAGCGCGTGGGCAAAGACTGGGTCGAGAAGGTGAACCGGGCCAAGAACCTGGTCCGCCGCGGCAAGGAGATCGCCGAACAGATCAACATCCTCGGCGACGACGGCGTGCCCATCAGCTACCACGAGCAGTTCTGGAAGAGCGAGCTCATCGACTTCGTGATCCTGCAGCAGGACGCCTTCGATCCCATCGACTCCCTCTGCCCGATGGAGCGCCAGGAATATATGCTCTCGCTCGTCCTGAAGATCTGCGACGTACCGTTCCAGTTCGATGACTACGAGCAGTGCGCCGCGCAATACAAGGAGATCATCAACGTTCTCCGTCAGATGAACTATTCCGAGTTCAAGAGCGACCAGTTCAACCAGTATCTTGAACAGCTTAATACCCTTTTGTCCCATGAGCAGTAAAGCATTCCAGAGAACCTATACCCGGCTCGAAGCCATCACCAAGGCTACGGTGACCCTGCGCGCGCAGGGCGTGAGCAACGACGAGCTGGCCACGGTCGACGGCCGTCTGGCGCAGGTCGTCAAGATCAAGGGTGACCTGATCACCCTGCAGGTATTCGCGGGCACGGAGGGTATCCCCACCAACGCCGAAGTGCTGTTCCGCGGCGAACCGCCGACGATCCAGGTGAGCGAAGCGCTCTCGGGCCGTTTCTTCAACGCCTACGGAGACCCCATCGACGGCGGTCCGAAAGTGGAGGGCGAAAAACGCCAGATCGGCGGTCCTTCCGTCAACCCGTACAAGCGCAAGCAGCCCTCGCAGCTCATTCCGACCGGCATTGCCGGCATCGACCTGAACAATACCCTGGTCTCCGGCCAGAAGATTCCTTTCTTCGCCGACCCGGACCAGCCCTATAACGCCGTGATGGCCCAGGTGGCCCTCCGCGCCGACGTGGACAAGATCATCCTCGGCGGCATGGGCCTCTCGAACGACGACTATCTCTACTTCCGCCACGAATTCGAGAGCGCGGGCGCCCTCAACAAGATCATCAGCTTCGTCAACACCACCGAGCAGCCGCCGGTGGAACGCCTGCTGATCCCCGACATGGCGCTGACGGCGGCCGAATATTTCGCCGTGGACAAGAACGAGAAAGTGCTGGTGCTGCTCACCGACATGACCCTCTACGCCGACGCGCTGAGCATCGTGAGCAACCGCATGGACCAGATTCCGTCGAAGGACTCGATGCCGGGCTCGCTCTATTCCGACCTGGCCAAGATCTACGAGAAGGCCGTTCAGCTGCCCAGCGGCGGTTCCATCACCATCATCGCCGTCACTACGCTGAACGACGGCGACATCACCCACGCCATCCCCGACAACACCGGCTACATCACGGAAGGCCAGCTCTACCTGCGTGCCGACACCGACACGGGCAAGGTCATCATCGACCCGTTCCGCTCCCTCTCCCGCCTGAAGCAGCTCGTGCAGGGCAAGCAGACCCGCGAGGACCACTCGCAGGTGATGAACGCCTCCGTGCGCCTCTACGCCGACGCACAGAACGCCAAGACCAAGCTGGAGAACGGTTTCGACCTTTCCGACTACGACCGCCGCTGCCTCGATTACGCCAAGGACTACGCCGTGGAGATCCTCTCGATCGACGTGAACATCGGCCTGACCGAGATGCTCGACACCTGCTGGAAGCTCTTCGCCCGGTATTTCAGCCCGGCCGAGACCGGCATCAAGCAGGCGATGATCGACAAATACTGGCCTGCCCAATAACGTATGGCTATCAAGTTTCAATATAACAAGACTTCCCTGACCAACCTCGGCAAGCAGCTGAAGGTTCGCGAGCGGGCGCTTCCGACCCTGAAGAACAAGGAGTCGGCCCTGCGCGTGAGCGTGATCGCAGCCAAGGCCGAATCGGAACGGCTCCAGCGCGAACTCGAACAGGCCCTCCAGGCCTACGACTACATGGCCGGGCTCTGGAACGAGTTCGAACCCGGGCTGATTTCCGTGAAGGACGTGGAGCTGGCGATCGTCAAGGTGGCCGGCGTCCGCACGCCGGAACTCAGGCAGGTCATCTACGACGTCAAGCCGTTCGATGCCTTCGCCAAGCCGATGTGGTACAGTGAAGGCGTGGCGATCCTCAAGAAACTGGCCCAGCTCGGCATCGAGAGCGAAGTCTTTGCCGAGAAGAGTCGGATCCTGGAATTCCAGCGCAAGAAGACCACCCAGAAGGTGAATCTCTACGAGAAGGTCCAGATTCCGGGCTACCAGGAAGCCATCCGCAAGATCAAGCGCTTCATGGAAGACGAGGAAAACCTCTCCAAGGCGTCCCAAAAGATCGTCAAGAACCGTCACCAGCAGGAAGAAGAGGAGGAAGAGGCATGATCACGAAAATGACCAAGTACACGTTCCTGCTCCTGAGCAGCGACACGGAAGCCTTCCTCCGCGACATCCAGGATCTGGGCGTGCTCGACATCACCCGCTCCCGCAAGCCGGTCGACGCCGCTTCCGGCAAGCTCTACCGCGAAGCCGAAACCCTGCGCAAGGAGATCGACGTCATCGAGCGTTGCGACTTCTCCCGCGACGAGCAGCACCACAACCTCTGCGCGAAACTCGCGGCGGCCGAAGAGGCCTATGCTGAGAAGCAGCACTGGGGCGACGTGGATCCCGACAAGGTGAAGGCCCTGCGCGACGCGGGCTGCCGGCTCAACTACCATACCGTCCCCGTCAAGAAATTCAATCCCGCCTGGGACCAGCAATACGCCATCGTGGAGATCGACCGCGACGAGAAGGACGTGCGCTTCATCCGCGTGGACCGGGCTTCGGAAGGTTCCAACAACTTCCAGGTTCCTCGCACACACGTGGCCGTCGAGTCGCTCGGCGAACTGGCCACGCAGATTTCCGCGTTGAAAGAGTCCGTCAAGCGCCGGGAGGAAGCCATGGTCGTCCGTAAGGAAGAAGAACTTCCCCTCATCCGGCAGGTCTATGCCGCCAAGGCGCAGGAACTGCAGCGCTACCTGGCGCAGAGCAGCTCCACGCTGGTTGCGGACGATTATATCTCCGTGCTGACCGGCTTCGCCCCGACGGAAGAGGACGCGCGGCTGCAGGCGGCGCTCGACCAGCAGTCCATCTATTATGTGGCCGAACCGGCCAAGGCGGAGGACAACCCGCCCATCCTGCTGAAGAACAACTGGTTCGCGCGCAACTTCGAGACCCTGACCGGCATGTACGGCATGCCCGTCTACGACGAATTCGACCCGACGCCGGTCCTGGCGCCGTTCTTCCTGCTGTTCTGGTCGTTCTGCATGGGCGACGCGGGCTACGGCCTGCTGCTCATCGCGCTGGGCCTGCTGCTGTGGAAGAAGGAGGACTTCGACCTGCTGGGGCTGAAGAAACACTGGCGCCTCGTCACCACGCTGGGCGTCGGCACCTTCTTCGTCGGCATCCTGCTGGGCACCTTCTTCGGCATCAACCTGAAAGAAGTGTCCTGGATCCCGGAAGGCCTGCGGAATATCATGCTGGTGGGCAAGATCGAACTCGGCGGGGCTTCCTACGACCTGGCCATGGTCGCCGCCATCGCCATCGGTGTCTTCCACATCTGCCTGGCCATGGTCATCAAGGCTGTCGGCATCACGAAGCGGGCCGGCTTCAAGGAGGCCATCTCCACCTGGGGCTGGGTCATCCTGGTCGTCGGCGGCATCATCGTCGCCGGCCTCGCACTGACGAGCGTGCTCGACGAAACCGCCACGAAGATCGCGGTCATCGCGGTCGGCGTGCTGTCCTTCCTGGGCATCTTCATCTTCAACAAGCCGGGACGCAATCCCCTGCTCAACGTGGGTGCAGGCCTCTGGGACAGCTACCAGATGGCTACCGGCATCCTGGGCGACGTGCTGAGCTACATCCGACTCTATGCCCTCGGCCTGGCCGGCGGCATGCTGGGCGCGGCCTTCAACGACCTGGGCAAGATGGTGCTCGGCGACAACCCGACCTGGCAGTGGCCTTTCTTCCTGCTGATCGTCCTGCTCGGCCACGGGTTGAACTTCGCCATGAGCTGCCTGGGCGCCTTCGTCCACCCGTTGCGTCTGACCTTTGTGGAATACTTCAAGAACAGCGGTTACGAAGGAAAGGGCACGCAATATGATCCCCTCACCAACGAAATCAAAGAGTAAACAAATAAAAATCTAAAAATCAAGCAACTATGTTAACAGTTATTCTCGGTTATGTCGGTCTGGCGCTGATGCTCTGCCTCGCCGGCATCGGCTCCAGCATCGGCACCACGATTGCCGGCAACGCAGCGGAAGGCGCACTGAAAAAGAATCCGGAGAAATCGTCGAGCTACATGCTTCTCTCCGCCATGCCTGCAACCCAGGGCCTCTACGGCTTTGTCGCGTTCCTGCTGTGGCCCAAGGGCGCAGAGGCGATGATGGACAAAGGTTTCCTGTATTTCGCCGTCGGCATCGCCGCCGGTGTGGTGTTCCTGTTCTCGGCCATCCGCCAGGGCCAGGTGTGCGCCAACGGTATCATCGGCATCAGCCAGGGCCACGACGTGCAGACCAACACCATGATCTACGCCGCTCTTCCTGAGTTCTACGCGATCCTTTCGCTCGTCGCTTCGCTGATGATCTGATCCTTCCTATGCGACGACTTTTCCTGACCTTGATCCTGACGCTGTCGGTGACAGCCGGATATGCCTGTACCAACCTGATCGTCACCAAGGGAGCGTCGGTCGACGGTTCCGTGATGGTGACCTATGCAGCGGATTCCTATACCCGCTACGGCACGCTGGTCCACTACCCGGCCGGGAAACACAAGGCCGGGGAAATGCGCCGCATCCTGCAATGGGGCCAGGACCACTACCTGGGCGAAATCCCCGAGGCGCCGTACACCTACAACGTGATCGGCAACATGAACGAGCACCAGCTCGTCATCGGCGAGACCACCTGGGGCGGCCGTCCGGAACTGCGCGACCCGCAGGGCATCGTGGACTACGGCTCGCTGGAATACATCTGCCTGCAGCGCTGCAGGAAGGCCCGCGAGGCCATCGAACTATTCGTCGCACTGGCCAATGAATTCGGCTACGCCTCTTCCGGCGAGTCGCTGAGTTTCGCCGATACCGAAGAGGCCTGGATCCTGGAGGTCATCGCCAAGAAGCCCGACGTGGTGGACGGCGTGAACCGCAACAAGGGCATCGTGTGGGTGGCGGTCCGCATCCCGGACGGCTACATCTCCGCCCATGCCAACTGCGCCCGCATCACCACCTTCCCGAAAAACGATCCGGACAACTGCCTCTACGCGCCCGACGTGATCTCCCACGCCCGGGAAATCGGCATTTACGAGGGTTCCGACGAAGATTTCAGCTTCGCCGACACCTACTGCCCGCTCTCCTTCTCGCTGATGCGCAACTGCGAGGCCCGCGTCTGGAGCTTCTTCAACCGTTGGGGCGATCTCGACATGAACCAGTATCTCGATTTCGCCATGGCCGACAACCCGAAGAACCGGATGCCGCTCTACGTGAAGCCCAAAGCCAGGCTATCCGTGCTCGACCTGGCCACGATGATGCGCGACCACTACGAAGGCACGCCTTTCGACATGACCAAGGACATTGGCGCCGGTAGCAACGAGACCCCCTATCGCTGGAAACAGAACGACTGGACGGTGGACGGCGTGAAATACTCCAACGCCCGCCCCATCTGCACGCAGCAGACCGGTTTCTGGTTCGTGGCCCAGTGCCGCGGCTGGCTGCCCGACGCAGTCGGCGGCCTGTTCTGGTTTGCCGTCGACGACGCCGGCACCTCGGCCCTGACGCCCGTATATTCGGCATCCCGCGCCGTTTCCTGGCACTACGCGCTGGGCAACGGCTCCATGGTGGAATACTCCCCCACTTCGATGTTCTGGCTCAACAACCGCATCGCCCAGTTCGCCTACCTGCGCTACAACCCCGTGGGTCTGGAGGTCCAGGAGAAGATTGCTGCGCATGAGCAGGAGATGCTGCAGAAAGTGGCGGCCTGCGACCGGCAGGCCCTGGCCATCAAGTCGGAGAAAAAACAGCTGAAATACCTGACGGACTTCTCGGTCCGGGAAGCGGATGCGCTGTTTGAGAAATGGCAGCTGCTCGACCAGTACCTGCTGCTGAAATACATGGACGGCACGGTCAAGCGCCAGAACGAAGACGGCTCCTTCAAGACCAACGGCAGCGTCGACTACATCCCGGTGTCGCCCGACTGGCCCGGGTACAGCGAAAAATTCAAACGTGCCATCGTCAATGACAACGGCGCCCTTCTCAAAGTCCGATAAAGATTGACAAACTAGCATGATACGTCCCATCTATCTTTGGAAAAAAGCGCAGGTCAACCTGTATACACGCCGCCGGAAACTGCTGAACCTGGCATGGATCCAGGGCGTCATCCTGCTGATTTGCGTGGTCATCGCCATGCTGCTGGCCAACCTGCCGGCCACACGCGAGCACTATTTCCATATTCTGGAAACCAGTCTGCGCATCTCCGTTCTTTCACCGAGCGGACATGGTTTCTCTTTCCCCGACGGAATGACCGTCGAGAAGTTCATCAACGACATTCTGATGGTCGTGTTCTTCTTCACGGTGGGACTCGAGATCAAGCGGGAAGTGGTCTGCGGGGAACTCAGTTCCCCGAAAAAGGCCGTCATGCCGGTTATCGCCGCTTTCGGCGGCGTGATGGTGCCTGCCTTCATCTATTTCCTGGTCAATCATGGGACGGCCGCGGCTTCCGGCTGGGGCATCCCCACGGCTACGGACATCGCCTTCGCCGTGGGCATCCTGGCCATCCTGGGCAAACGGGTGCCCGTCTCCCTGAAAGTTTTCCTGACGGCGCTGGCCATTGCCGACGACCTGATCGCCATCCTTGTCGTCGCCCTTTTCTATGGCGGGGACATCAATTTCCTGTACCTGGGCCTTTCCGCCATCCTGGTCGCCTTCATCGCCTGGATGAACATCACGGGCGAGACCCGTCCCTGGTATTATTTCATTCCCGCCATCGCCCTGTGGATCCTGTTTTATTATTCCGGCATCCACGCCACGATGTCGGGCGTGGTGATGGCCCTGCTCATCCCGATGCAGCCGCGCTACTCCAAGGAATACTTCTTCCGGAAACATAAACTCTACATCGCCCGGCTGAAAGAGGGCGACATGATGCCGAACGGCGAAGATTTCCCCAACTTCACGCAGCGCGTGGCGCTCTGGCGCCTGAGCAGCACTTCCAAAAACTGCATCGGCCTCAGCTACCGGCTGGAGCATGCACTCGCACCCTGGGTAAGCTACGTCATCATGCCGATCTTCGCCCTGGCCAATGCCGGTGTCCGGATCACCGACCCTTCCTTCTTCAATGTCTTCCAGTATTCCCACGTGCTGGGCAGCGTGGGCATGGGTATCTTCCTCGGGCTGCTGATCGGCAAACCGATCGGCATTTCCCTGGCCAGCTTCATCGCCGTCAAGGCCAAAGTCGGCCAGATGCCGGCCCATGCGACCTGGAAACGGCTTATCGCCGTCGCCTGCCTGGGCGGTATCGGCTTCACCATGTCGATTTTCGTGGATACGCTGTCCTTCACCGACCAGACACCGGAGGTGATGGACATGCTGCAGGACATGGGCAAGGTCGCCGTGCTGATGGGCTCGCTGTGCGCAGGCCTGCTCGGCTCCCTGCTGATCCTGCTGGAAACCAGAAAGGAGAAGAAATCTACTTCAGCTTAAGGCCGGCGAACAGGATAGCGCCGGTACTCTTTTCCCGGATCAGGTAAACGAACGGACGGTTGAAGACCATCTGCGTGTTGCTGGACACCGACACGCCGTTTTTCCGCATTTCAGCGATGGTCACGGCCGCGGCCTCCGTTCCCTCCTCGTCGACACTGACATAGGTTTTCTGCCGCATATTGCTGATATACAGGAAGGTAGAAGACATCTTACCAAACTGGGCGGCTGTTGAAGAAAACGCTTTCACCATCCCCAGCTTCTGCATGATCGGGACCAGTTGCTCCTCCGTATCGAACTCCGCCTTGAATTTCGGGAAACGGACATCGATGATCTTCGTCGTGTTGTTGCCATCCCAGGCAGCCAGGCGTTCAGGCGTCAGGGCTTTCAGGAAGCCGCTGAAGTCTTTGCCGTTGGGCATGATGGCCTCCATCTCGAAGGCGCCGTTGCCGTAGGGCATGCGGAGAACGCTCACCGCTTCATCCTGATATCCGGTAAAGGCATCGCTGGAAGCGACCATGAAATCAGCCTGCGTCTGTTTTCCTTCAACAGTGGTGAAGGGGCCGGCGACCGTCTGGTCCTTGGAGAACTGGATTTTCCACTTCGCTTTGAAATACAAGGCGTTGATCAGGATCATCTGCACCTGGGCGTCCAATTCGTCGAACATCTTCGGAATCAGGCCTTTCGTCTTTTCACTGCACCAGTCGTTGATGCGTTTCAGGGTGGCGGACTGTCCGAAATCAACGACATAGGTATCGGCCAGGTAAATCCACGACATTTGTCTCTTGAACGATGACAGCACATCCAACCCGTTTGCCGCCCAGATGGAATTGGCCAGCGAGAGCGAGACGCTCCGGTCGGCCTGCAACAAGGAGCCGACCAAGCTTCCGTAACAATCGTTGACCTGGTCGATGGTGAAACCGTCCATGCCGATGGCTTTGACAATCTCGGCATAGGTTTCTCCTTCCGCCCCATTGGCCAGCATACAGCAGAGCATGGAGGCGCTCATCGGCGAAAGGAAGAGGTTCGAATCGGGAATTTGCTGCGATGTGACACGCAGGAAATCCAGCGCGAAGGCGTCGCCCTGCGCCACCACCGCCTGCTGGCTTTTCGTCAGCACAATCGGTTGAAATTCAATATTCCCCTCCTGCTGCTCTATCGGATTACAGCCGACCAATAACAGCAGACCAACAACAAACGAAACAATATAACGGATCCTCATGACACCAATGTTTTCATAAAAATAGCTATTCTCTCCCTAAGATGCAAATAATGCCCCAAACGTTGCATATCATCCCTGCAATCTACACACTTGTCCATCAACTACATATAAAAACATCTCCCCTCGTGCAAGAGGGGAGGGTATTTCACAAACGGCTGACTATCAACCGTGTACATTGCAGCAAAAAAAGATAAACGAGCGAAGCACAGGGGAGCCGAGGGGGTACGCCATTGGTGTCTACTGGGCTCCGCCCAGACCTGCCGCTTCGGCCTGCTATCGCTCAATGCCATCACAACGGCCTCCGCTAGCGCCTGATGGCGCCGGGTATTTCGGAGGTACGACTCAGGGGAGCCGAGGGGGTACGCCCCCTCGGTAAACCCAATCGGCAACCGGCAGGTTGCCGGCACCTTTGAGCCCAATTCCGGGCATAAAAAAAGCCCCAGGCTTTTTTTAGCCCGGGGCTCAAAGGTGGCGGCAACCTACTCTCCCACTTGGTGTAGCAGTACCATCGGCGCAGGTGAGCTTAACTTCTCTGTTCGGAATGGGAAGAGGTGGATCCTCACTGCTATAACCGCCTTTCATTATATCTCTAGGAGAAAGAAAACTTAATAATTACTCCCTACTCACAACCTATGCTTCTTCTCTCAAGCGAAGTATTCGGGATATTAGTACCGATCGACTTTGACATTGCTGCCTTTACATCTTCGGCCTATCAACGTGGTAGTCTCCCACGTCCCTCAATGGAAAACTCATCTTGGAGACGGCTTCGCGC
>JAFZRV010000009.1 GCA_017619655.1 Bacteroidales bacterium | reverse complement strand
TTGGGCTGGCTCATAAGGCACCTCCTTTCTTGACGAGGATGGCGTTGATGTCGGAGATCCGGTAACGGACCTGGATGCCCACCTTGACGGGGGTGAGATAGCCGTCCTGCGCCCAGCGCCACAGCGTGGTGACGGAGACGCCCAGCTTCTTGCGGGCCTCTTCTTTGGTCAGGAGTTCTTCTTCATCCTTGGACGGCGCAGGAAGTTCGTCGTGCGTCTGGACGAGGTTGTCGAGGAGTTCGTCGGCAAGTGTCCTGCCGGCGGTGAGAAGGTCTTCGAGCGATACCGAGACTGTGAGTCCCGGGAACTGCTCGGCAAGTTTGATTAAATCGTGCTTCATCGTGCATAGATTTAATTGTAAGGCCACCCGCAAAGCAGTAAAAGCGGTTGCCATTGAAGGCAGTGGCCACATCGTCCGGAACGACTGCTTTAATTCCGTTTCCTTCAGTATGCACGACAAAAATATGGAGATGAAAAACCCGCGAAAAATTCCCGGAAAAAGAGTTTTTCAATTATTTCACGCAAAAAATAACCGCTTGATTGCAAGCGGTTTACAATGGTTTTTCCCAAAACTTCCCAGAATGGTCTCAGCGCGTGTTCCCAAGTGCGCTTTTCAAAACGGCGTCGGCTTTTTCCTTGTATTTATGGAGCGGCGTTTTGGTGTTCCGGTCGAGCGAGTCATCGCCGTAACTGTGACATTTCTTCGTATCCAAGCCCAGCGATTGGAAGATGGCGTCCCGGCAGGAGTTGAGAGAGCCGGGGAGGGGATTCCTGTACAGTTTCCTTTTGCGCAGCAGGACTATCACCGTCATCACCACCAGATGCGGTCTCTTCTCCGCAGGATCGGCAACTATGCCTTTCAGCCCGGTGAAGAGAGCCTGTTTCTGGGAGATGCCGAAGGAATTCTTGGCGAATACGGAGCAGAACTGCGCGAAGCGAAGGTTGTCATCTGCTTCCTCCTCGCTGATTTCATCCGAAGCGATAGTGAGCAGGTAGTTGACCGGAGCCAGGTCTTTTCCTGAACTTCCGAAAGGGGCAGCGTTGTTGGCTTTCCGTATCCCGCAGGCGAAGTTGCAGGCGTTCTCGAGCATCCGGGCCTGCTGCTTCAGCCCCAGTTCGGTGAATTCTTCAGCGACCGCACGGATAGGCTCCAGCTCGATGAACTGGAACTGATGGGCAAGTTGGCGGTCGGTAGTGATGTTGAGATTGTCGGTGAAGAGCCTGATGTTGTCAGCGTTCAGGAGGGCGCTGCTTCTGACCGGGTCTTCGTCGCCCATTACGGGGATGCAGTAGCGCATTACGCTGCGAAAGATCTCCTTCAGGGTCTTGGGCATCATGCTGAGCGGAAGGTCCTCTTCCTTGAAGCGCTTTGCCTCCTTGCGGTAATCGTAGGACTCCAGGAGCGGCAAGACTTCGCTTGCCGCTTCCGAGAGATTCCTTAATGATTCCAACAGCGGATTCATAGCTGCAAATTTACTTGAAATCGCGCAATTTCCGGTGCTCTTTTACTGAAAGTTATCAACTAATCAAGCAGGGAGGTCATCTCCTTGATCATGTCGTCGTCGATGTCGCGGTAGCGGGCGAATGCCTTCGAGCCTTCGCAGTGGCCGGAGAGCTTGCCGACGAGGTTGGGGTCTTTCACCTTCTTATAGAGGTTGCCGATGAAGGTACGGCGGGCCATGTGGGAACTGGCGATGTCGCTGATGGGGTGTTGCTCGGACTGCTTGGTCCTCGGGTTGACGATGGTCACGACACGGTTGATGCCGGCTTTCTTCAGGGCTTCACGGATGAGGCCGTTGAGTTTACCGGTGGCGTAGAAGGGGAAGATGGGGCCTTTCTTGTTGCTTCTGTAGCGCTCCAGGATCTCGATGGCCGTGGGTGCGAGGTAGACCTTGACTACGCGCGGGCGTTCCTCTTTAGTCTTGGAGGGCACGTACTGGACGGAGATGCCGTTGTCGGTGGTGACGATGTTGTTCTCCGTGAGGGCGAAGAGGTCGCTGATGCGGCAGCCGATGTAGCACTGGAAGATGAAGATGTCGCGGGCCTGGGCGAGGTCTTTGTCCTTGCCCATGTCGGTCTTGTACAGGAGGTCGCGTTCCTCGGTGGTGAGGTAGTAGGGGGTGCCGTACTTCTGGGAGCCTACGGAGTATTTGCGGAAGGGATCGTTGTTGGTGTAACCCATGTCGATGCACCAGCGCCAATAGGCACGGACGGCGCTCATGTAGCCGACTATGGCGTTGTCGCTGCGCTCGCGGGGTGCGCGTTCGTGCTCGGTGTGATCCCAGGCATACTTGTACTTCTTGACGGGCTTGAGGCCGGTGCGATACTTCAATTGAACCGGCTCAAACAACGTGTGTTCAGTGCGGAAGAAGTCTTCGATGGCCAGCAGGGTGTTGGCGGTAGCCTTGTCAAGGATGATCTCCTTGCCGGTGTACAGCTCGAAGCGCTTGATGATGCGGAAGACTGCGCTGTATGTGTGGATTCGCTCGGCAGAGACCTTCTTGTACTTGAGGTATTCCTCAGTCTTGTCCTGGAAGCAGAGTTCTCCCTTGTCGGGCTTGGCGTAGTTCTCGGGGAAGAGGAATCGGTCGATGGTGTCCTGCAGCCAGTCGGGGCCCATGTCGTCCGGGAGGGTGTTGTTGCCCTTCTCGGTGATGTGGGTCTTGAGGGCGCTGAACTTTGCTTCGGCGGACTTGTGCTCCAGGACTTCCTTGGTGTCCTTGCGTTTGTTGACGACTACTGCTTCACCGATCCAATACTCTGGGAGGATAAAGATTCGGGTGTGCGCGCGCTGCGCGACCTTACGCGTGTTGCGGTAGCGGGCAAGGATCTCGACCTTCTTGGTGTCCTTGTTCGGAACCGTGGAGAGTGTGAATTTTAATGATGCCATAATTTGTTCTATTGTTAACGATACAAAAATAAGAAAAACGGGGGACAAAACCAAAAGATTTTGTCCCCGAAGATGTAATCTAATGAAAAGCTATGAAAAGGTGTTTTGAGCTTGACCGCCTAAATGTATATTGATTTATAGGCAGTTACAAGGGTTTTTGCTTTTCATTTCTTTTCACCGCTTTTCATTTCTTTTCATTTCTTATTTTCCGATGCAGGAAATAGCTACGGGGCCGGCATCGGTGGAGGCTATAACATCACTGGTGGTAATATCGTTTTTGCCGGAGGAATCATATCGGCCTATGGTGGTTATGACAGTGCCGCCATCGGCAGTAGTTCTTCCAGCAGTTGCGGCAATATTACCATCAGCGGTGGAGCAATCAAGAAAGCAAAATATGATGGTCCTGAAGACTCCCATGGTGCGGGCATCGGCAGCGGAGCATCCGGATCTTGCGGCACCATCACCATCAGCGGCGGACAGATAGGAGGCGAAATCGGTGGTTCGATTTACGATGGTGCTGTCGGTAGTCAAGATGCGGCCGGCATAGGCAGCGGACAAGGTGGTTCTTGCGGCACCATTACCATCGGTGCAGACATTACCTACGTGAGAGTCTCGAGTAATAGTGATTCTTATCCTCTCATCGGAGGAGAGTGGCCGAATTCCTGCGATGTGTATTTTGGAGACTTAAAGGTCTATGACAAGACTGCCGAGAAATGGTATAATAGCAGTACTGAGGCTTATGACAATAACTTCCCCTTTGATGGCAATTATGGTGGTCTCAAATTTGAAAGTGGCGGAGGTTATTGGATACTGACGCCTGTTACGCCGTAACATTCTCTTGTGATTCACATTCCAGCGCCGGACCTTGTGGGGTTCGGCACTTGCTTTGCGGGACGAGGCTCGAAGGAGCGTTTATTGTTCTCTGACCATCTTCACGGCCGGCATCTCCTTCTTGACTTCGCCTAGATCGAAGGGATTCTTGTCGTCCTTCGGGTCCTTAACGGGCATAATGTCCTCCAGGACAGTGCTTTCTTCCGAGAACAGGCCGCCGTTTTCCGAGCCGTCCACATCCCGGAACGTAACCCGCAGGACAGGAGCGGGATCATCCTGGAAACGGGCGCTCCACATTCCATCGGCATCCGTCGCGACGCGGGGTCCCAGCGCATCACTGACCGCGGTGCTGTCGGTGCCCGACAAGCGCTCGAACGACACCTCGATGCCCTCCAGCGGCTTGCCGGCCTCGTCGGTGACCTTTCCTTTCAACTCATAGGATACGGTCGGTACGCCGTACATGCAGATGACGTCGTCACCACCGCCACCGCCCTTGCAGCCGGGGGTGATGCCGAGAAGGGCCGCCAGCATGGCAAAGAAGCCGAGGCGGCGGGGAGATTTGAAGGGTCTCATAGCAGAAGCATATTTTCCTGCAAGTTAACGATTATTTGGAAGAATCGCAAGTTCCGTCGGGACCTACCCCGCCTAGCTTCCACATAGTCAACTATTTTATTATATTTGTACCAGAAACAAGTCAAAATGCATATTGTCATGAAACGTATCCTCTTCTTCTTTGCCGTGTTCGCCCTGCTGGCTGCCGGTTGCTGCAAGCCTGCCGGCAACATCATCAAGACGCCGGTTCCGGCCCGTCCTGCCGGACAGCAGGATGTCATCGGCCTGACCGCCGATCCGATCGAGACCGTCCGCATCGGCGTGGTGGGCCTCGGCATGCGCGGCACAGGTGCCATCGAGCGCCTTCCCCATGTTCCCGGCGCCGTCATCACGGCCCTCTGCGACTTGCTGCCCTACCGCGTGGAGGAGAGCAAGGCGATTCTCGAGAAACTGGGCAAACCCGCTCCCACCGGCTGCTATAGCGGCGAGCAGGAGTCCTGGCGCGGCCTCTGCGAGCAGGAGGACGTCGACCTGGTGTATATCTGCACCGACTGGCTGAACCACTATCCCATCGCCATGTATGCCATGGAGTGCGGCAAGCACGTGGCCATCGAGGTGCCCGCCGCCCTCGACATGGACGAAATCTGGGGCCTGATCAACATGTCGGAAAAGACCCGCAGGCACTGCATGATGCTCGAGAACTGCATCTACGACTTCTTCGAGATGACGACCCTGGAGATGGCCCAGCGCGGCCTCTTCGGCGAGGTGATCCACGTGGAAGGCGCCTATTGCCACAACCTCGATCCGTTCTGGGACGAGTACTGGAACAACTGGCGGCTCGACTACAACCAGAAGTTCCGCGGCGACGTCTATCCGACCCACGGCATCGGCCCCGTCTGCCAGGTGCTCGACATCCACCGCGGCGACCGCATGACGACGCTCGTGTCGATGGACACCAAGTCGTTCAACGGCGCGAAGATCGCTTCCAACCATACGGGTATGGACGTGCGGGAATTCGCCAACGGCGACGAGACCTCCACCCTCATCCGCACCGAGAAAGGCAAGACCCTGCTCATCGAGCACGACGTCATGACCCCGCGTCCGTACAGCCGCATGTACCAGGTGGTGGGCACGGACGGGTATGCCGCCAAGTATCCGATCCCGCAGTACTGCCTGCGTGAGGAGAAGCCCGCCGACCAGGTGGATGCCAAGCACATCAGCGACGAGAAGACCTATAGCGGCGAGGAACTCAAGACCCTGCAGGCCGGCTACCGCAACGTCATCCTGACGGAGGAACTGGAGCGCGTGGCCAAGGAAGTGGGCGGCCACGGCGGCATGGACTTCATCATGGACTACCGCCTCGTGTACTGCCTGCGCCACGGCCTGCCGCTCGACATGGACGTGTACGACCTGGCCGAGTGGTGCTGCGTGGCTCCGCTGTCGCGCGTGTCGCTCGAAAACGGCTCGATGCCCGTGGAGGTGCCCGATTTCACCCGCGGCGCCTGGAACCGCGTGAAGGGATTCAAATACGCGTTGGCGGAAGAATAGTGCCATGGACGCACGCTTGTTAGAGATTGTCGGTCACTTTGCCGTGGAAGGCAAGGTGACCGGCATCCGTCCGCTTGGAAACGGACTGATCAACGACACCTTCTTGGTCGAGACCGACGGCCCCGACAACTATGTCCTGCAGCGCATCAACCAGGGCATCTTCCAGGACGTGGACCTGCTGCAGCACAACATCGACTGCGTGACGCGCCATATCCGGAAGAAACTGGAGGCGGCCGGTGAAACGGATATCGACCGCAAGGTGCTGCGCTTCCTGCCGGAGCGCGAGACGGGCAAGAGCTACTGGACCGACGGCACGCAGTGGTGGCGCGTTTCGGTGTTCATCCGCGACGCGATCACCTATGAGGCGGTGACGCCCGAATATGCCGGCTATGCCGGCGTGGCGTTCGGCCGCTTCGAGGCCATGCTCGCCGACCTTCCCGACCAGCTGGGCGAGACGATTCCCGATTTCCACAACATGGAGCTCCGGGCCCGCCAGTTGCGCGAGGCCGTGGCCGCCGATGCGGCCGGCCGTATGGCCGACCCCGAGGTGAAGGCGCTGGTCGACGCCATCTTCGCCCGCGAGGCGGAGATGTGCAAGGCCGAACGCATGTACCGCGAAGGCGTGCTGCCCAAACGCATCTGCCACTGCGACACGAAGGTCAACAACATGCTCTTCGACCGCGATGGCAACATCCTCTGCGTCATCGACCTCGACACGGTCATGCCTTCGTTCGTGTTCTCGGACTTCGGCGACTTCCTCCGCACGGCGGCCAACACCGGCGCCGAGGACGACCCGAATCTCGAAAACGTGGACTTCAACATGGAGATCTTCAAGGCTTTCGCCAAGGGCTATCTCTCCACGGCCAGCGCGTTCCTGACGCCGGTCGAGCGCGAGAACCTGCCCTTCGCGGCCACGCTCTTCCCGTACATGCAGGCCGTCCGCTTCCTGGCCGACTACATCAACGGGGACACGTACTACAAGATCAAATACCCCGCGCACAACCTGGTCCGCACCCGCGCGCAGTGGAAACTGTACGAGGCCGCCTGCAGCCGTCTTGCCGACATGGCGAGGTTCCTGCAGCAGTAAGACTATTCCGTTGCCAGGGAAGTAAGGAGAAGGGTCAGATAACGCTCATCCACTGCATCGAACGTGTCCAGTTCGGCACTGTCGATGTCCAATTCCGCTGTGACGGCGCCTTTTCGCACGATCGGGATCACGATCTCGCTCCGCGAAAGGGCGCTGCAGGCGATATGGCCCGGGAACTGCTCCACGTCGGGCACGATGAGGGTGCGTTTTTCCTTCCAGGCGGTGCCGCAGACGCCGCGTCCGTAGCGGATGCGGGTGCAGGCCACGGGGCCCTGGAAAGGCCCCAGCACGAGTTCTTCCCCGCTGCCGTCCGGGGTGGGGAGCACGCGGTAAAAACCGGTCCAGTGGAATCCCATCCTGGCGTGGATGGCTGCCGCGATATTGGCCATGTTGGCGATCTCGTCGGACTCGGGGCCGACCAGGGCTTCCACTTCCTGCAGAAGCGCCTCGTAGCGTTGGGCTTTTTCCTCTTTTTTCATATCTTTGTAAAGATACACAAATTCCGGATAATGAAACGCTTCTTCGCCCTTTTCGCACTGGTGGCCCTCGCCGTCGCCTGCACTTCGCACCCCTCCGCACCCGCTGTCTCCGCACAGGCGCCCGCCGGCCCCGACCAGGCGCGCATGCAGCGCGGCATCGACCAGTGCGCCGCCCTCTGGCGGGCTGAGGACGGCAGCCAGGCCGATTTCGAGGCTTTCGTCGCGCAGTGGCTTGCCACGACGCCCGAAGCGCGCCGCTCGCTTTTCGACAAGTTGTCGCGGGCCTTTGAAGTCTTCAATACGCAGTACAACCAGCTAAGCATCGAACTGGGCCGGCCTACCGTGCTGGCGGAAGGCGAACCGGGCGCAATCGACTACCTGTTGGCCGCCTATGATGTGACCGCCCACCACTCCGACGACCTGTTCGCGAACAAGGTGGCGTTCATCACAATCCTCAATTTTCCGCACTATACCCTCGCTGAGAAGAACGAGCTGGGCGCGGGGTGGGACCGCTTGCAGTGGGCCTACGCGCGCCTGGGCGACGCTTTCACCACGCGCGTGCCCGCTGACGTGAGCCAGCGTGTCACAACGGCGCACAGTGCCGCCGAGGCCTACGTCGATACCTACAACATCCAGATGGGGCACCTGCTCACCGAGGAAGGGGAGCGCCTCTTCCCGGCGGACATGTCGCTGCTCTCGCACTGGAACCTGCGCGACGAACTCAAGTCGAACTATGCCGACGTGCCGCACGCCGCCGAGAAGCAGGAGATGATCTACCGGGTGATGGAGCGCATCGTCACGCAGGAGATTCCCGCGGCGGTGGTCAACGACCCGTCGTACGACTGGGCGCCGGAGTCGAACCGCGTCTGGAAGGACGGAGCGGAGGTCTCGCTGCCGGCGGAAGGCACGGTCCGATACAGTCACATCCTCAACCAGTTCCATGCTTTCCAGGAACTGGACCGCTGGTGCCCGTCGCTGCCGACGGCCATCGCCCGCAATTTCGAGGGCAGCCTAGAAATGTCCGATTCGGAAGTGGAAGCCCTGTTCGTCCGCTTCCTCTCTTCCGAGCAGGTCCGCCGCGTAGGCGCGCTGATCCGGGAGCGCCTGGGGCGCGAACTGCGGCCCTACGACATCTGGTACGACGGCTTCAAGAGCCGCTCGGCCATTCCCGAAGACCGGCTGACCGCCGAGACGCGCCGCCGCTACCCGAACGCCGCCGCGTTCCATGCCGACATGCCGCGCATGCTGCGCAACCTGGGTTTTGACCCGAAGGAAGCGCAGTTCCTCGCCGACCACATCGTCGTGGAGGGTGCCCGGGGCTCCGGCCACGCCTGGGAGTGCCTGGGTCGCACCGAGCCCGCGCGCCTGCGTACCCGCATCGGGCCGGAAGGCATGGACTACAAGGGCTACAACATCGCCGTCCATGAGTTCGGACACAATGTCGAGCAGGTGACCGACCTCTACCACATCGACTACTATCCGCTTTTCGGCGTGCCCAACAACGCCATCACCGAATCCATGGCTTTCCTCTTCCAGGTCCGTGACCTGCAGCTGCTGGGTTATGGGCGGCAAAGGATGGATGACAACGCCACGCTCGACATCTTCTGGGGTATGTATGAGATCATGGGCGTGAGCCTGGTCGACATGTACACCTGGCGCTGGCTCTACGCGCATCCGTCCGCGACACCCGCCGAGTTGCGCGACGCGGTGCTGGAGACGGCCCGCTCGGTCTGGAACCAGTATTATGCGCCGGTGCTCGGCACGCCCGATTCGCCGCTGCTGGCCATCTACACGCACATGCTCAACTACCCGATGTACCTGCCGAACTACCCGGTGGGGCACATCGTGCATTATCAGTTGGAGGAGCATCTGGCGCAGTGTCCCGATGACGCGGCCTTCGCCGCGGAACTGCAGCGCATCTACCGCCAGGGCTGCATGACGCCCCAGGCGTGGATGCAGGGCGCCGTCGGCGCGCCCATCAGCGTCGAGCCGATCCTCTCGGCCGTCAGCCGGATTCTGCCGTAAGGGGTTCTTGCGCCGCTCCCTCTTCCGCGACACAGATTTGGGCGCCGCTTTATCTGTGTCGCTGCATGAAAACGAGGCAAAAGGCTGAAAAAAGTGTCGCGACACAGCTGAGACGGTTAAAACAGCTGTGTCGCGACAGAAAAATGCGCTCAAGCAGAAGCGACTACTGTAGCATCGCGTCGGCGAGGGCCTCGAGTTTCGGGAGGTCTTCGGCGTGCATGCGGCTGCGGATGGTCACCATCGGTTCGACGAGAGTGATGTCTTTCATCGCACCCAGCATCTCTTTCATGACGCGGCCGGCGCTGGGGGCCCAGCTGCCGTTTTCGACCAGGCCGACTTTACGCTGCTGGTAGCCTTTGGCCTGCAGGCGATAGAGGAAGTCGTGCATCGGGGTGAACACGCCGGCGTCGTAGGACGAGGCGGCCAGCACCATCTTGCCGTAGCGGAAAGCGTCTTCCACGCACTCGGCGATATCGTCGCGGGTGACGTCGGCGACGGAAACCTTCGGGCAACCCTTGGCGCGGAGCATGTCGGCCAGCTTTTCAGCGGCGGCGGCCGTGCCGCCATGGATCGACGCATGCGCCACAAAAACGCCTTCGGTCTCTACGCCGTAGCTGCTCCAGGTCTGGTACAGGCCCAGGTGATAGCCGAGGTTCTCGTTGAGGATGGGACCGTGGAGCGGGCAGATCATGGCGATGTCGAAGGCCGCGAGCTTCTTGAGCAGCGCCTGCACCTGGACACCGTATTTGCCGCAGATGTTGAAGTAGTAGCGGCGCGCCTCGCAGGCCCAGTCGTCGTCTTCCGACACGAGGAAGCCCGTGTGCGACATGGCGCCGAAACGGCCGAAAGCGTCGGCCGAGAAGAGAATCTTCTCCGAGGCTTCGTACGAGACCATGACTTCCGGCCAGTGGACCATCGGAGCCATGATGAAACGGAGGCTGTGGCTGCCGAGCTCGATCGTGTCGCCTTCCTTGACGGCCAGCGTGCGGCCTTCGAGGCGGATGCCCTCGAAGAACTGCGGAAGCATCTTCAGGGCCGCCGCGGTAGCCACGAGCGTCACGGACGGGTAGGTCTCCAGTATCCAGGCGATGAGGGCGGAGTGGTCGGGCTCCATGTGGTGAACCACCAGGTAGTCGGGCTGGCGGTCGCCGAGGGCATCGGCCAGGTTGGCCTTCCAGTCCTCGCCCTTGCGGGCGTCGGCCGTATCGAGCACGGCGACTTTCTCGTCGAGGATCACATACGAATTATAGGACATTCCCTCGGGTACGTCGTACTGGCTCTCGAACAGGTCGAGGTCGTTGTCATCGACACCGATGAACGTGACGGAAGTGGAGATATCTCGGATCATATTCTTGATTTTTAGCGATTGAATGACAAAAATACGTATTTTTGTAGAATCGTGAAACGATTGTAAACGTTTAAAAACGTTTTTATCCGGTTATAAACATTTAAAACGATTAATACATTCATGAAACGCATTTTTGCCATCGTATTGGCCTTGATCGCCATGACAGCATGCACCAGCAACCGTACCAATCCGTTCTTCACGGAATGGAACACTCCTTTCGGCATTCCGCCTTTCGAACAGATCCAGGAATCTGATTATATCCCCGCCCTGCAGGAGGGCATCAAGCAGCACGACGCCGAGATCGCAGCCATCGTCGCCAACACCGAGGCGCCGACCTTCGACAACGTGATCGCCGCATTCGACCAGTCCGGCCTGCTGCTCAGCAAGGTGGGCGGCGTCCTCTTCAACCTCGCGGAGACCGACAACACCGAGACGCTGGAAGGAATCGTCGAGGAAGCCACGACCCTCGTGTCCCAGCACAGCAACGACGTCACCTTCAACAAAGACCTCTTTGCCAAGGTGAAGGCCGTCTACGACCAGAAAGACCAGCTCGACCTGACCCGTGAGCAGCAGATGGTGCTCGACAAGGTCTACCGCTCGTTCGCCGACAACGGCATCGCCCTCGACGAGGCCGGACAGGAGCGGATGAAAGAGATCAACACCGAGCTTTCCACCCTCAGCAACCGCTTCGGCAACTATCTCCTCAAGGAAAACAATGCCTTCAAGGATCAGTTCGGCGTGGCCATTTCCGAGTATCGCGACGTCATGGCCCAGCTCGAGGACCGTGCCGAGCGGGAGAAGATGTTCCGTGCCTTCGCTTCCCGCGGCAACAACGGCAACGAATACGACACCAAGGAGATCATCCTCAACATCCTCAAACTGAAGGAAGAGCGCGCCAAACTGCTGGGTTACGACACCCCTGCCGCCCAGATCCTCAGCGACAAGATGGCCAAGACGCCCGAAGCCGTGGATGTGTTCCTGGCCAATATCTTCAAGTATGCCGTGGCCCGCGCCAAGGAGGAAGTGAAGGACATGCAGCAGATGATGGCCGCCGACATCAAGGCCGGCAAGCTCGAGTCCTGCGCCAAGATCCAGCCTTGGGACTGGTTCTATTACAGCGAGAAGGTCCGCAAGGCCAAATACGACCTCGACGAGGAGCTCGTGAAACCGTACTTCCAGATGGAGAACGTCCGCGAGGGCGTCTTCAACACCGCTTCGAAGCTCTACGGCCTGCAGTTCGAGAAGATCGAGAATGCGCCGAAGTACCACCCCGACGTGGAAGCCTTCAAGGTGAGCGATGCCGACGGTTCGCTGATCGGCGTGCTGCTGACCGACTATTTCCCGCGTGAAAGCAAGCGCGGCGGCGCCTGGATGAACAACGTCCGCGAGCAGTACGTGACCGTCGACGGCCAGATGGTCCGCCCGATCATCGTCAACGTGGGCAACTTCAACAAGCCGACCGAAGACACGCCGTCGCTGCTGAGCATCGACAACGTGGAGACCATGTTCCACGAGTTCGGCCACGCCCTGCACGGCCTGCTGAGCCAGTGCCACTACGCAACGGTCAGCGGTACCGCCGTCGCCCGCGACTTCGTGGAGCTGCCCTCGCAGATCAACGAGAACTGGGCCTTCCAGAAAGAAGTGCTGACCGGCTACGCCAAGCACTACCAGACCGGCGAGGTCATCCCTGACGAACTCGTCAACAAGATCCTGGCCGCCCGTACCTTCAACCAGGGCTTCATGACCACCGAACTCTGCGCCGCCTCGATCCTCGACATGAAGTGGCACGAACTGACCTCGGTCGACGGCATCGACATCGAAGCCTTCGAAGAAAAGGCCTGCAAGGAGATGGGCCTGATCGACGAGATCATCCCGCGCTACCGCACGACCTACTTCAACCACATCTTCAACAGCGGTTACAGCGCCGGCTACTACAGCTACCTGTGGGCCGAGGTCCTCGACAAGGACGCTTTCGAGCTCTTCAAGCAGAAAGGCATCTTCGACCCGGAGACGGCCATGAGCTTCCGCCACAACATCCTCGAAAAAGGCGGCAGCGAAGAGCCGATGACGCTCTACAAGCAGTTCCGCGGCGCCGAGCCCGACCCGGAGGCCCTCCTCCGTGCCCGCGGCCTGAAATAGTCGCTTCTGCTTGAGCGCATTTTTCTGTCGCGACACAGCTGTTTTAACCGTCTCAGCTGTGTCGCGACACTTTTTTCAGCCTTTTGCCTCGTTTTTAGTCAGCGACACAGATAAAGCGGCGCCCAGATCTGTGTCGCGGAAGAGGGAGCAGCGCAAGGCTACAGTAGCTTCCTCAAATCGTCGATGATATAATCGGGAAAAGCGCCGGCCAGTGTGTCGGCGCTTTGGTTTCCGTAGGTCACGGCGCAGGTGTGGCAGCCGGCGTTGCGGCCCATCTCGATGTCGTAGACCGTATCGCCCACCACGAGCGTTTCCTCCGGCTTGACGCCCAGTTTGCCCAGGATCACATAGACCAGGTCCGGCGCAGGTTTGGGCCGGGCGACGGTCTGCAGGCCGAAGCAGCGGTCCGCCGGAATGAAGCGGTCGATCCCCAGCATCTTGACCAGCATGGTCAGCGAGTGCTGTCCGCGCGAGGACGCGATGGCCATCGGGATTCCGCGTGCGGCCAGGGTTTCGAGGGTCTCCCGGACGCCCGGGAACAGCTGGATTTCCGGCGCGCCCACGGTGTCGAAGATGTCGCGGTAGAGCTGCTCGGCCCGGCTGGCCAGCTCGTCGGGCATGCCCGCCCCCTTCGTGAAGTTCTCGTGCAGGGGCAGGCCGATGGTGGCGGTGAGGGCCGCATCGTCGACCGTGGGCCAGTCCATGCGCCGCAGCACCTCGTGTGCCGTGACCAGGATGCCGTGCAGGGAGTCGCCCAGCGTGCCGTCGAAGTCGAAAACGATGGCTGCCATACTAGAGCGGTGACTGGTCGCGCCGAAGTTCTTCGGTGTATTTCTCGATGCGCCGCATCTGTCCCGGGATGCCGATGTGCTGCGGGCAGGCTTCCACGCACTGGGCGCAGCCGATGCAATGGTGGGCCTGGCGCAGCTTGTCGAGGTTCCGGTCGAGCGAGACCAGGTAGGCGCGGCGGGCCTTGCGGTATTCGGGGCTCTGGCGGTCGTCCGTGATGAAGCCCTCGTTCACGCACTTGTTGTAGTGGGCGAAGACGCCCGGGATGTCGATGCCGTAGGGGCAGGGCATGCAGTATTTGCAGTCGGTGCAGGGAATGAGCGGGAAGTTCACGTAGTCCTGGGCGATCTTTTCAAGCAGCGCCAGGTCGCTTTCCGTCAGGGGCTCCAGCGGGGAGAAGGTGCTGAGGTTGTCGACCAGGTGCTCCTTGTAGGTCATGCCGCTGAGGGCGGTCAGCACGCGGGGCATGGTGCCGCAGAAGCGGAAGGCCCAGGATGCGAGCGTGGCGCCGGGTGCGCGGGCCAGCAGCTGGTCGGCGGCGTGCTGGGGAAGGTTGGCCAGCCGCCCGCCGAGCAGGGGTTCCATGATGACCACGGGGATGCCGCGCTTGTCAAGTTCGCCGTAGAGATACTCCGCGTTGACGTTGCGGGCGGAGAGGGTGTGGGCGTAGTGCCAGTCCACATAGTTCATCTGGATCTGCACGAAGTCCCAGTGGTATTTGTCGTGCTGCGAGAGCAGGTAGTCGAACACCTGCTGGTCGCCGTGGAACGAGAAGCCGAGGTTGCGGATGCGGCCCGCTTCGCGCTCCTTGAGCAGGAAGTCCAGCACGCCGTTGTCGAAGAAGCGCTGCTGCAGCACTTCCATGCTGGTGAGCTTGCCGGAAGTGCCGCCTACGGAGTGGAGGAGGTAGTAGTCCAGGTAGTCCACCTGCAGCATCTCGAAGGAGTGCCGGTACATCTTCAGCGCGTATTCGCGCGAGAAGTCGCCGCGCTGGTTCGACAGCTTGGTGGCGATGGTATAGCTGCTGCGGGGATGCCGGCTCAGCGCGATGCCGGTCACGCGCTCCGATTCGCCCTGGCCGTAAACCGGCGCGGTGTCGAAGTAGGTGACGCCGTGTTCGATGGCGTAGTCCACCAGCTCGTTGACCTGCTCCTGGTCGATGACGGTCTTGCCTTCGGCGTCGACCGTGGTGGGCCAGCGCATGCAGCCGTAGCCCAGCAGCGACACGTCTTCGCCCTGCGGGCTCTTGCGGTAGGTCATGGTGCCGGGTTCTTTCGGGGTGGCGGCGGTGTTCCTGGCGCCCGGGGTGCAGGCGGCGACGGCAGCGGCGGCGGTGCCCGCTCCAAAGGCCTTGATAAAATCTCTGCGTTTCATAGCGGGTCCTCCTTATCTTTCTTTGTGGACTTCGTGTCCTTCGACGTAAATGGCGCTGACCGGGCGGGCCGGGCAGTGGTATTCGCAGGCGCCGCAGCCGATGCACTGTTCGGTATTGACGGCGGGCAGCTTGCGTTTGGGGTCGGCTTCGCTGGCGACCATGGTGATGGCGCCTACGGGGCAGTGGCGGGCGCAGTTGCCGCAGTGCACGCCGTCGCGGTTGACGACGCAGTTCTCGGGGATGACCACGGCGTGCCCGATCTGGATGGCGCTCTTGTCGGCGATGCTGTCGACGGGTTTGATGGCGTCTGCGGGGCAGAGCTGGGTGCAGCGGTTGCACTCGATGCGGCAGAAGCCCTGGTCGAAGTGCATCTCGGGCTGCATGAGGGTGGCGAGTCTGGCGGAGGGCCGGAGCACGTTGTTCGGGCAGTTGGTGATGCAGATCTGGCAGGCGGTGCAGTGCTGGTAGAAGTGTTTGCGGCTGATGCTGCCGGCGGGGACGGGCGGGGTCTCGCGCGGCGGGACCTGTTTATCCTCGAGGCGGGCGACGCCTTCGGCGAGTTTTTTCTTCTTCGCTTCGATGGTCGCTGTCCCGGCGATTAATGCAACGCCGGTGATGAAAGCCCTACGCTCCGCTCCGCTCTGATGTTTCGTCTCGCTCGCAGAAAAATGCTCGCGCGCCGAAACATCACCCGCTCCGCTCCGCTTCGCATCGCTTCGCTTCGCATCGTCATTCCCGGCTTGACCGGGAATCTCCTTTCCATAGGCAAACCGATACTGGATCGCTCCGGTATTGCAATTGTCCATGCAGTCGAAACAAGCCACGCAGCGGCTGTAGTCGATCCTGTGGTTCTTCGTATCGATGCAGGATCCTTTGCAGCGTTTGCCGCAGAGGCCGCAGTTGACGCATTTGCCGGTGTCGATCGTCGGACGGAAGAGGGAGAAGCGGGAGAGGAGGCCGAGGACCGTGCCGACGGGGCAGATGTTGTTGCACCAGGTGCGGCCGCCCTTCCAGGCCAGGACCGCCAGCACCGCGAGGGTGACGATGGCCACGACCAGCACGGGCAGGCTCTTCAGGTAGACTTCCGTGGGATAGAACGCGTAGCTGCCGAAGTGGGCGGAGATGGCTGCCAGCGCATTGTTCCCCCAGCCGTACAGGGGCTCGAACAGGGCCGTGGCGATGCGGCCGTAGGCGCTGTACGGGGCGATGAGGATGGCCACGGCGTTGGCGCCGGCCACCATCAGCACGATGAAAAGCACCAGCACGCCGTAACGGAGCCACTTGTTTTCCTTCTTAAAGGTAAAGCGGTTCTTCTTGCCTTTGCGCTTGCCGCTGGCCCAGGAGATGATGTCCTGCAGGACGCCCAGCGGGCAGATCACGGAGCAGTAGACCCGGCCGAAGAGCAGGGTCAGGAGCGCCATGGCGACGATCACGGCCAGGTTCAGGGCCAGGACGGCCGGCAGCAGCTGGATGTCGGCCATCCAGCCGAACCAGGTGTGCACCGCTCCGGTGATATCGAGGAACAGCAGCGTGATGAGGCTGAAGAACAGCACGGCTGCAGTGATGCGGATCTTTCGTAACATGGGGGATAAAATTTCTACAAAGTTAAAATAAATAGCAAAGAACCAAGAAAAACTTCACTTTCAAAGTTTGAATTCCCGAAAAAGATGCTTAACTTTGGGGTTGCTAATTATGTTAGGACGAAAGCGTACCACTATAAGTATTTAATAATTAACTAAATAAAACAAAAAGTATGAAAAAATTGAGTACATTGTTCGCAGCTGTAGCGCTGATGCTCGTTGCAACATTTACTGCTTCTGCAGTGGACAACTCTTACAAGGTCGGCAACGGCAAAGTGACCGTTACCATCAACGACCTTGCTCCGAATGCTGAGGGAACGGCCCTGATCGCTTGCTACGATGTCGATGTGGCCGCCGATGCAATCGACGAGTGCTCCTCGCTGCTCATCACTCCGGTCGTCCGCGATGAGAACGGCAACAAGAAAGTCATTGAAATGATCGTCGTCAACGGTGAGTCCCGCAAGATCAACACCGAATGGCTGCAGCGTGTATGCTACGGTGTCTGCGACCCCAATAACGTCCGCTTCTTCAAGGTGAAGGAAGGCGAGGCGCTCCACGTGAAGACCTGCACGCAGGTTCCCTACGAGTCCTGGATGGACGAAGGCGCCGCTTTCTACACGACCACCCAGAAGGTGACTTACAAGCCGAACTGCATCGAGAACTATCCGGGCGAAGAGTACATCTGCGACATCCCGTACCTCTCCGAACCGCTTGTGGTTGACCCTGTGCTCGCTCCGATTCCGGTTGTCGCCAAGATGGAAGGCGAGCGCGTCCTCCGCACCAAGCTGTTCTACCCGGTCAACGTGACCAAGGCAGTCGACAACTATCTCGAGAACGCCGAGGCCCTCGAGCTCCTCAATACGCTGGATCGCGGTAACTTCGAGGTGACTTCCGTCGCCATCGAAGGCTGGGCTTCCCCTGAAGCAACCGTGGCTTACAACCAGAACCTCTCCATCAACCGCGCCAAGACGGTCAAGGGCATCATCTCCGACAAGTACAACTTCCCGCAGGATGTCTACTCCGTGAAGGGCAACGGTGAGTACTGGGATTCCATCATCGACTATGTCGACAACACCGACGAGCCGATCGTGGCCACCAACCGTGCAGCCATCCAGGATGCCATCGCAGCCAACGGCGACCTCGACAAACGTGAGGCAGCCATCAAGAAGATCGACGGCGGCAAACCGTACAAGAAGATCTTCGACGCCGTGTACCCGCGCAGCCGCTTCGCCGAAGCCGTCGTGACCTTCACGAACAAGGGTTACAACAAGGCTGACGTCGAGTCTCTCTACAAGCACGATCCGGCCAACGTCTCCGCTGAGGAGTATGTGCTCTGGATCCAGGACGGTGCTCCGATGGATGCCGTCGAGAACGCCGTAAAGGCTTACCCGAACGACGCCCGCGTCGCCGCTGTGGCCGCTGCCCGTGAATACGAGGCCGGCAACATCGACAAGGCCATCGAGCTCTACAAGAAGGCCGGCAACACCGAGGAAGTCTACAACAACCTCGCTGCCTGCTACCTGGCCAAGGGCGATGCCGAGAACGCCAAGGCTTGCCTCGAGAAAGTGACGGACAAGAAGCTCGCCGAGACCAACGGCAACGAGCTCCGCAAGGTCGTCCTCAACAACAAGTTCTTCGGCGGCAACAAATAATCGCCCCCGAAGCTTGACACGCTGAAAGGGGAGGGCTCGACCCTCCCCTTTTTTCCCCGCCTTGGTGGTGGAATGGTAGACACGAGGGACTTAAAATCCCTTGGCCCGAAACGGCCGTGCGGGTTCGAGTCCCGCCCGAGGCACAGAAATACGCTTTCTAGGTATCTAGAAGGCGTATTTTTTATAACTTGGCAAACATTTGGCAAACATCTGCCGGATTATCTCCGAATAGAATGCCTCAATCCTTTTTCTGAGTAAACAGCCATTCTCGGAAAGCGTCTTGT
>JAFZRV010000008.1 GCA_017619655.1 Bacteroidales bacterium | reverse complement strand
GTCGGCTCGTCGAGCAGCAGCACGTCCGGACGGCGGAGCAGGATCTTCGCCAGCTCGATGCGCATGTTCCAGCCCTGCGAGAACGTCTCCGTCTTGCGCCCGAACTCAGACTTTTTGAAACCCAGGCCCGTCAGCGTGCGCTCCACCGACTCCTCCGGCGCCTCGCTCTGCGCGATCACCAGCGCGTCGTTCACCTCGTTGAGCTCCACGATCAGCTTGTGGTAAGCAGCCGACTCATAATCCGTCCGCTCTGCCAGTTCCCGGGATATCTCGTCCACGCGCCGGTTCAGCCGGTCGAGCTCGTCGAAGACCGTCATCACCTCCTCGATGACCGTGCGGCCCCGGTGATGCTCCATGATCTGCGGCAGGTAGCCGATGCGCTGGCCCGCCGTGCGCGTGATCTTGCCCGACGTGGGGCTCTGGATCTCCATGATGAGCTTCAGCATCGTACTCTTCCCCGCCCCGTTCTTGCCCACCAGGCCCAGGCGCTCGCGGTCGCCGATGTGCAGGCTCACCCCGTCGAGCAGCGTGAAGCCGCCGTACGATACCGTGATGTCGTCGAGAGAAATCATGCTGCAGCCTCCTCTTCTTCAGGTTCTTCCGGCTCCTCTTTCTTGCACACCAGGATGCTGATGGCGTAGAGCAGGGCCAGCGGCACCGCCGCGATCAGCATGGAGAAGGGATCGGCGGGCGTGATGATGGCCGCCAGCACCGCGATGAGCAGCACCGCCCACTTCCAGCCGTCGATGAGCGTCTGGCGCGTAATCAGGCCGATCTGCGAAAGCGCGGCCAGCAGCGTGGGAATCTCGAACACGATGCCGAACAGCAGGACCGTGGAATTGACGGTCGAAATATAGGAATTCAGCGAAATGGTGTTGACCACCGCCTCGCTCACCTTGTAGCCGTCGAAGAAATTGACGATCAGCGGCAGGATGATGCAGTAGCCCACCGCGATGCCCAGATAGAACAGGAAAGAGGCGAAGAAGAACGCCCGGCGCGTGGCGCGCTTTTCCTGCTCGTAGAGCGCCGGCGCGATGAAGCGCCAGATCTCGAAAAGGATGTAGGGACAGCACACGATGAGCGCGCACATCATCGTGACGCGCATATGCACCATGAACTGCGTGGACAATTCGATATTGACCAGCTGCAGCCCGGTTTCCATGCCGAACCAGCGGTAAAAAAAGAAATCAGGCCGCGTCGGCGCCAGGATCAGCTTGTCGAAGAGAAAGTCCTTGAAGAAGAAGAGCACGACAAAAGCCACGACAAGGGCGATGACCATGTGGAACAGCCCTTGTCGAAGCGCTTCCAGGTGATCCCAGAAGCTCATGTCCTTGGATTCGTCGAGCTTTTCTTCAGCCACGGTCAGCCGTTACTCCTCCTTCTTCTCTTCCTTCTTTTCGGGCTTCTTCTCGTCGTCATCCTTGACGATTTCGGCCTTGATTTCCTGGATGTCCTTTTCGGCATCCTTCATCCCGGCCTTGAAGCTCTTGACGCCCTTGCCCAGGCCGTGCATCAGCTCCGGAATCTTCTTGCCGCCAAAGAGCAGGACAATGACCAGCGCGATGATGACCCACTGCCAGGGACCGATCACACCAAGCGGAAGTACTGCTATAAATAAAGTTGCCATAATAGCTGGTATTTAGTTATTTATTATTTCTTAAAAGCCGCAAGCCGAGCCTGCAGATTCTCAATCTTCGTGGTCGCGTCGGCCAGTTTCTTGCGCTCCGTCTCCACGACTTTTTCCGGGGCGTTGGCCACGAATTTCTCGTTCGAAAGCTTGGCCTTCACGCCGCGGAGGAAGCCCTCGAAGCGCTGGATTTCGGCCTCGATCCGGGCGATTTCGCCCGCCACGTCGATCATGCCGTCGAGCGGCACGTTGAACTCCGTGGTGCCCACCATGAACACCTCGCCCGCACCGGAGAACGCCTCTACGGACAAGATCTCCGACACGAACGCCATCTTCTGCACGACGGGCGCCATGGCGCGCGGGAAGGAACCCTTCACCTCGAGTTTAAGCGGCTCCTTCGGAGCGATGTTCCTGGCCTGGCGCAGGGCGCGCACATTCACGACCACGTCGCAGGCCGTGGCGAAATCGGCCACCAGCTGCGCGTCGAAAGCCCCGTCGGTCGGGATAGGCTGATACATGATCGTCTCGCCTGCCGCGCGGTCTTCCAGCGCATGCCAGAGCTCCTCGGTAATGAAAGGCATCACCGGATGGAGCAGGCGCAGCAGCGCGTCGAAAAAGCCGATCGTCGCCGTGTAGGTCGCCCGGTCGAGCGGCTGCTGGACGCCGTCGACGAAGGACGGTTTCACCAGTTCCAGGTACCAGGAGCAGAAATCGTCCCAGAAGCACTTGTAGCTGTTCATCACCGCATCGTTGATGCGGAAGTTCTCGTAGTCGCGGTGCGTTTCGGCGGCCGTCTGCGCGAGTTTCGCGGAGAACCAGTCCACGGCCACGCGGCAGGCGTCGCTCTGCGGCACGTCGGACACCGTCCAGCCCTTCACGAGGCGGAACGCGTTCCAGATCTTGTTGCAGAAATTGCGGCCCTGCTCCACCTGCGTCTCGTCGAAGAGGATGTCGTTGCCGGCCGAGGTGCAGAGCAGCATGCCCAGGCGCACGCCGTCGGCGCCGTATTTCTCGATGAGGCCGATCGGGTCGGGCGAATTGCCGAGCTGCTTGCTCATCTTGCGGCCCAGCTTGTCGCGCACGATGCCGGTGAAATAGACGTTGTGGTACGGCACGTCGTGCATGTATTCCTCGCCGGCCATGATCATGCGGGCCACCCAGAAGAAAATGATGTCGGGGGCCGTCACCAGGTCGGACGTCGGGTAATAGTACTTGATTTCAGCGTTGTCGGGGTTGCGGATGCCGTCGAACAGCGAGATGGGCCACAGCCAGCTGCTGAACCAGGTGTCGAGCGCATCTTCGTCGTGACGCAGCTCTTCGGCCTTCAGGTTCTCGTAGCCGGCTAGCCTGTGCGCCTTTTCGAGTGCCTCTTCCGCGGTCATCGCCACCACGAAGCGTTCCTCCTCCCCTTCCTCGGTCGGAAGGTAGTACGCCGGAATGCGGTGGCCCCACCAGAGCTGGCGGCTGATGCACCAGTCCTGGATGTTCTCGAGCCACTGGCGATAGCTGCCGACGAATTTCTCGGGATAGAACTTGATGTCCCCCTCCAGCACGGGCTTCAGCGCGATCTCCGCGAAGTGCTTCATGCTGAGGAACCACTGCTTGCACAGGCGCGGCTCCACGGCCGTGTCGGCGTTGCGCTCCGAATAGCCCACCTTGTTCACGTAATCCTCCACTTTCTCCATCAAGCCGGCAGCCGTGAGGTCTTTCGAAATCTGCTTGCGGACAACCATGCGGTCCAGGCCCACATACAGCGGCGACTGGTCGCTGATGGTGCCGTCGGGATTGAAGATATCGATGCTGTCGAGCTTGTGGGTCTTGCCGAGGTTGTAGTCGTTCACGTCGTGGGCCGGGGTCACTTTCAGACAACCCGTACCGAACTCTATGTCGACGTAGCGGTCTTCGATGACGGGGATCACGCGGCCCACCAGCGGCACGACGACGCGGTGTCCGCGCAGCCACTGGTTTTTCGGGTCCTTGGGGTTGATGCACATCGCGGTATCGCCCATGATGGTCTCGGGACGCGTGGTTGCGACCACGGCGTAGTAACGGCCCTGCTCGTCAACGTGCAGTACCTCGCCTTCCGCACCGGTCGGCCGGACGGGATTCTCGTCAGCGTCGGCCACGTAATAGCGGAGATAGTAGAGTTTGGACTGCTCCTCGCGATAAACCACTTCTTCGGTCGAGAGTACGGTCTGGGCCTTGGGATCCCAGTTGACCATGCGCAGGCCGCGGTAGATGTACCCCTTCTCATAGAGGTCGCAGAACACGCGGAGCACGCTCTCGGAGCGCGGGGCGTCCATCGTGAAGGCGGTGCGGTCCCAGTCGCAGCTGGCGCCGAGGCGCCGCAGCTGCTTGAGGATGATGCCGCCGTGCTCGTTGGTCCAGTCCCATGCGTGCTCGAGGAACTGTTCGCGGGTCAGGTCGCGCTTCCGAATGCCCTGGTCGGCGAGCTTCTTCACCACCTTGGCTTCCGTGGCGATGGAAGCATGGTCGGTGCCCGGCACCCAGAGGGCGTTCTTGCCGAGCATGCGCGCGCGGCGGACGAGCACGTCCTGCAGCGTATTGTTCATCATGTGGCCCATGTGGAGCACGCCCGTCACGTTCGGCGGCGGAATCACCACGACGTAGGGTTCGCGCCCGTCGGGTTCGGAATGGAAGAATTTATGTTCCAGCCAATACTGGTACCATTTGTCCTCGGTCTGCGAGGGATCGTATTTAGCAGAGATTTCCATAGTATCGATTTAACTTACAAAAGTAATGATTTTTATCGTATCTTTGCATACCATGAAGAACAAACTCCATCTCGTCATCTTCTCTTCCGCCCTACACGACAACAACAGTGTCCTGGGCTCCCGGCTGGAACTGTTCGAAGGCCTCCGCCGCTTCGCCGAACTCGATATCGTCTATCCCTCCATGCTCGCCACGTCCGCGGCCCTCGGCGGCCAGATCGACGGCGGCAGCCGCACGGGCCTGACGCTCAAAGACACGGCGCACGAAAAGACCCTTTGCTTCATCGCGACCGGCGGCACGGAAGAGATCTTCCGCACCTATGCCGAGGTGCTTCCCCGCCCCGTCCTGCTGCTGAGCGACGGCCTGCACAATTCCTTCGCCGCCTCGTTCGAGATCAAGTCCTACCTGGCGCAGCGCGGCATTGCCAGCACCCTGTTCAACGCACCGCTCGACGAGAATCCGGACTTCTATGCGGAGCTGGAGGAGAGCCTGTTCGGCGATGGCGCCGTGCCGGACACCCTGACGCCCTCCGATGGGCTGCCCCGCTTCCCCAAGAGCGTGGTCAAGGCTTTCGAAAAGACGCGCATCGGCCTGATCGGCGGCGCAAGCGACTGGCTGATCGCCTCGGGCATCGACCGCGAAGCCGTCAGCAAGACCTACGGCGCCACCTTCCTCGACATCCCGCTCCGGGAGCTGGAAGTGGAGTACGCCGCCACGGCGGACGATACGCCGGAGCTTCGTTCCATCTGCGCCCGGCTCGAGCGTTTCCTGACCGACGACCGCACGCCCGAGCAGCTGCGCGATGCGGCCCGCATGTATCTGGCCCTGCGCAAGCTCTGCGCGAAGAACAACCTCAACGCGCTGACGCTCAAATGCTTCGGACTTCTTAACTCATGCCATACCACCTCCTGCCTGGCGCTGGCCCTCCTCAACGACGAGGGCATCGTCTCGGGCTGCGAGGGCGACATTCCCGCGCTCTGGACCATGTTGTACGCGCGCTATGCGTTTGGCGAGCCGGCCTTCATGGCCAATCCTTCGTCCTCGAACCGCCGCGAGTGGACCATCGATTTCGCGCACTGCACCATTCCGCTTTCCATGGTCCACGGCTACCGTCTCCCCTCGCATTTCGAGTCGCAGATGGGCATCGGCATCGCGGGCAGCGTGCCGAGCGGGCGCTATCGCATCATCAAATTGTTCGGAAACCAGCTGGACCAGTACTACGAGGCCACGGGCGACATCATCATGAACACCAACATCCCTCAGCGCTGCCGCACGCAGATCCGTTTCCGCTTCAGCTCGGAGGCCGAGTTCGACCGTTTCCTCCGGGTCAGCAAAGGAAACCACATAATTCTGTGTAGAGCCGCTGGACCGGGAGCCCCATCACGTTAAAGTAGGAGCCGCGGATCGCGGTGATGCCCACGTAGCCGATCCATTCCTGGACGCCATAGGCACCGGCCTTGTCAAAGGGCCGGTATTTTTCTATGTAATAGGCGATTTCGGCTTCCGTCAGGGGCTTGAAGTCGACTTCCGTGGTGTCGCTGAAGCTGTGCATCTTTTCGCGCGTGCGCAGGGCGACGCCGGTGGTGACGGTGTGGGTGCGGCCCGACAGGTTCCGGAGCATGGCGGCGGCTTCTTCGGCGTCGCGGGGCTTGCCGAGGATCTGTTCATCGAGGAAGACGAGGGTATCGGCGGTGATCAGGACTTCGCGGGGCGCGAGTTCGCGGTGGAAGGTTTCGGACTTGTGGCGGGCCAGGAAGGCCGGGATGGCGTGGTGCGGCTGGTCGGCGCTGTACGCTTCTCTCTCATCCTTTCCGGGTTCTACCGTAAACTCAATATCGAGACCTTTCAGCAACTCCCTTCTGCGCGGACTTGCCGATGCCAATGTAAATGTATAATCTTCAAACATAATCTATCGCTCCGTGGAGCTCTGGTATTTGTCTCGCTCCCCAAAAAAGGTCGCTTCACCAAATACCACCCGCTCCACTACGCTCTCATTTGCTATTATCGTCCACTATTATCGTCCATTATTATCGTCATGCCGGACTTGATCCGGCATCTCACAATTCTTTCCGGTCAGTTGGGCGAATTTCGTGATGGCGTCGGGGTGACCGCCTTTCCACGGGTCCTTGGGGTCGAATTTCCACCGGTCCTGGGATTTCAGGACGCGCTCGACCAGGTCGCGGATGCAGCCGCGGCCGCCGTTGAACGAAGAGACGAAATCGGCGGCTTCGCGGACTTCGGCCACCGCGTCGGCCGGGCAGACGCCGAGGCCGGCGAGGCGGATAGCGGGGATGTCGGGGATGTCGTCGCCCACAAAAGCCACCTGATCCGGTTCGACGCCGAGACTGCGGCAGTAATGCAGGAAATCCTCCGCCTTGTCTTTCGAGAGCATGTACAGATGCCGGTCCTCTACCCCGAGCGAGCGGGAGCGGTGCAGCAGGCTCTGCGAAACACCGCCGGTAATGATGGCACAGGGATAGCCGTTGTTGACGGCGGTGCGCACCGCATAGCAATCTTTCGAATTGAACTGCCGCAGCAGGTCGCCGTCCGGCATCGCCAGCACCAGACCGTCGGTAAAGACCCCGTCCACATCGAACGCAAAGGCCTTGATATCTTCAAAACGCGTCATACGCCGCAAAGGTAAGCAAATTATTGCATGAAGAGCGCGATCAGCACCGTCAGCGCGCTGATAACCAGCAGCACGGCACCGTACATCACGACATACATGATGCCAGTAGAAATGGACAGCCGAATGCTCTTTTTCCAGCCTATGCCCAGCCACTGGTGATAATCCACGACCAGGAGGATAAACATCAGGAACGCGTCGAGGGAGGTCATCCTGCCCCAGGTAAGCAGCACGGCGAAAAGCATGAAAAAGCTGAACTGGCAGAGCACGTACGCCGCGGCCGCCGCATATGCGGAAGCGCCCATCCGGTAGCGCCGCAACGCCACCCCCATGGCCAGCCAGAGAAAGAAGAAATCGCCGATGAAAAGCGGAATGCCCTGGCTCCGGAGCGCGCCTTCCAACGCCGCCAGCGAAGCCTCATGCTGGGTGTCCACCTCTTCCGGATACTGGTCCAGATGGAGCAGGATCCATCCCCTTTGCACGACTTTCACGGTATTCTGGACCAGTTGCGCACCGCGGGTGTCGGGTGTCGCCTCTTCGAATTGATGCGAATGGAAGATGAAGGGCTTTTCGGGGGTCTCTTTGATGGGTTGCAGCACCGACGAGACCAGGGCGAAAAAAGCGTAGAAGACGATCAGCGAGGTCAGCGGCGCCAGGTAGATGTCGTGCTTGCCCTGGATATAGTCGCGGATCATATAGCCCGGCCGCAGGAGCAGGTGCACGAAGGTGCGCTTGGCGTCGTCGTTCAGGAAAGGAATGGCGCCTCTGTAGAAATCGCCCGAGCCTTTCCGCCGTCCCTCCTTCGGCTGCTGCCAGGGATTGAATCCCAGGTTCTGCCACATCCGGAAGGCACGCACGCGGACGTCCCAGCCATGCTGCTTACGCTTCTTCCCCTTCGCCTTCTTCATCGTTCTTTCGCTTTTCCTCTTCCTGCTTGCCGCTCCGGATCTCTTCGAGATAACTGGCCGTGATGACACCGGAAGGCAGCGCGATGATGGCCACGCCGAAGAGCGAGGAGATCATGCTGATGAGGCGCCCGATGTCGGTGACGGGAATCACGTCGCCATAGCCCACCGTCGTCAGGGTCACGGTCGCCCAGTACAGGGCGTCGAAGAACGTACCCAGGGTCGCCGCGCCGCTTTCCGGATCGAAGTGCGGCTCGGTATTGAACATGATCAAGGCGGTCAGGAACACGTAGAACAGCGAGATGACCAGCACGGAGAGCAGCACCTTGCGTTCTTTCCGGATGACGTTGGCCAGTACCTGGATCTTGTCGGTATAGCGGATGAGCTTGAAGATGCGCAGCACGCGCAGGAGGCGAAGCAGGCGCGTGACACGGAAGATCTTGAAGGTCTTCGACACGAGGCTGAGACCCGGGAGGATGGACAGCAGGTCGATGATGGCCCAGCACGTAAACGGATACAGGACGAACGACCATTTTCCTTTCCCCTGGCGGTAATCCGCTGTCAGCCAGCGCAGCAGATAATCGATGATGAAAATGGTGACGGTGACGCGCTCGACGACGATAAACGCCGGGTGCTCCCTCGCAAAAGTCAGCGGAATGATGCTCGCGATGATGGACACCAGCATCACGATGTCATAGGCCAGGCTCAGTTTGTCGCCTTCCGATGACTTTTCGATGATTTGATAGATTCTCTTGCGCATGTCAATATGCCTTGATCTGTTGGTCGACTACCGTAAAATGTATGTCACGGCCTGCATAGGACAGGCCATAGCTTCGATGGGGATCGTCGTGGTAGGCCGGGCGCGGGTCCTGGGCGAGGATCTCGCACAGGGTCGCACGCTGGTTGTCGGTCAGGCCGGCGGCCAGTTCCGGCGCCAGTTCGACGGCGAGCGGCTGCTGCCGGTTGGCGCCGACGAAGCCGTCGCTGGCTTCCGGATGGGCGTCCACGCCCGGCAGATAGGGTTTGATGTCATAGATGGGGGTCCCGTCCATGAGGTCGGCGCCCGAAACGACGAGCACCCGGCCGTTGGCACCGTCGTCTTCGATGGCTTCGAGGCGGACGCAGGACAGCCCGATGGGATTGGGACGGAACGGCGAGCGCGTGGCGAAGACGCCCATCCGCACGTTCCCGCCCAGCCTGGGCGGCCTTACCGTAGGGCTCCAGCCGGACGATTCGGAAAACTCCCAAAGCAGCCAGATGTGGGAGAAGCCTTCGAGTCCGCGCAGCGCCTCGCTCACCCGGTACGCCGGCTCGAACACGACGGTCGAGCGCAGCGAAGGGGCCAGCGACGCCTGCCGCGGCAACCCGAATTTCGTCGGGAAATCATTGTGGATCCGAGCGATAATCTCCATAATCGGACAAAGATACGAAAAAAGGGCGGATCATTTCACCGTCACGTGCGGAATCTCGCTCCAGCGGGTGGTGCGGCGGGGAGACTGCTGCTCGCGGGCGCTCTGCACCTTGCCGTCGCCCTGAATGCCGAAGAGCACCGTGCCGGGGCCATAGGTGGCGGAAATGGTATCGAGGGCCCGGGACAGGCGCTCGTCCCGCGCGTCGGCTTCGGCGTCGCGGAACAGCGAACGCGTGTGCCCTTCTTTCTGGGCGATGCGCGTAAAGACCACCCCGGCCTTCTTGTAGCCGTAGCGCGGATTGAAGAAGGTGCGGACGGCGTCGGCGGCGGCCATGACCACGGCGGCATGGTCGTCCGTGCCGTCAGGAAAAAGCACCAGCTGGCTGGCGAAGGTCTGCGGGTCGTCTTCGTGGAAGCGGTTGGTCATAGCGAAGGCCGCCATCTCGAAGGCCAGCGAGCCCTGCCGCCGCAGCTTGCTCACGGCCGACTCGGCGAAGGTGGCCACCTGACCGCACAACTCCCCCACCTCCCGGATTTCCCGGGCGAAACTCCGCGACACGCAGATGCTCTGCTTGGGTTCGATATAATCTTCAAATTCCACGCAGGGGACGCCCTGCAGTTCTTTCCAGGTGCGCCAGCCGGGCAGCGCGAACTGCTTGCGCACGTCGTATTCCCTGAGCTGGACGAAATCCCACGCCGTGGTCACGCCCAGCAGCGCGAGCTTCTTCACGGAGCGCCGGCCTATGCCCCACACGTCCGCTGCGGGAAAGCGCCGCAGCACTTTCTCGATATCCTGCGGACGGTGCATGTAGCAGCCGCCCTGCAGCCGGGGATACTGCTTGCAGAGCTTCGAGGCGATCTTGGCCAGGGTTTTGGTGGGCGCGACACCCACCGACACGGGGATGCCGGTCAGCTTGCGGCAGGTCCGCGAGATGTCGCGCGCAAAAGCCGCCATGTCCTCTTTCTCCACGCCGCGCAGGTCCAGGAACGACTCGTCGATGGAATACTGTTCGACCGAAGGGGCGAAGCTCCGCAGCACTTCCTGCACCCGGCGCGACATGTCGCCGTACAGGGCGAAATTCGACGAGAACACCGCCACGTGGTTTTTCTCCACGATGTCGCGGATCTTGAAGAGCGGGGCACCCATGGGAATGCCCAGCGCCTTGGCCTCGTTGCTCCGGGCCACGGCGCAGCCGTCGTTGTTGCTCAGCACGATGACGGGCTTTCCTTCCAGGTCGGGACGGAACACCCGTTCGCACGAAGCGAAGAAATTGTTGCAGTCGGCCAGGGCGAACACGGCTAGGCTTTCTTGATGATGTAGGTCACCACGCCCCAGATAACGAAGTCGTTGTCGGGGCCGACCGGAATGGGCTTGAACTTCGTATTGCGTTCGTTGCAGGGCAGCAGCACGGCGCCTTCACTGCCGATGGCCACGCGCTTGACCGTGAATTCCCCGTCGATGAAGCACACGGCCTTGCAGTCGTTGTACGGGTCCACGGCCCGGTCCACGATCAGGATGTCGCCTTCGTCCATGTCGGCGTCGACCATGGATACGCCGTCCACCTGGAAGAAAAAGGTGGACGCAGAGTGCCGCACCAGCAGCTTGACCAGGTCGAGCTTTTCGCGCAGTTCTTCGGCCGGCGACGGGAAGCCCGCCTTGATCGCGCCGACCAGGATGCTCTCGAACGAATCGGAATCTGAAATCGGATGGGGTTGCATACTGCAAAGATAGGATTTTTAGCGTATCTTTGTGTCATCGAATCTTCTTAAACACATGCATATGAAAACGATGAAATGGATGCTGGCCGCGCTCGCGGTCGTCGTCGCCGCGGTTTCCTGCGGCCAGAAGAAAGAGGCGCCGAAGGTGCTCGTGCTCTATTATTCCCAGACCGGCAACACGAAGGTCGTCGCCGATGAGATCGTCGCCCGGCTGGGCGCCGACGTCGAAGCCATCGAGGCTGCCGTTCCGTATGACGGTTCTTACAGGGAGACCATCGACCGTTGCCTGCAGGAACGCGAAGCCGGGACCGTCCCTGCGTGCAATCCGATCGCTGCGGACATCACGAAGTACGACATCATCTTCCTGGGCTATCCCATCTGGTTCGGCACCTACGCACCGCCGGTGGCAGCCTGGCTCAACGAGGTGGACCTGAGCGGCAAGAAGGTCGTCCCCTTCTGCACGTTCGGCAGCGGCGGCCTGGATTCGAGCGTGAAGGACCTCGAGGCGAAGCAACCCGAGGCGATCCTGCTGCCTGGCTACGGCGTCCGTGCCGCCCGTCTGGATGCGGTTCCGGCCGAGATCGACCGTTTCCTGAAAGAGCACGGTTTCCTGGAAGGAACGTTCGAAAAGCTGGGAGATTTCTCTGAGCAGCAGCCTGTCACGGAAGAAGAGGCTGCCATTTTCGAGGCGGCCGTGAAGGACTACCCGATGATGGGCGGTGTCCAGGCTTCCTCCGTCGGCTCGCGGAAGGTCCCGGGCGGCATGGAGTATCTGTTCACGGCTGTTCCGCAGCCGCGCGAGGGTGCCACTCCTGACGCGAAGATGCCGCCGATGCGCGAGATGAAGGTCTATGTGACGGCGCTCGAGGGCGAGGCTCCTGTTTTCACGCAGGTGGTCCGGTAGTTTTTACAGGCTCAGTTCGAGCCAGCGGGTTTCCTTGGCGTCCAATTCTGCCTTGAGGGCTTCATAGCGCTCGGAGGCGGTGCGGATTTGGTCATAGGGGGCGGTGCCGGTGGAAAGGAGTTCTTCGATACGGGCTTTCTCGGCGTTGAGGCGTTCGAGTTCTGTCTCGAGGGCTTCGAATTCGCGCTGCTCCTTATACGACAGTTTTTTCTTTCTCCCGTCATTCCGGGCTTGACCCGGAATCTCATCGTTTATCGCTCCGCTGAGCTCTGGTGTCCGTCTTGCTCCCGAAAAAAGGTCGCTGCGCCGGACACCACCCGCTCCGCTTCGCTTATCGTCTTGTTTTTTCTTTTGTTCGGCTTCGTAGTCTTTGATGAAGGAGCGGTATTCGGTGTAACCGCCGACGAAGTCTTTGATCTGGCCGTTGCCGCAGAAGACCAGGAGGTGGTCGACGACGCGGTCGAGGAAGTGGCGGTCGTGGGAGACGACGAGGAGGCTGCCTTTAAAGTCCAGCAGGTATTCTTCGAGGATGTTGAGGGTGACGATATCGAGGTCGTTGGTGGGTTCGTCGAGGATGAGCAGGTTGGGCTGCTGCATGAGGATGGTCAGCAGGTAGAGTCGCCGCCGTTCGCCGCCGGAGAGTTTCGACACGGGGTTGTTGAGCATGTCGTGGGGGAACAGGAACTGGTTGAGGAGGCCGAGGTTGCCGACGGTTTCGAGGACGGTCTGGTTTTCGTCGAACTGGATGCCGTCCTGCCGGTAGTAGCCGATCTTGAGGGACTCTCCCCTTTCGATGCGGCCGGACGTCGGTTCCAGCGCTCCGGTCAGCAGGTCGATAAACGTACTTTTTCCAATGCCGTTCCTTCCGACAATGCCGATTCTGTCGTATCGTTGGAACTTATACGTAAAGTCCTTGATTAACGCGCCGCTTCGCTCTGGTATCGCGTTCTCCTCGCGAAAAAGCTGCGTCGAACGCGATACCACCCGCTCTGTTCCGCTTTTCGGCCATTCGGCATGTTGCTCTTTATGCCCGGCTTGACCGGGCACCTCGCCATATCCGAATGACACATCATAGCAGTCGATGATCTTCGTGCCCAGGCGGGTGGCGCCTTCAAGGGCTTCCATCGTAATCTGGCGGACCGTGTGGACCTGTTCGGCCCGGTCCTTCAGTTCCCAGAAGGCCTGTTTCCGGTACTTGGCCTTGCCTGTGCGGGCACACGGCGTGGCATGCATCCATTCGAGCTCGCGGCGCAGGAGGTTGCGTACCTTGTCGGTCTCGGCGTTATAGTTGGCGATGCGCTCGGCGCGCTTCTCCAGATAGTTCTCATAATCACCCTTGTAGACGTAGACCTGGCCATGGTCCAGTTCCATGACGATGTTGCAGACCCGGTCGAGGAAGTACCGGTCGTGGGTAACCATGAAGAGGGTGCATCGGGAGCGGCGAAGGTAGTTCTCGAGGTATTCGATGGCGTCAACGTCCAAGTGGTTCGTCGGTTCGTCGAGGATCAGGAAGTCGGCTTCGGGCGCGAGGACCTGGGTGATGGCGACGCGCTTGACTTCGCCGCCGGAGAGCTCTTTCATCCGCTGGTCGGGACGCAGGCCGAACTCGGTGAGGATGCGGACGATACGGTGCTCGTATGCAAAACGTCCTTCCGCATCCAGGGGCTCCAGGAAGGCTGAGCTGCCGCCGAGGACCTGGTCGAGCAGCGTGGCTTCGGGGTCGTAGTCGTAGTCCTGCTCGAGAAAGGCGATGCGGATCTCCTGGAGGAAGGTGATCTTGCCGCCGGAGTCGGATTTGTCCTTGCCGGCCAGGATGCGCATGAGGGAGGTCTTGCCCGTGCCGTTGGGCGCGATCAGCGCAATCTTGTCGCCTTCGTTCACGTTGAAGCCGATGTGGTCGAACAGCACCTTCGGCCCGTACGACTTGGAAATGTTCTCAATCTGCAGGTATGAAGCCATGACAGGGCAAAGTTACGCTTATTTTCGTATCTTTGCGCGTTATGAAGAAACAACCCACCATCGCCCTCATCTACGACTTCGACGGGACCCTCTCCCCCGGCAACATGCAGGAGTTCGGCTTCATCCAGGCCATCGGACAGACCCCCGAGGAATTCTGGAGCAAGAGCAACCAGGTGCCCGAAGGGCAGGAAGTCAGCAGCATCCTCTCGTACATGAAACTCATGATCGACGAGGCCCGAAAAAAAGGCATCTCCCTGACCCGCGACTCCTTCGTCTCCTTCGGCCGGCACATCGAACTCTATGAAGGCGTCCACCACTGGTTTTCCCTCATCAACGAATACGGCCGCCGGCACGGCGTGGTGATCGAACACTACATCAACTCCTCCGGCCAGACGGAGCTCATCGAAGGCACGAGTATCGCCCATGAGTTCAAGAAAATCTTCGCCTGCTCCTTCTGGTACGACGAAAACGGCGTCGCCGTCTGGCCCGCCGTCGCCGTCGACTACACCGGCAAGACCCAGTTCCTTTTCAAGATCGCCAAAGGCATCATGGACATCAGCGACAACACCAAGGTCAACGACAGCCAGAAGGAAGACGAGAAACCCATCCCTTTCAGCCACATGATCTATTTCGGCGACGGCACCACCGACATCCCCTGCATGAAGATCGTCAAGATGTTCGGCGGCAATTCCATCGCCGTGTACGATCCCCGTAACCAGCACAAGATCGACACGGCCCGCACCCTCCTGAAACAGGACCGCGTCAACTTCATCTGCGAGGCCGACTACCGCATCGGCGGCCAGATGTACGAAGTCGTGACCACCATCATCGACAAGATCAAGGCCGAAAACGACTTCCAGACCTTACAACGCAAAAACCGCAGAAAATAACATGAAATTCAATACCCGGATCATCTGGGCCCTCGTCTTCCTGCTGTACATCGCCGCCGTCGCCTGGCTCTGCTTCGGCAGCTTCAATCCCGGCCCCGACATCCCCCGGGAAATCTTCGGCATCCCCATCGACAAGTGCGTGCACTTCCTGATGTTCCTGCCCTTCCCCGTCCTGGGCACCCTCGCCTTCCGCGAGCGCTCCTGGTGGCGCACCCTCTGCTGGATGACCCTGGTGGCCAATCTCATCGCCACCCTGTTCGAGACCTTCCAGACCCGCATCAACCCCGAACGCTGCACCGATCCGGCCGACCTCAACGCCAACCTGCTCGGCATCACGACGGGCCTGCTGATCATGGCCCTCATCGGGCTGATCTCCAAAAAGAAATAGGTGACCTTGCCCCTACAGAAGATGCAGGGCGATATGGGCACAGGCCTCGGCGTCGGCCAGGCGGCAGCCGATGTTTTTTTGACAGGTATTTGCAGAACTGTCAAAATTTTCATATTTTTGACAGTTGAAAATAAAACTGTCAAAAATGGAACCCTACGACCGCCATATACCCTACAACCAATTGCCGCCTCTTCCTCCTGAGACTCAGCTATATCTGGATGAGAAGGTAATGGATAAGTTGATGATGGCCAGCCGTCGGCTGGCAGAGTTGAAAGGCCTGGCTTCCCAACTTCCCAACCAGTCCATCTTTATCAATACGATCGCTCTCCGTGAAGCCAAGGCCAGTAGCGCCATCGAGAATATCTTCACGACGGATGATGAACTGTACAAGTCCTTGTCGTACCAGGATGATAATTATCTGGAAGGACCGGCGAAGGAAATCCTCCACTATCGGGAAGCGCTTTGGAAGGGTTATCAGGAAATCATACAGGCAGGTAAGATTACGCTGGATGGCATCATCGGCGTTTATCAGGCCGTGAAGCAGACCGGTGACGGAATTCGGCCTTACCAGGCGGAGATTGTCATCAAGAAGCGTGGCTGGGGTTCCCTCGTGGCCGACACGGTCTATACCCCGCCCAGAGGCAGGGGGGTTGTAGAAAAGAAGATGGCAGAACTCATCAACTTCATGAACGACGATGCCGCCTATCCCATCGATCCGTTACTGAAGATGGCCATGGCCCATTACCAGTTTGAAGCCATCCACCCGTTCCGGGACGGCAATGGACGAACCGGCAGAATCTTGTGCATCCTTTACCTCATCCAGAAGCATCTGCTGGACTTGCCGATCCTGTATATGAGTGCCTATATTCTTCAGAACAAGGAGAACTATTACCAGGATCTTGTCAGTGTCACGGGCGCCAGGGACTGGAAGCGTTGGATACTGTATATGCTCGAGGCGGTTTCTCAGACAGCGGAATATACCACACACAAGATCAATCGCATCCAGGCCCTGATGGAAAAGACGAACGGCTTGGTTCGCGACAACAACCTGTCGGTCTCCCGTCTCGAACTGCCCAAGCTGTTCGAGCAGCCATATATCCGTCCGAAGAACCTTCTCTCCGATAAGATCAAAAGCATCAACACCGCCAAGAAATATCTCTCAGAATTCGAATCAGCCGGCATTCTTTCCAAACAGAAAGTCGGAAAAGAGTATATCTGGTTCAATACGGAACTGATGGATATCCTTTCGGATTAAAGACGCAACTTCAAGGCCGGCATCCTGATCGACGAGCCGGAATACTTCCCAGTATCTTCGACTTGATGGTTTCTTCATCTTCGTCATTGAACAGCGGGCCTTGCAAAATACCCGGGTTGCAATGGAATAATCTGACTATCCAGGAAGCGCCGATCAGTTTGCTGGGGAAGCCCCTTCACGGAGTTTTTGCGGGGAGGCAAGTGCGGATTGCCGTAGCGAATGTGAAGGGACTTCCCCAGCAAACCAGAGCGAAGCGAACGGGGGACGAAGCTACAACTGAAAACTCCGCGAAACCGGGAAGAGGCCGAAGAGGCCGCCGGTGTGGATGAAGAGGATGTTTTCGGAACTGCGGAGACGGCCGCCGGGCTTCAGTTCGTTGACCATGCCGTAGGTGGCCTTGCCCGTATAGACCGGGTCGAAAACCGTCGCTTCCAGGCGCGCCATCCGCGCGATGTGCTCCAATTCTTCCGGACGGCTGAGCGCGTAACCGATGCCGACATATTCTTCGAAGAGCTCGAAATCGGCCGGTTTCAAGTCGGCGGCGACGCGGTCCGCGCGATCCTGGGACAGTTCGCCCATCGCCGCCAGATACGGCAGGGCATCGCGCGAGATGCGCGCCGCGATCTGCTGGAAATACGCCTCGTCGTCGCAAACGCACACGCCGACAACCCGCTTCCCGTAGCCATTGACCAGGTTGGACAGCTGCAGGCCGGCCAGCGTGCCGCCGGAACCGGTCGCCACGATTACCGTATCGAAGCGGATGCCCAGCGCGCGCTCCTGCGCCACGATCTCCTTCATGGCGAAATAGTAGCCCAGCGTACCCACGCCGAAGGAAGCACCTTCCGGAATGATATAGGGCTTGAATCCTTGCGCCGCATAGCCGTCGGCCATTTCCTGCATGATCTCCGCCCGGTGGTCGCGGTACTCGTCGCGTGTGCAGAAGCGCACGTCGGCGCCCAGCAACTTGTCGAGGAAGTAGTTGCCGTCCAGCGGCGGCTCTTCGCTGATGCGGAGCAGCACGGCGGAGCGAAGCCCCAGACGCGTTGCGACTGCGACGGTGGCGCGGCAGTGGTTCGACTGGATGCCGCCGCAGGTAATCAGCATGTTGCAGCCTTTTTCGAGCGCTTCGGCCACGGCGAACTCCAGTTTGCGGATCTTGTTGCCCGACCATTCGCTGCCGGTCTGGTCGTCGCGCTTGACATAGATGTTTTTCCCGCACTCGGCCGACCAGCGGGGCATGTACTGGATCTGCGTGGGGAGGTTGGCAAGGGATAATTTGTTCATATCTTACGGTTCGAAGGAATGCACGTTCTCACAAATATACGTAAATTTGTCGGATAAAGCATCCTTTGAATGAAACGTATCTTCCCGCTCCTGCTGGCAGCTGTCCTGCTGGCCTTCTCCACCGCTCCGGCCCAGGCCGCCCGCGACAAAGACCTCCAGCCCATGGCCGATTCCCTCACCAACTACCTGACGGAAAAGACCACCGTCCGGAGTTTCGTCAATGTAGAAAAAGCCACCGTCCTGAACGACGGCACCCTCCGGCTGACCCTCAGCCGCGGCCTCGTCGACTTCCCCCTGCGCGAGCAGGAGATCCGGGACATCTATGCGATCGCCCGCGCCACCCTGCCGAAGAAGTACGCCAAGTATAAGAACAAACTCTCGCTCTACGCCGACAAGAAGCCCGTGGAGTATTACAAGAGCCGCTATTTCATCGGCGAACGCGACCGCGTCGCCGTGAAGGAGCACGGGGAGTACGCCGGCCGGCTCCATGACCAGCTCGCCGCCCCGCTGCTGACCCGCAGTTCCTCGCCCAACCGTCCGACCCAAGGCCTCCAGACGCGTCACATCGCCCTTTGGCAGAGCCACGGCTGGTACTACGAGCAGTCGCTGGCCCGTTGGGAATGGCAGCGCGCCCGCATCTTCGAGACCGTGGAAGACCTCTATACCCAGAGTTACGTCGTGCCGTTCCTGGTTCCCATGCTCGAGAACGCCGGCGCCGTGGTACTCCTCCCGCGCGAGCGCGACTGGAACACGCATGAAGTGATCGTCGACAACGACCTCGACGCAAAGGGATACCACGAAACCGGACAATGGCAGGCCGCCCCCGATACAGGCTTCGCCCACAACCGTTCCGTCTACCTCTATAAGGAAAACCCGTTCAAGATGGGTACGGCCCGGATGACCACCACCGACAAGAACGGGGACAAGCGCATCAGCTGGATTCCCGACATCCCCGCCGACGGGGAGTACGGCGTGTATGTGTCCTACCAGACCGTGCCGGGCAGCACCACCGCCGCCCAGTACGAAGTGCGCCACAAGGGCGGCGTGACCCGCTACAGCGTCAACCAGCAGATGGGCGGCAGTACCTGGATCTACCTGGGCCGCTTCGCTTTCGACAGGGGCAAATCCGAGCAGCAGGGCGTATTCCTCAGCAGCCAGGGTGACGGCAAGAGCATCGTGACCGCCGACGCCGTGCGCTTCGGCGGCGGCATGGGCAACATGGCCCGCGAGCCACTGGCGACCAAGGAAGGCGCGTTAGACGTCGAGCCCGAGATTTCCGGCTATCCGCGTTTCACCGAAGGATCGCGCTACTGGCTGCAGTGGGCCGGCTTCAACGACACCATCTACTCGCGCAACGCCGGCAGCACCGACTACAACGACGACTACATGTCACGCGGCCTCTGGGTCAACACGATGTCGGACGGCTCCTACCTGAAGCCCGACCGGAAAGGCTACAACGTGCCTTTCGACCTCTCCTTCGCCTTCCATACGGACGCCGGCACCACGCTCAACGACTCGATCATCGGCACGCTGGCCATCTACACCCGTCTGTCGAACGACGACGAGAAATACCCCAACGGCGAAGACCGGTCCATCGGCCGCGACTATACCGACATCGTCCAGACGCAGATCGTGGAGGACATCCGCGCCCTCTACGAACCCATCTGGAACCGGCGGCAGCTCTGGGACCGTTCCTACGCGGAGAGCCGCATGCCCGAAGTCCCCGGCATGCTGCTGGAGCTTCTTTCCCACCAGAACCTGGCCGACATGCGCTACGGCCTGGATCCGACCTTCCGCTTTACCGTCTCGCGCGCCATCTACAAGGGCATGCTCAAGTTCCTGGCCTATGTCAACGACTTCGATTATACCGTGCAGCCCCTGCCCGTGGAGGACTTCGCCTCCCGTTTCGATCCTGAAGGAAGGGTGTGCCTGAGCTGGTCGCCGGTGGACGATCCGCTGGAACCCACGGCCGGCGCTACCGGTTACATCCTCTATACCCGCATCGACGACGGCGGCTTCGACAACGGGCGGCCGGTCGACGAGGCCCATGTCGAACTGGATCTCGAGCCCGGTCATATCTACAGCTTCCGCGTGACGGCCACCAACGCCGGCGGCGAGAGCTTCCCGAGCGAAATCCTCTCGGTCGGCATGGTCTCGGAAGCCGCACCGACCGTCATGATCGTCAACAACTTCGACCGCGTCAGCGCCCCGGTGAGCTTCGCCAGCAGCGATTCGCTCTACGCCGGCTTCATGGACCGGCTCGACAGCGGCGTGCCGTACGTATACGACATCTCCTTCATCGGCAGGCAGCACGAATTCCGCCGCCACATCCCCTGGATGGACGACGACAGCGCGGGTTTCGGCGCCTCGGACAGCGACTGCGAGACCAAGGTCATCGCCGGCAACACCTTCGATTATCCCTACGTCCACGGTATGGCGTGGATGAATGCCGGCTATAATTTCGTCTCTTCCAGCCGCAGCGCCGTGGAGCACCGCCGCATCGCCCTGAGCCACTATCCCGTGGCCGATATCATCTGTGGCAAGCAGGTCACCACGCAGGTCGGCCGCGTAGGGGCCGGACCGCTGCGCTATCCCGTCTTCCCGCAGGGCCTGCGCGAACAGGTCGCCGACCTGACCCACGCGGGCGGCAATGTCCTGGTCTCGGGGGCCTACGTGGGCTCGGACCTCTGGGAGCCGGTATTCCGCTTCCCCATCGACTCCACGCTGCAGGCCGACTATTTCACCCCGGCCAAACAGTTCGCCACCGAGGTGCTGCACTACAAATGGATGACCAACAGCGCCGCCGTGACAGGCCAGGTGCGCGGGGAACAGAATCCCTGCGGCATCACCCGCAACAGCCGCTACTACTTCAACCAGCAGCCGGGCGAGCGCGTCTATTGTGTGGAATCGCCCGACGGCCTGACACCGGTGGGCGAAGGAGCCTGCACCATCTTCCGCTATGCAGAAAACAACATCTCGGCCGGTGTGGCATACCAGGGCGATTATAAAACCGTAGTCCTGGGATTCCCGGTCGAGACGCTTGAAACACAAGAGCAGGTCGACTGCTTAATTGGAGAGATCGCCCGCTTCTTCCGGTAGAGCTCAGCGGAGCTCAATTAGAATGCAGATAAATCGATCGCCGAAACGCCGTCGATGCTCTCCATGGACAAGGAAGTGCCGCCGGCGGATTCAATCACCACCTTGTGCGTGCCGCCAGCCGTATAATTCCATTTCAGGCCGGCCGCATAACTCTGCTTCTCCCCTTCCCCGAAATCTACGCGACCCGTCAGGCCGTTGCCGTTGAGGGTCGGCACTACGAACGTGGAAAGGTTGTGGGTGATCGTCAGGCGCTGGTTGAACGCCTGCGCCTGAGAGACCGTGACCGAGCGGGTCAGCGACTCGCAGACGAAAGTGACGGCACCCTTTCGGTTGGAAGAGCCCGTATTGGCGGCCACCTGGATCGAGACCGTGGCCGTACCCTTTTCACCCGACGAAGGACTGATCGTAATCCACGGATCGGCCGTGGCCGTCCACTTGTAATTGCTGGAGACGGTAACGGTCGAAGAACCGCCTTCGGCCAGCATCGTGACCTGGCCCGTGCTGAGCGTCAGTTCAGGATCTTCGTGCTGGCAGGCACAGAGCGCCAGGGCGCATACGACGAACAGGGCAATATATCTTTTCATGGCGTTCAGAAAGTTAAGTTGAGGGAAAGCTGGTCGTCGCCGCGCTGAAGCGTCAGCGTGTAGGCGCCTTTCAGTTTCGAGGCGTCGATGTTGATCTGTACGCCCGCATAGTTGACGCAGGAAGAAGCGTCGGCACCGGACGAGGACTTGAAGCTCCAGTTGACATGGTCTTTCGTGTCGATCGTGACGATTTGCAGCGTCTTGGCATACGAGAAGGTGGTCGCCTCCGCGAGGGTCTGGTTGTCGTAGACCAGGATCTCCGACACCGTTCCGTCACTGGTATCGCAGAGCATGGGAGCCCACTGGTTCTCGCCCCAGTTCTCGCCGCGGAAGAAGCACCGGAGCCGGTCGCCCTCCAGCGGGAAGGTATTGAGAATGCAACTGACGTTGGTATAGCCGCGCCAACTGTGGGAATTCGTCTGATCATAGTACTGCGAACCGCTGACAAAATCCTTGATGTTGCCTTCCGCATCGGTCAGCGCAATGATGAAATAGCCCGTGAAAGGATTGTTGCCGCCGTTGCAGATGCCGCCGACTTTCATCGTGAAGCCCTTGCGGGGGACAATCGTGCCATCCACCTCCAAACCCTTGTACACGGTACCGCTGCTCGAGGTGCCGGAAAGCAGGTACAGATACTCATTCGGCATGCCGCCCCGGTCGGGGACGAGCCCGAAAATGGCGGAGTGCTCGAGCAGATACTTCCTGTCCGGATTGGGAATGAAAGCCGAGAGGGCAAAGTAGCCGTTGCTGGAACCGTTCCAGCCCCAGTTGATGCTCAGGTTGTCCGCTTCGTCGTAACCGTCCACCAGGAAAGCGTGTCCGCCGCCCTCGCGATGGGCCGCATAGATCAGCGGATGCTCCTGCAGCTCGGCCTTGAGCATGCCGAGCCAGGTCTCGTCGCTGTAATAAGCCCGGTAGTAGAACGTCGCGCCCGCATCATAGCCCAGGTGTTCGATGGCTTGAATGCACGCCTGGTAGGTTTTGGCACTGGTCGATTCGTCGTACTTGGCCTGCACCATCACACCGAGCTCATAGACCAGCTGCGCGACGGCATCAGCCTCCGCCGCAGTATAACCGTCCCTGTAATCCATCTTGATGTTCGCCCAGTCGTAGGGCTGGCCCATTTCCAAGCCAGGAATCGTGATGGTACTGCTAGCGGCCGTATAGGAATAGCCCGGCAAGGAGCCCTTACCGGCAGCCGGATAGCCGAAGAAACGACACAGCATGCTCAGGGACAACGGCACACAGCCGGCCACGGCCTTCTTTTCGCCTACGACAGGGGCCAGGTTGTTGAAGGGCTCGCCCTGTCCCCAGAGAGGCGTATCGTACTTGACGGCAGGCTTGTAGGCATTGCCGCCCTTCGTCCGCGCGAAGACGGCGTCCCACTGGCGCAGCGCCTTCGCCCGCTCGTTCGCATCCGCCTCGCGGGCCAGGACCACCTGGTCGGCGATGTCGTCCAGCCAGGCCCGCAGGTTATCCGGCATATCGTCCCACTGTCCGAAAGCGTTCGTGAAAGAATAGCCCAGGATGGGCTTGCAGGCGTCGTCGGCCGCCACGATCACGAAGCCGCCGCCGGCGCGGTTGAAGATATGGAAAGGAGGCTGCTCCTCGCCCGCCTTCGTCAAGGGCACGGCGGCCCGTTCCACGGTTTGCAGCGGAGCCATCCGAAGGGCCACGTTGCGGTCGTTCTGGAAGAAGGCGCGGGCCACCTCGGCGGCTTTCCGCGCATCGACCGAATCAGCCCGCAGGGGCAGCACGGACAGCAGGATCAGCGAAATCAGTACAAGGATGCGTTTCATTGTTCAGCGTTGTTCAGGCGATGTATCTTGAAATTGGTATAACCGAAGATAATGGCGATCAAGGGCGTGATGAAGCAGAAGATCGCGAAGGGAAAATAGGCCATGGTGGCCACGCCCAGCACGCTGGACTGCACCACGGCGCAGGTGTTCCAGGGCACAAGCACGGAGCTCACCGTGGCGGAGTCCTCGAGGGTACGGCTCAGCACCTCGGGCGCAAGGCCGAAGCGGCGGTACGCATCCTTGAACATGTTGCCGGGCAGCAGGATGGCCATGAACTGGTCGGAGAGCGTCACGTTGCAGAAGATGCAGCTGACCACCGTGGCGAGGATCAGGCCGCCGGTGCCGCGGACGGAGCGGACGATACGCTCCGTGATGGTCTCCACCATGCCGCAGGCCGACAGGCAGCCGCCGAAAAGCATGACCGAAAGGATGATCCACACGGTGTTGACCATGCCCGACATACCGCTCGTCGAGGCCAGGCGCGTGACCAGCGGATCGGCCGTCTCCAGCGAGACATCGAACGACATCATCTGGTAGAGCGAGCCGAAGAAGCGGCGGAAAGCCGTGGCGTCGGGACCGACGATGCGGTCGATGATCTGCGGCTGGGCGAAAAACGCCAGCAGACCGCCTGCCAGGGCCGACAGGAACAGGGTGACAACGGCCGGCACCTTCTTGTAGATCATGAAGATGGTCAGGCAGGGCACCAGCAGGTACCAGGGCGAGATATGGAAGACTTCCTGCAGGACCGTCAGCTGGGCGTCCATCTCGAGGCCCGAGGTGACGGGCACGACGAAGCCGACCACCGTATAGAAGGCCAGGCAGATGATGAGCGCCGGTATCGTGGTCACGAAGGTGTAGCGCACGTGCGTATAGAGGTTCACCCCGGCGATCGAGGCCGCCAGGTTGGTGGTGTCGCTCAGGGGCGAGACCTTGTCACCCAGGTAGGCGCCCGAAATGATGGCACCGGCCAGCCAGCCGGCGGGCAGGCCGATGAAGCTGCCGGCGCCGAACATGGCCAGGCCCACGGTCGCCACCGTGGTCCAGGAACTGCCCGCCAGCATGGATATCACGGCGCAGAGCAGGAAGGACATCACGATGAAGATACGCGGATGGATGAGCTTCAGGCCATAGACGATCATCGACGGCACGATGCCCGAAAGCATCCAGGTAGCCGTCAGGGCGCCGATCGACAGCAGGATGATGATGGCAGGGCCCGTGTTCTTGAAGTTCTCCCCCACTTTCTCCTCGAACTGCTGCCAGGGCACCTTCAGGTAATACAAGCCGATGAGGGCCGTCACCACGGAGGCGCCGAAAAGCGCCAGCTGCGACGGTCCGCTCGTCAGTTCGTCGCCGAAGATCACGACGCCGATCACCAGCAGGGCGATCAGGGTCAGGACGGGCACCAGCGACAGGATAAGACCGGGCTTCTTCATGGCCTACATCATTTTTTTCCGGCGGAAGAACAGGAAGACGGCCATGACGATGAGCAGCATGGCGCCCAGGACGATGAACATGTCCCAGATCCCGCCCACCAGCGGCAGCTGGATGTTCATGCCGTAGATGCTCGCGATCAGGGTCGGCGGCATGAGCAGCAGGGAAACCATGGTGAAGATCTTCATGATCTTGTTCTGTTCCAGGTCGATCAGACCGAGCACCGTATTCTGGAGGTATTCCAGCCTTTCGAAGCTGAAGTCCGTATGGTTGATCAGGGACGAGATGTCTTTCAGCAGGACGCCCAGCTTGCCGTTGATCACGTCGGGGGTCTTGTCGGAGCGCAGGATGCTCGAGATCATGCGCTGCTTGTCGACGATGTTCTCGCGCACCAGCATGGTGTTCTCCTGCAGCTGATTGATGTCGAGGAGGAACTCTTCGTTGACATCCTCGCCCAGACTCACGCGCTTGCTGTACTGTCCGATCTCTTTCGACATGAGCTCGATCATGTCGGCGTCCAGGTCGATGCGGTTCTCGAGGATGCCCACCAGCACGTGGAAGCCCGTGGGATAGAGTTTCGCATTGAAGAGGATGCGGCGCTGGATGTCGGTGAAGCTGCGCAAGGGCACCTGCCGGATGGAGGTGATGGTGTGGCCGGTCAGCACGAAGGAAACCGACTCCATGGTGTAGTTCTCGGAGCTCGGGATCAGGAAGTTCGTATTGGCGAAGATCGCGTCGATCGTCTCGGAGTAGCGCGATGAACTCTCGATCTCCTCGGCCTGTGCGCGGCTTTGCAGCGTGGTGTGCAGGAAAATTTCAACAGCCCGCTTCTCTTCGCCCGTAGGATTGAAGAGGTCGAGCCACAGGGCGTCTTCCATCGTGATCTGCTTCAGGATCGCGATGGATTCGGACACTTCTGCCTGTCCGTTGAGCGTATAAAAGATTTTGATCATGTTCCTCGAGTTTAAGTGTGTATGATTCCGTGAACCGGACCACCCGTCCGGGCATTAGCACACACATTCTCGAGGGGTCAGCTTCTCCAGGGCCACGCGACGGAACTCCGACAGTCCGGCGCGTTTCTCGCTATCGAGCGTGAAGGAAATGTTGTCCCGCAGATATCTGTAGGCATACTCCCTGGGAAACTGATGATTGTATTTATCTACGGCCTCGGGGATATGGCGGATGCCATATTCGAGGGCCTGGTTGAACGATTCGACGAAAGCGGGTTCGAGCGGCCGGGAAGCGGTCCAGCACGCGAACACGAAGGGCAGCTGCTTGAGGGCGATCCACTCGGAGGCCAGGTCGTACACATGGCGGAACTCCCCGCCGTGAAGCAGGGCCTTGTCGCCGATGAGCAGGTAGCAGCGCTCGGGGTCGAGGGCTTCGCGCGTGAAGTCGAAGGGTTTCAGGCGCGGGGCGATGTGCCATTTCTCGCGGCAGAGATACTGCGTGAGCAGCACGGAGGTGCGGCTGTCCACATCGAGCAGGATCTCGTCGACTTCCTCGATAGGGCGGCCGGAGACCACCAGCACGCTGGCCACGGGGCCCGTAGCGCCGATGCAGAAGTCGGAGACGATGGAGGGGTGCTTCAGGTCGCCCAACGCTCCCACGGGCATGATGCCCACGTCGGCCTTCCCCTCCCGCAGCAGGGTGGCGGAAACCGACGGGGTGCAGAACTGCATGGCGATCTCCCCGGGGGCCATCCTGGCCTCCAGCCCGTACAGGAACGGGATCGTATTCAGATAGTTGATCGCGGCAATTCTCACCATATCCTGCAAAGTTAGAAATAATTTCCAATATTGCTTCGCTTCGCTGCTCTGGTTTTCGTCCCGCTCGCGAAAAAATGCTCGCGGATCCGAAAACCACCCGCAGCTACGCTACGCCTTCTTCCGGAACAGCCACATGCCGAAGAAGGTCAGCAGGCCGTTTACGATCAGCAGGGTGAAACCCAGGTCGAAACCCCAGTAATGCTTGCTCACCAGGTTGAAAACGAGGCAAAGCACCGGGGCGGCGACGGCGATCCACGGCGTGGCGCCGTCGCGCACCTTCACCTTCGTCAGGATGCCGAAGAAGAACATGCCCAGCAGCGGTCCGTAGGTATACGAAGCCAGTTTGTAGACCAGGTTCACCACCGCATCGCTGCTCACCACGTAGAGCACCACGATGATGATGAGGAAAAGCACGGCGACACCCGCGTGCACGAGCTTGCGGATGTGCTCCTTCCGGCTGTCCGTCAAGTCATTGCGGCCGTTGAAGTTCAGGTAGTCCACGCAGAAGCTGGTGGTCAGCGAGGTCATGGCCGCGCCGGCGCTCGGATACGAGGCCGAGATCAGGCCGATCAGGAAGAACACGCCCGCCCAGACGCCGAAATACTGGCTGGCGATGGTCGGGAAGAGTTCGTCGGTCTTGTCGATGCCCAGGGCTTCGAAACCGCCCAGGTGCTGGGCGTACACGCAGAGCAGCGCGCCCATCAGCAGGAAGAAGAAGTTGGCCACCACGATGATGACGGAGGTGGTGTACATGTTCTTCTGGGCTGCCTTGATATCCTTGCAGGCCAGGTTCTTCTGCATCATGGCCTGGTCGAGGCCCGTCATGGCGATGGTCACGAAGATACCGGCGATGAACTGCTTGACGGCGTTGGTGCCGTGGCTCCAGTCCCAGTCGAACCAGCTGGTGAAACTGTGGCCATAACCCACGGTGCCGGCGTTCTCGTTGACCGTCGAACCGACCACGGAGAACATCTGGCCGAAGTTCCAGCCCATGTTGCGGCAGATATAGTAGATGGTCAGGCCCACGGCCAGCAGCATGAAGGTGGTCTGCAGCACGTCGGTCCAGATGATGGTCTTGACGCCGCCCTTGAAGGTGTAGAGGTAGAGCAGCAGCAGGAAAACCGCCGTGATGGCGATGAACACCAGCAGCGGCGAGGCGTGCTCCATCAGGCTCCGGGGCATGAAGGCGAAGAATACGACGATGACCACGAACACGCGCACGGCGGCGCCCAGGATGCGGGAGACCATGAACACCGTGGTGCCGGTCTTGTGCGACCTGGGTCCGAAGCGTTCCCCGAGATAGGTGTAGATCGAGGTCAGGTTCATCTTGTAGTAGAGCGGCAGCAGCACCTTGGCGATGATGATGTAGCCTCCCACGAAGCCCAGGACCAGCGGCATATAGAAGAAATTCTGCACCCATACGTTGCCGGGGACGGAGATGAAGGTGACGCCCGAGATGGACGCGCCGATCATGCCGTAGGCCACCACCGGCCAGGGGGCTTTCTTGTCACCGGAAAAGAAGGAATTCGATCCGGCCTTGCGCCCCGTGAGCCAGGAGATCAGGAACAGGAGCGCCGTGTATGCAGCAAAGGCCACGAGAAACCAGACAAAGGGAAATTCGTGTCGCATGGTTAAGGTTTAAAAGGTTGTCGGTTGGTAATGGAGCGACCCAGGGTCAGCTCGTCGGTATATTCGAGGTCGTCGCCGAAACCCACGCCACGGGCGATGGACGTCACGGTCACGGGATACGGGGCGATCTGCTTGTACAGGTAATAGGCGGTGGTCTCCCCTTCCATGCTCGTGCTCAGGGCGAGCACGACTTCCTGGATGCCGCCCTTGGCGAGGCGCTCACCCAGTTCGCGGATGCGGAGGTCGCCGGGGCCGACCCCGTCGATGGGCGAGATGATACCGCCCAGGATATGGTACAGGCCGTTGTACTGGCCGGTGTTCTCGATGCTGAGCACGTCGCGCAGGCTCTCCACCACGCAGACCACCGTGGCGTCGCGACGCGTGTCGCCGCACAGGGGGCAGACACCGTCGTCGGAAATCATGCCGCAGACGGGGCAATGGCGGACATCCTGCCGCAGGCGCACCAGCGCGCCGGAGAACTGCTCCACGTTTTCGCGGGGCTGGTCCAGCAGGTGCAGCGCCAGCCGCAAGGCAGTCCTTCGACCGACCCCGGGCAGCGTGGCGAGCTGGTCCACGGCCTCTTCGAGCAATGCGGAGGAATAATTCCGGCGGAACATCGGCGGAACGCGCGCCTACTTGCGCTTGTCGGGATTCTGGGCGAAATAGGTGTCGACGGCGTTGCGGACGGAGCCGTAGTGCAGCAGCATGGCCTTGGCTTCCGCGTAGTCTTCGATGCCGGTCTCATCCATGATCATCTTGGTGCCGCGGTCCACCAGTTTCTTGTTGGTGAGCTGCATGTCGACCATCTTGTTGCCTTTCACGTGGCCCAGGCGGATCATCGTGGAGGTGGAGATCATGTTGAGGATGAGTTTCTGCGCGGTGCCCGATTTCATGCGGGTGCTGCCCGTCACGAATTCAGGACCGACGACGGCCACGATGGGATTCTCGGCGGCGGCGGCCACGGGGGCGTCGGGGTTGCAGGTGATGCAGCCGGTGAGCAGGCCCCGCTTGCGGGCTTCCTCGATGGCGCCGATCACATAGGGCGTGGTGCCGGAGGCGGCGATGCCGATGACGATGTCGTCCTGGGTCGGACGGTAAGGCTCGATGTCTTTCCAGCCCTGCTCTCTGTTGTCTTCGGCCCCTTCGGCGGCGCGGCGGATGGCGCTGTCGCCACCGGCCATCAGGCCGATGAAGAGATCATACGGCGCACCGTAGGTCGGCGGGATCTCGGAGGCGTCGAGGATGCCGAGGCGGCCGCTGGTGCCGGCGCCCATATAGAAGACGCGGCCGTTGCGGCGCATGCGCTCGACGATGCCGTCCACGAGTTTCTCGATCTGCGGAATGCATTCGGCGACGACCTCCGGAACGTGGCGGTCTTCGCGGTTCATATTTTCGAGCAGCTCCCGCGTGCTCATCTTGTCGAGGTTCGAGTAGTTCGAACTCTGTTCCGTAACTTTCATTATTTCACGTTTTTATGATACTCTACGAGGCCATCGATGGGACCTTTGAGAACGATGCCCATGCGCATGCCGGCGGCATTGACGGCCTTCTCCAGGATGTCCTTGTAATAGAAGGCGATGGAGCCGACGAAGTTGACGGGGTATTTCTTGTAGTCGTAGTGCACGATGTTGCGGTGCAGGAACTCCTCGAAGCTGCTCTTCAGCAGGTTGGCCATGTGGGGATGGTTCTTGAACTCTTTGATGAACGGCGAGAAAGAAGCGAGGAAACGGCTCGGCATCGGCTCGCGGTAGACTTTCTGGACGATGGCCATGTAGTCGAGGCCATAGCGCTTCGTGAACTCGTTTTCGATGGCCGGGGGCAGCAGGCCCTTGATGTAGTCGGAAATCAGGCGTTTGCCGAGGTAGGCGCCGCTGGCCTCGTCACCGAGGATGAAACCGCCGGCGCGCACGTTCTGCGCAATCCCCTCCCCGTCGTAGAAACAACTGTTCGATCCCGTGCCGAGGATGCACGCGATGCCGGGCTTGTGGCCGCAGAGCGCACGGGCCGCCGCCAGCACGTCGGAGACGGCTTCGCAGGTCGAGCCCGGGAACACCTTCCCGAAGCAGCGTTCCAGTTTCGCGGAGGGCTCGCCGCCCACCACGCCGGCGCCGTAGAAGAAGATCCGGTCGACTTTCTTCCCGATTTCGGGCACGAGGTTTTCGTTCAGGATCTTTTCGATTTCAGCATCTTCCATGAAGACCGGATTGATGCCCACGGTCTCGACGGCCTTCACCGAACCGTCGTCCGCAATGGCCCGCCACGATACCTTGGTGGACCCGCTGTCAGCTATCAGTTGCATATCTTTTACTAAAAGTTAAATTAACTTACAAAAATAATAAAAAATGGGCAAGGTACGCACATTTCGGGCAAGGTCTCTTTAAAGCGGTGACACCTTGCCCGATAAATCGTGACGAGAAAGTCATGGAAGGCCTTTTCTCCAGGCAAGGTCTGGCGCATAAATAGAGACCTTGCCCGAAAGCCGGACATCAGTCTACATACACCCCGTTCTTCTTCCAGTGTCGGAGGCCGATGACGGCCAGGACGATATAGATGAAGTACATCAGGGCGATCCAGTACATGCCGCTGTAGATGAAAACGCCGACCGAGATGATGTTGAGCACGATCCAGACGTACCACTGGCAAAGGTAAGACTTGCTCAGGAAGAAGGTGCCGAGCATGCTGCCGACGGCGATGAAGGCGTCCCACAAGGGCTGGCTCGGGAAAAGCAGGCCGCCGTGTGTGAGCGCGTATGCCCGGATGACGTGCGCCAGCACGAAAAAGGCCGGCACGGCGATGGCCAGGGCCACGGCGCCCGTCTTCCAGTCGAAGCGGCGTATCGTCACTTCCTGGCCGGTGGCGTTGCTCTTCTCCCCATAGGCTTCCAGCGCGTCCTCCTTGAGTTCCCGGAAGGCATGGATGCCGTAGAAGGCCATCACGATGTAATAGAACTGGATGGCCGTCATCGAGACGTAGTTGTTGTGCCAGTACACGAAGATGTTCAGCACCGACGTGAGGATACAGACATACCAGAGAAGGGGGGACTTGCGGATCTCCAGAAAGACGTAAACGACGCCCGCCACCATGGCGAAGATCTCCAGCCAGCCCCAGATGTCCAGGCCGACGAAATACGCGCTGATGCCGTCCATGTGCGATTAGAAGCCGCGAAGGTTGAGGACCGTGGTCACCTCCACATCCTTCGGGAAGCGTTCGATGGAGCCGAAATCCTGCAGGTAGATGATGAAACTGGCATAAACCTGCTTGGGATGGAAGAAGCGGACGAGCTTCACGGCTGCATTGGCCGTGCCGCCGGTGGCCAGCAAGTCGTCGTGGACCAGCACCACATCGTCGGGCGTGATGGCGTCGGTATGGATCTCGATCTTGTCGCGGCCGTATTCCAGCTCGTATTCGAGGGCGATGGTCTCGGAGGGCAGCTTGCCCGGCTTGCGGATCAGCACGAAGCCCGCGCCCAGGCGGGAGGCCAGGGCGGCGCCCATCACGAAGCCGCGGCTCTCGATGCCGGCCACTTTCGTGATGCCTTTGTCCTTGTAGACCTCGTAGAGAATGTCTTCCACCTCCTTGAAGGCGACGGGATCCTTGAACAGCGTGGTGACGTCCCAGAATTTGATGCCGGGCTTGGGATAATCGGGCACAGTCCGCAGACTGGCGATCAGACTCTCTTTGCTCATGGTTCTATTTCTTTTCGACTAAGGATATGCGATACATTTTCGGCCAGTACTTGCCCGTGACGTAAATGCCGCCGCTGCGCGGGTCGTAGGCGATGCCGTTGAGCACGTCGGTGCCGGCGGTGCGCAGCTGGGCCGGCAGGATGCCGCGGAGGTTGATCACGCCCCGCACCTGGCCGGTGGCCGGATCGATGCGGACGATCTGGTCGTTGCCGTAGACATTGGCCCATATCTCGCCCTTGATGTATTCCAACTCATTGAGATAGAGCACTTTCTGTCCGCGCAGCGTCACGGTGATGCTGCGCTGCACCTGGAAGGTCTGCGGGTCCCGGAACGTAATCTCGGAAGTTCCGTTGCTCATGATGAGCTGCTTGCCGTCGGTCGTCAAGCCCCAGCCTTCGCCCTGGTAGCGGAAGGAGCCCAGTTTCTCCCAGGTCTTGAAATCATAGACGAAGCACTCGTGCTCCTGCCAGGTCAGCACGAAGAGCCGCCCGTTCAGCACGCAGGAGCCCTCGGCGAAGTAGCGGCGGTCGAAATTCAGGCGCCGCTCCACGCGGCCGGATTTGAGTTCTACCTGGCGGAAGCTCGACTGGCCGTACTGGCCCGCGGACTCGTAGAGCACGCCGTTCTCGAAGAAGAGGCCCTGGGTATAGGAGCCCGCATCGTGCGGCAGCGTTTCCTCCACCCTGTAGCCATAGGTCTTGACGGTCTGGCCGTCCGCCTTGCAGGCGGGCAGCGTCAGCAGCAGACAGAGGAGGGAGAGACAGCGGACGAGCGTTTTCATTGATTGCAGGTTATTGCAGGGAATATTTGCGATAGCTGCTGCTGGTCTTCTTGACCGGTTCGCAGGTCAGGCCGACGCCCAGCTTCTTGAACACTTTCCGGTCCACTTCGGTGAGCATCACGGTGCAGTGGACCTGGCAGCCCTCGAGCAGCGGCAGGCAGTCGATGGCCTTGCGGCAGTTTTCGTCGGTCAGGCTGAGCATGGAGATGGCCACCAGCACCTCGTCGGTGTGCAGGCGCGGGTTGTGTCCATGGAGGTACGACACTTTGGTCTTCTGGATCGGTTCAATCATGGCCGCCGGAATCAGCTTGACCGGATGAGGGATGCCGGCCAGGTGCTTGAGCGCGTTCAAAATCAGTGCCGCGCTCGGGCCGAGGAGCGGACTCTGCTTGGCGGTGATCACCGTGCCGTCGGGCAGTTCCATGGCGGCGGCGTATTCGCCCGCGCTTTCCTGTTTCTGCTTGGCGGCCACGGTCACGCGGCGGTACTCCGCGGCCAGGTTGGCCTGCTTGAGCAGCAGCGTGAGCTTGTTGACTTCCTCCTCGTTCTCCTCGCCTTCGGCCAGGTTGCAGAGGCCGGTGTAGTAACGCCGGATGATCTCGTTGTTGGCGGCTTCGCGGCAGACGTCGTCGTCGCTGATGCAGAAGCCCACCATGTTGACGCCCATGTCGGTGGGCGACTTATAGGGATTCTTGCCGTAAATCTGGGTGAAGAGCGCGTCCAGCACGGGGAAGATCTCGATGTCGCGGTTGTAGTTGACGGCGATCTTGCCGTAGGCTTCGAGGTGGAACGGGTCGATCATGTTGACGTCGTCCAGGTCGGCCGTGGCGGCTTCGTAGGCGATATTGACGGGGTGTTTCAGCGGCAGGTTCCAGATCGGGAAGGTCTCGAACTTCGCATAGCCCGCCTTGACGCCGCGCTTGCGCTCGTTGTAGAGCTGGCTCAGACACACGGCCATCTTGCCGCTGCCCGGGCCGGGCGCCGTCACGACGACGAGGGGACGGGTGGTCTCCACGTAATCGTTCTTGCCGAAGCCCTCGTCCGAGGCGATGAGGTCCACGTTGGTCGGGTAACCCTCGATGATATAGTGGTAGTAGGCCTTGATGCCCATCTTTTCGAGGCGGGCGCGGAAGGCGCTGGCGCTGGACTGTCCGTTGTAATGGGTGATGACCACCGAGTTGACGTGCAGGTCACGGCTTTCGAATTCTTCGCGCAGGCGCAGCACGTCCACGTCGTAGGTGATGCCCAGGTCGTTGCGGACCTTGTTTTTCTCGATGTCGACGGCCGAGACGACGATGATGATCTCTGCGACTTCGCGCAGCTGCATCAGCATCTTCAGCTTGGAATCCGGCTCGAAGCCGGGCAGGACGCGGCTGGCGTGGAAATCGTCGAACAGCTTGCCGCCGAATTCCATGTAAAGCTTGTCCCCGAAAAGTGCGATGCGTTCCTTGATGTGATCCGACTGGATCTTCAGGTATTTGTCGTTGTCAAAGCCGATTTTCATAGTCCCGTTACATATTCTAACGGGTTACAAAGATAATCAAAAAAGAATTAATTACTATCTTTGCAAATCGAAATCGCCATCAGGCGATAGCGTATAGGCAAGCCATTCTGTCGCGCCGCGCAAGCGGTGAGGAAAGTCCGGACAGCACAGAGCACCTCCCTGTGGAAAGCACAGATGGGCGAAAGTTTATGGAGCGCGTAACAGAAAACGACCGCCGGTTTGGCCCGGACTTGTTCCGGGGCCGGCAAGGGTGAAAACGTGGGGCAAGAGCCCACGACCGCGTGCGGCGACGTACGCGGGGTACGCACCGGAGGGCTGCAAGGCCAAATATATCGGCGCCTGAGGGCTGCTCGCCTGAGCCGAGGGGTAGGCTGCATCAGATAAATGACAGAAGCCCGCAAGGGTACAGAATTCGGCTTATCGGCTTGCCTTTTTTTTGACTATGAAACGCACCATCATATTTTTCGCCGCCCTTTTCGGGCTCGTCTTCAGCGCCGCCGCCTTCGAGAAGAAGGACGCGCGCTTCACGCAGAAGGACGTGGACAATTTCAACGAAGTGATGACCCTGCTGGCCCCGGACCGCGACCGGCCGATGAGCGAGCTGGTGATCAAGGTCGCCAAACACTTCCTCGGCACGCCCTACGTGGCCGGTACGCTGGAGCAGGAGCCGGAGCGCCTGACGGTCAACACGCGCGAGACCGACTGCATCCTCTTCGTGGAAATGTGCCTGGCCATGTCGCTGACGGCGAAAGAGGAGAACCCCACGTTCGAAAAGTATGTGGACAACCTGCGGCAGCTGCGCTACCGCGACGGCAAGGTGGACGGCTACACCTCCCGTATCCACTACACGTCCGAGTGGATCATCCAGGGATCGATGCGGGGCATCTTCAACGAAGTCAGCCGCGAATGCGGCGGCAGCCCGCTCGACCAGAAGTTCCATTTCATGTCTACCCATCCTGCTTCTTACAAGCAGCTGAAAGACAGCCCTGAAAACGTGAAGAAGATCCGTGCCGTCGAGGAGAATCTTGAAACCTGGGACTACTGGTACATCCCGAAGGCAGACCTGCCGAAGTGCATCAAGAACATCAAGACCGGCGACATCGTCGGCTTCAACAGCGCGACCCCGGGCCTCGACATCGCCCACGTGGCCTACGCCTACTGGGAAGGCGACACGCTGACCTTCATCCACGCCTCTTACACGGATAAGAAAGTGGTGATAAACAAGACGCCGCTGGTGCAGTACACCAACGGCATCAAGTCTCACAACGGATTACGTGTTATCCGGCTGAAGTAAAATCCGTCGTATTATAGCATTTGCGCAGCTGCGGGTGGTGTTTGGCGCAGCGACCTTTTTTCGGGAGCGAGACAAGCACCAGAGCAGCGGAGCAAATGCGCTTTCTGCTTTACGGCCTCTCGACAGCCTGACGGAATTCGCGCTCCGTCTCGGCCGCTTCCCATTTCTGGAACTGCTCCTCCGTCAGAATCTTGCGATACTGCTTCACCCGCTTCTCCTTCTGCTCTTCCATCAGCTGCTGCATCTCCTCGTTGCGGGGACCGCGACGGAACTGACCGTCGCCGCGCGGGCCGCCCGGACCACCAGGACCCATGCCGTCAGGACGACCCTGGCCCATCGGCGGACGCTCAGGCCGACTGCCGCCCATGCCCGGACCGCCGGGGAAACCATCGGGACGGCCCTGCGGCATCATGTCCGCCATGGCGTCCTGGCGTTCCTGCGCCTGCTTCTTGTTGAACTTGTAGATCTTTTTGTACTGCTTGGGCGTCAAGCCTACCAGCTCGTTCAGCCGGTCGGTCTGCTCCTGCGCGATCTTCTCGGGATCCTGTTGCTCGAACTTCGGACCATCCTTGGGGAATTCGCGTCCGCGCGGTCCTTGCCCCTGCGGAGGCTGGGCAACGGCGGTGAAAGTCATCACGAGCGCCGCTGCGAAGGTCAAAAAGTATTTCATGGCAATTTTTGTGAAAATAATTTTTACAATCTGCATCTTTTGACTATTTTTGCAGTCCCAAGTTTAACGCGGGGTACAAATATCAGCCACTTTAGCTCAGTCGGTAGAGCAGCGCATTCGTAACGCGCAGGTCGGCAGTTCAAGTCTGCCAAGTGGCTCAAAAAGAAAGGAGGCCTCGGCCTCCTTTCTTTTTTGAGCCACTGACGTGGCAATTGTGTCTCGGGGCTCTGCCCCGAACCCCGCGTCGCTCGCGACGGCCCGCAGAAGCGGGCTAAAAAGAGAGGCGATCCATCGACCGCCTCTCTTTTTCATTCAATTACCTACTTTATTATTTCTTGAAGTAGTCGGCTACTTCGTCGGTAGGAACGAGTTCCTCTTGGAACGCGTAGGCACCCGTGCGCTCAGACTTGACCATCTTGATGCACTTCACCACATTTTTCAGCTGGGATTTGTCGCCAGAGAACGTTGCGACCGCTTTCTTTGCCATGGTATAATAAAGTTAGATGTTACTTGATCTCTTTGTGAACGGTGTAGCGCTTGAGGTACGGATTGTACTTCTTGAGCTCCATACGCTCGCTCGTGTTCTTCTTGTTCTTGGTCGTGATATACCGGGAGATGCCGGGAACACCGCTTTCTCTCTGTTCGGTGCATTCGAGGATGACCTGAACTCTGTTACCTTTCTTTGCCATTTCAGTAAAAAATTAAACGATGTTGATCAAACCTTTCTCACGGGATTCCTTCAGGGTTTCAGCCAGACCGTTCTTGTAGATGGTCTTCATACCCTTGCAGGACACTTTCAGGGTCACGAAACGCTGCTCCTCTTCGAGCCAGAAACGTTTGGTCTTGAGGTTGGGGGCGAATTCGCGTTTAGTACGTCTCTTGGAGTGGGAAACGTTGTTTCCGATCACTCTCTTCTTTCCGGTAACTTGACAAACTCGTGCCATTGTCTTATATCTTTTTATTTTCTATTTTCCAAAGGGGCTGCAAATATCTTGAATTTTCTCCAAAAATCCAAATAAAATTACTCATTTACAAAAACTTCAGCAAACGCTGCCAGCGGATGTTCCGGGGGAACTTCTGGTTCGCATCGGTCGACATCCAGATCACCCGGGGCTTGCCCACGATGTGGTCTTCGGGGACGAAACCCCAGTAGCGCGAGTCGAGCGAATTGTGGCGGTTGTCGCCCATCATGAAGTAGTAGTCCATCTGGAAGGTGTAGCGGTCGGTCTCTTCGCCGTTGATGGCGTAGCGGCCTTCGCCCAGTTCTTCAAAACGGTTGCCTTCATAGACTTCGATGATGCGGCGGTAGAGCGGCAGATTGTCGGCGGTCAGCACCACGGACTCCCCCTTTGCCGGAATCCACAGCGGACCGTAATTGTCGCGCGTCCAACCCGTTGCCACGAAGGGGAACAGCATCTCCTCCGAGTCGGGATAGTCGGGCGGATAGATATCGACGTTCTGTTCGATGCTCACGACGTTGGCCAAAGCCTGGAACTTCTCCTTTCTCTCGTCGGTCAGCGGCAGGGCCGGATAGCCGGGGAGCGTCTGGCTGTACCAGATCTCGCCCAGGTTGAAGCCCATGTCGCGCAGCAGGACCGGATTGACCGGCGAGCCGTCCGTGACCACCTTGTAGGTGTTCTGGATGCCCGGCCAGCTTTCCTGCGCCTGCCCGTTGACGTAGACCTGCCCGTCGATGACGCGCAGGGTATCGCCCGCAACAGCCACGCAACGCTTCACATAGTGGTCCTTCTTGTCCACCGGACGGACCCGGATCGGGCCGTAGGTCTTGATGGCGTAGTCGCGCGAAGTCAGCCGCACGTGCGTGTAGTAGTCTTCGGCGGGCGCCTTCGACAGCACCGTGTCGCCGTGCGGGAACGAGAACACGACGTAATCGTCGCGCTTGACATGGCCGAAGCCCTTGATCCGCCGATACTTGAACTGCAGGGCGGTCGAGTAGCTCTCTTTCCCGGAGAAAGGCATGGTGTTGTGGACAAAAGGCATGGACAGCGGTGTCTGGGGCAGCTTCGGGCCGTAGGCCGTCTTGCTGACGAAGAGATAGTCACCTGTCAGGAGGGAACTCTCCATGGAAGAAGAGGGAATCTTGAACGCCTGGAAGAAGAAGATGTTGATGAAAGTCACCACGACCACGGCGAAGATGATGGCATCCAGCCATCCCGAAATCACCTTGGCGGCGTGGCTCTTCGCGGACATCCGGTCGATCCAGGCCTTGAGCCGGCGGCTCACGCAGAACTCGAAAATCACGGGCAGCCCGAAGAGCCACCACCAGTTTCCGTGCCACGCGATCCACGCGACATAAAGTGCGGCCCAAAGGACGAACCGCACCCAGGATTTCCTATCAGTTCCCTTGACAGTCAATGCACGAAACTATTTTACCGAATTGACGATAGCTTCGAAAGCCTTCGGATTGTTCATCGCCAGGTCGGCGAGAACCTTGCGGTTCAGACCCACGTTCTGCTGTGCGAGCTTGCCCATGAACTGGGAATAGTTCATTCCGTGCTGACGGGCGGCGGCGTTGATGCGGGTAATCCAAAGGGAGCGGAAATTGCGCTTCTTGGTCTTGCGGTCGCGGTACGCGTAAGTGAGACCCTTCTCATAGGTATTCTTCGCTACGGTCCAGACGTTTTTCCGGGCGAGGAAGTTACCGCGGGTTTCTTTCAGGACTTTCTTGCGGCGTGCCCTCGATGCGACACTGTTTACACTTCTAGGCATAATCTTTTGGTTTTTTGGAAGTCAGCGCCCTGGCTCGCAGGGACTTTTCGGCTGATCATCCGGTTCAACAATAAAAAAACTACTTGACTAACAAAGCTTTTACGCGACCGACGTCGGCCTTGTCGATCAAGGACACGTGGGCGAGGTTTCTCTTCTGCTTCTTCGTCTTCTTGGTGAGGATGTGGCTGTGGTAAGCGTGTTTCCTCTTGATTTTACCCGAGCCGGTGAGCGTGAAACGCTTCTTTGAACCGGTGTTCGTTTTCAATTTAGGCATAATACTGTGTTTATAAAAAAGTTGTGTAGTTTACTTCTTCTTGTTCGGGGCGAGCATCATGATCATCCGCTTGCCTTCCAGTTTCGGCATCTGCTCGGCCTTTCCGTATTCCTCCAGTTCGAGGGCGAAGCGCAGCAGCAGCTTCTCGCCCTGTTCGGAGAAGAGGATGGAACGGCCGCGGAAGAACACGTAGGCTTTCACCTTGGAACCTTCCTGGAGGAAGCTCTTCGCATGGTTGAGCTTGAACTGGAAGTCGTGTTCATCGGTCTGCGGACCGAAGCGGATCTCCTTGATGACCACCTTCGAAGCGTTCGACTTCTGCTCTTTCGCCTTCTTCTTCTGTTGATAGACGTACTTCTGGTAGTCGAGGATCTTGCACACGGGAGGATCGGACGAAGGAGCGATCTCCACCAGATCCAATTCCCGTTCTTCCGCCATCCGCAATGCTTCCGAGAGCGGGTAGATACCCTGCTCGGGCACATTGTCGCCTACCACGCGGACGCGCGGTGCGGTGATGGCATCGTTGATTCTGAGTCCGTCCTCCTTGTCATGCCGGTTCTGCGGCAGTCGCTGATCCGGTTTGCGGGGGCCTTGCGGTCTCGGTTTCGGGGGTCTGTAGTTCGTTGCTATGGTCTGGTCCTCCTGTAATTAAAGTTTGTATGCGTTGTTACCTTATTTCAATTCGGCAGCAATTTCTTGCTTCATATATGCCGTAAAATCGGCGAGCGTCATCACGCCTTTGTCTTCCCCGCCCTGCTTACGCACTGATACTGTGTCAGTTGCCTGCTCTTTTTCACCGACAATCAGCAAGAAAGGCATCCGCTTGAGCTCATTCTCGCGGATCTTCTTGCCAATCGTGACGTTACGATCGTCAATTGAGGCGCGAATTTCGGAATTATTCAACAAATCGCAAACTTTTTTTGCAAAATCGTTAAATTTTTCACTCACAGGCAGTATCGACACCTGGTCGGGGGCGAGCCAGAGCGGAAGCTTTCCGCCCGTATGCTCGAGCAGCACGGCCACGAAACGCTCCATCGAGCCGAAGGGGGCGCGGTGGATCATCACCGGACGGTGACGCTTGTCGTCGGCGCCCACGTACTCGAGTTCGAAGCGCTCCGGCAGGTTGTAGTCGACCTGGATGGTACCCAGCTGCCAGCTGCGGCCGATGGCGTCCTTCACCATGAAGTCGAGCTTCGGGCCGTAGAACGCGGCCTCACCATACTCGATCACGGTAGGCAGGCCCTTCTCGGCGGCGGCCTCGATGATGGCGGCCTCTGCCTTCTCCCAGTTCTCGTCGGAGCCGATGTACTTGCTGCGGTCCACCTTGTCGCGCAGGGACACCTGGGCGGTGAACTTGTCGAACTTCAGCGTGCGGAAGATGTAGAGCACGATGTCGATGACCTTGCAGAATTCTTCCTTCAGCTGGTCGGGGCGGCAGAAGAGGTGGGCGTCGTCCTGCGTGAAACCGCGGACGCGGGTCAGGCCGTGGAGCTCACCGCTCTGCTCGTAGCGGTAGACCGTGCCGAATTCGGCGAAGCGCAGCGGCAGGTCGCGGTACGAGCGCGGCTTGGACTTGTAGATCTCGCAGTGGTGCGGGCAGTTCATCGGCTTGAGCAGGTACTCCTCCCCTTCCTGCGGCGTAGTGATGGGACGGAACGAGTCCTTGCCGTATTTGGCCCAGTGGCCGGAGGTGATGTAGAGTTCCTTGTTGCCGATGTGCGGGGTGATCACCTGCTGGTAGCCGTATTCCTTCTGGACCTTGCGCAGGAACTGCTCCAGGCGCTCGCGCAGCGCGGCGCCCTTGGGCAGCCAGAGCGGCAGGCCCATGCCCACCTTCGGCGAGAAGGTGAAGAGTTCCATCTCCTTGCCGAGCTTGCGGTGGTCGCGCTTCTTGGCTTCCTCGAGCATCACCAGGTATTCGTCGAGCATGCTCTTCTTGGGGAAGGTGATGCCGTAGATGCGGGTGAGCTGCTTGTTGTGCTCGTCGCCGCGCCAGTAGGCGCCGGCGATGTTGAGGAGCTTGACCGCCTTGATGACGGAGGTGTCGCGCAGGTGCGGTCCGCGGCACAGGTCGGTGAAGGCACCGTTCTGGTAGAAGGTGATGGTGCCGTCCTGCAGGTCGCCGATCAGTTCGCACTTGTACTGGTCTCCCTTTTCCGTATATTTCTTGAGCGCCTCCGCCTTCGAGACGTCGGTGCGGACAAAACGCTCGCCGCTGCGGGCCAGCTCGATCATCTTGTCTTCGATTTTCTTGAGGTCAGCTTCCACCAGCTGCCGGTCGCCCAGGTCCACGTCGTAGTAGAAGCCGTTCTCGATGGCGGGGCCGATGCCGAACTTGACGCCCGGATACAGCGCTTCGAGCGCCTCGGCCATCAGGTGGCTGGAAGAGTGCCAGAACGTGGCTTTCGCCTCGCGGTCTTCCCATTTGTGGAGTTTGAGCGTCGCGTCTTCGAGGATGGGGCGTTCGAGATCGTAGACTTGATCGCCGACCGATGCACACAATACATCGTTGGCGAGCCGGGGGCTGATGCTCGACGCGATCTGGTAAGCCGTCGTCCCCTTCTCGAACTCTTTGACGTTGCCGTCAGGAAATGTGATCTTAATCATTACAAATTGATTTTTATGGATGTCAGTTTAGTTTGCAAATATACGGATCTGGCGCGGATCAGCGGACGCGGAGGCGCTGGCCGATCTGCAGCACTTTCTTGGAACTGATGCCGTTGAGCTTGCAGATGGCGCTGACGGTCGTGCCGTTCTTCTGCGCGATCTTGCCCAGCGTGTCGCCCTTCTTCACTTTATAGTACACGGCGTCGGTCGCGGCTTTCGACTGCGCGTCGGTCATGCCGTAGTGCGAACCCACGTTGAAATAGTGGCGCTTGAGGGTCAGCAGCGTGTCGCGGAGCGTGCCGTTGTCGAAATTGATGACGCGCTCGGGATCGAAAGGCTTGCCCATGTAGCGGGTCTCCATGTGGAGGTGCGGGCCGGTGCTGCGGCCGGTGCTGCCGCCCAGGCCGATCGGGTCGCCGGCCGCCACGAGGTCGTTCTCCACCACCAGGCGCTGGGAAAGGTGCCCGTAGTAGGTCTCCAGGCCGTTGGGGTGCCGGACCACCACCAGGTTGCCGTAACCGCCCGTGGCCTTGCCGCCGCCCACATAGCGCACCACCCCGTCGAAGGGGCTGCGGATGGTGTCGCCGACGCGCAGCGGGATGTCGATGCCGTTGTGCGGACGGCCCTTGCGGAACTTGAAGGTGGAACTGCGACGGCCCACGTAGGGCGCGACGAAATGGTGGGTGGAGTCGCACAGCAGCAGGTCGACTTCCTCCGGCAGGTCGGAGATCTTCACGTCGCGGTAGGCGTGGATCGACTCGATGTTCCAGTCGTCGAAGAGGCCGGTCGTGTCGATGTCGGGACGCTCCAGCTCGATGTAGTCCCAGGTATGGTCGTCGTAGAGGACGATCTTCATGTATTTGTCCAGGGTGGGAAGGGTGTCGATGGCCCTGGCCAGCATCATCGTCGTGTCGCCCTCATCGTTGACTTCATTCATTTCGGGATGGGAGAAATAGGACGTGTCGGGTTCCTGTGCTGAAAGACGGAAAGTGCTCAGCAGCAGAAAGAAAAGGATGAGGACGCTATGCTTTGCCATAAATTGCTATATATTTTGGCAAAAGTAACAAATTTGTTTCAAAGAATGACTATATTTGCTAAATAATTCATGTTTCATGAAACGCATCCTGCTTTTGTCCTTCTTATTTCTGTCCTTGAGCGCCGCCGCCCAGCAGCAGAAAGACAGTTTCTGGAAAGACCTCAACGACTTCCTCAACATGCGAGAGGCCAAAGGCTATGCGAAGATGGACACCACCTACATCGGCCGCTATCCCTATCACTGGGACGCCCGCCTGTTCTACACGTCTACCGGCCTGCGCATCGACAACGTCTCGGACGGCCGTATCAGCCTGGGTACGGGCATGAACCACCGCGTCGGCGTCGGCCTCAGCTACCGTGGCCTGGGTTTGAGCTATTCCCGCGCCATCGGCAAGAAACTCAACTTCAATTTCACCGTCGACAGTTACAGCAAGCATCTTGGCATTGAATACGCCCTGCGCTTCACCACGGGACTGAAAGGAACCTTCGATACTCCCACGGAGCTGAAACCCGACTTGAACAGCGTGCTGCTGGGAGAGTCGCGCCTGAACCTGTTCTGGAGCTTCAATCCCCGCTTCTCCTATGCCGCCGCCATGAAGCAGTCCAAGATCCAGCGCCGCAGTGCCGGCAGCTTCATCGCCGCGGCATCCTGGTCCGTCTGGGACGTCGTGTCCTTCAAGGACGGCGGAGAAATAGCCGTCAATGCGAACCAGGCGGCATTCAAAGACAAGGACCTGACCCAGACGCTCCTGTTCGAGCTGCTGGCCTCCAACATGTTCTACAACAGGGTCTCGGTCGGTGCGGGGTATGGCTACAATTGGGTTCTCCGGAACCAGCACTGGCTGCTGCACGCCTCAGCGGTCCCGATGTGGTCGGTATACGAAGCCACGACTATCCGGAGGGACGGCGTAAAAGTCCATACGCCCTACCCCAACGGCTGGATTGCGGTTTCCTTCACGGGAAGGGCCGGCGCCTATTATCGCTGGGCCGACCACTGGTCGGTGGGCCTGAGCGGCGTGATCAACCAGATGGCGTCCCGCAACTTCCTGAACCGGAGCAGCCAGGGCTTCCACCTCTTCTCCGCACACGACTGGCAGTTCCGCCTGTCGCTGGCCTACCGCTTCGGAACGCGTTAATCCTGGATCATACTGGCCGCCAGACCCGTCATGTCGAAGACTTCCCGCACCGCGGGCTGGACGTTCGTCACCTTGAACGCGCCCTTGTTCGCCACGACCGCCTGCTGCAGCGAAATGAGGATGCGCAGGGCCTTGGAAGAGATATACTCCAGCGCCTGCATGTCGACCTCGAGGGCCTTCGGCGCCTGGTCCAGCAGGGGCTGGATATCTTCCTTGAACTGGGGACAGGTGTCGGTGTCGAGTTCGCCTTCGACGGCGAGGACGACCCGGCCGTCTTTCTCTGTAATCGTCGTTTTCATTGTATTCGGATACTCATGATTGCTATGTCGTCGTTCTGCGGGGCCTTGCCGCGGAACGCAGCCAGGGTGTCGAGCAGGTCCGCACAGTCTTCCCGGCAGCCGGCGCCGGCCGGCCGGGCCGCCATCCAGGCCCGCAGGCGTTCTTCGCCGAAGAAGGCCCGGCGCTCGTCGCGCGCCTCGGTCACGCCGTCCGTGTAGAGCAGCAGCCGGTCTCCGTGCTGCAAGCGGCACTTCTGGGTATGGAAGCGGTAGCCGGGCGCGATGCCCGCGATCAGCTGCGGGTCCTGGTCCAGGAAGGCCCCGTTCAGGAGCGTCCGCGTGTGGCCGGCGTTGCAATATTCCATTTCCAGGGTATCGGGATCGATGGCGCCCATGAAGAGCGTGCAGAACATCTCGTATTCAGGGTTGTCGCAGATCAGGCTGTTGACTTCCTCCATCAAGCGGTCGAACGGAATCCCGGTCTGTATTCGCGAGCGGATGTAGCTGCTGATCGTGAACATCATAAAGGCGGCCGTCGTCCCTTTGTCGGAGACGTCGCCCACCACGAAAGACAGCTTCTTCCCCACCATCCCGCACAGGTAGATGTCGCCGCCGACCTCCCGCATCGCCCGCAGCTCGGCATGGATGTCGAACCACGGCGCCCGGGGAAAATCCTGCGTCACGGCCTTCAGCTGAAGCCTGCGCGCCGCATTGAGCTCATTTTCCACCTTGTTCTTGCGGTCGATCGTCCGCTCCAGCGCCGGGATGATCCAGAACCAGCTCAGCAGCACCAGTATGAGATAGATGGCGGACAGCACGATGGCGAAAAGCATCAGTGTGTGGTACACTTCCTCAAACATGTAATCGTTGTCATAGACAGCGACCAGTTCCAGCGGACGATCGGGCATCGGATAGAAGACGACGAAGCACTCCTTCTCCCAGACGTAAGCCAGGCAGCATCCTTTGTCCCGGGTCAACCAATGGACACGGGTCATCGGAAGCTCTTTTCCTGCAGCAAAGGCAGGCGCCAGCACGATTCCCTGACTGTCGCGGATCAGAAAGGAGAAATTCTCCTGCGTTTTCTGTACAGAGGCAGCCGTCTGCAGAAAACGAAAAGGATCGCCGCTGATGCCTTTGTCATTATCGTTCAAATTCTTCTCAATCTGCCGGCCCAGGATCGTCAGGATTTCGATGGCATTCTCATACTCGCCGTTCACGAAAGTATTCCGGGCATAGCGGGCGGTAAAGAAGATCGTCCCGCCAATAATCACGCCGAACAGCGCCAACAGCAGCAAAATGCCTCTCCGGATGGTCAGATTGTGTTTCACAAGTTCAAATTTATGGAGGATTTGCGATAAAAACAAAGATTTTTTTTGTTACATTTGGAAATTAAACCATTCTCTAAGGCGCCATGACGTATCCTCTTTCCCAATCGCAGTTGAGCATTTATCTGGCTTGTCAGGGACTTGATCCCGACAGTGGAAACTATCAGCAGGCATCCCTTTACAAACTTCCTGAAACGGTCGACCTGGAGCGGCTGTCCGCCGCTTTCGAGGCCGTGGTCCGCGCCCACCCCTACGCCCTGTCACGCATCGTGCTGGAAGAAGGCATGCCGCGGATAGAAGACCATTCGGCCGACGAATGGCATCCGCTGGTTCGGGAGGTCGATTCGATCGACAGCGTCCGGCCCACGTTCTGCCGGACCATGGACTTGCTGAAAGACCCGCTCTTCCGTATCGAGATCTACCGGACAAAGACAGGCAACTATGCCTACGTCGATTTCCACCATATCATTTTCGACGGCGCTTCCGCCGTCCTGCTGACAGACCATGTTGCACGGGCCTATGCCGGCGAAGAAATCCCGCCGGAACCCCTCAACGGCTTCGACATCGCCACGCGCGAAGAAGCACAGCGGCAGGGAGACAGCTACACGGAAGCGCAGCAGTGGTACGCCGAAACCTTCGGCGACGGCGCCCAGCTCGATTCGAACATCCTGCCCGACGTCTTTGACGCCGCCGCGCAGCCCTACCGGGAGCTGGTCCTCGACCTGCCCCTGAAGGGAAGCACCGTCAAGGCGCTGCTCGCGCAATACCGCTGTGCCGACAGCGTGCTTTTCACGGCCGCATTCGGCGCGACCCTCGCCGCCTGGAGCGGCGACACCCGCGCCGCGTTCAGCACTATCTGGAACGGCCGCAAAGGCCCGTCGATGAATGCCCTGACGATGAGCGTCCACACGATGCCCGTCCTGGTGAACGCCGACCCCTCCCAATCCGTCGCACAATGGCTCGACGCGATCCGGCAGCAGGTAAGCGGCTCCCGTGCACGCGCCTTCTATTCGTTCGCGGACTGTGTCCGGGACCTGGACTTCAATCCCGCCATCAATTTCGGCTACCAGGGCAAATTCGTCACCGAAACCCTGCCCCTCCGCCTCGACGGACAGGACATCCCCGCCGAAGACCTGCGCACCAACCCGCCCGGCATCGGCCTTTCGGCCGAACTCTTCGGGCGCGAGGATGGCAGTCAGGTGCTCCGCTTCTGGCACCGGCCGGACCAGTACTCCGAAAGCATCCTGAAACAGTTCGCCGAGAGTTTTGCCGCCGTGCTCGCCTCGATGGAGAAAGCCGGAACGCTGGCCGACTTACAGTATATCACCCCGCGGCAGCGCAAGCAACTGGACAAAATGCTGCCCGCTGCACCCCGCTTCGATGCCGGCAAGACCGTGCTCGACGCGTTCCGCGAGAACTTGGCCCGCGCGCCGCAGCAGACCGCCGTGGTCAGCAGGGACGTACGCCTGAGCTACGCCGAAGTGGACAGGCTCTCCGACAAGCTGGCCGCCTTCATCCAGCGGACCGTCAAGCCGGGCGGCGTGGTTTCGATCATCCTGGGCCGCAACGAGCACATGGTGACCGCACCGCTGGCCGTCGTCAAGGCCGGCTGCGCCTATCAGCCCCTCGACCCCTCCTACCCGACCGAACGTCTGAACTATATGGTCAAGGATGCCAAGGCCGCCCTGCTCATCGCCGATCCGGGCCTGGAAGCCTGCGTGGGCGAATATGATGGTCCCGTCCTGTCGACCGCCGACATCGCCGGACTGCCGGACGGCCAGCCGAAAGGCGCACCGAAACCCGAAGACCTCTTCATCCTGCTCTATACCAGCGGCACCACTGGAACGCCCAAGGGCTGCATGATGACACAGGGCAACATCTACGCATTCTGCTGCAATTCCAACCAAAGCCTCGGCGTGGACGCCAAATCCGTCATGACGGCCTACGCCAGCTTCGGCTTCGACGCTTTCATGGGCGACCTGTGGCGCGCCCTGATCGCCGGCGCCACGCTCCATATCATTCCCGAAGACATCCGGCTCGACCTGGTGGCCCTCAACGCCTACTATGAGGAGAACGGCATCACACATGCCTTCATGACCACGCAGGTGGCCACCCAGTTCGCCCTCAATTTCCCGCGCTGCAAGGGACTCAAGGTCCTGTCCACGGGCGGCGAGAAACTCGCCAGCATCGCGCCGCCGGGCTACAAGCTGTTCAACTGCTACGGTCCGACGGAGTGTTCCTGCTACGTGGTCAGCAAGCTCGTGGAGAAACAGGAGCCGAATATCCCGATCGGACAGCCGTTCCCCGGCGTACACGCCTATATCGCCACGAAAATCGGGCAGCAATTGCCCGTGGGGGCCTGCGGCGAACTGCTGATCACCGGCCCGCAGGTGGGCTCCGGCTACCTGGGCCTGCCCGAAAAGACCGCGGAAGCCTTCATCGCCAACCGCTACGAGAAAGACCCGCTCTATTCCCGCGCCTACCGAACCGGCGACATCGTGCGCTGGCGCGAGGACGGCGACATTGAATTCGTGGGACGCAAGGACTCGCAGGTCAAGGTGCGCGGCTTCCGCATCGAACTCAAGGAGGTCGAAACCGTCATCCTCGAATATCCGGGCATCACCGACGCCACCGTCCAGGCCTTCGACGAAGAAGTGGCCGGCGGCGGCAAATATCTGGCCGCCTACGTCGTTTCCGACCAGCCGGTGGAAGTGGAGAAACTGAACGCGTTCATCCTGGAGCGAAAGCCGCCCTACATGGTCCCGGCCGTGACGATGCAGATCGAAAAGATTCCGCTCAACGTCAACCAGAAAGTGGACCGGAAGGCCCTGCCCAGGCCACAGCCGCAGCAGCAGGCACACAAGGCCGTAGATGCACCGTTCAATATCCTCGAGCAGGAGATTGCCGACCTGATCCGCGACAGCATCCACATCGAAGGCTTCTCGCTGACGGAACCGCTCATCTACTACGGGCTCACCTCGCTGTCCGCACTGCGCCTGGCCACGGAAATCTATAAGAAATATGGGGTCCAGATGGACATGGATTCCTTCGTCAAGACCGCCTCGCTGCAGACCATCGAGAACGCGGTGCTCAAAGCGCTGATCGCGGGGCAGGCCGGCGGACAGACCGGCGCCGCACACCGCACCGACAGCCCGCAGCCGCTCACCTTCCAGCAGGCCGGCGTTTACTTCGAATGCATGAAAGCGCCACAGGCAACGCTCTACAACATCCCGATGATGTGGACCCTGCCGGCCACGCTCGATCCTGAGCAAGTGCGTTCGGCGGCGGAGCAAGTGCTGCGCTGCCACAGCGTGGTGAACAGCCGCTTCGAGATGAAGGACGGCCAGGTGGTGCTCGTCCCGGTCGAGGCCGAGCCGCAAGTGGACCTCGAGATCATCGCACCCGAGGCACTGGTCGACTACAAGGCCGGATTCATGCAGCCGTTCGACCTGAACACAGGCCCGCTCTACCGGGTGTCCGTGGTGAAAAGCGGTGAACAACTCTACCTCTTCACCGACTTCCACCACCTTGTGTTCGACGGCCGTTCCTACGACATCTTCATCACGCAGTTGACCGCCGCGCTCGCCGGACAGGCGCCCGCACCGGAGAACTACACGTATTTCGACTATGCCGCCGACCAGTTGGAAGCCCGCGAAGGCGAGGCTTTCGCCGCCGCCCGCGACTTCTTCGCGCAGCGGATGACGGGCTGCGAAGGCGCCAGCGGCGTGATGCCTGACCGCGAACCCGGCGAGGGCCCCGGCAAGGAAGTGCTGCTCACCAAGAAGGTGGGCGCCGACATCGCACAGCGCTGCCTCGACCTGGGCATCTCCCCTGCCAGCTACTACCTGGCCGCCGCCTTCCTCACCGTAGGCGCCTTCTGCGGCAACCGCAAAGTATACATCTGCACCATCAGCAACGGCCGCAGCGACATGCGCACCGCCGATACGCTGGGCATGTTCGTCAACACGCTGGCCCTCTCCAGCGACATCGGACACGGTCCCGTGGATGATTATTTGAAAGAGACCGACCGGATCTTCTCTGAGACGCTTCGCCACGAAAACTATCCGTTCGCCCAGGTGGCCACGGACTACGACTTCCAGCCGCAGGTCATGCTCGCCTACCAGGTGGGCGTGCTGCAGAAGTACCAGATTGACGGACAGGACATCGGGAGCGAGAATCTCGAGATCGGCACGCCCAAGTTCCCGATCAGCATTTTCATCGACGGCAAGGAAGGCGACGAATACATCGCGCTGGAATACGACGATTCCCGCTATAGCCCGGAAATCATGCAGCGCTTCGCCGACGCCATGGAGACCGCTGTCCGCAGCCTCCTCGCCGACGGCTCTCTCGACTCCGTCGCCTTCGTCGACGGGCCGCGCCTCGAAGAACTGGATGGTTTCAATCATTTCACGCAGAAGGTCGACACGAAACAGACCATCGTCTCGCTCTTCCGCCAGCAAGCCACGGCCACGCCCGACGCGCTGGCTGTCTCATACGGCGAGACTTCCCTTACCTACGGCACGCTCGACCAGGCGTCCGACCGCATCGCTGCTTACATCGCCGCCCGGGGCCTGGGCCGCGAAGACGTGGTTTCGATCCTCATCGGCCGCAGCGAACTGATGGCCGTCACGGCGCTCGGCGTGCTGAAGGCCGGCTGCGCCTACCAGCCGCTCGACCCGTCTTATCCGCCGGAACGCCTGAACTTCATGGTACAGGACGCCGCCGCGAAGCTCCTCATCGCAGAAGAGTCGCTTCGCCCGCTGCTGACCGACTACACGGGTCCCGTGCTGATGACGGGCGAGATCGCCGCGCTGCCGGAAGGCAAAGTACCCGAAGGCCCCGCGCCGGACAGCCTGTTCATCCTGCTCTACACCTCCGGTTCTACCGGCGTGCCGAAAGGCTGCATGCTGGAGCACCGCAATCTCGTGAACTTCTGTGCCTGGTACCGCAAATATTACGAACTGAAACCCGCCAGCCGTGTGGCTGCGTATGCCAGCTTCGGCTTCGATGCCTGCATGATGGACCTGTACCCCGCCCTGACCACCGGCGCGAGCGTCCATATCATCGACGAGGAAACACGGCACGACATGTCCGCCCTGAGCGCCTACATTACCGACCACCATATCTCCCACAGCTTCATGACCACGCAGGTCGGCGTGCTGTTCGCCCGCAACTTCCCGGGCAACCCGGCCCTGAAACACCTGTCGGTGGGAGGCGAAAAACTGGTATCGCTCGATCCGCCTTCCTATAGCCTTCACAACGGCTACGGCCCTACCGAATGTACCATTTTCACCACCATTTTCGACGTGAAGGCCCGCGAAGCGAACATCCCCATCGGGCATCCGCTCGACAACGTGCGGCTCTACGTGGTGGACGACTGCGGCCGCCGGCTCCCCGCCGGTGCCGCGGGCGAACTCTGGGTCACCGGTCCGCAGGTGGGCCGCGGCTACCTCAACCGCCCCGACAAGACGGCCGAGACCTTCATCGCCAATCCTTTCGACGACAAAGCGCCGTATGACCGCGTGTACCGCACGGGCGACATCGTGCGCTGGCGCACCGACGGCAACATCGAGTTCGTGGGCCGCAACGACGGCCAGGTCAAGATCCGCGGCTTCCGCGTGGAAACCAAGGAGGTGGAGGCCGTGATCCGGGAGTTCCCGGGCGTGAAGGACGTCACCGTCCAGGCATTCGACGCGCCCTCCGGCGGCAAGTTCATCGCCGCATACGTAGTGTGTGAGGGCACCCTTGACCCGAAGGCCCTGTCCGCCTTCATCTTGGAGCGCAAACCGCCGTACATGGTGCCCGCCTCCATGAACCAGATCGACGCCATTCCGCTCAACGTCAACCAGAAAGTAGATCGAAAGGCCCTTCCGGCGCCGGTCCTGGCCTCGGCCGAGGATTACGTGGAGCCGGCCAACGACACGGAGCGCGCGCTCTGCGAAGTATTCGCCCATGTGCTCGACGTAGAGAAGATCGGTGCGATCGACAATTTCTTCGACATGGGCGGTTCCTCGCTTATGGTGACCAACGTGCTGGTGGAGGCCGAAAAGCGCGGCCTCAAGTTTAGCTACGGAGAAGTCTTCCTTTATCCAACGCCACGTGCCCTGGCCGCCCATCTCACGGGCGAAACGGTAGCGGGCGAAGGGACTGTCGCACCCGAAGAGGACGTGGCGCACTTCGACTACACAGCCATCGATCAGCTACTGTCCGCCAACACGCTGGAATCTTTCGCCACGGGCAAGCCGAACCCGCTGGGCAAGAACATCCTGCTGACGGGCGCCACAGGTTTCCTCGGCGTCCACGTGCTGCGCGAACTCATCGACCACACGCCCAGGAGCACGGTGGTCTGGTGCCTGCTGCGCGGCAAGGGCACTACGCTGACGGCCGAGCAGCGGCTGGCCGAGATGCTCATCTACTACTTCGACAAAAAATATCGCAAACTCATCGGTACGCGCATCCGCGTCGTCGAGGGCGACATCACCAAACCGGCGTCGTTCGAGAAGCTTCAGGCCTCCGGCACACCGTTCGACCTGGTCATCAACTGCGCGGCCAACGTGAAGCACTTCTCGAAAGGCAACGACATCGAGGAGATCAACTACGGCGGCGTGAAGAACCTTGTAGCGTTCTGCGAGCAGATGAACGCGCGCTTCATCCAGGTCTCGACCGAAAGCGTCGGCGGCATGACGGTCGGCGACATGCCCAAGCCATTCTTCGAGCAGCAACTCTGGATCGGGCAGAACACCGACAACCAGTACGTCCACTCGAAGTACCTGGCGGAGCGCCTTGTGCTCGAGCATATGGCCGCGGGCACGCTGAAAGCCAAGATCATGCGCGCAGGCAACCTGTCGCCGCGAGCGGAAGACGGTGAATTCCAGGCCAATTTCAATGCCAATACCACGATGGGGCGCATCAAGGCCTACCGGATGCTGGGGGCCTGCCCCTACCAGCTGCTGGATTCGAAGATGGAATTCTCCCCCATCGACGAGACGGCGCGGGCCATCGTGCTGCTGTCCACTACGCCCGACGCCTGTTGCGTGTTCCATGTCTCGAACGACCACCTGCTGCCGATGGACGACATTCTGTCACGCATCCGGCTCGATGACGGTTCTCCCCTGGGATACTGCGAATTCCCCGAATTCGCCGCCCGCATGGAAGCCGCCAAGAACGATCCGGAAAAAGCCCAGGTGCTCTCGAGCATCATCGCCTATGCCAGCGCGCCCGACGGCCCGCAGACCCTCCCCAACATGGCCTCCACTTCCTACACAATGCAGGTCCTGCACCGGCTCGGTTTCCGCTGGAGCGCGACCGCCAGCGACTATGTCGACATGATCTTCGACATGCTCGCCTCACTCCGGTATTTTGAAGTAAATTAATTGATTATGTCCTCCCTCCCCGGCACTCTCCGCGGCCTTCTGCTGCTGACCTTCCTGACGGTTTCCTGCACGTCGCAGGAGCCCGCCACGAATCTCGCGCTGCGTCACCGCGCCTTCCACTCCAGCGCCATCGACTTCAACGCCACGGCCCAGCTGGCCGTGGACGGCATCGTCGAAACCGAAACGCCCTACTGGATAGAAGTCTGGAAGAACGACAGCGAAATGCTGTCGAAAATCGAGCACGACATTCCCTTCGATCCGCGGCCGTGGAGCACGGTGACGGTGGAAGGACCGCACGCCGAACTGGCGCTTCGCACCTACGGGTTCCGGGAGCCGGTGGACCTGATCACCATGACGCTGACGGCCGGCCTGCGCGACGGCGTGCAGCAGAGCCCCTACACGGCCCAGCTGCTGAGTCAGGACGGCGCCGGGCAATGGAAAGTCGAGCAGCGCTTCCAGGGTGTCTTTACCGGCGCCCCCGTCACCCTGCCGTGGGACGCTCCGAAACGGATGGCGCCCGAGCGCTGGAAGTTCATCGTGGACATGCCGGAGGCCGAAACCATCGTCTGGCAGGAATGGCTGTTCTACCGCGACGGCAAGCTGCTGCCCATGCTTACTTCGGAACATTTCAGCAGCGTATGGACGCCGGCCAGCGGCGGCCGGGAATGGCTGTCGGTGGACCTGGGGAAGACGCACAGTTTCAGCGAGATCCGCCTTCACTGGCTCAACGCGCCGAAACACGGCGTGATCCAGGTGGGCGCCGACTCCAGCTCCTGGCGCACCGTGGCGGAACTCGGCGGAGACAGCGCACGACGCTGCGACACGCTGCAGCTGCGCGGACGCGGCCGCTGGGTGCGGGTGCTCCTCGACAGTTCGGTCGACGGGATGCCCTACATGCTGAGCGAGCTCGAAGTGCTGGGCCGCGGACGGCAGAAAAAGCTGGTGACCGCCGAGGGCTGGCCCATGCAGGCCACGGTCTATCCCGAGATCGGCCACCGCATCGACCTCGACCGGAACTGGCTCGTAGCCCGGCAGCCGGAGTCCAACGACCTGTCGGCCTGGATTCCCGCCACCGTGCCCGGCACCGTCCTGTCGAGCTATCTCGACGACGGCATGCTCCCGAATCCGAATTTCGGTGACAACCAGCAATATATCAGCGACTCCTATTTCATGTCGCCCTTCGTTTACCGCACGCGCTTCGCTCTTCCCCACAGCTATCGCTCCGGGGTCGATGACGAGCGCATGCTGCTGCATTTCGACGGCATCAACTGGAAGGCCATCGTCTTCCTGAACGGCACGTCGGTCGGCACCATCGAAGGCGCCTTCACCGACGCCGCCTTCGACATCTCGAGCCTGTTGACGGGCGACAACCGCCTGGAAGTGGTGGTGCTGCCGCCGGATCATCCGGGCATGACGAAGGCCAACACCCTTGAACGCTGTGCCACCAACGGCGGTTCGCTGGGTGCCGACAACCCCACGTTCCACGCCTCCACCGGCTGGGACTGGATTCCGACCATCCGGGGCCGCAACATGGGCATCTGGAACGACGTGTGGCTCGAGCGCATCGGCCCCGTCCAGATCACGGATCCCATCGCCACGCCCCTGTTCTCCGTCCAGGAGAGCCTCCCGCCCATCGTCGACACCACCCACGTGCGCGTCATGCTCGGTGCCACGCTGGTCAACCGGGCCGATTATGCCGTGGAGGCCCTGTGGGAGGGCAGCTACGGCGACATCCCCTTCAGCCAGACCGTCATGCTGCCGGCCGGCGGGTCGAGCCTCGTCACGACACAGATCGAAATCGACCATCCCCGGCTCTGGTGGCCCAACGGCTACGGCGAGCCCTATCTCTACACGGTCGACATGCGCGTGCGGGGCAGCGACGCCCACCGCTTCCAGTCCGGCATCCGGCACTTCGATTACGATACCTCCGACGGAACGCTCCGCATCTGGGTCAACGGCCGGCGGCTGGTGGGACGAGGCGGCAACTGGGGCTTCAGCGAGAGCAACCTGCGCTACCGCGCGGAAGACTATGAGCGCGCGATGCAGCTCCACCGCCACGAGCACTTCAACCTGGTGCGCAACTGGGTGGGCATGATCGGCGACGAGGAGTTCTATGAAGCCGCCGACCGCAACGGCATCCTCGTCTGGCAGGACTTCTGGCTGGCCAATCCCGCCGACGGGCCGGATCCCGACGACGAGGCCCTGTTCATGGCCAATGCCGAGAACATGCTCAAGCGCATCCGCAACCACCCGAGCCTGCTGCTCTGGTGCGGCCGCAACGAGGGCTATCCCCCCGCCTCGCTCGACGCAAACCTGCGCCGGCTCGTGGCCCGCGAAGACCCGCAGCATGTCTACATCTCCTCCTCGGCCGACGACGTGGTGTCGGGCCGCGGTCCCTATTTCCGCCTTCCCGCGAAAGCCTACTGGCAGCTCGACCAAGTACCCGGATACGCCGACGAGACGCGCATGTTCCACAGCGAACGCGGCATGCCCAACTTCCCCAACTACGAGAGCCTGATCGAGATGATGCCCGCTTCGCAGGCCTGGCCGCCGACGCGCATGTGGGGCATCCACGACTTCGCGCTCCAGAGCGCCCAGCGGGGACAGACCTTCATCGACGCCGTGAACGCGTACTTCGGCCCTTCGCACGACGCCGAAACCTTCGCCCAGCGGGCCCAGTGGGTCAACTACGACGGTTACCGCGCCATGTTCGAGAGCCGCAGCCGCGAACGCCGCGGGCTCCTGCTCTGGATGAGCCATCCCGCCTGGCCCTCGATGGCCTTCTGCACCTACGACTGGTTCCTCGACGCCACGGCCTCCTACTACGCCTGCCGCAAGGCCTGCGAGCCGCTGCACATCCAGTGGAACCCCGTCTCCCGACAGGTGGAAGTCGTCAATTACAGCGCGGGTGAGCGGCAGGGACTGCGCGCCCTGGCCACGCTCTACACCCACGACGGCCAGCTGGCCGTCAAGTGCGACACGACGCTGTCGCTGCGGGAAGACATGACCGCGGAACTTTTCGGCATGGATTTCAAGCGTGTCGGCCTCAACGGAAACCCGCGCTGGGGCCACCAGGTCTGCTTCCTCCGCCTGCAGTTGTTTGACGGAGATGAACCCGTCTCGCACAACGACTACGTCATCACGGCGGAAGAAGACAATTTGCGGCAGCTCAATTCCCTGCCTAACGCCCACATCAAGCTCTCCCGCCACGGCGCCCGCAACGGGCAGCCGGCCTCCGTCACGGTGACCAACACCTCGGACGTACCGGCCCTGATGCTCCATTTCGTGGCGCGCCGGGGCGACGGCACCCGCATCCTCCCCGTCCTCTGGTCGGACAACTATATCCACCTGATGCCCGGCGAGGAGCGCACGCTGACCTTCGAAAGTCCCGAAAACGCTGCGCACGCGATGGTCGAGGTCCGGGGCTTCAACGTGCCCGTCAGCGAGATTCTCGTTCGCTAGAAAACCAATGATCAATTCACTTCATAGCATGAAAAAAATGTTATTCTTCCTGGCCGCCGCCGGGCTCATCGCAGCCTCCTGCGGCACCAAACCGGCCAAAATCGCCGGCATCAATTACGACTACATGGACACCACCGCGCGTCCGGGCGACGACTTCGCCAAGTATGCCACGGGCCATTGGGCCGATTTCAATCCCCAGTCGCCGGAGTATCCCCAGTGGGGCGCCTTCACGAAACTCGCTGACGACAACACCAAGACCCTGGCCGGCCTGATTCAGGGCATCGCGGCCCAGGACAACGAGAACGGCAGCATCGCCCAGAAGATCGGCGACCTCTACAACATGGCCATGGACTCCGCTCGCCTGAATGCCGAAGGCGCCGCGCCGCTGAAGGCCCATATCGCCGAGATCGACGCCCTTGACAGCCGCGAGGCGCTCCTGCAATACTGCGCCAAGGAGCACGACAACCTCCTCTTCGGCATTTACGTGGACGCCGACGAGAAAGACTCCGACAACAACATCGTCGCCATCGTCCAGGGCGGTCTGACCCTGCGCAACAAGGAATACTACTCTTCCAAGGATCCGCAGAACGTGATGGTCCGCGAGGCCACGAAGGAGCACATGCAGAAGCTCTTCGTCCTGGCCGGCTATCCGGAAAAGGAAGCGGCTGCCAAGGTCGCCCGCATCTGGGCCCTCGAGACCGAGCTGGCCGCCGCGCACTACTCCATGGAAGAGCAGCGAGACTCCGAGAAGAACTACCACAAGATGACGGTGGACGAACTGATGAAGCTTTGCGCGCCGTTCGACTGGAAGCGCTATCTGAACGACTACCGCTACGACAAGACGGAAGAAGTCGACCTCGGCCAGCCTGAACCGGTCGCCAAGGCCTGCCAGCTGCTGATGAGCACACCGCTCGAGACCCTCAAGGACGTCTATCGCTGGCAACTCATCAGCGGCGCATCCTCCATGCTCTCCGACGATTTCATCCAGGAGAATTTCGAATACAGCCGCAAGATCTACGGCACGCAGGAGATCACCCCGCGCTGGAAACGCGCCGTCAGCCTGGTGGACGGCCTGATGTCCGACGCCGTCGGCCAGATGTACGTGGAGAAATACTTCCCGCCGGAGGCCAAGGCCGAAATGCTTGAACTGGTCGGAAACCTGCAGGAATCGCTGGGCGAACGCATCCAGGCCCAGGAATGGATGACCGAGGAGACGAAGGCGAAAGCCCTCGACAAACTGGCCGCCTTCACCGTGAAGATCGGCTACCCCGACAAGTGGGACGACCTGACCCCGCTGGTGGTCGACCCGTCCAAGTCGCTGTACGAGAACGTCCGCACGGCAACCGAGTTCTACTGGAACCTGAACTACGAAAAGCGCTACAACAAGCCCGTCGACAAGACCGAATGGCTGATGCCCGCCCAGATGGTCAACGCCTACTACAACCCGACCACCAACGAGATCTGCTTCCCCGCCGGCATCCTGCAGCCGCCGTTCTTCGACATGAACGCTGACGCCGCCGCCAACTACGGTGCCATCGGCGTGGTCATCGGCCACGAGATGACCCACGGTTTCGACGACCAGGGCCGTCTCTACACGAAGGAAGGCAACCTCGAGAACTGGTGGACCGACGCCGATGCCGAGGCCTTCAAGAAGCCTTGCGATGCGATGACGGCCTACTTCAACTCCCTGTGGGTCATTCCGAACGACCTGCATGCCAACGGCGCCCTCTGCCTCGGCGAAAACATCGCCGACCATGGCGGCCTGAACATCTCGTTCAACGCCTTCCAGAAGTGGCAGGCCAAGCACGGCCGCCTCGGCGACGACAACGGCTTCACGCCCGAGCAGCGCTTCTTCCTCTCCTACGCGAACGTGTGGGCCGGTACCTCCTCCGAGGAGATGCTCCGCTACCTCACGATGATGGACGTCCACTCCGTGTACTTCCTCCGCGTGAACGGCGGCCTCGCCCAGTGCGACTACTGGTACGATGCCTTTGACATCCAACCCGGCGACGCCTACTACGTAGCCCCCGAAGACCGCGTGAAAGTCTGGTAGCGGCAACCGCCTTTGTGGCGCTTTGCTGACTGACAATCAGCCTCTTAAACGAAATCCGCTTGCGCATTTTCACGCAAGCGGATTTTGTTGAGCAGCTGGTATACAGACACCCTCCTGCATCAGTCACGTTCGGGCCGGGCTTCGCGGGCGAAACGGAAAAGTTCCAGCGGCAGATGGCAGTAGCCGTCGGGATTTTTGTCCAGGTAGTCCTGGTGGTAGTCTTCGGCGCGGTAGAAGTTCTGCAACGGCTTGACCTCGACGACAAAGGGAGCAGCCGTCTTCTGCTGTTCCTCTTTGTACACATCCCCTATCTTGGCAAGATCGGCCTCGTCCGTATAGTAAATACCTGTCCGATAGCGCGTTCCTTCGTCCTCTCCCTGCTTGTTGAGCGAAGTCGGATCGATGGCCTTGAAGAACATGCGCAGCAGGAATTTCAGTCCGACGCGGTCGGTATCGTAGCGGACATGCACCGTCTCGGCATAGCCGGTGGTGTCGGTGTAGACTTCCTTATAGGTCGGATCGGGCGTGTGCCCGTTGGCGAAGCCGACTTCTGTCAGGACGACGCCTTCCATCTGCTTGAAAAAGTGCTCGGCGCCCCAGAAGCAGCCGCCGGCCAGGTAGATATCCTTCAACATGGCTACACCAGCAATACGGGTTCGACGTGGTGAAGGAAGGCTTCGGCGAAGCGGGTGCGGCATTCGAGCCCGCGGAAGCGTTCCATCGGGTCGTGCCATTCTTTCATGAGGTCTTCCAACTGCTGGCTTTCGTGGCAGAAGCAGGCCTTGTATTTGCGGTCGCGCGTCGCTGTAATGTCCACCCAGTCAGACGGATGGAACATCTGTGTCTGCGTGCCGCTCATTACCTCGAAATAGTAGAGTTCGAAACGGCGGTCCAGCCGGCGCCAGGCATCCAGCACGAGGATGCCGCAGACGGCGTGGTCGCGGTGACCGTCGATGGGCCAGTGGGTGATGACGAGGTCCGGCTTCTCGCGGTCGATCAGTTCGCGCATCTCCCGATAGCGATCGAGGTTCACTTCCGTCTGGCCGTCGATCTGGTCCATGAACAGCGGCCGGGCGCCCGTGGCCGCGCAGGCGGCGCGGGCTTCGCGCTCGCGGATCGTGGCGGCTTCGGCGTGGCTCTTGCCGGCGATGCCGGCCTCGCCGCGCGTCAAGTAGACGCACACGACCTCGTGCCCGGCATCCGTCAGCAGGCAGATGGTGCCGCCGGCGGCAGTCTCCGGGTCGTCGGGGTGCGCCCCGATCACGAGAATCTTCTTGCGGTCCTTGCGTTGGGTGGCCGGCGTCATCCCGGCCTCCGCGGCATCCAGCGGAATGCCGCCTAAAATGGTCAGCGCGGCGGCACTGCCCGCCGCTTTCAGCATCGATCTTCTGTTCATATCGTCAAAGTTACGAAGAAAAGTCCTAACTTTGTAAGAGCCATGAAAAAACTATTCTTCCTTCTCCTGCTGCTGGCCTGCCTTCCGCTGGCGGCGCAGCAACGCCAGTATCTCTGGCCCAAAGGGCAGATGCCCGATGTCCGGCGCGACCAGATCGCCGCGATGACCGACGAGGCGGACGCCCCGGGCTTCAAGCCCGACAAGCACCGCATTCCCTATCTGGAGTGGTACGACGCACCGGAAGCCGCCGTGGACAACGACGCCTGCATGATCCTCATTTCGGGCGGCTCTTACGAGTGCTGCTGCGACGTGGGGCTCATCCGCTACTGGAAGGAAGAACTGACGAAACGCGGCGTCCAGTGCGTCAATTTCGTGTACCGCACGCCGCGTCCCGAAGGGCTGCCCATCTACCAGACGGCCTGGGAAGACGGCCAGCGCGCCGTCCGGCTGGTCCGCAGCGAGGCGGCCCGGCGCGGGTTCGACCCGGAAAAGATCGGCGTCATCTCGATGTCGGCCGGCTCGCACCTGGCGCTGCTGCTGGCGACCGGATCGCTGACGCAGACCTACGCGCCCGTGGATGCGCGCGACACGATTCCCTGCCACATCAACTGGGCCATCGTCAATGCGCCGGCCTATGTGACCAGCGACGGCGAAAGCGGCACCCAGGCCACGCGCGAGGGTTACGGTCCCGACGTGACGCTCAGCAGCGTCTTTCCCTTCGATACGAAGACCTGCCCCATGAGTCTGCACCATGGTGGCGAAGATCCCTGGTCACCCAACGGATCGACGTTGGTATACAGGCAGTTGCGTCGCATGGGCATCCCGGCCGAGCTGCACCTGTATCCCGGCAGGGGACACGGCGCCTTCGGCTTTGAGCGCGGTGTGGAATTCATGGCCCAGCTGGGCTTCCTGGGTCCGGTAGCGCCCGAGGTGGAGCTGGCTGGCCGCTTCCCGGAAGACCTTGTCCCGACCACATACTGCAAGGAAGCCATCTGGCCCGACGGCCAGATGCCCGACGCGCAGGAGAAGCAGTGCACGCCCTATATCGAGTGGTACATCCCCGAAAAGCGCACGACCGATGCCATCCAGATCATCTACTCGGGCGGCGCCTATGTGGGCAACGGTCCGGAAAGCTTCGAAGTGACCCCGGCGCGGCGTTACCTCAACGCCCTGGGTATCACCGTGGTCACGATGAAATACCGCACGCCGCGTCCGGAAGGGCTCGCCAAGCACACGACGGCCTGGCAGGACCTGCAGCGCGCTGTCCGTGTCGTCCGGAGCGAAGCGGCCGGCCGTGGCCTCGACCCCGGGCGCATCGGCATCATGGGGTCTTCGGCGGGCGGACACCTCACCCTGATGGGCGTCACCTCTTCCCGGCACCGGTCTTACCTGCCCGTCGACAGCCTCGACGCGCTTCCCTGCAACGTGCAGTGGGGCATCGGCATCTATCCGGCCTACGCCCTCACGGACGGGGTGGACGGCTACAACGCGACCGGCGGCAATGACGATGCGGCGGTTCTCGTGCCCGAGTTCTCCTTCGATCCCGCCACCGCGCCCATGCTCCTCCTCCACGGCGACGCCGACGGCTATGCCGCGATGGGCTCCGTCAAGACCTGGGAAAAGATGCGCGCGATGGGCATCCAGAGCGAGCTCCACACCCTCGCGACGCGTGAGCACTGCTTCCAGTACAGCGCTTCCCCGGGCACGGGCAGCTACACCTGGCTCGACCGCATCGCCGAGTTCCTGAAACCCTTCTTGACGCCCAGCTTACCCTAGTTCGGGAATGTCGGGTTAAGTTTCCACTTCCTCGAGGGCGCCGGTAGCGGATTCGATGATGAATCCCCGGACGGTCACGTCGTCGGGCATCAGCGGATGTTTTCGAATGGCGTCGACAGTCCGGCGGACCGACGCTTCGGTGTCGTGGAAGCCCTCCAGCCAGGCATCCAGATCGACGTCGCTGCGTTGCAGCTCGGCTTCCGGAATCCCCCGTTGGAGCATCTCCTCCCGGAAATGCCCGAAACTCATGTGGCAGGCACCGCAGGTCGTGTGTGCTACCACCATGATCTCCTCCACACCCAGTTCGTACACCGCCACGATGAGGCTTCGCATCGCCGAGTCCCACGGCGAGGGGATCAAGGCTCCGGCGTTCTTGATCACCTTCGCGTCGCCGTTTTTCAAGCCCAGCGCCTCCTGCAGCAGCACGCTGAGCCGTGTATCCATGCAACTGAGCACCGCCAGCTTCTTGTCCGGAAATTTGTCTGTCAGGTGTGCCTCATACCCATTCGAGGCCACGAATTCGCGGTTGAACGCGAGGATCTTGTCAATGTTGCCCATTTTTGGTCGGACGCAGTTGCTTCTCAAGGAAATCCAGCACGTAGGTGTAATACAGTGCGCGGTGCTCCGGCTTCCAGAATCCATGGTTGGCACCGAAGATCAGGTGGAGCTCGCAGTGGTCGTAGACATTGGAGGCCAGGGCCGCATACTCCGGCTTGACCAGGCTATCTTCCGTGCCGTGAACGATGAGCACATCTCCCTGATAGCCTGCAATTTCCTGATAGATATCAAAGTCATCGTAGAACGGCTCGTAAAAGCCCCGGCCGAGCACCATTCCCATGATCGTGACTGTATCCGGGATGCTCTCGCGCGTCGGGAAGAGCGCGAACCCGTCGTCCGGAATACACAGGGCCGGGAACACGAGCACGATGGAATTGATCTTGTCGGCGGCATACGGGGCGGCGAGGGCGGAGACGCAGCCGCCCTGGCTCTCGCCCAGCAGGAAGACGTTTTCCGGGTCCACGCAGTCCCAGCTGCGGACCATGTCGATGACGTCGAGCAGGTTCTGGCGCTCCGTAAAGAGCGTCATCTCTTCCGTGCTGCCTTCGCTGCGGCTGTGGATCGATCCGCCGGCGAAATCATAGCAGTAGCACACGTAACCCAGCTTGGCCAGCGTATCGACCATGGCGTAAAAGCCGACATGCGTGCCGTTGTAGCCATGCGAGAGGACGATGGCCGGATGCTTTCCGGGCGTACGGGGAATGAAGGCCTCGCCGTACAGCTGCTTGCCGTCGCTGACGCAGGCGATTTCACGCATTTCATAGGAAGGGTCGCTCGGCGCCTGCCACTGCCTGGGCGGCATCTGCGCGAACGCGGTCAGCGCGCACAGCGCCGCCGCGAAGACGAAAAAGAGTCGTTTGTATCGGTTCATGGTCGTTCGGTTGCGATTTACCTCCCAAAGGTAGTCATTTTTTTCGAGTAGGCGGCATCCCGGTTCTGAAAGAACCGCGTGACGGTTTTTTTCGTATCTTTGAGAGTTTAATAGGAATTGATTATGAAGAGAATGCTATTGCTGATGGTGCTGCTGCTCGCCGGCACTGCCGTATCCGCCCAGGAAGCACCCATCATCCCGGAACGGGAAATCGTTGTCGTCGATAACTTTACGGCCGTACCGAACCTGACGCTCGGCCTGTACCAGTATGCACGGCAGTGTGTCCTGGAGGGACTGGCCAAGAAGCGCGTCACCGTCATCGACGTGGAGCAGGAAGGCTTCGGCCGCGCCGACATCGTCTATCCCTCGTTCCGTTTCGCCACCGCCAATACCGGCCGGCCGTACGACCTGAACCGCGTGGCCGCCATCATGAACAGCTTTACCGAAGCCCGCTGGTACCTGACCTGCTACATCAGCAAGTTCAACAGCCACCCCGTGGAGCACCAGAGCAAGGACAAGGACGGCAATCCGGTGGTCAAGACCGACTACACCTGCACCGTCGAAGCCGAACTCTACCTGTTCGACCGCGAGACGCAGGCCACCCAGGGCCCGATCCGCTGGAGCTACACCGACTCCGGCAACGCGACGATGATCGTCGCCGAAGAAGACGCCGTCTCGAACTTCGCCTACCGGGCCCGTTCGTTCGTCACCGACAACTTCCGCTTCAAGGCCTCCGTCATCGAACTCGGCGAGTACAACAAGCGCGGCAAGCTGCAGGACCTCTACCTGAGTTGCGGCAGCGACATGGACGTGTCAAAAGGCGACGTATTCTTCATCTATACCGTTTCCGACATCAACGGCATCGACAAAGCCCGGAAGATCGGCAAGGTAAAAGTGCGCGAAGTCACCGGCCGTGAAAGCTGCCGTTGCACCGTCTCGAACGGCGAAGCCGAGATCGACCAGGCCTTCAAGGCCGGCAACATCCTCGTCGCCGTCAGCGACCACGACAGATACTTTTAATCGTTGATTATGAAATATTTCCAAATATTATTAACAGCAATAGCATTACTATCTGCAGCGACGGACGCGGCGGCCGATATTACGTTCAAACGGTCACCGCAGTATAACCACGACACCGTCAGCAACAGCCGCTACTACCTCGTCTGCCTCACCGACCCTGGAAACCTCGCCGCCATCAACGGCGAACAGGTCAAGGTTTACAAGACCGGTGCCTTCGGCCGCCAGCTCCGGCTCGCCGAGGGCGACAACCGCATCGAAGTGACCCTGTTCCAGGGCCAGCAAGTCGAAACGAAAGAAGTACACATCTACTACCGCCCCAACCCCGGCCTTAGCAGCCAGCCCGCCCCCGAACCCCAGCTGGAAGACCGCCTCTTCTACGTCACGACCCGGGAAGGCGCCTACCTCCAGTACGGCTCCGGCAGCGACCGCCTCGGCGGCTCCAAGATGGGCTATCTGGACCCGGGCATCGTCCTCAAGGTCACGGGCGCCGTCGGCGACCTGTATAAAGTCCAGCTCGCCACCAACCGCTTCGCCTACATCCACCAGGAAGACGTCGAATTCTCCCCCAGGAGCAGCCATATCGTCAATACCAACAGCATGAACCTCAACAATGTAGGCAACTGCGACCGGATCCGGCTCTCCCTGCCCGAGAAACTCCCCTACGCCGCCTGGACCAGCCTCGACCCCACCACCATCAACGTGGACGTGTTCGGCGCCATGAACAACAGCAACTGGATCACCCAGTACAACGAGCTGGGCATGGTGGACTATCTCGACGTGCAGCAGGTCGACAGCGACGTGCTGCGCCTCGTGCTCAAGCTGAAAGATAAATACTGCTGGGGCTACAGCGTCCACTACGACGGCAACGTACTCCAGATCGAAGTCAAGCATACGCCGCAGAACCTGACGCTGAAGGGCCTGACCATCGGTGTGGACGCCGGCCACGGCGGCAGCGCCTCCGGCGCGGTGAGCAACACCGGCCTGAAAGAGAGCGACGTCAACCTGAGCATCGTCCGCGAAGTGGAGAAACTGCTGCAGAAGAAGGGCGCCAAGGTGGTGCTCAGCCGCAAGGACGACCGCGACATGACCATGACGGAGCGCAAGAAGATCTTCCGCGAAGAGAACATCGACCTGCTCGTGTCGGTCCACAACAACGCCGGCGGCTCCCCCTTCTCCGCCATGGGCGCCAGCACCTACTACAAGCATATCACCAACCGCGACCTCGCCGCGACGCTGCTCAGGCACATGCTTGAACTCGGCGTCCCGAGCTACGGCCTGACCGGCAACTTCAACTTCTCGTTGAACGCCCCGACGGAATACCCGAACGCCCTCGTCGAATGCCTCTTCATGAGCAGCCTCCCCGACGAAGAATTCCTCGCCGACCCCGCCAACCACAAAAAGATCGCCGAAAAGATCGTCGCCGGCCTCGAAGACTACCTCCAGAAAGTCGCCGAATCGAAGGGCATTAAAACGAACAAGAAAAAGAAATAGGACAATCCTTATGCGTTCCAAGCGTAGCTGAGCGGGTGGTATTTGGGGACGCGAGCATTTCTCTGCGAGCGGACACAAATACCAGAGCGAAGCGGAGCGATAGAAGACGGCCATGAACTTTGAACTGACAGCACCGTACAGGCCGACCGGAGACCAGCCCGAGGCCATCCGGCAGATCGTCGCATCGATCCGCCAGGGGAACCCTGCGACCACGCTGATGGGCGTCACCGGCTCCGGCAAGACCTTCACGATGGCCAACGTCATCGCCGAGCTGAACCGGCCGACCCTCATCCTCAGCCACAACAAGACCCTGGCCGCCCAACTGTACAGCGAATTCAAAGCCTTCTTCCCCAAGAACCTCGTCGAATACTTCGTCTCGTACTACGACTACTACCAGCCCGAGGCCTACCTCCCGACGACCGACACATATATCGAGAAAGACCTCAGCATCAACGACGAGATCGAAAAACTGAGGCTGAGCACCTCCTCCGCCCTCCTGTCCGGCCGCCGCGACGTCGTCGTCGTCTCGTCGGTGTCCTGCCTCTACGGCATCGGCAACCCCGACGACTTCCACGAGACCACCGTCCACGTGGAATGCGGCCAGAAACTCAGCCGGCAGAAGTTCCTGTATGCCCTCGTCGACGCCCTCTACTCCCGCAACGAAGCCGAATTCAAACGCGGCACCTTCCGCGTCAAGGGCGACAGCGTCGACATCTACCTGGCCTACGGCGACTACGGCTGCCGCGTCGTGTTCTTCGGCGACGAGATCGAAACCATCGAGACCATCGACCCCGTCAGCGGCGCCACCCTCGAGTTCCTGAACGAGATCTCGATCTACCCCGCCAATAACTTCGTCACCACCAAAGAACGCACCCGCAGCGCCATCGCCACCATCCAGGACGACATGACGGCCCAGTGCGCCTACTTCGAGGAGATTGGCAAACACCTGGAAGCCAAGCGCCTCAAGACCCGCGTGGAGTACGACCTGGAAATGATCAAGGAAGTCGGTTACTGCCCCGGCATCGAGAACTACTCCCGCTACTTCGACGGCCGGAGCGCCGGCATGCGGCCCTTCTGCCTGCTGGACTATTTCCCCGACGACTTCCTGACCTTCATCGACGAAAGCCACGTCACGATCCCCCAGATCCGGGCCATGTCGGGCGGAGACCGCAGCCGCAAGCAGACCCTTATCGAGTACGGCTTCCGCCTTCCCGCCGCCGCGGACAACCGCCCGCTGCGCTTCGACGAGTTCCAGGCCCTCGTGGGCCAGCGCCTCTACGTCAGCGCCACCCCGGGCGACTACGAGCTCGAAGAGACCGGCGGCGAAGTCGTGGAACAGGTGGTCAGGCCCACCGGCCTGCTCGACCCGCCCATCGAAGTGCGGCCCATCGAAGGCCAGATCGACGACCTCCTGGAAGAGATCCAGATCCGGGCGGAGAAGGACGAACGCGTGCTGGTGACCACGCTGACCAAGCGCATGGCCGAAGAACTGGAAAAATACCTCACCCGCCTCGATATCCGCACCCGCTACATCCACTCCGACGTGGACACGCTGGAACGCGTGGAGATCCTGGACGATTTCAAGGCCGGACGCTTCGACGTGCTGGTGGGCGTCAACCTGCTGCGCGAAGGCCTCGACCTGCCCTCCGTGTCGCTCGTGGCCATCCTCGACGCCGACAAGGAAGGCTTCCTGCGCTCCGACCGCAGCCTCACCCAGACCGCGGGCCGCGCCGCCCGCAACGTCAACGGGCGCGTGATCATGTATGCCGACAAGATCACCGAATCGATGCAGGCCACCATCGACGGCACCAACCGCCGCCGCGCCAAGCAGATGGCCTACAACCAGGAACACGGCATCACCCCGACCCAGGTGGGCGCCACCGCACACAGCGCCGTACAGGGCCGGAAGACCTACGCCGATGCACCGGACGACCGGGCCCGCTTCCTCGAGGAAGACCCCGTGATCGCCCGCATGAGCACGGCCGAACTGAAAAGCGCCATCGACGCCGCCCGCCGGCAGATGGAGGCCGCCGCCGCACAGCTGGACTTTACCACCGCTGCGCACTGGCGCGACGAGATGCGGGCATTGGAAACCCTAGCCGGAAAAAGATGATGTTACCGAAAAAACTGCAAGACATCCTGAGCAACTGCTCGGAGCGCGAGAAAAGGATGGTGCTGTCGGCCTATGATGCGGCAGCCGAAGCCCTGCAGGGCAAGATGCGCAGCAACAGCAGCCCGTTCATCGAACACCCGCTCAGCGTGGCCCATATCGTGTGCAAGGAGATCGGCCTGCGCGCCGACGCCGCCACCGCCGTGCTGCTCCACGAAGCCAACCGCTTCCAGACCGACAACGTGGCCGAACTCAACCGGACCCCGCTGCTGGAATCGTTCCGCGCCGAGTATCCCCACGACATCATCGAGATCGTGGAAGGCCTCAACAACATCTCCAACGTGCAGCTGCAGGAGACCAACCTCGACGAAGAGCGCTACCGCAAGCTCATCATCTCCTACTCCACCGACCCGCGCGTGATCCTCATCAAGCTCGCGGACCGGCTCGAAGTGATGCGCACCATCAACATCCTTCCGCCCGCCAAGCGCACGAAGAAGCTCATGGAGTCGATGATGCTCTACATACCCCTCGCCCACCAGCTGGGCCTGTACCGCATCAAGAGTGAACTGGAAGACATCTTCCTGAAATATACCGAGCCCGAACGCTACAAGGAGATCACCCGCAAGATCAAGGAGACCGAGCCCCAGCGCGAAGCCCTCGTGGAACGCTTCATCAACCCGCTGCGGGAGAAACTCGACCGGGAAGGCATCCGCTACACCCTCAAGGCACGCACCAAGAGCCCGTACTCGATCTGGAAGAAGATGCAGACCCAGCAGATCACCTTCGACAAGGTGTACGACCTCTTCGCCATGCGCTTCATCATCGACTGCGAGCCCGACCACGTGAAGGAAGAGGCCCTCTGCTGGAAGGTCTACTCCCTCGTGACCGAGGAATACACCCCCGACACCAAGCGCCTGCGCGACTGGATCTCCAAGCCCCGCGACAACGGCTACGAGTCGCTCCACACCACCGTGCAGACCAAGGAAGGCCTGCCCGTCGAAGTGCAGATCCGCACCACGCGCATGGACGACATCGCCGAAAAGGGACAGGCCGCCCACTGGTCGTACAAAGGCATCAAGGGCGGCGGCGGCGACCACCTCACCGAGTGGCTCAACCAGGTCCGCGAGCTGATGCAGAGCGACGAGGAGGAGAAATACCAACACGCCGGCCTGGCCCTCGACGAACTGCTCGTCTACACGCCCACCGGCGACCTGCGCCAGCTCCACCCCGGCAGCTGCGTGCTCGACTTCGCCTTCGAGATCCACAGCAACCTCGGCCTGCGCTGCATGGGCGCCCGCGTCAACGGGAAGATGTGCTCGATCCGCGAGAAGCTGCACACCGGCGACGTGGTGGAGATCATCAGCAGCAAGAACCAGAAACCCACCGCCGACTGGCTGAACTTCGTGGTCTCGTCGAAGGCCCGCAGCAAGATCAAGCAGAAGCTGAAGGAAGAGGAGAACGCCCGTGCGGCGATCGGCAAGGAACTGCTGGCCCGCCGGCTCAAGAACTGGAAACTGGTGATTTCCGACGCGGAACTGTTCCGCCTGGCCCGCAAAAACAAGTTCGGCACGCTGAACGAGTTTTTCGGCGCCATCGGCAACGGGCAGCTCGACGTCTCGGTCGTCAAGGACTACCTGACACGCCAGCTCGAGGCTGAAAACACGACCGAGACCAAGACCGAAAACGTCCAGGCCGGCCGGAACGACGCGGCCAGCGGCGACTTCATGATCGACCGCAAGCTCAAGGGCGTGGAACTCAAGCCTGCCAAATGCTGCACGCCGGCCTACGGCGATCCGATCTTCGGATTCCTGACCATTCGCGACGGCATCAAGATACACCGGGAAAACTGCCCGAATGCGGCACGCCTGCGCGAGAACTATCCCTACCGCGTGATCGAAGTCAGCTGGGCACCCAGACAACACGATGGAGACAAAGGAGATACACATAAGAGGCGCCAGGGTTAACAACCTGCAGAATGTCGATTTCGACATCCCGCTCGGGAAGCTGGTGGTCATCACCGGCATCTCGGGCAGCGGCAAGAGTTCGCTCGCCTTCGACACCTTGTTTGCCGAAGGGCAGCGCCGCTTTGCCGAAAGCCTCTCCTCCTTCGCCCGCCAGTTCCTGGGCCGCATGAGCAAGCCCGACGTGGACCTGATCTCCGGCATTCCGCCGGCCATCGCCATCGAGCAGAAAGTCAACACCCGGAACCCCCGCTCGACGGTGGGCACCAACACCGAAATCTACGACCACCTGCGCCTGCTCTACGCCCGCATCGGCAAGACCTATTCCCCCGTTTCGGGCCGGGAAGTCCGCTGCGACACCGCCCGCAACGTCGTGGACTATGTCACCGCCCTGCCGGAAGGTTCCACCGCCCTGCTGCTGGCCGACATCCGCTGGCTGGAAGGCAGCAAGACCGAAAAGATCCTGAACCTCAAGGAAGAAGGCTATTCGCGTCTGGCCACGCGCGACGGACGCATCGCCAAGATGGACGAGGCCCTGCAGCACATGGACGACTACCGTGACGAATGGCTGCTGCTGGTCGACCGCCTGACCGTGGCCCGGGATGAAGACACCGTGAGCCGGGCCCTCGACTCCGCCCAGACCGCCTTCGCCCAAGGCGGCGGCTATCTGTGCGTCTGGAGCGAGCAGGCCGGCGCCCGCAGCTTCTCCAACCTCTTCGAAGCCGACGGCATGCGCTTCGAAGAGCCCAGCGAGCACCTCTTCAGCTACAACAGCCCGCTGGGCGCCTGTCCCGTCTGCGGCGGCTACGGCAAGACCATCGGCATCGACGAAGCGCTCGTCGTTCCCGACCCCACCCTGAGCGTCTACCAGGGCGCCATCGCCTGCTGGCGGGGCGAAATGATGAAGCAGCTCAACGACGAGCTCGTGATGAACGCCTACAAGTTCGATTTCCCCATCCACAAGCCCTATATCGAACTGAGCCCCGAACAGAAGGCGCTCCTGTGGCGCGGCAACGAATACTTCACCGGCATCGATCCTTTCTTCAAGTGGGTCGAGAGCCAGCGCTACAAGATCCAGTACAAATACATGCTCAGCCGCTATTCGGGCAAGACCACCTGTCCCGCCTGCGGCGGCTCGCGCCTGCGTCCCGAGGCCCTCTACGTGAAGGTCGGGGGCAAGAACATCCATGAACTGATGACGATGCCCATCAGCGAGCTGGCGCGCTTCTTCGAGCAGCTGGAGCTGGACGAATACGACCGCACGATCGCCGAGCGGCCGCTGCGCGAGATCCGCTCCCGCCTGAGCTACATCGAGTCGGTGGGGCTGGGCTACCTCACGCTGAGCCGACCGTCGAACACCCTGAGCGGCGGCGAGAGCCAGCGCATCAACCTGGTCAGTTCGCTGGGCAACAACCTGGTGGGCTCCATGTACATCCTCGACGAGCCCAGCATCGGCCTGCACGAACGCGACACGCAGCGCCTGATCGGCGTGCTGCAGCGCCTGCGCGACCTGGGCAACACCGTCATCGTGGTCGAGCACGACCGCCACATCATCGACGCGGCCGACCAGCTCATCGACATCGGCCCCTACGCCGGGTCGAACGGGGGCAAGGTGGTCTTCCAGGGAACCATCGCCGAAGGCCTGGCCAGCGGCGCCCGCTCGCTCACCCTCGACTATCTCTCGGGCCGGCGCCATATCCCCGTCCCGGCACGGAAACGCAGCTGGAAGTACGCCGTGGAAGTGGCGGGAGCCCGCGAGAACAACCTCAAGAACATCGACGTGAAGTTTCCGCTGCGCTGCCTGACCGTGGTCACGGGCGTGAGCGGCAGCGGCAAGAGCTCGCTCGTGGGCGACATCCTCTACCCCGCCGTCTACCGCCATCTCAACCAGATCGGCAGCAAACCCGGCATCTACAAGGAACTCCGGGGCGACCTGAACAAGATCGCCTCCATCGAATACATCGACCAGAACCCCATCGGCAAGAGCACCCGCTCCAATCCCGTCACCTACCTGAAGGTCTACGACGACATCCGCAAGCTCTTCGCCGACCAGCCCTACGCCCGGATGAACGGCTACGGGCACTCGCACTTCTCGTTCAACATCGACGGCGGCCGCTGTCCCGAATGCCTGGGCGAGGGCGTGATCCACATTCCCATGCAGTTCATGGCCGACGTGGAGATGGTGTGCGAGGCCTGCGGCGGCCGGCGCTTCCAAAGCGACATCCTGGAGGTGAAATACCAGGGCAAGAACATCAGCGACGTGCTCGACATGCGCGTGGAGGAGGCCATCGCCTTCTTCAGCGCCCAGCCCGAACCACTGGCACGCCGCATCGCGGAGCGCCTCCAGCCTTTGGTGGACGTAGGTCTCTCCTATCTGCAGCTCGGGCAGAACAGCAGCTCGCTCAGCGGCGGCGAGAGCCAGCGCATCAAGCTGGCCTCGTTCCTGGGCAAGGATTTCGAGGCCAAGGGTTCGATCCTCTTCATTTTCGACGAGCCCACCACCGGCCTGCATTTCCACGACATCGAGAAGCTGCTGGCCGCCTTCGCCGCGCTGGTCGACCGGGGCCACTCCATCGTGGTGGTGGAGCACAACCTCGACGTGATCCGCGCCGCCGACTGGGTGATCGACCTGGGGCCGGATGCGGGCGAAGCGGGCGGACAGGTGGTGTTCGAAGGGACGCCCGAAGCCCTGGCGCACGCCGACACCTTCACCGGCGCGGCCCTGCGCGAGGAGCTGGAACAAGAGAAAGAAAAATAAGACTGCATACCTATGAAAGTAACGATCCAAGAAGTAACGACGCAAAAGCAGCGCAAGCAGTTCGTCCATTTCCCGAACGAGATGTACAAGGACAATCCCTACTACGTCCCGACGCTCGAGAAGGGCGACCTTGACGCGCTCGATCCGCGGAAAAACCACGCCTTCGAGTTCTGCGAGGGCAAATACTGGCTGGCGCTCGACGAAAAGGGTGCCATCGTGGGCCGCATCGCCGGCATCATCAACCGCCAGTACAACGAGAAGACGGGCGTCGACTTCGCCCGCTTCGGCTTCATGGACTTCGTCGACGACAACGACGTGGTGGACGCGCTCTTCGACACGGTCGAGGGCTGGGCGCGCGAAAAGGGCATGAAGAAGATGAACGGTCCGCTGGGCTTCCTCGAGTTCGACGCCTCGGGCGTGCTGGTGATGGGTTTCGACGAACTGCCCACCGCCTACGGGAAATACAACTTCCCGTATTACGAGACCCAGCTGCTGCGCCGCGGCTACGTAAAGGACACCGACTGGGTGGAATACAGCGTGACGATGCCCGATGACATCGCGGAATGGTTCGGCCGGCCGGCCAAGTTGATCTCGGCCCGCTACCACCTGCACCAGGCCACCATCGATTCGAAGAAGCAGATGGTGTCGTATTTCCCGCAGTGCGCCCGCGTGCTCAACGAAACCTATCGAAACATCCATGGTTTCTCGGAGCTTTCGGAAGGCCAGATCAGCGACCTGATCCATCAGTTCGTGCCGAATCTCAACACGGATTTCGTGTCGATCATCCTCAACGAGCAGGAAGAAGTGGTGGCCTTCGGCATCGCCATGCCGTCTCTCTCGAAGGCCTTGCAGAAATGCCACGGCAAACTGTTCCCGTTCGGCTGGCGCCACATCCTCCACGCCATCAAGCACAACGACACGCTCGACCTGCTGCTGATCGGCATTGCGGAGGGCTACCAGGGCAAGGGCCTCAACGCGCTGATCTTCGACAAGGTGGCTCCGGCCATCCACAAATACGGTATCAAATACCTGGAAACGACGCGCGAGCTGGAAGAAAACAACAGTGTCCAGAACATGTGGAACCGTTTCGTGACGCGCCTTCACAAGCGCGCCCGCTGCTACATTAAAGAACTTTAGCTTGTGCGCCAGAGCGGGTGGTGTTGGGCGAAGCGACCTTTTTTCGGGAGCGAGACCAATACCAGAGCGACAAAGCACAAGCGCAAATGGCCGTTGATTATGAAATACTTATTGTCGATACTTATTCTCCTTGTCGTATCGCTGCCAGCGGGTGCGCAGGAGTTGCGGCATAATGCGCAGTATCCTGACGATCCGGCGTTCGCACCGGTTCCTGATTCGCTGAAAGGATGTATCCTCGAAGGGGAATGGAACGACTCGAAGATCTATCCCGAGACGCGCCGGGAATGGAAGGTCTACGTGCCGGTGCAGTATGACGGAGTGACGCCCGCATGCCTGCTTGTCGGCCTCGACGGCATCCTCTTCAACGCCACCACCGTGCTGGACAATCTCATCGCCGGCGGGCAGATGCCCGTGACCATCGGTGTCTTCGTCCAGCCCGGCGTCTCTTACGACGCCGACGGCAACGTCCTTCGCTACAACCGCAGCAACGAGTTCGACCGCACCGACGGCACCTTCGCCCGTTTCCTCGAGACCGAGATCCTGCCCATGGTCGAAGGGCTTGTCACGCCTGACGGACGCCGCATCCGGCTCTCGCACAACCCCGACGACCGTGCCATCACCGGCGCCAGCAGCAGCGGCATCTGCGCCTTTACCGCGGCCTGGGAGCGCCCCGACCTGTTCCATCGCGTCTACAGTTCCGTCGGCACCTACGTGGCGATGCGGGGCGGCAACGAATACCCGGCCTACATCCGCAAGTGCGAACCCAAGCCGCTGCGCATCTTCCTGCAGGACGGTCTCAAGGACGCCTGGAATCCGCTGTTCGGCGAATGGTGGGAGCAGAACCTGCTGATGGAATCGGCGCTCGATTTCGCCGGTTACGAAGAGATCGCGCACTGGGACCGCGGCGGGCACAGCATCTGGCACGGCACCAAGATGTTTCCCGACGCCATGCGCTGGCTCTGGAAGGGCTGGCCGGCTCCCGTGCAGGAGGGCGAATCGCGCAACGACATGTTGCAGTCGCTTCTGGGCAAGGGCGCCGAGCGCGAGGCGGGCTGGCGGGAAGTCGCATCAAAGGAACTGCCGGCTGCCGTGCGCAAGCGTCTTGAGCACCCGGTCACGACGCTGCTCTATCCTTCGGGCAAGCTGGAAGTCTCCGCGGAGCCCAACTCCAACTGGATGCTCTGCGCCCTGGTGGGCCAGGACGGCCGGCGCAGCGCCAGCGAGCAGTTCTACTGGCTGCACAATCCGGACAACCATACGCTGAGCGGTGCCATCGCCAAGGACCTGGCCTTCGACACGCTGGGCAATCTCTTTGTCGCCACGCCTTTCGGCGTGCAGGTCTGCGACCAGAACGGCCGCGTCCGCGCCATCCTCACCCTTCCCTCCCGCCGCATTGACGCGCTCTGTTTCACAGGGCAGACGCTCTACGTCCGCAGTGACGGCCGCTACTACGTCCGCACCCTCAAACACACGGCCTGGAACCCCGCCGACGGCTTTATCACTCCTCCTTCGCAAGGACAAGGATAATAGGCTGCTCCGGCAGGTGCATGATAGTGTCTGCTCCTCATGGTTCGCTCCGGGGGCGGTGCTACGCTTCCGTCCCTTGACGGCTAACTCCTCCCTTTTAGCCTCGCCAAGGCGAGTCTAACGGTCGTCAAACAGACGCCGTCACGCAAGCGGCGGGACTTCGGCTTGTCCGCCTTCCTCCCTCCGCTCACAAATCGTCGCATCCACTATCATGCACTTGCCTTCGCAGCGTAGCTGAGCGGGTGGTATTTCGTTCGACGCAGTTTTTTCACGAGGAGAACGAAATACCAGAGCGAAGCGTAGCGTAAAATATTATTGTATATTTGCGGCTAATTATGGACATAGCCGATATTCTGTTGGACGCCCTGCGGGCGGCAGTGCTCATCACCGGGATGGTGGTGATGATGATGATGATGATCGAGAGCCTGAACATTTCGTCGGGCGGCCGCTTCTTCGGACGGCTGCGACAGTCGAAATTCGGGCAGATCGTCGTGTCGGCCCTGCTGGGCTGGATTCCCGGCTGCATTGGCGGCTTCGCCTCCGTGTCCCTCTTCTCGCACGGCATGATTAGCTTCGGCGCCCTGGTGGCGATGCTCATCGCCACGTCCGGCGACGAGGCGTTCGTCATGTTGACCCTGTTCCCGGGCAAAGCCCTCTGGATCTCGGCCCTGATCCTCGTCATCGGCATCGTCACCGGCGTACTGATCGACTATGTCGGTCCGAAACTGGGTTTGAAGCCCTATGCGCTCAAGACCTGCGACGAGATGCAGATCCACGACGAAGACCTGCACGAGCATAAACACGAACACGAACACGCACACACACAGGAAGAAAAGAGCCGTAAATGGCATTTCTTCACCTGGAAGCGCATCCTGCTCTTTATCGGTACCGGCCTCTATATCGCCGCCCTGGCCACCGGCCTGCTCGAGCACGAGCACGAAGGCGGCGCGGGCGACGACCACGGCTTCAACCTGCTGAGCGAAGACTGGATGAACATGGTCTTCGCGGCGGTGAGCCTCATCATGGTGGGCGTGGTGGCCTTCGGCACCGACCACTTCGTGGAGGAGCACCTGTGGCACCATGTCATCGCACGGCACGCCCTGAAAATCTTCGCCTGGACCTTCGGCGTGCTCATCCTGCTGGGCTTCATCACGGAGGTCGTGGACATCAGCAGCTGGATCGGCGAAAACATCCCGCTGATGATCGTGCTGGCCACGCTCATCGGCATCATTCCCGAGTCGGGTCCGCACCTGATCTTCGTCACGCTCTTCGCCGCCGGCGTCATCCCGGCGCCCGTGCTGATCGCCAGCTGCATCTCGCAGGACGGTCATGCCTCCCTTCCCCTCCTCGCCGAATCGAAGGGTGCCTTCATACGAGCGAAGGCCATCAATTGCTTGATGGCCCTCGTCGTAGGCTTTATCGCCTATTGGTTCTTCTAAACTTATCTAATTGGACGTAACGGAGCGGGTGGTATTGGGCGCAGCGACCTTTTTTCGGGAGCGAGACCAATACCAGAGCGACGTGGAGTCCAATTAACGAAGCTTCGTGAAGCCGTACTTCGCGCAGTCGCCGAGCTGCTCCTCGATGCGGATCAGCTGGTTGTACTTCGCCATACGGTCGGTACGCGACAGCGAACCCGTCTTGATCTGGCCGCTGTTGGTGGCCACGGCGATGTCGGCGATCGTGGTGTCCTCGGTCTCGCCGGAACGGTGGCTCGTGACGGTGGTGTAGCCGTGACGGTGAGCCATTTCGATGGCGTCGAGCGTCTCGGAGAGCGAACCGATCTGGTTGACCTTGATCAGGATCGAGTTGGCGGCACCCATCTTGATGCCCTTCTCCAGGAACTTCACGTTGGTCACGAAGAGGTCGTCGCCCACGAGCTGGCAGCGGTCGCCGATGCGCTCGGTGAGTTTCACCCAGTTGTCCCAGTCGTTCTCGTCCAGACCGTCCTCGATGGAGTCGATCGGATATTTGGTGATGAGCTGCTCGAGATAGTCGATCTGCTCCTTGGCCGAAAGCTTCTTGCCGTTCGGATCCTTCTTCGTGCCGTTCTTCAGCTGGCGATAGTCGTAGAACCATTCGCCGTTCTCCTGTACGGCAAACTCGGAAGCGGCGCAGTCCATGGCGATCTTGATGTCCTTGCCCGGCTCATAGCCCGCTTTCTTGATGGCCTCGACAATCGTGTCGAGTGCATCCTCGATGCCGTCGAAGTTCGGTGCATAACCGCCTTCATCGCCGACAGCCGTGCTGAGGCCGCGGGCCTTCAGCAGCTTGGCGAGGTTGTGGAACACCTCCGCACCCATGCGGATGGCTTCTCTTTCGCAGCAGGCGCCGACCGGACGGATCATGAACTCCTGGAAAGCGATGGGGGCCGCACTGTGCGCACCGCCGTTCACGATGTTCATCATCGGGACGGGAAGCGTGTAGGCGTTCGTGCCGCCGAGATAGCGGTAGAGGGGAATGTCGAGGTAGTTGGCGGCGGCGTGCGCGCAGGCGAGCGAGACGCCGAGGATGGCGTTGGCGCCGAGGTTCTGCTTGGTCGGGGTGCCGTCGAGTTCGATCATCGTCTTGTCGATGAGACGCTGGTCGAGGACATTCATACCTTCCACCACGGGAGCGATCTTCTCGTTCACGTTGGCCACGGCTTTCAGCGTGCCTTTGCCCAGGTAACGGCCCTTGTCGCCGTCACGGAGCTCGAGGGCCTCGTTTTCACCGGTGCTGGCGCCGCTGGGGACGGCTGCACGGCCCATAATGCCGCTTTCAAGGGTTACGTCGACCTCGACGGTCGGATTGCCACGCGAGTCAAGAATCTCTCTTGCGAATACTTTTTCAATAATCATTGTTGTAAATATTTAGTAAACGAACAAAATTTTCAGAACGTGCAAAGATATAAAAAAACTATTTTACCGAGTAAAATAGCGCAAGAACTCGCACAAAGGCGCGGGCGGGAAGGATGCGTTTCAAGGGAATCGACAGCTTCTGGACGAAGGTGGCGATGACGTAACGGAACTTCGGATGCTTCTTGCGGACGATCCGGGCGACCTTGCCGGCCAGGTAGTCGGGCTTGAGGCCGGTCTGTTCGTCTTTTTCGAAACTGCTGACCGACTGGCGGAGCGAAGGATAGGCGGCTGCGGCTTCCTCGGAAACCTGCTTGATGCGGGCGGCGGTGAAGCCGGTCGAAAAGTCGCCGGGCTCGATCAGGACGACCTGGATGCCGTGGCGGCGCACTTCGATCTGCAGGGCCTCGCAGAAACCTTCGATCGCGAACTTGCTGGCCGAATAAAAGCCCTGGAACGGCAGGCCCATGACGCCGCCTATCGAGCTGAAGCACAGGATCTTGCCACTCCCCTGCCGCCGCATGGCGGGCAGCACGGCCTGGGTGAAGCGCACCTGGCCCATGAAGTTCGTATCCATCTGGAGTTTCACGTCGTCTTCCGGGGCGAACTCGACCGGTCCGCCGATGCCCATGCCGGCATTGTTGACCAGCACGTCGATGCGGCCTTCCGCGGCCAGCACCGCCTCCACGGCGGCCTTCACGGACGCCGTGTCCCGCACGTCCGCACGCAGGTAGTGCACGCCGGGCAGTTGTTCCACCTCCCGCCGCACCGTTCCATAGACCGTATGCCCGTCCGCGCTGAGCCGGCGCGCCATCGCGAGCCCGAAGCCCGAAGAAATGCCTGTAATCAGGATGACCATGTATCGTAACTTTTTAATTTTTAATCTCTTACATTAATAGCCCACCCGGCCTTTGCGCTTGTTCCACTTGAACATCGCCACGTCGGCGAGCTGCACCTGGCGGTTGCGCGGCATCTTGCCGGCCAGGGATTCACGCAGGGTCACCTGCTGGGAGATGCTGCGGGACATGAGCTTCATGGTGCGCGCATTGGCCGATGAACGCGCCGTCAGGACCATCGCCTCGATGTAGGCGCGCATATGCTTTTCGGCGGCGGCATTGAAGCTGATGTCGAAACGCTGCAGGCACGACGCCAGGATCTCGAACAGTTCGCCGGGGGTATAGTCGTCGAAGACGATCGTGTGGTCGAACTCGTAGATGCCGGACTCGGCCAGGTTCTCCACGAGGGACTGGCGCGGCGCCTCGTAATCGGCCAGGATCAGGGCGCACTCGCCGCCCAGTTCCTGCGCCATGGCGGCCATTTTCAGGCGCACCTGCTCCATGGCCAGGCCGAAGGCATAACGCTGCACTTCGCCGCCCTGGTTGTCGGCGTCGATGAAGATCAAGCCGTTGCACGAGCGCTTGAAGGCCTCCGTCAGCACGCTTTCGCACTCCGCCGGCGACACGTTGAAGATGCTCTCGCCCCGGATCTGCGTGATATGGCTGTTGGCGATCAGGTGCATGCCCTTGAGGATGGCGGCCATGATCTCCGCGACGGTGCTCTTGCCGGTACCGGTCCGGCCCACGAAGCGCCAGGACAGCAGGCCCTTCCCCACGTAGGGGCGCCCGTTGTCGTGCAGGTAACGCGTGGACTGCACGAAGTTGTGGATGGCCGTCTTCACCTTCTGCAGGCCGGCCAGCCCGTCGAGCCGCGCGAGCGCCTGGTCGATGGCCAGGTCGTCGAACACGACATCCTGCAGCTGCTTGTCCACCACGATGTCTTCGGGCAGGATGGTCTGGAGGTCTTCCGGCTTGGGATTCCGGATGCCGTCCACCCGCCGGCTCAGCGCGGCGTAGACTTCGTTCTGCAGCAGGTTGGCCACATAGCGGCCGTTGCCGAAGAGCGGCGAGGGCTTGGCGGCCTCCTCCTCGATGACGGCGCGCAGTTTCGAAACGGCGGCGTCCGTCAGCTTGAACCCTTGCTTGTCAAGCATCTGCCGGCCGATCTCCACCAGTTCGTCCGGGGTATAATCTTCGAATTTGAATACGTTGGGGAAGCGGCTGGCGATGCCCTCGTTGCTCTTGAGCAGGCGCTTCATCGGCGCCGTGTAGCCCGCGAGGATGACCACCATGTCGATGTTTTCGGAGCCCAGCAGCGTCAGCAGCGAGTCGAGCACGATGCGGCCATGGTCCTGCGGCGAGCCCTCGACCAGCTGATACGCCTCGTCGATGAAGAGCACGTTGCCGGTGGCCCGGGCGATGAGGTTGCGCATCTTGACTTCCGTCTCGCCGATGTATTCCCCGACGAGCTCGCTCTTCTCGGTGCAGATGACCTGCCCGCGGGAAAGGATGCCCCAGGAAGCCAGCACCTTGCCCACGATACGCGCCACGGTCGTCTTGCCCGTGCCGGGGTTGCCGAGGAAAGCCATGTGGAGCCGGGGCATCTGCGTGCTCAGGCCCAGGGCGCGGCGCCGGTCAGCCAGTTTCACCACCTGCAGGAAATCGCGCAGCCGGGTCTTGATCTCCCCCAGCCCGACCAGTCCATCCAGCTCCTGCAGCGCTTCGCAGTCCTGGTAGGAGAAGGACGGGATGTCCTCCGCTTCGATGGTCCGCAGCAGCGCGTCGTTCACCCGCTCATGCCGGCCGATGCGCAGGCACGCGGCGGGATAGATCTTGTCGGCGAAGAGGTTGCGCACGTAATTGGGCTCGGTGCCGCGGGCGCCCGCATGCGAGAGCAGCGCTTTCAGGCGGGTTTCCGCCGCCTCGGTCAGACTGAGGTCGTAACGCGCACAATACTGCTGCGCTTCGTTCATCAGTTCCTCGTACGTCGCTTCCTTCAGGTAGACGATACGCGGGAAAAAGGCGCCGAGCCGGGGATGCGAGGACAGGAGCGCCTCGATGCCGGCGGGTTCGCCGATCAGCAGCAGCATCCAGCCGGAAAAGTCCTGGGAAAGGATGTCCTCCAGCGTCTGGATGACCTGCGAGCCGGAATCGTTGTTTTTCTTATGGGGGTTGTTCAGTTCGTGCGCATTGCGGAAGATGACGGTGCCATCGACGGCGGTGCTGAGCACCTCGCGGGTATTGTCCGCCTCGCTGCTGACCGTCTGGCCCACCAGCCGCGTCAGCGAGGTTTCCATGACGGTATGGCTCTCCACCAGGCCGAGGCGGTAGCAGAACTCTGCGTAGAGGCGCGCCGCCTCGATCAACTTCTCCCCGGCATTTCCGACGATGCACAGGTGGTTCACGCGCGGCGGCGTCTTCATGCCCAGCTCGCGGCGGTTCAGGCGGAGCGCGGCGTATTTGCTGGCTTCCTTGAGCAGTCCGGTCAGCTGCTCGCTCCCGGGGATCTGCCCGATCCTTTCGATGATGACCTTGATCCGCTGGCGCACGTAGGCCAGGTATTTGTCCTTGTCCATGCCGGGATCATAGTCGAGATTCCTTTCCGGGTCGTAGTCGAACTCCTTTGGCTCCGCTTTTTCGGCTTCCTCCGCGTCCAGCTGGGCTTCAATCCTGGCGAAGATGTCCGCTGCCTCCTCCTCTTCCTCGCGGAACAGCCAGTCCAGGTAGCAGAAACCGAACAGCTGTTTCGTCTCGTCCCAGGCCCAGGCCTCGCTGAAAATGGCGTTCTCGATCTCCTCCCTGCTCTGCCCTTGTTCTTTGAGTTCGTCGATACGATCCATGGCCTCGCGCTGCGCGGGGTTCGGATTGTCAAAAATGGGGTTCGTCATGATGGTTTCGGAATATTCTGTAAATATAAGATTTTCACGCCAGATTTCAAACAGCGTCGCGCGATTATTGCTATCTTTGACTGCTATGAAAAAGATGCGTTTCATTTTGCTGCTGGCGTCGCTGCTGCTGACCGGTGCGCAGCTCCACGCACAGAAGATCATGGACGGTTCGTACGGGACGGTCGGCTACATCAAGAGCGACGGGACCATCCAGGACCATTCCTACCGGACAGTGGGCTACATCAAGGGCAACGGTACCGTCCAGGACGGCAGCTACCGGACCATCGGCTATCTGAAGAGCGACGGGACGGTTCAGGATGCCTCGTATCGGACGGTGGGCTACATCAAGAACGACGGTACGGTCCAGGACGGCAGCTACCGGACCATCGGCTACGTCAAAAAGGACGGCACCGTGCAGGACGCCTCCTACCGGACCATCGGCTACGCCCGCGACATCCCGCGTTCATGGGCGGCCTTCTATTTCTTTTTCAAGCTGTAAGCGGTTCAGCGGATACCCCAGTCGGAGAGCCGGACGGTTCCCTCGACCTTGTCTTCGATGGCGTCATCGAGGCCCGGATAGAAATCGAGGCCGGTCAGTTCTTCCAATTCGTTGACGCTCAGGTAGGATTTTTTCAGGTAGTAGCGTTCGCCGTCGTTGTCCATGATGAAGGCGATGGCGCTGTAGGAGCCGTTTTTCTTTCGGACCAGGAGTGCCTTGAAGAAGGCGTCGGGCACGACCACGCCGCGCTCGCCGATGGTGCCGTAGCGGTTCTCGCCCACGATGGGACCGGTTACCACCCAGACCTTGCCATAGCGGCCGGCCCACTGCCGCACGCGCTTCTCGAGGTACTGCCAGTCGCCGGCGTTCAGGGTCTCGTCCTGCGGGCAGATGTTGGTGAAATAAAAGGTCTCCCCCATGGCCGTGCTGTTGAACGAAGCGTCCGCCGCGGGCATCAGGTGCCCCTTGGTCCAGCCCGAGCCGGAATAGTCTTCCCGCATGGCTTGCGGCAGCCCTTTCAGCGCGGGATCCTTCCGGAATTCGATGCCTTCGCGCGAGCGGTTCCCCTCGGTTTCCTCGGCGGTCAGCTCATAGGCCACCCAGTTGGGAATCAGGGTCTCCGTGTTGTAGGACGACACATAGGCGCCATGCTGCACGAGGCGGCCGTCCGGGGTCAGGACGGGGATTTCCAACAGGCCTTCCAGGCCGGCCGGGGCGTCGGGATTCGATACCGCCGCCGGCGAGTCCGGATCGGCCGGAACGTTGATCTCGGGCCGGTCGTAGCCGAAGATCCAGTACAGCACGCCCGCCACGATGACGAGCAGGCCGGTCAGGAGTTCCTTGTATTTTTTCATAACGGTTATCAGAAAGAGGAAGCGAAAATCATACGGCCCTTGCCGGCGAGCGGGGCTTCGATGCGGAAACCCTTGGCGTGGAGCAGGATCTCCATGCCCGTGGCGCCGTACGGCAGGTGGCAGTACGTGCTTTCGGGGACCAGGACGCGGCCGCCCGCCCGCACTTTGCCGAGGAAGACGAAGATCTGTTCGATGACGCTTTCCACGTCGGCGAAGGTTTCCGGCTTGCTCAAGTCGAGGATGGCGTTTTCGTAACTGTCGTAAGCGGCCTCCAGTTGACGACCGTCGATCACGACGGCGCCCTCCGCCTCGGTGGCGGTGTCGCTGAAGACCACCGTGGCACCGTGGCAGTCGGCTTCCTTCAGCAGGGTTTCGACCGGATGGCGGGTGATCTTCCTGGCCTTGTTGCGCTCGACCTGGTTGAACAGCATCTGGGGATACTGCATCTCCAGCCGGTGCAGGAAAGCACAGTCTTCCATCACCGTCTCCTCGTTGTCGTGCACCAGGAAGACGGTTCCGCCGGCAGTCTCCAGGTCTTTCGTGCGGGCCAGGAAGGGATCGCGGCCGATGCGATCGAAGATACCGTCATAGAAGCTGGGCAGCTGGCGCACCAGCTGCAGGACCGGCGCCGACGCCAGCGTGACGTCGTCGGGCAGGATGAAGATCTTGATCACGCCCTTGCGCAGCGGACGGTACGGCATCAGCCGGTCCCGGTTGAACTTGACGGGATCCACATAGGCATCCAGCGCGCAGTCCGTCTCGTGCTCGCCGAAGATTTTCTCCACGAAATGGCGTTCCAGGCCGGCGCCCATCGGCCGGCAGTTCACCTCGATGAGCACGGGGCCTTTTTCATCCACCATATATTCGCCGTGCACCGGGCCGTACTGCAGCCCGATGGCGTCCAGCACGTCAAAGGCATAGCGAACCAGCGCCGAATGGCCGATATCCAGGCGGCTCACGGATTCCGCATAATTATAGATGTTGCTGCCGTTCATGTGCACCTTGTCGTAGGCCCACATCGACACCAGGCGGTGCCGGCCTGCGCAGGACACCGTGTTGACGATGTATTCCTTGCCGATGATGCGTTCCTGCATCAGGATATCGCCCACATTGCCGTCGGACGCGGACACGGCCAGTTCCGCGTGCACGGCTTCCATCATCTCCTCGAAGCCTTCGCAGAGATGCACGCCCAGCGTGGCGGCGCTGCGGGCCCGTTTGATGACGGTGTGCGTGGTGCCGAGCTCCTGGTAGAAGGCTTCCGCCTCCGCTTCGCTGCGGACGATGCGGCCGCGGATGGCGCGCACCCCGTGCTCGGCCAGGGCCTGGTGCATCTCATCCTTGCGGGTCATCTTGCCGATCATGGACCAGGGATTGCCGGGAAGGCCGAGGTCGGAGCCCAGGTGCGTGGCGAGTTCGACGCCGAATTCACTGCCGGCCACGACGGCTACCGGCGCGTAGGTGCGCACCAGTTCCAATACGGCAGGATAGTCGTTACTGACATGAATACAGGGCACCCCTTCCGGAAGCGACGCGCGGGCCGCGCGCTGAACTTCGGCGAACTGCGCCCTTTCTTCTTCCGTGCCGGGATAATCCACCTCCAGCACCACGGGCTTGTAGCCGCGGGCCAGGGCGTCTCCCACATAATTGATTCCTGTGGAGATGATTTCTACGATAACGATGTGCTTGTCCATATGACAAAGATACACGATTTTTACTAACTTTGGGTGATAAAGCGAACATCATGAAAGCTTACCTGCGTCCGGAATACCTGAAGAGAGGCGACTGCGTCGCCGTGGTGGCGCTGGCTTCCGCGCTGAGCGAGGCGAGCCGCCAGACCCTGTATTGGAAAGAACTGCTGGAATCGTGGGGCCTGCGCGTGAAACTGGGCAGGCACCTGTACGACCGGGCGCCCGGCGATTTCGCGGGCCGCGACGAAGACCGCGCGGCGGACCTGACGGAGATGCTGCTCGATCCGGAAGTGAAGGCGATCATTTCGTTCCGCGGCGGCTACGGTTCCATGCGTACCCTTCGGGCCATGGACCAGAACCTCTTCGCGTCGCATCCGAAGTGGCTCGTGGGTTTCAGCGACATCACCGTGTTTCACGCGTTCCTGCAGAGCCGCGGCATCGAGTCGATCCTCGGTGCGATGCCCAGCACCATCGGGCCGGAAGCGGGTCCGGACGCGAGAGTCAGCGAAGCATCGCTCCGCAAGGCGCTCTTCGGCGAAATCCGGAGCTACCGCACGGCCCCGCACGCCTACAACGTCGCGGGCAGCGCCCGCGGGCGGCTGGTCGGCGGCAACCTGAGCCTCGTCGTCTCCTGTCTGGGCACCCCGTGGCAGAACCCGCTCACGGAAGACAGCATCCTCTTCATCGAAGATGTCGACGAGCGGATGTACAACCTCGACCGCATGCTGCTCACGCTGCAACAGGGCGGCGCGTTCGACCGCGCCAAGGCCGTCATCGCCGGCCAGTTCACCGACACCAGCGGCGAAGACGAATGGCAGCGCAAGGCCGTCGACCTCGTCCACGAATACATGCCGGCCGACAAGCCCGTCCTCTTCGGCTTCGACTGCGGCCACGACCACCCCAACTACAGCCTCTACCTCGGCCGCGAAGTCTCCCTCGACGTCACCCCAGACGGCGGCTACCTGAAGTATCTATAGCGAGCGAAGTTGCGGGTGGTATTCGGCGAAGCGACCTTTTTTCGGGAGCGAGACGAATACCAGAGCAACGTAGCGAAGCGAGATTCCGGGTCAAGCCCGGAATGACGATTGTAAGACAATAAAACAACAACGATATGCTTAAAGACGGACAACTTTACATTGCGCACAGCGACAACGGAAACATCAACCTCGTCGGAAAAATGGCCAACCGGCACGGACTGATTGCCGGAGCGACCGGCACCGGCAAAACCGTCACCCTGCAGGTCCTCGCCGAAACCTTCTCCCAGGCCGGCGTCCCCTGCTTCATGGCCGATATGAAAGGCGACCTCAGCGGCATCAGCCAGCCCGGCCGGCTCAGCGGCTTCATCGAGAAACGCATGCCCGAGTTCGGCATCGAGGATCCCCAGTTCTCCGGCTGCCCCACGCGATTCTACGACGTCTTCGGCGAACAAGGCTTCCCCATGCGCGCCACCATCTCCGCCATGGGCCCGCAACTCCTCGCCCGCCTGATGGAACTCAGCGAAGTCCAGGCCGGCGTCCTCAACGCCGTGTTCCGCATCGCCGATGACAACAACCTGCTGCTCATCGACTTGAAGGACCTCAAACTGATGCTCGACTTCGTCGGCAAGAACGCCGGCCGCTTCACGACCGAGTACGGCAACATCGCCGCCGCCAGCATCGGCGCCATCCAGCGCGCCGTGCTGCAGATCGAAAGTGAAGGCGGCGACAAGTTCTTCGGCGAGCCCGCCTTCGACGTCGAAGACCTCTTCGCCGTCGAAAACGGCCGCGGCGTGATGAACGTCCTGGCCGCCGACCGGCTCATGATGAACCCCAAGCTCTACTCCACCTACCTGCTGTGGCTCATGACCGAACTCTACGCCAAGCTGCCCGAAGTCGGCGACCTCGAACTGCCCAAGTTCGTGTTCTTCTTCGACGAAGCCCACATGCTCTTCGACGGCACCTCCAAGGCCCTCGTCGACAAGATCGAGCAGGTCATCCGCCTCATCCGCTCCAAGGGCGTCGGCATCTATTTCATCACCCAGGTGCCGAGCGACGTGCCCGTCAGCGTCCTCGCGCAACTCAGCAACCGCGTCCAGCACGCCCTGCGCGCCTACACCCCGCAGGACCAGAAAGCCGTGCGTGCCGCCGCCCAGACCTTCCGCACCAACCCCGCCTTCAAGACCGAGGACGCCATCCTCGACCTGGGCACCGGCGAAGCCCTCGTGTCCTTCCTCGACGAGAAAGGCGCACCGAGCGTCGTGGAGCGCGCCAAGATCCTGTTCCCGCTCAGCCAGATCGGCGCCATCACTCCGGGCCAGCGCATGGACATCCAGGCCGCCGCGCCGCGCAAAATCAAGGAATACGAAAGCGCCTTCGACCGCGAAAGCGCTTATGAAGTGCTGACCGAGGTCAACCAGAAGCTCGAGGAAGAGAAGGAGAAAGAGCGCCAGGCCCTTGAAAAAGAGAAAGAAGCCAAAGCGAAGGAGAAAGAGCAGAAAGCCAAGGAAAAGAGCTCGAAGAAGAGCGGCATCGGCCGTACGATCCTCGGCACCATGATCGCCGCCGCGGCCACGAGCTTCGCCCGCAGCGCCGGCACGCAGATCGCCAAGAACATCGGCGGCAAGAGCACGTCGACCAAGAAATCCAGCTCCACCAAGAAGAGCAGCGACTCCGTCGTCAAGAAAGCCACGAAGACCGCCGTCAACACCGCCACCCGCAAGGTGACGACGGAAATCCTCAAGAGCATCCTCAAGTAATGCCCTGGGGCGAATGGTACGCGACCCGGGTCTATCCCGGCCTGTCGGCCTTCCTCACCCGGGTGGCCGGCTTCTTCCGCTACTCCCTCACGGAGATCGTGGTGGTGGTCGCCGTCGTGCTGGCCGTCTGGATCCTCGTACGGGCCATCCGCCGGCACAAGGCCTGGTGGCGCTGCCTGCTGGGAGAAGCGGGCCTGGCGCTCGGCCTGGTCGCCTGGCTCTACATCGGCTGGGGCTTCAACTATTTCCGCAGCGACATCTACACCCGCACCGGCACCACGCCCATGCCCTATGAAGAGGCTGAATTCCAGGAATTCCTGGAGATCTTCGCGCACGAGCTCAACGAGAGCTGGTGCGACGTGGAGCGCGTCGACCCGACCGCCGTGGAGTGGGAAGTCAAGACCTGGTACGCCGCCCTGCCCCCGGAATGCGGCCTCTGCCGGCCCCGCGACTGGCAGCACCCCAAGAAACTGCTTTTCAACCGGCTCTATTCCGCCGTGGGCGTCCTGGGCTTCCTCGGCCCCGCCTTCGACGAGATGCACCTCAACTACGACGTCGAGCCGGTCGAATATCCCTTCCTGTTCGCGCACGAATACGCCCACGTGCTGGGCGTCAGCAACGAGGCCGAGGCCAACTTCTGGGCCTTCGAGGCCTGCCGCGTGTCCGACGATCCCGCCATCCGCTACAGCGCCTGGTTCATGCTGCTGCGGCACACCGCGGCCAACCTCCGCTCCCTCATGGGGCCGGAAGCCTACAAGGCCTGGGCCGACACGCTGATCCCGGAAGTCTACGCGGACTGGGAGCTCGCCCAGATCCACTGGAACGACCTCCGCTGGGACTGGCTCGCGCAGCTGCAGCACCGCTTCTACAATTTCTTCCTGAAACAGAACCGCATCGCGGAAGGCACCGCCAACTACGGGCAGGTGCTCCGCCTGGTGCTGACCCTGTCCGATCTGCACGACCATGGCCAAGAAGAGTAATCCCGTGTCCAAGACCAACGCGGCCCGGCTGCTCGACGCCGCCGGCATCGCGTACGAACTCGTTCCCTACGAGGTGGACGAGAACGACCTCGCGGCCCAGCACGTGGCCGACCAGCTCGGCGAAGACATCGAGCAGGTGTTCAAGACCCTGGTGCTGCGCGGCGACAAAAGCGGTTTCTTCGTCTGCGTGATTCCCGGCAATTTCGAAGTGGACCTGAAAGTGGCGGCGCAGATCTCCGGCAACAAGAACTGCGAGATGCTGCACGTCAAGGAGTTGCTGCCCACCACGGGCTATATCCGGGGCGGATGCTCGCCCATCGGCATGAAGAAACCCTTCCCTACCTTCATCCACGAGAGCGCCCTGCTCTACGACTACATCTACGTCAGCGCCGGCATCCGCGGCCTCCAGCTCAAGATCGCCCCGCAGGACCTCATCGATTTCATCGGCGCCGGGCTCTATCCGATTTGATTTCTCATAAATAAACACTACCTTTGTTTGATATGGGAAAAGCGCTGTTCCTTAAACTCAAAGAAGCCCTGACTTCCGTCCTGCCGGTCGGCATCATCGTCTTTGCCCTGTCGCTGACACCGCTCGTGTCGCTCACGCCCAAAGAACTGCAGGTGTTCGGTGTCTCCGCCCTGCTGCTGATCCTCGGCATCGGACTGTTCAACCTGGGTGCAGACCTGTCGATGACGCCCATGGGACAACACATCGGCGAGGGTCTGACCCGGAGCCGGAAAGTCAATTTCCTGCTGATTGTCTGCTTCCTGATGGGCGTGATGATCACCATCGCAGAACCGGACCTCTCCGTCCTGGCCAACCAGGTGAGTTCCCTGATGAACGGAAACCTCCTCATCGTGACGGTGGGCATCGGCGTGGGTATCTTCCTGCTGCAGGCCGTTTTCAAAATCATCAAACGGACCGACCTGACGAGCATACTGCTCTTCTTCTACCTGCTGCTCTTCTCGCTGGCCGCCATGGTGATCAGCGTCGGCAAAGGCGACCTGCTGCCGCTTTCCTTCGACGCGGGCGGCGTCACCACGGGCCCCATCACCGTGCCCTTCATCATGGCGCTGGGCGTGGGTATCGCCCTGACCGTGGGCGGCCGCCACGCCAATGAAAACAGCTTCGGCCTGATCGCCCTGTGTTCCATCGGCCCGATCATCGCCGTCCTGATGCTCTCCCTGTTCTCGAAAGGCAGTCTCAGCTACAGCGTTCCGGACTACTCGATGGATGCCATCCTGAAAGGCGGCCTTTGGGACGATATCCTAAGGACCATGCTGGAAGTCGGTAAATCCCTGATCCTCATCGTGGTTTTCTTCGTTGTCCTGCAGGTCCTGATTCTCAAGCTGCCCAGATGGAAACTCATCTCCATCGGCATCGGCATCCTCATCACATTCGTAGGACTGGTGATATTCCTGACCGCCGTCATGGTCGGCTTCATGCCCGTCGGCTACAAGATCGGCACCGACCTGGCCTCCTTCAACCAGACTTATCTGATTGTCCTGAGCTTCATCATCGGCTTCGTGGTGGTGCTGGCGGAGCCGGCCGTCCACGTGCTGAACCAGCAGGTGGAACAGATTACCAACGGTGAGGTGACGCGCCGCCAGATGATGATCGCCCTGTCCATCGGTGTGGGCATCTCCATCGGGCTGTCCATCCTCCGCATCATCTATGGATTCTCGCTGCTCTACTACCTGATTCCGGGCTATGTGCTGTCACTCGGGCTTTCGTTCTACGTCCCCAAGCTCTACACGGCCATCGCCTTCGACTCCGGCGGCGTTGCCAGCGGTCCGCTCACGTCGAGTTTCATCCTTCCGATGGCCATCGGCGCCTGCATGGCCCTGCATTCCGAGGCCGAGGTTCTCTCGCTGGCCTTCGGCATCGTGGCCATGGTGGCCATGACCCCGCTCATCACCATTCAGTCGCTCGGCTTCCGCGCCGTCGTGAGCCAGCGCGCCCGCAGCAAGGCGGCCATGAAGAAGATCCTGGCTGCCGACGACGAACAAATCATTTATTTCCAGTAGCCATGGCCGATCAAAAGCAATACGTCAAAAACCTCGCTCCCGAGAAACTGGAGCTGCTTATCGCCATCGTGCACAGCGACAAGGTACGGTTCTACACCAACCTCATCCAATCTTCCGAAGCCAATCTCTACCTGTCCACGCCAGCCAGCGGCACCTCGGAAAAGGCCATCATGAACTACCTGGGCCTCAACGAAGCCACGCGCCACGCCATCTTCAGCATCGTGCGGCAGGACAAGGAAAAGGACCTGCTGGAAGCCCTGGAAGAAAATTTCGGCAAACTCAAGGGCGGCGGCGGCATCGCCGTCACCGTGCCGCTTTCCAGCATCATCGGTACCCACGTTTACGGATTTTTAAGCAACGACAAGCGTTTCATTCAGCCATGAACAGCAAAAAATACGAAATGATCTTCTGCATCGTGAATGCAGGTTTTGCCGTGGAGGCCATGGAAGTGGCCAAGAAGGCCGGCGCCACGGGCGGTACGATTCTCCGTGCACGCGGCACGGCCAATCCCGAGGCGGAGGAATTCTACAACATTTCCATCCAGCCCGACAAAGAGATTCTCTGGATCATCGTCCCCAAGGAGATCAAGGACGACGTGATGCACCGGCTCTATCAGGATGTCGGCCTCAACACGCCCGGAAAGGGCATCGCCTTTTCGATGCCCGTCTCGAACGCGGTCGGCCTGCATGAATAAGCCGAAGCGGGGTCAGATCTCTACTTTGACTTCGTGGTGTCCGGGCTCGTACGGGATGAAGACCTTGCCGGATTTCCCCGTGCAGCGGACGGTGATATCGTAGTCCGCGTCGCGGAAACGGCGGTGCACCCGGTAGGTCCCGTAGCGGACGGGGATGCAGGGTTCGATCAACAGGCCGTCGTACTGCGGCTTCACGCCCAGGATGAATTCGCTTACGCACTTCCAGGTCCAGGCGGCGGTGCCGGTCAGCCAGCTGTTCTTACCCTCGCCGGGACGGGCCGCTTCCGCACCCGCCACCATCTGGCAGAACACATAGGGCTCGACCTTGCGAAGCTCCTGGTCCTGCGTGCCGAACGCCGGCGTGATCTTGGCGTAGTGCCGCCACACGTCGTCGGCGCGCCCGGCCATCGCCTCCGCGATGATTACCCAGGGATTGTTGTGGCAGAAAATGCCGCCGTTCTCCTTGTAGCCCTGCGGATAGGAGCTGATCTCGCCGTACTCGGGCAGGAAGGCGGAATAGGCGGGCGCGTTCAGCACCATGCCGTGCTCGCACTCCAGGTGCCGGACCGCCGCATCCAAGGCCTTGTCGCAAAGCCCCTCCGCGGCGCCGATGCGGGCCATGCCGCACCAGCCCTGGCTCTCGATGAAGATCTTGCCCTCCGCACATTCGTGGGAACCGATCTTCTGACCATGGAAATCATAGGCGCGCAGGAACCACTCCCCGTCCCAACCGTGCTGTTTGACAGCGTCTTCCATGGCGCGTACGGCCGCACGCACTTCTTCCGCCGCAGCATCGCCCAGCCGGTCCAGCAGCTCGGCGAAATCCTTGCCCTCGGCCACGAAAAGACCGGCGATCATCAGCGATTCCGCCTGCCCGCCCGAGACATTCTCCGTGGTCTGGAACGACTCGTCCGGATCGAGCGAGAAGCAGTTCAGGTTGAGGCAGTCGTTCCAGTCGGCGCGGCCGATCAGCGGCAGGCCGTGCGGGCCCAGGCTGGTGGCCACGCGGCGGAAAGAGATCTTGAGGTGCTCCAGCAGGCTCTGCTCGCTGCCCGGCACATTGTCGAAAGGCACCGCCTCGTCGAGGATGGAGAAATCGCCCGTCTCCTTGAGGTAGGCCACCGTTCCGAAGATCAGCCAGAGCGGATCGTCGCCGAAGCCGCCGCCGATATCGTTGTTGCCGCGCTTGGTCAGGGGCTGGTACTGGTGGTAACAGCCGCCGTCCGGGAACTGCGTGGCGGCGATGTCGAGGATGCGCTGGCGCGCCCTTTCCGGGATCATATGGCAGATGCCGGCGAGATCCTGATTGCTGTCGCGGAAACCCATGCCGCGCCCGATGCCGCTCTCGAAGTAGCTGGCGCTCCGGCTCATGAAGAAGGTGATCATGCACTGGTACTGGTTCCAGATGTTGACCGTGCGGTCCAGCTCCGGAACCTCGGAAGCGACGGTGAAACGGCTGAGCAGCCCGTCCCAGTAACGGCGCAGCGCAGCGAACGCGGCGTCGACCTTGGCGGGTGTCGCATAGGCCACCATCATCTCCCGGGCCTGCGCCTTGTTGATGACGCCCGGCGCAAAGAATTTCGCTTCGGGCGCATTCTCCACATAGCCCAGCACGAAGATCAGTTCCTCCGAGGCGCCCGGCGCGAGAGTCAGGTCGAAGCGCTCAGCCGCGACCGGGCTCCAGCCGTGGGCGATGGAGTTGCCGGACGTGCCGGCCAGCACCTGCCGGGGCGCATCGAAACCGTTGTACATACCCAGGAAGGTCTCCCGGTCGGTATCGAAACCGTCGAAGGGGCGGTTCGCACCATAAAAGGCATAGTGGTTGCGGCGCTCGCGGTACTCCGTCTTGTGGTAGACGGCGTCCGGCTCGACCTCCACCTCGCCGGTGGACAGGTTGCGCTGGAAGTTCTCCATATCGGTCGAGGCATTCCACAGGCACCACTCCAGAAAGGAATACAGATGGACGCTTTTCGGACGGTCGGAACGATTGGTGAGCGTAATGCGGTGCACTTCGCAGCGGTGCTCCAGCGGCACGAAGAACAGCGCCTCGGCCCGCAGCCCGTCTTTCTCCCCGCAGACGCGGGTGTAACCCATGCCGTGACGGCACTCATAGAAATCCAGGGGCGTCTTGCACGGCTTCCAGCCCGGGTTCCAGACGTTCGCACCGTCCTTGACGTAGAAATAGCGCCCGCCGGCATCCATGGGCACGCCGTTGTAGCGGTAGCGCAGGATGCGGCGATATTTGGCGTCCCGGCAGAAGCAATAGCCGCCGGCCGTGTTGGAAATCAGGGAGAAGAAGTCCCCTGTACCCATGTAGTTGATCCAGGGCCAGGGCGTGTCGGGCCGGGTGACGACGAACTCGCGCGACGCGTCGTCGAAATGACCGAAATCGTTCATATTGTCGAGCTAAATCGTTACTTTTTAATGGGATAGAAGCGGAGCAGCAGCAGGATCAGCAAGGCGATGGCCGCCGGGAACAGGGAGAAGATCGACCAAATCATCTGCTGGACGGCGCTTTCGTTCGTGATGGTGACCACGGTCTGGCCCGTGGCGGGATCGGTGCCCGAAATGAAGCCGGCCAGGCCGAGCAGCAGCGCCACCAGCGCGCCGGAAATGGCAGAGCCGAACTTCTGCGCCATGGTGCCGGAAGAGAAGATGAGGCCCGTGGAAGAGGTACCGTTCTTCTCGGTGGCATAGTCGGCCACGTCGGCGTACATGGACCAGAGCAGCGGCGAGTAGAAGCCGATGCCGACGGAGGTCAGGATGACCATGGCGACCATCAGCCAGATGTACTTCGGATCCATCGGGATGAAGAAGAAGGCGATCGAGGTCACGGCGCAGATGACGGCCGACCAGGCGAAAGCCTTGCGTTTGGAGCCGACCCACTTCGTGAAGCGGGGCGAGAGGCCGCCGAAGATCATGCAGGTCACTTCTCCGAAGGTCATGAACACCGTATAGTTGATGATCAGGCCTGATACGGTGACGTCGCCGTGGAGGCAGTATTCCAGCATATAGCCGGCCACCGCATAGCGGAAACCGTTGAAGAAATTGGTGCAGATGCCAATGAGCGTCAGGTAGATCCAGGGCTTGTTGCGGAACAGGTCGGCGAAGGGCTTGAAGGAGAATTTCTCCGCGCGCACGGGTTTCAGGCGCTCTTTCGTGAGCAGGCCGCAGGCCAGGGTGCCCAGCGCGGCCAGGCCGCCCAGCACGGCGCCCAGCACGGCGTACTGGTGCGCTTCCGTGCCGCCCACCAGTTTCTGCAGGTACGGGAACGAAAGCAGGGTGATGAAGCCCATGGCATACGCGCCCACCATGCGGAACGAGGAGAACTGGTTCTTCTCGTTGTCGTCTTCCGTCATGACGCCGAGGAGCGAGCCGTACGGCACGTTGACGGCGGTATAGACGACCATCATCAGCAGGTAGGTCGTATAGGCGTAGATGCGTTTGCCGACGGGACCCAGATCGGGGGTATAGAGCAGCAGGGCGAAGATCAAACCCAGGGGGATGGCGCCGAAGATGAGCCAGGGGCGATAGGTGCCCCAGCGGGACTGGGTGCGGTCGGCGATAGCGCCCATCATCGGGTCGGTGACGACGTCGAAGAGGCGGGCGACGAGCATGAGGGTGGCGGTATCGGCCACGGTCAGGCCGAAGATATTCGTAAAGAACAGGGGGAATGCGATGGACATGACCTTCCAGGTGATGCCGCCGGCGGCGGCGTCGCCCAACGCGTAACCAATTTTCTCAGACAGTTTTGCCATAATAGTTATTCCAATTATTTAATGCTTCGCTTCGCTCTGGTATCCGTCTTGCTCCCAAAAAAAGGTCGCTGCGCCGGATACCACCCGCTCAGCTACGCATTATTCAAACAACTTCATAATTTCCAAACACATTCTGGCGTTGTGGTAGGGACATTTCCAGAAACCGGCTTTCGGGTTGGCGAGGTCGGGCGTGCCGTCGGGCTGGACGGCCCAGTACCACTCCCCTTTCTCCCGGTCCACCAGATGGTCGCGGATGTAGTTCCAGCAGGCCACGGCGCGGTCGGACGCGGCGAGGTCGCCATGGTATTTCCAGAGCCAGAGGTTTCCCACCACGGCTTCGGCCTGCACCCACCACTGGCGGGACGCGTCGACCGTGCCGTTGGGCAGCTTCTCATACAGCAGCGAGCCGTCGGGTTGCAGGCCTTCGTTGCCCGCTTTTCCGAGCGCCGCCGCACAGGGTTTCACGCGGTTGACGACCGCAAAGTTGCGGGTCGTCATCGCGCATTCCAGCAGCAGCCAGGAGGTCTCGATGTCGTGGCCGTAGGAAATGCCGCCGGGCAGTACGCTCCAGTCGCGCCGGAAATAGAGCTGCAGGTGGCCGTCGGGGCCCAGGATACGCGAGCAGGTCAGTTCGATCAGGTGCTCCAGCGCCGATTTCAACGAAGGATCCGACCACACCTGGTAGAGATTGGCATAGGCTTCCATCAGGTGGAGGTGCGAATTCATCGTCTTGTCGGCGTTGATGTCGTGGGCCGAGAGCGACATGTCGGCGAGCGGCTTGAAATCGCGCGCCAGCGCTTCGATGTAGCCGCCGTTCTCCGGGTCGGCGAAATGCGCCTCGGTGGTCCGGAAGAGGTCGATGGCCGCTTCCAGCGTCCGCGCGTCGTGCGTCGCCTTGTAGAGCTCGCTGAGCCCGTAGATGCCGAAGCCCTGGGCGTAGAGCTGCTTCTTGGTTTCCAGGGGTTTCCCGTCTGCCGTAACGCTCCAGTAGACACCGCTGTACTTCGGGTCGAAGAAATGGTCCAGGAACCAGTCGCGGGCCGCTTCGGCCGCCGTCCGGTAAGCGGGATGCCGCAGGCGACGGTAGGCCGCGGCGAACGCCCAGATGATGCGGGCGTTCAGGATGACGCCGCGGGGCGCATCGGGCACGATCTCGCCCGATGCGCGCACTTCTCCGTAGAAGCCGCCCCGCGGGTCACGCAAGCCCAGCCAGAAGTCCAGGATGTTGTGTTGCAGGACTTCGGCTGTCTCTTGCAGAAAAAGTTCGGTTTTAGTAGTCATCAAATGTTCGGCGTATTCCAGACTTTCGTTTCCGTGCAGTTCACCAGCACGCCCAGGCCGCCGCAGGCGAGGCGGAAATCGCCCTGCTCGAGGCGCCACTTGCCGTCGGCCCCGACGAAGGCCAGCTCACAGGCCGGCAGGACGAAGGTCACGACCTTCGATTCGCCCGGCTGGAGTTCGATCTTCTCGAAGCCGCGGAGGCGCTTCACGTCGGGAATCAGCGAAGCCACCAGGTCGGAGCTGTAGAGCAGCACGGCCTCCTTGCCGGCGCGGTCGCCGGTATTGGTCACTTTCACGGACACCCGGAGCTCGTCGCCCGCCGTGAAGGACGTACGGTCGACCTGCATGTCGCCGTATTCGAACGACGTGTAGCTCAGGCCGTAGCCGAAAGGCCACTGGACGTCCATGACGGCGTCGTAGTTGTAGGAGCCCTCCATCGTCTCGCGATGTTCGGACACCTTGTAGTCGTAGGTATGCAGAGAATTGATGTGTTTCGAGTAGGTAAACGGCAACTTGCCGGAGAAGTTCTCGTCGCCGGCCAGCAGCGCCGCCAGGGCATCGCCACCGTAATTCGACGGAAGCATCACGTCGACCACCGCCTTCGCCAGCGGTTCGATGTCGCCGATGATGCGCGGACGGCCTTCGTTCAGGACCAGCACGATGGGCTTGCCGGTCGCGGCCAGCGCACGCACCAGGTCTTTCTGCCTGGCCGAAAGGTTCAGGTCGTCCATGTTGCCGGGCGTCTCGCAATACGAGTTCTCACCCACGCAGCAGACCACCACATCGGAAGCCCGCGCCGCGGCCACGGCCTGCGGGATGCCCACTGCCTTGTCCACCATCCAGAGATACGGGGTCTCGTCGTACACCACGCCCGGGACGTAAGTCACGCGCGGGAAACGCTGCTGCAGCGCCTCGACGATGGTATTGTACTGCGGGGCGAATTCGTCGGCGGAACCCTGCCAGCGGTACGACCAGCCGCCGTTCAGCGCGCGCAGCGTGTTGGCGTTCGGGCCGCAGACCAGGATGCGCTCCGTGCCCTTGAGCGGCAGGATGCCGCCCTCGTTCTTCAGCAGGACCTCCGACTCGACGGCGGCGTCATACGACGCCTGCGCGAACTGCGCGCAGCCGAAGTCAGGATAATCGTAGTCCCAGGTCGGGTTTTCGAAGAGGCCCAGGCGCACTTTCAGGCGCAGGACGCGGCGCACCGCGTCGTCGATGCGCGACATCGGAATATCCCCTGCCTCGGCGAGGTCCACGATCACGTTGACGCATTCCGGATCGTAGGGATCCATGATCATGTCGATGCCGGCGTTGATGCCGAGGGCGACGGCCTCGCGCTTGTCAGCGGCCACATGGTCGCGGGTATAGAGGTTGTCGATGTCGGCCCAGTCGGTCACCAGCATGCCGTCCCAGTTCAGCTCCTCCTTCGCCCAGCCGCTGAGCAGCACGGCGTTGGCGTGCGTAGGGATGCCGTTGATCGAGGCGGAGTTGACCATGGCGGTCAGCGCACCGGCCCGGAAGCACTCCTTGAACGGGCGGAAATATTTCTCACGGAGGTCATTCTCAGCGATATACGCCGGCGTCCGGTCCTTGCCGGAAAGCGGCACGCCGTAGCCCATGTAGTGTTTCAGGCTCACGGCGCAGTTCTCGAAGCCGATGTGGTTCGGGTCGCTGCCCTGGATGGCGATGGTCTCGACGCGGGCCATTTCCGCCTGAAGATACGGGTCTTCGCCCCAGCTCTCCCACTGGCGCGGCCAGCGCGGGTCGCGGCCCAGGTCCATCACGGGCGAGAACACCCACGGCACCTGCGCGGCACGCGTCTCATAGGCCATGGCACGGCCCATCTCGAAGGCATAGTCGCGGTTGAAGGTCGCCCCCAGGTTGATTTCCTGCGGGAAGAGCGTGCCCTCGACCAGATAGGAAGCGCCGTGGATCATGTCGAGGCCGTAGATGCACGGGATACCCAGCAGCTCCATCGACTTGTCCTGGATCTGCTTCACCATGGCGGCGGTCTGCTCGCGGGTGTGCGCGGCATCGTGCATCACGTTGAGGATGGAGCCCACCTTGTACTCGCCGATGATCTTGTCGAGCTTGGCCGGGTCGATGGCCTCGTGGGTGTCGTCCTCGATGGTCATGACGGTCAGCTGGACCAGCTGGCCGGCTTTCTCCTTCAGGGTCATTCCTTTCAGGACCTGCTCCACTTTCGCCTCCACCTCCGCGTCGCGCGCGATGGCGGGCTCGACGCTGGGTCGGGAGCAGCAGGCCGTCATGGCCGCGGCCAGCGCGGCAAAGACGGACAGATGTATAAGCGATTTCAAACGAATCATGTTATTGCGGATTGAAGATTATTTCTTTTGGGAACGGTTGCGCCACAGGGCCGTCATCTCTTCGAGGGTCTTGCCTTTGGTTTCAGGCACGAGCCGCCAGACGAAGAGCGCCGCGGCCAGGCAGATCACGCCGTAGAGCGCATATGCGAAGAAATGGCCGAAGCTGTCGCCCATCGCACCCAGTTTCATGTTGTACATCGGCACGAAGGTGCTGGAAACGATGAAGTTGAAGATCCACTGGAAGGCCACGGCCAGGGCGGTCGCCTCGCTGCGGATGGTGTTGGGGAAGATCTCGGAGATATACACCCAGCAGATCGGGCCCCAGCTGAACATGAAGCAGGCGCTGTAGACCATGATGCTGATGACCGGCACCAGGGGCGGCATGGACACGACGTTCGACAGGGCCACGCCCAGCGCACCGACCGCCATGCCGAGCGAGCCCGTGATGAGCAGCGGCTTGCGGCCCAGCTTCTCCACGGTGAACACCGCCACCAGCGTGAAGCTGATGTTGATGATGCCCATGATGACGGTGAAGAGCATGTTGTCGCTCACGCCCATCGACTCGAAGATGCGCGGTGCGAAATACAGCACGGCATTGATGCCGATGATCTGCTGGAAGACCGAGAGCATGCAGCCGATGAAGATGACGAGAAAGCCGTAGGCAAAGAGTTTCTCGCGCTTCTCCACGACGGTTTCCTTGATGTCCTGCAGGATGACCCGGGCCTTCTCCGGGCCGTTGATGCGGGAGAGGATTCCCAGGGCCTTGTCGTCGCGGCCCAGGATCACCAGGTGGCGCGGCGACTCGGGCACCAGCAGGATGAGCAGCGCGAACAGGCCGGCCGGGAAAGCCTCGGACACGAACATGTTGCGCCAGCCCACCGTATTGGTCCATTCCACGATCTGCGGATCGTTCTTGTGCGACTGGATGATGAGGAAATTCACGAAATAGACCACCAGCTGGCCGAAGATGATGGCGAACTGGTTCCACGACACAAGCTTGCCGCGCTGGCTGGCCGGCGAGACCTCCGCGATGTACATCGGGCAGATGGCCGAGGCCAGGCCTACGCCGATGCCGCCGATGATGCGGTAGAACACGAACGCCGCCAGCACGCCCTTGCTCGCCACCCCGTGCTCGAAGAAAAGGAACTCCGGGCTGTAGGAACCCAGCGCGCTCAGGAGGAAGAGGAGGCCGGCGATCTCGAGGGAGCGGCGACGGCCGATCCGGGACGAAAGGATGCCGGACAGCAGGGCCCCGATGATACAGCCGATCAGGGCGCTGGACGTCGTGAAGCCGTGCAGGGCATCCGTATAGCTGAAGTCGGTCGCCGTCTGGAAGAAGGCCTGCAGGCCCTTTTCCGCGCCGGAAATCACGGCCGTGTCGTAACCGAAGAGCAGGCCGCCCAGCACCGCCACCAGCACGATGCTGATGAGGTACCACGGCTGGCCTTCATTTTTTTGCTGGCTCATGGGCTATTTGCTGTAAAGCGTGAGAAGGGTTTCGTAGAGTTCCTGCTGGCCGGAGTGCTGCTGCGGCTCGCCGTGCGACTTGGCATAGGCCACGAGGTCCTCAAGCGAGAGCCTGCCCGCTTCGAAGTCCTTGCCCTTGCCGCTGTCGAACGAAGCGTAGCGCTCCTTCAGCATGCCCGGGATGGGCGACTCGGTGCAGATGGCCGCGGCGTTGACCAGCGCGCGGGCCATGGCGTCCATGGCGCTGATGTGCGCGATGAAGATGTCTTCCGGATCGGTGGAGTTGCGGCGCAGTTTCGCGTCGAAATTCGAACCGCCCGGCGCCAGGCCGCCGTTGCGGACGATCTGGAGCATGGCCATGGTGAGTTCGAAGCCGTCGATCGGGAACTGGTCGGTGTCCCAGCCGTTCTGGGCGTCGCCGCGGTTGGCGTCGATGCTGCCCAGCAGGCCGTTGTCGACGGCCACGGCCAGCTCATGCTCGAAGGTGTGGCCGGCCAGCGTGGCGTGGTTCACCTCGATGTTGACCTTGAAGTCCTTGTCGAGTCCGTAGTGGCGCAGGAAGCCGATGACGGTCTCCGTATCCTGGTCGTACTGGTGCTTGGTGGGTTCCATCGGCTTGGGCTCGATGAGGAAGGTGCCCTTGAAGCCGTGTGCGCGGCCGTAATCGCGGGCGGCGGCCAGCATCCGGGCCAGATGGTCTTTCTCCCGCTGCATCTGCGTGTTGAGCAGGCTCATGTAGCCTTCGCGGCCACCCCAGAACACATAGTTCTCGCCGCCCAGCTTGATGGTGGCGTCGATGGCGTTCTTGATCTGGACGGCGGCGCGGGCCACCACGTCGAAATCGGGGTTGGTGGCGGCGCCGTTCATGTAGCGCTTATGGCCGAACACGTTGGCCGTTCCCCAAAGGTTCTTGATGCCCGTCTCCTTCATCTTGACCAGCAGGTAGTCGGTGATGACGCGCATCCGTTCCTCGTATTCCCCGATGGTGTCGGCTTCTTCGATCAGGTCGACGTCGTGGAAGCAGAAAAACTCGATGCCCAGTTTCTGCATGATTTCGAAACCGGCGTCAGCCTTGGCCTTGGCGCGCTCAATCGGGCAGGCAGGCTCGTCCCAGGCGTAGCTGCGGGTCTGGCCGCCGAACTGGTCGCCGGAAGCCTGGCCGAGCGTGTGCCACCAGCACATCGCGAAACGCAGCCAGTCCTTCATCTTCTTGCCCATCACCAGGCGCTCGGGCTCATAGTAATGGAATGCCAGCGGGTTCTTGCTTTCGGGGCCCTCGAAAGGGATCTTCCCGATCTTGGGGAAATATTCTTTCGTCATGATGTTATTGTTTTAAATATGATTTCCATTGTTCATACGCTGCGCCATACTCCTCCCGGTCGGAAGGCTCGACGAGCGCCAGCCGCTCCAGCTTGGAGAAAGCCTCCGCGGGCGTGTGGTAAATGCCGGCGCCGATGCCCGCCCCGCGTGCCGCACCCGCCGAGCCGTTCGTGTCGTACAGCTCGATGGTCGCGCCGGAAACACCCGCGAGGGTCTCGCGGAAGATCGGCGAGAGAAACATATTGGCATGCCCCGCATGGATGCAGTCGATGCGGAGTCCCATCTCCTCCATGATCTCGATGCCGTACTGGAAGGAGAAGACGATGCCCTCCTGCGCGGCGCGCAGCAAGTGGGCCCGGCCGTGGCGGTTGAAGTTCACGCCGTGGAAACTGCAGCCCGTGTCGCGGTTCTCCAGCATGCGCTCGGCGCCGTTGCCGAAGGGCAGGATGGCAACGCCGTCGCTGCCGACCGGGGCCTGGGCCGCCAGTTCGTTCATAGCGGCGTAGGAAAAGCCCTCGGGCATGAGTTGGCGGCGTATCCAGGCATTCAGGATGCCGGTGCCGTTGATGCAGAGCAGCACGCCCAGGCGCGGGTCGGCTGCCGTATGGTTGACATGGGCGAAGGGGTTGACGCGCGAAAGCGGGTCGTGGGTCACCTGTCCGATGACGCCGTAGACCACGCCGGAGGTACCGGCGGTCGAGGCGATTTCACCCGGATTCAACACATTCAGACTCAGGGCGTTGTTGGGCTGGTCGCCGGCGCGGTAGGTGACCGGGGTGCCGGCCGCCAGGCCGAGTTCCCGGGCGGCTGCCGCGCTGAGGGCGCCCTGGTCGCCGAAGGTAGGCACGACAGGCGCGAGCAGGCTGGCGTCAAGGCCCAGGGCGAGCAGCAGGCGCTGCGAAGGCGCGTTCTCGACGAAATCCCAGAAGATGCCTTCCGAGAGGCCGCTGACCGTGGTCGCGGCTTCGCCGGTCATCCGGAAGGCGATGTAGTCACCCGGCAGCATGATGGTCTTGATCTTGGCATAGACCTCGGGCTCGTTGTTCTTCACCCAGGCCAGTTTGGCCGCGGTGAAGTTGCCGGGCGAGTTGAGCAGGTGCGTCAGGCACCACTCCCGGCCCAGTTTCGAGAAGGCGCGCTGGCCGTAGGGCACGGCGCGGGAATCGCACCAGATGATGGAAGGGCGCAGCGGCCGCCCGTTCTTGTCCACACACACCAGCCCGTGCATCTGGTAGGAGATGCCGATGGCCTTGATGTCACCGGGCGCCACCTGGCTTTGGTGCAGGACCGCCGCGGTGGCCTGCTTCAGATAGACCCACCAGGCATCCGGATCCTGCTCGGCCCAGCCGGGCTGGGGCGACGCGATGGGCGCCTCCTGCGGCGGATAAAACGCCGATGCAGCGCATTTTCCCGTGGCAACCTCCACCAGGGAGGCCTTTACGGACGAACTGCCGATATCGTAACCCAACAAGTACATGGTTCAGTATTTAGTGTCAGTCGTATGTCGCCGGGCTCGCCGGTGCCCTGGATGAGCACCTGGGCCAGTCCGTTGAAAGTTTCGAGGGTAAAGCTCCGGGCGTCAGGATCGTCCGGGCGCTCTTTCGCGCGGAACGCCGGATCGCCGTTGCCACAGCCCAGGATACGGCCGGGGCCTTCGACGCCGAGGGTGACGGGCAGGCAGGCCGTCGGAACGAAACGGCCCTTCGCGTCCTGAACGGTCACGTTGACGACCGCCAGGTCGCGGCCGTCCGCCTGGATGACAGGGCGGTCGGCTTCCGCCAGCAAGGCGGCGGGCGCGCCGGCCGTGTACACGGTCTCGGTCATCACCCTGCGGCCGTTTTGATAGCCGATGGCTTTCACCTGGCCCGGCCGGTAAACGGCGGTCCATTCCAGATGCCCGTTGCGCGGCATCTTCTTGCGGCCCAGGTTTTTCCCGTTCACGAACAGCGCCACTTCGTCGCAGTTGCCGTAGACCCAGACCGCTACCTCCTCCCCTTCATGGCCCTCCAGGTTCCAGTGCGGCAGGATGTGCAGCACCGGTTCTTCGGTCCACCAGGATTTCAGAAAGTACGCTTCGTCCTTCGGGAAGCCGCAGTAGTCGAGGATGCCGAACTCCGAACCCGTGGCCGGATAGGCCAGCGGGTTGGGCTCGCCCCGGTAGTCGAAGCCGGTCCAGTAGAACAGGCCGGCCAGCCAGGGACGCGCGTCGTAGAACTGCAGGCCGCGCTCGATGCAGTTGAGCAGGCTGTCGGGTCCTTGCGGAGCACGGTTGATGGCCTTCATGCGGCCGTTTTCGATATCGTCATAGTAGACGCCGCGGGTGCCACAGCCCGAGGTTTCCTCGGTGCCGACGGCCACGCGGGCGGGATAGTCGGCGCGGTGCCTGTCCACGGGGTTCTGCAGGATATAGTTGTAGCCCGCCACGTCGGTACCCTTCACGATCTCTGGACCGCTGCTCGAGGCGACGACCACGGGACGCGTAGGATCGATGCGGTGGCAGAATTCCGTCATGCTGCGGGCGATGCGCTCGCCTTTCTCGTTCCACTCGATCCCCCACTCTTCGTTGCCGATGCCCCAGAGGATAATGCAGGGATGATGCTTGTCACGCTCGATCATCTTGCGCAGGGGTTCGAGCTGGGCTTCGTTGACGCCCATCAGACGCGTCTCTTCCAGCACGTACATGCCCAGGCTGTCGCAGATGTCAAGCAGGGCCGGCGACACGGGATTGTGCGACGTGCGGATGGCGTTGAAGCCGTAGCGCTGCAATTGCTTGATGCGCCACACCCAGAGCGCGTCGGGAATGGCGACACCCACGCCGGCGGCGTCCTGGTGGACGTTCGCGCCGTGGATGCGGAGTACCGCACCGTCGACCAGGATGCCCCGGTCGGGATCTATTTCAATCTTCGGGAGGGGCCGACGCGCTTTTTCGGGCTCCGGCCCGAGCGTCAGCCAGACGTGCCGGTAGATGCCGGCGCCCTCGTAGAACCAGCCTTCCTCGAAGGTGGCGTCGACGCGCACGGCGACGACGTTGTCCCCGCCGTAGTTCAGGTATTCGGCGATGTTGTAGCTGGCCGTGGTATAGCCGCTCCGCTCGCCGCCCAGCCAGAAGCCGTTGACCCAGATGTCCGAATCACGGAAGATGCCGTCGAAACGGAGCGAGACGGGCTGTCCCAACGCCTCGGCGGGCACGGTAAAATGCTTGCGGTACCAGCCCACGCTCGTTTCGGGCCAGCGCCAGCCCACGGTCTTGTAGCCGTGGCTGTGGGAGGCCGTCGGGTCGAAGGGCAGGTCCACCACCCAGTCGTGCGGCAGCTGCACCGGCCGCCAGGCGCTGTCGTCGAAATCCGGGGCGTACGGGCCGGCGTTGTGGATGGACGCGGCCTTCGTAAAATAATTGAAATACTCCGTCCCCCGCCCGAAGTCTTTTTCCGGTGAAGCGGCGTTGCCGAAGGCGAACGTCCAGCCGTCGTCGAACAGGACTTCCTGCGCCTGTGCGGAGACAAGCGGCAGCAGCAGCGCCAAAAGCAGGAAGCATCGTTTCATGGCCGGACGGTTATAGCTTTATCGTAACGGTTTTACCTTCATATTGGCACGGGGTTCCTTTCGCGTCGGGATCATAGGCGTGCGGATGCGTGGGATCCACCACGACCACGTGGAAGCTGCGCGCCGCCAGCATGCCCGGGAATTCGCCCGCCCGCTCGCCGAGGGTCAGCGTACGGGAAGCCTCGTCCCAATGGATCGGAATCGTGCTGTATGCGCCTTGCTCATAGGCGTAGGTCAGGCCGTCGTCTTCGTAGAGCGTGAAGTCGGCATCGCCGCCCGCATACACGTAGAGGCGGATGGCGTCGGCGGGTTTCTCGTCACACCATTCCATGGCCGGGCCGAAGGGAATGATGGAGCCGGCCCGCACGAAGAGCGGCATGCGGCCATACGGTGCAGGCATCTCACGGGTGCGGCCGCCGTCGATATAGGCACCGGTATAGAAATCATACCAGCCGCCGGCCGGGAAATAGACGGCCCGGCTGCGGGCCTTGTAGTGGCTGACCGGGCAGGGCATCAGCGCCGGTCCGAAGAGCCACTGGTCGGACAGGTCGCGCACGGTCGGATCGTCGGGAAAATCCATCGGCAGGCCGCGCATCAGCGTGTAGTCGTCGTAGGCCACGGCGCCCGCCAGCGAATAGAGATACGGCATCAGGCGGTAGCGCAGCCGCATGTACCAGAGAATGCTCTCGTAAGCAGGAGAGCCTTCGGGAGCGATGTTCCAGAGCTCGCGCCGCGGCCACTGGCCGTGCGTGCGGAAGAGCGGCACGAAGGTGCCGAACTGGTGCCAGCGGGTCTGGAGCTCCCGCCATTCGTCCGCGTTTTTCGCATCATAGAACTTGCTCATCACCGAGAAGCCGCCGATGTCCATGCCCCAGAACGGGATGCCGCTCATCGAGAAGTTCAGGCCGGCGGCCATCTGCATGCGCATGTCGGTCCAGGTGGTGCCGATGTCGCCGCTCCAGGTCGCCGTGCTGTAGCGCTGTTCGCCGGCAAAGCCGCTGCGCGTGAGCAGGAACACCCGCTTGTCGGAGTCCACGCTCCGCTGGCCGTTGTAGATGGCGTCGGCATTGACGATGGAATAGGCGTTCAGGTATTCGGTCGAGGGTCCCAGCGCCGTCGGCGTGATGAGCCACTTGAAGTAGTCCATCGGCAGGCAGTCGCGCAGGTTCGGTTCGCTGGCGTCCATCCACCAGGCGTCGATCTTGCGGCCGTATCTCGAATAGAGGCTCTCGTCGATCTGGCGCCAGAATAGCTGGCGTCCGCCTTCGGCGTAGGCATCGTAGAAACTCTGCCGGTGGCCCAGCCAGTCCACCAGGCCGCTATCCTCGGCATGCGTGTAGGCATAGCCCGCGGCCTTGAGTTCCTGGTAATGGTCCGTATTGGTGTAGAATTTCGGCCAGACGCTGATCATGAATCGGCCGTGCATCGCATGCACGTCGTCGAGCATCTTTTCCGGATCGGGATAGCGCGTCTCGTCGAAGGCGTGGCTCCCCCACTGGTCGTCTTTCCAGTACTGCCAGTCCTGCACGATGTTGTCGACGGGAATATGCCTGCGGCGGAATTCCGCCAGCGTCGAAACCAGTTCTTCCTGCGTGGAATAGCGCTCGCGGCTCTGCCAGAAACCCAGCACCCACTTCGGCATGACGGGCGCAGGACCGGTCAGCGTGCGGTACGCGGCAATGACCTGGTCGTAGCTGTCACCGCCCATGAAGTAGAAATCCGCCTGCGGCTCGAATTCCGACCAGAAACTGATGCCTTCCGCTTCGTCGGGCGTCTGGAGCGGCGCCACGCGCAGGCCGATGTACGACACGTCACCGTCGGGCTCCCACTCGATGCGGACGGGCACCTTCACGCCCTTTTCCAGATGGACGGTGAACTTGTAGCTGTTGGGATTCCAGGCCGGACGCCAGCGGCGCGACATGACTTCTTCGCCGCCGATGACCGTGCGCTGAAAGCCCGCATAGTATTGAATAAAGTGATAATCAGCCGTTTCCGGCGCTTCGACACTGCCTTCATACAGCACTTTCGCCCCGCTGTATCGCAGCGCGGGCAGGTTCCGGATGGCCCATTCGTTTTCGTAATAGAGACTGTCTTCGCGCTGTACGAGCGGCTGGCCGCCGGCGGGCAGATAGGTGCCGGTCAGGGCGCCTTCCACGCCGTCCTTGTCATAGAGCGTCAGCATCTCGCCCAACTGCCGGTACGGGGCCGGATTGCCCCAGCGGCTCAGCGAATAGGCGTCGAAGAGCAGGCCGTAGCCCCGCGTCGAGACGACCATCGGGACGCTGACCTTGGTATTGTACTGGAAAAGCTCTTCGCTGCGACCCTTGTGGTCGAATTCGCCGGCCTGGTGCTGGCCCAGGCCATAGAACGATTCGTCGGCTTCCGAGGCGAACTGCGTGCGCACCGACCAGGCGCGCTTGCCTTCCACCTCGAGAGGCTCGAACGACAGGGCACCTTCCTGCAGCAGCGGCGTGCCGTCCGCTTTGTAAAAGTTCAAGGTTCCAGAGCCCTTGTACACTTCCACGACCAGGCTGTCGGTGGCCAGGCGGACCTTGCCGCCCGCTTCGGTCACTTCAAAGGCCTTGCAGCCCGCCTGCGGCACCACGGCCAGGCTCCGGCGGTCGGCGAAACGGCCTTCCGGCACGGCCGACACCCGGATGATCTGCGGTGCGATGACCTGCAGCCGGATCAGCTGGTCCCGGCAGGGAATCGTGACCTGGTTGTCCTGAACGGTATAGGCCTTCTGACAGGAAACCGGCAGGAGAAGCGCCGGCAGCAGCAACAGGAAGAGAAGTTTTTTCATAGTCGGGTTTGTTTTACAGGGGCCAGTCGTCGCTGCGGAACGGCGGGACCGGGATGCCGTAGGAGGTTTGCAGGTTCGCGCCCATCCAGTTGCGGAAACTGTAGCGGACGGCCACGGGAGCCGGCACGGCATCGCAATGGACATAGACCGTCTGTCCGTCCCAGTCCACTTCGGCTTCGGCCAGCTGGAAGTTGCGGTCTTCACCGGCCAGCTCGAAACCCACGATACGGCGGGCCGAGATGGACTGCAGGTTCGACCATACATTCGTGAACAGGATCTTGACCCGGCCGTCTTCCAGGAATTCGATGGAACGGGGCTCCGGATAATCGACGGCCATGCCCACGTTGACGCCATAGGCGGTGCTCAGGGCCCGCAGGGCCATCATGTCGGCGACTTCCTGCTTGCGCGGCGGATGGATGGTCACCTCGTCGCCGAGGGTCTCCAGGCTCACGGCATAGCTGTAGGGCGTGATGTCCGCGGCATGCATCTGCGTGCGTACGAAGGCCGGCCGCCAGCGGCCGTCGGCCTTGCTGTGGTCGTAGGGTGCCAGCAGCGCAAAGATGAAAGGCATCTCCTCGCCCACGCCCCAGGCCTCGCGCCACAGCTTCACCATGGCGGCCTGCAGCAGGTCGTAGCAGGACTGGGTGATATTGGAGCAGCCCTGATACCAGAGGAAACCCTTGGCGGCATAGCCGGCGATCGGCGCGACGCGGCCGTTCCACACGGTCGCCACGCCGCTGGGCCACATGCCCGCCGTCTCGTGAAGTTCCTTGATCGCAGCCAGCTCTTCCGCGGGAACGCCGGCCTGCTCGATGCTTTCCATGGTCATCCAGGGCTCGATGCGGCTGCCGCCCCAGGCGTTGACGATGATGCCCACGGGCACGCCGAGGTTGCGGGTAAGCCGTTTCGCAAACAGATACGCCACGGCGGAGGTCTTGGCGCAGACGTCGGGGCCGGTCAGCTCCCAGCCGTTCTCGACATCGGCCTGCACCACGTGCGTGGTATCGGATTTCACGTCGAAGAGCCGGATGCGGTCGGCGTATTCGGCCGCCTCGAGCAGGTTGTCGCGGAAGCCGTCGACCTGCTGGAAACCGAAGCCGCGCATCGGCATTTCCATGTTCGACTGACCGCTGCAGACCCACACTTCGCCCAGTGCGACGTCCGACACCGTCTGTTTCTCTTTACCGCTGGAAACGGTCAGCGTAAACGGCGCGCCGGCACTGACGGTAGGCAGCGCCACCCGCCAGGAGCCGTCTTCAGCCACTTTCGTGCGGACTTTGGCGCCCCAGGACGCTTCCACGGTCACGGTCTGGCCGGGCTGGCCCCAGCCCCAGACCGGGGCGGAAGCCTGCTGCTGCAGGACCATGTGGTCGGAGAACAAGTGCGCGAGGCGCAGGGACTGCGCCGGGAGAAGTCCGGCGGCACACAGCAGGACAAAAACGAGGAAGAGCTTTTTCATCTTAGGACTGGTTGGCGTCGATGATCTTGTTGAGCGTCTCTACGGAAAGGCCGGTCCGCAGGCCGTCGGGAGCCGTATGGAGGCAGTAGTCCACCAGGCGGTCCACCGTGGAGGTGGCCACGTGCATCCGCGTGTCGGACGAAGCGTAATAGATAAACACCCGGCCGTCTGGATCACAGATCCAGCCGTTGCTGAAGAGCACGTTCATCACGTCGCCGATGTACTCCCCGCCTTCCGGCGCCATGAAGAAACCGGCGGGCTCGGCGATGACGCGGGCGGGATCGTCCAGCGCCGTCATGTAGAGATAGAGGACGTAGCGCAAGCCCGAAGCGCAGCCGCGCACGCCGTGGGCCAGGTGCAGCCAGCCCTGCGGGGTCTTGATGGGATGCGGTCCCTCCCCGTTCTTCACTTCCTTGATGGTATGGTAGTGGCGCAGGTTGATGATCTTCTCTTCGGTGATGACGGCCTTTTCCATGGAATCGACCAGGGCCCAGCCGATGCCGCCGCCGCTGCCGGCGTCGATGAAACCGTCCTGCGGGCGCGTGTAGAGGGCGTATTTGCCGTCCACGAATTCGGGGTGCAGCACCACGTTGCGCTGCTGGCTCCGCGACTCGATGTCGGCCAGGCGCTCCCAGTGGACCAGGTCTTTCGTGCGGGCCACGCCGGCAGCCGCCATGGCGGCGGACAGGTCGCCGGGCTGGGACGGGTCCTTGCGCTCCACGCAGAAGATGCCGTAGATCCAGCCGTCCTCATGCGCGGTCAGGCGCATGTCGTAAACGTTGGTGGCGGGTTCTCCCCACTCGGGCATCGTGATCGGACGCGGCCAGAAACGGAAATGGTCGACACCGTTCGGGCTCTCTGCCACGGCGAAGAAAGACTTGCGGTCGGCGCCTTCCACGCGGACGACGAGCACATAGCGGCCGTTCCATTTGATGGCCCCCGAATTCATCGTGGCGTGAATGCCGAAGCGCTCCATCAGATAGGGATTCGTGCGACGGTTCAGGTCGTAACGCCATTCCAGCGGCGCGTGGTCCGCCGTCACGACAGGATGAACATAGCGTTCATACACGCCGTTCCCTTCGACGGGGACGTTTTCTTTCTCCAGGAGTTCCTGGTGCCTTTGCTTCAGCCAGGCAAGTCTTTCATCGTAGGTCATAATAGTATAATATCTTCTTTTTCAGCAAATTGATTGAAATTAAACGCATTTTCAAAGCCTTCCCAAGGGGCATAGAAATGACCGGGTTTGTCATGCGCGTTGCGCCAGGTCAGGACATAGCAGATGCCCGAACCGTGGATGGCGGGATACAGCACGTCCGTCCACCAGAGCGGGTCCGGCAAACCCTCGAAACCGGTTTCCGACAGGCAGAAAAGCTTGTCATGATCGGCCGCCAGCGCCTGCAGCGTGGCCAGCATCCAGCGCACCTGGCCGGCAAAGCGTTCGCCGGCCTCCGCCAGGGTCTCCCCTTCGCCCGGATACTCGTAGATATCCGTGCCCAGGATGTCCACATAGTCACTGCCGGGATAGCGCGATTCGTAGTCTTCCGCGCTGACGGGGCCGTTGGGCGAATAGCACCACTGGATGTTCTGAATGCCGCGTTCCTGCGTGAGATAGTCGTTCGTCAGCCGGTACAGATCCTTGTAGTCCTCCGGCGTGCAGAGTTTTTCTCCCCACCAGAACCAGCTGCCGAGGTTTTCGTGCCAGGGCCGGAAGATGAGCGGCGCACCGTCCAGGCTCTCCAGGAAATCGCCCACGCGCTGCAGCCACAGCGCGAATTCCGTTTCTTTTTCGCCACCCGGCAGGATGGAGGCCACCACCCGGTCGGACGAGACGTCCCAGGCATCGCCGCCGGTCAGCGGATTGCGCGGATGCCAGGAGAAGGTCACCACTCCGCCCCGCGCGACCTGCGCCAGCGCGGCCTTGCGCATCAGGCCGAAGGGCACGCCGTCCAGGTTGCAGGAATCCGCCAGTTCGATGCCGCCCAGGTCGAAGCCCACGACGGCCGGATACCGGCCCGACACGTCCTTGACGTCCGAACGGTCCAGCGGGTCAGTTTCCCAGTCGGTCACGCACCAGGCATGGCCGTAAGCCGGGTCGTCCTGGTGTCCATAGCAGATCTTGCCTTCCGAAACAGCCCGGGAAAGCAGGTCGGGCACGCGCTCTTTCGGCGCGGTGCAGCCCGAAAGCACCAACGCGGTGCAGCAGATAGCCATCAGAATACGCATGATCAATTGAATTTAGGGGCGGAATTGTACACGCTTTCCAGGGTATAGCCCTCACTCTCCGTGAACCAGGCTTTTTTCATCCGGGCCACCACTTCACTGCTGTTTCCCAGGTAAGCGCCGGTGCCGTGGTGGATATACCCATGTTTTTCCTGACCGGCCGATCCGTCACCGCCATTGTCCCAGACGAAGCAGGGCAGACCATAGGTCTTGGCCGCTTTCACCACATATTCCATATAATAGAGATAGAAAGCCCAGGCGCGGGTATCGGACTTGGCGCGCATCGAGCAGCCGAACTCACCCAGATAGCAAGGAATACCCTTGGCCACATAGTTCTGGTTCAGCTGGCCGAAGATATCGCGGACATGGTCCTCGTCGCCGCCGGAAGCCTTCTTGCCGGACGCACCGGTATGGCCCCAGTCAGAATATTGCTTTTCGCCGATCGTATAGTCGCTGGGGTCGTAGAAATGCACCGAAACCATCAGCTTGTTCGCGGGATCGGAAGGCATTTTCAAATACTTGTAATAGGAAGGATTGGCCGCATAGGTCGGCACGCCGAGCCAGCGGGTGGCATTGTTTCCGCCCGTCGCCCGGACCGCGTCCACAAACACCTGATTCCATTCGTTCAGGATGTTGCACTGCCGCGTGGGATCCTTGCGGAAATCGTCGCTCCAGCCCCAGCCGCCATCGTTAATCTCGTTGAAGCCCTCCATGATGAGCCAGTCGCCACAATCCTTGAATTTCGTCGCGATCTGCGTCCAGGCTCCCTTGATCTTGTCTTTGATGGACGTATTGAGCGCCGCATTGTTCACGGCGTTCTTGATGTCGAGCCACTGGTAGGTATTGTTTACGCCGTGGTTCTCATCGTGGTGCGTGTTGACAATCACGTTGAGACCGGCATTATGGGCGAATCCGACGACCTCGTACACCCGGTTGATCCAGGCTTCGTCAATCTTGTAGTCCGGCGCCGGGCCGATCATCTTCAACCAGCTTACCGGGATGCGGACGCTGGTGAAGCCGGCGGCCTTCACGGCGTTGAACGTGGCCTGGGTCGCCTTGCATTCCGGCGTCTGCCATACCACCTCATCGGGGTATCCTTCTTTTTCACCCGCCCAGGACCCGTTGTAATAGCCGTCGAACTGGTTGCCCATGTTCCAGCCCAGCCCCAGCTTGGCCGCCATCTTCCAGGCGTCGTTGTCTCCAGGGTCCGGCGTCGGCGGTGTCGGCGGCGCTTCCTTGGCGGCCTGCTTGACGGTCACCGACGCGGACAGGGATCCGGACTTGACCGTCAGGGTGGTGCTGCGCTCCTCATAGCTTTCGTTCGCCGTAACGGTCAGCCCGAAGGTGATGGTATAATTGTTATACGTGCCATCTTTGAGGGTAATCCAGGCAGGCAGGCCTGTCACCGAAGGGCGGGTCGGCGCCTTCACCGTCAGGCTCAGTGCCGCACCGGCCTGTGCGACATCAAAGGAAGTGGGACTCACGGTAATGGATGTCGGCGCCGGGTCCGGCATCGGGCCCGGTTCGGGTTCCGGACTCGGACACGCGGTGCAAACCAGCAGCATTCCAAGCAGCATCAAAAGCGAGTAGTACCGTTTCATAGTATTGTATTTCAATATTTTACATCTGAGCGAGAAAGGACATTGGGATTACCCAGCGCCTCTTTCCACCAACTGTCCGAGGGCATGCAGTCCCCATACCAGGGCATGAACCAGGACCACCGGGCTCCGGCATTCCAGACCTGCGGAATCGAGGCGAAGGCGGTCTTGGAATTTGCATCGGTGCCGCATTCGCCCAGGGTCACCATCTTGGTGGGATACGCCTTCTGAATCTCCTGGAACTCCTGGAGGTTGGCGGCCACCGTACTCCCGTAGAGGTCGCGGGCCACGATGTCCACACAGGCGTCGCCCGGATACCACGCCTTATCCTGGTCATAGGAGGAAGCGTTTCCGTTGTAGTTCTGGGTCGTCCAGACCCAGATCAGGTTACGGACGCCTTTGGCGGCAAAGTAGTCGAACATCGTCTTCCAGAGTTTCTTATAGGTCTCGGCACCGTCGTATCCCCACCAGAACCAGGCCGTGGTCCAGGAAGCCTGCTGCCTGGCGGTGGCATTGCCGGCCGCTTCGTGGAAGGGACGCCAGACAGCGGCAATCCCCTTCTCCTGCAGTGCAAGCATAATCGCCACCACCTTGTCCATCTCCTGATAGAACCACTGGCTCTCCCAGGAACCCGAGCTGAAGATGTTGGCGGCCCTGAAGGAGGTCTGGCTTGGCGTGCAGGTGACGCCGCTGCCATCCTTGCCGGGAGTGGTATCCTTGGTCTTCGGGACGTTGAAATGCCACATCAGCGAGACAATGCCGCCCGCCGCCGCCCACTCCGTCACCGGGGTGAGGTTCGAGTAGTCGATCCAATTGTTGCCCGCAGGAACATAGATGTGGATGAAGTCATAGCAGTTCATCGCTGGATACTTGCCGGTCAGCTGATAGACCTTGTCCGCCAGTTTATGGTTCCAGTTCACGTCAGCCATGATGGAGGAAAGGGTCTTCTTGCCGTACTGGGCGTAAAGAAAAGCGTAGAGCGCCTGTGCCTTTTCGGTCGGATGGGCGGTGGCCAGTTTCCGGGTGATCTCGACCGTCGGCGTCACGGGCTCCTCCGGCTTCTCAGCCGCCTCCTGCACAATTTTCACCGTCTCGGACAGCATGCCTGACTGGACAGTCAGGATGGCTTCCCGGGAGGAATACGCTGTATTCCCGGCAACCGTCAGCACATAGGTGATTGAATAATGGTCGAAGGTACCGTCTACAACGCTCACCCACGAAGGATTGCCGCTGACAAGCGGGCGTACGGGAGCCGTCACCGTCAGGCTCACCTGTCCCCCTTCCCGCCCGATGGAAAAGGATGTCGCACTCAAGCTCAGGGAGACCGGTGCCGGATCTGGATCGGGTTCCGGTTCGGGCGTCTGGCAGGATCCGCAGAAAAGGGCTGCCAGAGCAATGGCCATAACAGACAGTACTCTCTTCATTGTCATGAAAATGGGAACCCGGAGGGGCGGTCAGGCCCCTCCGGATTGAAAAAGGGCTACAGGATGACGATCTTCGTCACATGGACGCCGCCATCACCCTGAAGGATGATGAAGGAGCCCCAGTCCTGCAGAGATGTGAGCTGGGCGACATGCGCCTCCGTAGCCACGAAGGAGAAGTATCCCTTGGACAGGTCGGTATTCTCATTGTTGAACTGGTTGGTTCCACCCGTTTCAGCGAAGGTCATACCGCCCCAGTGGCCGTCGAAGAGCTGGATCATCCATTCGGCGGCGCCACCGCTCGTATAGAAGCGGACTTCCATACCAGGCTGCAGGCCGGCATCCAGGAAGAGGGTCTCGGATCCGAGGGCATCATAATTGGTCCAGTTGGACAACTCGATGTCACCTTCCCAGATATCCGTCTCCACGCGGCCGCCGCCCTCCATGGTCACAAGGGCCACTTCCGTGAGGGTCCAGTAGGCGCCGCAGATCACCAGGCCGCCGGCATTGACCAACTGGTCAAGATCGGAGTCGGTGAGCTCGAACACATAACTGTTGAGGCCTGCGATCGGGATGTTACCGTCGGTGGCAAGGCCGGCGAGGCTGGGCAGGGAGGCCCAGCTGCCGTTGCCGAAGCGCATGACGGCGTCGTCGGCGTTGGCCGTGAAGGATACGGCGAGCTTGGTGCCGGCCTGGACGGTGCTCCAGTCATAGCCGCCCCAGGAGAGCGCGCCCATAGAGCCATCCCAGCCGCCGACCGTCACGCTGCCTTCCCAGATAGTGGTGCGTTTTTCGGCAGCGCCGAAGTGGACCATGGTCAGGCTGGTGATGGCCACACCCTCACCCTGGGTGAGCAGGGCGCCGCCCCAGCCGCCGACACCGGTCAGGATGCCGTAGTTCTCATCCGTTACTTCGAAAGCGAAGTACTGGGCGCCTGGCTCGGTATTGTCCTTGGAAACGGTATTGCCGCCGCCCAGTTCAGGGAACGTCATGCCTTCCCAGTGGCCGCCGAAGATCTGGTACTGCCACCAGTCTGCCAGCGGCGTGTAGTAGATGCGCACGATGTCGCCGATGGCCAGACCTGCGTCGGCAAAGCCGCCGTCAGGACCCAGGTAAGGCTGGTTGCTCCAGCTGCCCAGGTCTTCATAGCCATCCCAGATATGGGTCTCCGTGTACGGAGCCGTCACCTCGAACGGAACGGGCCAGGTAAGCTCCGTATTGTCCATCAGGACAAAGTCAAGGCGATAGACGCCGGGGCCGATGCCCTCCGGAAGGCCGAAGGTCATCGCATCGTCGGCACGGACGCCGAAGTCGGTCACGCGCTTGCCTTTAATGTACACACGGTCAACCTTCAAGAGATTCTTACCCGTGATGCTGATCGGATTGCCCATGCCGTATTCCGGAAGGGTGAAGCTCACGGATACAACCTCATCATACGTTACTTCGATGGAATCCTCCGTTCCGTCCTCGTAACCCGCAGCCGATGCGATAAATACCTGACTGGTATACGCATTGCTGGGGACATGGACATACACGGCCTGGTGGCCTGCTTCCGTCACGCCAAAATCAAAGGTACATTCGACAATGCCCTTTTCCTTGGTGCCCATCCAGGCCTTGGTGACCAGATCCAGGTCATTACCCACGAATTCGACATCCGACTGGCCGGCCACAACGGGTTTGGTGATGGTCCACCACATGACCTCGGGTTTGACGACTTCGATCGGATCGGACCAGTATTCCTTGCCGGAACCCAGTCTGAGGTTAATGGAGCCATCCTGTGCCTCGGCCGGGATCGTAGCGATGATCTTGCCATCCTGGAAGTACCATTCGGCATCGGCGCCCTTGAAGGCCACATTCATCACCAGGTCGAGGTCTTCGCCCGTGATTTCGACCGAAGTACCGGCCTTGTAGCGGCCGTCCTCCGCGAGGGAAGCCACCGCGACGTCGGAGATGAACACCGTCTCCATCTCACCGGCGACGAATTCCTTGCCGCCGAACGAAGTGAGCACGATTTCACCGTCACCGGCTTCGGCAGGCAGCCAGAAGACCAGCTCCGTCGCGTCGAGGCTGACCATGAAGACGACCCAGTCCGTCACGCCGGGAAGGGTGACGCGCTGGATCATGTCGAGGTGCTCACCTTTGACGGAAACCTCGTCACCGGCCTTGATGATGGCGAATTCGTTCTTCTTGACCGTCGGATCGCCGACCGTCAGTTCTTCCGGAGAGTAGATCTTGTTCGGGATGGTGTTCTCGTCCAGCAGCTCATTGACGTCGCTCACGATGACATAGCCCGTCACCGCGGCGCACGGCAGTTCGAACTGCAGTTCATGGCGCGACTGCGCGACGAACTCCGTCACGTAGATGTCACCGCCCAGGATCACTTCCTGCACCGTGTTCAGGTAATCACCCTTGACGGTGACCACGTCGCCCGACAGCGCCACTTCCGGCGTGACGGAATCGATCGAGATGGGTTCGGTGAAGGTCAGGTCGGCCAGGGAACTGGTCTTCTGACCGTCCTGCGCGACGAGGGTCACAGGGCCCACTTCGGGACCTTCGGCCGGCACCATCACGCGGATCTCGCTCTTGCGGCCCGTCGTCACGGTCTGGATCGAAGTGACGGTGACGCCGCCAGCGAACTGGACCTCTTTCACATTTTCAAGATTGCTGCCCACGATGCGGAGCTCACCGCCGCGCATCACAGGGTTCGGAGCAAGGGCTGCCAGCGAAATGCCTTTGTCGACAAACTGGTCGGTATCCAGCTGTGAAGTACAGCCGGACAGGAAAGACAGCGCGACGCAAAGGGCAGCGAGTACGGAATATTTCAGTCTATTTTTCATATTCTGTTCTCCTATCGATTATTTGTAAGGGACCGCACGGATGTTGTCGATCTTGATGACCGGGTTGCAGTCCGTACCCGTGACACCGCCGCTCCAGACGAAGATCGTCAGCGAAGTGAAGGTTTCCGGCTTGATGTCATAGGTATTCGCCGTTCCGTCGGACTTGAAGACGAAGTTGGTATACGGGATGGTCACCGTCACCCACTTGTCGCCCGTGTCGAACGAACCCGAATCCTTCCAGGGGATGTACAGGGCGCGCGGAGCCTGAGGCTTGCCGTCGCCGCTGATGAACTTGTTGTTGGCACCGGCCGTGATGTTGCCGTAGATGTCGGGGACATTCTCGCCGCCGCCCGTCACAAGGTCGACGCCGGCCACGATGAGCTGCATGGCACCGGATTTCCAAGGATTGGCGCTCGGGATGTACATCTCGAACTTGAGGGCCATGTTCTTCCACTCGGAGAAGTCGGCGAAGTCGGTCAGGCGGGGGCTGTCGGCATAGGTCACCGGCTCGTCCCAGTCGCCCGGCCAGTACTCGAAGGAGAAGTTGGCGTCATTCCAGCCACCTTCCGCATCGAGGGTCACGCCAGGATCGCCCAGACGGAGGAAGTTGCCGCTGAGGGCCGTCTCGTCGGTCTCGATGACCTGGGCGTGCCAGCCGTGGTTGGCCGGATGCCTGTCGGTGTCGAAGTTGAAGAGCATGCCGCGGTTGTCCTTGTACATGAACACGGACTGTGCGACGCCGGATTCGGTCGTCACCTTGATCTTGCCGGGCTGTGCACCCTCAGGAACGGTCACGTCGAAGGACGAGCCGTTGGATGACGAAATGGCGATCGGATCGCAGCCGGGGAACTCCACGGTCAGCGGAGCGAAGAGATAGGAACCGGAGATGGTCACGGTCTCGCCGGGCTGTGCCCATTCGAGAGACATGGCGGTCACCTTCGGAGCCGGCGGCAGGACCTTGAAATCGTAGGTCGCCACGTCACCGGCCTTGTTGTACATGTAGATCTTGTCGGTCTGCTCCTGCGGAAGGTTCTTCGGGACGGACACGACAAGCGTGTGAGCGGTCATGTAGCTGGTGTTCAACACCGCCGCCTGATCGTTGAAGTACAGGTCGTGGATACTGGTAAGATTGTCACCGACCAGGCAGATCACTTCTTCCATGGCAGCCTGCGTGATGACCACGTCGCGGTCCGCATAGCGGATGAAGTCGACCGTGGGGAGGCCCTCCGTCTGCTTGAAGCGGTCGGGATAGTCCAGACCCGTGCAGGCAGCTACGAGGACGAGGCTCAGGAATATGCTGAAATATCTTGTAATTGCTTTCATCGGATCAAAGATTAAAAGTCGTATTTATACTCCTCCCGGACATCCACGTGGATGGGAGCCGCCGTCGAAGCGACGTTCGGGTTCATCACCACGTCTTCCGTCGGGAACGGAACCGTAAACATGGAGGGCTTGACATCCGTCAGCTCTTCCGCCGGGTTGTAGGAAATGACGCTGGCATCCCAGGGATGGGCGCCAGGACCGACATAGGTGCCTTCGTCGCTCACGACGTAGTCCTTGTAGACACCGCTGATGCCATCCCAGTGGGAGCGGCGCTGTGCCTTCAGTTCGGCGATGCAGGCGTCCATGTCGTAGTAGGAACGGCGCACGAAGTCGTACCAGCGGTCGCCCTCGAGGGCCAGCTCCAGGCGACGCTCTTTCCAGATATCGTCGAACGTGACGCTGGTCAGGAGTTTGGCGTTGGCGCGGGCGCGCACTTTGTTGACATATTCCAGGGCGGACGAAGCGTCTCCCGTCAGGAAGGCGGCCTCGGCATACACCAGGTAGATGTCGGCCAGGCGAAGGATATGGGTCGGCAGCTGATAGCACATGCGGCCGGCGCTCACGCCCAGGGCGGCCTGGTGGTCAGCACCGCAGCCGAACAGATGCTTCGCATAGTTCGCGCCGGACTGGCAGCACCACTGTTTGTTGGAGCCGTTCTTCTCCAGGCCCACCGGATAGTAGGTATCGTCGAAGAAGAAGCGATAGAAATCGAAACCTCCGCGGTCCACCCAGAAGTACGGGTACTGGTCGCCGAACATCATGATGGTGGCGGCACGACGGTCGTCGGTGTCGACACGGTAGATGGGCTCCACGTCGGCAGACACGCCGAACGCATCCTGCAGGTCCACGCTGGGGCCTTTCCAGTCGCCCCAGATGTCACCGAACTCGCTGAAGCCGGTCAGGCCGACGTCGCTCTGGATGGAGTTCTGGGCGGTCCAGATGCCGGAAGTGGAAATCCACTGCCAGGAGAAGAGGTTCTCGCCGGTCTGCTGGAACACGGACGGCTGGAGACGGAAGATGTCGGAGTACTTGGGCGTCAGGCTGCGGCCGGAATTGTCGATCACGTCCTTGGCCAGCTGTTTGGCCATGGCGAGGTCGCCGGAATTCAGCGAACCGCTCACGCCGGCCTTGGTCAGGTAGACCTTGGCGAGCAGGGCTTCCGCCGCATAGTAGTCGATGCGATTGTACTTGCCGATGTTGGGATCTTTCGGGAGCAGCTCCATGGCCTTTTCGAGGGTCATGACGATGTACTCGTAAACATCGGCCTTCTCGACCTTGTACACGTCGTTGTAGCTGGCTTCCTTGATCACCTCGGTGTTGTCGTGGATGATGGGAACGTCGCCGAAGGTGCGGACCAGCATGAAGTAGGCCATGGCCTTCCAGGCGAGCGCCTCGCCGATGGCCTTGTTCTTGACGGCCTCGGTGGCGGTTCCCGTGGAATTGAGGATGTTGTTGATCACGGTATTGCACTGGGCGTTCACGGCCCAGAGCGAATAGGACATGTTCTGCAGGTCCTGGTCCGTACCGTTCACCGTCAGCGTGGAATAGGCGTTCTGGCCCTGATACACGTTTCCGCACATGGTTTCGGAACCATAGATGTAGAAGCGGATGATATCATACCACGGAGAGTTGTACAGGTAGTTCACGGACTGTTCCACCTGCTGGTCGTTCTGATAGTAGTTGGCAGTCGTATAGCTGTCTTCGGCCGGACGGTTCAGGAAGTTCTCACAAGCGGCGGTCATCAGTACGACGACGACTGCGGTAACAATATATTTAAGCATGTTTTTCATCTTGTCGTCCTCCCAGTTAGAAAGTGATGTTCATACCGAAGGAACAGGTCATCGGAGAAGGATAACGGCCGTTATCCACACCGAAGGTCAGACCCGAGGAGTCCTGGGTGGAAGCACCCACTTCCGGATCGTAGCCCGTATACTTGGTGAAGGTGTAAAGGTTCTGAACGTTCACATAGAAGCGGATGTTGTCCATGTGCATCTTCTCGAGCGCACGCTTCGGCAGGTTGTAGCCGAGGGTGATGTTCTTGATGCGGATATAGGAACCGTCTTCCACGTAACGGTCGCTCAGGCGGTCGTTGTCGTTCGGGTCGGCGATGGTCGGGCGCGGCGTTTTGGTGTCGCTGTTGACCACGCGTACGTTGGTGACGTCCCACAGCCAGCTCTCGCCCGCAGGATACTGCTTGGCCGGGTCGATCTCGGCCAGGCGGGCGCGGTTCTGGATGCTCACGTGCTGGTTGGTCCAGGTGCTGTTCATGTGGACGAGGCCGTTGTAGCCCTGGCCCATCATGTTGTAGTTGAGCACTTTGTTACCATACGAGCCGTTGACGAAGATGGTCAGGTCGAAATTCTTGAAGGAGAAGGTGTTGTTCCAGCCGAAGGTGAATTTCGGCAGCGGGGAACCGATGTTCGTGCGGTCGAGTTCGTTGATCTTGCCGTCCTTGTTGACGTCTTCGAACTTGAGGTCGCCCGGCCACACGGTGGTGTTGCGGTTGAACACGCCGTCTTCAGGGAACTTCTCGGCTTTCGGAGAATTCATGATGTCTTCGAAATCCTTGTAGACACCCACGACCTTGTAGCCGTAGAAGTTATAGAGAGAACCGCCGATCTCGGTCACCGAGACGATGTCGCTCCACTGGCCATAACCCACAAGCTGCGCGTTGGCGCTGCCGTCGAGGGCCAGCAGTTTGTTGCGGTTGAACGAGATCTGGAAGTTGCTGTCCCAACGGAAGCCCCGCTTGTCGATCGGGTGCGTGTCGAGGGTGATTTCCAAACCGCGGTTGCGGATGGTACCGTAGTTGCCCTTTGGCGCGTTGAGGCGGGAAGAACCGTTACCCAGGGTACCCATGTAGGAAGGAAGCGTCATCGACATGAGCATGTCGGACGAAATCTTCTGGTACACGTCGAGCGTCAGGTTGAGGCGGTTCTGGAAGAAGTTCAGGTCGAGACCGATGTTGGTCTGCTGCTGCTTCTCCCAGTGGATACCGGTGTTCGAGATGTTGGCGGGACGCTGGCTGTCGCCGAGGGCGGAAGGCAGTTTAGACATACCCGACTCCCAGGCGCCGGAACCGATGTTCGCGTTACCGGTCTGGCCCCAGCCGATACGGAGCTTACCGTCGTTCAGCACGGTCTTGTTGGTGAAGAAGTGCTCGTTGGTGAAGCGCCAGCTTCCGGCCACGGAGTGGAACCCGGCCCAGCGGTTATCAGGACCGAAGTTCGAGGAACCGTCGTAACGGAAGGTATAGGTGAGCAGGTAGCGGTTGTCGTAGTTGTAGGTCTCACGGGTAAAGAACGAAGCCATGGCCGAGCTGCCGAAGCCGCTGCCCACGGTCGGAGTGCCGGTGGCGAGGGCCAGGTTGTGGATGTCGTCGGACGGCAGGTCCGTGTTGGCGGCGCGCATGTAGTTCCAGCGCGACTCCCAGGCTTCCTGGCCGACCATCGCGGTCAGGCTGTGCTTGCCGAAGGTGTTGCTGTAGGTCAGGTAGTTCTTCACCGACCAGTACGTGCTGCTGTTGCGCTGCTGGCTGATGGAGTTGGAACCCTGCTGGAAGGTACCCAGGCTGATCTTCGGCTTGTAGGTGTCGGCCTGCGAGGCGCTCACGTCGAAACCGAATTCGCTGCGCCAGACAAAGTGCTTGATCGGCGTCAGTTCCGCATACACGTTGCCGGCGAGTTTCTTACGCTTCAGCGTGCTCTCGTTGTACATGGCCAGGGCCACGGGATTCTTGGTGGTGTAACCCTCGCGGACGACGGTCGAGTAGTTTCCGTCGATGTCATAGACCGGGATGTCCGGCAGGCTCGACAGGGAGTAGAAGATGACACCTTCCTGACCGTCGGCCAGTTTCAGGTCATCGTTCGTGATGGCGTAGGTGGCGTTGACACCCAGCTTGAACCACTCCTTGAGCTTGGCGTCCACGTTGGTACGGAAGCTCAGACGGTTGAAGTTGGAACCGATGATGGTACCTTCCTGGTTCATGTACGAACCCGAAATGTAGTACTGCACCTTGTCGGAACCGCCCTGGGCGCTCAGCTGATGCTGGTGCTGGAGCGCGGTGCGGAACACCTCGTCCTGCCAGTTGGTACCCTTGCCGAGGATGGAGGGATCCGCGTAGAGCGCATTGGCCTCGACCTCACCCAGGGCCACCATGTCGTTGTAGTATTCGGCGAACTGGCGGAGGTTCATCATCTCGATACGGCTGGTCTGGCGCGAAACGGCGACCATGCCGTCGTAGGAGAATTTCGCCTCGCCGGATTTACCGTGCTTGGTGGTGATCAGGACCACGCCGTTGGCGCCCTGTGCACCGTAGATAGCCGTTGCGGAAGCATCCTTGAGGATTTCCATGCTCACGATATCGGCCGGGTTGATGGTGGACAGCGGGGAGATGGTGGAGACGCGGCCGTTACCCAGCGCATCGCCGAGACCGAAGTCGGCACCGGAATTGCCGCCACCCTGGACGATCACACCGTCGATCACGTACAGAGGCTCGGCGCCGGCATTGACGGTCGCCTGGCCGCGCACGCGGATGGAGGAAGAAGAACCCGGCGCACCGGAAGTCTGCACCGCGGAGACACCGGCGGCGCGGCCTTGCAGGGACTGGTCGAGGTTCGTGATGATCGATCCTTTCAGGTCTTCCTCGCGCATCGAGACGGAGGCGCCGGAAAGGTCGCTGCGTTTCATGGTACCGTAACCGACGACGACGACTTCGTCGAGCAGCTCAGTATCCAAGGCCAGGAGGATGTCGATCACCGAACGGTTGCCGACGGCCACCTCCTGCGTTGCATAGCCGATGGAAGAGAAGACCAGCGTCGCGCCGGGGCGCACCGTGATCGCATACTTACCATCAATGTCTGTGACGGCACCGTTCTGGGTGCCCTTTTCCATGACACTGGCTCCGATGACACCGTAGCCGGTATCGTCCGTGACGGTACCGGTCACGCGTACCTGTGCAAACAGGCCCGTGGCGGTGGCAAGGAATGCCAGCATGATGGTTAACAGCTTGTGTTTCATGCTACATTTTAGGTTAATAATTGATTATGGATTGTTGAATGATATCAACAGTTGTATCGTCAATATAGACACCGTTCAGGCCCTGTGCCTCCTGTGCCGGGTCTCCGGTGTAATCGTCTCCAGGTTCCCACTGTGAATGGACCGGGCGTGCAAAACCGCTCCAGCCCCAGAAATTCGCACCGTCCAGCTGCCCCTCGCGCACGAGCGCGAATACGTGCGTATAATAACGGTCCCGGCAGGTGGTCGGCGCCTCGCGGCTTTCCGCAAAGCCATCGCGCGGGAAGCCGAATTCCTCGAGCACAATCGGCAGGCCGAGCCGGCGGGCCATTTCTGCATGCTGCGCCACATAGGCATCCGTCTTGGCCAGGGCGCCATCAAGGTCTTCCGCCAGGTGGTCGGCACGGACCCAGCTCCAGTTGTAGGGCCAGATGTGGATGGTCATGTAGTCGACACCCGGGATGGAATTGACGCGCTCTACCAGCGTGGCGTCCTCCTCGCAGCCCATAAAGCCCTCATTCCCCGTCGACACGAGGTGATTCGGGTCGATTTCCTTGATCAGCCGGGCCGACTCGGTCAGCCAGCCGATGAAACCGTCGCGAATCTCCGCTTCATCGGAGAAGCAGCGGGGCTCGTTGCCGATCTGCCAGGCGAAGATGGCTGGGTCATCCTTGTAGGCCTTGCCGGTAATGGAGTTGGTACGGCCCACAATGGCCCGTACGTGGTCGAAGAAGAGAGCCTGTGCATCGGCGTTGGTCTGGAACTGGCGCATCTGCTGCATGAAAGGCCAGTAACCGTCAATCAGAGGAATCAGCGTCGGTTCACCGGTCGCCCATTCCAGATATTGTCCATAGCCGCCCGACCACTCCCAGGAATTGTTCAGGAACAGGACGGCCTGCATGTCGCGGCGACCGAGTTCCACCAGGAATCGGTCGAGGCCGACCAGCAGTGTGTCGTTGTAGACGCCCGGCGCCGTCTGCAGCGACGGGTCTACGCGCGAGAAAATACCGTCAGGGCCATCGCCACCCACCAGGACACGCAGGTTCGAGATCCCGAGCGCCTGGAGCGTATCCAGCTCCCGCACAAGGCGATCGTAGTCCCCTCCCCGCCCTTCAGAAGCCAGGATGGGACCATACCAGAAATAAGTTCCGACAAAGTGATAAGGCTGTCCGTGACGGATAAAATACCCGTTTTCCACCCGGACGAAATCCGTCCGCGGGGTCGTGCAGGCAGTCACACAGAAAAAAGCCGCCAGGGCGAACTTTCCGATTCGATTCATCATGTTGGCCAACAATCAGATTAATCACTTACAAAGTTAGCCTGATTACGCCGCGCCAACAAATATTAATTTATCGAAATATGATACTTTCTTAACCTACCTATACGAAAACGCGCTTTTTCTTGAAAATGGTGCGGAATTCCCGCGGCGTGTAGCCGCGCCGCGCCTTGAACATGCGGTTGAAATTAGATAAGTTGTTGAAGCCGCAGGCATAGCAGATTTCCTGCACGCTGTTGGTGGTGTCGACCAGGAGCCGGGCGGCGTTGCCGAGGCGGATGTCGATGACATAGTCCATGACGGTGCGGCCGGTCTGCTGGTGGAAGAAACGGCTGAAGGCGGAAGGCGCCATGCCGACCTGGGCGGACAGGACTTCGAGCGTCAGTTCCTCGGCGTAATGGTCGTTCACGTACTGCTTGACCTTCAGCACGCGGCGGCTCTCCGAATCGCGCTTGGAATGGGCGTAGGAGCTGCTGGCCAGGATGCGGGAATCATCGGCCTGGGACAGGCGGAACAGCATCTCGAAACAGTTCATATACTGCTCGAAAGGATCTGTCACACTGGACAATCCGTCCAGCAGCGTATAGACTTGCATGATGCTTTTCAGCGAGAAGGTCAGGCCATGGTCCGCCTTCGAGAACATCTTCTTCATCGAAGCGAACTGGCTGCGGTTCAGCAGGCCCTCCGGAAAGAGGTCGGCCTGGAACTGGATGGTGATCTCCCGGATGTCCGTCTCCGTACAGCTCCCCTGCTCCCAGGCGTGTTCGAGGTCGCTGCCGGCGATCAGGGTCAGTTCGTACTCCCCGATCTCCTCCACGCTGTCCCCTACCACGCGGCGCACGCCCTTGCCGTTTTCGATAAAGTTGAGCTCGAAATCGGGATGGGAATGCAGCGGAAAGAGGAATTCGGACTTGTGACGCTCCACGATATAGAAGCAGTCCTTTTCCGTCAACGGCGTGATCTCTTTCAGCGTAGATTTCATGGACACCTGATTTGTTGCAAATATACAAAAAATGTTGTACTATTTGCACAATTTTCGATACTATTTTATCCAATTTCGCGGCTCTTCGGCCCCACCCGGCGGGTTACCGGGCCGTCAGGGAATACGGCTTGTCCGATGGATCCAGGCCGCGCCGGCGGTTCGGACGATCGCTCATCTCGAACTCCAGCGTACCGCCGCGCAGGAGTTCCGCGTGGGTCAGGTAGAGGCGTGTCAAGGGCTGTCCGTTGAGCCGGACGCCTTTCACGTAGCGCTTCCGGTCGCTCACACCGGGCGCTTTGATTTCCAGCGTATGGCCGTTCTCGAAGGTCACTTTCAGGCAAGGCAGGTACGGCGCGCCGAGCACGTACTGGTCGCAGCCCGGCGCCACGGGATAGAAGCCCATGACCGAGAACACGTACCAGGCGGACATCTGCCCGCAGTCGTCATTGCCGCCCAGGCCGCGGATGTCGTTGCGGTACATCTTGTCGAGGATGATCCGGATGCGGTCCTGCGCCTTCCAGGGCTGCGCGGTCCAGGCATAGAGATAGGGCACGTGATGACTGGGCTCGTTGCCGTGCACGTAGCCGCCCACCAGGCAGTCCGCCGTAATATCCTCGTTATCTTCGTAATACTTCTCCGGAAGGTCCATCTCGAACAGGGCGTCGAGCCGCTCCCGGAACACTTTTTCACCGCCCATGCAGGCCATCAGCCCGTAAGGGTCGTGCGGCACGTGGAAGGAGAAATTCCAGGAATTGCCCTCGATGAAACCCTCGCCGTAGGTCTGGTACGGATCCAGGTCCGCCTTGAAGCGGCCGTCCTTGCGGCGGGGCGAGGCGAAGCCGCTGGCCGGGTCGAAGGTGTTGCGGTACGACAGCGCGCGGTCCAGGAACGCGGCCGCCACGTCTTCCCGGCCCGCCACCTGCGCCGCATGGTAGATGCTCCAGTCGTCGAAGCTGTATTCCAAGGTGTTGGATGCGGCGGTGCCGTCATTGTCGTACGGTGCGTAGCCGTAGGCGATGTAGTCCTGCAAGGAGGTGAGATACGGGCAGTTGGCCGTGGCCTGCATCGCGGCGAAGGCCTCGTCCGGATCGATGTCTGCGCCCTTGACCAGCGCGTCGGCCACCACGCTCACCGCATGATAGCCCGTCATGCACCAGCCCTCGTTGCCCATGAGGCTCCAGACGGGCAGCATGCCCACGGGATTCTGCCGCCAGTGCGCCAGCATGGAGCGGACCATGTCGGTGTTGCGGCTGGCCTTCAGCAGGCCCAGCAGCGGATGCTCGGCCCGGTAGGTATCCCAGACCGAGAACACGGTATAGTTGGTAAAACCTTCGGCCTGATGGATTTCCCCGTCGACGCCGCGGTAGCGGCCGTCCACGTCCATGTAGACGGAAGGATTGATCATCGTGTGGTAAAGGGCCGTGTACAGGCTGGCCTTGTGGTCTTCCGGGCCTTCGCACTGCAGGACGCCGAGTTCGCGCTCCCAGGCGGCCGCCGTCTCGCAGCGGATGTCGTCGAACGACTTGCCGGCCGTCTCCGCAGCCAGGTTCTTCAGCGCGCCCTCCTCCGAGACGCCCGAGAGGGCGACCTTCACTTCCAGCTCAGGGCTGCCGCCGTCGAATTCGAAGTACGCCGTCACGGCGCGCCCGGCCATGTCGGGGAAGTTGCGGTGGATGTCGAACTTGCGCCAGAAGCCTCTGTAGGCGGGGTTCTTGCGGTCCGCGTAGCCGTAGTTCACCACGGGTTTCGAGAAGGAGATCGCAAAATACGTGTAGTTGCCGCGCGACCATCCGTCCGTGATGCGGTAGCCCACGAGGAGGGTGTCGCTGAGCACGCGGAGCTTCGACCAGAGCACCTTGCCGTCGTAGTTGTAGATGCCGTGGAGCAGGTCCACCACCAGGCGCTGCGTGCTGCCGGACGGGAAACGGTACTGGTGCACGCCTACCCGCTGCGTGGCGGTGAGGCGCGCGCGGACGCCGCTGTCCTCGAGCGTCACTTCATACAGCCCCGGCTCGGCGTGCTCCGTGTCGTGGCGGAAGCGCTGCCGGTAGCCGCTGTCCGGATCGTCTTTCGTGCCGGGAGTCAACTGCAGCGCGCCGGTCTGGGGCATGAGCAGGATGTCGCCCAGGTCGGAATGCCCGGTGCCGCTGAGGTGGGTGTGGCTGAAGCCCACGATGGTGGGATCATCGTACTGATAACCCGCGCAATAGTTATACACTTCCGCCTGGTATTTCCCGTTGACGTTGTGGGGAATGGTATCGGTGTCGGGCGAGAGCTGCACGGCGCCGAAGGGCGCGCAGGCCCCGGGGAAACAGTGCCCCATGCCCGTGGTGCCGATCATCGGATTGACGTATCGGGAGACCTGGGCGCCAGCGCTGCACGCGAGGCCCAGCAGGCAGAGCGCCAGAAGACTTGCTCTATTCATCGGTCGGAGGCTATGAAACCCGTAACCAGCCGGAACACAGGAATATAACTGTCGAAACGGATGGTTTTCATATTGTCATTGGGCGTATGGTAATACGGGAAGGCGCTGCCCTCCTCGTTCTCCAGGAAGATGCAGGGCACGCCGCGGACGGCGAAGGGATAGTGGTCGCTGTTGGCGGCCAGGTCGCCGCGGTTCAGCGCCTGGAACAGGCCCTGCTCCCGGTTCACCTGCTCGAAGAGCGGGAACTTGGCCATGCCCGCGTCGCTCACTTCGCAGTACTGCACGGGGTTGTCGTCGCCGATCATATCGAGGTTGAAGAGGTAGCGGATCTGCTCGAGCGGCACCACGGGATGCTCCGCGAACCAGGTGGAGCCGCGCAGGTTGGCGTCCTCGCCCGAGAAAGCCACGAAATACATGTCGTATTCGGGACGGTGCTGCGCATACCAGGCGGCCAGCGTGATGATGGCGGCCGTGCCGGAGGCGTTGTCGTTGGCGCCGGGATAATAGACTTTCCTGCCCAGGTTGCCCAGGTGGTCGTAGTGCGCCGTGAAGACGTAGCAGCCGTCGTGGCGGCGGCCCTCCACCTTGGCGATCACGTTTTCCGTCTCATAGCCTTTCAGGAAAGTGTTGTCCACCTCGAGCCGGACGGTCCGGACACCGGCGACGGCCTCGGGCGTCACCCAGACGATGGGCTTGTCCACGACCTTCTCGCCGTAAGCCTTGTAGAACTTGATGGGCGAGGTCCATTCATAGAGCAGGCCCGCGTTCGTGCAGCCGTCTTTCTTCTGCAGCCTGGAAAAAGCGGCCCGGTGCTTGTAAGTAAACCAGAACTCGCAGCAAACGAGGCAGTTCGCATATTCGGGCCGGGCCAGGTCTTCGAACATTTTGTCCGCATCGAAGTTCAGCGTATCGACATGATAGACGGGGTAGGTCCCATGTGCGCCCGGAGAATACTCGCGCATCGAGAAGTCGATGCCCGGGACCAGTTTCTTCCCGTCCGCCCACATTTCCATCGCGCCGTCGAAGGTATTGATGTCCAGCGTAAAAGGCTGCAGCGTAACTTCGTCTGCGCCCGCCTTTTCGAATTCCCTGGCGATGTACTTTCCGGCCTTGCGGACGCCGTCGCGGGCATAGCCGCGTCCCTGGTATTTCGCACTGCTGAGCTGCCGCACCATTTTCTTGAACCGCGGCAGGTCCTGCGCCTGCATAGGGCCGACGCTCAGCGCCAGGGCCAGCAGGACCAGGACCGATGAGAATAATCTGTTCTGTTTCATTCTACAAAGCTACCAAAATTCCGCTATCTTTCCTAACTTTGCGACCATGAAAGTCTGTGTCATCGGTGGCGCCAACGTGGACATCACGGCCGTTTCGCGGGAGCGTTTCCGCGCGCGGGATTCGAATCCCGGATCGGTGCGGCTGTCGTTCGGCGGCGTGGGCCGCAACATCGCGCACAACCTGGCCCTCCTGGGCGACGAGGTATGCTTCGTCACGCGCTTCGGCGGCGACGCCTTCGGCCAGATGCTGCAGGTTTCCTGCCGTGGGATCGGCATGGACCTCTCGCTCTGCGAGACCTGCCCCACCCTGCCCAGCGCCTGCTTCGCGAGCCTCAACGACTGCAGCGGCGAAATGATCGGCGGCGTGGCCGACATGGCCGTGACGGAAAGCATCTCGACCGAATGGCTGGCCGCGCGCATCGACGCCGTCAACACGGCCGACGCCGTGGTCGCCGACACGAACCTGCTGCCCGAGACCCTGGCTTGGCTCATCGACCACGTGACCGTTCCGCTGTTCGTGGACGGCGTGTCGGGCCCCAAGGCCATACGCCTGCGAAAGGCACTGGAAATCAGCAAGCGTAAACGTTTATACGCGTTTAAATGCAATGCGCTGGAAGCAGAAACCCTCGCCTCCGTCACCGGCTTTACGCGGCGCTTCGTCTCGCGCGGCGCGGAAGGACTGGACGTCACGGAAGACGGCGTGACGAAGCACTTCCCGGCGTTTCCCTGCACGGTCCGCAACGCCACCGGCGGCGGCGACGCACTCCTGGCCGGCATCGTCCATGCGGGCCTCGATGCCAGCGTGGAAGAAGCCGCCCGCATCGGACTGCTCTGCGCCCGCTGCGCCGTCGAGTCGGACGAAGCGGTCAACGAAAACCTGAAAAATCTGTCTTTATGAAAGAATACCTGGATCTTTCCCCGGCCGTGAAGGCCGCCCTGCTGGCCGGTGAACCGGTCGTCGCCCTGGAATCCACCATCATCTCCCACGGCATGCCCTATCCCCAGAACGTGGAAACGGCCTTGCGGGTGGAAGAGACCGTGCGCGAAGCGGGTGCCGTACCGGCCACCATCGCCGTCATCGGCGGCAAGCTCAAGGCCGGCCTGACCCACGACGAAATCGAATACCTCGGCAAGAAGGGACAAGCCGTCACCAAGGCCTCGCGCCGCGACCTCCCCGTGCTGGTCGCCCGCGGCGCCGACGGCGCCACGACCGTGGCCACCACGATGATCATCGCCCACCTGGCCGGCATCCGGGTCTTCGCCACCGGCGGCATCGGCGGCGTGCACCGCGGCGCCGAGACGACGATGGACATCTCCGCCGACCTGGAGGAACTGGCCCGGACGCCCGTCATGGTCGTCTGCGCCGGGGCCAAAGCCATTCTGGACCTGGGGCTTACGCTGGAATATCTGGAAACGAAGGGCGTGCCGGTCATCGGCTTCGGCACCGAAGAACTTCCTGCCTTCTACACCCGCAAGAGCGGCTTCAAGGTGGACTACCGCATCGACACGCCGGAAGAACTCGCCGCGGCCTTCCGCGCCCAGCAGGAAATGGGCCTGGGCGGCGGCATGCTCGTCACCAATCCCATTCCCGAAGCCTATTCCATGGATCCCGTCCGCATCAACGCGGCCATCGACCAGGCCATCGAGGATTCCCGTCGCCTGGGCATCCACGGCAAGGAAACCACGCCCTACCTGCTGGCCCGCGTCAAGGAACTCACCGGCGGCGACTCGCTGGCCTCCAACATCCAGCTGGTTCTCAACAACGCCCGCCTGGCCGCCCGCACCGCGCTGGCGCTCGCGCGACAGCCGCGATGAAAGATACGACCCGCACCCTCATCATGCTCCACACAGCCGTCTTCCTGGCGGGCTGGACGGGCATTTTCGGACGGCTGATCGCGCTCAGCGGCCTGCCGCTGGTCTGGTACCGCATGCTGGTCAGCGTGGCCACGCTGCTGCTGTTCCTGGCCTTCGCGCACCGGCTCCACAAGGTGCCCCGGCCCGCGCTGCTGCGCATCGGCGCCTGCGGCATCCTGCTGGCCCTGCACTGGGTCTTCTTCTACCTAAGCATCCAGGCCTCCAACGTGTCCGTCGGCGTGGCCTGCATCGCCACGACCTGCTTCTTCACGGCCCTCTTCGATCCCGTGCTCGGCCACAAGAAGTTCTCCTGGCCCGAGGTGCTGATCAGCTTCATCTCGATCGCGGGCGTGCTGCTGATCTTCAGCCTGGACGTGCGCTACCGCCTCGGCATCGCCTTCGGCCTGCTCTCCGCCGCCATCTATTCGGTCTTCGCCATCCTCAATGTCAACGTGGCGGAGCGGACCGGCGAAGATACCGCCACCATGCTGCTCTGGGAGCTGGTCGGCGGCGTGCTGTTCCTGACGCTCTGCATGCCGCTCTACGCCCGCTTCGCCCCCGCGCAGCCCATGGCCCCCACCCGCCTGGAAATCGTCTGGCTCCTGCTGCTGGGTTCCCTTTTCACCATCGTGCCTTTCCTCTTCCAGCTGGAGGCCCTGCGCAAGCTGAACGCCTTCACGGTCAATCTGACCTACAACCTGGAGCCGGTGTACAGCATAGCCATCGCAGCCGTTCTCTTCGGAGAACAGCGCGAAGTCGGCTGGTCGTTCTGGCTGGGTATGGCGCTGATTATCGGCAGTGTCCTGCTCCAGACCCGCAGGCTGCGCAGGCAGCAAGCGCCTCGCTGACGCCCTGCATCACCAGCGGTTCCATCACCGCGTAGCCGGGCTGCTGCGGATGGACGCCGTCTTTCGAATAATCGGGATTGAGCGCCCGGGACGGATCGTCCACGACGAGCGCCGAATAGTAGTCGACATAAGGAATCCCCTGCTTCGCGGCATAGGCCTTGATGCGGGCGTTGAGCGCGGCGATCTTGTCGGCCGCGTCGGTGATGGCCGGGCGCCAGCGGAAGGCGGCCGCCGGCAGCACGGAGGTCAGCACGACGGCGATGCCGTTGGCCTGGGCCAGTTCGGTCATCGACACGATGTTGCCCAGCGTGAATTCCTCATCGTAAGGTCCTTGGTTTTCAGCCACATCGTTGGTTCCGGCATTGATGACCACCACCGCCGGATGCAGGTCGATGACGTCCTGCCGGAAACGCACCAGCATCTGGGCCGACACCTGGCCGCTGATGCCGCGGCCGATATAACCGGTCTCCTCGAAGAACGCGGGGTGCTTCGAAGGCCAGCCTTCGGTGATCGAGTCGCCCAAAAGGATAACGCGCGGCTGTTCCGCCGACGCCGGCGCCAGCTCGGCATTCGCCGCCGCGAAGCGCTGCAATCCGCCCCAATCCTGTGCATGGCCGGGAGCGACGGCCCAGATCAAACAGACGGCCACGAGCAGCGTGGCGCGAAAACCTCTGATACTCATAGTATTATTGAACTGCTACCGTAGTTGAATTCTTGTCTTTGCCGAGCTTGACTTTCAGTTTGGAGCCGGCGGGAACGCCTTCGATGATGACCTCGGAGACCGGGTCTTCGACATAGCGCTGGATGGCCCGCTTCAGCGGCCGGGCGCCGAACTTCGGGTCGTAACCTACGTCGGCGATGAACTTCTTGGCCGCCTTGTCGATCGACAGCGAATAGCCCAGCTCCTTCATGCGGCCGTGCAACTCTTTCAGCTCGATGTCGATGATCTGGTAAATGTCTTCCTGCGACAGCGAATTGAAATAGATCTGCTCGTCGAGACGATTCAGGAATTCCGGTGTAAACACCTTGCTCAGTGCCTTGTCTATCAGCGCGTTCTGCGAAGCCGACCGGTCTTCGGTGCCCGTCGAGAAACCGATCCCGTGGCCGAAATCCTTCAGTTCCCGGCTGCCCACGTTCGAGGTCAGGATCAGGATCGTGTTCTTGAAGTCGATGAAGCGGCCCGCACTGTCCGTGAGCCGGCCTTCGTCGAGGACCTGCAGCAACAGGTTGAAGATGTCGGGATGCGCCTTCTCGACC
>JAFZRV010000007.1 GCA_017619655.1 Bacteroidales bacterium | reverse complement strand
GTCCCGCGGCGGCCAGGCCCTCGGCTTCGGCGGCGGCATCAACATCGGCGTCGAGTACGCCCTGATGGAAGGACTGTTCGTCGGTGTCGAGGTCGCTCCCGTGTGCTACCAGTACACCCTCCTCCACCTCCAGGTGGGCGGTCAGGATCCGTACTACGCCACGAACCACAACCTCCGCGCCTTCGCTTTCCCGCAACTCACACTCGGTTTCCGATTCTAATCCAATCGTCATTCCCGGCCCGACCGGGAATCTCGAACAGTACTGATAAAACTAAGGGCATCCTTGACGGGTGCCCTTAATTTTTTTGTATTTTTTCACATTTCTTCGAGAATCAAAAAACCTTTCATCCGAATTTTTATTTGAGGGTTTGCTCCTCTTATCTTTGTTCATCAAACCTGTTAAAGATCTATGTTATGGAGAGAATTGATGACATTGTGAAAAAGCGTCCGATCAACCCGTTTGTCGACTGGGGATTCAAATATGTGTTCGGCCGCGAAGAGAACAAAGACCTGTTGATTGGGTTTCTGAATCTATTGCTGGAACCGGATGTCGCCATAACCGACATTCGGCATCTGAATTCTGAACTACTTGGCGACAGCCCGGAATTGAAACGTTGTGTCGTGGATGTCATTGCGACAGACAAAGAAGGGAACCGTTACCTCGTTGAAATGCAGAACGCGCCTGACCTTGTCATCCGCCAGCGTCTTGTTTACTATGCCTGCCGGCTGATCGATCAGATGGGCCAGCATCGGCAAGAATGGACGTATGGGCAGATCAAGCGCGTCTATGCCATCTGCCTGATGAATTTTACTTATGAGCGGAATGCCACGCTCCGCGAAGATTATCAGCTCCGCAATGAAAAAGGAGACAGGCTATTCTCTGATCTGCTTACGATCATTCCGCTACAGATTCCATGTATCAAAGCCAAAAATGCCAAGGAGTGTAGGAAATCCTACGAAGTTTTGCTATTTTTGCTTCAGTCAATGAGTAAACGTATGGCAACCCGAGAAGAATTGTTGGCCGAAATCGATACCCTGGATCTGCCGGAGCAGATTTTGGAGACATTCCGCCGCGTGGTTAACACGGTGGAAGACGATTTGACTCCGGAGCAATGGCGCGACTATGAACTCGACCTGGACAAGTATCAACGGACGATGGGCATGATCCGCACCGGTCGCATCGAAGGCCGCGAGGAGGGCCGCGAAGAAGGTCGTGAAGAGGGACGCGCTGAGGGACGCGCTGAAGGACGCGCTGAAGGACGCGCTGAAGGACTGAAAGAAGGTCGAGAAGAAGGGCTTGCGGAAGGACGAAAAGAAGGTCGCGAAGAAGGCTTGGCCGAAGAACGTCGAAGAATCGCCAAGGCGATGAAAGCAAATGACGTTGACATCGACATGATTATCAAATACTGCGGCCTGTCAAAAGACGAGATTGCGCTTTTATAACCAATAATCAAGGGCGGCCCAATAGGCTGCCCTTGATGCGTTTTTTTGTCATGCCGGGCTTGCCCCGGCATCTCAGCAATTACGACTATGTGGCGAGAGATTGCAGGGGCGGTATTGGCCGTCGTCATGTTCTGGAACGTCGAAAACTACTTCGACCCGTTCAACGACCCTTTGACCAACGATACGGAATTCACGCCCGGTGCCGAGCGGCACTGGACCTGGCAGCGCTTTGAGAAAAAGCGCGACGGCCTGGCGCAGGCCATCGTGTCGGTGGCGGACGAATACGGGGAACTGCCGGCGCTGGTGGGCCTGGCCGAGGTGGAGAACCGTCTCGTCGTGTCGCAGCTGGTCCGCAAGACCATGCTGGCCGATCTGGGCTACGATTTCGTTCACCGCGAAAGCCCCGACGAGCGCGGCATCGACGTGGCGCTGCTCTACCGGAAAGACGTCTTCCGGGTCCTGGCGGTGGATTCGCTGCGGGTGCCGGGCTTCGCCACGCGGGATATTCTGTATGTGAAGATGAGATTCCCGGTCAAGCCGGGAATGACGGACAACGTCAAGCCTGGACCCGAGCGTAGCGAGAGCCGCGACCCGTGGGAGCGAATGAAGGAACCGTTGCATGTGTTCGTGGTGCACCTGCCGTCGAAGCGCGGCGGGGCGTGGGCGTCGCAGGGGCGGCGGGAAGCGGCGCTGGCCGTGCTGGAGCACGCCGTCGACTCCCTGCTGGCCGAAGACCCCGCGAACCCCATCCTCGTCATGGGCGACTTCAACGACACCGACGCCCGCGTCGCGGGGCTCTCCGTCCCGGCCTTCGCCGGTCCGCCCGCCGCGCCCGGCACCCTCCGCTATCATGGCCGCTGGGAGCAGATCGACTGGTTCTGCGTCTCCCCGGCCCTCGATTCGGCTTCGCGCATGCAGATCTACGCGCCGCCCTTCCTGCTGGAACCCGACCCCGCCTGGCTGGGCTCCAAGCCGCGACGCACCTACGTCGGACCCCGCTACAACGGCGGCCTCTCCGACCATCTGCCCATCTGCCTCAAGATCTGGGATGGGCCCCGTGTGCAAGATAACTAGTTATTAATCAATTATATACAAATAGTAACCAATCTTTCATCAAGTAGGTATATACTTGTAATATACTGATTTATAAATGATTACCATGCACGGTTGATAAGGAATGACGGAGGATTACTATTTTTTCACTACCTTTGTCATTATGAAGCAGTATCTCGATCTTCTGCGGCATATCGAAGCGAACGGCACTTTCAAGGGCGACCGCACCGGTACCGGCACCACCAGCGTGTTCGGCTACCAGATGCGCTTCAACCTGGCCGACGGCTTCCCGCTGCTGACCACCAAGAAAGTCCACCTCAAGAGCATCATCTACGAACTCCTCTGGTTCATCGCGGGCGACACCAACATCAAGTACCTGAAGGACCACGGCGTCTCGATCTGGGATGAGTGGGCCGATGAGAACGGCGAGCTCGGCCCGGTCTACGGGCACCAGTGGCGTGCCTGGCCCACCCCGGGCGGCGGCACCATCGACCAGCTCTCTCAGGTCGTGGATCAGATCCGCCGCAACCCGGACAGTCGCCGGCTCATCGTCTCGGCCTGGAACCCCGCCGAAGTCGACAAGATGGCCCTCCCGCCGTGCCACACGCTGTTCCAGTTTTACGTGGCGGACGGGCGCCTCAGCTGCCAGCTCTACCAGCGCAGCGCCGACGTGTTCCTGGGCGTGCCCTTCAATATTGCTTCCTACGCGCTGCTCACGCTGATGGTGGCGCAGGTGTGCGGGCTGCAGCCCGGCGATTTCGTGCACAGCTTCGGCGACGCGCACATCTATTCCAACCACCACGAGCAGGTGGCGCTGCAGCTGTCCCGCGAGCCGCGTCCGCTGCCGAAGATGGAGCTCAATCCGGCACGCAAGAGCCTGTTCGACTTCGTCTACGAAGATTTCACCCTGACCGGTTACGACCCGTGGCCGGCCATCAAAGCCCCCGTTGCTGTATGAAAGACATGATCAGCCTCATCGGCGCAGCCGCCGAAAACAACGCCATCGGCTACCGCGGCCTGATTCCCTGGCACATCCGCGCCGATTTCCAATATTTCAAACGGATCACGATGGGTCATCCCGTGATCATGGGCCTGGGCACCTGGCGCTCGTTCAGCGAGCGGTGCCTGCCGGGCCGCCGCAATATGGTGGTCTCCGACCAGCCCCTGACCGACGCTGACCGCGCTTCCGGCGCAGAGTTCTTCTCCACGCCCGACGAGGCCCTCGCCGCGGCCGCCGGCTCGCGCGAGATCTTCATCATCGGCGGCGGCATGATGTACCGCCAGATGATCGAGCGCGCCGACCGCGTCTACGTGACGCGCATCCACACGGTCGTGGAGCCCGCCGACGCCTTCTTCCCCGAGATCGACCCTGCGCTGTGGGTCGAGACCCTGCGCAGCATCCGTTATCACGACGAGGCCTCCGGCCTCGATTATACCTTCCTCCTGTATGAAAAACGCAAGTAATACGGCCCGGGACTCGTTTGGGAGTTCCTTTGGCGTGCTCGTCGCCCTGGCGGGCTCGGCCGTCGGCCTGGGCAACCTCTGGCGCTTCCCCTACCTGGTAGGGCAGAATGGCGGTGCCGCCTTCATCATCATCTATCTGGCCTTCGTGCTGCTGATCGGCATTCCAATCCTGCTGGCGGAATTCATCATCGGCCGGCGCAGCCAGGCAAGCGCGCGTGCCGCGTTCCAGGCCCTCGCACCGGGCGGCCACTGGGGCATCGCCGGCGTGCTGGCGGTCCTCTGCTGCACGCTGATCCTCTCGTTCTACTCGGTCGTGGGCGGCTGGGGTGTAGAATACCTCGTCAAGGCCTTCCGCTTCGACTTTTCGAGTATGGACAACGAGAGTCTGAAGAATCTGTTCTCCGCCTTCTCGACCTCCACCTGGCGTCCGTTGCTCTACCACACGGTCTTCCTGGGCATGACGGCAGGCATCGTGATCGGCGGCGTCAAGAACGGTATCGAGAAGTTCTCGAAGGTCATGATGCCGCTGCTGTTCCTCATCATGATCGGCATCGCCATCCGTTCGCTGACGCTCCCGGGCGCCGAAGCGGGTGTGGACTACCTCTTCAAACCCGACTGGTCGAAAGTGACTTCCGGCACCTTCCTGGCGGCCCTGGGACAGGCGTTCTTCTCGCTGTCGCTGGGCAGCGGCATGGTCATTACGTACGGCTCGTACGTGAAGAAAGACGCGAACATCGTATCGCTGGGCACCCAGACGGCGGTCGCCGACACGGTCTTCGCGCTGATCGCCGGCTGCGCCATCATGCCGGCCGTCTTCGCCTTCGGCATCAGCCCCGGCGAAGGCCCGGGCCTCGTGTTCATCACCCTGCCGCACATCTTCAGCCAGCTGCCGCTGGGCGGCGTGATCGCCATCCTCTTCTTCTTTGCACTGCTGCTGGCCGCCCTGACCTCGGCCATCTCGGTCCTGGAGGTCATCGTGGCCTTCTGCATGGAAGAATTCAAGATCAAGCGCGGCCTGGCCGTGTCGCTGGTCTTCCTGGTCATCTGGGCGCTGGGCTGCCTCTGCTCGCTGTCGCAGGGTGTGCTCGCCGACTGGAAAGTGCTGGGCAAGAACATCTTCGACCTGTTCGACTACCTGTCGGCCAATGTCCTGATGCTCATCGGCGGCTTGGTGGTGGTGGTCTTTGTCGGCTGGAAGCTCGGCCGCAAGCAGATGCGTGACGAACTGACCAACGGCGGAACGCTCCGTCTCCCCAACTGGTTCATCGACACGCTCCTCTTCCTCCTCCGCTTCCTCGCCCCCGCCGCCATCCTCATCATCGCTATCTTCCAGGTGTCGGAATAGCTGCTGCTAGATGCCGGGTCAAGCCCGGCATGACGGAGTACGACGATTACTACTTTCGCCGCGACAGGATCCAGCTTCCCCGCTGAGATTCCTGTCGCGAGCACATTCTGGGGGGAATCGCCGTTTTTGGCTACTCGACAGGACCCAGCTGTCTTTCTCTGCGTCCTGTCGCGGCAAAAGTAGCGGCAGAAATAACTATAGCGCCAGGGTGAGTTCTACAAATTCTTCGACGGACAATTGTTCGGGACGGGCGTCCAGATAGGGGATGTAAGCCGGGAGCTTCGGGAGCGTGGCCAGGATGGGCTTCAGTGAGTTGCGGATGGTCTTGCGGCGCTGGTTGAAGGTCGTTTTGACCACGCGCTTGAATAGCTCTTCGTCGCAGCCCAGCGCGCCGCGTTCGTTGCGCGTGAGGCGGATGACCGCGCTCTTGACCTTGGGCGGCGGCAGGAACGCCCCCTCGCCCACGGTAAACAGGTATTCGATGTCGTACCAGGCCTGCATGAGCACTGACAGGATGCCGTAGGTCTTCGAGCCGGGGCCCGCCGCCATGCGCTCCGCCACCTCTTTCTGGATCATGCACACCACCTCGGGCACTTGCTCGCGGTAGTCGAGGATCTTGAAGAAGATCTGCGAGGAGATGTTGTACGGGAAGTTGCCGATCACCGCGAAGCGCTCCGGGAAGAGCTTGTGCAGGTCGAGCTTGAGGAAGTCGGCCTCGTAGAGGTTCGGCGCCAGCGCGGGATAGTGCTCCAGCAGGTAGCGCACCGACTCGCCGTCGAGCTCCACGACCTTCAGCGCGATCTCGGGGTCGCGGAGCAGGTATTGCGTCAGCACGCCGGTGCCCGGTCCCACCTCCAGCACAGGCCCGCGGCTCTGGAGCGACGCCACGATGGCCTGTGCGACGGACTGGTCGGTCAGGAAGTGCTGCCCGAGGGCTTTCTTGGGGCGGACCGCCTGCATCACTTCGCGATGAAATGCTGATACATCCGTTCGATGCCGCCGTGGAGCACGTTGGGCACGCCCTCCGGGCAGTGGTGGCCGTTGCAGATGATCACGAAGCCGTATTTCTCTTCGGGGTTGAAGAACATGGCGCTGCGGAGGCCGTAGGCGCCGCCCGTGTGGCCCACGAGCGTGATGCCGGGCACGTAATCGTCAGCCAGCCAGAGGTTCAGGCCGTAGTGCTCCGCTTCGGAACGCGGCACCTGCATGTTGCGGGAGCTCTCTTCCGAGATGATCCGCACGCCGTCGGGCGTCGTGCCGTAGTTCATGTGCATGGTCATGTAGCGGGCCAGGCCCAGGCCGGAGAGCTTCATGCCGCCGGTGGGCGAGAAGATGAGCGCGTCGTGGCCCATCGTGTAGTTGGCGACTTTCTCGCTGCGGGGCGCGTAGGCGTCGTCGTAGTTGTCCACGTAGCGGCCGGCCTCCGCATCCCAGTCGTAGAGGTGGGCGAAGCGGGCCTTGTCGAGCGAATCCACGCAGTAGCCGCCATAGATGCCCAGCGGGCGCAGCACATGGTTGACCACGTACTGGTCGAAACGCTCGCCCGTCACGCGCTCGAGGATCGTGCCGGCCAGGTTGAGGTTCAGGTTGCAGTATTCGTATTCCCCGCTGCCGGGCGCATAGTCGTTGTAGCAGTTGCCGGCCGAGGTGTTGATGTCGGGATTGATGATGTCGATGGTGGTCCAGTAGCCCTGGCTGTCGTTGATGCTGGAGGTGTGCGAGAGCAGCATCTCGAGCGTGATGGGGATGTCGGGGTACTTGGGGTTGCGGACCGTGAAGCCGAGCAGGTCGCTCACGTCGTCGGAGAGGGAAATCTTGCCCTGCTCGACCTGCTGCAGGAGGCTGGTGGCCGTGAACGACTTGGAGATGGAGGCGATGCGCCAGAGCGTCTCGTCATCGACGGGCTCCTGCGTCTCGAGGTTCTTGACGCCGAAGTTGTGGTGGTAGATCAGCTGGTTGTCTTTGACGACGGCGCAAGTGACGCCGACAGCCTCGATTTCAGCAAGATATGCTTCCATATCTTTTTCAAATTCCTTTTCGGGGTTCTGGCAGCCCGGCAGCAGCAGCGCGGCGGCCAGGCCGAGGGCGAGCAAGCGTTTTTTCATTTTTATCGGAGAATTACAGATTTGTCAGGCGTTTCTTCGGCTTTATTTCGGGGTCCGTTCCGAAAATTGTCTTACAAAGATAGTATTCTGCGTCGATTTTTTCGGTATTTTTGCTCTCGATGAAAGAGAAAAACACACCGGGCACCCCGATGCTGAAGCAGTACTTCGAGATCAAGGCACAGTATCCCGAGGCGCTGCTGCTCTACCGCGTCGGCGACTTCTACGAGACCTACGGCGAAGATTCGCTGAAGGCCAGCCGCGTGCTCGGCATCGTGCTGACCCGCAAGTCCGCGGGCAACGGCCAGTTCATCGAGATGGCGGGCATCCCGCACCACGCCATCGACAACTACCTGCCGCGGCTCGTGCAGGCGGGCTACAAGGTGGCCATCTGCGACCAGCTCGAGGACCCGAAGTTCGCGAAGAAGCTGGTGAAGCGCGGGGTCACGGAGCTCATCACCCCGGGCGTGGCCTACAACGACAACCTGCTCAAGGCCAGCGAGAACAACTGGCTCGCCGCCGTCTCTTTCAGCGGCAAGGACGCCGGCCTGGCGCTGCTCGACGTGTCGACGGGCGATTTCAAAGTGGCCCAGGGCTCGCTCGAATACATCCAGATGCTGCTGGGCAACATGGCGCCGCACGAAGTGCTGGTGGAGCGCTCCTTCGCTGAGGGCTTCCGGCAGCGTTTCGGCACGCAGGCCTGCATCACGCCCCTCGATCCGTGGGTGTTCGTGCCGGACTCGGCCTTCCAGAAGCTCTGCTCGCAGCTGGGCGTGGGCTCGCTCAAAGGCTTCGGCATCGACCGCATGCTCCAGGGCGTCGCCGCGGCCGGCGCCACGCTCTATTACCTGGAAATGACGCAGCACACGGCGCTGGGGCACATCCGCTCGATCTCCCGCATCGACGAAGGAGAATTCGTCTGGATGGATCGCTTCACCTTCCGCAACCTGGAGGTGTTCCAGTCGCTGGCGGGGGCGGAAGGCCGCTCGCTCATCGAAGCTGTGGGACGCTGCTGCACGCCGATGGGCGGTCGCCTGCTCCGCGAGTGGCTGTCGATGCCGCTCAAGAACATCGAGCAGCTGAACGCCCGCTACGACACCGTCGACGCCTTCCTGGCCGACGGGGACATGCGCAACATCGTGCGCGACGAACTGACGTCCGTCGGCGACCTGGAGCGCATCGTGGCGAAGGCAGCCGCGGGACGGCTGCTGCCGCGCGAAGCGCTGCAACTGGCGCGTGCCCTGCGCAGCAGCGGCGCCATCCGCGCCACCATCGCGCAGCCCGGCCTCGAACACTGGTGCGAGGCCCTGAACGACTGCGCCGCGCTCGCGGAGCGGATCGCCCGCACGCTGCTGCCCGAAGCGGCGGCCGCCCTGGGCAAGGGCGACGTCATCGCCGCCGGCATCTCGCCCGAGCTCGACGAGCTCCGCGCCACGCTGCACGGCGGCAAGCAGATCCTGCTCGACATCCAGCAGCGCGAACGCGACGCCACGGGCATCGCCTCGCTCAAGATCGGCTACAACAACGTGTTCGGCTACTACCTTGAAGTACGCAACAGTTTCAAGGACAAGGTGCCCGCCGAGTGGATCCGCAAGCAGACCCTCGTCGGGGCCGAGCGCTACATCACCGCCGAACTCAAGCACTACGAAGAGACCATCCTGGGCGCGGAGGAGCGCATCCTCGCGCTGGAGACGCGGCTGTACGGCGAACTTGTGGCCGCCATCCAGGCGCAGGTGCCCGCCATCCAGCAGAATGCCCGCACGCTCGCCCAGCTCGACGTGCTCGCCGGCTTCGCCGTGCTGGCCTACGACCAGCACTACTGCCGCCCGGTGCTCAACGACTCCCTTTCCATCGACATCCAGCAGGGGCGCCACCCCGTCATCGAGCAGCTCATGCCCGACGGCGAGGAGTACGTGGCCAACGACCTGCACCTCGATACGCAGCAACAGCAGATCATCATCCTCACCGGCCCCAACATGGCCGGTAAATCGGCTTTCCTGCGCCAGACGGCCCTGATCTGCCTCCTGGCCCAGACGGGCTGTTTCGTGCCCGCCAAGAGCCTGAAAATGGGCATTGTGGACAAAATCTTCACCCGGGTGGGTGCGTCCGACAACATTTCCCGCGGCGAATCGACCTTCATGGTCGAGATGCTCGAGACGGCCACCATCCTGAACAACCTCTCCGACCGCTCGCTCGTGCTGCTCGACGAAATCGGCCGCGGCACCAGCACCTTCGACGGCATGTCGATCGCCTGGGCCATCGTGGAGCACATCCACACGCATTCGCGCGCCAAAACGCTTTTCGCCACGCACTACCACGAGCTCAACGAGCTGGAGAAGTTCTACCCGCGCGTCCACAATTTCCACATCGCCGTCAAGGAGATGGACGGGCAGGTGATCTTCCTGCGCAAGCTCTGCCCGGGCGGCGTGGCGCACAGCTTCGGCATCCACGTGGCGCGCCTGGCCGGCATGCCTTCCGACGTGGTCTACCGTGCGGAGAAGAAGCTCCGCGAGCTGGAGGCCTCGGCACCGGACCTTTCGGGCGAGCGGCGGCTGGCGGAGCCCCAGGGTGTCCAGCTTTCGCTCTACCAGCTCGACGACCCGCTGCTGCTCGACATCAAAGACGAACTGACCCGCATCGATATCAACAAGATGTCCCCGCTCGATGCGTTCGATACCCTGCGGGGGCTCAAGAAAAAAATAGGTTTATAAAACAGTTTTAGCGGCAGGAGGATTTGTGATGGGCGATTTTTGGGCGCAAGCCTTCAGGGAACTGAAGGCCGACCGCTTCCGTACACGGCTTTCTTTACTGGGGGTTGCGGTGGGGATTTTCTCGATCGTGGCGGCGCTGACGCTGGTCGACGCGCTGCAGCAGAGCATCCGCGAGGGCTTTTCGGTCTATGGCGGCGACTTGCTTTTTGTCGACCGGATGCCGCTGGAGCCGGACCTGGACGAGGAAGGCCACTTCCGCTGGTGGGACTACGCGCTGCGGCCCGAGGTGTCCTGGCGGGAGTTCCGCTATCTGGAGGAGAATGGCGACGGTGCGTTTTCGGCGGCGGCCTTTGCGCGCTACGGCGCGGAGCGCGTGGGCGTAGCCGGCGCCTGGCGGCTGCTGGTGCCGGGCGCCCTGGCGGAAGGGCGCGGCTTCACGGAGCGGGAGCTTCGGGAAGGGGCGCCGGTGATGCTGGCGGGCTGCGGCGTGGAGGCCCGCAAGGGGGTCCCGCTGCACCCTGGCGACGCGCTCTGGATCGAGGGCGTCCGCTACGAGGTGATCGGGATCTTCGCGAAGGCGGGCCTGAATACGGTCAGTACGGTCGACGTCGACAACGTCCGGCTGGTGCCGGAACGGACGATGGCGGTTTCTGGAGCGGGCGGCGCGGGAGAGCGCTGCAGCATCCTGCTGGCGGACGCCGACGAGGCGGCCGTGCGGGCGCTGATGCGGGCCTGCCGGAGGCTGGGCCCGGGGCAGCGCGACGATTTCGCGCTCAACCGTCTGTCCTACCTGCTCGATGAAATGACCGGCATCTTCGCGCTGGTCGCGAAGCTAGGCTGGATCATCGGCGTCTTCTCGCTGCTGGTCGGCGGCTTCGGCATCGCCAATATGCTATATGTTTCCGTCGAGGAACGTCGGCCGCAGATCGGCATCTGCCGCGCCCTCGGCGCCCGCCGCCGCGTCATCGTCCGCCAGTTCCTCGGCGAATCCGCCGCTCTCTCCCTCCTCGGCGGCCTTGCCGGCATGGTGTTGGTCCAGGCGTTGCTCTGGATCCTGCGGCTGGTGCTGGCGCTGCGGGCTGGCGCAGGATTGGCTGCTGCAGCGGCCCCGGCGGCGGCTGGCTCTGCCGCTGAGCTGCTGCCGCTCTTCCTCTCGCCCCGCGCCGCCCTCTCCGGCCTGGCCGCCGCTCTCCTCATCGGCCTCGCCTTCGGCGTCTCCCCCGCCCGCCGCGCCTCCCTCCTTCCTCCCGCCGAAGCAATTTCGGCAACATAATATTTGGAGATTAGTAACATTTATGCTACTTTTGTGATGAAGACAAGTGAATTGATCAGAATTTTGAAACAACATGGCTGCTACTTGAAACGTCATGGCGGTAATCACGATGAATGGTATTCGCCAATAACAAAACAATTTGTTGTAGTCGCCCGCCATGAGGGAAAAGAAGTAAGCAAAGGAACAGCTAAGGTAATTCTTAAAAAAAGCGGTATAAAAGCATGAAGATTATTGGAACGGTAGAAAGAAGTAAAACAGGATATTATAGCATATATCCTGATAAAAGCATTTTGAATTACTCTCCATTTGGCTATGGGGACAGCATGCAAGAGGCTAAAGATGATTTTATGCTGGCCATTGAGGAGGGTCGACAACTTCTCATAGAGGAAGGCATGGAACTTCCAAAAGAATGCGAGACGATAGAAGTCGAATATCGATACGCTATCTCTACGATTTTTGAGGCGTTCTCCTTTTTGAACGTCAGCCAATTCGCTAAATTCGCCGGCATCAATGAAAGCAAAATGCGCCAATACACAAGTGGCCTCTGCGACCCCGGCGTCAAAGCCTCTAAGAAAATTGCCGAGGCCATGAAAACCATCGGCAATAGCTTACTAGCCGCTGTCATATAAAAATAAGGGCAATCTGCGGCCAATAGAAGACTACGCGGGGTAGGTCTCCTGCTATTCTGGGATAGGTTACCTGCTGTTTTGGGGTAGGTCGAACGAAATAGTCGGGATCTACCCCAATAATCGTGATCTCATTGCGTCTAGCGGTGTAGGTCCGGCATCTTTCGTTCGACCTACCCCAATTACTGGTCAGGCCTACCCCAGTCTTGGCGTGGAGCTAACCCGGAATTAACATTAACGGTCAAGCCTGGCATGACGGTAGTTTTCCTCGGCCGGAAATGGCGCGGGACCCTCTATATCCCGCGCCAATTCTGGCCGGGAGAAAACTGCATCATCCTGCCATAGTCGAACTGGCCGATGTTTAGTTGGTTGTCTCCCGTCCGGGACAGGGCAGGATAATGAGGGTCCTGCCCTGTCTCCGGCCGAGGACAACCAACATCGACCTCTCGGTCAAACAAAAAATTACTCCTTCCCACTATGCTTCCCACGACAATTATTACAATAGAAATATTACTATTGTAAATTTTAAATAATAATAGAAAATTTACTATATTTGCAAAAGAGAATAATGCAGGTCTGAAATGAGAACAATCGAAGCGATCATAGAGCGTGCAGCAGATGGTACTTATGATGTGTTTTGCACCAAAGAAATCTTCTCAGGAGTAGGAAATACCATTGAAGAAGCCAAGCAGGATATGATAGACCAAATGGCTTTCTATAAGGAAACGGCTATTCAGGAAGGATTTAAATACCCGGAGTTCATGGACGACGAGTATGAAATCCACTATACTGTCGATTCATTAAGTTTAATGAAGTATTATGTGATGTCAGGATTCTTTTCATTGGCCGGTATGGAAAAATTAACAGGTATCAACCAAAAACAACTCTGGTCCTACCTGCACGGAACGAAGCCCCGTAAAGCCCAAAGCAATCGAATAACGGCCGGCTTCGAAAGACTACGAAACGAATTGAACGCCATGCTGGCATAAAAATTAAGGGCACCCATTAAGGATGCCCTTAGTTTTATCAGTACTGTTCGAGATTCCCGGTCGGGCCGGGAATGACGAGTCAATTAGAATCGGAAACCGAGTGTGAGTTGCGGGAAAGCGAAGGCGCGGAGGTTGTGGTTCGTGGCATAGTACGGATCCTGGCCGCCCACCTGGAGGTGGAGGAGGGTGTACTGGTAGCACACGGGAGCGACCTCGACACCGACGAACAGTCCTTCCATCAGGGCGTACTCGACGCCGATGTTGATGCCGCCGCCGAAGCCGAGGGCCTGGCCGCCGCGGGAC
>JAFZRV010000006.1 GCA_017619655.1 Bacteroidales bacterium | reverse complement strand
TCAGCCTGGTCGAAAGCGACGAGTACAGACTCCCTGAACTCCATCATCTTACGTTGGAGAATGACATTGAACAGTTCTTCCTTCGTGTTGAACCAGTAATGCAGAACGGCGTGAGTCACACCCGCCTTCTGCGCAATTTCCACCGTTCTGGCGCCTTTGAGGCCCTTTTTCATAAAAACCTCCTCGGCTGCAATAAGGACATCTTCCCGCTTGCTGTCTTTATGCTTTCCCATTGGATGTAGTGTTTTGCACCTACAAAGATAATATTTTTCTAACAATTTGGTTAATAAAATTGGAGGAAATAACAATCGTCTACCTGAGCTTGTCCGCAGGCGCAAGATAGAAGCCGACCTGTACTTCTACTAAGAGAATCGATTCTTTGACATAAAACGCCCCGGCAATCCTCCTGGACTGTCGGGGCCTATGTTACACCGATAAATAGGAATTTAATCGCAGCACAAAGAATGAAGCCGGAAGGAGAAATACCCCTTCCCGTCAAGGTAAGCAAGCGCATCGCTGAGCAAGGCCTGTTTCCTGGCTTCGTCCATGTCGGAATGGAAGATGATCTCAATCATCGTTTCCAAGCCGTGGTCACTCAGCTTTTCCACTTCCACAAGATACCATACCGGGTTCTCCTGCCGCAGGACTTCATCAAGGTCAAAAGGAAGGTTTTCCCTGTCGAACTCCTCCTTAACATCCGTCAAGGAATAATCCGGCGGATTATCTTTCAGCAGCCCGAGCCTTCGGGCGATGTGCTGCAGCATCTCGCCGATGCGGTCAATCTCTCTGAGAATATAGTCTTCCATCTCTTTCGTCTTTATTCTCCGCACTTCACGTAGTGCAGCCCGCAGATGGCTATCAGTTTCTTCATAATACGTCCTTAAATTCCTCCTTGCCGGCCATCAGTTTCTTAGCATAGGAGCATACGGGCAGAATCTTTACCCCCTTGGCGCGAGCGGCTTCGATCACTTTCAGCACAAGTTTACGCGCAATGCCTTTGCCTTCGTAAGCAGAGTCCACGCCGGTATGGGAAATAATCCACATCTTCTCAGAGGGGCTGTATTCACATTCGCCGATCTGTTTTCCGCGGTCATACGCGGCGCTCCTGTCGAGCACCTCCTCGAAAACAATGGAAATGGGATTGAGCAGTTCATACTGCAACGCCTTGGACGGGCAGCGGTCAATGATGTCGGCAATCTCCGTAGCGGGAGCCTGGGAGAGGTCCACCCAGGGACGACGTCCGACTTTGAATACCTTGCCGTTCCCTATCACGCACTTGGCGGCATGTTGGCACATTTTCGGATTCCAGAACACCTGGATATCTTCGTTTTCGTAGGTTTTGAAGCCTTGGGCCTCCAGTTCATCTTTCTTTGACATATTGAATAATTATTTCGTTACACCTCGCGCTTATTGGGATTCTCATATCGGGCCATCAAGTCCGGGTAAACCGTCTGCCGTATGGCAGTAATCCTTATTTTATTAATACAAATGTAACCTTAATACTCTGATTGGCGTGTCTTTACCTTGATCAGTATCCACAACGGTTTCGCCAGTGGGGATGAAGCCGCATTTTTCCATCACTTTGCCGGAGACGGGGTTGTCGATGAAGTGGCCGCTGATGAGCGATTGTATATCAGTTGATTGGCGGATGTGATCGATCATCAACCGCAGCGCCTCGGTGCAGATACCATGGTTCCAGTACGGCCGGCCCACCCAGTAGCCGATGAGGGGCTCTCCTTCCCGCGCAGGAAGATTGCACTGGCATGAGGGGCCATAACCCATGGCACCGATGGGCTCGTCCGTTTCTTTCAGCACGATGGCCCAGGTGTTGGTGGCATCGTTAAAGACAGTCCGGATAATCTCCAGACTCTCCTCCATGCTTTCGTGCGGCGGCCAGCCGGCCCGCGGGCCGACTTCCGGGTCGCTTGCATATTTGAACAAGGCCCCGGCATCACTTTCCCGCCAGGGGCGCAACAGTATTCTATCGGTTTCCATATCCATTACAATTCTCTTTCAACCTGCCGAAATCGTCCCAACCGGGCTGCATTTTGCCTGCATGGCAATCCTGGACAAAGCGTTGCAACGCCTTCCACGCTTGTTCCTCCCGGCCTGTTTGCCGAAAATGCTGAATGTAATCCACCCGTATGCGGCAGTAGGTCTCCGGGAATGAGGAATAGTTGGCCCAGGCTGTCTCATCGGCTTTAATGGCGTCAAGGACCCAATCATCGAAAACGAAACAGGAAGGATCCAGGTCCGGAGCCGCTGCCAGTCCGGCTGGCGTCATTTCTCCCAGCTGAACCAGACGCCTGCAGCGGATCAGATTTCTCTCACACCAGTTGCTCCGTTTACGGCGCGGCGTGAAATGCTGGATGGGCTTCCCTTCGTCAATCTTTTTCATTGTACTGTCTATCCACCCGAAACATAGAGCCACCTCCACGGCATCCACATACCGCACAACGCCAGGACAATCTGCGGCGGCCCGGTTAATGCGCAGCCAGAAATCACTGGCCTTGTCGTGATTATCCAGGTACCACTGGTACAACTCCTCGCGGGTATGTATGTCAAGCAGATTGGTGACTTCCATTATTTCCGCCAGCGTTTTAGCATGGGGAAGAAGCCACGCATCATCTGTTTGTACTGTTCCTGGGTCATAGGCTCCGGCATCATCTTGTTCACCTCGTCCACAAACTGGGCGCAGTGGTCAATCATCTCCTCCATCGTGCACTCCTGCAGGAACTTGCCGTCCTGGTAGCAGTACTGGCAGTAATCGAAGTTGATGCTGCCGTCGGCATTGTGGCCGCAATCCTCGTCCTTCGTGAGCGGCATGCCGCAGCTCTGGCAGAACTGGGGCAACTGGCCGGGAACCAGGTGCTTCTCCTTGGGCGGGAAGCCGGCCTCATAGGCGGCGAAGGCCTCCGGCTGCGCATCCGCCACAAAATAGCCGGCGGGTGGGCAGTAGGTGCCTTCGCGATGGCCCCAATAGCTCGGAATCAGCTCTTGCGCCAGGAAATAGGGCACTTCGGCGTCAGCCGGCTCGCCGTGGTAATGGATCTTCAGTTTGCTGGCCAGGTCAAACCCGGCGTGTTTGTAAAAGTCGATGTTGCCTTCCATCTGCAGCAGGCCGATGCCCATCGCGCGCGCCTTCTCCAGCGCGAACTGCAGCAACTGGAGGCCGTAGCCCTTGTGCTTATACTCCGGATGGATGCTGATCGGGCCGAAGGTCCATGAGGGGAAAACGGTTCCATCGGTCAACGTGATTTCAGCCTTGGAGAACATCACGTGGCCGATGATGCAGCCTTCCTCTTCCATCACAAAGTCCAGCTCTGGGATGAAGGCCAGATTGTTCCTGTACTGATTCAGCACAAAGTGCTCCTTGCATCCGGGACGGTACACGTTCCAGAATGCCTCCCGCGTGAGGTTCTCCACCTCCCGCCAGTCTTTGGGTTGTTCCAATCGGATAATCATGTTCGTTCGACCTATATCAACTATTTGACCGCTAAGTTACGGAATTCCGATAGTCCGCGACGCCTGCTAGTTGGTGATGTGCAGTACCAAGTATTCTGATTGGGTACCTACGCGGATCTTCGCGCCCCAGATACCAAGGCCGGAACTCACATAATACTGCGTATTCCCGCGCTGGTGATGTCCCCAGGCCTTTTCGTACATAGCATCGGTAATCCAGGAAAGCGGCCATACCTGGCCGCGATGGGTGTGTCCGCTGAACTGGAAATCGACACCGGAGGATTCGGCCTCTTCTAAATGGTAGGGCTGGTGGTCAAGGACGATGGTGAAACCCTCCAGGTCCTCTGCGAGAGAAGCCAAATCCGCCCGTGAAGGAGCCGACCGGTCGTTCCGGCCGATGATGTCAACGCCCTTGAAATGTGCCACAGAGTCTCTCAAAAGCCGGATTCCGGCGTCTTTGAAGAACTGTTCGGCACGCTCTACGTCACTGTAGAACTCGTGATTGCCCAAGACGGCCATAATGGGGGCTTCCACACGATGAAATTCCTCGGCATAGTTCCCTTCAAACACCGGCCGCAGACTCAGATCAATAACATCGCCCCCAAACAGCACCAGGTCCGGTTTTTCGGTGTTGATCAAATCTACCCAGCGGGCCAGTTCCTGCTTGCGGTTGTGATAGCCAACATGAAGGTCACTGGCAAGGACGATGGTCATCGGCTTCTCTATGGGCTTGGTTGTGATGATGGTCAGCTCCTCACGATACTTGTGGTGATAATGAATGCTGCCCAGGGACAAGATGACGGCCACAAGGCCAACAACGGTTCCCAGGCCGACTGCGCCGTCCTTCATGAAAGACTTGGGAAGCACATGGCAAAGGGTGGCTATATCAGCCACCATGAATATCAGCAGCAGATACAAGAAAGCAATGATCCAGGTATTGCCCACCTCGTATAGAACGGATGCTGCCCCCATGGGAATCCTGTCGTTGATGGAATATCCCACAAACAGCGAGGCCATCCACAGCACAAATACGACAACGGACACCCATTTCCAGCCCTGTGGCGTGATGCGCCACAAATGCCAGCAGACATAACCGGCCGACAGCAGAACAAGCGCTGATATGAATATGATTACACCTGCTCTCATAGGGATAGTTTCTTTCATTCCAAATTCTTTATTCTCCGGGCAATCTCGTCCGGGTGGTCAACGAGGAGTTGCCCGTGATTCATTCCGGGAAATACCTCCACATGGGCTTCCGGACCAGTCCCGGGATCAGCAGTAGGGACGGATTCTCCTTGTTTCCGTAGATGCTGAAGGCCATATCTCGCTGGTAATCACCACATTCGGTTTCGGCCCGGATTACTTGAGCCCTTCCGCCCAGGCCTTGATGTCGGACTTGGAAGCGCCATTCAGCGTCTTGCCGGCTTTCCAGTTGATCTTCGGATACGCGGCAGCAAAGTCCTTGTTGGCTTTGTCGATGGTGCTGCCGCCGGAGGTGGCGAAGAAGATGACCGTCTTTCCTTCAAAGCCATAGGCTTCGATGAAGGTGTTGATAATGGTCGGAGCCGTGTACCACCAGACCGGAAAACCGATGAAGATGCGGTCATAGCTGTCGGCATCCTTCAGGTCTTTCACGAAGGCCGGACGGGAATTCTTGTCCTGCATCTCCACGCTGCTGCGGGAGTTCTTGTCCCGCCAATCCAGGTCGGCTGCTGTGTACTTGACTTCCGGCTTGATTTCATAAAGGGTGGCGCCGGTCACTTCGGCGAGATCCTTGGCCACGGCCTCGGTGGTGCCGGTGGCCGAGAAATAGGCTACGAGGGTTTTCATTTCTTTCTTGTTTTGGCCGCAAGCAGTGAGCACCAGCGTCATTGCCGCGAAGGTTATCAGGAATCGTTTCATAACTGTGTCTTCAATTGGGCAATCATGTCGTCCAGCATTCGGAAAAGGTCGGGAAAGGTTTCGGGGGTTACGCTCTCGCAAAGAACAGATGCCCCAACAGTGGCCGGGACGTCGCGCAGAGACTCCTGCAAACGCTTTCCCTTCTGGGTTAGATGGACGATCATCTGCCTTGCATCTTCCTTTCCCTTTTTACGGACAAGAATGCCTTCCTTTTCCATGCGCTGCAAAAGCGGAGTCACGGTATTGGTCTCCAAATTCAGGCGTTTGGCAATATCGTTCACCGGTTGCGCGTCCTTCTCCCACAGGACCAGCAGCACGAGGTACTGCGGGTAAGTCAAGCCATGCGCCGAAAGCAGCGGATGGTAGGCCTGCGTGAGAAGGCGCGAAGCGGTGTACAGCCTGAAACAGAGCTGGTTGTCGAGTTTGAACTCCTCCGGCGTCATAGCATTTCCTGGATATCTTTCTCGATATCCTCCGGCGTCGTAACAGGCGCGTAACGCTTGACGACGGTCCCGTCGCGATTGATGAGGAATTTGGTGAAATTCCAAAGGATATCGCTGTCCTTCTCAACGCTCTTGCTGATACCCTTCAGCAAGCTATGCGTGGCCTTGGCTTTCAGGCCCTTGTATTCTTCGGCCGGAGCTGCGGATTTGAGATACTCGAAGATGGGATCGGCATTCGGACCGTTGACATCGATCTTCTTCATCAGCTGGAAAGTCACCCCATGGTTGATGCGGCAGAATTCGGCTATCTCCTCGTCTGAGCCGGGTTCCTGATGTGCGAACTGGTCGCAGGGAAAGCCGACGATGGCGAATCCCTGGTCCTTATACTTCTGATAAAGGGCTTCCATACCGTCATACTGCGGAGTAAAACCGCACTTGGAAGCGGTGTTGACTATCATCAGGACTTTGCCTTCGAACTGCGCGAAATCCATATCTGCACCCCTGTTGCTCAGGGCCTTGAAATCGTAAATCTTTGCCATATTCATTTTATTTATATCGTTCACGATGCAAATATACAACTTTATTTTTATATCGCAAGCGATATTTTAAAATTTTTCTCCATCTATGACCTCAATATAAAAACTGAACGGACGAAAACCGTCGTTGCAACTGATCATGGCGCTCATCGGATTTTTCATCCATCCATCATAAAAATTGCCTTCTCCTTTGGCCAATGACTCAACGAACTCACGCATAGAATACCAAGCAGAAGGACACATCCCATCGGGACATTTGCCATCGGCGGAAATCCACTGCTGGCCCTCCTTCACATCGCAGGTATGCTCAATAGGATTCTCGTATTGGGCCATCAAATCCGGGTAAACGGTTTGCCGTATGGCTGTAATTCGTACTTTATTCATACAACTGTAACCTTAATACGCGAATGGGCGTGTCCCTGCCCTGCTCCGGGTCAATGACCGTTTCTCCGGTAGGGATGAAGCCGCATTTTTCCATCACGCGGCCAGAGGCGGGATTGTCAATGAAGTGGCCGCTGATCAAGGACTTGATGTCCGTGGTTTGGCGGATATGGTCAATCATCAGCCGCAGCGCCTCGGTGCAGATACCATGGTTCCAGTACGGCCGGCCCACCCAGTAGCCGATGAGGGGTTCTCCTTCCCACGCAGGAAGATTGCACTGGCATGAGGGGCCATAACCCATGGCGCCGATGGGCTCGTCCGTTTCTTTCAGCACGATGGCCCAGGTGTTGGTGGCATCGTTAAAGACAGTCCGGATAATCTCCAGACTCTCCTCCATGCTTTCGTGCGGCGGCCAGCCGGCCCGCGGGCCCACTTCCGGGTCGCTGGCATATTTAAACAAAGCCCCGGCATCGCTCTCGAGCCAGGGACGCAACAGTATTCTATCGGTTTCCATATCCATTGTCTAGCGGGTACGAGTCAAGAGTACAATTGAAAAAGAATTACTTAATCCACTCAAAGTTCTCTTTACCCGCAGCCACTTCAAAGTGATACTTGACGATGCCCAGGTCGATATTCGTGTATCCCCACGGAGAGAAAAACGTCCTGGTCCCTACCCTGTTTCCTTCCTGGAGAATGAATTTGAACTTCTGCTGATTGACGGCTGTCGGGGCCAGCAGGGCGGCCTCCATCCCGGCTTTGAACCAATCCGGAATAGCACCGGCGGCTTCATAGAAGCGCTCCATCGGTTTAAGCGGATGCTGGACGCCGGAATTGGCGCCGTATCCCAATGCGATCACGCAATGAACGACATCGCCCTCTCGAAGTTGATAGGTACCGGGAATCTTTTTGTAGGTGAGACCGACCCAGCAGGTGTTCAACCCAAGCGTCTGGGCCAGCAACACCAATGCTTCGCCATAGTATCCGATTTTTACCTCTGCTTCTTTCCCCTTGGGACCGGCCATGACATAATAGTTCTTCACCCCGGAAAACTGGCCGTACTTCCACATGCCCGTCGAGAAGCACTTGGGCTCCTCCAGGACCAGCTGGATGTTCAATCCGCTCTCTGCATTCTGTCTCTCCAACGCAGCGCGCAGGGATGCCACTTTTTCCATCTCGATAGGCCTGTCGACATACTTTCTTACCGAATGCCTGGCCTTGATGGCTTCTAGGATAGGATCCATATCGTAATTATTTCTTCATTGCATAAACAGAGGCCCCCGCCTCCACCAATCCGAACACGAAATAGAGGTTGCTGATGGGATTGAAGCCCCACACCCACCATTCCAGGACAATCCACAGCATCAGGATAATGCCGCAGGCCAGTGTCGCCCCATACGCGTTCGGGTGCTTCTTGATCAGCATGACAGCTGCAAGAAGCTGGGTAAGCCCATTGACTGCCAGAAGGGCGAATCCCGAGGGAATAAAGTCCTTGAAGAAAATGTCCGGCCAGGGCATCTTGGCCCTGAGCAGGTCCAGCATCGGAGCACCGCCCCAGCCATTCCCGCTGGGATCTACCCACATCATTATGGCGCCGCCCACTGCCCCGATGGCAATGAAAAGCGTAAATACTATCAGAAATTTCCGCATGGCCGTGTTCGGCAATTGCTCAACTTAATTAGACAAAGATACAAAATAAAGAATTAGAGTCACGCGGCAGCCAGGTTTCGAAATACCAAAAGCGGGACAGCCGGCGCAAAAGCGAGGGCGGTCCCGCATTAGAAACGTATGATCGTACGTTAATGGACGGCAATCTGTTTGACCGGATTCGGCCTTTCGATTTTCTCCAACTTGGGCAGGTGGACATTCAGCACACCTTTCTCCACTTTGGCCTCGATCTTTTCCGCATCCACGTCGTCCGGCAGCAGCAGCGTCTGCTGGAATTTCTCATAGGAGAACTCGCGACGGAGATAACGGCCGTGCTTCTTGCCTTCTTTGTTCTCGGTCTTCTTTTCCATTTCGATGTGGAGGTTATTGTCCTCATCGACATGGACCTTGAAATCCTCTTTGTCTAAGCCAGGAGCGGCGAGTTCAACGTCATACTCCTTCTCGTTCTCAATTACATTGATGGCAGGTGCCGTATAAGTGGGTCTTTCCATCCAGCTGTTGTCGAAAAAGTCATTGAAAATGTCCGGCAGCCAGCTGTCACTGTTCCTTCTAATCATCGGTAACATAACTCAAAAACTTTAATCGTTCCGGTTTTGGGCGTATCCCTATTCCCGGGTCTCTTTCGCGGAGACGCTTTAGAAAATAGCAAACTCGGGACCAGTAGAGAAAAATGGACTATTTGTCACCTCGAAGTGCCAGATAGTCCATTTCTGTGCCAATATGTCCAGGTTATGAACGTTTACGCTTGAGCCAGTGCTCCGTGAGCCACTGGCGAACCGGCAGGTCGTAGGCCTTCAGCAGACCCCATGCCAGGATGATGGACATAAAGATCACGCCCAGATTGACCATTACATGGATCCAGACTGGAGCGTTGGGGTGATCGGCCACCCAGCCCATCTGCATGTACATGATGGGATAGTGGGTGATGTAAATGGGATAGGAGATGTCTCCCAGCCATTTGCAGACGGCGGAGCTTTTGGGGTCCGTGGTCACGCTTCCTGCGCCGGCAAGAACGATGAGCGGGAAGAGCAGGAGGATGCAGGCAGCCTGGAAAATGCCGTCAGGAACGCCGGTCTTTCCGCCGATGCAGGGAATGGAGAAGAGGACTACCAGCGCCAGACTGCACCACCAGAAGCCGCCCCTGAGGTGAATGGGCGAGCCGCTGGGATTGCTTTCGCTGCGGCGTCCCGGCAGGATACGGGAAATCAGCAGACCGCAGAGGAAAGGATACAGCAGGCGGGTAAAGCCGATGTAGATTTGCTGGCTGGTGAGACTCCAGCCGCCGATGACGGTGTACTGGGGACCGTCAGGGAAAAGGCCGAAGACATCCCACCCCAGTGTAAGGTCCAGCGTAAAGAAAGCGCAGCATACGCAGAGGATGGCCAGCGCAATCTTCGGCAGGTGACGGAACACGAAGGCATAGAGGATATTGCCGATATATTCAAAAGTCAGCGACCACTGCGGACCGTTGAAGGAGTTCAGCTCGCCCCAGCCGCGGATATCAAGGCTGTTGGGACAGGGAAGGATCAACAGGCCCATCACCAGGCAGAGGGCAAACTTCCAAGCGGGCACATTCAATGTTTCCGGGAAGGCGCCTCCGGCAAAGAAGAACAAAGCGGCGCCCACCAGCGTGCCGGCGACCACCATCGGATGCAGGCGCGTAAGACGGCGTTTGAAAAAGCCCCAGGTGGTCATCTTGTCCCAGCGGTCGTCATAGGCATAGCCTATCACGAAACCCGACAGGACGAAGAAGAAATCCACCGCCAGGTAGCCGTGGTTGACGATTTGCGTTCCAAAGACAGGCACATAGGTCTCGAAACAGTGGAAGATGATCACCATGAGCGCGGCCACGCCGCGAAGCCCGTCCAGAATCTCATAACGGGGCTTGGATGCGAGGTATATGTTTTCTTTTGCCATTATAGTGTTGTTTATCTCCAATTGCCGGGACTGACACTAGGCTTTCATTGGATGCTTCTTCGCCTTCGGCTTGGGCAGTGCCGGTAGTGTGACCTTGATGAGGCTCGCCAGATAGTCCCGGTCATCCACGTCCGTGATATAGAAATAGTCCTTGGCCCCATCATAGGGCGGGCGAAGGATGACTTCCTTCAACAGCGCCTTGCCGGGCTCCGTTACCTTGAGATACAAGTTGTTGTCACAGATCAAGCCGAACAGGATGCCATCGCAGTAAATGCAATAGTCTCCCATCATTTTCTTGACAGCGATTTCGCCGGCACCAGCGCACTGGTCCGCGATGTATTGCACAAAGTCAGTACTACAAGCCATAGCGTTTATTTCGGTTTCCTGATTCGATTCGGAATGTCCTTCGGCAGCACGATGGACAACTCCATGAACCCGGCATAGTCTTCTCCATCATACCAGGGTGTCTGGAAGATGAGTTTCTTCAAGCCTTCCTTCTCGACCGTATAGACGTTCGTACGCGGATGGTGAAGCATATCATCCAGCAGGGAGCGTGCCGGCTCCGGATGGCAATCCAGCACATTCGCGCCAATCAACTCCTCACGTCCCGGCTTCAGGAACGTCTTGCGGGATTTCTCGTTCATATCCAGAATGGTCCCGTCCTTGGCGCAGATGGTGACCGCTATGTCGGCCCCTTCAAAGTAGTCTCGTTTCATAGTTTACTTTTTCCAGACGTGGATGATTTCGCCGATATTGTAACGGCGAGAAATAATACGATGGTCTTTTTCATAACTCCAAAGATAATCAAAAAAAGGTCATGGCATGTCCATGGTATGTATATCTTTGCATCTGGACATCGAAGCAAAAGGCGGGGCAGTCTCTCGTACTATTTCCGCATAATATTTTGTTGATTTTTACTATATTTGCATCCGTTATGGTTTCTACGGGTACAATCATCGTTCTGCTGCTGAATGCCATCCTGGGAATCGCCTTTCCCATTCTTCTGGTGTGGTGGGCCGTCAAGAAACATGACGCCAAACTGTCCACGATCCTGATCGGCGCCGGCACGTTCGTTGTCTTCGCGCTGGTGTTGGAACCGATCGTCCATCGCATTGTCCTCACGGGTCCGCATGGCGCCACCATTATGGGAAACATCTGGTATTATGGGGTATATGGCGGTCTGATGGCCGGTCTGTTTGAAGAAACGGGACGGTATCTGTCCATGCGATTCCTCCTGAAAAACGAATCTTCCGACCTGAAGCCCGCCATCTCATTCGGAATCGGCCACGGCGGCATGGAAATGATCGTGCTTTTCGCCCTGACGATGGTCTTCCTTTTCGTACTGGCGATTCTCGTCAATACGGGACAGGTTGACACCCTGCTCTCCAAAGCGCCCCGCGAGGCGCAGGCACAGCTGACCGCCCAGATCGAACAGCTCAAGAGCGCCGCCGCCGGCAGCTACTTTTTCGGCCTGTGGGAGCGCATTTCCGCCCTCATCCTGCACATGAGCTTTTCCACGCTGGTCTGGATAGCGGTCCGCAAGGGAGGCAAATGGCGCCTGTTCTTCCCGGCCGCCATCCTTCTGCACGCCCTGGTCGACACCCTGGCCGTCCATCTCTCGAAGGTAGTCGACATGTTTACCATGGAGATGATGGTTTCGCTGCTGGCCTTCGCCATGGCCAGCATGGCCTGGCTGGTCGCCCTCAAGGCCCAGGAAGTGTGATTTTGGGTTTCCCAAAATAATTGATTATCTTTGGGAGACAAGATAATCCTCCCGCCGTATGAAAAGAGTCCTGTACATGCTTGCCCTGCTGGCCCTGGCCTCCTGTTCCAAGTATCCGAAACTGTCGGTCGAGCAATTCCAGAAAATGCTGGCCGAGACACCTGACGTCCAGTTGCTGGACGTGCGTACACCCGCCGAATTCGCCGAAGGCCACATCCCCGGCGCCATGAACATCGACTGGCGGGAAAACGATTTCATGCAACAGGCCGAGGCGCAGCTCGACAAGTCGCATCCCCTGCTGGTCTACTGCCGCAGCGGCCGCCGCAGCGAATCGGCCGCCATCGCACTGGAGGAAGCCGGCTTCGACACGTACGACCTGAAGAACGGCTTCCTGGCCTGGGCCAATGCGGGCAAACCCGTCGACCACTCCCAGGAAATCCGCTACACCCTGGCCAACGGTTATTTCTTCCGCAACGACGCGGTGATCGACATTCTGCCCCACAGCATTACCTCGGAGAACGAGCTGCTGAACTATTTCGGTTACGCGACGGTCATGGGGCCGGGCGGCACCTCCACCTCCATCGACTTCGACAAATCAATGGTCATCCCCGTTGTCCTGCCGCCCACCGACAAGCATACCGAAATCGTCATCGACGACCTGCTGAAGACCTCCGACAAGCAGCTGCAGCTGATCTTCCACGTGGAAAGAGGCAGTGAATCGCGCAGTTACACCATCATCCCCTGCAAGCTCCTGGTCGTCGATGCCGCCTACCGCGATTTCGACGTTTTGATGACTTCTCCCGAAAAATATTGACAATTATAAAAAGTTTACTATCTTTGCACTCCCAATCGACGACACACGCGGTAGGGTTTGGGGCAGAGCCCCAGTTACTAAGGTCCTTTAGCTCAGCTGGTTTAGAGCGCCTGCTTGACAGGCAGGAGGTCAGCAGTTCAAATCTGCTAAGGGCCACGCAGAAAAAACACCTGTACACAGGTGTTTTTTTTGTGTGGCCAAGGGCCGACCAACAATACTATGATTAAGACCATTGCACTCGATCTGGGCGGCGTTGTCGTCAAGCTGAATTTCCAAAAGGCGATCCAGCGCTTTGAAGAACTCGGCCTGCCCGAGGTGGAACGCTACCTCAATCCCTTCCAGCAGCAGGGCTTCTTCGGCGACCTCGAAGGCGGTCGCCTCAACGCCGAGGAGTTTCGGCAGGAATTCGGCCGGCTGACCGGACGCGAGATGACGCGCGAGGAGTGCCTCTACGCGTGCATGGGCTTCATCGAGTGCGTCCCGCAGACCAGCCTCGACGCCATCGACCGCCTGCGCGGCGAAGGCTACCGGCTGGCGCTGCTCTCCAATACCAATCCCTACGTCATGTCGTGGGGCATGTCCCCCGCCTTCGACGGCAAGGGGCGCGCCCTGAGCGACTATTTCGACGCCTGCTACCTGAGTTACGCCTGCCGGATGATGAAGCCCGACCCGGATATCTTCCGCTTCGTGCTCGACAACGAACTGATCCGGCCCGGCGAACTGCTGTTCGTCGACGACGGGCCCCGCAACGTCGAAGTGGCCAGCGAGCTCGGCATCCAGGCCATCCTGGCCACCGACGCCGACAGCTGGCCCGCCGAGGTCGACCGCTTCCTCCAAAACCAAGAACGATGAAAAAGACGCAACGACAAGCCAAAGGCGGGCTGTGGCTGCTCATCGCGGGCTTCGCCGTGCTGATGAGCCTGCCCTTCCTGGTCCCCCATCTGGGCTTCCTGGCGCTGGTGGGCTTCGTGCCGCTATTCATGCTCGACCGCGCCCTGCGCACGCTGAACGTCCGGCACCCCTTCTGGTACTATTACGCCGCCTTCCTGCTGTTCAACGTCTTCACCACTTTCTGGATCTGGTTCGTCTCTCCCGTGGGCGCCGTGGCAGCCCTGCTGCTCAACGCCCTGCAGATGGCCGCGGTCTTCGCCGTCGGCCGCTGGGGCGGCCGCGTGATCCGGCGGCATGAGAAGCGCCCGCTGCTGGCGGAAGCCGGCGCGCTGCTCTTCTTCAGCCTCGCCTGGCTGGCCTGGGAGCACATCTATTTCGAGGTGGAACTGTCGTGGCCCTGGCTCTGCCTGGGCAATGCCTTCCTCTACTCGCCGCGCCTCGTGCAGTGGTATGAGCTCTTCGGCACGCTGGGCGGATCGGCCTGGATCCTGCTCTGCAATGCCGCCGTATTCCTGACCCTGAGTGCGACCACCCGCACCCAGCAGCGCCGGACCGCCCTGAGCGCCGCCCTGCTGATCCTGGTGCCCATCGTCTGCTCCGAGGTCCGCTATGCCGGCTACCGCGAGTCGGAAGACCCGATGGAGGTGGTGGTGATCCAGCCCAACATCGACCCGTTCAACAAATACGGCGTCCAGCCGCAGAGCGCCCTGGACGCCCGCCTCATCGAGCTCATGCAGCGGGAGGTGACGCCCGACACCCGTTTCGTCATCACCCCGGAGACCTTCACCTACAACGTGGAGGCCGACCGCCCGCTGACCAGCCCGTCCATCGCCCGCTACCAGCTGTTCCTGGGCGAGCATCCCGGCACGGAGATGCTGCTGGGCGCCCTCACCTACCGCAGCTTCGAATCGGAGACCAAACCCACGCGCAGCGCCCGCCCGCGCGGCGACGGCCAGTGGGTGGACGTCTACAACACCGCCATGGTGCTCGACGGCACGCAGGTCTACGGGCAGTACGTCAAGTCCAAGCTCGTGCCGGGCGTGGAGATCATCCCCTACGAGAACGCACTCCCCTTCCTCGGCAAGCTCATCGAGCGATGCGGCGGATCCAGCAGCAGCTACGGCACCCAGGAGGAGATGGAAGCCATCCCGACAGGGGACGGCAAAGCGCTGGGCGCCATGATCTGCTATGAGTCCGTGTACGGCGACTGGTCGCGCCTGGCCACGAAGAAAGGCGCCCGTTTCCTGGCCGTCATCACCAACGACGGCTGGTGGGGCGACACGCCGGGATACCGCCAGCACTTCAATCTCGCGCGCCTGCGGGCCATCGAAAACCGCCGCGACGTGGTGCAGGCCGCCAACAACGGCACCTCCGGTCTCATCAACCAGCGGGGCGACGTGCTGGCCAAGACCCCCTGGTGGGTCGAGACCACGCTGCGCGGAACCATCCAGGGCAACGATGTGCAGACGCCCTTCGTCCGGCACGGAGACCGCCTCGGACGCTTCGCCTGCATCTACTTCCTGGTTATGCTGTTTTCTCTGCTTGTGATGGCTGTTGCTTCCGCTTCGGATAAGCGATCCGGGCGTGGTAAATCTGCTGCAGGTAACGCTTGAACGAGGCTTTGACCTCCTCGATTTCCTTGAGCGAAATGTCCGCATTGGCCAGCTGCGAATCATCGAAGCGGCTGGCGAGGATCCGTTCGACCAGGTCCGAAATGCTCTGCTCTGAATAGTCTTTCAGGCTGCGGGACGCCGCCTCCACGGCATCGGCCATCATCACCACCACCTGCTCCTTGGTTTCGGGCAGCTTGCCGTTGTAGGTGAAGGGCTCGGTATTGGCCGGGTCCCCGCCGGCGTTGCAGTACACATTGTAGAAATAGAGCGTCCGCGAACGGCCGTGGTGGCTGGCGATGAAGTCGCACACGCTCTCGGGCAGTTTGGCCTTGCGGGCCAGGGCCAGGCCGTCGTCGACATGCTTGATGATGGCCCGCGCACTTTCCTCAGGCGTCAGCCCGGCATGATAGTTCACGCCTTCGGCCTGGTTCTCGATGAAACACATCGGGTTCTCGGTCTTGCCGATATCGTGGTACATGGCCCCTACCCGCACCAGCATGGCGTTCGCGCCGATCTCCCGGGCGGCCTGCTCGGCCAGGTTGGCCACCTGCAAGGCGTGCTGGAAGGTGCCCGGCGCCTTCTGCTGCAGGTTCTTCAGCAGCGGGTTGTTGGTGTCGGTCAGGTCCCAGAGGCGCGAATACGATACGAAGCCGAAGACCCGCTCGAAGATGAAGACGAAGGGATAGAGCACGATGGTCAGGATCGCCGAGATGGCCAGGTAGAGGAAGTTCGTAGACTTGAACGCGTAAGACAGGTCACCCGTGCCCAGCTTGAAGGCGAAGCACACCAGCGCGAGGGCCAGGAAAATGAGCAGGCCGTTCACGAACTGCAGCCAGCCGCGGTTGAAGCGGCCATAACCCACCAGTCCCACCAGGCCGGCCACAGCATAGATGAAGAAGAGTTCCACGCCGTTCTCGGGAATCACCAGCAACGGCAGCAGCAATACCAGGTGCACGACGCAGGCCAGGTCGTCGTGGAAGAAGGCGCTGATATAGAGGGCGCCGATGGCGAAGGGGAACAGGTAGAGCAGGCGCTGGTCCACCCGGAAGAGGATGGCCACAGCCAGGAACGAGAGCAGCAGCAACAGCATCAGGAACACCAGTTTGCGCAGGTCCTCGAAGCAGAAGCGGCCCACGAACCAGAGGGCGAAGAAGAAGAGGGCCAGGATGGCGAAAACGGTCATCAGGTGGCTGACCAGAAGGGCGTTGGGCGAACCCGTATAGCCGTAGCTCAGCTCGTATTCGGCCTTGTAGGAATCGAGGATCTGGCAGATGTCGCCCGTCACGATCTCGCCTTCGGAGACGATGAGCTGGCCGGCGTAGATCACGCCCTTGGTGGGCGAAATGTAGTTGACGGCTTCGCGGTGGACCATCTGCGTGGTATTCTCGTCGAAGAGCAGGTTGGGCACGATGAAGTCCCTGAGGCTGAGCAGCGTGGCGATCGAGTCGATGTCCATGCCCGGATAGCCGTAGACAAGGTCGGACTTCAGGATGCTGTAGATGCGGTCGATGTCGAAGACTTCCGTGGCCGGGGTCTCGATGAAGCGCTTGTCGCGCTTGACCGAGATCACCTTGTCGGAGTATTCGCCGGTGTTCAGGTCGGCGACGATGCCGCGGTCGTAGGCTTCGCTCAGGTGATCGTACATCTCACGGGTGAGGCGGTTGGCCAGCTTGACCTCCACGGCCCTGTGGGCGAACTGCTCGAGGTGGGCGGGCGCCACGGTCGGATCGTAACTGTAGAAAGCCACCGTCTCGGAAGCGCGCTCCTCTTTCTCGCGAAGCATCTCGGCTTCGGTCTTGAGGATCGGAAAGTCGATGGGCGCGATCAGCGTCTCATAGACCCAGGGACGGCCTTTCTGGTATTCATACTGGAACTTCCCTTCCTTCGGGTAGAGCAGGATCATCAGGGCGGCCAGGATAATAAAACAGATATAGATCCGATAATTTTTCATAACTTTGTAGAGAAGCGAATTTGTAAATGTAATAAAAAATCATCGGATATGAAAAAATTCGTGGTGGCCCTTTTCGCGGCCCTGATTGCATTAGTAGCTCATGGACAGCAACTTGTCGTCATCTCCTCCCCCAACCTACATGCCGACGACTCGGTGCTGGTGTTCATCCCGGAACAAGTGGCCGGCAACTATGCGGAAGAATACTGCGCGGAGTGCTGCGGCGAGCCGGACCCGGTACCGGCGCTCTTCCTGCTGCACGGCTGGTCGGGCTGCTACCGCAACTGGGCCGACAAGAGCGACCTGCAGGCCGTAGCCAACGAGACGGGCTTCCTCATCATCTGCCCGGACGGCTTCTACGACAGCTGGTACGTGAACGGCAAGGATCCCGACGCCATGCAGTGGCGCGATTTCTTCGACAAGGAGCTGTATCCGCAGCTCATGGCGAAATACTATCTCTCCCCTGAGAAGACCTTCATCACCGGCCTGTCGATGGGCGGCCACGGCGCCATCAATCTCTTTCTGGACGATACCGGGCGTTTCCGGGGCGCCGGCTCGATGAGCGGCGTACTCGACCTCAATGCAGAAAAGGGACGGCTCGGCCTGGACCGGCTGCTGGGACCCTACGGCCCGGAGAACCCGCGGCACGATGAAGAGTCGGCGATCAACCGCATCGAGCGGGCCCAAGGCACCGACAAGCTGATGGTCATCAGCTGCGGCTACAGCGACAACCTCTATCCCTGCAACCGCGCGTTCTGCGAGCGCTGCAAGGAACTGGGCGTGCCCTATGTCGAACTGTATTCCCCGGGCGTCCACAGCTGGAAATACTGGGACTACGCCCTGCGTCTCCACCTGTGGTACTTCTCGCGCATCGTGAACGGCGAGAACCTCGGCTACTAAGAGTCCGCATCAGCGGACCGCCGGAGGCCGGTACTTTGCTAAAACCTACTCATGAACGAACGACTCCCAGCATTAGCAAAGTACTAAGGCCGGGAGGCGCGGGGTTCGGGGCAGAGCCCCGTCACTAAAGTATGCTTACGTTCTGGATCTCGTCGGAGTCGTAGACGCCCTTCTCCAGTTTTTCACGCACTTCGGCGAAGGCGTTGAGCGTATACTCCACGTCTTCGAGCGTATGTGCGGCGGTCGGGATGATGCGGTACATCAGCACGCCTTCCGGCACCACCGGATAGGTGATCACCGAGCAGAAAATGTGGTAGTTCGTGCGCAGGTCGATCAGGATGTTGGTCGCCTGGGCCACGTTGCCCTTCATGAAGACCGGCGTCACGCAGGCCTCGGCCACGCCGATGTCGAAACCGCGCTTGCGCAGGCCTTCCTGCAGCGCGCGGGTGATGGTCCACAGCTTCTTGCGGAGCTCGTCGCCCTCGGGGCCGCGGATGATCTCCAGACGCTTGAGGCAGCCCTCCACGATCGGCATCGGGAGCGCCTTGGCGTAGATCTGTGAGCGGAGGTTGTAGCGCAGGTAGTTGATGATGGCGTGCGGGCCGGCCACGAAGCCGCCGATGATGGCCATGCTCTTGGCGTAGGCGCCGATATAGAGGTCGATCTCGTCCATCACGCCGAAGTGCTCGGAAGTGCCGCGGCCGTGCGGGCCCATGACGCCGAAACCGTGCGCATCGTCGATCAGGATGCGGAAGCTGTATTTCTTCTTGAGCGCGGCGATCTGGTCGAGGATGCCCAGGGCGCCGGTCATGCCGTAGACGCCCTCGGTAATCAGCAGCACGCCGCCGCCGTTCGCCTCGGCCTCCTTGCAGGCACGGGCGATGATCTTCTCGCAGTGCTGGATGTCGTTGTGGCGATATTTGTACTTGCTGCCCACATGCAGGCGGATGCCGTCGAGCAGGCAGGCGTGACATTCGTTGTCGTAGACGATCACGTCGTGGCGCGACATCAGCGCGTCGATGGTCGAGACAATGCCCTGGTAGCCGAAGTTGAAAAGGAAAGCGTCTTCCTTCTTCTCGAAATCAGCCAGTTCACGCTCCAGCTGCTCGTGCAGCGAGGTGTGGCCGGTTAGCATGCGGGAACCCATCGGATAGGCCAGGCCCCAGCGGGCGGCAGCTTCGCCGTCGACCTTGCGGATGGCGGGGTGGTTGGCCAGGCCCAGGTAGTTGTTCAGGCTCCAGCAAAGCACTTCCTGGCCCTGGAAACGCATGTGCGGTCCCAGTTCTCCTTCCAGTTTCGGAAACATGAAATAGCCGAAGGCCTTGTCGCGGTACTGACCCAGCGGGCCACCCGAATCTTTGGCGATTCTCTCGAAAATATCCATCGTATGTGTACAGGTTTTAGAAATTAAGCGTCAATGTTGGCATATTTGGCGTTCTGCTCGATGAACTCGCGGCGCGGCGGAACGTCGTCGCCCATCAGCATCGAGAAGATGCGGTCCGCCTCGGCCGCGTTTTCGATGTGGACCTGGCGCAGGATGCGCTTGTCCGGATCCATGGTCGTGGCCCAGAGCTGCTCGGCATCCATCTCGCCGAGACCTTTGTAGCGCGAGACCAGCAGGCCCGTGTCCTTGCCCTTGCCGATGCGCTCGATGGCGGCGGAGCGCTCTTCGTCGGTCCAGCAGTACTCTTCCACGTTGCCTTTCTTCACGCGGTACAACGGCGGAGTGGCGATGTACACGTAACCGCTGCGGATCAGGTCGGGCATGTAGCGGAAGAAGAAGGTCAGGATCAGGGTGGCGATGTGGCTGCCGTCCACGTCGGCATCGGTCATGATGATCACCTTGTGGTAGCGCAGCTTGGTCATGTTGAGCGCCTTGGGATCTTCTTCGGTGCCGACCGACACGCCCAGGGCTGTGTAGATGTTGCGGATCGACTCGCTCTCGAAGGCACGGTGCTCCATGGCTTTCTCCACGTTCAGGATCTTGCCGCGCAGCGGCAGGATGGCCTGGAACTGGCGGTTGCGGCCCTGCTTGGCCGTTCCGCCTGCAGAGTCGCCCTCCACGAGGAAGAGCTCGCACTTGGCGGGATCGCGGTCGGAGCAGTCTGCCAGCTTGCCCGGCAGGCCGGCACCCGACATCACGGTCTTGCGCTGCACCAGCTCGCGCGCCTTGCGGGCGGCGTGGCGGGCGGTGGCGGCCAGCACCACCTTGTCGACGATGGCGCGGGCGTCTTTCGGGTTCTCTTCGAGGTACTGCTCGAGCGCGGCGCTCACGGCCTGCGAGACGGCCGCCATCACCTCGCTGTTGCCCAGCTTGGTCTTGGTCTGGCCCTCGAACTGCGGCTCGGCCACTTTCACCGAGATGACCGCCGTCAGGCCTTCACGGAAGTCCGACGGGTCGAGGTCGAACTTGAGCTTGGAGAGCAGGCCGTTCTTGTCGGCGTAGCTCTTGAGCGTGGTGGTCAGGCCGCGGCGGAAACCGCTCAGGTGCGTACCGCCTTCTATCGTATTGATGTTGTTGACGTAGGAATGGACGTTTTCGCTGAATCCGTCGTTGTACTGCATCGCGATCTCGATCGGGATGACCTTGTCGGTCTCCAGGTAGATCGGGTTCTCGGTGAGCTTCACGCGGACGCCGTCGAGGTACTGCACGAACTCGATGAGGCCTTTCTCCGAATAGAACACCTCTTCTTTCGGCTGGGCCGGCATCTCGTTGCCGTTCTCGTCGTACTCTTTCTCGCGCGGGCGCAGGTCGCGCAGCGTGAGGCGGACGCCCTTGTTCAGGAAGGCCAGTTCGCGCAGGCGGCCGGCCAGCGTATCGTAGTCATAGACCGTGGTGACGGTGAAGATCTCGGCGTCGGGCTTGAAGGTGATGATGGTGCCCGTGTCGGAAGCCTCGCCTACGACCTTCACGTCGTAGAGCGGCTTGCCTTTCGAGAATTCCTGCACGAAGACCTTGCCTTCGCGGTGCACCTCGGCCTTGAGGTGCGTCGACAGGGCGTTCACGCAGGAGACGCCCACGCCGTGCAGACCGCCGGACACTTTATAGCTGTCCTTGCTGAATTTGCCGCCCGCATGCAGGACTGTCAGCACCACCTCGAGGGCGCTGCGTTTCTCCTTCTCGTGCATGCCGGTCGGAATGCCGCGGCCGTTATCGGAAACGGTGATCGAATTGTCTGGATTGATGACCACGACGATATTGTCGCAGTAGCCGGCCAGCGCCTCGTCGATGGAGTTGTCAACCACCTCATAGACAAGGTGATGCAAACCACGAGGTCCAATATCTCCAATATACATCGAAGGGCGCTTGCGCACCGCCTCGAGTCCCTCCAGCACCTGGATACTGTCGGCTGAATAGGTTTCGTTCTGTTCCATTAAAAAGCTATCTTCTTATAAACGAACAAAGATAGCCAAAAATGGCGGGAAAAACAAGGTTTTTCCCCTAGAAATTCAAGCAGATACCCCCGCCGAAATTGCGGCCCGGTTCAAGGTAGAGCGGCATGTACTGGTTGCGGTGATTGAGCAGGTTGCCCACCTTGCCGAACACGGAGATATATTTATTGATCATGTAGTTCACGTTCAGGTCCAAATCCACGATGGCAGGCACCTCGTAGGTGGGCGGCATCACATCGTAGTCCCACACGGCGATCATCGATCCGCTCGTACCGCTGCGGTACGTGCAGGACAACTGGGCGATGAGCCGCTCGCGGTAATTGTAGCGGACGAAAGCGTCGCCCGTCCAGGCCGGCATCTCCGTCACGACGGTCTTCTCGTAGCTGTCCTTGTAGCTGGCATAGCGGATACGTCCGCCCACGGTCACGTCCTGGGAACGCCAGATGGCTTCCGCCTGGAAGGAATACTGGTTGACGTTGCGGTAGGATGCCAGCATCTGCGTGATGCTCATCCCGTCGTAGGCGGGCACGAAGATCATCTTGTTGCGGTAGATCTTGTAGTTGCCTTCGAGGTCGATGCCCAGGCGGCCGCCGATCACGCCCTGGAGCGACAGCGTGGCGTCGAGCGGACGGGAACCGAAGTCCATGGTGGAGGTCGGCAGGACGACCGGGCAGTCGTCGATCATGCGGGAATACGGGTTCAGGTCGTTGCCGCCCGTGATCACGGCATGCGCCCAGAGGGCCTTGTCGACGATCGTGTAGCGGATGTCCAAGTCGGGGAAGATGTTGCTGCGCGCCGACAGGTCGAGACCGGGTTCCTCGATCTCGCCCACGATGCCGTAGCGGCTGCCGAACTTCACGCCCAGCTTGGCGTTGAGCCGCTTGAGCTGCAGCTGGTAAATCGGCGAGAATTCCACCACGCCGATGTTGAAATCGTGCACGCCGCTGTACGACGCATATTCGATGTTCATGTTCACGTAGACGCGGTGTTTCTCGAAGGTGGCGCCCACGTAGCCGTTGACTTTCAAGAAGCCCTCGTTCAGCCGGGCCGTGTCGGGACCGTACGTACGGGCAGCTTCCGTGAAGGTCTTCAGCGTATTGCGATACGACATCGTCACGTCATAATAGACCGTATTCTCCTCTTTCTGGGCGGAATTCAGGTTGATGGCCGCCGTCAGGCTCCGGTTGCGGTGCATGGACTGCTGCCACGGCTCCTCCGCCGTATACTTGTACTGGTCGTAATCGTATTTCACGTCGAACATCAGCTCGCCGGTCGACCAGTCGTAGGTCAGGTCGCCGCCGGCCGTGTTCTGCATACGGGCGGTCTTCAGCACGGGACTTGCGTCGAAACTGCGGCCCAGGTCGCCGAAGAACGAGTTGTGGCGGCCATAGAGGCCCGAGCAGAAACCCTTCTTGGGCTTGGTCTGCAGATAGAGCTCCGCCGAGGGCAGCAGGCCCAGGTCGCCCGGCGCATACTGCGTGCCGAAACGCCCGTATACGAAAGGCGTGCGGTTGGCGCCCACCGTGGCGAGCTGGATGGTCTCGTAAGGGGTGAAATCGTAGAGGTCGCTGTATGGCCGGTTGAAGATCGAATAGTCGAAATGGACGTCGAAACGATGAAGCGAATCGTCGACGAAAACGGGAATCGCCGGCTTCTGGATGCCGTCGAGATTGACATCATAGGGGCGGCTCACCTCCACCGTGGCGACCTGCGCCCGCAGCGGGGCCAGGGCCAGGAACAGACAGGCTATCGTCAGGATCCTTCTCATCACTTCGCAAGTTTTAATTGGTTGATACGGCTGCGCACCTGGTCGAGGATGTCGTCTCCCTCGCCGCTGGGCTGGTAGCCCTCCAGGATGCTCTCGTAGGTAGCCTCCGCCTGCATCTTGTCGCCGCGGGCGGCAAAGGCGTCGCCCAGGACGATGAAGCTGCGGGCCATCCAGTAGACCTGGCCGGAGCCCGAGTCGGAGAAGGCATAGACCGCCTCCTGCACCGCGTTGAAATCGCCGCGGTCGTACGCGTCCTGGATCAGCGTGTAGGCGCTCTCCGCGCCGTACGCGTCGTTGGGATCGGCGGCCAGTTCTTCGAAGAGCACGCTCGCGCGCTCGCGCTCGCCCTGCGTGCGCAGGGCCTTGGCCATCAGGAAGCGCGCTTCCCGCGTGCCCAGCATCTGCGCCGCGCGGATCACCTCGGGATAGTCCTTCGCACCGTACGCCGCGCGCATCAGGCCCACGAAGGCTTCCTGGCGGGTGCCGCCGTCGCGGGTCCGCTCGATCAGCTGGCGGTAGGCCTCCTCGGCCTTGTCGAAGTGCTGCAGGTCGTAATTGAGGGTGGCGTAGGCCTTCAGGGCTTCTTCCTGGCAGGCCGCATCGCGCATGAGCGTCACTTTCTTGTAGGTGTCGGCAGCGGATTCAAGTCGTCCGGTATGGCGCAGGCAGTCAGCCAGATAGAGCGTGGCCCGCGGCGTCCGGGCGCTTGCCGGATACTGCGCGATGAAGCGCTGGAGCGGGTTGATGGCACCCGCCCAGTTGCCGGCGGTATAGAGCTGCTGCGCCGCGTTGAAGAGCATCTGCTCCTTCTCCTCGTCGCTCTTGATGTCGCTGCGGCCGATCTCGTCGAGGTAGCTCAGGAAGAGCTCGGGCTGGTTGCGCTGGCGATAGAGGCTCTCCAGGCCGGCCAGGGCGTCTTCGGCCTCCGGCGAGTCGGGCGCGTAGTCCACCACGGTCTTGTAGTATTCCACCGCCTTGTCGTATTTGCGGCTGTTGGCGTTGATCATCGCCAGTTCCAGCAGGGCTTTCGTGTAGTAGTCGTTCCCCTTCATGCCGAGCAGCGTGAAGAAGCACTCCGACGCATTGTCGTTCTTGCCTGCCTGCACGTAGGTGCGGCCCAGCTCGAAGAGCGCCTGGGGATACAGGGGCGCCGTGCGGTTGAGCCGGGTCACCTGCCTCAGCAGCTCGATCTTCTTGGCCTCGTTGCCCATCAGGCCGTAGGCGATGGCCGACTGCAGCGCGGGATAGAGGTCCTCGGAAGCGGGATCCGCCTCGTAGACTTTTTCGTAGGTCTCTGCCGCGTCGGCATACTTGCCCTGCATGAAGCAGGCGTCGGCGAGGCGTGTCTGCGCGTCGCGCTCGTACTGCTGGTATTCGCCCGACACGTTGAGGAAGTTGCGGAAATTGTTTTCCGCATATACGTAATTGCCGCTCTTCAGGTAGCTGTAGGCCTGGTTGTAGAGGGCCTGCGGGTATTCGGAGCTGCTGCGGAAGGAATCGTCGGCCAGCAGGTTGCTGTTGATGGCGATGGCCTCGGACCAGCGCTCGTCGCGGAAGCAGCACTCGGCCAGCCAGAAGCGGGCCAGGTTGGCCAGTTCTTCGTTGTCGCCCGACGAGGCGGCTTCCTCGAGCAGCGGTTCGGCGGCGCGGAAGGCCTTTCCCTCGATCAGCTGCATGGCGCGCAGGAACGAGGCTTTCTGCAGGTTGGCCGAGGACTCGGGCGTGTGCACGCGAATGGCGGAGAGGGCCTCCACGGCGGAACGGTAGTCCTTCGACAGCAGGAAAGCCGTGGCCATGTAGTTGTGGATGATGTCGTCCTTGCCGCTCTCGGGCCAGCGCTCCATGTAGGTGCGGAAGGGCGAGATGTCGGCGTTGACGTCGAAGGAGAGCTTGGCGTAGTTGAAATAGGCGTCTTCCTGGATCACCTTGTCGAAGTCGCACTCCGAGGCGGCCTTGAAGGCGTCGAGCGCGGCGATCTTGTTCCGGGTCTGGAGGTAGCTGTTGGCCGTGTAGTACCAGGCGTTCTGGCCCAGCTCGTCGTCCTGGCCCAGCACGTGGGAGAACGACTCGATGGCGGCCGGCCACGACTTGAGGCTGTACGACACGATGCCCGAGAAGTAGTGGTCCTTCCGGCTCAGTTCGGCGCCGCTCTGGGTGTAGATGTCGAGGTAGCGGCGGGCTTCCTCCTGGTTGCCCTTCTCGTACCAGGCCTCCGAGAGGATGCGGGCGAGCGAGCTCTGCATCTCCTTGTCGAGCCGGTCGTACAGCGGTTCCCCGCGCTCGATCACATAGTCGTAGTCCTTGAGCATCAGTTTGCTCTCCACGGCGAAATAGTCGGCCATGAGCGAGAACTGGTTATCCTTCCCCACCTGCTCGAACAGCGGCACGGCCTTGTCGAACTGCTGGCGGATATAATGGACGTAGCCCTTGTAGTAGGTGCTGGGCACGGTGTACTGGGAATACGGGCCGGCGAGCACCTGGGCGAAGCCCTCTTCCGCGCGCTCATAACCGCCCGTGCGCATGTTGCTGTACGCTTTCTTGAAGGTGTAGTCGGTGCGGCGGTTGCGGTAGAGGTGGTTGGGGTTGATGGTATTGTAGACGGAGAGCGCCTCCACGTACTTGCCGGTATCGAAATAGCGCGAGGCCAGGGCTTCCCGCACCATGGACTGCTGCGGCGCGTTGGGATACTTGCTGCAGTAGGTATTGACCAGGCCTTCGGCGTTGACCTTGTCGAGGGCGATGGCGCACATCACCTTGTAGGCTTCGATCTCCGAGCGGTCGAGGGTGCGGAGCGACTCCTTCCCGAGCTCGGTGAAGGCTTTTTCCGCCGCATAGTAGGATCCGTTGTAATAGAGTTGTCGGGCCGATTCGAGGCGGTCGGAATGCTGCCGGTCCTTGACCTGGCCCCAGGAAGGCAGCGCCGCCAGGAGCAGCAGCAGAGCCGCTGCGCCGGTTCTCAGATATACGCTCACGCTTTTCATCTTTCTATGATGCGAAAATACGCAAAAAAAGTTAAATTTGTGCACCAAAGCCATTCCTATGAACCCCGATGCCACACCCGTCGTCTATTTCCGCGACGCCGACATTTCCAACGGAGAAGTGGTGGTGGTCGACAGGCTCGACCTGACCATCCTGCCCGGCGAATTCGTCTACCTGACCGGTAAGGTCGGCAGCGGAAAAACCTCCATCATCCGTACCCTCACCGGGGAGAATCCGCCCCTGAGCGGAGAGGCGCGCGTCGGAGATTTCGACTTGACGAACCTCAAACGCAAGCAAATACCATACCTCCGCCGCAGCCTGGGCATCGTATTCCAGGATTTCCAGCTGCTGATGGACCGCACGGTGGAAGACAACCTGCGTTTCGTGCTGGAGGCCACGGGGTGGAAGGACAAGGGCGAGATCGCCGAACGCATCGACCGGGTGCTGGCCGCCGTTGGGCTGCAGCACAAGGCCTACAAGCTGCCCCACCAGCTCTCCGGCGGCGAGCAGCAGCGCGCCGCCATCGCCCGCGCCCTGCTCAACGAGCCCACGCTCATCCTGGCCGACGAGCCCACCGGCAACCTCGACGAAGAAACCGCCCGCGGCATCATGAAGCTGCTCTTCGACATCAACCGCTGCGGCACCGCCATCCTGATGGTCACGCACAACCAGGCGCTGCTGCGCATGTTCCCCGCCCGGGTGCTCACCCTTGAAAACGGAGTCTGCCGTGAAGTCGCAGCGGAAGCCTGAACCGGCCTTCGGGCCCATCCTGGCCTGGTTTGCCGAGAACCGGCCCCTGGCGGCGAGTGAGCTCCACTTCGCCTCTCCCTACCAGCTCATCGTGGCCGTCATCCTCTCGGCCCAGTGCACCGACAAGCGGGTCAACCTGACCACCCCCGCCCTGTACGAGCGTTATCCCGACGTGGCCGCGCTGGCCGCCGCCACGCCGGAAGAGGTCTACGCGCTCATCAAGTCGATCTCCTACCCCAACAGCAAGGCCGCGCACCTGGTAGCCATGGCGCAGCAGGTGATGGAGCGTTTCGGCGGCGAAATTCCCCGCGACATCGAATCGCTCATGACGCTGCCGGGCGTCGGGCGCAAGACCGCCAACGTGGTGACCTCCGTGCTCTACGACGAGCCCGTCATCGCGGTCGACACCCACGTGTTCCGCGTCGCCCACCGCCTCGGCCTCTCGGACGGCAAGACGCCCTATGCCGTGGAGCGCGACCTGGAAGCCGGCATTCCCGAAGCCCTGCGGGCCCGGGCCCACCACTGGCTCATCCTCCACGGCCGCTACGAATGCACGGCCCGTAAGCCTAAATGTGCTTCCTGCGGCCTGGCCCCCTACTGCCGATACCATGCGCAATCACGCTGACACCTACGAGACCACGCTGCTCGACTTCCGCGCCTACCTGAAGCTCGAGCGCTCGCTGTCGGCCAACACCGTCGCCGGCTACTGCGCCGACGTGCAACAATACTTCGCCCTGCTGCGCAGCCGGGGCATCGCGCCCGCCGACGCCTCGATCGACGAGCTGTCCGCCTTCCTGGAGGAACGGGTCGCGGGCGGCGTCTCCAAGCGTTCGCAGGCCCGCGCCATCAGCTCGGTCAAGGCATTGTACCGCTTCCTCGACGCGGAGGGGGCACTGCCGACCGGCAATCCCTGCGACAAACTCTCCGCGCCCAAAATCAACCCCTACCTGCCCACGGTCCTGTCCGTGGACGAGGTCATGGCCATTCTCGAGTCGGTAGACCTGTCCAAGCCGGAAGGCCATCGGAACCGCTGCATCCTGGAAGTGCTGTATTCCTGCGGTTTGCGCGTCAGCGAGCTGATTGGGCTGAAGATTTCCGACATCTTCCTGGACGAGCAGTTCATCCGGGTCTTCGGCAAGGGCAGCAAGCAGCGGCTGGTGCCCATCGGCGAGCCGGCCATCCAGGCCATCCGGCTCTACCGGCAGGTGCGGGACGCGGGGCCGGTGCAGAAGGCCGCCGAGGACATCCTCTTCCTCAACCACCGCGGCGGCAAGCTCTCGCGCGTGGCGGTCTTCAACATCGTCAAGGAGCAGGCAGCGGCCGCCGGCATCCGGAAGGAAATCTCCCCGCACACCTTCCGACACAGTTTCGCCACGCACCTGGTCGAAAATGGCGCCGACCTGCGCGTGGTCCAGCAGATGCTCGGACACGAAAGCATCCTCACCACCGAGATCTACCCGCACATCGACTCCCGCAAGTGGCAGGACACCATCCTGAAGTATCACCCGAATCGGTAAGTACGAAAAGAGCGAGGCTGTTGCCTCGCTCTTTTCGTAGCCCTTTATTTTTTCTTATGAGGAAACCTGTCTATTTCGCGTTTACCCTTCATAAGTGACTCCAAATCGATAACTGCGTCAAATTCGCCACCATAGCCAGCCCCAACAATAGTAGCGCCATATCCAAGTTCTACTTCTTTAAACCTTCTGTCATCAACTTTCCTGGTATGTGCAAAACCGTCAAAGTCAAGCCCTGAAAGATCAGGTGTGTCATCTACGATAAACTGGCCGCCTCCAGTCACCATGTCCAGTTGTTCCTCATTGAGTTCCTGGTGTTTTTCTTTTTTATCCATATCTTTCTTTATTTGATCGTAGCCCCGGGCGGAATCGAACCGCCATCTAAGGTTTAGGAAACCTCCATTCTATCCGTTGAACTACAAGGCCAAAAAAAGCCGGCCATCGCCGGCTTTTTTTAAAACTTTTCGGTCAGAATTACGCAACAGTCTTGTTGATGATCTGACGACCACGATAAAAGCCGCACTCAGGGCAGACGTGGTGATACATGACGGTAGCACCGCAGTTCGGGCAAGTCGTCAGCTGAGGGACGACGGCCTTGTCGTGGGTTCTTCTTTTATCTCGGCGCTGCTTCGAGATCTTGTGTTTCGGATGTGCCATTTTCTATAATTTTAATTGTCTTTGTTTTTCAATAACTCTTTCAAGCCTTCGAAGGGACGGGCGACATCGCTGTCGGCGGTCGTTTCGCCACCTTCGTTGTCGGAGATGTAGCGAAGCATCTCGGGATTGCATTTCCCTTCGGGATGCACCTTCACCAGCGGGAGGGCCAGGCAGATGTAGTCGTACACGAACTGATTGAGGTTCAACTCACTCTCCGTGTGGTCGACCACCTGCACGTCGTCCTCCACCCCGGCATCGTCGACATCCACCGTGCCGAAACCGACGGTCAGATGCGGATCGATGTCCACCTTCAAGGTCAAGTCTTCCAGACAGCGGTCGCACTCCACCACGACGAACCCGACAATCTCACACACAATATCGAGCAGCGTCTGGTGACGCACGACCCGCACCTTTACGCTGCAGTCCGCATCCTTGATCAGGCTGTTTTCGAACGCTTGAAAGAACGGTTCCCCGATTTCAAACCGGAATGAACTCTCGCCCAGGGGCAAACCCTTGATAGGGATTACAATGTCCTGATACATTTTGTCCATATCGGAAAAATTGGGGCTGCAAATATAGCAAAATAATTTGAATATTAACTTCTTTCTGCTCTTTTTCGCGCCGTTTCGTCGAGAATGATCTTGCGCATGCGCATCGACTTGGGCGTGACTTCCACCAATTCATCCTCCTGGATGTACTCCAGCGCCTCTTCGAGGCTGAAGCGCACGGGCGGCGGCAGCATCACTTTCTCGTCGGTGCCGGCGGCGCGCACGTTGGTCAGTTTCTTGGTCTTGCAGATGTTGATCACGAGGTCGAAGTCACGGATGTGCTCGCCCACCACCTGGCCGGCGTAGACCTCTTCGCCCGGATCGATGAAGAAGCGGCCGCGGTCCTGCAGCTTGTCCATGGCGTAAGCCACGGAAAGGCCGGTCTCATGGGCCACCAGCGAACCGTTGGTGCGCTTCTCGATGTCGCCCTTGAACGGCTCGTAATCCTTGAAGCGGTGCGCCACCACGGCTTCGCCCTGGGTGGCGGTCAGCAGGTTGCTGCGCAAGCCCATCAGGCCGCGGGACGGAATCTCGAAGTCGAGGTGCACGCGGTCACCGCGGGTCTCCATCCGGATCAGCGCGCCTTTGCGGCGGGTGGTCATCTCGATGGCGCGACCCACGAATTCCTCGGGCACGTCGATGGTCAGCGACTCGATCGGCTCACAGCGCTTGCCGCCGATGGTCTTGTCGAGCACGCGGGGCTGGCCCACCTGCAGTTCGAAACCTTCGCGGCGCATGGTCTCGATGAGGATCGAGAGGTGCAGCACGCCGCGGCCGTAGACCACGAACGAGTCGGCGTTGACGCCCGGCTTGACGCGCAGGGCCAGGTTCTTCTCGAGTTCGCGCTCCAGGCGCTCCTTGATATGGCGGGATGTCACGAATTTGCCTTCGCGGCCGAAGAACGGCGAGTCGTTGATGGTGAACACCATGCTCATCGTCGGTTCGTCGACGGCGATCGGCGGCAGGGCCTCCGGGTTCTCGAAGTCGGCGATGGTGTCGCCGATCTCGAAGCCGTCGATGCCCACCACGGCGCAGATGTCGCCGCACTGGACGCTCTCGACCTTGCGTTTCTCCAGGCCTTCGAAGACCATCAGGTCCTTGATCTTCTGCTTCTCCACGATGTCGTAGCGCTTGCAGAGCGACACCGGCATGCCGGAACGCAGCGTGCCCCGGGTCACGCGGCCCACGGCGATGCGGCCCACGTACGGGGAGTACTCCAGCGAGGAGATGAGCATCTGCGGGGTGCCTTCCACGACCTGCGGAGCGGGAATCTCTTCGATGATGGTGTCGAGCAGCGCGGTGATGTCGGTGGCGGGCTCGCGCCAGTCGCGCGACATCCAGCCCTGCTTGGCGCTGCCGTAGATGGTCTTGAAGTCGAGCTGCTCTTCCGTGGCGTTGAGCGAGAACATCAGGTCGAAGACCTCTTCGTTCACCTCGTCGGGACGGCAGTTCAGCTTGTCCACCTTGTTGATGACCACGATGGGCTTCTTGCCCATCTCGAGGGCTTTCTGCAGCACGAAGCGGGTCTGCGGCATGGTGCCTTCGAAGGCGTCCACCAGCAGCAGCACGCCGTCGGCCATGTTGAGCACGCGTTCCACCTCGCCGCCGAAGTCGGCGTGGCCGGGCGTGTCGATGATGTTGATCTTTACATCCTTGTAGGGAACCGACACGTTCTTGGCCAGGATGGTGATGCCGCGCTCGCGTTCGAGGTCGTTGTTGTCGAGAATGAGTTCGCCGAGGTCCTCTGCCTTGCGGGTGAGCTTGGCCTGATAGATCATACGGTCCACGAGGGTGGTCTTGCCGTGGTCCACATGGGCGATGATCGCTACGTTTCTGATATCTTGCATACTACGTGAAAATTCAACGCTGTTGAAGGCGCAAAAGTAGAAATAATCTCGCAATTTTAAGAAACTGTTTCGTATTTTTGTAGCATGGTTGAAAAGATTATCATCCTCGACTTCGGATCGCAGGTGACACAGCTCATCGGTCGGCGACTCCGCGAACTCAACGTCTATTGCGAAATCTATCCCTTCAACAAGATCCCCGTCCTCGACGAAAGCGTCAAAGGCGTGATCCTGTCGGGCAGCCCCTGCTCCGTCCGCGACGCCAACGCGCCGCAGGTGGACCTCTCGCTGTTCCGCGGCCGCCTGCCGCTGCTGGGCATCTGCTACGGCGCCCAGTACATGGCCCACACGGGCGGCGGAAAGGTGGAGGCGTCCAACACCCGCGAGTATGGCCGCGCCATGCTGAAAGTGGTGGCGGACTCCCCGCTGCTGAAGGGGGTCTCGAAGGAAACGCAGGTTTGGATGTCGCACGGCGACAGCATCTCCGCCCTGCCCGCAGGCGCGCAGGTGATCGCCTCCACGGCCGACGTCACGAACGCGGCCTTCCAGTTCGCGGGCGAGCCCACCTTCGCGGTGCAGTTCCACCCGGAAGTGTACCACACGGCGGAAGGCTCGCGCATGCTGGCCAATTTCGCGCTGGACATCTGCGGCTGCGCCGGCAACTGGACCCCGGATTCTTTCATCGAGACGACGGTCGCGTCGCTCCGGAAGCAGATCGGGGATGAGCGCGTGATCCTGGGCCTGAGCGGCGGCGTGGACTCCACCGTGGCCGGCGTGCTGCTCAACAAGGCCATCGGCAGTCAGCTTACGTGCATCTTCGTGAACAACGGGCTGCTCCGCAAGAACGAATTCGAGGACGTGCTGACCTCCTACCACGACATGGGCCTCAACGTGATCGGCGCCGACGCTTCCAAGGAATTCCTGGCGGCGCTGGCCGGCGTCACCGAGCCCGAGGCCAAGCGCAAGATCATCGGCCGGCTCTTCGTCGAGACCTTCGACAAATACGCCAAGCAGATTGAAAACGCCCGCTGGCTCGCCCAGGGGACCATCTATCCCGACGTCATCGAAAGCGCCGGCATCGAAGGCATCGCCTCCAAGATCAAGAGCCACCACAACGTGGGCGGCCTGCCGAAGGAGATGAACCTGAAGATCGTGGAGCCGCTGCGCATGCTCTTCAAGGACGAGGTGCGCCGCGTAGGCCGCGCGCTGGGCATCAAGGAAGAGCTGGTGGGCCGGCATCCTTTCCCCGGACCGTCGCTGGCCATCCGCATCATCGGCGACATCACGGAAGAGAAGCTCCGCATCCTGCGCGAGGCGGACGACATATTCATCCGCGGCCTGCGCAGTTACGATTGCACGGGCATGGGCTTCCCGAGCGCATCGGATCCACGCATCATGGCCACGAACCTGTACGACGCGATCTGGCAGGCGGGTGTCATCCTGCTGCCGGTCAAGAGCGTGGGCGTGATGGGTGACGAGCGCACCTACGAGAATCCCGTGGCGCTGCGCGCCGTCGTTTCGACGGATGCCATGACGGCGGACTGGTTCCCCTTCCCCTACGACTTCCTCCGCGACGTCTCGAACGAGATCATCCGCAAGGTCCGCGGCGTCAACCGTGTCGTCTACGACATCACTTCCAAGCCTCCGGGAACCATCGAGTGGGAATAATACGCGACTGAGATGCCGCCGGAATAGGCGGTGTAGTGCACGTCGGTGAAGCCGGCGGCTTCGAATTCGGCGACCAGGGCTTCGTAGCGCGGGAACGCCAGGACGGAGTCCACCAGGTAGCCGTAGGCGTCGCCGCTGCCGACCAGCCGGCCGACCAGCCGCATCGCATGCTTGAAATAGAACAGGTAGATCGCCCGCCAGAGGGGGTTCTTCGGCACCGCGAAATCCAGTACGGCCAGGCGGCCGCCCGGTTTCAGCACCCGGCGGATCTCCCGCAGGCAATTCGCCCGATGGTCGAAGTTGCGCAGGCCGAAGGCGATGGTGACGGCGTCGAAAGTAGCGTCCGGGAAAGGGATCTGCTCGGCGGAACCCAGCACGAAACGGGGCTGCGGCTGCAGGTCGCGGCACTTGAGCTTCCCCACCTCCTCCATCTCCGCGGAAATATCCAGACCCGTGACGGTAAAGCCTTTCAGCGCCAGGGCTTTCGTCAGGTCGCCCGTGCCGCAGGCCAGGTCGAGGACCGTCGCGCCCGGTGCCATTCCCGCCGAGAGTCGCCGCACGAAACGCCGCCGCCAGATGCGGTCGATGCCCAGCGACATGCCATGGTTCATCCGGTCGTATTTCGAGGCGATCGAATCGAACATGCCGGAGATTATTTTCGCGTTTTTATCTATTTTTTCTTCCATCGGGGGTACAAAGTTAGAAAAAAGCTGTATATTTGCAGTCCCAATCCCCGCCCAGGTGGTGAAATTGGTAGACACGCCAGCTTGAGGGGCTGGTGCCCGTTATAGGGCGTGCAAGTTCGAGTCTTGTCCTGGGCACATAAAAAACCTGCTGAAAATCAGCAGGTTTTTTTGTGCCCGGGGCACCCGTTTTATCGGGGGCACAGCCCCCGAACCCCTCGGCCTTCGGCCGATACCTGCTGAGAATTCAGCAGCTTTTTTCATGTCTTACCTCACGCCGGAATGGCCGCCGCCATGGAAGCCGCCGCCACCGCCGAAGGAGGAGTGGCCGCCACCGCCGCTGCGGCTGAAGCCGCCCAGCGAACTGCCGCCCGAATAACTCGGCGTAGGCGGTGTCGAATAGCGCGTCAGGACGTCAGCATACGAGCGCGTCAGGTAGATCACGTTGGTCATGTCGTTGTAGCTCATGGAGCAGGCCTGCTCGAAGACCACCGGATCGATGTCCTTCAGCTCCTTGGCCACCTTGTCGGCGATGCCGAAGAGCGAAGCGAAGATCAGGTAGTCGCGCCACAGCGCCACCTCGGGGGTCGTGCGCTGCTTGATGAGCGTCGTGTCTTCCAGGAACTTCTTGAAACCGACGATCTTGCAGTTTTCCTGCTGACCTTGGGCCGTGTACTTGCCGGAATCATAATAGCGTGCGCTCTTCAGCTTCGTAAGACCATCGTTCTTTACGCGCGTGGTCCAGAGGACAAGCGTCGAATTGTGTTTCTTGGCCCAATTCGAGAACTCCTTCTCTTCCAGGACATGGTTCTCCCCGCTCGCTTCGTACATGTATTTCCAGAGCTGCTCTTCCGTGTGGTCCAGCTGCTTGAAGCCGGCGGAATTGTCGGGGCGGAAACGGATCTCCACCTTGCCGCTCGCCAGGTCGCGGGTCGCTTCCAGGACACCGGCGTTGAGCATGTGGAGAATCATGGCCGAAGCCACGGAATTCTTCTTCGTCTTCAGTTCCTGCGAAGTGGAGACCACATAGTAGTTCATCAGAATGTCGCTGCCATACGGGATGTCACGCGACCAGGGGATGCCCGCGAGGCTGAGCGTGCCGAAAGCGTTCTTCTTGGCGCGCCGCCGCTGGACGCGACGGATGATGAACGGGATGAAGGGCAGCAGGACCATCCCCATGAAGAAGAGGAAGCCCATCACTTCATAGAAGATCTCCTCCGCGCGGCTCATCGGCACGTCGGGCTCGTCGGCGCCTTCCAGCGCGCGGTCCAGGACCGTCTGGAAGGAGCGCTCCTGCACGCTCTTCGAATCGAAGGTTCCCTTGTCGAAGCGCATGAGCACGATGATGGAGTAGCTGGGTTCCAGCGGGTTCTCGCTCTCCGCGATCACCCGTCCGTCTTCCCGCCAGATATAGCCGTCGAAACCGAAGGCCCAGATGCGCGTGAGGGTGTCCATCACGAAGCCGGGCTTCTCGATGGTCACCTTCACATGCTCGCCCCGGAAATCGTTGGGCGTGTAGAACTGGTAGTGGATCATGTCGTAATCGTCGAGGCTCTTGACCAGGTTGGTCAGCGTGTAGTCGACGGTATACGTCCGGTGTCCGTACTCCCCGATGCCCCAGCAGATCTCATAGCCGCCCGAGATGGAATTGAGGCCGCAGTGGTTCTTCTTCTTTTCGAAGGACCGGTCGGTATCCCAGGAACGGTCGGTGTGGTAGGTCTCCCCCGTCTCGTCGGAGACGGTCAGGTCGAGGATCTTGATGTCGCCCAGGTTCTCACGGCCCAGGTATACTTCCGTGCCCCGGCTGAGGGTCATGTCCCAGACCTCCCGGATCCGCGCGCTGCCGTCCGTGTCGAGCGTCACGGTGATATCGACATCATGAACACTATTCTGCGCCGCGACGGGAATCGCAGCGCAGAAGCAGAAGAGCGCAAGGCAACAGCCCAGCAGGAATCGTCTCATTCCCTACGACATTTTGAAGGAAGGCATGTCGGTCTTGCCCTGGTTCTCCACCAGGTACTCGCGCGGCACGAAGTGCAGCATCGAAGCCACGATCGAGTCGGGGAACTGACGGATCAGCTGGTTGAACTTGGTGACGGAGTCGTTGTAGACCATGCGGCTCATGCGCACCTGGTTCTCATACACGTTGATGTTGTCGATACCCTTGTTGTACTGCTCGTTGGCCTTGAGTTCGGGATATTTCTCCACCACGACGTTGAGGTGCGAGAGGGCCTGTCCGAAGAGGTTCTCCTGCGCGTTGGCATCGGCGGTCGTGCTGCCGGCCGTGATGGGACGGCGCTGCGCGATGGTGTCGGTGATGGTCTTGTACTCATAGTCGGAATAACCCTTGATGAGTTCCGCGATGGCGGTAAGCGCATCCCAGCGGCTGGCCTGCTGGACGCCGATCTGACTGAGCCCGTTCTTGCAGATTTCTTCCTGCTTGACGAGCTTCCGCTGGACGGAAATGACCCAAAGGACCAGGATGGCCACGATGGCAATGATAATAATGACAGTCATATCAGTAAGATTTAAAGATTTCCAAATGTTTGTTTAATGTTTTCGGCAATCATGCTGACCAGGGAAAGACGGGCTTCGCGGCTGGTCCAGCCGATGTGCGGTGTAAGCAACAATCGTTCCGAATGCTGCAATGTCAGATACGGATGACCGGCGGGCAGGGGCTCCTGCGTAAACACGTCGACGCCGGCGCCCGCGATCAGGCCTTCATCCAGCGCACGGGCCAGGTCGGCCTCCACGATGATGCCGCCGCGGCCCAGGTTGACGATGACGGCGTCCCGCTTCATCTGCCCAAGAGCCTCGTAGCCGATCAGGCCGCGGGTGCGCTCGTTCATCGGGCAGTGCACGCTCACCACGTCGCAGCGCGAGAGGAAACGGTGCAGGTCGGTGTCGGCCTCGTAGCGGTCGGAATGCGGCTTGCCGGAGGTCGGGTAATAGAGCACCTGCATGCCGAAGGCCTCGGCGATCGCGGCCACGCGGGAGCCGATGTGTCCCAGGCCCACCACGCCGTAGGTCTTGCCCTTGAGTTCGCAGAAGGGCCAGTCCACGTTCGTGACGCAAGTCCCTGCGCTGTAAGCGCCGCTCTTGACAAAGTTGTCGAAGAACGCGGTGTGTCCCACCAGGTTCAGGACCAGCATCCAGGTGACCTGGGCCACGCTCTCGGTGGAATAGTTCACGGCGTTGCGCACCGGAATGCCCTTCGATTCGGCATAGGCCACATCGATGTTGTCGACGCCCGTGGCCGCTTCGCAGATGAGTTTCAGCGTCGGGCAGGCGTCGATTTCCGCCCTGCCGATGCGGACCTTGTTGGTGATCACCACGTCGCAGCCGCGCATGCGCCCGACGACTTCTTCGGACCTTGTAAACGGATAGGCGGTATAGTCGCCCAATGACGCGACAGGCGCCAGGGAGACATCGCTCCCCAGCGTCTGCGCATCCAGAAATACGATCTTCAGCATGGCTGAAAAACGATCGGATCGATTAGGCCTTCGTGACCTTTTCCAGCCACTTCACCATGCCGAGCATGATGGCCATGGACACGAAGCAAATGACCAGGAACACCGTCCAGCACTTCCAGATCGGCCAGGCGTTGAGCATGATAGGGCCGACGAAGATGAAGAGGTTGCCGATGGCGGTAGCGCCCAGCCAGAGGCCCTGGCAGAGACCCACCATGTTCTTCGGCGCCACCTTCGAGACGAAGCTCAGGCCCAGCGGCGAGATCAGCAGCTCGGCGACGGTCAGGAAGAAGTAGATGACGAACATCACCCAATAGCCGCATTTCTCCAGGCCGGCCGCGGCCATCTGTACGGAGTCCATGGCGCGGAATTCATTGCCGGACGGATAGTGGTGCACCAGCGACAGGATCACCAGGAAGAGGTAAGCCAGGCCGGCGATGAACATACCCATCGAGATCTTGCGCGGTGTGGACACGCCCTTGCCCTTGCGGACCAGTGCGCCGAAGATGCCCATCACGATCGGGGTCAGGATGATCACGTACAGCGGGTTGAGCGCCTGGGAAATCTCGGGCGCGATCTTGGAGGAATCCACGAAGTCGCGGGCGAAGACCATCAGCGACTGGCCGTTCTGGTGGAAGCTGAGCCAGAAGAAGATGGCGATGCCGAGCACGGCGAAGAGGGCGGCCATGCGCTGCTTGATCTCCTTGGCCATGGCCTGCTTCTCCTCGGCGGTGTATTCGACGCTCTGCGCGGCGACCTTCTTGCCGGGCTGCGGGAATTTATGCTTGGTGGCCAGGAAGATAACCAGCGAGGTGATCATGGCGAGGGCCGACACGATGAAGGCCCAGTGGATACCGGTGTTGAACACTTCCACATAGTCGGAGCAGAACTGCGCCGGGTTGGCGAGCACGGCGGGATCCGTCACGGATGCATTGGCCGTCTCGATGAATTTCTGGGTTTCGACGATGGAAGTCTCGCCGCCGATGAACTTGTGGCAAAGGCCGGCCATGTCGGCGTTGTAGATGAAGTTGCTGCGGGAGAGCCACCATTTGCGGAGCATCGGGGCGATGAACGGGGCGATCACGCCGCCGATGTTGATGAACACGTAGAAAATCTGGAAGCCGGAGTCGCGTTTGTCCTTGGCGATCTTGAGGGCCTCGGGGCCTTCCTTGGCCGCGGCTTCTTCGAATTCGTCGTAGAGTTTGCCGACCAGCGCCTGGAGGTTGCCCTTGAACAGGCCGTTACCGAAGGCGATGCAGAGCAGGGCGACGCAGGTGAAGATCAGGATGCTCCACCAGCCGCCGTTGCCGTCGACCACCATGCCGCCGGCCTTGCTGAAGAGTGGAATGGCGAGGGCGACGTAGCCGGCCGCCATGATGAAGAGGCCGATCTGGATGGTGCGGTTGTAGTTCTGCGTCTTGTCGGCAATCAGACCGCCGACGAGGGCGAGGATATAGATGCCGAAGTAGAAGAACGAGTAAATCAGGCCGGCGGTGCCGTCGGGCAGGCCGAATTTCGACACGAGGAAGAGCAGCAGCACGGCGTTCATGATATAGTAGCCGAAGCGTTCGCCCATGTTGCTCAAGGCGGCTGCAATCAGTCCTTTCGGGTGTTCTTTCGCCTTCTTCAGATAATAGACGACGAAGACCGCCACAATGATCAGAATCAGGCACAGCAGCACCAGCGTGGCGTTGCTGCTCCACAGGTTGGTCAGTACGGATAGTATTTTCATACGAGTCAGTTATTGATTGTTTCAAAGTTTACGTCTTACAAAGATAAGAATATAAACCGAAATAATCAATAACGAGCGCTCCGCGGAGCTCTGATGTCCGTCTTGCTCCCGAAAAAAGGTCGCTGCGCCGGACATCACCCGCTCCGCTACGCTTTACATCACTCGTCATGCCGGACTTGATCCGGCATCTATTTTACGTGACTCAGGTAGCAGTCGAGGGTGTTGCGGATGAGCATCGCGATCGTCATCGGGCCGACGCCGCCGGGGACGGGAGTGATCCAGCCGGCCACGGGTTCAGCCGTCGGGAAGTCGATGTCGCCGCAAAGTTTGCCGTCGGCGCCACGGTTGATGCCGACGTCAATCAGGATGGCGCCGGGCTTGACCATGTCGCCGGTGACGACCTTCGGCCGGCCGACGGCAGCGATGATGATGTCGGCCGTGCGGGCGATCTCGCCGAGGTTGCGGGTGCGGGAATGGGCGATCGTGACGGTGGCGTTCTCGTTCAGCAGCAGCGTCGCGACGGGCTTGCCGACAAGTTCGCCGCGGCCCACGACAAGGGCGTGCTTGCCTTCGATGGTCTCGCCCGTCGTCTTGATCAGGTGGATGCAGGCGCGGGGCGTGCACGGCGCGACATAGCCCTGCTTCATCGTGAAACCGGACTTCATGCCGAAGAAGCCGTCCACGTCCTTTTCAGGCGCGACGGCGGCGATGACCGCGTCCTTGTCAATGTGCTTCGGCACCGGCAGCTGCACGAGAATGCCGTCGACCGTCGTGTCGGCGTTCAGCCGGGTGATCACGGCCAGCAACTCGTCCTGCGTCGTCTGCTCCGGCATCCGGATGACCTCGGAAACCATGCCCACCTTCTTCGCGGCAATCTCCTTGTTGCGGACATAGACCTGGCTCGCCGGATCTTCACCGACGATGATGACCGTCAGGCCCGGCCGGCGGCCGTACTGCTCGCCGTACTGTTCGACTTCGCGCTGCATCTCTTCATAAATCCCTGCAGCAATGGCTTTTCCATCGATAATCTTTCCCATTTGAATCATAGATTCCCGGTCAAGCCGGGAATGACGTATTTAGCAATGTCGTGACGATAAAACAGGTTGTCGCAGTGGATCTTCTCGACCGCGGCATAGACGAGGCGGGAAGCCGCAGGCGTCGTGGGCGCGGAGGCGATAACCATCAGGACGCGGCCGCCGGCCGTCAGCAAGCTGCCGTCAGCGTCGCGCTTCGTGCCCATGTGGCAGAGGCGCTCGGCGAAATCCGGCGCCACCGTGATCGGGGCGTCCTTGGCATAACTGCCCGGATAGCCTTTCGAGGCCAGGACAACGCCCAGGACGGCTTCGTCGCGCCAGCGCAGCGCGGGAATCTCACCGCCCGTGGCGACCGCCTCGAAAACCTCGTAGCTGTCGGTTTCCAGACGCGGCAGCACCACCTCCGTCTCGGGATCGCCGAAACGGGCGTTGAACTCGATGACCTTGATGCCGGACGGCGTCTTCATCAAGCCGCCGTAGAGGACGCCGCTGAGCGGCGTGCCGGCGTCGGCCATGGCATTGGCCACCGGCTGCAGGATGCGCGAGACCGCGAAATTATATTCTTCATCCGAGATGAACGAAAGGCCGCTCTTGCCCGTGGCGAAAGACTCCGTGTAGGCACCCATGCCGCCGGTGTTCGGCCCTTCGTCGCCGTCGAAGGCGCGCTTATGGTCCTGGGCGGCCACCATCGGCCGGACCTGCCGGCCGGAGACAAAGGCCATCAGCGAGAACTCGGGACCGGTCAGGAATTCTTCGATCACCACCTTCCCTTCCCCGTAGCGGCCGTCGAGCAGCATGTCGCGCAACGCAGCCTCGGCTTCCGCCAGCGAAGTCGCCACGACCACGCCCTTGCCCGCCGCCAGGCCGTCGTACTTGATGACCGTCGGAAGAGACCCGGCCTGGACATAAGCCCACGCCTCGTCGAAATCCGTAAAAGTCCGGTAGGCCGCTGTCGGCACCTTCGCGCCGGCCATCAGCCGCTTCGCGAAGTCCTTGCTCGACTCGATGGCCGTGGCCGCCTGCGTGTGGCCGAAAATCTTCAGCCCGGCAGCGCGGAACTTGTCCACGATACCCGCCGCCAGCGCCGCCTCCGGTCCGACGACCGTCAGGTCGATGTCGTGCTCCTGCGCAAAATGCAGCAGGCCGTCGACATCCGTATCTTTCAGCGGCACGCACGCCGCCAGCTCGCCGATGCCGGCATTGCCCGGCGCACAGTAGATCTGGCCGACCTGCATCGACCGGCTCAACGCCTCGACGATGGCGTGCTCACGCCCTCCGCCGCCAACTACCAATACCTTCTTTTTCATGGCTTAGTGTTTAAAGTGACGGACGCCGGTGAAAAGCATCGTGATGCCCAGTTCGTCGGCCTTCGCGATCGATTCCTCGTCACGGATCGAGCCGCCGGGCTGGACGATGGCCGTGACGCCATACTGCGCCGCCAGGGCGACCGTGTCGCCGAACGGCAGGAAGCCGTCGGAAGCCAGTACCAGGCCCATCGAGTAACCCGCGGCCTGCGCCTCCTTCAAGGCGATCTCCGCCGAGCCCACGCGGTTCATCTGACCCGCGCCCACGCCCAGGGTATGCCCGTCGCGGACCACCGCGATGGCGTTGGATTTCACATGCTTGACGATGCGCCAGCCAAAATCCATGTCGCGCAGCTGCGACGCCGTCGGATGCACCTTCGTGACGCACATCGAGGCATCGATCTTCTCCACCGCCACGTCGAGCTGCTGCACCAGCATGCCGCCGTTGACGGAGACATACTGCATCGGCGCCTCCTTCTCAGGTTCCATCGCCACCTCCAGCACCCGCAGGTTCTTCTTCGACGAGAGGATCTCCAACGCTTCCGGCGTAAAGGACGGCGCGATGACGATCTCCAGGAAGATGGGCTTCATCCCCTGCGCCACCTCGGCCGTCAGCGGGCGGTTCACCGCCACGATGCCGCCGTAGATGCTGACCTTGTCGGCCTCGTACGCCGCCTGCCAGGCCGCCTCGACGGTAGCCCCCACCGCCGCGCCGCACGGGTTCATGTGCTTGAGCGCCACGCAGAAAGGCTGGTCGGCGAAGTCACGCACGATGTTCAGCGCCGCGTTCGCGTCCTGGATGTTGTTGTAAGACATCTCCTTGCCCTGGATCTGCCGCGCAAAGGCGAGCGAATAGGGCTGCGGCTCGCGCGTCGCGAAGAAGCGCGCTTCCTGGTGCGGGTTCTCGCCGTAGCGCAGGGGCTGCTTCAGGTCGTATTCCAGGAAGAGCTTCTCCGGCAGGCCCGCCTGCGCCCGCATGTAGCGCGCGATCATCGTGTCGTACTGCGCGGTATGCGTGTAGGCCTTGGCCGAGAGCTCCAGGCGCGTTTCGGGCGTCGTGTTGCCCTTGGCCGTGATCTGGTCGATGACCCGGCCGTAGTCGCCCGGATCGCAGACCACCGTCACGTCGCGCCAGTTCTTGGCGGCGCTGCGCAGCATCGAGGGACCGCCGATGTCGATGTTCTCCACCGCGTCTTCCATGGTCACGCCCGGCTTCGCGATGGTAGCCGCGAAGGGATAGAGGTTGACGCAGACCAGGTCGATGAACTCGATGCCGTTTTCCTTCAGGGCCTGCAGGTGCGAAGGCAGGTCGCGGCGGCCCAGCAGGGCGCCGTGCACCTTCGGGTGCAGGGTCTTGACGCGCCCGTCGCAGATTTCGGGGAAGCCCGTCACCTCGCTGATGCCGATGGTCTTCACGCCTTCCTGCTCCAGCAGGCGCTGCGTGCCGCCCGTGGCGATGATCTCCCAGCCGAGGCGGGAAAGGGCAGCCGCGAAAGCGGCCACGCCGGTTTTATCACTAACGCTTACAAGTGCTCTCATTGCAGTATTTTATTGATGGTCTCCACATAGAGACGATGTTCGATTTTCTGGCCGATGCGGTGCACTTCGTCCGGATCGTTGCCCTCGTAGGGGAAGGCTTCCTGGGCGATGATGCGGCCGCCGTCGAGGGTGGCGTCGACCCAGTGGATCGAGATGCCGTAGACTTTCACGCCGTAGGCCACGGCGTCCTCCACCGCGTGCGCGCCCTTGAAGGCGGGCAGCAGCGACGGATGGATGTTGATGATGCGGCCGCCGTAGCGCTCGAGGAGCGTCGGGCCGATGATGCGCATGTAGCCCGCCAGGCACACCAAGTCGATGCCCAGCGCGTCCATGCGGTCCGCGATCTCCTGCTCGAAATCCGCCTTGCAGGCATAGGATTTCGGGCGGAAGCAGAAGGTTTCCACGCCGAAGCGCGCACCGCGCTCCAGCACCTTGGCACCCGGCACGTCGCACACCAGCAGCGCCACGCGCGCGTCGATGCGCCCGTCGACGCAGGCCTGCGCGATGGCCTCGAAATTGGTGCCCGAGCCGCTTGCGAAGACTGCCAGCCGTTTCATGCTACAGCAGCTGAATGTCTACGCCGGGCTTGTCGGTGACGCAGCCGATGACCGAAGCCTTGCGGCCGGCCTTCGCCAGGATGGCGATGGCTTCGTCCGCCTCGGCGGCGTCGAGGGCCAGCACCATGCCGATGCCCATGTTGAAGATGTTGAACATCTCGCGGTGCGGAATGCCGCCCCACTGCTCCAGGGCCTTGAAAACAGGCAGGATCTCCCAGGTCCCCTCCTTCACCGCGATGCCCTGGCCGGGCTGCAGGATGCGGGGGATGTTCTCGTCGAAGCCGCCGCCCGTGATGTGGGCCACGCCGTGGACGTCGCAGTGCCGGATGACCTCCAGCACTTCCTTCACATAGATGTTCGTCGGGGTCAGCAGCACCTCGCCGAGCACCCGCCCGCCCAGTTCCGGACGCTTCTCGTCCAGGGAGAGGCCGGCGTCGGCCACGATCTTGCGCACGAGGCTGAAGCCGTTGGAGTGCACGCCGCTCGAGGGAATGCCCACCAGCACGTCGCCCGCCTTCACCTTGCTGCCGTCGATCAGCTTGCTTTTCTCGACCACGCCCGTGGTGTAGCCGGCGATGTCGTATTCGCCGTCGGCATACATGCCCGGCATTTCGGCCGTCTCGCCGCCGATAAGCGCGCAGCCCGCCTGCCGGCAGCCCTCCGCCACACCGGCCACGATGGCCTCCACCTTCTCGGGGATGTTGTGTCCCAGGGCCACGTAGTCCAGGAAGAAGAGCGGTTCCGCGCCCTGCGCCAGCACGTCGTTGACGCACATGGCCACGGCGTCGATGCCGATGGTGTCGTGCTTGTCCATCGCGAACGCGATCTTGAGCTTGGTGCCCACGCCGTCGGTGCCGCTCACCAGCACGGGTTCCTTGATGCCGAGCGAAGCAAGGTCGAACATGCCGCCGAACGAGCCGATGCCGCCCATCCAGCCGGGACGCTTCGTCGACGCCACGTGCTGCTTGATGCGCCGCACCACTTCATAACCGGCTTCCAGGCTTACGCCTGCCTTTTCATAGTTGATTGCCATATCGTTATCGTGTCTTTCTGAAGTAATTCACTGCATTGCGGAAGATGGCCTCGCCCACCGGCGCGGGAATGTTCCGGTAAAGGTTCTCGCCGGCACGCTCGGAGTGGCCCATCTTGCCGAGGACCAGGCCGTCGGGACTGATGATGCCTTCGATGGCGCAGGTGGAGCCGTTCGGGTTGAAGGGCGATTCCATCGTAGGTGCGCCCGTCACGGGATCGGCATAGCGGAAGGCCACCTGGCCGTTGGCGAAGAGGCGCTCTGCCTGCGCGCGGCTGACCACGAACTTGCCTTCGCCATGGCTCACGGCCACGGTGTGCAACTCGCCGGCCTGGAAGCCAGACAGCCAGGGAGAACGGGTCGTGGAGACGACCGTGGTCACCAGCTGCGAGATGTGGCGGTTGATGTCGTTGCGGAAGAGCGTCGGGTCGCTTTCGGTTACGCCCAGCTTGCCGTCGGGCAGCAGGCCGCTCTTGATCAGGGCCTGGAAACCGTTGCAGATACCCAGGATGAGGCCCTTGCGGGCGAGCAGCGCCTGGATCTGCGCCGCCACCTTCGGGTTGCCCAGCACATTGGCGATGAACTTGCCGCTGCCGTCCGGCTCGTCACCCGAGGAGAAGCCGCCCGACAGGGCGAGGATCTGGCACTCGGCCAGGTCGCGGCACAGGGCGTCGATCGAGTCGAGCACGTCCTGCTCCGTGAGGTTGCGGAACACCGAGAAGCGGGTGCGGGCACCGGCGCGGCGGAACGCGGCGGCGGTGTCGTAGTCGCAGTTGGTGCCGGGGAAAACCGGCAGCAGCACCAGCGGAGCCTCGATGGCGGGGCCGGGATAGGCCGGGGCCGCTTCGTGGCAGAAGCGGTCCGCCCATTCGGGCACGACCTGCGCCGGACGCGGGGTCTTCTCGGGATAGACTTCGCTGAAGCGGTCGAAGCAGGCGGCGCGAAGGTCCGAAAGCGGCATCGCGACGCCGTTGAGTTTCACCGCGCCGTCCGTCACGCAACCCAGCAGCTGTGCGCAGGGTGCGTCCAGTTCGCCGGTCGCCTCAACGATCATTGAGCCGTAGCCCAGGCGGAAGAGTTCCGTTTCGGGCAGGGTCACGTCGAAGCCCAGGCGGTTGCCGAAGGCCATCTTGGCGAGGCCTTCCGCCACGCCGCCGAAGCCCAGGGCCCAGGCGGAGACCACCTTCCCCGCCCCGATCTGCGCGTGGACATAGCTCCACAACTGCTTCAGGGCGTCGGTATCGGGCATGTGGTCGGCCAGCGGGGCGTGCCGCAGCAGGTAGATGCGGTGACCCGCCTGCTTGAATTCCGGCGAGATCACGCGCGACGCCTTGACGGGCGTGATGCCGAAGGCGATCAGCGTCGGGGACACGTGGATCTGCTCGAAGGTGCCGCTCATGGAGTCCTTGCCGCCGATGGAAGGCAGGCCGAGGGCCAGCTGCATGCGCAGGGCGCCCAGCAGCGCGGAGAGCGGCTTGCCCCAGGTATGGGGATCGAGCGTCATCCGCTCGAAATATTCCTGATAGGAGAAACGCATGGTGGACCAGTCGCCGCCGGCGGCCGCCACCTTGGTGCAGGCCTCGACCACGGCGTAAGCCGCCGCGTGGTACGGGCTCCAGCTGGCGAGTTCCGGATTGTAGCCGAAAGCCATCATGCTGGCGGTGTCGGTTTCGCCGAAGACGGGCAGCTTCTGCACCGAGACCTGCGACTCCGTATCCTGCCAGCGGCCGCCATAGGGCATCAGCACCGTAGAGCTGCCGATGGTGGAATCGAACATCTCGATCAAGCCCTTCTGCGAGAGCACGTTGGGCTGGGACAGCAACGATTCGAGACGCTGTTGCAGCGTATCGCCGGCATACGTCCGCGCAAACGGGTCTTTCGCCTCCACCGGCAGGATGGCCGCCTGGGCGAAATGCCGGGCGCCGGCGCTGTCGATGAAGCTGCGCGGCAGGTCGGCCACGCATTCCGTGCCGTTCAGGATCCGCATGCGGCCCGTGTCGGTCACGTCGGCCACATAGGTCACTTCGATGTTCTCTTCAGCGCAATAGCGCTCGAACTGCCTGCGCTCCGCCGCGGGAATCACCACGGCCATGCGCTCCTGCGACTCGCTGATGGAGAGCTCCATCGCGTTCAGGCCGCTGTATTTGGTCGGGACGCGGTCGAGGTGGATCTCCAGGCCGTCGGCCAGTTCGCCGATGGCCACGCTCACGCCGCCCGCGCCGAAGTCGTTCGATTTCTTGATGAGGCGCGACACCTCCGGCCGGCGGAAGAGCCGCTGGAGCTTGCGCTCCTCCGGGGCGTTGCCTTTCTGGACTTCGCTGCCGCAGGTGGTCAGCGAGGCGTCCGTATGCCCTTTCGACGAGCCCGTGGCGCCGCCGATGCCGTCGCGGCCCGTGCGTCCGCCCAGCAGCAGGATCACGTCGCCCGGCGCCGGCCGTTCGCGCAGGACCTGCGCCGCAGGTACCGCGCCCACGACCGCGCCCACTTCCATGCGCTTGGCCGTATAGCCCGGATGGAAGATTTCGCGCACATGCGTGGTGGCCAGGCCGATCTGGTTGCCGTAGCTCGAATAGCCGGCCGCCGCCTTGCGCGTAATCATGCGCTGAGGCAGCTTGCCGTGCATCGTCTCCCCCACCGGCTTCCAGATGTCGCCGGCACCCGTCACGCGCATGGCCTGGTACACATAGGCACGGCCCGACAGCGGGTCGCGGATGGCACCGCCCAGGCAAGTGGCCGCGCCGCCGAAGGGCTCGATCTCCGTGGGGTGGTTGTGGGTCTCGTTCTTGAACTGCAGCAGCCACTTTTCGGTCTTGCCGTCGACATCCACGTCGATGACGATGCTGCAGGCATTGTTCTCTTCGCTCTGCTCCTGGTTGTCCAGCACGCCCTTGTGCTTGAGGTAGCGGGCGCCGATGGTGGCCAGTTCCATGAGGCAGAGCGGCTTATGGTCGCGGCCCAGCTCCTTCCGGATCGCTTCCAGCTGCTTCAGGTCAGCTTCAAGCGCCGGCTTGATGAAGGAGTCGTCCACGCCGACGGCCGTCAATTCGGTCGTGAAAGTCGTGTGGCGGCAGTGGTCGCTCCAGTAGGTATCGAGGATGCGGAGTTCCGTTTCGGTGGGATTGCGGCCTTCCTTGCGGAAGTGGAGCACCACCTCGCGCAGGTCGTCGGTGTTCATGGCCAGGCCCCAGTCGCGGCAGAAGCCCGAGAACGTGGCTTCGGGCATCTCCGTGAAGCCGTCCAGCACGGCGAGGGGCCGCACGCTGGCCGCCTCCTCCCCCGCGATGACCGAGAGGTCTTTCTCCCGGCTTTCCACGGCGTTGATGAAGTAGCGTTTGACGGCGGCGAGTCCTTCTTCGGAGAAGTCGTCGTCGAAGATCAGGAGGCGTCCGCTGCGAATTTCCACCTTAGCGGCGGGGTCGACGAGATGCACGCAGTCCAGGGCCGAGGCGGCGCGCTGGTCGAACTGGCCCGGGAGGTACTCCACGGCCAGGTAGCGGCAGCCCGCCAGGTCGAGGCTGTCGGACACCGTGTCGGACACGCGCTCGCCGAAGACCGTGTAGCGGCACTGGTCCAGCAACGCGTCGCTGAAGCCGCTCAGGTCGTAAAGATTGATCAGGCGCAGGGTGCGCAGCCCGACCGACAGGTTTTCATTGAATTCTTTCCGGAGGCTCTCCGCCTCCACCCGGAAGGCGGGTTTCTTTTCGACGAAGATACGGCGGCTGTCCATCATGCAGGGTTTAGATTTCCGTATTCAGGACTTTCTCGGCCTGCTCGCGGCGGAAGATTTCCAGCCGGGCCGCCAGGGTCTCGTCGTGCAGGGCCAGTATCGACACGGCGTAGAGGGCCGCGTTCTTGGCGCCGTCGATGGCCATCGTGGCCACGGGGATGCCGCTGGGCATCTGGACGATCGACAGCAGGGAGTCCATGCCGTTGAGCGCCTTGCTGCGGATCGGAATGCCGATCACGGGCAGCGTGGTAAGGGCGGCGGCCATGCCCGGCAGGTGGGCCGCTCCGCCGGCGCCGGCAATCACGATGCCCACGCCGCGGTCGCGGGCACCGGCCATGTAGTCCATGAAGAACTGCGGCGTGCGGTGCGCGCTGATCACCTTCTTTTCATATTCGACACCAAACGATTCGAGGGTCTCGCAGGCGGCGGACATCACGTCCCAGTCGCTCTTCGAGCCCATGATGATACTGACTTTCATAACCGAGTTGTTTGAAAGTGCAAAAATAAGAATCTCCCCCCACATCACCGCGAAAAAGTTATCAAATCGAGTTGTTGACAAGCTGCAACGACTGAACTCAACCAGCGGCTGTCTAATCAGGCTGCGGGGCACAAAAAGGGGCAAAAATGTGCCCCGACCGGCGAAAAAACGCAGTCGGGGCACAAAAACAGGCTTATTTGTGCCCGGGAGTCTTTCCCGGGCCCAGCCGCTCAGGCTAGATGAATATGTACCGCAGGATAAACAGTACGGCGAGGACCCACATCGTGGGGGTGATCTCTTTGGCCTTGCCGGAGAGGGCGTAGAGGACCACGTAGGAGATCACACCGATGAGGATACCGTCGGAGATGCTGTAGGACAGCGGCATCAGGATCAGCGTCAGGAAAGCGGGGATGCTTTCGCGGTAGTTCGTCCAGTCGATGCGGGTGACCGGCTGCATCATCATCATACCGACGATGATCAGGGACGGAGCCGTAGCGGCGCCAGGGATGGCCAGGAAGACCGGCGAGAAGAACAGTGCCAGGGCGAAGCAGGCAGCGGCGGCGAAGGCCGTGAGGCCCGTGCGACCGCCCGCGCCGACACCGGCCGAGCTCTCCACGTAGGTCGTGGTGGTGGAAGTACCGAGGCAGGCGCCGGCGATGGTACCGATGGCGTCGGCCATGAACACCTTCTCGGCGTCCTGGATATTGCCTTTCTCATCGACGAAACCTGCTTTCTGCGCGACGCCGATCACTGTACCCATCGTATCGAACATGTCGATGAACAGGAAGGTGAACACGACGACCAGCATATCCCAGGAGAAGATCTTGTCCCACTGGAACTGGAAAGCGATCGGAGCGACGCTGTCGGGCAGGGAGAGCACGCCGCCGAAGTGGGTGATGGTCTCGCCCGTAGCCGGGTCCTTGATAAACAGGCCGATGACGGCCGTGATGAGGATACCCAGCAGGATACCGCCACGGACATGCAGCATTACCAGCGTGCAGGAGATGACCAGGCCGATGACGGCCAGCAGGCCGGTGCCCTGCGTCATGTCGCCCAGCGTCACGAGCGTGGCGTCGCTGTTCACGATCAGGCCGGCGTTCTGCAGGCCGATGAAGGCGATGAACAGGCCGATACCGGCGCCGATGGCGTTCTTGAGCGACAACGGGATGGCATTCAGGATCCAGACGCGAACCTTCGTCAGCGTCAGCACGACGAAGATCAGGCCTTCGATGAGGACCGCCGTCAAGGCGAACTGCCAGGAGTGGCCCATCGTCAGGCAGACCGTGAACACGAAGAACGCGTTCAGGCCCATGCCCGGAGCCAGCGCAAAAGGCTTCTTGGCCCAGAAGGCCATCACCAGCGTAGCGATGATGGCGGCCAGGGCCGTCGCTGTGAAGACGGAGCCGCCCGGCATGTCGAGCGCGCTGAAGATGCTCGGGTTGACGGCCAGGATGTAGGCCATCGTCAGGAAGGTCGTCAGACCTGCCACGAGCTCGGTGCGCACCGCATGTTTCGTCGGGTCGAATCCGAAAGCTTTGGTAAGAAAATTACTCATACTATAAGTTTAATGGATGGCCTAGAAAACCCACTTGATACCGAGGCAGGGACGAGCCTTGAAACCGCGGGTCGTACCGAAGTCATAGCTGAGCTCGACCTCGCCGCCGATGTTGAAGTGCTCGGTGCCGCAATTGTACCAGAGCTGCGGCTCGGAGATGAACACGACGTGCGACAGCTGGCCCGACATCTGGGTACCGAACACCGTGTGGTCTTCCCACCAGAAATCGGCGAAGCCGCTGAAGCGGAGGCCTTTGGCGCCGAAGAGATCCTGGCAGCCCCAGACAACCGTGAACTGCATGGGGACCACCTGCTTCGTATTCAGGATGCCTTTATACAGCACCTTCAGGTTGAGGGTGTTGTTGAAATCCTTGCTGTGCAGGAAAAAGTCGGCACCGGCCAGGAAGGCGTGGTTGATGCCGAAGCCCTTATAGGCGCCGCCGTTGTATTCCACGTGGGCGCTGAGGAAATTCACGGGGCTGTTCTGCCAGAAGTTGAGGCAGCGGGCGACCTCCATGTAGGTGCCGGCGGGAGACTGGGTGTCGCCCAGGTTCTTGTTCAAAGGGAAATCGTGGTCAACGAAGAAGAAGGTGTTACCGCCCTTGTCGGTATAGAAGCCCTCGATCGTCGTGGTGATCTGCTGACGGTCTTTTGCGAAATCATACTGGATCTGGATGTTCGTCTGCGCGAAGGCAGTGAGGCCGCAAAGCAGGATGGCGGCGGAGAGGATAAGTTTTTTCATGGATCGTTATAGGATATTATTTGTTTTCAGTTTCGGGATTGGTTTTTTTGGAGGCCGTCTTGCCTTTCTTCTTTTTGAAGAAGCGGGCATAGAACGGACCGCCGAAGTTGACGGCGGTATCGCCGCGTTCGCTCTTCTGGAACTGGTAGGTATTGCCCGGGAGGACGGCGTTCAGGATGATGCCCACGAGCGCTGCGACGGCGAGGCCGCTGAGCGAGGTGAAGCCGATCGAGATGGCGTCGTTCGCACCGTATTTGATACCGATGGCCAGCACGAGGATGACGGCGGTGATGATGACGTTGCGGCTTTCCGTGAGGTCGACCTTGTTCTCCACGAGGTTGCGCACACCGACGGCCGCGATCATACCGTAAAGCACGAGGCTGACGCCGCCGATGGTGGCGTTCGGCATGGCCGCGATGAGGGCGGCGAACTTCGGGCAGAAGCTCAGGATGATGGCGAAGACGGCCGCGATGCGGATCACGCGCGGGTCGAAGACGCGGGTCAAGTTGAGCACGCCGGTGTTCTCACCATAGGTGGTGTTGGCCGGAGCGCCGAAGAGCGAAGCCAGCATGGTGGCCAGGCCGTCGCCCATGAGGGTGCGGTGCAGACCCGGATCGGACAGGTAGTTCTCGCCGGTGGTCGAGGAGATGGCGCACATGTCACCGATGTGCTCGACCATGGTGGCCATCGAGATCGGCAGGATGGCGATGATGGCGGCGATGATCAGGCCCCAGTTGGGAGACTTGAACACGGCGAAGGCGGTGTTCTGCATCTGGAACGGAGCGCCGACCCAGGAAGCGTCCTTCACGCCGCTGAAGTCGCAGATACCGCAGCAGGCAGCCACGATATAGGAACCCAGCACGCCGAGCAGGATCGGAACGATCTGGATCATACCCTTGCCCCAGACACTGCACACGATGATGATAGCGATGGCCAGCAGGGCGATCCACCAGTTGGCGGAGGCGCTCTGGATGGCGGTACCCGAGAGGCAGAGACCGATGGCGATGATGATCGGTCCGGTCACCACGGGCGGGAAGAAACGCATCACCTTCTGCGGACCGAACGCGGCGAAGAGGCCTGCCAGGATGAAATACATCAGGCCGGCGCAGAGCACGCCGATGCAGGCATAGGGCAGCGACTCGGCCAGCGAGAGGCCCTGCTCCGCACCCATCTGGGTGACAGCAGCGTAACCACCGAGAAATGCAAAGGAAGATCCGAGGAATGCAGGTACTTTCCACTTAGTGAGCAGGTGGAAGATCAGGGTTCCCAAACCGGCAAAAAGAAGGGTTGCCGAAACCGACAACCCTGTAATGACTGGAACTAAGACAGTGGCACCGAACATCGCGAACAAGTGCTGCAGTCCGAGGAGTCCCATCTTAGGTTTGCCGAGCGTACGGGCGTCGAAGATTGCTTGATTGGTCATTGGTATTTGACTTTTAAATTTGCCGCAAATATATGCGAAGCCAACCAAAAAACCATACGTTTTCGGCAAAACTTTTTCAACGATTTTTTAACAATCTTTATAAGATCGTGATAATGTGGGAGAAACCGGTGATGTCAAAAACTTCCTTGACATGCGGCTTCATGTTGCGGAGCACCAGTTTCGCGCCGCGGGCGGAAACCGTCTTCTGCAACATAAGGAACATGCGGAGACCCTGGCTGCTGGTGTATTCCATGTCCGAGCAGTCCATGTCGATTTCCGAATACGAACCGGTCATCAGCGGGGCGATGTCCTTCTGAAACTGGTCTGCATTGGTGGTGTCGAGCCGGCCTTCCAGCTTGACAAGCGCCTTGGCGCCCTCTTCATTGATAGTAACGTTCATCTCAGGTAAAGTTTTATTTGTTATATATTTATTTCAAAAGTATGGACATGATGGTTATGTCGTCGTTCTGATCAGCCCCCTGCGTGAAGGATTTCACGCTGTTATACAAATCTGATACCGCAGCATGAGACGGGGCGGTCGGATTCAAGCCGGATGCCCACTGCAGGAGCCGGTCTTCGCCGTACTGGCTCTTGTCCTCCCGCTCGGCTTCCGTGACGCCGTCGGTGTAGAGGACCAGGCGCGAGCCGCGTTCCAGCTGCAGCTTTTCGCTCTGATACGGGAAATCCTCGAACAGGCCGGCCGCCAGGTTGGGCTTTGCGCGCAGGTACGAGGCCTTGCCGTCGGGCGATATGATGACGATCGGATTGTGTCCGCCGTTGCAGTACTCCATCTCGCCTGTCTTCAGGTCGATCCGGCCCGCAAACATCGTGACGAACATGCCGTTCTTGTTGCCGTCGGCCAGGCAGTTGTTCACGCGGCCCATCACTTCGTCCATGGGAAGGCCCAGGGCGCCGACAAAGCGGAAGGAAGCCCGGGCGATGGCCATGAACAGAGCGGCCGGAACACCTTTGCCCGACACGTCGCCCACCAGGAAGAAGAGCGAATCCCCCACCACGATGAAGTCGTAGAGGTCGCCGCCCACCTCCTTGGCCGGCTGCACCATCGCATAGAGCGAGCAGTCGTCGCGCTGCGGGAAGTCCTGCGGCAGCATGCTCATCTGAATCTCACGGCCGATGTTCAGCTCGCTCTCGAAGCGCTCGTTGGAAGCGGTCGTAGTCTTGAGTTCCACGATGTATTCGTTGATGGACTGCTGCATGTAAGCCAGCGAATCGCGCAGTTTCCGCACTTCGTCCTTGGTCGTCACTTCGGGGATCTGCGCCTTGAAATTGCCCTTGGCCATGCTCATCGCCGTATAGGTGAATTCCACGATCGGCATCGTCTGCATACGGATGATGCGACGGATACCGAGGAACATGGCGAGCAGGCCGAGGATCAGCAGGACCGACAGGATCGTGATGTTGCTGAGGACAGTCCGGTACACGTCCTGATACGGGCAGACCAGCGCCATCGACCAGCCGTTGCTGAGCGGGCCATACACGATGAAGGCCTTGTCATCGTCGTTCATGAATTTGATCATGCCCCGATGCCCGGCGAGCATTTCCCGCCCGATCCGGAACGCCGTCGTGTCCTCCATCTCGAAGGCCGAGGTGAAAATGGTCTCGTTGAGCACCTTTTCCGGCAATTCGTGCGCGATGTAGGAACCGTTGCGGCCGATCAGGAAAGCGTAGGCATTCTCGTAAGGCTTGATGCTCGAAACCCGCTCGGACAGCCACTCCAGCGAAATGTCGGCTGTCAGGATGCCGAAGACATGGCCGTCCTGATCCCGGAGCGGCATCGAGTAGGTGGACATCCGCTGCCGGGCGCCGCCGTCGTCGTAATAAGGCTCGCTCCAGTACGGCCGGTCCAGCAGTTTGGGAATCTGGTACCAGTCGAGAATCGGATAGTCGTACTCGTCATTGCCCAACTGGATGGTATGCAGTTCGTGCGACACGTCACCCACATAGGAGAAAGGCGCAAAATATTTTTTCCCCTTATAATAACCGGGCTCGAAGGCCACGGCGCTGCCGATGATGTTCGGATTGTCCTTCACCAGTTCGCGCGTCACATCATAGAGAAAAGCTTCGTCATCCAGATTCCGCTGGACCATCCAGTCCACGTTGTCGACGGCCCGTTCCACCTCCGTGATGACCCGTTCGATCTCCAGCATGGCATTGTCCAGCGCAGTCTGGACCTTTTCGTTGGCTTCCCGCGCGGCCCTGGACGTGGTGATATAGGCAGCCAGGGCGGTGACCACCAGCATCAGGCCAGCGGTCAGCAGGATCACATACAAGCTCAGGCGCGAGGCGATATTCCTTTTGACACTCATCGGATCATCTCCTCGTATTTAATCGCATGACTCATGTATCCCATTTCCCGCAGCGATGCGTTGAGGGACTCGAAGACTTCCCGGCTCACCGGCGCGTAGTCGGCCACCCCTGTCAGGGGATTGACCTGCAGCTTCAGCATCTCCTCCAGCATCATGCGCTGCAGGGTGCGGCTCGTGGCGACATTGAAGTCGCGAATGAAATCCATCGAGATATCGAGCGCCTCGTCGGGATGCTGGCGGGCATAATCCCAGCCCTTTCTGGACGCACGGACGAATTTGTCCACAACGTCCTTGTTCTTCTTGTAATAGTCCTCGGTCACGTACAGGCCGTCCTCGGGGAAATCGAGGCCGAAATCCCGGAAACGGATCACATGGTCTTCCGCGATGCCGCCGGTGGCCAGCACCAGCTGGAGATACTCGCTGAAACTGTAACACAGCAGGGCATCCACGGCGCCGGATACGAACATGTTGATACCCTGGAGATAGGGAATCCATTCTACGGTCAGGCCGTTCCGGTAGCAGAACATGTCGCTGACCTCGCCGAAACCCACCTTCCAGCGGCCGATCTTCTTTCCTTCGAGCGACTGCGGCGACTCAATGGGGAAATTCGTCGCGCACATCAGGCCGTTGACCTGGGTGGTCTGCAGGACATTGACCAGCTTGAGGCCCTTGTCGCGGGCCAGCAAGGCCGACACAAGCTGCGTCGTAATGACATCCACTTTCTTCCTGGCCAGCTTGTCGACGACGCTTTCCGTGGAGCTGCCGCCAAAATGGTCGATGATCACGTCGAGTCCTTCTTCGGCGTAGAAGCCTTTCTCGACGGCGACGTAATAGCCCGCGAACTGGGTCTGCGGCGTCCACTGGGGCATGAAGGTGATCACCTCCTGCGCACGCGCGGGCCAGCAGGCCACGGCGAGCAGAAGCGCCAGGATCAGGCCGGGAGCCGTCTTGTGGCGGGACCGTCTCATCAGGCGATCTTCTTGGACATGGTGAGGATGTTGCAGCCATCCTCGTATTTATACTCGATGTGGTCCATCAGCTGCTTGCACAGGAAGATGCCCAGGCCGCCGATCTCCCGGTCCTCGGCCGAGAGGGTGATGTCCGGGTCGGCTTTCTCGAGCGGGTTGAAGGGCACGCCGGCATCCTTGAGCAGGATGGTCAGCATCACGCCTTCCGGATCGAGCTCCGTGCCGACCTCGATCCAGCCCATGCCGCCTTCGTAGGCATAGCGGACCACATTTTCCACGGCCTCCTCGATGGAAAGCCGGATCTTGAACTGCAAGCCCTCGTCCTTCGGCATATCCGGCGAGGACATCAGGTAATCGATAATTTCCCCGCACTTGTCGATGATGGGTTCGAATCTTTTTTTCATAGTGACAATCGAAGGAAGAATCAAATGTATTTCTTTGGGTATGATATCTATATCGAAATGACGGCTGCCATAGAGCTCGCCGTCGAGGGCGATGTTGATCATGTCGTGCGAGAAGACCTCCACGTGTTTGGCGCGCCGGTAGCGGAAACGGCGCTGCGCGAACGGCACGTCGAGATGGCGTCCGTCCCGGTAGATCTTGATGATACGCAGGAAATTGACCAGCAGCATGCGCCGGGCCAGGCAGACCTCCATCCAGCCGTCGTCGACCTCGGCGCGCGGCGCACAGATGAACTCGCCGCCGCAGACGCGGCCGTTGGACACCGTGCAGAGCAGCATGCGGCGCCGGTTCAGCTTCTCGCCGTCGGCCACCACGCGGATCCGGTTGTTGCGGCCCGCGAAGATAGCCCCGAACACGCCCCAGCGATAGGCATTCTTCGTGTGGCCGGCTTCCATGTAGCGATAGCCGATGGAAGCCACCACGGCATCGAAGCCGATGTTGATGACGTTGATGGAATAGCTGTCGTTGACCTTCATCACGTCGATTTCGCGGACGCTGCCGTTCAGCATGCGCGACAGGGACGTGAAGTCGCGGTCGGGGAAGCACTTGAGGAAGTCGTTCGTCTCGCCGTAGGCCAGGATGGCCAGGGTCTTGCCCGTGGAGCCGACCATGCCGGAAACCACTTCATTCATCGTTCCGGAACCGCCGCACGCCACGAAGCAGACCTTCGCGGCCGGATGCAGGTCGCAGTAGATCCGGACGAAACGGGTGCCGTCGCCCACGCCGCGGGTCTTGTAGATCTCATAGTCCAGGCCTGGGCCGTACTCCCGGATCTGGCGCGTGAGGTCCTCCTCGATGAAGGCCTTGTCTTCCCGCCCGTTGATGATGAAGATGTAGTGCATTTATTTCAGAAGGGTGCTATAGATAAACTGGCTCCAATGCGGCAGCATTTTCTCCCGGTTGGCGAAGTGGATCATGTACAGGGCGGCGTAGGGAGCGATGAGGCGATGGCCTTCCTCCGAGGAGACCGCCCCTTCGAAATAGTTGCGGACGAAGGACTCCCAGGCCTGGACCATCTGTGCGTGGGACAGGTGGAAGATGCGCTGCGCCATCTCTTCGGACGGGTTGCAGATGCTCACGAAGTAGAGCATGCCCATGTCGAAATAGGGATGGCCGTAGCGGAAATCCGCCAGGTCGATCCACCAGTTCTCCTGGCCGTTGGTAATGATGTTGCCCATGTGCATGTCGCCATGGATGCAGGTGGTGGTGTCGGGCGTGCTGTCCACGAAGGCGTGCAGGCGCTGCTTCTCGGCGTCCGTGAAGTCGCGCGACGCGTCGATGACGCGGTTGAAATGGTCCTTGACGGAGGTGAACACCTTCGTATTGCAGGGCGTGGCGTGGAGCTTCCTGCACTCCGCGGCGAAGCGGGCCATGTATGCTTCCAGCTGCTCGGGCTCCTGCGAGATGGCGCGGGCGAACGAGCGCTTGTCGAGGATGCGCTCGAACTCGACCCCCACCCGCTTGCCGTCGGTTACCAGGCGGAAGGCGCGCGGGATATGCAGGCCCAGGTCCATAATGGCCCAGCTTTGCTGCAGCTCGCGCTCCGGCTCGGAAATGGGCATGTATTCGGCGTAGAGCTTCATCATGCGCCGGCCGTCCTTGTGGTTGTAGCTGATGGCGGTGTAGCCGTCGCCGCTCTCCACATAGTCGTCCATATTGATGAGTTCGGGCTTCGGCTTGCCGAACACGTGCTCGATGTGCGCGGTGAACTCGCTGAAGGCGTGGGTGCCGGCCAGGGTGCTGAGCGACTGGGCCAGGCCGCGGTAGTGCCACTCGTGGTCGGCACGGCCGCCCGGGGCGTGGAAACGCTCCCAGAGCTTGTCGCCCAGTTCGTCGTAGTCACGGGCGATGGCGCGCATGTTCGACAGCTTGTCGCCCATCGCGACGATCTTCGCGTCGTAGGGCGCCTCGGCGATGCGGTCGATGGCGGCCTGCTTGCGGTCGCGCCAGCTGTCGGCCTCGCTGACCCCTTCCACGAACTTGTCGCTTTCCTTCTCCACCAGCATGGCGACGCGCTCGCCGAACGCGCGGCGCAGGTCGTCGAGGGTGATGTCGGTGTCTTCGAGCACGTCGTGCAGGGCGGCGGCCGCCAGCAGCTCCTGGTCGGGCGTGATGGTGGCAACGATCGAGACAGCCTCGAGCGGATGCACGATATAGGGGAATCCTTTCCCGCGGCGCTCCGTATTCTGGTGCGCGCGGACGGCAAAGCAGATGGCTTTGTCGAGCAGGGAACTGTCAAGGTACTTGTTTGCCATTACATGTTGTGTATATTGGTGAGACTGGTAAAGAGGCGCTCAGCCGTTTCCGCATTGTACTGCGACGGACCGTTGAGGGTGTCGAGGAAATGCTCGATGCCTTTCTTGCCGCCCAGGTCGAAGGCATGGACGATGCAGATGTTCTGGAGGCCCAGGGTCGAGGCGATGATGTCGAGGTCGGTGCCGCTGATCTGGTGGACGGCGAGCTGGTAGGCCCGCACGGAGCAGTTCTTGCGCATGGCCTCCACGTCGCCCAGGGTCTTGAGCTCCAGCTGCAGCAGGGGCTCCAGGTAGGACATGCCGCTCAGCTGCTGGATCTCGGCCTGGTTGATGGCGGCGATCTTGGCGTTGAGCGATCCGAACGGATCGAGGTCGAGGTAGTTGCGCCAGGTGTCGCCGTTGAGCGAGACCTCGTCGAAACTGCCGTTCTTCACCAACTGCTCGGCCTTGCGGCGGTAGTCGGTGATCTCCTTGCGGATGCGGCTGAACTCTTCGTCGGCGAGCTCGAGGATGCCGGCCAGGCGCGTGAGGCTGCGGATGTGCTCGGGCGGCACCTCCACCCCGCTCTTGTAGCCCGTATCGTGGTTCATGGTGGCCCACACGTGCTGGAGGGCGGTGCGCATCTGCACCTCGAAGCGGTATTCGTTGATGCCCGGGTAGGCGGGATCGGCAAAGAGCGTGTCGGGAATCCGGCAGATGTAGTGGAGCGACATGTAGCCGAACGTGTCCTTGCCCAGCTGCTTGCGCTTGTCCACGGAATTCTGCCAGTCCACCTTGAACAGCTTGTCGACCAGGGCGGCGATCTTGTCGACCTCCTCGGTGTAGAAGCTGATGATACGGACGCCCACGATGTCGGTGATGTCGGTCAGGTCGCGGTACTTCTGGCCTTTCAGCTCGAGCTTGCCGGCCAGGCTGCTTTCCGTCTTCACCCGGCCCTCGACGCCGCTGACAACGATGTTGCTGTGCTTCAGGCAGTCCGTCAGCGCCTTGAGGATCACTTCCTTCATCTTGTTGAAGGTCGGGAGGTTGTCCCGGTAATCCTCCAGGATCATCGTTCCGTGCAGGTCGAGCCCGTAGTTATCCAGTGCCTTTTTCATGTCGTCAGCTATGGGGGAATTGCCGGTTCTGCATCAGGATGCGGCCGTCGCAGATCACCGTATCGACGATGCTGCTGTTGGCGGCGTAGACCCAGTTGGAGACCAGGTGGTGGAGCGGCTGCATGCACTCGTCGTCGAGCCGCACCAGGATGGCGTCGGCCAGTTTCCCTTCGGCGATGACGCCGGCGTCGATGCCGAAGGCTTCGGCGCCGTTGCGCGTGGCCATTTCGAGGGCCTCATGGGCCGGCAGGGTCAGCGGGTCGCGGCTCGCGCCTTTCGCGATCAGGGCGGCGAATTTCATCTCCTCGCGCATGTCGAGGTTGTTATTCGAACTGACGCCGTCGGTACCCAGGGTGATGCGGCAGCCGGCTTCCCGGGCCATCTTGTAGGGGAAGATGCCCGAAGCGAGCTTCTGGTTCGAGCAGGGGCAGTGCGAGAGCGTGACGCCGCGGGCGGCCAGGATGTCCGTCTCTTCGGCGTCGATATGGACGCAGTGCGCGGCCACCACTTCGGGGCCGAGCACGCCGAGCTTGTCGAGGTAGCGGACCGGCGTGGTGCCGTGTTCGCGCTGGCAGTCCTCCACTTCCTTGAGGGTCTCGGACACGTGGATATGGAGCTTGAGGCCCAACTCGCGGGCCGTGCGCGAACAGAACTGCAGCATGTCGGGACCGACGGTGTAGATGGCGTGCGGCGCCACGGTGAGCGTGATGCGGCCGCCCGTCGGATCGACCCAGTGCTTGAGGAAATCGATCTTGCCGGCCTGCTGCGCCTTGCTGTGCGTCTCCATGAAGGTCATGCCGATGGCGGCGCGCATGCCGAACTCCTGCACGATGTCGATGGTCTCCTCCACGTCGAAATACATGTCGGAGAAGAAGACGGTGCCCATTTTGATCATCTCCCGGACGGCCAGGCGCGAGCCCTCGCGGATGTCCGCCGCCGTCATCTTCTGTTCGAAGGGCCAGACGTATTCGGTCAGCCACTGGTGCAGCGGCATGTCGTCGGCATAGCCGCGCAGCAAGGTCATCGCGGCGTGGGTATGGGTGTTGTAGAAGGGCGGCAGCATCGCCATCCCTTCCCCGTCGATCACCTGGCGGGCCTGCGCGTCGGAGGGCGCGTCGATGTTGCCGAAGCGCTTGCCGCGGATCAGCACGTTCGACTTCTTGCCGAAGAGCAGTACGTTCTTGATGAGGATATCGTCCATGCGGAGAGGAATCAATAGTATTTCACTTCACGGCCTTCCAGGGCGGAAAGCAGGTTGTTGGCCATGCGGCTGGCGCCGAAGCGGAACCAGCGCTTGTCGAGCCATTGCTCGCCCAGGATGTCCGCCACGATGGTCCAGTAGGTGACGGCGTCTTCCGGGGTGGCGATGCCGCCGGCGGGCTTGAAGCCCACCATCCGGCCGGTCCTGCCGTAATAGTCCTTGATGCAGCGGCACATGATTTCAGCCGCTTCGGGCGTGGCCGCGGGCTGCATCTTGCCGGTCGAGGTCTTGATGAAGTCGGCGCCGGCTTCCATGGCCAGGAAGGATGCGTCTTCGATGAGCGCGGGCTCCTTCAGGGCGCCCGTCTCGAGGATCACCTTCAGGTGCACCTGCGGGTTGACGGCGCGGATGGCGCGGCCTATCTCCACGATCTCCCGCTCCGCCTCCTTATAGTTTTTCTCCAGGAAGGAGTTGAGCGCCAGCACGATGTCGACCTCGTCGGCTCCGTCGCGCACCGCCGTCTCGCATTCCAGGACTTTCACCGGCAGCGGGCTCTGCGATGCGGGGAAGCAGCCGCCCACGACCGTCACATGGACGTCGGCCGTAGCGCGGGTGCAGGCCACCGTCGCGGCGAAATTGGGATACACGCAGATCGACGCCGGCAGCGGATAGTCGGGGAAGGTATCGTGAAAACGGTTGACTTTCTCAGTCATGGCGGCAATCTTGCCGTAGGTATCGGTACCGTTGAGGGACGTCAGGTCGATCATCCCGAGCACGGCTTTGTATATCGCTTGTTTTTCCATAGTCTAGATTGCGTTTTATTTCAGTCCTTCCTCCAGTTCTTTCAGTTCCTGGCGGCTCATCTTCTTGCGTTGCTTGCGCTGCGGGCCCTTGCGCACCGGCTTTTCGTCGTCGTCGCGCTGCACCTCGGGCTTCTCGATTTCGGGCTCGGCGCCTTCCCGAACCTCGTACGCGACGCCCTCGTGCGTCACGATCTCCGGCGTCTCGCGCTCCACATCGTCAATAAACGGCTCGCCGGCCTTCTGGTCCGCGGTCCGCTGCAGTTCGTCGCGCGCCTTCGTGCAAATCTTCACCAGGGTCCTGGGCTCGTGCAGGTAGTAGTTGAGCGAGGCCCGGAAGATCGAATCCGTGTAGCCGCGCGCCTCGAGGATGGGGCGGTACACCCGGAGCGAGTCGAACGGCAACTGGTTGGCGCTGCTCTCCTGCACCACGTCGATCACGGCGTCGGCCCGGTAGAACTCGGCGAACAGCGCGGTCATGTCCTTGGGGGGAATGATCCCCTTGGGCTGGCAGCCCGTCGCGGAAAGCAGCGACAGGAGCAGTGCGGAAGACAGGATTATAGTTGCCCTATTTATCATTTTCAACTTGTAAATATAACAAATATTTAGCGATTTTCTAACTTTGTACCAACTTTGTACCGGAATGAATCGCAGTATCTCGGATTTTTTGGTCAATGCGTCCATCTTCGCGGTGCTCGCCGCCCATTTCCTGACGGGCTGGCTGGCCGTCCCGGATGCGGGTCCGCTGCTCACTAGCGGGCTGCCCGCCATGCTGGCCATCCTGCTCTGCTGCGTGCCGCTGCTGGACATCCACCAGCAGATGCTGCCGGGTTCCTGTCTGGTCACCGTGCTGTTCTACGCCTTCCTGGCGGCGGCCTCTCCGGCGGCGTTCCGCCTCTCCCCTTTTCACGGCGTGGCGCTCCTGATGGCCGGCTGCCTCTACTGCTACCTGCTGTTCTGCGCCAAGCGCCCGAGCCTGAACCTGGCGGTGGGCCTCTGGCTCGCCTTCGGCATCGCGGTCCTGCTGCTGCCTTCGCTGCTCTGGCTGGCGCCCGTGCTGCTGCTTTCTTCGGTGGGCAAGGCGAAAGAGAAGGGGAAATTCGTTTTCCTCCTGCTGCTGGGCCTGGTGCTGCCGGCGGGCGTCTGGCTGGCCATCCGCTACCTGCAGGGCAATCCCCTGCCGCTGAGCGACTTCCTTTCCGGCGTCTGGGTGGGTATGTCCACCCTGCACCTCCCCCGCACCAACCTGCCGGCCGCCACGCTGGTTCGCATCGCCTTCACGGTGGTCATGACGCTCACGGCCTTCGTCCGCATCCTGCCGCGGCTCTCGCGTTACAAGACGGCCCAGTTCCGCACGGTCCTGCGGCTGATGTTGCTGACGGTCTGTTTCACGGCCTACGCCGTGCTTTTCCTCGACTATCCGGCCGTGCCGGCCGGGATGCTGGTCATGCTGCCCACTGCGCCGCTGCTCAGCGTTTTCCTGCTCGACACGCTCTCGCGCCGGGGCACCACGCCCTGGTTCGTCACCCTGCTCCTGCTGCTGGCGGCGGAGCGCGTCGCTTATTTCGTCAATCTATAAAATCAATATCATGAAAAAAATCATTTGGATCCTGCTCGGCGTCGTCATTCTCGGCCTGGCCATCTTTGTCTACTTCCGTTTCTATTTCGTCTTCGGCGAGGGCGTCCGCAGCGGCGAGCTGAACTACGTCGTCTACAAGGGCGTGGTCTGGAAGACCTACGAGGGCAAGCTCATCCAGACGGGCATCAAGGCGCAGACCACCGGCGTTCAGTCGAACACCTTCGACTTCTCGATCGCCGACAAGGAGATTGCGGAGCGTCTGATGACGGAGAGCGGAAAGGTGATGGATTTGCACTACAAGGAGTACTTCGGTCGTCTTCCCTGGCGCGGCCACACGCGCTACATCGTTGACGACATCGTGTCCATCCGCGAAAAGAACACGACGATCGACGACCAGAACGTCGAAGTCCTCAGCACGATCGCTCCCGGCGCCGAAAACACCGTCATCCCCGGTTTGTACTAACGCTCGCTACGCTGAGCTCTGGTATTCGTCTCGCTCCCAAAAAAGGTCGCTTCGCCGACCCGAGCCGTAGGCGAGAGCACGACCGTAGGGAGTAACACCACCCGCTCAGCTTCGCTCGCTTGTTATAGCAACACTGAAAGGTAGATCAGGAGGCAGAAGGCGAGGGAGGCGACGCCGTTGGCGGTGAAGAAGGCGGCGTTCAGGCGGGAAAGGTCCTTCGGGGAAATGATGGCGTGCTGGTAGACCAGCATCGCCAGGAAGAAGACGCCGGCGGCGATGCCCCAGCCGTCCGTCAAACCCGCTTTCAGCAAAAACAGCGGCACCAACGCAAACTCCGGCAGATGGACGAGCTTCGCGATCGTCATCGCCTTCTCGCGGCCGAAACGCTGCGGAATCGAATGCAGCCCCTGCGCCCGGTCGACCGCTTCGTCGGCCAGCGCATAGAGGATGTCGAAGCCGCTCGACCAGAAAAAGACCATCAGCGACAACAGCGCGACCGGCCAGGTCACATGGTCCGTCACCGCGATGAACGCGCCCATCGGCGCGATCGCCAGCGCTGCGCCCACGCCAAAATGGCAGAGCCAGGTGAAGCGCTTTAAATAGCTGTATCCCAGCAAGAAGACGAGCGCCACAAACGACAGCGCGCCGCAGAGCGGATGGATGGTCCAGGCCAGCGCCACGAAGAGCGCCACGTTGACCAACGTGAAAGCCAGCGCCTGCCCGGGCGAAATGCGTCCGGCCGGCACGTCGCGCCCCGCCGTGCGCGGATTGCGCGCGTCGATTTCGCGGTCCACATAGCGGTTGAAACCCATCGCCGCGCTGCGAGCGAACACCATGCAGCCCAGGATCTGCAGCAACAGCACCCAGGTGAAACGGGCACCCGGCTCCTGCAGGCCCAGCAGGAAGCCGACCAGCGCGAAAGGCATGGCGAAGATCGTGTGCGCGAACTTCACCAGCGAGAAATACTTCCCTATCTTATCGAAAAACGAAGCCATGCACTAGCGCAAAGAAGCACCGTGCTTTGTTTCGAACGCCTTGAGGAGTTTCGCCATCGTGGCCTCAACGGCCGCGTCGGTGAGCGTCTTTTCCTCGTCCTGGAGGATGAAACTGATGGCATACTGCTTCTTGTCGGCCTGGATCTTCGGACCGCGGTACACGTCGAAGAGGTTGACCTGGCGCAGGATGCCGCGCACCGTCTGGAAAGCCGTCTTACGCAGCTCGGCGAACGAAACGCCCTCGTCGAGCAGCAGCGCGAGGTCGCGCCGCACCTCCGGGAAGCGGGGCAGCTCCTTGTATTTGATCTTGTCGCGCTTCACCAGCTCGAAGAACACCGGCCAGTTGACCTCGGCCACAAACACCGGCTGCTTGATGTCGAACTGCTTCAGCAGCGCCTTCGACACCGTGCCGGCCATCGCCAGACGCTTGTTGCCCAGCTTGTAGGTCAGGCCCTCGGCGAAAAGGTCGCCCGGCGCGGCTTCGGTCTCCAGGTCGTAGAGATCGACCTTGAAGCGCCGGAGCAGGAGCTCCAGATAACCCTTCAGCTCGAAGTAGTGGCCCGCGCCCAGCTCGTTGCGCCAGGCCTTGGCGCCCGGACCGCTGACCGCCAGGCAGAGCCGCTGCTCCTCGCGGTAGCTCTTCAGCTCGGCCTTCGGGTTTTCGGCGTCCTCTTTCGGCTGGAAACTGTAGCAGTTGCCGATCTCGAAGAGGCGCAGGTTGCTGTTCTGGTGGTTGATGTTGCGCGCCACCACCTCCAGCGCGTTGAAAATCAGTGTCTGCCGCATCACGTTCAGGTCGTTGCTGAGCGGATTGACAATGTGCACCGACTGCTCCGCAGGGTAGGTCTTGAGCTTGTCGTAGTACTCCCCTTTCGTCAGGGAGTTGTTCATGATCTCCACGAAGCCGCGGTCGGCCAGCAGGTCGGAGACCGTCTTGCGCACCTTCTCCGGATCGGGATGTTCCGACGGGTTGATGGAAGCCTTCATGCTGACGGGCAGCTCGATGTTGTTGTAGCCGTAGATGCGGAGCACCTCCTCCACCACGTCGCACTCGCGCGTCACGTCCACGCGGTAGGCCGGGACAGCCACCGTGCAAGCGTTCGAAGACGCGCTAATCTGAAAATCAAGACTTTCGAGAATCTTCTTGTAGGTCTCTGCGCCCAGCTCCTTGCCGATGAGGCTGTCCATGCGGGCGTACGAGAGCTCGACCCGGACCGGCTCATAGGGCTTCGCGCAGCACTCCTGCGGCGCGCCGACCACGGTCGCACCGGCGATCTCCTGCAGCAGCAGGGCGGCGCGGCGGGCGGCGGTCATCGTGGCCGTCGGGTCGATGCCGCGCTCGTAGCGGAACGAAGCGTCGGTCTTGAGGCCCTGCCGCTTCGAGGTCTTGCGGATGGCCACGGGATTGAAATAAGCCGCCTCGAGGAAGACCTCGGTGGTCGACTCGGTCACGCCGGAATCGAAGCCGCCGAACACGCCGGCGATGCACATCGGCTTCTCGGCGTCGCAGATCACGAGGTCGTCGCTGCAGAGCGTGCGTTCCACCTCGTCGAGGGTCTTGAACTTGCAGTCGGGCGTGCTGCGGCGCACCACCACCTTCCGGCCGGCGATCTTCGCCGCGTCGAAGGCATGGAGCGGATGGCCCATCTCATTGAGCACGAAGTTCGTGATGTCGACCACGCAGTTGATCGGGCGCTGGCCGATGGCCATCAGGCGCTCCTTCATCCAGTCGGGCGACGGGCCCACCTTCACGTTCTTGAGCGTGATGCCGATGTAGCGGGGCGCCAGGTCGGGGGCCTGCACCTCCACGGGGATGGCCGTGCCTTCGCCGGGCTTGAACGCGCTCACGTCGGGCAGCGTCCACGCCACGGGGATGCCGTTCTGCTTGCAGTAGGCATAGAGGTCGCGGGCCACGCCGATGTGGCTGGCGCCGTCCACGCGGTTCGGCGTGAGGCCGATCTCGAAGAGCGTGTCTTCCTTCAGCTTCAGCTGCTCCCGGGCGGGAGTTCCCACCACGGCCGAGGGATCGAGCACCATGATGCCGGAGTGGTCGTTGCCGACGCCCAGTTCGTCCTCCGCGCAGATCATGCCGAGGCTCTCGACGCCGCGGATCTTGGAGCGCTTGATCTTGAACTTGGAGCCGTCGTCGGTCGGAAGTTCCGTGCCCACGGTGGCCAGCAGGACCTTCTGCCCCTGCGCCACGTTGGGCGCGCCGCAGACGACCTGCAGGAGCTCGGGCTCACCCGTGTTGAGTTTCGTGATGTGCAGGTGGTCGGAATCGGGGTGCGCCACGCACTCCACCACTTCCGCCACGATGACGCCGGCCAGTCCGCCGGGAATCTGTTCCACGGTCTCCATGTGCTCCACTTCGAGTCCCGTGGAGGTCAGGATGGCGGAGACCTGCTCCGCGGTGAGGTCGAACTTCAGATAATCCTTCAGCCAGTTAAATGATATATTCATAACGTTATAAAATTTTCACCAATCACGTTTTTGTCTTCCATTCCGCACTGTTTGCAATAAAAAACCACCCTCCCATAAATGGGCCCCTCCCCCTGAGGCGTGGGCGCCATTGTTTTTTATTGCAAACAGTGACTCCATTCCAGTCAAAAACTAATCAAATAACGATTCTACGAATTCTTTCTTGTCGAAGATCTTCAAGTCGTCGATCTTCTCGCCCACGCCGATGAACTTGATGGGGATCTTGAACTGGTCGCTGATGCCGATCACCACGCCGCCCTTGGCCGTGCCGTCGAGCTTGGTGACCGCCAGGGCCGTCACGTCGGTCGCGCGGGTGAACTCCCGGGCCTGCAGGAAGCCGTTCTGGCCCGTGGAGCCGTCGATGACCAGCAGCACCTCGTGCGGCGCGTCGGGCACCACTTTCCGCATGACGTTGCGAATCTTGGTGAGCTCGTTCATCAGGTTCACCTTGTTGTGCAGGCGGCCGGCCGTGTCGATGATCGCCACGTCGGCGTCCTTGGCCACGGCACTCTTCACCGTATCGTAGGCCACGGAGGCGGGATCGGAGCCCATCTCCTGCTTCACGATGTCGACGCCGGCGCGCTCCGCCCAGATCACGAGCTGGTCGACGGCGGCGGCGCGGAAGGTGTCGGCGGCGCCCAGCACCACCTTCTTGCCCTGCGCCTTGAGCTGGGCGGCGAGCTTGCCGATGGTCGTGGTCTTGCCCACGCCGTTGACGCCCACCACCATGATGACATAGGGCTTCTTGCTGAAATCGAAGGGCGCGGCGCTCTTGCCGTCCGCGGCCGCGTCGAGCAGGTCCACGATCTCCTCGCAGAGATACTTGTTCACCTCCTCGGCATTGAGGTACTTGTCGCGGGCCACGCGGGCCTCCAGGCGCTCGATGATGTTCTGGGTGGTCTCCACCCCGACGTCCGAGGCGATCAGCACCTCTTCCAGCGAGTCGAGCACCTCGTCGTCCACCACGCTCTTGCCGGCGATGGCGTAGGACAGCTTCTCGAAGATCGAGCGTTTCGTCTTCTCGAGTCCGGCGTCAAGCGGGCGTTCCGGTGCCGCTTCCTGTTCCTTGTCTTTCTTCAGCCAATTGAAAAGTCCCATGTCACAATGCTTTGTATAGTTCCCGGATGCACCCGTCGGCCAAGGCCTCCAGCGAGGAGATGGCCATGTCGGCCGGCAGGCCGGCCTTCTGGTACGCCACGGGAAGTTCCGTGCAGGCGCACACCACGGGGATGCGCTCGTCCTGCCACAATTCTTCTACGATCTGCCGGAAGCGGACGCCCGCCTCGTCCTGCCGGCCCGCCTTGACCAGGTCGGTCACGGCGTGGATGCGCTCCTGCATCGCCGGGGTCGGGATGCGGAAGCGGTAGCCGGAAGCGGCGGCGTGGTCCTGGTACAGGCCCGTCTTCATGGTGCCCAGCGTGGCGGTGAGCCAGGCGCCCTGCGGGCTGCGCTCGCGGCAGCTGCGGATGGTCTCGTCGATGATATGGATCACCGGCACGTGGATCAGCCCCTCCGCGATGAACTTGTCGATGAAATGATGCGCCGTGTTGCAGGTCACCGCCAGGCGGTCGGCGCCCCATTTCTCCAGGGTCTGCAGGCCGTCGAGCAGGTACGGTTCCGGATCGGGCCCCTTCCCCAGCAGGAAGGTGGTGCGGTCGGGGGTCGCCGTATGCGAATAGACGATCATGCGCGGATGCTCCTGGTCGCAGTCGGCCGGAGCCTTGACGGCCAGCAGCCGCTGGAATTCAGCGGTCGCGGCGGGGCCCATCCCGCCAAGCACACCCAGAGTCAGCCCGTTATGCTTCATGTCTGCTTCAGGCTTTGCGCGGACGGATTTTGCGGAAGCGCAGTTTCAGCACGCCCCAGAAGGCCTCGCCGAAAATACCGGAGCTCATCTTGGAGGAGCCTTCCTTGCGGTCCTCGAAGATGATGGGCACCTCGGCGATCTTGAAGCCCAGCTTGTAGGCGTTGTATTTCATCTCGATCTGGAAGCCGTAGCCATGCATCTTGATGCGGTCGAAATCGATGGCTTCCAGCACTTTGCGCGAGTAGCACTTAAAACCGGCGGTGGTGTCGTAGACTTTCATGCGCAGCACCGTGCGGACATAGGCCGACGCGTAGTACGACATGATGACGCGGCCGATGGGCCAGTTGATCACGCTGATGCCGTTGCAGTAGCGCGAACCGATGGCCATGTCGGCCCCGCCTTCGGCGCACGCGGCATAGAGGCGCGGCACGTCGGAGGGCTTGTGCGAAAAGTCCGCATCCATCTCGAAGACATAGTCGTAGCCGTGCTCGAGCGCCCAGCGGAAACCCGTCAGGTACGCCGTGCCCAGGCCCAGCTTGCCGGCGCGCTCGATGAGGTGGAGCTGCGTCGGGAACTCCTCCTGGAGCTTCTTGACGATGGCGGCGGTGCCGTCGGGCGAACCGTCGTCGATGATCAGCACGTGGTAATCACCCTCCAGGGCGCGTACCGCCCGGATGATCTTCTCGATGTTTTCTTTCTCGTTGTACGTCGGGATGATGATGACTTTCTTGTCCATAAAGCCTCTGTTTTAAGCTATCTTGCAAAGATAGGAATAATTTCCTACCATTCGACATCCGCCCAGGCCGGGGCCGCGGCGCAGAGCACGCCGTAGCCGCCGTGCACGTTGCTGTAGATCGTCACGCCCTCCGAGAAGAGGTCGAACTGGTATTCCTGCTGCGAGAAGGACATGTCGAACCAGTACAGGCTCTCGTTGACCGTCGACAGCCGGACACTGAAGAAGTTGAGGTCCTCGGGCGAGGCCACCCCGACCAGCTGGATCTTGAAGGTGTAGCTCTTTCCCTTGATCATGCTGTCGGTGAAGTAGTTGACGGCCAGCGGTTCGCCCGTCTGGAAGTCGAAGCGCTGGAAGGCGCTGACGTCCAGCTGCTGGAAGATGATGTCGCTCGACTTGAACGGCACGACCTCCACGAAGGACATCTCCCCGGGGACGAAGTAATAGCCCTGGATGGGCTGCAGGCAGTAGTATTTGTCGTAGGAGGCGTCGTCCGTCACGGTAAGGGTCATGTCCACCTGGTAGTAGTCCTGCTCCCCTTCCCAGCTCTTCGGCTGCAGGGTCCACGTGGTCGAGACGATCTCGAACTTCGGCAGCAGTGGCACGTCGGTCTCCGCCCAGGCCAGGTCGAAGCCCGGGAATTCCGCTTCCACGCGGATGTGGTCGCCCGGGGCGGGCACGTAATCCTCCGCCAGGTAGCAATAGCTCGTGTGGCCCGCGTCCGCGTGCAGCACCATCTTCCGGCTCTGCTTCGAGCCGTTGACATAGCAGCGCACCTCGCCGCGCAGCGTGTCCAGGTTCTTCGTATAGGCATTCTCGGCCCTGTTGTTGTCCAGGAAGAACACGGAGGAGGCCACGTAGACCGGGAACGGGTCGCCCGCCACGGCCTGCGCCGCGATGGTCAGGCGCGGTGCGGCGATCTCGCCCTTGAATTCGATGACTTTCTCGCAGGCGCCACCCAGGAGCGCCGCGACGGCCAGTGCAACGATATACAATTTCTTCATGATCGTATCCTCCTAGAATTCAAATGTATAAGAAACCGACGGCATGATCGGGAAGATGGACAGCTGCTTGAGCTCGTTGCCGTCGCGGTAGACGAGGAACGGGTTGTTCCGGTTCAGGGTGTTGTAGACGCTCACGTTGATCGAGCGGCGGCAGCCGTTGTCGAACTGGCGCTTGAAATTGACGCCCACGTCGAGCCGCTGGTAGGAAGGCATGCGGTAGTTGTTGCGGCCTTCCAGGTAGTCCACCGTCGTGGTGGGATAGTAGTATTCGAGCTCCTTGGTGAAGCCGGGCATCACGCTGATGCTCTGCATGGCCAGCGAGCCGCAGACGCCGGTGCCGTAGATGTAGGTGGCCGATACGTCGATCTTCCGGTTGATCTCGTAGGAAGCGGTGACGCTCAGGTCGTGCCGGCGGTCGTACTTGGCCGGGAAGGGCTCGCCGAAGTTGATGATGTTGCCCTCGCGGTCGAACTGGCGCATGGTCTTCGACCAGGTGTAGCCCACCCAGCCGGTCAGTTTGCCGGTCTTCTTCTGGGCCAGGAATTCCACGCCGTAGGCCCATCCGCGGCCCATCGCCACTTTCTCCTCCCAGCCCGTGGTCGAGCCGAGGAAAGAGGTTCCGTCGCGGTACTCCAGCACATTGTCCATGGTCTTGTAGTAGCCCTCCACCGAGAGGTCCACCGGGCCCACGCTGTAGAACACGCCGGCCGCGGCCTGGTTGGAATACATGGGCAGGATCTGGCCCGTGACCGGCACCCAGAGGTCCGTGGGCAGGGTGATGTTGCTGTTGCACAGCAGGTGCACCGACTGGCTCATCCGCGACCAGGAGGCCTTGACGGACACGTCGTCGGTGATCAGGGCGCGCAGGCTCACGCGCGGCTCCAGGGAGTGATAGGTCTTTCCGTCCGTGTTGTAGAGCACGTAGCGCAGGCCGAGGTTGACCTTCAGCCAGCGGGCGATCGACCAGTTGTCCTCCACGTAGGCGGCCGCCTCGTGCGTGAAGAGGTTCTTGTCGCCGTAGGTGGTGTCGATGGAGGTCGGGACGCCGGACAGGCCGCCCTCCATGTAGCGCAGCGTCGTGATGGACGGCTTGAAAGCGTGGTGGATGTAGGTGGCGCCGAAGCGGATGTCGTGGTTCGGGTTGGGGTTGTACTCGAAATCCGCCGCGGTCGAGATGTCGCCGATGCGCGACAGGTAGTCGAGGTCGACCTCCGCTTCCGGCCAGCCGCTCATCTTTTCCGTGGCCTCGATGCCCAGGCCGTGGCGGTAGCGCGTGTAGTTGACGGTCGTGTTGACGAAGAGCTTGGGACCGAATACGTGGTTCCAGCGCACGGAGCCCACGATGTTGCCCCAGTTCCAGCCGAGCTTCATTTTCGTGTAGTCGTCGCCGTCGTTGATCTTGTAGCGGGCGTAGACGCGGTCGTCGCCCATGTAGTAGCTGGCGTAGAGCTTGTCGCGGTTCGAGAAGCGGTGCGTCAGCTTGGCGTTGATGTCGTAGAAATAGTAGCCGCCCATGGCGCGGTCCCCATCCTGGCCCTCCATCTTCAGGTACATGGCGATGAGGGGCTGCGAGAGGATGTCGTAGTAGGTGCGGCGCGCCGACACGTTGAAGGTGGTCTTCCCCTTGACGATGGGGCCTTCCACCTGGAACTTGGCGGAGAGCAGGCCCACCGAGGCGCTGCCGTGGTATTCCTTGTCGTTGCCGTCCTTCATGCGGACGTCCACGATGCTGGAGAGGCGGCTGCCGAAACGGGCCGGGAAGCTGCCCTTGTAGAGGGTCACGTTCTTGATGGCGTCGGCGTTGAACACCGAGAAGAAGCCCAGCATGTGGTTGACGTTGTAGATGGGCACGCCGTCGAGCAGCAGCAGGTTCTCGTCGGGACCGCCGCCGCGCACATAGAGGCCGGCCGAGCCTTCCGTGCCGGACTGCACGCCCGGCAGCAGCTGGATGGCCTTGATCACGTCGACCTCGCCGGCCAGGGCGGGCACGTGTTTGATCTGGTAGACCGGAATCTCGATGGCGCTCATCTGGGAGCCGCGCACGCCGGTCTCGGAGCGGGAGGCCGTCACGGCCGCGCCCGCAAGCATCTCGGCCGAGGGCTGGAGGGCCACGTGGATCACGGTGTCGCGCTGCAGCCGGAACGAGGACGTCACGGTCTCATAGCCGATGTACGACCACTCGAGCGACACCTCGCCGGCGGGCAGGGTCAGGGTATAAAAGCCGAAGTTGTTGGTCACGGTTCCCAGCTTGGACAGCTGGTCCAGGAGGGCGGCGCTGATCAGCGACTCGCCCGACGCGGCGTCGGTCATGTAGCCGCTGACGGTGCATTTCTGCTGGGCGGCGGCGGGGGTGGCCGCCAGTGCGAGAATCGCCGCGGCTATGGCGGCGATCATCCCCCTTCTCTTTCGCTTCATCTCTCTTCTCATTTTTTTAAACCTTTCAGTGACAGTCCGATCCGCTTCCGGTCGAGATCCACCTGGATCACGCGGGCCTCAAGCTGCTGGTGCACCTTGAGCACCTTGGAAGGATCGGACACGTATTGGTCGGCCATCTGCGATACATGGATCAGGCCATGCTCGTGGATGCCGATGTCGACGAAGGCGCCGAAGGCCGTGACGTTGGTCACGATGCAGGGCAGGATCATACCCACCTGCACGTCTTCGATCGACTGGATCTCGTGGGAGAATTCGAACACCTGGATCGAGCCGCGGGGATCCCGCCCGCGCTTGGCGATCTCGGTCATGATGTCGGTGAGGGTGGGCATGCCCGCCTCGTCCGTCACATAGCGCTTCAGCTCGACGCCCTCGCGGACCTTTCCGTCGGCGATGAACGCGTCGACGCTCACGCCCGCGTCGGCGGCCATGCGCTCCACCAGGGCGTAGCGCTCCGGATGGACGGCCGTGTTGTCGAGCGGATTGGCGGCGTCGGGGATGCGCAGGAAGCCGGCGCACTGTTCGAAGACCTTGGCGCCCAAGCGCTTGACCTCCATCAGCTCGCTGCGGGAGCGGAAGGGGCCGTTCTCGGCGCGGTAGTCCACGATGTTGCGGGCCAGCACCGGGCCGATGCCCGACACGTAGCGCAGCAGCCAGCTGCTGGCCGTGTTGAGGTTCACGCCCACGCTGTTGACGCAGCTCTCCACGGTCTCGTCGAGCTGCTCCTTGAGCAGGCCCTGGTCCACGTCGTGCTGGTACTGTCCCACCCCGATGCTCTTGGGATCGATCTTCACCAGCTCGGAGAGCGGGTCCATGAGCCGGCGCCCGATCGACACCGCGCCGCGCACCGTCACGTCGTAGTCGGGGAACTCCTCGCGCGCCACGTCCGAAGCCGAATACACGGAGGCGCCGTCCTCGCTCACGGAGTAGACGCGCACGCCCTCGGGCAGGGCGATCTTCTGGATGAAGGCCTCGGTCTCGCGGCCGGCCGTACCGTTGCCGATGGCGATGACCTCGATCTTGTAGGCCTCCACCATCTGCGAGATCTTCTTCATGGCCGCCATCTTCTCGCTCACGGGCGGATGCGGGTAGATGGTGTCGTTGTGCAGCAGGTTCCCCTGCGCGTCGAGGCACACCACCTTGCAGCCGGTGCGGAAGCCCGGGTCGATGGCCAGGGTGCGCTTCTGCCCCACCGGCGGCGCGAGCAGCAGCTGCCGGAGGTTCTCGCCGAACACGCGGATGGCCTCGATGTCGGCTTTCTCCTTGGCGCGCGCCAGCACCTCGTTCTCGATGGAAGGGTGCAGCAGGCGCTTGTACGAATCTTCGAGCGCTTCGTCGACCTGGGCCCGGCAAGCCGGGGTCGGGCGCGGCTTGCGATCATACACTTTCCGCGAAATGCGCTCCAGCGCGTGGTCGGGGTTGACTTCCATCCGGACCTTGATCACGCCCTGGTCCTGGGCCCGCAGCATCGCCAGCAGGCGGTGCGAGGGGATGCGGTCGAGGCGCTGCGAAAAGTCGAAGTAGTTGCGGTAGTTCTGGGCCTCGGGGTCGTCTTCCTTGCCCTTGACCACGTGGGAAGCCACGGTGCCCCACTGGGTGTAGAGGTCGCGCAGCTGGGCGCGTACGGGCTGGCTGTCCGCCACCATCTCGGCGATGATGTCGCGGGCGCCCGCCAGGGCCTCTTCTTTTTCGCGCTCCGGGCGGTCGAGTTTCATCTCCCAGAGCTGCAGGGCCAGGGGCTCGTAGCCTTTCTCGCGGGCCACGGAAGCGCGGGTCTTGCGCTTGGGCCGGTACGGCAGGTAGAGATCCTCCACGGTCTGCGCATCCACCTCGTTTTCAATGGATTTGCGCAGTTCCGGCGTGAGCTTGCCCTGCTCCTCGATGCTGGCCAGGATGGCCGCCTTGCGCTTCTCCAGCTCGGTGAAGCGCAGCCAGTAGTGCCGGACCGCCGCCACCTGCATCTCGTCGAGCGCGCCCGTACGCTCCTTGCGGTATCGGCTGATGAAAGGGATGGTGGCCCCTTCTTCCAGGAGTTCGACGCAATGCTCGACTTGCCAGGCAGCTGTTTGCAGCTGGCCGGCGATATGGTTGACATACAGTTTATTCATCGGAGACCGCTTTGAGCTGGTCGCGGTACGAAGAGAAGATCATGCTCTTCGACACGAATCCCAGGTATTTGTTTTCGTCGTCCAGGACCGGCAGGTTCCAGGCCTGCGTCGATTCGAATTTGTCCATCACGCTCTCCATCTTCTCGTCGAGGTAGACGAAGGCCGGCGCGCTCTTCATGATGTTGTACATCTTGATGCTGTCGTAGTTGTCGCGCTGGAACATGATCTTGCGCACGTCGTCCAGCGTCACCATGCCCTGGAAGCGGCCCTGCTCGTCGAGCACGGGGAAGAGGTTGCGCCGCGAATGGGAGATCGCGTCGACCAGCGTGCCGAGCGTGTCGGTGTAGCACACGGTCGTGAAATCGCGCTCCACCAGGTCGGAGGTCTTGAGCAGGGTCAGCACCGCCTGGTCGCTGTCGTGCGTCAGGAGTTCGCCCTGTGCCGCGATGCGCTTGGTATAGATGGAATAGCGCTCGAAGATGCGGATGGTGCCGTAGCTCACCGTCGAGGCGATGATCAGGGGGATCAGGAGTTCGTAGCCGCCCGTGATCTCGGCGATCAGGAAGATCGCCGTCATGGGCGCCTGCATGACGCCGGCCATCAGGCCCGCCATGCCCACCAGCACGAAATTGGCCTCGGGCAGGGCCGCGAAGCCCAGCAGGTTGACCAGGCGCGCAAGCACGAAGCCGGCCAGGCCGCCGGAGACCAGCGTCGGGCCGAAGGTGCCGCCCACGCCGCCGCCGGCGTTCGTAAAGGCCGTGGCGAAGACCTTGAACAGCATGATGGCGGCGAAATAGAGCAGGAAGAGCCAGGGACTCGCCTGCAGCTGTTCGCCGAAGAGCGAGGGGACTTCCGCCGTGTTGTTGTTGAGCATCAGGCTCAGCGAGCTGTAGCCCTCGCCGTACAGCGGCGGGAAGAGGTAGATCAGCACGCCCAGCATCACCGCGCAGACGGCCCAGCGCCAGAAAGGATTGCCGATGTGGCGCATGCGGTCTTCCACCCGCAGCGTCATGCGGATGAACCACAGCGACATGAAGCCGCAGAAGACGCCGAGCAGCAGGTAGAACGGGATGCGGGCCATGTGGAAGGCCTCGATCGAGCCGGCGAACTGGACTTCCGTGCCCATGAAGAGGTAGGTCACCACCGTGGCCGTCACCGACGAGAGCAGCAGCGGCAGGATGGCGTTCATCGACATGTTGAACATCAGGATCTCCAGGGTGAAGAGCACGCCGGCCAGCGGGGCCTTGAAGATGCCCGCGATGGCCGCCGCCGCGCCGCAGCCCAGCAGCATCGTCACGTTCTTGTAGGAAAGCCCGGCCTTGCGGGCGATCACCGAGCCGATGGCGGCCCCGGAATAGACGATCGGGGCCTCGGCGCCGACGCTGCCGCCGAAGCCGATGGTCACCGAGCTGGCGACGAGGCTCGACCAGGTGTTGTGCGGCTTGATGTTCGAGTCGTGCTTCGACACGGCCTGCAGCACCTTGGTCACGCCATGGCTGATGTTGTCTTTCAGGATATAGCGGACGAAGAGCAGCGAGAGCAGCATGCCCACGCCCGGATAGACCAGCAGGAGCAGGCTGTCGGACGGATCTTCGAACCAGGAGCGGAGGCCGTTCTGGATCAGGTGGATCAGGGATTTAAGCAGAATTGCCGCGCATCCGCACAGCAATCCTACCAACACCGCCAGCAGCAGCAGTTTGGTCTTTTCGGTCAGTGTTCTGGATCGATCAGTCTTCACCTTCCTCCTGGGCTGCTTCGGCCGCGGCGATATCGTCGTCCGATGCCGGGAAGCTTCCGCCTTCTCCTTCTTCTCCATCGTCTCCATCTTCACTCTTGAAAACTTCCTCTGCATCTTCGTAGTCGTCCACCCTCACCTTGATCTTCACCAGGTAGAGCGCGTCCGGAATTTCCAGGGTGACGGCATAGAATGAGGTGCCGTCGGGTTTGTCCACTTTGAAAATATCACCCATGTAATCGGCATAGCCGTGCGGATACTTCTCCTTGAAAGCATCCATCAACGCTTCCGACATGTTCTCGTAGCTGATTACAGCCCGTTTTTTAGGGATATTCTGTCCTGTCATAGTTCAATAGCTGTTTGGTGCTGCAAGTATAGATGTTTTTTTTATTCTTCGCAAAAAAATGTAGCATCTTCGCGCCGGTTTTCCTCCGTCCTTCTCCCCTGCACCGGCATATGGCGGCCGTTTGCGCTCGCTGCGCGGCTCTGGCATTCCGGTCTGCTCGCAGAAAAATGCTCGCATCCCGGAATACCACCCGCCGCTACACTCGCTTTGTGCTTCCGTCATGCCGAATCTGATCCGGCATCGCCCGCTGCGTTTCCGTCATGCCGGACTTGATCCGGCATCGCTCGTTGCGCGGCTTCTGTGTCCGTTTGCGCTCGCTTCGCGGCTCTGGTGTCCGTCTCGCTCTTATGTGTTTACTGGGGCTCCGCCCCAAACCCTACCGCTCCGACCTGCTATTACACAAGCCCTCCCCTCACGGTCTCCGCTAGCGGCTGATGCCGCGCTTCGCC
>JAFZRV010000003.1 GCA_017619655.1 Bacteroidales bacterium | reverse complement strand
GCGCGAAGCCGTCTCCAAGATGAGTTTTCCATTGAGGGACGTGGGAGACTACCACGTTGATAGGCCGAAGATGTAAAGGCAGCAATGTCAAAGTCGATCGGTACTAATATCCCGAATACTTCGCTTGAGAGAAGAAGCATAAGTTGTGAGTAGGGAGTAATTACTAAGTTTTCTTTCTCCTAGAGATATAATGAAAGGCGGTTATAGCAGTGAGGATCCACCTCTTCCCATTCCGAACAGAGAAGTTAAGCTCACCTGCGCCGATGGTACTGCTACACCAAGTGGGAGAGTAGGTTGCCGCCAAGCTTGAGCCCCGAGTGTCATTGACACCCGGGGCTTTTTGCTTGGCGGGCAACCTGCCGGTTGCCGATTGTGTCTACCGAGGGGGCGGACCCCCTCGGCTCCCCTGTGCTTCGCGAGAATTCTCAATTGTTCGCTGCAACGGACGCAATTGATTGTCAGATAATTATGCTGAATGCTCCCGGCGTTTCACTAGGGGTGTGAATTATGTATGTGATTGATAGACAACTGTGTCCATTGCAGCGAAGTTCCGTGTTTTTTTGTATCTTTAATGGTTGTTAAATCATTGTTGTTATGTTCAAGGGTCAACCGAAAGGTCTTTATGCGCTGGCACTGGCGAATACGGGCGAGCGCTTCGGGTATTATACGATGCTGGCGATTTTCATGCTTTTCCTGCAGGCCAAGTTCGGCTGGGAGCAGGCGGCGGCCAGCCAGTTGTACGCCATCTTCATGGCGGTGGTCTATTTCCTGCCGGTGATCGGCGGCTGGGTGGCGGACCGCGTGGGCTATGGAAAGTGCGTCGTGGCAGGCATTTGCGTAATGTTCCTGGGCTATGTGATGCTGACCGTGCCGACGCCCGTCAACGGCTTTGGCCTGGCGCTGATGATCGGCGCGCTGCTGCTCATCGCCATGGGCACCGGCCTGTTCAAGGGCAACCTGCAGGTGATGATCGGCAACCTCTATGATGATCCGAAATACGCCGACAAGCGCGACTCCGCGTTCAGCCTCTTCTATATGGCCATCAACGTGGGTGCTATGTTTGCGCCCTTCGCCGCGACGGCCATCACCAACAAGTTCCTGGCGAAGGCAGGCCTCGTCTACAAGGCGGACATCCCGGCGCTGGCCCACCAGCTGCTGGGCGGGACCATCAGTCCGGAGAATTCGGCTCGCTTGGCTGAGCTTCAAGCGCAGATGCCAGACGCCTCCGTGGCCGCTCTCTCCCTTCCCGACTTCAGCAACTATTACATTGAACACCTCGCTTCCTCTTATAACATGGGCTTTGCCGTGGCCTGCGTATCGCTCGTACTTTCGATGGGTATCTATTTCGCGGGCCGGAAATGGTTCAAGCACGCTGACGTGAACGCCAAGCAGGCGGCAGCCGCCGGCAACGCGCCGGTCGTGGAACTGACGCCCAAACAGACGCGGGAGCGCGTTGTCGCGCTCTGCATGGTCTTCGCCGTGGTCATCTTCTTCTGGATGGCCTTCCAGCAGAACGGGCAGTCGCTCACCTGGTTTGCACGCGACTATACGCAGTCTACCGTAACGGGCTGGCCCCGGGCGGGATTCAGCATGTGGATCCTCGGGCTGCTGGCCGTGTCCATGTACACGCTGTTCGGCGCTTTCCAGTCTGACAAGAAATCGAACCGTGCCGTATGCGGCGCCGTGACACTGGCGCTGTGGGCGACCGTCGCCATCCTCTACAGCCAGATGCCGGCCGTGTTGGACATCCAGCCGCAGCTGTTCCAGCAGTTCAATCCTTTCTTCGTGGTACTGCTCACGCCCGTGATCATGGCCATCTTCGATGCGCTGGCCCGGAAGAAGAAGGAGCCTTCCGCGCCGATGAAGATCGGCATCGGCATGCTGGTGGCCGCGCTGGGCTATGTGGTGATGATTTTCGCTTCGATCGGCCAGCCTTCGCCGGCTGCGTTGTTGGGTACGGTTTCGCCCGACCCGGTGGTACCGACTTATCTGATGGGGACCTACCTCGTGCTGACGTTTGCTGAATTGTTGCTCAGCCCGATGGGCATTTCGTTCGTGACGAAGGTGGCGCCGCCGAAGATGAAGGGCCTGATGATGGGCCTGTGGTTCGCCGCCTCGGCCATCGGCAACTACCTGACCATGGTGCCGGGCCTGCTGTGGATGCGCGTGCCGCTCTGGGCGAACTGGGCCATCCTCGCCAGCCTCTGCGCGATTGCCGGCCTGATCATGTTCACCATGCTCAAGCGCATCAACGCCGCGACGCGGTAGCAGCGGCTATTCGCCGTAAAGATACCTGTATTGTTCGGGGGTCAGCGTATCGATGGCGCAGCCCCAGTATGCGAGTTTGCGACGGGCCACTTCCTGATCGATTTCGCGCGGGACGTCGTGGACCATTTCCCCAAGTTTGCGCGGCATCTCGGGATGCTGCACGAGGTAGCGGGCGCTGAGCGCCTGGATGGCGAAGGACATGTCCATGATTTCGGCCGGATGGCCGTCACCCGCCGCCAGGTTGACCAGGCGGCCTTCCGCGATGATGTAGATCTTGTTGCCGTTCTCGAGGCGGTAGCCCATGATGTTGTTGCGGGCCGGCGCCGCTTCGACCGCCATCTTCTTCAGGCCGGCGACATCGACTTCCACGTCGAAGTGCCCGGCGTTGCAGCAGATGGCCCCGTCTTTCATGGCCAGGAAATGCTCTCTCGTGATGACACCGGCGCAGCCCGTCACCGTCACGAAGATGTCGCCCACTTTGGCCGCTTCGGCCATTGGCATCACCGCGAAACCGTCCATCACCGCCTCCATGGCCTTGATGGGGTCGATTTCCGTCACCACGACCTCGGCGCCCAGGCCCTTGGCCCGCATGGCCACGCCTTTGCCGCACCAGCCGTAACCCGCCACGACGACGGTCTTGCCGGCCACAATGAGGTTGGTGGTCCGGTTGATGCCGTCCCAGACGCTCTGGCCCGTTCCGTAGCGGTTGTCGAACAGGTGCTTGCAGTCCGCGTTGTTGACGAGCATCATCGGGAATTCCAGCTTGCGGGCCCGGTTCATCGTCATCAGGCGCAGGATGCCGGTGGTCGTTTCCTCGCAGCCGCCGATCACGCCCGGCAGCAGCGAGCGGTATTCCGCATGCATCAGCGAGACCAGGTCGCCGCCGTCGTCGATGATCACGTTCGGGCCGACCTCCAGCACACGGCGGATGTGCGCCTCATATTCGGCCGGCGTGGCGCCGTGCCAGGCGAAGACGTTGAGCCCGTCTTGGACGAGGGCTGCCGCCACGTCGTCCTGCGTGGAAAGCGGATTGCTGCCCGTGACATACATGTCGGCGCCACCCGCGGCGAGTACCTTGCACAGGTAGGCCGTCTTGGCTTCCAGGTGGACCGAGAGGGCCACCTTCAGGCCGGCGAAGGGTTTTTCTGTACGGAACTCAGCCTCCAGGCCGTTGAGCAGGGGCATGTGATGGCGCACCCATTCGATCTTGAGCGCGCCGTCCGGCCACAGGACCGCATTTCTGATTTCGCTGTCCATGCAGAAGATTAGAGGGAATTATAGGCAATCGAGAAAGTATCGCCCTGCGACGGGTCGCCCGTGGCGATGCCTTTCTTCAGCCACTTCGAACGCTGGGCCGACGTGCCGTGGTTGAACGAATCCGGTACGGTGTAGCCGTAAGCCTGCTTCTGCAGGTAGTCGTCGCCGATCTTGGCGGCCACGGCCAGGCCTTCGTCGATATCGCCCGGTTCGAGGGAACCGAACATCTCGTTGTCGTGGTGCGCCCAAACGCCGGCATAGAAGTCGGCCTGCAGTTCGAGGCGGACACTGATCTGGTTGTATTCCTTGCTGTTGGCTTTATAACGGGCCATCTGCTGGTGCGCCTTGCCCAGCGTACCGAGCTGGTTCTGCACGTGGTGGCCCACCTCATGGGCGATCACATAGGCATAGGCGAAGTCCCCGTCAGCGCCGATTTGCTTCTTCATGGACGTGAAGAACGACAGGTCGAGGTAGACGCACTGGTCCGCGCTGCAGTAGAAAGGACCGGACTGCGAGGTGGCGCCGCCGCAACCCGATTGCACGGCACCCGAGAAGAGCACCAGCGTCGGGGGCTGGTAGGTCAGGCCGTTGGCCTTGAAAATGGCCGTCCAGACGTCCTCCGTACCGGCGAGGATCTGCTTGGCGAAAGTGGCCAGCTCTTCTTCCTCGGGCGTCGGCGTGTAGCCTTCCGCCATCTGCGTGCTGCCGCCCAGCACCTGGCCGGCCTCCTGGATGACCGTCGTCGGGTCGCCGCCCAGCAGCCAGGTCAAAAGTCCAACGATGATGAGGCCGCCGATACCGAGGCCGCCGATGGCGCCGGCGGAGCTTCTGCCCCTGCGGTCGTCCACATTCGTACTTACGCGTCTTCCGTCGAGTTTCATAGTAAAAGTGCTTAGTCTGACTACAAATATAGCAAGATTCTTCGTAAATTTGTCTGAATAACTGACTGGAATATGAAACGGATTCTCACTTTTCTCCTGCTGGTCGCGCTGACCGCAGCCGGCGCAGACGCCAAGGTTTACAAACTGACTTCACCCGACCGCAAGACGGAAGTCACGGTCGACGCCGGACGGCAGATCGTCTGGAGCGTGACCCACGAGGGCAAGGAAGTCCTGGCCCCCTCCGCCGTCTCGATGACTGTCGACGGGAAGATCATCGGCCTGGACGCCAAGGTCAAGTCGGCCAAGACGGAAAAAGTGAAAGGGTCCGTCCCTTCCCCGCTGTGGCGGCAGGCCTCCCTGAACGAGTGCTACAACCAGCTCACCCTGGACCTGGGCGACGGATGGGGCCTGACCTTCCGCGCCTATGACGGCGAAGGCGTGGGCTACCGCTTCTGGTCGACTTCGGTCAAAAAGGGCGCTTGCGTGACCGCCGAGTGCGCCGAATTCAACTTCAGCCGCGACTACACGACCTACGTGCCGTACAGCACCGGCACCAAAAACCCCTACGCCACGTCGTTCGAAAGCCGCTACACCGTGGCGCCGCTGAGCGCCTTCCGCCCCGACCAGCCCGCCTTCACGCCGCTGCTGGTCTGCCTGGAAGGAGACCTGCGTGTGGAAATCACCGACTCCGACATCGAATCCTATCCCGGCATGTTCCTCCGCAAGGGCCCGGGCCTCTCGCTGAAGGGTGATTTCGCCCCCGTCCCGGAAAAGACCCACGCGACGGCGACGCGCGGACAGGTCTACGTGGACACGTATTCCGACAAGCTGGCCGTCATCGGCGAGAACGCCTCGAAGAAGGCGCCGCGCTATTTCCCCTGGCGCCTCCTGGCCATCGCCGAGAAAGAGACCCAGCTGCCCGTCAACAACCTCGTCTGGCTGACCGCTTCGCCCAGCCGCGTGAAAGACATCTCCTGGATCAGGCCCGGCAAGGTGGCCTGGGACTGGTGGAACGACTGGAACATCACCGGCGTCGATTTCGAATCCGGCATCAACACGCAGACCTATAAATACTACATCGACTTCGCTTCCGCCAACGGCATCGAATACGTGGTGCTCGACGAAGGATGGTCGGATCCGCTCGACATCATGAAGATCCAGAAGGAGATCGACCTCAAGGAGTTGTGCAGCTATGCCGCGGCCAAGCACGTCGACCTCATCCTCTGGGCCGTGTGCTACGTGCTCGACAAGGACCTCGAGAAGGCCTGCAAGACCTACGGCAAGATGGGCGTCAAGGGCTTCAAGGTCGACTTCATGAACCGGGACGACCAGCCCGTGACCGAGATGCTCTACCGCATCGCCGAAACCTGCGCCCGGCACGAGCTGCTGGTGGACTACCACGGCATGTACAAGCCCGCCGGCATGAACCGCACCTGGCCGAACGTCATCAACTTCGAGGGCGTCTGGGGCCTGGAGCAGATGAAATGGTCGAAGGACGACATGGTGGAATACGATGTGACCTTCCCCTTCATCCGCCAGCTCTCCGGCCCCGTGGACTACACGCAGGGCGCCATGCGCAACCAGCTCCGGGATGAATACGTGCCCAACAACAGCAACCCGACGAGCCAGGGTACCCGCGCCCGCCAGGTCGCCGAATACATCATCTTCGACTCGCCGCTGGTGATGCTCTGCGACAACCCCAGCGCCTACATGAAGGAGCAGCAGACCACCGATTTCATCACCGCCATCCCGACCGTGTGGGACGAGACCCGCATCCTGCAGGGCGAGATCGGGAAATACATCGTCACGGCGCGCCGCAGCGGCAGCACCTGGTACATCGGCGGCCTCACCAACTGGGACGCGCGCGAGGTCATGCTCGACCTGGGCAAACTCCTGAAAGGACAGCACAACGCCGTCCTTTTCGGGGACGGCGTCAATGCTGCGCGCAATGCGACGGACTATAAACTGTCCAGGCTGGAAGTGAAAGCCGGCAAGCCGCTGAAGCTGCACATGGCGGCCGGCGGCGGCTTCGTGCTGGTTATCGAGTGATGTCGCGGTTCAGGTCGTCGACCGGCTTGATGAAGCGGGCGATCTCCTCGTCGCTGAGGTTGTAGTTCTGCATCTCACCCGAGAAATACTGATCGTAGGCAGCCATGTCTACGAAGCCATGACCGGAGAGGTTGAAGAGAATGGTCTTCTCCTCTCCGGTTTCCTTGCACTTGAGCGCCTCGGCGATGGTGGCGGCGACGGCGTGGCAGGATTCCGGAGCGGGGATGATGCCTTCGGTGCGGGCGAAGAGCACGCCGGCGTTGAACGAGTCGAGCTGCGGGATGTCGACGGCTTCCATCAGGCCGTCTTTCATGAGCTGAGACATGATGACACCGGCACCGTGGTAGCGGAGGCCGCCGGCGTGGATGCTGGCGGGCTTGAAGCCGTGCCCCAGGGTGTACATCGGCAGCAGCGGCGTCAGGCCGGCCTCGTCGCCGAAGTCATATTCAAACTTGCCGCGGGTGAGTTTCGGGCAGGAAGCGGGCTCGGCGGCGATGAAGCGGGTTTTCTTCCCCTCCTGGATGTTGTGCCGCATGAACGGATAGGCGATGCCCGAGAAGTTCGAGCCGCCGCCGAAGCAGGCGATCACGATGTCGGGATACTCGCCGGCCAGCTTCATCTGCTTCTCGGCCTCCAGGCCGATGATGGACTGGTGCAGGCACACGTGGTTGAGCACGGAGCCGAGGGTATACTTGCAGTTGGGCGTGGTGACGGCCAGCTCGATGGCTTCGGAGATGGCGCAGCCCAATGAACCGCGGTCGTTCGGGTTGATGGTCAGGATGTCCTTGCCGGCACGGGTCGACATAGACGGCGACGGGGTGATGGCGGCGCCGAAGGTCTGCATGATGCTGCGGCGGTAGGGCTTCTGCTCGTAGCTGACCTTCACCATGTAGACGGCGAGTTCCAGGCCGAATTTCTTGGCGGCGTAAGAAAGCGCACCGCCCCATTGGCCGGCGCCCGTCTCGGTGGTGATGTTGGTCACGCCCTGCTCCTTGGCGTAATAGGCCTGGGCCAGTGCCGAATTGAGCTTGTGGCTGCCGGCGGGGCTCACGCTTTCATTTTTAAAGTAGATGTGCGCGGGCGTGCCAAGGGCCTTCTCCAGTTCGTAAGCGCGCACCAGCGGGGTGCAGCGGTACGCGGCGTACTGTTCGCGGACCGGTTCCGGGATGGGGATCCACTCGTCCTTCTGGTTGAGTTCCTGGTCGGCGCAGGCTTTGCAGAAGAGGGGATACAGGTCTTCCGGGGTCAGCGGCTGCTTCGTGGCGGGGTTGAGGATCGGCAGGGGCTTGTGGGGCATTACGGCCTGCATGTTGAAGAAGTGGGTCGGAATCTCGCTTTCGGGGAGCAGGAATTTTTTCTGTTTCATGGCTGTTAATTTTTGAATTGTTATAATTTGTAATTGTTTTTTTCTCAACAAAAAAGGTCTGTCGCAATTCGACAGACCTTATATATAATGAATACAAATGGCTGACTCCTTGCGACTAACTGAGTTGCAAGCGCCACCACCAGATGTTATTCGTACGTTTCACGGGGTTTACTTTTCCTTTTCTGCGTCAAAGGTAGGAAAAAATTGTTACCGTTGTACTAAAAATCGTTATCTTCGCGCCGATTTTTGAAAACGATCCCTCGTCTTATGTTTGAAGAATTGCTTTTCGGCAGCAGCACTGCCCATATCATATTCATCCTGGCCGCCACCATCGCCCTGGGTACTTTGCTCGGCAAAGTCAAGATCGGAGGCATCTCGCTGGGTGTAACCTGGATCCTGTTCGTCGGCATCGCGTTCGGCCATTTCGGCATGGGCATCGATCCCCAGGTACTCGGCTTCATCAAGGAGTTCGGCCTCATCCTCTTTATCTATTCTGTAGGTATGCAGGTCGGTCCGGGCTTCTTCGCTTCCCTCAAGCAGAACGGGCTCAAGCTCAACGCACTTTCCATCGGCGTCATCCTGGTCGGCATCCTGACGACCTGCCTGATCGCCCTGGCCAGCGGCACGAGCCTGGTCACGCTGACCGGCGTGATGGCCGGCGCCGTCACCAACACCCCGGCCCTGGGTTCCGCCCAGCAGACCTATGTCGATACGATCGGGACCAACGATCCGTCCATCGCTCTGGGCTACGCCGTGGCCTACCCGCTGGGCGTCATCGGCCTGATCCTCGCGCTGATCGTGCTGCGCCGGGTTTTCCGTGTGGATCCCGTCCGGGAAGACGAACGCCTGCACCGCGAGCATGTGATCGAGACCCACGATCCCGACCGCATCACCGTGGAGATCACCAACCCGCAGCTCGCCGGCAAGCGGGTCTGGGAAGTGGCCCGGCTGCTGAACCGCACCTTCGTGGTCTCGCGCGTGCTCAAGGCGGGCGCCGAGCCCATCCTGGCCGACGCGCAGACCGTCATCGGCCTGCACGACAAGGTCTTCTTCGTGTCGGATCCCCGCGATACCGAGGCGGTCGTGGCTTTCCTAGGCCGGCAGATCGAGATGCCGCAGGAAGCCTGGGATGAAGAAAGCAAGAACACCGAGCTCGTGTCGCGCCGCATCCTGGTCACGCGGCCCAGCATCAACGGCAAGCAGCTCGGCGCACTGCAGCTGCGCAAGAATTTCAAGGTCAACGTGACGCGGGTGAACCGTTCGGGCATGGACCTGATCGCGTCGCCGTCGCTGGAACTCCTGCTGGGCGACCGCCTTACCGTCGTGGGCACGGAGCGTTCCATCCAGGAGCTGGCCGGCCTGCTCGGCAACTCCCAGAAACGGCTGCGCGAGCCGAACATCATTCCGATGTTCATCGGCATCCTGCTCGGCGTCGTGCTCGGCACGATTCCTTTCCACATCAGCGGCATTCCCTTGCCGGTGAAGCTCGGCCTGGCCGGCGGACCGCTCGTCGTGGCCATCCTGCTGAGCCGTTTCGGCGCGCGTTTCCACCTGGTGACCTACACCACCATCAGCGCCAGCCTCATGCTGCGCGAGATCGGCATTTCGCTCTTCCTGGCGGCAGTCGGACTTTCGGCCGGTCCGGAATTCGTCAGCACGCTGACGAGCGGCGGCCTGGTCTGGGTCTGGTATGGTTTCCTGATTACGGTCATCCCCATCCTGATCATGGGGATCCTGGGACGCTGGGTGTTCAAATTCAATTACTTTGCGTTGATGGGAACCCTCTCGGGCAGCATGACCAATCCCATCGCCCTGTCATTCATCACGAGCAATTCGCCCAACGACATCCCTGCCGTCAGTTATTCCACGGTCTATCCTTTGACGATGTTCCTGCGCGTGGTTTCCGCGCAGATCCTGATGCTGGCGGCGCTGTAGGCTCAGCGACGCAGGTGCCGCAGGAATTCTTCCGACATTCTGAGGAAGCCCAGGTCGGTCTGGTGGCAGCCGTCCACGGCGCCCTCGCCGTCGGGGCCGGTCAGGTTGTCGGCCGGGATGTAGCGGAAGTTGTCGTAGCCTTCCTTCCGGAGCTTTTCATAGATTTCCCGCCAGTAGGCGTTCTTTTCCGCGATCTGGTCGTGCACCGGCTGGTTGACCAGCGCGTGGGAGAACCAGATGTGCTCCACCATATAGATCGGAGCGTCGGGGCGTTTCTTCGCCAGATAGGTCAGGAAGAACCAGGCGCTGTCCTGCATCACCTTGAGCGTGCAGTTCTCCAGGCAGTCGATCACGTACTGGTCGGCGTCCACGCGCGCGACCATCTCGGCCAGGGCTTTGTCCATGCGGGCGTTGCCGCTGAAGCCCAGGTTGATGCATTCTTTCTGGAGCGCGCGGCTGATGATGGAGGTGTAGACCATGCCGGGGCGTGAGGCGCAGCCGCCCTGGGTGATGCTGGTGCCGTAGAATACGATGGGCTTGCCCTGGCCCTTGACCAGCACGTCGCGGTGCGGCTGACCGACCTTCGCGTCTTTCGTCACGCCGATCTCGACCTTCGTTACGCCGTCGTAGAGCGGCAGGTAGGCCATGTAGTCATGGTCCTTGCCGTCCATGCCGCTGACCACGATCTGCGTCTTGGTGGTGTCCTTGCCGTTGGGAATGGCCGTGCCGATGAACTGCCAGTGCTCGTTCTCGTCGAGCCGGTAGAGGTCGATGCCCCGGATGCCGGTGCCGGCCATGTGGTGCATGATGAAGTAGTTGAGCAGGGTCCAGCGGATGCCGATGCTGCGGCTGTCGGTCGAGAAGCGGATGGCCAGGCCGGCCGAGTTGAGGCCCAGCTCCCACACCGCCTTGCGCGTGACCGGCTTCATGTCGACCGGCAGGCGCGAGTAGCTGAGCTCCGTGTTGTCGTAGCCCTGGTTGATGAGCATCAGGTCTTTGGCGTCGGTCCATTTGAGTTCAGAGGCTTTCTGGGCGAAGCCCGGGGCCGGCAGCAGGAACAGCGCCAGCAGCAGGAAGAGAGACTTTTTCATCGTATTCATGACAGGGTGATCCATTCAATGTCGATGCCTTTGCGCTCCATGCCGCGGAACCAGGTCATCTGCCGCTTGGCAAACTGGTGGATGGCGGTCTGGAGCTTGGTGACCATCTCGTCGTAGCCGAGCGCGCCGGTGAGGTAGAGGGTCACGTATTTGTATTCGAGCCCGTAATAGAGCAGGGATGCGGGCGTCAGCCCGCTGTCGAGCAGGCCGCGGACCTCTTCCACGAGGCCCTCCTCGAGGCGGGCGGCGAGCCGGCGGTCGATGCGGGCGTTGCGCTCGTCGCGCGAGACGGCGATGCCGATGTATTTCGTGTGCTTGGGCAGGAAGGCTGTCCGGTTCACCGGGTGCGCGTCTTCCCAGAGGGCGATTTCCAGCGCGCGGATGAGCCGCTGCCGGGTGTCGTAGTCCGTGGTGTTGTGCGGGGTGCGAAGCGCCTCGTAGCGGGCGATCAGCTCTTCGGTGGGCAGCTGGTCCAGTTCGGCGCGCAGCTGCGGGTCGGGCGGCACGTCAGGAAGGTGGTAGCCGCAGGTGGCCGCTTCGATATAAAGCCCGCTGCCCCCGCAGAGGATGGGCACGCGGCCCCGTTCCACGATGCCGCGGTAAGCCCGTTCGAAGTCGTGCTGGTACTGGAAGATGTTGTACTGGGTGCCCGCGTCGACAATGTCGATCAGGTGGTAGGGGATGTCCCCATATTCAGCCAGGTCCTTGCCCGTGCCGATGTCCATGCCGCGGTAGACCTGCCGCGAGTCGCCGGAGAGAATCTCCCCGCCGAGTTCCCGGGCCAGCTGCACCGCGTAGCGCGTCTTGCCGGAGGCGGTGGGGCCGAGGATGCAGACCAGGTCGTATCCCTCGAACATCACGCTTTCGGCTCGGTCTCGGTCTGGGCCTCGGGGGCGGTGTCCGTTTCGGGCAGCTGGATCACCTTGAAGCGTTTGGCGCGCTGTTTCCAGCGTTCGCGCGCGAACTGCTGCATGTCGCTCACCTCGTCGTGTTCGTCGATGATCTCCAGGCCGAAGATGGTCTCGATGATGTCTTCCAGCGTCAGGATGCCCTGGAAGCAGCCATATTCGTCGATGATCAGGCTGATATGCTCTTTCTTGGCCAGCAGGGTGTCCCAGATGTCGGCCACGGACTGCTCGTCGTTGAAGAAGGTGATGTCGCGCTTGATCTCGCTCAGGCGCATGTCGAACTTGTCTTCCGCGAGGCACTCCAGCGCTTCGCTGCGGAGGATGTAGCCCGTGATGTATTCGGGACTCTCGCTGTAGACCGGGATGCGGGAGTAGTGCTCGAAATCCTTGTCCTTGTAGAAGTTCTTGAGCGACATGTTCTCCGAGGCGGTCTGGCAGACCACGCGCGGGGTCATCACGTCGTAGGCTTTCACATGGTCGAGCTTGATGACATTCTGGATGATGCGGTTCTCGTCCTTGTCGATGACACCTTCCTCCTCGCCCACGTTGGCCATGGCGGACACTTCCTCGCGGCTGACGGCCGCTTCGTCATCGTCTTTCTGGATGAGGCGGGTCAGGTGCTCGATGAGGATGACGATGGGGTACATGATCATGATCATGTACCGCAGCACGGTCGTGGTGAAGCCCATCAGCTTGCGGTAGTAGGAGGTGCCGATGGTCTTCGGGATGATCTCGGCGAAGACCAGGATCAGCAGCGTGGTGATGGCTGAAATCCAGCCGAACAACACGGACCCGCCGATGATCTGCGCCTGCCGGCCCACACCGGCGGCACCGAGGGTGTTGACGATGGTGTTGAGGGCCAGGATCGCGGCCAGCGGACGGGCGCTGTCCTCCTTGTATTGCATGAAGCGCTTGGCAGGCTTGTAGCCTTCGCTTTCACGCATGGTGATGAAGGAAATGGGCGTGGACATGAGCACGGACTCGAGGATCGAGCAGAGGAACGAGATGCTCAGTGTCGTCAGCAGGAAGAGAATCAGTAGTGACCAGGGTGTCATTATCGGGTTTTTCTAGTCAAGGTTCCATTGTCGGAGATATCCAGGCCGCAGTCGCCGCGGAAGTCGGTGAGGGAGAGGTTGCGCATGTGCTGCGCCACGCGGTCGCTCGGGTCGAGCTTCGGGCCGGTGCCCTGCGTCTGGATGAAGGAGTGGATGCGGCCTTCCACGAAGCGGCCTTCGCGGTCGACCTTGACCACCAGCACGGGGGCGTAGCCGTTCACGCCGGCGAGGTTCACGCCGAAAGTCGTGCAGAAGTTGCCCAGGCTGTAGGCGATCAGGTGGTCGTTGTAGAGTTCGACGGCGCGGGTCACGTGCGGGCCGTGGCCGAAGACCACGTCGGCGCCGAGGTCGACGCAGTGGTGGGCGAAGGCGCGCAGGTTGCCGCGGTTCTCGCCGAGATAGGTCTCGGGGCCGTCGGGCAGGTGGGAGTATTTCGAACCTTCGGCGCCGCCATGGAAGCTGACGATCAGGATGTCGCAGCGGGGCCGCAGCTCGGTGAGGATGCGGGTGACGGTGGCCGTGTCGGTATGCTTGAGCGTGTAGGAATTGTGCCCGAACGAGCAGATGCCGTAGCGGACGCTGTCTTTCTCGAAGACCACGCTTTCGCAGTCGGGCAGGCCGCTGTAGTGGATGCCCTGTTCGTCGAGGATCTGCCGGGTGCGCTCCAGTCCGTAGGTGCCGAAGTCGTTGGTGTGGTTGTTGGCCAGGTTGAGGTAGTCGAAGCCGGCGTCCTTGAGCAGGTGGGCGTAGCTTTCCGGCATGCGGAAGGCGTAGTTGTTGGCCTTGTCGGTATTCTTGGAGCAGGTGCCGCCCTCGCAGATGACGCCTTCCAGGTTGCCGGCGGCCAGGTCGGCTTCCTGGAAGAGGGCGGCCACGTCGCTGAAGATGTACGCGCCGTCATGCTCCGGGAGCCGCATCGTCGGGTAGGTGGTGCCCATCATGATATCGCCGCAGAGGGCGAGGACCAGCAGCAGTTCTTTCATTACCGGACTTTCTTGGGGGTATGGTGGACTTTCTCTGTGGGGACGCGCTGGGCGGGGATTTTCCGCTTATAAGCGTAGATCACCAGCAGGATACCGGCGATGATGAAGGGGATGCTCAGGAGCTGGCCCATGTCGAGCAGCATGTTCTCTTCGAACTCCACCTGCGGTTCCTTGATGAACTCGATGAGGAAGCGCATGCCGAAGCAGACGATGAAGAACACGCCCAGGAACCAGCCGCGGTAGCGCTGTTCGAGCTTGTGGTTGTAGTTCCAGAGGAGGTAGAAGCCCAGCAGCAGGTAGGTGATCGCCTCGTAGATCTGGGTGGGGTGCTTCGGCAGGGTTTCGCCGCGGCGGACGAAGATGAAGCCCCAGGGAAGGTCGGTCACGTCGCCGTAGATCTCGGAGTTGAACAGGTTGCCCAGGCGGATGAAACAGCCCGCGAAGGCCACGCAGATGATGATGCGGTCGCAGACCCAGAGCACGTCGAAGTCGTTTTGCTTGCCGTAGCGGTGGCTGTACCACAGGGCGGCCAGGAACACGCCGATGGCGCCGCCGTGCGAGGCCAGGCCGCCTTTCCAGGGCTTGAAGATCTCGACCCAGTGCTCGGCGCTCAGGTAGTAGGAGGGCTCATAGAAGAGACAGTGGCCGAGACGGGCGCCCACGATGGTGCCGATCAGCAGGGCGTAGAGCAGGGGCTCCAGCAGTTTCGTGTCGACGCCCTCGCGCTTGTAAAAGCCTTCGAAGAGCCAGTAACCCAGCGGGAATCCGGCCACGAAGAGCAGGGAGTACCAGCGCAGGGTCAGCGGCCCAAGCTTGAAGATGACCGGGTCGACGTTCCAGGTGACGGAAAGGAAATCTATCATAAACTATCTTTTTAATCGGGAGAATACGCTCAGGGGCAGCGCTTTGCCGGCCCTGTCGCGCAAGACGAGCTCACCGTAGTCCAGGCTAGCGAACTTTGTGCCGAAAGCGCTGCGGACGAGGGTGTCGGCCAGCACGGCCGAGTAGCCGTTGGAATAGAGGTTGAGCACCATGAAGCTTTTTTCGGGGGCCAGGATGGCGGCGCACTGCTGCAGCAGCTCGAAAAGGCACTCGTCAAGCTTCCAGCGCTCTCCGTCCGGGCCGTGGCCGTAGGCGGGCGGGTCGAGGATCAGGCCCTGGTAGGTGTTGCCGCGGCGGGCTTCCCGGCGGGCGAACTTCATGGCGTCTTCGATGATCCAGCGGATGCCGTCGAGCTGGCTGAGCTCCATGTTGCCGCGGGCCCAGGTGACGACCTGGCGCACGGAATCGAGGTGCGTGACGCTGGCGCCTCCCTTGGCGGCGGCCAGCGAGGCGGCACCGGTATAGGCGAAAAGGTTGAGCACCCTGGGTGCTTCCGCCTGGCTGGCGGCGAGGTCCTTGACGCTCCGGTAGATGAAATCCCAGTTGGGGGCCTGCTCCGGGAAGACGCCCACGTGCTTGAACGAGGTCAGGCCGAGCCGCAGGTTGAAGCCCACGGCCGGGTAGGCGATGGTCCACTGTTCCTGCATCTTGTGGAGCATGTTCCAGGTGCCGCTGTCTTCCTTGCCGGCCTTGCCGAAACCCGCGCCGGGCTTGAACTCCGTGTGGGCCAGCCGCCGCCATTCGGCATCGGACAAGGTCTTGGACCACAGGGCTTTCGGTTCGGGGCGGATGGTTACATACGGACCGAAGCGCTCGAGCTTCGAGAAGTCGCCCGAGTCGATCAGCTCGTAGTCGCGCCACGCAGCGGAAGGTTGCTCAATTGTCATAACTTGCAAAGATACATAAAATAACATATCTCGCCCGGCTTCTGCCACAAATAAGGCGTTTTTTGTGCCAGCATCGGCTCGTTCGGCCGCCCGTGACACAAATTCCGCCTTTTTTGTGCCACGTACGATTATTCGGCCGCACCGTGGCACAAAATGACGTTATATTGTGCCCGTTTACTTTTTTCGGGTCGGAAACATCGCATCGACAAGCGAAGGAGGAAGTTTCAGCAGTCTGGCAATTTTCTCATTGTCGGCGTTGTAGTCGAAATGCAGCATGCGGGCAAGGTCTTGCTTGTCATTTTGGGGAAGCAAGGTGGCGCGCTGGCCATCGTAGTCGTCCTTGCATTTCTTGTAGAGGACGGCGTTCAGTTCGTCATCCGTGTAGTATACGGCTTCTCCCAGTGTTTTCGCCACTTCTTTATCACTCTCGATGTCTCGCGACACTTTGAAGAAATAGTGCCGGGCATCCCGGAAAATCTGTTCTCCAAAGGAAATTGCGCAGCACGAGGCCGGAGAAATGTAGCCGTCAATAATGGCGTAATCGGCGGGATAATCGATTTGGTGAGAATGGAGAAGTGTCCGTTTCTCCCTGATTGTCAGCGACCCGAACGGAGCATCCATCCGATTCTTGTTTATCGGAAGGAAGTAGCAGTTGCCCGCTCCGTAGGGATAGGAGAAAGGCGTGTGCGAAGGATCCACCACAAAGTTGTTGCGGTTCGTGTAAGCAATCTGATTGCGTAGCGATTCAAGCGTTTGAATGGGAACGGTCTTTTCGGTAAATCCCGACAAATCAATAACTGTTTTTCGATAGATTAGATACATCTTCCATCGTTTTTTGAACAATGCGAAGAATCGCCGGCAGGCCTCCTCCTTTCCGCATAGTACGAAATGCACATGATTGCTCATCAGCTCGAAAGTGATGATCTTCACATCCGGACTGTCGTGTGCGCACATAGCCACAATAGTCATAGCGGCCTGGTAGGATTCCGGCTTATGGAAAATAATGGGATGCTTATCGGGCGTATGCAGATGAAAGAACGGCCCGAATTGACGTAACGCCCTTTCGAACAAAAGTTTGCATTTTCCTTCTTTTTCCTGGAATGAGTGGCCGATGGGCCTGTCCGCCCAAAAGGCGGCATCAAAGAAATCCTTTGCCATAATCTTCTCTACAATTACTCCAACGCCACCGTGGCTATGGATTCATCGGCAAGATACAACCAAAAACGCCTGATTCCAAATTTAATTTATGGTCTGGCACAAAAATCGGCCGATTTGTGCCACACTCACGTAAAATCGCCGTCCGTGGCACAAATAAGGCGGTATTTGTGCCAGCGGGCGCGCGTAAAGGGCGAAAGCGGCTCAGCAGTTGGTGAAATCGAGGCGGACGACGAAGGAGCGTTCGCCGGCGACGCGGCCTTCGACGTACCAGACGGCGGCGTCGGCCGTGGCCCCGGGGTTGTGGCCCAGCAGGAAATCGACCTGTTCGCCGGGGTGGATCTCGCGGTAGTAGCCGACCTGGATGTCGGTCAGCCGGTGCGTGGACAGATAGGGAAAGCCCAGCAGATCGGCGCTCCACTGGGGATAGAAGCAATTGTTGACGTGGCCGTTGGAATCCAGATCGGAGTAGAGGGCCTTGCGGGAGCCGGCGGGCGCGAGTTCCACGTCGCCCGGCGTCAGCACTTTCGGGCAGAAAGGCAGCAGGTCCGCTTCTTCTGCGAAGTCTTCGGGATAGACCGGTTCACGCGTGACATTGCGGCCTTCCAGGGTGATGACCGTCCAGGCAGAAGTGGCCCGGACCAGCGGCGCGCCGTCGGGATCGCCGGCCTGCCGCAAGACGTAATTACGCTGGTACATGGGCCCGGTCCGGCCACGGAACCAGGACTGCAGCACGAGGTTCTCACCCCACGCGGGCCAGCGGTCCACCTCGATGTGCATGCGGTTGAGCGCCCAGAAGAGTCCGCGTTCGCGCAGGACCGCATACCCTGCCCCGCCTTCTTCAGAAGCACGGTAGGTCAGCTCCTGCAGCCGGCTCTGGAGGGCAAAGGGCTTGATCCGGCGGTCGAATCCGGTCTCAAAACTCTCGACAGGGAAGGAATACTTGGAAATCATGGTAAAAGGAGTTAACGCAAGCGGCCTTCCGACAAGACGGCGCCGTGGACCGGCTCTCCATAGAAAGCATCGAAAGGAATCTCGCGGAAGAGCGTGAGGGATCCGTCGGAGGGGTTGCGCCGGTAGAATTGAAGGACCATCCCGTTCTTGCAGAAGACAGCCATAAATTCCCCCGTAGGCAGTCCTTCGGGCAGGAAGAAGAAATCGCGCACGTGTGCGCCGGTACGCTGATAGCCTATGCGTTCCAGCAGGCCGTCGGGCAGGACGCGGGCGATGACCAGCCCGTCGTCGCCATTGCGCAGCGAAGCATAGAGATGACGGCCGTCCGGGCTCAGTTGCAAATCGCCGCCGGCCTGCCCGGGAAACGCCGGATCGCCGACCGGAAGCCGCTGGAGCAGCGTCGGACGGTCGTCCGGCGCCGTGAAGTCGGGCAGGGAATAGACCAGCAGTTCGTTGCTCAGTTCCGTCAGGACGTAAGCATGCGTGCCGCTCCTGTCGATGACCAGGTGGCGCGGGCCGCTACCTGCCGGGGCCGGTATGTCGAACAGCCGTTCCAATCGCAGCGATCGGTCGAGCCGACCGTCGCAGAGCGGGCGGACCGTGCTGTCGAAGAGCCGCAGCACATGGACGCAGTCGGACCCCAGGTCTACGGCCAGCAGAATGTTTCCATGCTGTACCAGATGGTGGATGTGCGCGGCCTGCTGCCGCTCCGCCACCGGTCCGTGCCCCTCAAAGTGAACGACTTGCGTCGGCGGAAGAATACGCCCGTCCTGCACCGGGAAGAGCGAGACGCTGCCGCCGGAATAGTCGGCCGTCAGCAAGGCTCCGTTGTCGGGATCGCCGCACTGGTTGAAATAGCCGGGGATATACAGCAAGTGGCAGGGATCGGGCGAAGTTCCCCGGATTTCGGAGCGCTTGACGATGCGTCCTTCCGGGAGCGGCTTCAGCCTGTCGTATGGATGGATTTCAAAAGAATAGACCCCCGAATCGTCACCGCTCTCCGACACCGCGAAAAGAAAACGCCTGTCTGGCGACAAGGCCAGACAGGACGTGTTTTCTGCTTCGAAGGCACTGGAGTTGAGCACTTCGAACGAGGCGATGCCTAACTCGAGCAAGCGCAGGCGCTTCCCATACGTTCCAACAATAATTTCCATAGCCTTTCTCTATAAGTCCGCATCAGCGGACCGCCGGAGGCCGGTACTTTTGCAGCTATCGTTCAAATTCGCAGGAAGCATGCATAGCAAAAGTACTAAGGCCGGGAGGCGCGGGGTTCGGGGCGGAGCCCCGGTAAATCAGTCCTCTCGGATAGCAGCGATGCCCGGAAGATCCTTGCCCTCGATGGCTTCCAGCATGGCGCCGCCGCCGGTGGACACGTAGCTCACCTTGTCGGCATAGCCCATCTGGTTGACGGCTGCGACCGAGTCGCCGCCGCCCACGAGCGTATAGGCGCCCTTGGCGGTTGCTTCAGCCAGCGCCTCAGCGATCTTCAGCGTACCGGTGGCGAAGTTCGGCATTTCGAACACGCCTACGGGGCCGTTCCACAGGATGGTCTTGGACGAGAGGATGATCTTCTTCCAGTTCTCGATGGATTTCTCGCCGGCGTCCATGCCCTGCCAGCCGTCCGGAATCTCGTGCGAGGGGACGACCTTGACGTTGGCGTCGTTGCTGAAGTCGTCGGCCACGCGGGTCTGGACCGAAAGCGAAAGGTTGACACCCTTCTCCTTGGCGATCTTCATGATCTCCTGTGCATCAGGGATCAGGTCGTCCTCGTGGAGGGAGTTGCCGATCTTGCCGCCTTCCGCCTTGATGAAGGTGTAGCCCATGCCGCCGCCGATGATCAGGTTGTCGACCTTGGTCACCAGGTTCTTGAGCACCTCGAGTTTCGAGGAGACCTTCGAGCCGCCGATGATGGCGGTGAAAGGATGCTGGGCGTTGCGGAGCACGTTGTCGATGGCCTTGATCTCGCCTTCCATCAGGTAGCCGAACATCTTGTCGTTGGGGAAATACTTGGCGATGAGGGCCGTGGAGGCGTGGGCGCGGTGCGCGGTGCCGAACGCGTCGTTGATGTAGCAGTCGGCGTAGGAAGCCAGCTTCTTCGTGAAGGCTTTCTGGCTCTCCTTGACAGCGGCCTTGGCGGCTTTCTTCTCCTCGTCGGTGGCATCATCGGCCAGTCCGCGGGGCTTGCCTTCCTCCTCGGCGTAGAAGCGGAGGTTTTCGAGCACGAGCACTTCGCCCGGCTTGAGGGCGGCGGCCTGCGCGTCGGCCTGCTGGCAGTCCGGGGCGAACTGCACCGGCACGCCGAGGCATTCGCTCACGCGGCCCAGGATGTGCTTCAGCGAATACTTCTCGGTGGGGCCCTTCGGGCGACCGAGGTGCGACATGATGATCAGCGAACCACCGCCGGCGAGCACCTTCTTGAGGGTGGGGATGGCGGCGCGGATGCGGGTGTCATCGGTAATCTCGAACTGGTCGTTCAACGGAACGTTGAAATCGACGCGGACAATGGCCTTCTTGCCATTGAAATTGTAGGAATCAATCTGTTTCATATCGTTTGAGGTCTTTCTCCTTGATGGTTTCGCGCTTGTCGAATTCCCGCTTGCCGCGGGCCAGCGCGATGTTGAGTTTGGCGTAGCCGTTGTCGGCGATGAACAGGCGGGTGGCGACGATGGTCAGGCCTTTCTCCTTGACGGCCCGGGCGAGTTTGCGGAGCTCTTTCTTGTTGAGCAGGAGCTTGCGGTCACGCCGGGGATCCTGGCGGCTGAAGGCGGAGCCCCACCAGTATTCGGCCACGTTCATGTTCTTGACATACAGCTCCCCGTTCACGAAGTAGCACCAGCTGTCGACCAGGGAGGCCTTGCCGGCGCGGATCGACTTGATCTCGGTGCCGTTGAGGACAATGCCGGCCGTGAAGTGCTCCAGGAATTCGTATTCGAATCCCGCCTTCTTGTTGCGGATCTCCACCGTGCTCTTTTTCTTGTCCTTCGCCATAATCCGCAAAGGTAATAATTATCTTGTGTTGATTCGGGTGTTTTTTTGCAACTTTGTAGTGCAAAGCATGAAACAATGAGAAAGATTTGCTTCTTCGCCACCCTTGCCGCGGCTTTTCTGCTGGTCTCCTGCACGGAAATTCCGGAGCGGATGGAACTCTCCGTGAACGGAAGCTCCTATTCGATCGCCCTCTCAGACAGCGCTGTCGTGGACTTGCTGACACTGTCCACGGAGTTCGACGCCGAAGTGAAGGTCGCCAACCACAGGCAGTTCGACCGGCTCTCCGTAAACGGTGTTCCGATGGCGCGGGGCAGGGCCTCGGTTCCCGTGGAAGAGATCGACAAAGATACATACCTGTCGCTGGAATGGGCCACCGGCAATGCCAGCGGAACCCTTCTGTTGCGCACGTTTCCCGCCGTATGGCCGGAAATCATCGCTTCCGGACACGCCACTTCGCCGGGCGATTTCTACCTTTCCTATGTCTATCTGCGCTTGATCCAGAAATATGACAACAGCGGCAAGATTGTCTTTTTCAGTTGTGAGCCCCGGAAGGTCACGGACGGCAACGACAGTTCAGGCTGGTGGGACTTCAGGAAGCATACGGTGAACGGCAAGACATACTACAGCTATCATGCGCCCGACACGGCCTTTGCCGACCGCCAGTTTCTCGGCTACAACCCGGGGAAACGGGTGCTGCTGGACGATCACTACCGTCCCGTCGGGGAGATTCATCTCAAGGCCGACCGTACGGGCCTTGTCCAGGACGGCGATCCAATCGACGGACATGATTTTTATCTGTTTGACCTGAGGCACTATATCGTCTCGGCTTATATCGAGCGGGATGGCGTCTATGCGGCCTATCTGCAGGAAGTGCAGGACGGCCAGGTGGTTTTCGACTGGTGGAGCACCGACCATCCGGAACTCGCGCTTGGGCTTGACCCCGTCTTCGAAGCTTCCGCCGGCAAGGACTATGTCCACTTCAACTCCATCGACATCCTGCCCGACGGCAACTGGCTGTGCTCGCTGCGCCACATCAGCTCGCTGGTGAAGATCGACCGGGCAGGCGAAACCGGTGACATCCTGTGGCGCATCGCCGGCGCGGAAATGCCCGCCGGCCTGGCCTTCCACGGCCAGCACTGTGCGCGCTGGCACGCTGAAGACGGTACCATCTCCCTCTTCGACAACGGCAACGGGCCTGGCGTAACCAGCCTGCTGCGCCTGAGCGTCGATCCGGAAACCGGCAGCGTGAGCGGCGGCGGCAATCTCCTCTCCGACAGTTTTCCGGCGTACTTTTCGCAGGCTTGCGGGGCCCTCACTTTCAGCGACGGCTGCAGCATTGCCGGCTGGGGGATGCCTGACCCTACCGGCCCTAACGACCGCCTCCTCAGCGAATTCGACCCCGCCGGCAACGAAGTGTTCAGCCTCCGCTACGGGCCGGGCATTCCCTATCCTGTGCTTACTTGTTCTTATCGCTGCGTAAAAGAATGATGGACGAATCGGAATACCTCAGTGCCTATGAGCAACGGCTGCAGGACAGCCTGGTGCGCCTGTGCACGGCCCACGGAATGATGGACGGCCAGCTGCTGGAGAACGACGACATCGACTTCAAGTTCACCGATACGCTCGCCAAACCTTATCTGACGGATGCCGTGCGCGAGTACCGGCAATACCCGGAGGCCGCCCTGGCCTGGGCCGGCTATCTGGGCATGGCCATCGCCAAGTTCTGGGACGTCGACTGGCAGACCTACCAGCAGGTCTCCTATGCGGACCTGCAGGGCCCGCACGGTTTCGACGACATGGACGAACGGATCACGGCCCAGGTCCTGGGCTACGAGCTCGACAGCGAGCAGGCCCGCCGCATCGCGGATATGCTCTCCGCCTGCGCCACCGAGGCCCTCTCCACCCTTCGCCACGAGCACATCGAGCCCCAGAGCCCCCGCGCCTATTACAGCTTCGCCCGCACCGTTCAGGTCCTCTACCGCATCGGCGCCTCCATCGAACTCTTCCTTCTGGGCTACAAACTCGAAAGGCTGAACTAAGCGGCCTCTTCGCGTCCGCTGCCACAAAAAACGCCTTATTTGTGCCACGGACGGCGTTTTTACGTGAGTGTGGCACAAATCGGCCGATTTTTGTGCCAGGTTACCGATTTTTATCATATCTTTGTAATATCAAAATGATATTACAAAGATATGACCTCCAAGGAATTTGAATTCAAAGGCTTCAAGATCAGCGGTTTTATCGCGCTGTTCCTGATCCTGGCCATCATTGCGGCCGACATCGTCATCTTCAACAAGGCGGCCGCCTCGTCGCGTCCCGACCTGGTTTTCGGCATCACGATCCCCGTCACGTTCCTGCTCATCATCCTGCTGAGTGTCGGCATGATGAAACTGGAACCCAACGAGGCGCGTGCGTTGGTCTTTTTCGGCAAATATGTCGGTACCTTCCGCCAGAACGGCTTCTGGTACGTCAACCCGCTGCTCTCCAAGAAACGCGTCTCGCTGCGCGCGCGCAACTTCGACGCGGAAGCCATCAAGGTCAACGACAAGAGCGGCAACCCGATCATGATCGGCCTGGTGCTGGTCTGGCGCGTGAAAGACGTGTATAAGAGCCTCTTCGAGATCGACTCGCAGACCATGAGCACCCAGGGCAGCCTGAGCTCTACGATGAAGGCCTTCGAGAGCTTCGTGAAGGTGCAGGCCGACGCGGCGCTCCGTCAGGTGGCCGGCAACTACAACTACGACGAGAACAGCAACCCCGACGAGAACGACGTGACCCTCCGTTCCGGCGCCGACGAGATCAACGATGAACTGACCCGCACGCTGAACGAACGCCTCTCCATCGCCGGTATCGAGGCCGTCGAGGCCCGCATCAATTACCTGGCCTATGCGCCGGAAATCGCGGCCGTGATGCTGCGCCGCCAGCAGGCCGACGCTATCATCGCCGCCCGCGAGAAGATTGTCGAAGGCGCCGTTTCGATGGTGAAGATGGCCCTCGACCAGCTCAAGAAGGAGGGCGTGGTGGAACTCGACGAAGAGCGCAAGGCCACCATGGTGAGCAACCTGCTCGTGGTGCTCTGCTCGGAAGACAACGCCCAGCCGGTCGTCAATGCCGGTTCGCTGTACAACTGATCATGGCAAAGGAAGGGACCCGGACATTTGTCCTGCGCGTCGATGCGCAGACCATGGATGCCCTCGAGCGATGGTCGGCCGATGAGTTCCGCAGCATCAACGGCCAGTTGCAGTGGATCATCGACGACGCCTTGCGCCGTGCCGGCCGCAAACCAAAAAAGAAGGAGTGACTTTCGAGTCACTCCTTTTTTTACAGGCAGAGCCCCGTCTAGAACGCGTAGCGAAGGCCGATGCCCACATTCGGGTCGAAGCCTTTGAAAGGACCGAAGAAGTTGTAGATTGGCCGGAAATCGAGCGCTAGCTGGAACGGGGAATCGAACTGGTAGTCAAAGCCCAGCTGCCCGCCGGCACCCATGCTGAAATGGTGCCAGTTGGGCAGGGAGAACTGCAGGGCGGGACCGCCGTAGACACCGAAACCGCCGGCCAGGAACCAGTGCCACTGGTAGGAAGTGGAAAGGATCGGACCCATATGGTAGTAGATGTCGTAGTCGGAGATTGTCCGCAAGTGGTTCTGAAAGCGGATGCCGAGGTCCAGCTCAATTCGGTTGATGTCGTTGACGAAGGCCTGGCCGCTCGCTTCCAGGGAGAAGGCAGCGCCATAGCCGGCACGGACACCGCCGGTGAAATCGTAGTCCTGTGCCTGAACGGCGAAGCTCAGGGCAAACACGGCGACGAGGGAAAGGATCAGTTTTTTCATGGTATGACAAATTACATTATTCAACGCTGGTCACCAGGTTGCGGTCGCCGTATCCGTTGTCGACGCGGCTGACTGCCGGCCAGAGCTTCTTCTCGCGGATCCATTCCAGCGGGAAGGCGGCCTGGGTGCGGGAGTACGGGTGCGACCAGGTGTCGGCGCAGACTTCCGCTTCGGTATGCGGCGCCATGCGCACGGGATTGTCTTCGGCGTCGAGCTTGCCGGCCTTGATGGCCTCGCATTCGGCGACGATGGTCTTGAGGGTCTCCACGAAGCGGTCGAGTTCGCTCAGCGGCTCGCTTTCGGTGGGCTCGATCATCAGGGTCTCGTGGACCGGGAAGGAGAGCGTCGGCGCGTGGAAGCCGAAGTCCATGAGGCGTTTGGCCACGTCGGTGGCGTCGACGCCGTATTCAGCCTTGAAATGGCGAAGGTCGATGATGCATTCGTGTGCGACGCGGCCCGTGGCGCCCGTGTAGAGGGTGCCCAGTTCGGGCAGCAGTTTCGCCGACATGTAGTTGGCGTTGAGGATGGCGATCTGCGTGACTTTGCGGAGGCCTTCGGCGCCGAGCATCTTGATGTAGGCGTGGGTGATGGGCAGGAGCAGCGGGCTGCCGTAGGGAGCCGCGCTGACAGCGTCCATGCCCGCGCCGCCGCATTCCGCGACCACGGGGTGGCCCGGCAGGTACGGCTTGAGGGCTGCGGTGCAGCAGATGGGGCCGACGCCCGGACCGCCGCCGCCGTGCGGCATGGCGAAGGTCTTGTGGAGGTTGAGGTGGCACACGTCCGCGCCGATATAGCCCGGATTGGTGAGGCCCACCTGGGCGTTCATGTTGGCGCCGTCCATGTAGAGGAGGCCGCCGTGGCGGTGGATGATGTCGACGATTTCGCGGATGCGGACCTCGAACACGCCGTGCGTGGACGGGTAGGTGATCATCATGCCGGCCAGGGTGTCGCCCGCTTCGGCGGCCTTGGCGGCCAGTTCTTCCACGTCGATGTTGCCGTGGTCGTCGCAGCCTACCAGGACGATGTCGAAGCCGGCCATGGCCGCGGAGGCAGGGTTGGTGCCGTGGGCGGAGGTCGGGATGATCATCACGCGGCGCGCCGTGCCGCCGTTGGCGTTGAGGTAGCGGCGGATGGTCATCAGGCCCGCATACTCGCCGGCGGCGCCGCTGTTGGGCTGCAGGGAGCAGCCGTCGAAGCCGGTGATGACGGCCAGGTCGTGCTCGAGCTCCCGGATGAGCTGCAGGGTGCCCTGTGCCTGGTCGGCCGGGGCGTAGGGATGCAGGTTGGCGAATTCACTCCAGCTCAGCGGCAGCATCTCGGCGGCGGCGTTGAGCTTCATGGTGCAGCTGCCCAGCGGAATCATCGAGTGGGCGAGCGAGATGTCCTTGCGCTCCAGCATCTTGATGTAGCGCATCATCTCGGTTTCGGAGTGATAGGTATTGAAGACGGCCTGGGTCAGGATCGGCGACTCGCGGCGCATGAACACCGGGGTCGACGGCACGCTGGCGCCGGCGGGGCAGCCGAAGATCTGGCAGATGGCCTGGGCCTCCTTGCGGTCGGAGAGTTCGTCGAAGGAGATCTGGACCGTGCGGGCATCCGGATAGTAGAAGTTGAAGCCCATGGTCAGGGCCTTTTCGCGGATGACGCCGGCGTCTACGTCGCAGACGCGGATCGTGTCGAAGAAATGCTCGGCGGCCAGCTTGTAGCCGGCTTCCTTGAGCTTGGCGGCCACTACGTGCGCAAAGCCGTAGGCGTTCATGGCGATTTCGGAGATGCCCTGCGGACCGTGCCACACGGCGAACATGCCGGTCATCGTGGCCATCAGGGCCGTGGCGGTGCAGATATTGGATGTGGCTTTTTCGCGTTTGATGTGCTGCTCGCGGGTCTGGAGGGCCAGGCGGACGGCGCGCTCGCCGAGACGGCCCACGGAGACGCCGATGATGCGGCCCGGCAGGTTGCGTTTGTACTTGTCGGCGCAGGCCATCCAGCCGGCGGTCGGACCGCCGAAGCCCATGGGAAGGCCGAAACGCTGGGCGGTGCCGCAGGCGATGTCGGCACCCCAGGCGGCGGGCTCCTTCAGCAGGGCCAGGGCGAGGAGGTCGCACCAGGCGGCCACGAGGCAGCCGGCGGCGTGTGCCTTTTCGCAGAACGCGGTGTAGTCGCGGACCTCGCCGTCAGCGGCGGGATACTGTACGAGGGCACCGTAGCACTTCTCTTCGAAGGCGTAGTCTGCCGCTTTGCCCAGATGGATTTCGATGCCCAGTCCGCTGGCGCGGGTCTTGAGAACCGACAGCACGTTGGGGAAGATGTCCTGGTCGACGAAGATCACGTTCCTGCCGGCCTTGACGGCGTCGCGGGAACGCAGCTCGAACATCATGCGCATGGCCTCGGCGGCCGCCGTGGCGTCGTCGAGCATGGAGCAGTTGGCCAGGGAGAAGCCGGTGAGCGAGGAAATCATCGTCTGGAAGTTGATGAGCGCCTCGAGGCGGCCCTGCGAGATCTCGGCCTGGTACGGCGTGTAGGAGGTGTACCAGCACGGGTTCTCGAACACGTTGCGGGTGATCACGGCCGGGGAGGCGGTGCCGTAGAAGCCCAGTCCGATGAGCGAGCGAAGGTTGCGGTTCTTCGCGGCGATGCCTTTGAGGCGGGCCAGGTATTCGTGCTCGCTGAGCGCGGGGTCGAGCTTCAGGGGCTCTTTCAAAAGGATATCTTGCGGAACGGTCTGGCCGATCAGCTCGTCGAGCGAAGAAACGCCCAGGACTTCGAGCATCTGCTTCTCTTGGGAAGGCCTCGGTCCATTGTGTCGGTTGGCAAAATTAAGGGGCATAGGATATAGTGTTATGATGTGAATTCGGATTCAATCTACAAATTTAATCAAAATATCTATTGGTATTTCTTTTGGTCCAGGTCGAGCCGGAGGAAGATGAAGATCAATATGGTGAACGCCCAGAGCGAGGAGCCGCCGTAGCTGAGCATGGGCAGCGGGATGCCGATGACCGGCATCAGGCCGATGGTCATGCAGATGTTGATGACCACGTGCATCAGCAGGCAGCACGCCACGCACCAGCCGTAGATGCGCGCAAAGTGGTCTTTCTGCTTCTCCGCCGTGGCGATCAGGCGCAGGATGAGCACCAGGTAGACCGCCAGGACGGCCAGCGTGCCGATCAGGCCCCATTCCTCGCCGATGGTGCAGAAGATGAAATCGGTGCTCTGCTCCGGCACGAAGTCGAAGCGGGTCTGCGTGCCGCCCAGGAATCCCTTGCCGCTCAGGCCGCCCGATCCGATGGCCACCAGCGACTGGTGCACGTTGTAGCCCACGCCCATCGGATCTTCCTTGATGCCCAGCAGCACTTCGATGCGGGCGCGCTGGTGCTCCTTGAGCACCTTGGTGAAGACGAATTCCACCGAGAAGATCAGCAGCAGGCCCAGCAGGAAACCCAGCATCAGGTTGCGGAGCTCGCGCTGGCGCCGGAACCAGAAGACCACGGCCAGGGTCAGCGCCGCCGCGCCGGAGAGCAGGGCCAGCCACATTTCGGGCTCGAAGCGGTTCAGGAAGGAAAAGGCTTCCAGCTGCATGAGCCGCGGCAGGAAGACCAGCAGGGCCACGCCCAGCGCCGTGATGAGTCCGCCCTGCAAGGGTTTCCGGACATGGAAGCTGCAGGCTATGCCCGTGAGGGCCAGCAGCACCAGGATCGCGACGAAGGGTGAAAAGACCAGCGTCACGATGAAGAACACGATGGCCAGCAGGCCGATGACCAGAAGCCATCCCGTCATGCCTTCGCGGTAGCAGACCAACAGGTAGCCCAGGTAGACCAGCGCGGAGCCCGTCTCCTTTTCCAGCAGGATGGCCAGCATGGGCAGCGCCAGGACGACGGCGACGCGAAGGGTGTCACGGAACTTGCTGAAACTGAAGCCGTACTTGCTCATGACCTGGGCCAGCAGCAGGGCCGTGGCGATCTTGGAGAACTCGGCCGGCTGGAGCCGGAACGGCCCGAGGGCGAACCAGGATTTCGAGCCGTTGACCTCCACGCCCACGAAGGCGACGGCCACCAGCAGCAGGACCATCAGCCCGTAGAAGGGCAGGGCGATGGTCGGGTAGAGGTTCGACGGGATCACGAACAGGATGAGGATGCCCAGCGTCAGCGCGGTGGCGACCCAGATCAGGTCCATGATGTATTTTTCCTTGAGGCTGAACACGAAGCCGTCTTCCGACACGGACGAAGCGAAGATGTTCATCCAGCCGAAGACCACCAGCAGCAGCCAGATGCCGGCGATCACCCAGTCGATTTTCTTGTAGAGGGCTTCGGGCATAGGCTAGCGTTTCACTTTGACTTTGTAGATGAGATTGCCGTCGAAGACGCGCTGTTCCAGTGCCTTGCGCTCCGGCGCAATCTCACCGTTGAGGTATTTCTCCACCAGCAGGGAGGCGATGGGCGCCGCCCAGGTGGCGCCGAAACCGCCGTTCTCCACGTATGCCACCACGGCGATCTTCGGATCGTCTTTCGGGGCGAAGGTGATGAAGACGGAGTGGTCGTCGCCGTGCGGGTTCTGGGCCGTGCCGGTCTTGCCGCAGGCGATGACGCCGGGGATGCGGGCGATGGTGGCGGTGGCGCCGCCGCCCGTGTAGTTGATGGCCATCTCCATGCCCTTGACGATGTCCTCGAAGTGGGTGGTGTCGACCATCGTGTAGTGCCGCTCCTTGAAGCGCCCGTCGATGGGGCATTCCGGCGTGTCCTTCTGCAGGTGCGGGGTGTAGAACCAGCCCCGGTTGGCGATGGTGGCGGCCAGGTTGGCCAGGTGCAGCGGCGTGCAGCCGATCTCGCCCTGCCCGATGGACAGCGAGATGATGGAAAGGGATTTCCAGCGGTCCTTGCCATGGATCTTGTCGTAGCGCTCCGCGGAGGGCATGGTGCCGGCCTTCTCGCCCGGAATGTCCGTGTTGAGCTTCTGCCCGAAACCGAAGCTGGCGGTGTATTCCTTCCACTTCTCGAAGCCCGCGCGCACCGAGCCGTATTTCGGGTTGTCGAGGATGGAGCGGAACACGTAGCAGTAATACGCGTTGCACGACATCATGATGGACTGGTACAGGTTGATGGGGCTCGGGTGCCCGTGGCAGCCCACCCGCAGGTTACCCACCACGTAGCCGCGGTTGCAGCCGTAGAGGGTGTTCGGGGTGAGCACGCCTTCCTGCAGGCCGATCAGGCCGTTGACCAGCTTGAAGACGCTGCCCGGCGGCTGGGGCGACTGGACGGCCCGGTTGAACATGGGCTTGTACGGGTCGCTGACGATGTCCTTGTAGTGCTTGTTGATGTCGGCCAGCAGGCTGACGTCGATGCCCGGGCTCGAGACCATGGTGAGGATCTCGCCCGTGGCCGGCTCGATGGCCACCAGCGACCCCACCTTGTTCTTCATCAGCTGCTCCCCGTAGGCCTGCAGCACGCCGTCGATGGTGGTGGTCACGTCGGTGCCGGCGACGGCTTCCTTGTCGTAGGCGCCGTCCTCGTAGTGCTGCTTGATGCGGCCGTGGGCGTCGCGCAGGTAGATGTTATAGCCCTTCTCGCCCCGCAGCAGCGTCTCGTAGGATTCTTCCATGCCGGTCTTGCCCACGTAGTCGCCGCTCCGGTATTCGGGGTGCTCCTTGAGGTAGGCCGGGTCGACTTCGGAGATGTAGCCATAGAGGTTGCCGCCGCCCGCATGGGGGTAGGAACGGGAGGTGCGGCGGACGCCGGAAAAGCCGGGGAACTGGTAGTTCTTCTCGATGAACATGTTGTACTGCTCGCTGGTCACCTGCCGGCAGAAAACCAGGCTCTGGTAGCCGATGCGCCGGCGGTAGCGGCGGTATTCCCGGAACTTCTCGTGGACGAAGGCCGTGTCGAGGTCGAAGATGCGGCAGAAGGCGAGGGTATCGAAGGGGGTCACGTCGATGGGCGTGACCATGATGTCGTAGGTCAGCTTGTTGTCCACGAGCACGTCGCCGTTCCGGTCGAGGATGCGGCCCCGGGCAGGATAGAGCGTCTCGTACTTGAGCGCGTTGTTCTCGGCCGTGACGCGGTATTCCTTGTCGAGGATCTGCACCTGGAACAGCCGGAAGGCAATCACCGCGAAAACGATGACGATGGCGATGACCAGGATGCCGCGGCGGTTCTGAAACGTGTCCATGGCTCAGCTCCGGCGTTGGAAGGCATAGGCCAGCAGCAGGCCCGGCAGCGTGCTGGCCAGGGTGCTGGCGACGAATTTGACCAGGATGAAGCCGATGGGCCGGACACTCACGCAGTCGAGCAGGATGAAGGCGGCCAGGTAGACGGCCGTGAGGGCGAGCAGGTAGTTGAAGTACTTCGGCAGGCCGGTTTCCCGCAGGAGCGGGAACCAGACGGCGTCTTCCCGCTCGCCGTTGACAAGCAGGCGGTAGAGCGGCAGGCGCGGCGCGGCGGCCATGACGGCGGCGAAGGCGTTGAGGCCGAGCACACCGGCGGACAGCCAGTCGAGCAGCAGGCCCAGCCCGAAGGCGGAGAGCATCACCGCGTGGGGTGAGCGCTGCAGGGGAATATGCACGATCAGGAAGGGAATCAGGCTGATCGTGATCCAGGGTCCCAGGTTCAGGTAGTTGGTGATGGCCAGCTGCAGCAGGAACACCAGGATGAAGAAAAGGATGCTACGGGACCTGCTCATACAACGCTTCGATTTCGGCTTGGTGACGGTTGCGGACCACGTAGACGGTGTGGAGGGTGTTGAAGTCCTCGAACAGCGCGACGGTCAGTTCCTGGGAAGAACCCCGGCTGACCTTGGCGGATACGACGCTGCCGACAGGGATGTCGGGCGGGTAGAGGGTAGAATAGCCGCTGGTGACGACGGTGTCGCCGGGTGCGGCCTGGATATGCACGGGTATCTCCTGCAGGAGCATGCGGTCGGGGCGCGTGCCCGGCCAGGTCATGGGACCGAAGGCCCCGCTGGCGGCGAGCTTGGCGCTGACGGTCTGGCCGGCGCCCAGGATGGAAATCACGTAGGCGTAGTGCTCGCCCACGGCGCCGACGATGCCGACCACGCCCCGTGCGGTCACCACGCCCAGGCCCGGCTCGACGCCGTCCTGGCTGCCACGGTCGATGACCAGGTGGTTGTGCTGGCGGTCGACGGTGTTCTTGACGATGTTGGCGCTCAGGTAGCTGAAGTCGGGCTCCACTCGGACGGCCACACTGTCGAGCACGCGTTCGGCGGTCTGGTAGCGGGCCAGCTGCTGCTTCAGCTGCAGGTTCTCCGCCGCGAGCCGCTGGTTCTCGCTGCGGTAGTGGAAGTACGTGTCGATGTTGCTGGTACGGGTCCAGACCCAGGCCTGGACGTCGCGGGCGGTCCCCAGGATCCTGAAGCGCTGCACGACACCGTTCTTCACCACCAGCACGATGGAGAAGGACGTGAGTGCGAGAAACAGGAGGATGGCGGAAATCGTCGAGAGGAGACCGCTGCGGCTGTTCATCGCATCAGGAAGGGATAACTCGGGTTCTTGAGGGCGATGCGGGTACCCCGGGCCACGGCGCGGAGCGGATCTTCCGCCACGTGGAAGGGGATGTTGATCTTCTTGGACAGGCGTACGTCGAGGCCGCGCAGCAAGGCGCCGCCGCCCGTCAGGTGGATGCCGTTGCGGACGATGTCGCTGTACAGTTCGGGCGGGGTGTTCTCCAGCACGCTGAGGATGGCCGCTTCGATCTTGGCGATCGACTTGTCGAGGCAGTGCGCGACTTCCTGGTAGGTGACCGGCGCTTCGACCGGGTGCACGGTCATCAGGTTCGGGCCCTTGACGACGAAGGGTTCCATGGGTTCGTCCAGCTCGGAGATGGCGGAACCGACATGGATCTTGATCTGCTCGGCGGTGGGCTCGCCGATGCGGATGTTGTACTGCTGGCGCATGTACTGCTGGATTTCATTCGTGAACACGTCGCCGGCGGTCTTGATGCTCTCGTCGGCCACGATGCCGCCGAGGGAGATGACGGCCACTTCGGTGGTGCCGCCGCCGATGTCGACGATCATGTTGCCGGCCGGGGCGATCACGTCGAGGCCGATGCCGAGCGCGGAGGCCATCGGTTCGAAGATCATCTGGACGTCACGGCCACCGGAGTGCTCGGCCGCGTCGCGGACGGCGCGCTTCTCCACTTCCGTCGATCCGGAAGGGATGCCGATCACCATGCGCAGGCTGGGGGAGAAAAAGGAGCGCTTGGGACTGATCATCCGGATGAATTCGCGGATCATCTGCTCCGAGGCGTCGAAGTCGGCGATCACGCCGTCCTTGAGCGGGCGTATCGTCTTGATGTTCTGGTTCTCCTTTCCCTGCATGGCTTTGGCGCGTGTGCCGACGGCCATGCATTTGCCGGTGAGTTTGTCGATGGCGACGATCGAGGGTTCGTCGATCACCTTCTTGTCATTCATGAAAATGACGGTATTGGCCGTGCCCAAGTCGATGGCAAGCTCCTGCTGCAAGAATGAAAATCCCATATGATTGATTCAGATTTTAGACAATTGTTCAAAGAACAAAATTAGGAATAATCTCGGGATTATTCGCTACTTTTGTATAGCAAATTTTAACTAGTTATACACATGAAGCGATATGCGGTCATCGTGGCTGGCGGACAGGGTGTGCGGATGGGTGCCGACCGGCCGAAACAGTTCCTGGAAATCGGCGGAAAACCCATTCTGCGGCACACTATCGAGCGATTTCAGGCCTTCGATCCGAAGGTCGACATCATCCTCGTGCTGCCCGAAGCGCAGAAGGGATGGTGGCGCGATTACTGCCGGAAGAGCGGCTTCCTGGAGCGCTACACGATGGTGGCGGGCGGCATCACCCGCTTCCACTCGGTGCAGAACGCCCTGCAGTACGTGACCGGAGACGGCGTGGTCGCCATTCACGACGGCGTGCGGCCGCTCCTCTCGGCCGGCCTGCTGCAACGCTTGTATGATGCGGTGGAAAACTATCCGGCCGTGATCCCGGCCGTTCCCGTGGTGGAATCGGTGCGGCGTATGGACGGGGAGGAATCCGCGCCCGTCAGCCGCGACGGACTGGTGCTGGTGCAGACGCCACAGCTTTTCGATGTCCGTTCCTTGAAGGAGGCTTATCGGCAGCCTTTCTCGCCGGCCTTCACCGACGACGCTTCGGTGTTCGAGGCCGCAGGCGGAAAGGTGCACATCGTGTCCGGCGATCGCATCAATCTGAAAATCACGACGCCGGACGATATGGATTATGCAGCGGCGCTGCTGTCTATTTCTTCTTTTGCACCGGTTGTGCCGGAGCCTTGACGTAGTCGTAGTCCTTCACCCAAACCTGCCGTTCGATGGCCTGGTCGAGCGAGACCAGCGTCTCGGTCCTGCCGATGCCCGGAATGTTCTGGATGGTGTCGATCAGGATTTTCATCAGGTGGTCCTGGTCAAAGCAGTAGAGCTTCAGGAGCAGCGAGTGCTGACCGGTTACGAAATGACACTCAACGACCTCGGGAATCTTCCGGAGCGCTTCGATCACCTTGGGGTAGGCGTTGGCTTCCGCCAGCGAGACGCAGATGAAGACACAGACGTTGAGGCCGAGCGCCTCGGGTTTGACGAGCAGACGGGAACCGGTTATCACACCGGCGTTTTCCATCTTTTTCACGCGCTGGTGGATGGCAGCGCCAGATACGCCGCACTCACGGGCGATTTCCAGGAACGGCATCCTGGCATTCTTGACAAGAAAGGCCAGAATCTTCTGGTCGATCTCGTCTACTTGAAAATCGATCTTAGACATAACGCCTGCAAAAATAGGAATTTATATTCTTGCAGACAAGAAAAAACGTGAAAAATTGAAAGTAAACTTACAAACTGTAAGCACTACTTCTTGCGGGACTTGGCGATCAGGGCCTGGCAATCCGCTTCCGTCAGCGTGGCAGGGTCGGTCCGCTTGGGAATCTTATAGTTTTCTTTTCCCTGTTTGAGATACGGGCCGTAGCGTCCGTTGAGAATCTGGATGCCCGATGCGGGGAATTCGGCGATCACTTTCTTCTCTTCCTGCACCTTCTTGCCTTCGATCAGGGCGATGGCCTGCTCTTCGGTGATCGTGTAGGGATCCTGGCCCTTGGCGAGCGAAACGAATTTGCCGTTGTATTTGACGTAGGGTCCGAAGCGGCCGATGGCGGTCGTGATCTCGGCGTCGCCGTAGTGGCCTACGACACGCGGCAGGGCGAAGAGCTGCAGGGCGTCTTCCAGGGTGACCGACTCGATGAGCTGGCCTTTCTTCAGGCTGACGAACTGTTTGTCGGGATCGTCGTTGGCGCCTTTCTGGAGCAGCGGGCCGAAGCGCCCGATACGGGCCGTGATGGGCTTGCCGCTGACGGGATCGTTGCCGATGAAGCGTTCCGCATGCGTATGCTCGCGGTCCTGGAGACTGCCTTCCACTTCCTGGTGGAACGGACCGTAGAAATCGCTGATGACCTTGTCCCACGAGAGCCGGCCCTTGGCCACTTTGTCGAACGACTCTTCCACCTTGGCGGTGAAGCCGTAGTTGAGGATGTCGGCGAAGTTGGCGGCCAGAAAGTCGGTCACCACCATGCCGATGTTCTCGGGCAGGAGCTTCTTCTTCTCGGCGCCGATCATCTCGCGCTTGAAGCTGTGGGTGATGACACCGTCCTTGAGCGTCAGGACGGCCAGGTCGCGCTCGGTGCCGGGCTTGTCGCCTTTGATGATATAGCCGCGGGTGGTGATGGTGCTCACGGTCGAGGCGTAGGTGGACGGACGGCCGATGCCGAGTTCCTCCAGCTTCTTGACGAGGCTGGCCTCGCTGTAGCGGGGCGGATGGGGCGTGTATTTCTCCTGGGCGGTGATGCCGTCGCAGCGGAGAGCCTGGTTCTTTTCGAGGCGCGGCAGCACGGCCTGCACTTCTTCCTCCTCGTCGTCGCGTCCTTCGATATACACTTTCAGGAAACCGTCGAACAGGATCTGCTCGCCGGAGGCCAGGAAGCGCTCTTCGAAGCGGTCGCCGCGGATGGACACGTCGGTCTTCTCGACGCGGGCGTCGGCCATCTGGCAGGCGACGGTACGTTTCCAGATGAGGTTGTAGAGCTTTTTCTCCGTGGCGGTGCCTTCGATGTCGAGGTTGCTCACATAGGTCGGGCGGATGGCTTCGTGGGCCTCCTGCGCACCCTTGACGCGGGTGTGGTAGTTGCGCGTCTTGGAATACTCGGCGCCGTAGAGCCGGGTGACGGTCTCTTTCGTGGTGCCGATGGCCAGCGAGGAAAGGTTCATGGAGTCGGTACGCATGTAGGTGATCAGACCGGCCTCGTAGAGGCGCTGGGCGATCGACATGGTCTGGCTGACGGAGAACCCGAGCTTGCGGGCGGCTTCCTGCTGCAGGGTGGAGGTGGTGAACGGCGGCGCCGGGGAACGGTGCGCCTCTTTCTTATCTATGGTATCGATCTGGAAGCTGGCGCCTTTGCAGCGTTCGAGGAACGCGCGGGCCTGCTCCTCGGTGTCGAAGCGGCGGTCGAGGGTGGCGTGGATGGCCTTCTGGGAGCCTTCGGGCACGAAGGTGCCCTCCACGCGGAAGAAAGGCTTGCTGTCGAAGGCGGCGATCTCACGCTCGCGGTCGACGATGAGCTTCAGGGCCACCGACTGGACGCGGCCGGCCGAGAGCTTCGGCTGGATTTTCTTCCAGAGGATGGGGGAGAGTTCGAAACCGACGAGGCGGTCGAGCACGCGGCGGGCCTGCTGGGCCTTGACCAGGTTCATGTCGATGTCGCGCGGGTTCTCGATGGCTTCGAGGATGGCCGGTTTGGTGATCTCGTGGAAAACGATGCGGCGGGTCTTTTCGACTGGCAGGCCGAGGGTTTCGGCGAGGTGCCAGGCGATGGCCTCTCCTTCGCGGTCTTCATCGGAAGCCAGCCAGATCATGTCCGCCTTGCCTGCGGCGGCACTCAGTTCGGACACCGTTTTCTTCTTGTCGGAAGAAACCTCGTACTGGGGCATGAAACCGTTTTCGATGTCGATGCCCAGTCCGTTTTTCTTCAGATCCCGGATGTGTCCGAAGCTGGATTTGACCGTGTAACCTTTCCCGAGGAACTTCTCAATCGTCTTGGCCTTGGCCGGAGACTCCACAATGACTAAATTCTCACCCATCTCGTTCATTTTTGTTTTGGGAGTGCAAAGTAACGGATAATCGCGCGAACTTTCCAAATCTTTTTTCCTAAATTTGCACGATTGTTGAAGCACATGGCAGGCTTTAACGAAGTTAAAAAAATGGATGCTTCCCTGCAGAAAAAAATAACCAAGTGGTTCTGGATCCTGATCGCCATTCCGATCGTCAGCCTGCTCGTCGCACTGCTGCTGGTGGCGCTCTTCGCCAAGATCCCGTCCTTTGAACAGATCGAGAATCCGGACAGCAACCTGGCCACGCTCCTGATTTCCGAAGACGGCAAGGTCCTCAATACCTATCATATTGAAAACCGCTCCTACGTGAGCTACGACGAGATCCCGCGCCACCTCATCGACGCGGCCGTCGCCACCGAGGACGCGCGTTTCTACCGCCATTCGGGCATCGACTTCCGCGGCCTGGGCCGCGTCGCCGTCAAGACCCTGCTCCTGGGCGACTCGTCGCAGGGCGGCGGCAGCACCATCACCCAGCAGCTGGCCAAGACTCTCTATCCGCGTCAGGACGTGAGCAGCAAGATTCCCGGCGGCCGTCAGCTCAAGATGATCGGCATCAAGCTGAAGGAGTGGATCACCGCCGTCAAGATCGAGCGCAACTACACGAAGAACGAGATCGTGACCATGTATCTCAACCAGATCTTCTTCGGCGGCAACGCCTATGGCATCAAGGCGGCATCCAACACCTTCTTCGCCAAGGATCCCTGCGACCTGACGGTCGAGGAGGGCGCCTGCCTGGTGGGCATGGTCAACAAGCCCACGCGCTACAATCCCGCCATCAATCCCGAACAGTCCCTCTCCCGCCGCAACCACGTGCTCCGGCAGATGGAGAAATATGACTATCTCTCGAAGCACGACCTCGATTCCATCGTGCAGATTCCTATCGTGGTGACCTACCGCCAGCAGGACCACAACTCCGGTTACGGGCCCTACTTCCGCGACATGCTCCGCCGCTTCATGAACGCCACCGAGCCCAAGCGCTCCTCCTACACGCAGGTGGAGGATTACCGCGCCGACTCCCTGGCCTGGCAGGATAATCCGCTCTACGGCTGGCTCAACAAGAACCGCAAGCCCGACGGCACGCAGTACGACCTCGACCGCGACGGCCTGCGCATCTACACCACGTTGGATTCGCGCATGCAGAAATACGCCGAGCAGGCCGTGGCGCAGCACCTGGGCAAAGAGCTACAGAAAACGCTCAACAACGAGCTGAAGTACCGCACCCACTTCCCCTTCTCGAACGACGTGTCGAAGGAAGACGTCGACCGCCTGATGCGCAACGGACGCCGCTGGAGCGACCGCTACCGTGAAATGAAGGAAGCGGGCTACTCCGACGCCGACATCGCCAAGGCTTTCGAAGAGCCGGCGTCCATGCGGGTCTTCGCCTGGAACCAGAAAGGCTACATCGACACCGTCATGACGCCCAACGATTCCATCCGCTACTACAAGTCGTTCCTCCGGGCGGCGCTGGTGGCCATCGAGCCGAACACCGGCAGCGTGATGGCGTATGTCGGCGGTCCGGACTACCATTATTTCAAATACGACAACGTGGGGCAGGGCAAGCGCCAGGTCGGTTCGACCTTCAAGCCCTTCCTCTACACCCTGGCCATGCAGGAAGGCTACACGCCTTGCGACAAGGTGGCCAATACGACCTATACCATCGACGTCAACGGCACCGACTGGGCGCCGAAGAGCGAGGTGGACGACCGCATCGTGACCCTCAAGTGGGGCCTGACCAACAGCCGCAACAACATCTCGGCCTACCTGATGAAGCAGTTCGGGCCCTTCGCGCTGGTGGACCTCTGCCGCAAGATGGGCATCAGCAGCTACCTCGATCCCGTGGTTTCGCTCTGCGTGGGTTCCTGCGACCTCTCCGTCATGGAGATGGTGGCGGCCTACAACACCTACCCGGGCCGCGGCGTGTACTGCTATCCGATGTTCGTCACCCGCATCGAAGACAATGCGGGCAACGTGCTGGCCACGTTCTCGACGCGCAAGCGCGAGGCCATCAGCGAGGTCACGGCCTACAAGATGATCAACATGATGCAGGGCGTGGTCAACGACGGTACGGCAGGCCGCATCCGCTGGCGCTACAACATCCAGGGCGACATCGCGGGCAAGACCGGCACCACCAACGACAACTCCGACGGCTGGTTCATCGGCTACACGCCGAAGCTGACGACGGGTGTCTGGGTGGGCGCCGAAGACCGCCAGGTGCACTTCACGAGCACGGCGCTCGGCGGCGGCAACAACATGGCGCTGCCGATCTGGGCCATCTTCATGCAGAAGGTCTATGCGGACCCGTCCATCCCGATGGGGCCGGAAGACGTGTTCGTGGCGCCGCTGGGCTGGACGGCCGGCCAGCTGTGCGACGGTTCGGCCGACGATACGACGGATGCCGGCACGGCGTCTTCCAACGACTACTTCAACTGATAATCCCATATGAAAAAAATAGCATTGATTTACGGCGGAGACTCCTCTGAGTGGGGCATCTCCGTCCTCAGCGGCAAGTTTGTGGCCAGCTGCCTCGACCCGCAGCGCTACGAAGTGACGGAACTGCTCCTGCGCGGCGGACAGTGGTCCGTCTGCGACCCTTCGGTGAAGGACGTGGCGGTTCCGGTCAAGCCGTTCATCCCTTCGGAACTGAAGCATTTCGACGTGGCCATGATCATGATCCACGGCACGCCGGGCGAGAACGGCATCCTGCAGGCCGAACTGGAGAAGCACGAGGTGCCTTTCACGACCTGCTCTTCGCGGGTGTCCGCCCTGACCTTCGACAAGCATGCATGCAAGAAGGGCCTGCAGGGCCTGGGCATTCCCCTGGCGCCCGAGTTGTTCCTGCACCGCGGCGAGGCGTTCGATCCGGAGGAGGTCGTGGAGAAGCTGGGCCTGCCGGTGTTCGTGAAGCCGAACGACGGCGGCAGTTCCTTCGGCGTGACCAAGGTCAAGCGCCAGGAGGACCTGGCGGCCGCCGTGGCGAATGCTTTCTCGGAGAGCGACGACGTGCTGATCGAGAGTTTCATTCCCGGCCGTGAGCTGACGGAGGGTGTCTTCAACCGGAACGGGGAGATCATCCCGCTGCCGGTGACGGAGATCATCCCGCACAATGAATATTTCGATTACGAGGCGAAATACCTGGGCAAGAGCGACGAGGTATGCCCGGCACAGATCACGCCGGAGCAGGCTCATGTGGTCCGCGAGCAGACGCGCCGCATCTACCAGCATTTCGGCTGCCGCGGCCTGATCCGCTGCGACTACATCATGACGGAGTCGGGCAAGGTCTACTTCCTGGAGATCAATCCGGTTCCGGGCATGACGAAGATGTCGCTGGTCCCGGCGCAGATCCGCCAGGCGGGCATGAAGGTGGAAGACGTTCTCGACTGCCTGATCGAAGAGGCGCTCGCTTCTGTGAAAGAATGACCCTGTGTGATTTCATTACTGAATGCATCGAGCGGCTGGCGCCGCTCTATCCGGCGCCGGAGGCCAAATCCATGGCTTTTCGGCTGCTGGAGCATTACACGGACATACCTTCTTATAAGTATGTTTCCGATCCCGGTCTGGACGTAGCGGAAGAGGCGCCGCTTCGCTCCGCATTGGCGGAGTTGGAGACGGGCCGGCCGCTGCAGTATGTGCTGGGCGTCACGGAGTTCTGCGGCCACCGCTTCAAGGTGGGCGAGGGCTGCCTGATTCCGCGGCCGGAGACCGAAGAACTGGTCTCGCGCATCATCGACGACCTGTCGGGCCAGGAGATCGGGGACGATCCGTTCAATATCCTCGACCTATGCACCGGTTCGGGCTGCATCGCCTGGTCGCTGGCGGCGGAGTTCCCCGAGGCGATGGTCTATGGCTGCGATCTTTCGGATGCCGCCTTGCGCTATGCCTGCAAGCAGCGGGTGAAGGTGGGTGGCGCCAAGCCCATTTTCTTTTCGGCCGACGTGCTCGCTGCGCCGCCTGCCGGACTGCCGCAGTTCGACGTCATCGTCTCCAATCCACCGTACATCTGCGAGCGCGAGCGCGCCGCGATGCGCCCCAACGTGGTTGACTTTGAACCTGCCGAGGCGCTCTTCGTCCCCGACGACGACCCGCTTCGTTTCTACAAAGCCATCGCCCGCTGGGCCGACGCCCTCTTGCGTCCAGATGGCCGCATCTATCTGGAAATCAACGAAAATCTCGGTCCCGACGTCGCCGCCCTCTTCCCCGGCAGCCGCGTCGCCCCCGACATCACCGGCCGCGACCGGTTTGTCATTCGCTGATTTCTACGTCGCGCTTCGCGTCACGCCATCGCGGGCTCACACATGCTTACTGAAACAACTTCCGGCAGAGGGCCGCGATGTCGGCGACGGGGGTGACGGTGATGCCGCCGTCCGCCGCTTTCTTGCGCTTGGCGAAAGAGGACTCCTTATTGAAGGAAGAAATGTAGATCTGCTCGAAGCCGAGCTTTTCGGCTTCGGCGATGCGGCGTTCCACCTGGCTGACGGGGCGGATCTCTCCGCTGAGGCCGACCTCGGCGGCGAAGCAGACCTTCGGCGAGATAAACAGGTCGAAGTTCGACGAAAGGATCGAGGCGACGATGGCCAGGTCGCAGGCCGGGTCGGAGACCCGGAGGCCGCCGGCGATGTTGAGGAATACATCCTTGGCGGCCAGCTTGAAGCCGGCGCGCTTCTCGAGCACGGCGAGCAGCATGTTGAGCCGGCGGCCGTCGAAGCCCGTGGCGGAGCGCTGCGGCGTGCCGTAGGCGGCGGTGCTGACCAGCGCCTGGATCTCGATGAGGAAGGGCCGCGTGCCGTCCATCATGGCCGCGATGGCGATGCCCGACAGGTCGTCCTGGTGCATGGGGATCAGGATTTCCGACGGGTTGCGCACCTCGCGCAGGCCCGCGCCTGTCATCTCGAAGACGGCCAGCTCGTCGGTTGAACCGAAGCGGTTCTTGATGCTGCGGAGGATGCGGTAAGAGCCTTTGGTGTCGCCCTCGAACTGCAGCACCACGTCGACGATATGCTCGAGGACCTTCGGTCCGGCGATGGTGCCGTCCTTGGTGATGTGGCCGATGAGGATGACGGGCGTTCCGGTCTCCTTGGCGAAGCGCAGCAGCGCCGAGGCGCATTCGCGCACCTGCGACACGCTGCCCGCCGAAGAGTCGAGGGCCTCGCTGTAGATGGTCTGGATGGAGTCTACGATCAGCAGGGCGGGCTTGATGGCGCGGGCCTGTTCCAGGATGTTTTCCAGGACGGTCTCGCTGAGGATGAAGCAGTCGTCGTGGCTGCCGCCCAGACGGTCGGCCCGCAGTTTGATCTGCTTCGGGCTTTCCTCGCCCGAGACATAGAGCGTCTTCAAGTCCTTGCAACAGAGCGGAATCTGCAACGAAAGCGTGGATTTGCCGATGCCGGGCTCGCCGCCGATGAGAATCATCGAGCCCTCGACCATGCCGCCGCCCAGCACCCGGTCGAGCTCGCCGATGCCGACGGAAAAACGGTTGTCGTGCGAAAGGTCGATCTCGCGCAGGCGGGTCGGTTTCGCGTCGGACGCGTCGATATAGGCCCGTGAGCGCGACGCCGCGCTGCCGGCGCCCGACGCCGCTTTCGGCGCCTTGGGCTCCTCCACCATCGTATTCCATTCACCACAGGCAGGGCAGCGCCCCATCCACTTTGCACTCTCGTTCCCGCACGACGTACAAAACCACACACTTTTGATCTTCGTTGCCATACGACAAACTTACGAAAAAAATGTTAACTTTGAAAGATTATTGAACTGGACCGCCGGAGAGATCGTAGCCTGTGAAACCCCTTCACGGAGTTTTTGCGAGAAGGCCTGTGAGATAGCCGTAGCGGATGTGAAGGGGTTTCACAGGCTACGCAGAAGAAAAGAGAATATTAATACTTTCACCCATATGGAAACCCTCACCATCAAAACCATCGGCCCGTGGATGCCCCACGGCCAGCAAGTGTACATCGTGGGCAGCTGCCCCGCACTGGGCGCCTGGAACCCGAAGAAAGCCCTGCCCATGACCGCCACCCAGGGCATCATCTGGCACATCGACCTCGACCGCAAGAAACTGCCCGAGACATTCGAGTATAAATTCCTCCGCAAGGAACTCGACGGCAGCTTCACCTGGGAGACCTGCTTCAACCGCAGCAACCCGTATGAGGTGACGGAAACCACGTTCCCGGGCCAGCATCCCCGCTATGCCGGCACCGCCATCCCCGTGTTCTCGCTCCGCAGCCAGCAGAGCGCCGGCATCGGCGACTTCCTCGACGTCAAGCTGATGATCGACTGGGCCGCCGCCACCGGACAGGCCGTGCTGCAGCTGCTGCCGGTCAACGACACCACCTCCACCAAGACCTGGACAGACTCCTATCCCTACGGCGGCATCACCATCATGGCGCTGCATCCCATCTATCTCAACCTGAAGGATATCGGGCCGCTCCGCGACGCGAAGCGGCAGGCTGCTTTCGAGAAGGAAGCCGCCCGGCTCAACGCCCTGCCGCAGCTGGACTACGAGCAGGTGTTCAACCTGAAAGAGCAGTATACCCGCGCCATCTTCGCGCAGAAAGGCACCCGGACCATGGGCACCAAGCCCTTCCAGGCGTTTTTCCAGGCGAACCGCGACTGGCTGATGCCCTACGCGGCCTTCTGCGTGCTGCGCGACCAGTACGGCACCGCCGACTTCTCGCAGTGGAAAAAGCTGAAGAAATACAGCAAGGCCGGCGTCACGCGCCTCTACGTCGAGAAGAAGGCCGAAATGGACTATTATATCTTCGTGCAGTATCACCTCGACCGCCAGCTGCGCGAGGTGCATGAATACGCCCGCTCGAAGGGTGTGGCGCTCAAGGGCGACATCCCCATCGGCATCACGCCGCACAGCGTGGAGGCCTGGGCCGAGCCGGAATACTTCAACATGGGCGAGCAGGCCGGCGCTCCGCCGGATGCCTTTGCCGTGGACGGCCAGAACTGGGGCTTCCCGACCTACAACTGGGACCGCATGGCCCAGGATGGCTACGCCTGGTGGAAGCGCCGCTTCCGCAAGATGGCCGAGTATTTCGATGCCTACCGCATCGACCACGTACTGGGCTTCTTCCGAATCTGGGAGATTCCCGTCCCGCACAAGTCGGGCCTGATGGGCCACTTCAGCCCGGCGCTGCCGTATTCGGCCGACGACCTCCGCTGGCGCGGCTTCCCCTTCGACGAAGGCCGCCACGCCCGCCCGTATGCCGACGACAATCCCTGCGAAGTGCTCTTCGTGGAAGATCCCGTACAGCAGGGCATGTGGCATCCGCGCATCAGCGCCCAGTACACCCGCAGCTACAACGACCTGCAGCAGTGGGAGAAAGATGCCTTCAACCATATCTACGACGAATTCTTCTATACCCGCAACACGGAGTTCTGGCGCGAGCAGGCCATGCGCAAGCTGCCCGAGCTCATCGGCGCGACCGACATGCTGACCTGCGCCGAAGACCTGGGCATGATCCCGGCCTGCGTGCCCGAAGTGCTCGAGGAGCTGCACATCCTCTCGCTGGAAGTGCAGCGCATGCCGAAAGACCCGAAGCAGATGCTCGGCAACCCGTCCGCCTATCCGTACATGAGCGTCTGCACCACAGGTTCCCACGATACCAGCACGCTGCGCGGCTGGTGGGGCGAGAACCACAACGGGGAAGACTGCCCGGTGGATGTCTGTGAATGGATCGTGGCGGAGCATCTCTACTCTCCGGCCATGCTGACCATCCTGCCGCTGCAGGACTGGTTCTCGCTGGTTCCCTCCCTGCGCGTGAAAGACGTCGACGGCGAGCGCATCAACATCCCGGCTAATCCGAAGCACTACTGGCGCTGGCGCATGCACCTCACCCTCGAGGACATGATCGCCAACAAGACCTTCAACAAGAAAGTGGCCGGCATGATCGACCGGTCCGGCCGCAAAGCCTAGCTCCATGGACGAGGCGAAAAAGAAAAAGGGGCTGGCCCTGCACTGGCAGATCCTCATCGGCATCGGCCTGGGCGTCGTAGCGGGCATCCTGCTCTGCAAGATCGCGCCCTACGACCAATGGAGCCCGTATGTCAAGTGGGCGGGCGACATCTTCCTGCGCGGCCTGCGGATGATCGTCATCCCGCTGGTGTTCACTTCCATCGCGCTCGGCGTGGCGGGCATGGGCAACTCGGCGGCGCTGGGACGCATCGCCGGCAAGACCCTCCTCTACTACGTCTGTACGACGGCCATCGCCGCCGCCATCGGCCTGACGCTGGTCAACATCGTCAAGCCGGGCGTGGGCGCCAATCTCAACCTGGCCGAGAAAGTCACGTCAGTCGGCAACGGCGAAATGTCCTTCATCGACGAGATCGTGTCCATCGTGCCGTCGAACATCTTCGAGTCGATGGCCAAGGGCGACCTGCTGCCGATTATCTTTTTCGCCGTCATCTTCGGCTTTTTCATGAACAAGGTGGACGAAAAGCACACCACGACGCTGACAAACCTGTTCACGGCCATCTACGAGGTCATCATGAAGATCACCTTCTTCCTGATCCGCCTCGCGCCGATCGGCGTATTCTCCATCGTGGCCAACGTGGTGGGCAAGCAGGCCGACAATCCGCAGGCGCTGCTGTCCATGGCCGGCTCGCTCGGCGTTTTCGTGCTGGTGGTGTGGGGCGGACTGCTGATCCAGGGCGGCGTCGTGCTGCCGACGCTGGTCCGCGTGCTGGGCAAGCAGAATCCCTGGCGGCACATCTCCAAGATGTCCACGGTGCTGCTGACGGCCTTTTCCACCTGCTCGTCCGGAGCGGCGCTGCCCATCAACATCCGTGACTCTCAGGAAAAGTGCGGCATCTCCAACAAGATCGCCAGCTTCGTCCTGCCGCTGGGCAGCACCATCAACATGAACGGCACGGCGCTCTATGAGTGCGTGACGGCCATCTTCATCGCCCAGGCCTACGGCATCGACCTGTCGCTGGCCCAGCAGATCATGATCATCTTCACGGCCCTGCTGGCCGCCATCGGCACGGCCGGCATTCCGATGGCCGGCATGGTGATGCTGACGATCGTCCTGACCGCCGTCGGCCTGCCGCTCGAAGGCATCGGCCTGGTGCTGGCCGTCGAACAGCTCTGCGACATGCCCCGCACCTGCATCAACACCTACGGCGACTCCTGCGGCGCCGTCATCATCGCCCACTCCGAAGGGGAGCAGCTGACGATCTAGCGTTCGCGTCCTACCGCCAGAACGAATAGTCCCCTAGGAGGACGTTCAGGCCGAAAGAGAAGCTGTCGGTGAAGTTGCGGATGGCGAGGTGGTCGCTGTTGCGGCGGAAGCCGGCGCGTTCCATGCCGAAGAAGACCGAGACGTACTTCTGCGGAATATATTCGGCGTAGAAACCGAAGCGGCCGGTCGGGCCGAGGAAGGTCCAGTTGAGGCCCAGGTTGAGCCATTCGAAGGGCGAGATGCCGTAGGAGGCCATCAGGTTGTCGCGCCCCACCGTGCGGTAGTAGAGCAGGCCGGCGTGCATCCGGAAAGCGTACACGTAAAAGGGTGCGTCGGCACCCACGTAGATGCTGGGCGTCAGCGCCTGGACGAAGGAACGGCCGTCGGAAACGTCCGGTCGCACCAGCCCTTTCAAGTCATCGCTCAGCGCGTCGATCTCTTTCTGGATGCCGCCGTCGCCGAGGTCTTCGAAACCCGAGAAAGAAAAAGCGCCCTGGGTGGAAACATCTTTGAGCTTGCGGTTGAACCAGATGAAGCCCAGGTCGTTGACCGAGGCCGAAAAGTTGATGCCTTCGAAAAAGCCGTCGAGCGGCAGGCCGTATTCGGCACCCAGGTCGACAGCGGTTCCCAGTCCCCGCAGTCCGAAGCCCCGCCAGCGGAAAGCATTGTCCTCCGGCAGGTAGTCGAAACCGGACAGCCGTCCGCTGCCCAGCGTGTTGACGGCGAAGAGATCCTCCTCCATGCGTACCGAGATCTGGTCGATGCGGGCCTGGGCGGCGGTGACGCCGACCAGCAGCTTCGCGCGCCCGCCGACGCGGAGGCCCTCGACGAGCCCGTTCAGGTCGTGGCTGTAGCCCGCCGCCAGCGATACGTAGCCGTAGAGCCGGCCCTGCAGTCCCTCGATGTCCCAGGCCTGGGCGTCACCGGTGCGGCCCAGCTTGGCGAAGCGGAGCAAAGAAGCCGGAACCACCAGCTGCCCGCTCTCCACCAGCGACAGGCTGACCGTCGCATAGCCGTTCTCGCCCACGGGCATGCCGCCGCCGAGCAGGTCGGTCTCGATGCGCTCCGTCACGTACGGATCGCGCCGGGGCAGTTTGTCGAGGAAGGTATTGGCGTCGATGTTCTCGTTGAGGAAGGTGTAGGACTTGTTGCGGTACCGGAAGATGAAGTTGCCGAGCCCGACGTTGCTGGCGGCGTCGACCGAGCTGCTGCCGAGCACGGGCACGGAGATATAGCAGGTCTGCGGCGCGAAAGCCGGGTTGAGCTTGTGCCGCAGCAGGGAATTCTCGAAGAAGTAGCTGCCGCGCGACTGGGCGATGAGCAGGACCGGGAGGAAGAGCAGCAGGATGGAAGTGAGAAGGAATCGTTTCATGGCTGCTGCGGATTAAAAGTTGACATGGTAGCCGCCCGGGATTTCGGCATGGAGCCTGGCCTGCAGGAAATCGTCGGCCTTGACGGCGCGGGGCGTGGCCGTTCCCTTCACCTGGAAGCTCAGGACGGCTTTCGATAGGTTCACAATGCCGTCTTCCACCTTGTTGACCAGCGGGATGCGGATGGCGGTCGTGCCGTTGGCGGCCAGGCGCTGCGTCACTTCCTCCGTGACCATGATGCCGGCGTCGTTGAGCATCACCAGGCTGAAATCCACTTCCAGCGGCAGGGAATTGGTCATCTCGCCGGCCACGATGACCGTATTGTCTTTCAGGATCTTACCCAGTTCCGACGGCATGGCGACGGTGTCGCGCAGGCCGATCCGCGTGTCTTTGCCGAACGACAGCGGGATGCGGAGCGTGGGCTGCAGGTTCATGTAATAGGTTTCCCCGAAACGCACTTCCGCGATCCGGTCCTTGATGGTGGAGGCCGTCGCGTTGACGCGGATCTCGTCGGGAACGCGCGTGGTGATCTTCGAGAAGTCGACGATGACGTCGTCGATGCCCTCTTCGTGCTTGGCTTCGCCCGCGAGCCGGATGCCGTGGCGGACGGTCTGGCCGGGCTCGGCATAGGGGAAATCGATGAGGATGTTCTTGATGTCCGCATAGCGCAACCCGTTTTTCCGGGCGGTCAGGCTGAGGTCGGCGCGGGTAGGGATGGGCACGTTGGTCTGCACGTCCAGCAGGATCTCGGGATCGGTGAGCTGGATGTTGAAGTCCTGGCTGTCGAAGAGGGAGGAAAACTCGTTCATCATGCCCTTGACGTCGACCGAGGTGCTGAGGTCCTTGACCGTATAATCGTAGGCCCCGGTGAAGGCGATGCAGTCGACGGTCCGGATGATGACCTGGACCAGGAGGATGGTGGAGGCGCCGGCCTGCTCGAAGCGCTCGCGGCTGGTTTTCAGGCCGGAGAAGGTACAGCTGCCGTTGACCGTGACCCCGGCATGCAGCGTCAGCGTATGGGTCCTGGGATCGAAGTCGTCGGGATTGAACACGACCTTGTGCAGATGGTAGGACCGGGTGACGGAATAGCCGTTGCTCTCGTCGAGCGGGGTGTCGAAATGGAGCACGCCGTTCTCCGCATCGTCGCTCTCGAAGAACTGGCTCAGGTCCACGTTGAAATCGGGCGTGAGCGTTCCTTCCGTGAACAGGCAGTCCGGCAGGGAGATCGTCACGTCGAAGTGGGAATCCTCGCTCAGGGTGATGGAGCGGACTTCCACCAGTTCGTCGGGGAGGCGCGGAACGCTGAGGCTGGCCGTCTTGCTGAGGTCGGGCAGTTCGATGAAGGCAGGGAAGATGCTGTCGAGACTCGCCTCGTCCTTTTCGTCGAACGGAATCGCAGCGGGCTTCTCGAAGAGGTCGAAACCGTAGCTGATGGGGACGTCGACATAGCGCCGGAACGGGCCGGAAGTATCGTAGTCCTTCAGCTCGTCGAAGGTGAAGGAGAACGGATCGGAATCGTAGGAAAGCGCGTAGGAGCGGTCGTCGTTCAGCACGAGGTAGTCTTCGAGCCGGTCGCCGACCAGGTCTTCGACGGTCAGCTGGCCGGTATTCACCAGCGGCAGCACCATCTCCTCGCCGCCGAGCGTGACGGCGTGTTCGAGCTTGCCGAAGTCATAGGCATGGTCGACGCAGGCTGCGGAAGCAGCCATCATCAGACAAAGGCAGACGATGCACCGGAACGCACGAAACGGCATGGCGACTTATTGACGGGCCGCCTCCTCGACCAGCTTCTGGAAGATGGGCAGGAATTCGGGGTTGCCGGCGTTGGTGATGATTTCGGGGTGGAACTGCACGCCGAGGATGAAGGCGCCGCCGTCGCCGTACTGCGAAGCGATCCGGCCGCTGCGCTCCACGGCTTCGATGATGCCGTCGGGCGCGGTTGCCACGACGCGGAAACCCTGCGGCACCTGCTTGATGGCCTGGTGGTGGAATGAGTTGACCACGGCGGAGGTGCGACCGTTCAGCACGCGGGAGAGCAGGGAGCCTTTCTCAATGGCGATGGAGTGCGTGCCCCACGCGCCGGAGGTCGGGCTCTGGCGGTGCTTCACGTAGCTGTCTTTGACCTGCGAGGGGATATCCTGCCAGAGCGAGCCGCCGAAGGCCACCGCCAGCAGCTGTTCGCCGCGGCAGATGCCGAGCACCGGGATGCCCTTGGCCACCGCCGCGCGCACCAGTTTTACATCGTAGGCGTCGCGCTCGGGGACCACTTCGCCCAGCCCGCGGATGGGCTCTTCGCCGAACCATTTCAGCGGGTCGAAATCTTCGCCGCCGGTCATCACCAGGCCGTCGACGGTCGAGAGAACGGCCTCGATCTGGGCGTCGTCGTCCGTGACGGGGATCACCAGCGGAACGCCGCCGGCCATCCGGACAGCATTGACATAGGTCATATTGACCTGGCAGCGGCCGCTCTCGCTATAGGCGGAAATACCGATGACAGGCGTCTTGGCCAACAGGCCGGATGCTGCAGCCAGCAGCAGGACGGCCATAAGGAACAGTCGTTTCATAACGGCCCAAAATTACAGTTTTCTGTCCCAATTCGCAAATTCTTCGCCCGATCCGACGGTGATGGAGAGGCCCTGGGAGAGGGAGCCCCATTCGTCGGGCTTGTCGAAGAGGAAGGTGACGTCGAAGCCCCAGCCGTCGGCGTGGAAGTTGAAGACGTTGCCGTTCACATGCTTGAGTTCGCGTTTCCAGGCCTTCTCGTTGTGGAGCTGGATCATCAGCCGGCCGTTCTCGATGAAGACGTCGATGTCGCCCAGGACCTCGTGCCGGCCGGTGTAGTGGCCCTGGATGCGCGACCAGGCGGGGGCGGGCACGGCCACGCGCTCCGCGGCGGCCTTTTCTTCGGCGGTGGCCCGCTCGTCGGCGCGCTTGTACCAGGCGGCGAGGTATTCGGCGTTGTAGTCGTAATCCTCATAGCCCAGGAAAAGGTCGATGGCGCGGCGCAGGACGGCGTGCCGGGCCTCGGAGGGCGCTTCGCTGTTGACCTGGATGGTCATGGCGAAGTCCATTTCGGGGATGAAAGCGCACATGGTGGTCATGCCCCAGGTGGTGCCGGTATGGAAATAGAGGCGGCCCTTGCGTGTCTGCTCGATGAACCAGCAGTGGCCGTAGAGATTGGTCTTTTCAGGCGTCTGAGAAGTGATGGTCACGCCGCGGTGCAGGAAGTTCATCTGCTTCTCGGAGATGAGTTGCCGCTCGCCGGCCATGCCGTCGCCCTTGAGGTGGAAGACCGCCCACTTGATGAGGTCGGTGGGGGTGCAGCAGATGCTGCCGGCAGGCCCCACGACGGTCAGCCACCAGAGCGACTGCTCGTCGCCGAGCATGGGCCAGACGTCCATCTCGCGTCCCTTGCGCTCGAAGGCGTAGGGGAGTGCCGCCGTACCGGCTTCCAGCGCGGCGCCGAAACCCTCGCCGTTGAGGGTCGATTCCGTCATCCCGAGCGGCGCGAAGATGCGCTCGCGGACGTTCTCCTCCCAGCTCTTGCCCGTCACCTTCTCGATGATCTTCGCGGCGGGAATGAAAGTGATGTTGTTGTACTGGTAGTCGCCCCGGAAGGTGTAGGCCGGCGGCATCAGCTTGAACATCTGATAGATGTCGTCACGGTTGTACCCCAGGTTGCCCAGGTAGGTGCCGATGTCGTCGCGCATGCCGGTGCGGTGCGAGGTGAGGTCCAGGATCTGGATGTGCTCCGTGACCCAGGGGTCGTACATCTCGAAGTCGGGGAGGTGGTCCTTCACGCGGTCGGTCCATTTCAGCAGGCCTTCGTCGGCCAACTGCGCGAGGATGGCGGCCGTGAACGATTTCGACACGGAACCGATCTGGAAAAGGGTGTGTTCGTCGACCGGCGCTTTGGTTTCGAAGTCCTTGACGCCGTAGCCCTTGCAGAGAATCAGCTCCCCGTCTTTATATAAGGAGACGCCCATGCCGGGAATCTTCCAGTCGGCGCGCACCTGTTCGATGGTCTGTTCGATGTTGGCGAGAATCTGGTCCTGGCTCAGGACGGGATGCCGTTCGGGAATGTTCTTCGTGGTCTGGCTCCATGCGGGAGCGGCCAGCAGCGCCATGAGCGCCCAGAGGGTGAGAAGTCGTTTCATTCCATAAAGATAAGAAGAAAAAGCGAGAACAACTAAATTTTCACTCATGATACACAATTGTGAAAATTTGTTTATATTTGAAGGTTTAATTTGGCGAAAAGGCCCCAATTAATACCATGGAAAAGAAAAAACTTTCGTTCTGGCAGATGTTCAACCTGAGTTTCGGGTTCTTCGGCGTGCAGATCGCCTATGCGCTGCAGAGTGCCAATATCAGCCGGATTTTCGCTACGCTGGGTGCGGACCCGCACCAGCTTAGTTTCTTCTGGATCCTGCCCCCGCTCATGGGCATGCTCGTACAGCCGCTCATCGGCCACTGGTCCGACCGCACCTGGTGCCGCATGGGCCGTCGCAAGCCCTATCTGCTGGTGGGCGCCATCGTGGCCGTGCTGGTCATGATCTTCCTGCCCAACGCCGGCAGCCTGAACTTCAGCCAGCGCCTCCTCCTCGGGCTCAACGGGGCCATGTGGTTCGGCCTCTTCTCCCTGATATTTCTCGACACCTCCATCAACGTGGCCATGCAGCCCTTCAAGATGATGGTGGGCGACATGGTGGGCGAGGAGCAGAAGACCCAGGCCTATTCCATCCAGAGCTTCCTCTGCAACGCGGGCTCGCTGGTCGGCTACCTGTTCCCCATCTTCTTCACCTGGATCGGCATCGCCAACACCGCCCCGAAGGGCGTGATTCCCGATTCGGTGATCTGGAGCTTCTACTGCGGCGCCGCGATCCTGATCCTCTGCGTGCTCTATACCTTCGCCAAGGTGAAGGAGATGAACCCGCAGGAATACGCCGAATTCCACGGCTTCGACCTCCAGAAGCAGCAGGAAGGCAAGAAAGAGAGCTTCATCAAGCTTCTGGCCGATGCGCCGAAGGCATTCTGGACGGTGGGCCTCGTGCAGTTCTTCTGCTGGGCCGCCTTCCTCTTCATGTGGACCTATTCCAACGGTGCCATCGCCAACAACGTGTGGGGCACGTCGGACGTGGCCTCGGAAGGCTACCAGGCCGCCGGCAACTGGGTGGGCGTGGTCTTCGCCATCCAGGCCGTGGGCTCCCTCTGCTGGGCGCTCTTCATCCCGAAATTCAAGTCCGACCGGGCCGCCTACATCACCTCGCTGGTGATCGGCGCCCTGGGCTTCATTTCCATCATCTTCGTCCACGACAAATACCTGCTCTTCGTCTCGTATTTCCTGGTCGGTTTCGCCTGGGCTGCCATGCTCGCGCTGCCCTTCTCGATCCTGACCAACGCGCTGAAGGGCACGTCGCACATGGGTGAGTACCTGGGCCTGTTCAACTGCACCATCTGCCTGCCGCAGATCGTTGCCGCCGCCCTCGGCGGCCTGGTGCTCAAGTTCGTGGGCTCGCAGGCCGGCATGCTGGCCGTCGCGGGTGCGCTGCTGCTCTGCGGCGCCGCTTCCGTGCTCGCCATCAAAGAATTGAGACCTAAAAAACAGCAATAACCCTATAATTAGTTCAAACTAAAGCAGTTTCTATGAAGAAGATTCTTACTCTGCTCTCGATCCTGGTCCTGGCTTCCGCCCCGGCCTTTGCGCAGTATACTGCCAAGGGCGTCGTGGAAGACAAGTTCGGACCGGTGATCGGGGCTGCTGTTATCCAAGTGGGTACCAGCAACGGCGTGCAGACGGATCTTGACGGACAGTGGACCCTGAACGTCCCTTCCGCCAGCACGCTCATCGAGATCAGCTTCCTGGGCCTGAAGACCGTTACGGTCGAGGCTGGCAAGGCTGCCAGCATCATGCTGGAAGATGATCAGGAATTCCTCGACGAGGTGGTCGTCATCGGTTATGGTACTGTCAAGAAGAGTGACATGACCGGTTCGATCTCCACCGTCAAGGCCGACGAAATCAACAAGGGTGTCATCACGACGCCCGCCGACCTGCTGCGCGGCAAGAGCGCCGGCGTGGTCGTCACCTCGGGTTCCGGTATGCCGGGTTCCGGTGCGACGATCCGTATCCGCGGCGGCTCCTCGCTCAACGCGTCGAACGACCCGCTCATCGTCATCGACGGCCTGCCCGTTTCGAACGACGGCATCAGCGGCATGTCCGACCCGCTCTCTTCCATCAACCCGGAAGACATCGAAAGCTTCACGGTCCTGAAGGATGCTTCGGCTACCGCCATCTACGGTTCCCGCGCTTCCAACGGCGTCATCGTGATCACGACCAAGAAGGGCTCCAAGACGGGCAGCAACATCCCGCACGTGGCCGCCGACTTCACGGGTTCCGTGAACACGATCGCGAAGTACAACAACCTGCTCGACAAGGACGGCATCGTGAGCCTCATCCGCTCCTTCTACGGTGAGAATTCCACCGCGGAGGCCAACCTCGGTATCTACGAGAACGGTGTGCAGAAACTCTACAACACCGACTGGCAGCGCGAGATCTACCAGATCGCCCCGAGCTTCGACGGCAACCTGAGCGTCACGGGCCGCATCGGCGAGAACTTCCCGTACCGCGTTTCGGGCGGCTACACCAAGCAGGTGGGTACCCTCCGGGGTTCCGAGATGGACCGTGCCACGGCTTCCATCAACCTGTCGCCCAGCTTCCTCAACAAGCACCTGACCGTCAATATCAACGGTAAGGGCACCTACGCATACAACCAGTATGCGAACCAGGATGCCATCGGCGCAGCCAACCACTACGACCCGACCAAGCCGGTGTTCAATTCCCAGGCGGGCTACAACCTGAACAAGTATACCACCTGGTTCGACCAGAGCGGCAACATCAACACGATGGCTACCATGAACCCGGTGGGTCTGCTGGATGCCAAGTATGACGTGGCCGATGCCTACCGTTTCATCGGCAACACGCAGATCGACTACAAGGTCCACGGCCTGGAAGCCCTCCGCTTCAACCTGAACCTCGGTATCGACTGGGCGAAGAGTATCGGCGTCACCGAACTGGCCATGGGCTCTGAGGCCTCGTACCACAACACCAACCAGTCCGGCGGCGGTTCCCATACCGATTACTCTTACAGCCGTCGCAACACGACCCTCGAGTTCTACGGCAACTTCAACAAGGACTTCGGCCGGCACAACATCGACCTGATGGCCGGTTATTCCTGGCAGCACTTCTACAGCGAGAGCCAGAGCGATACCTTCCGTATCAGCGACAAGGCGACGCTCGGCAACTCCGTCGGCAAGGGTGAGCTCTACCTCATCTCCTTCTTCGGCCGCGCCAACTACACCTTCGCTGACAAGTACCTGCTGACCGCCACGTTCCGCGCCGACGGTACCTCCCGTTTCCAGAACCACAAGTGGGGCTTCTTCCCGTCCGCGGCATTCGCCTGGAACGTGATGAAGGAAGACTTCATGAGCGGCGTGAACGGCCTGAGCACCCTGAAGCTGCGTCTCTCCTGGGGCCAGACCGGCCAGCAGGAAGTGGGCGGCTACTATGATACGTTCGCCACGTTCCTGACCAACCAGCTCGGTTCCTACTACTACTTCGGCAACCAGCTGATCACCCCGATCTCCGCACTGGGCTACAGCGCCGACCTCCGTTGGGAAACGACGACGACCTACAACGTCGGTTTCGACTTCGGCTTCTGGAACGACCGCCTCACGGCAGCCGTCGACGTGTACAAGCGTGACACCAAGGACATTCTGAACTATATCCCGGTGCCGGCGCTGTCGAACCTGACCAACTACCTGAACACCAACATCGGCAACATGACCAACTACGGTGTCGAACTCGACCTGAACGCCATTCTCGTGGAGAAGAAAGACATGAGCTGGACCCTCGGTTTCAACATGGCTTACAACCACAACGAGATCACCAAGCTGACGGCTTCGGACGAGAACGCCACGGGCGTCGAGACCGGCGGCATCTCCGGCGGTACCGGCAACAACGTGCAGATGTTCCAGGTGGGTTATCCGATGCGCACCTTCAACCTCTACAAGCAGGTGTACGACGAATACGGCTTCCCGATCAACGGCGTCTATGTCGACATGAACGGCGACGGCCAGATCACGGCGGACGACAAGTACATGGACAAGCACTTCAAGGCGGCTCCGGACTTCACCTTCGGTTTCAACACCAGCTTCAGCTGGCGGAACTGGACGGCGGCCCTCTCCGGCCACGCATCCGTGGGCAACTACGTGTACAACAACGTCGCTTCCGACACGGAAATGCTCGCCGACCTGTGGACCAACAGCTTCATCAGCAACCGCGTCGCTTCGGCTCCGATCTCGATGTTCTCGCAGGCCCAGTACCTTTCGGACTACTATCTGCAGAACGCTTCGTTCCTGAAGCTCGACAACTTCACGCTGGGCTACACCTTCCCGAAGCTCTTCAAGGTAGCTGAGAACAACGCCTCCCTCAATATCTTCGGTACCGTGCAGAACATCTGCACCCTCACGAAGTATACCGGCATCGACCCCGAGGTCTTCAACGGTATCGACGGTACGGTCTATCCGCGCCCGCGTATCTTCACCCTCGGTCTCAAGTTTAACTTCTAATCCAAGGTTGCCATATGAAAACGATCAAATATATCTTCAGCATACTTGCAGTATCCGCCCTCCTGGCTTCCTGCATCGGCGACCTGAACGTCACTCCGATCGACCCGAATTCCAATACGGCGGACAAGGCCCTCGTAGACGAGGCGTCCTTTACTTCCTTCCTGGCCGGTGTCTATACGGGCTTCGCCACCTCCGGTTACTACGGAGCGAACGGCTCTGCGTCCATCTCCGGTCTTGACGGCGGTGCTTCGCAGTACATCCGCGGCCTGTATCACCACAGCGAGCTGACCACCGACGAGTCGGTCTGCGGCTGGAACGACCAGACCATCAAGAATTTCCACTGGATGAACTGGACCACCGACGATACCTTCATCTATGCGTTCTATTCCCGCATCTTCATGCAGGTCTCCGCAGCCAACGAGTTCATCCGCGAGGCGCAGGCTTCCAACCTGGCTTTCGCCAACAAGGAAGAATACATCGCCGAGGCCCGCGTGCTCCGCGCGATCGCCTATTTCCACGCCATCGACAACTTCGGCAACGTTCCGTTCGCCGACGAGACTTCCGTGGTGGGCTCCTTCCCCGAGCAGATCAAGCGCGCCGACCTGTTTACCTGGTTGGAGAAAGAGTTGACCGACCTGATCAACAACAGCGCCCTGGCCGCTCCGCGCGCCAATGGTTTCGCCCGCGCCGACAAGGGTGTGGCGAAGTTCCTGCTCGCCAAGCTGTACCTGAACGCACAGGTCTATACGGGCACGGCCCGCTGGACCGAATGCGCCAGCGTCCTGAAGGACCTGATGGACGACGGCTATGCGCTCCACACGACTTCGGCCGGTACGTACAACGCTTATCAGGAGCTGTTCCTAGCCGACAACGACCGCTGCACCGACGAGATCATCTTCGCCGTGGAGCAGGACGGTGTCAACACCACCAGCTACGGTGCGACCAACTACCTGATCTTCGCTTCTACGGGCGGTGAGATGGATCCTGACCTGATGGGTATTTCCTCCGGTTGGGGCGGTCTCCGCACGACGCCGGAATTCTACGACAAGTTCTCTTCCAGCGACGCCCGCAACCTCTTCTACACGGAAAAGAACCAGAAGAGCATCGACGATATCGGTGAATTCACCAACGGCTATGCCTTCATGAAGTTCCGCAACCGCACCAGCGACGGTGGCTACGGCAAGGAGAAAGGCTTTGTCGATACCGACTTCCCGATGATGCGCTACGCTGACGTGCTGCTGATGGCAGCCGAGTGCCAGCTCAACGGCGCTTCGATCGACGGTCTGGCCGCGTTCAACCAGGTGCGCGCCCGCGCCGGTCAGCCTGCAGCCAACGGCCTCACCGCTCAGTCGATCCTCGACGAGCGTGGCCGCGAACTCTATCAGGAGTGCTGGCGCCGCAGCGACCTCATCCGCTTCGGCCAGTTCACTTCCGGTTACAACTGGCAGTGGAAAGGCAATGTGAAGGAAGGCAAGGATGTGGAGTCTTACCGCACCCTCTTCCCGATTCCCGATTCCGACCGTCTGGCCAACACCGGTCTTGAACAGAACCCCGGTTACTAATAGGAGGATCAAGCAATGAAAAAGATATTTTCCATTCTCTTTGCCAGCGTGATTGCCTTGATGGCAGTCTCCTGCTATCCGGAAGACCTGGCGGTGTTTGACACCTCCAAGGCGAAAGCCCCGGTTCTGGGTTCCTACGAAGTGGGCGAAAAAGCCATTACGGCTGATTTCACCCCGGGTTCCTTCAACCAGAATTTCAACAAGAATGTTTCGCCGAACCACTTCTTCGTCCTCACGAACGTGGACAACAAGGTTGTGAGCAAGGCGATTACGACTTCCAATAAAGACGGCCAGCTGTCGGCCAGCATCACGAGCATCAACAATGCCCTCATTTCGATGGGCTATGCCGAGGGTGACGTCGTGAGCCTCACGATGCGCATCCGCGCTTCGATGCAGACCAATGCCGGCGACAACGGCCGCAACGGCTTCGTCGATTCGGACGGCACCATCGATATTCCCAGCTTCGAGATCGTGTTCCCGCAGGGCAATCCTTGGGCCGAATACACGCAGAATAGCCCTTGGGGCCTGATCGGTTCCATCGCCAGCACAGGAAATGCCTGGAATGCCGATGATCCGATGTATTGCACGACCGACGGTACCAAGCATGTGGCCCGCAACGTCAAACTCACCCCGAGCGACCAGTTCAAGGTCCGCAAGGACGGCAGCTGGGATACCAACTTCGGCGCTCCTGGCGACACGGAACCGTATGTGATGACCGTAGGCGAATCCATCGCGGCTACGGCGGGCGGCAAGAACCTGAGTGTTCCCGCCGAGGGTGCTTATGACCTCCTCCTGGACGAGGCTGCCGGAACCCTTACGCTCTACGAGGCCTACCTGGCCTATCCGGGCTTCGATCAGGCAAGTACCTGGGGCGTTACCGGTTCCATCGCTTCGGAGGAAATCAACTGGGATGTCGACGTGACGATGACCACCGACGGTGAATGGCACGTGGCCGAGGGCGTCGTGCTGACGACCGGCGACCAGTTCAAGTTCCGCAACGACAGGAGCTGGAATGAGAACCTGGGTGCAGCAGGCGACGTGGAACCGTTCGTCGTGACGATCGACGCAGAATTCGACGCCGTTGCCAACGGTAAGAATATCGCGGTTCCTGCCGACGGTACCTATGACCTCCTGGTCAATCCTTCCGCCGGCTTGTTCAAGGTCGTCGAGTCGCTGGGTGGCAAGAGCCCGGTGGACCGCGGCGAACCTGGCCCGGAGAAGCCGGAGGCCTGGTCTCTCATCGGTACCCTGAGCGGTTCCAGCTGGGACAAGGACTTCGACCTCAGCAACACGACCGGTGACATCTGGTTGATCCGCAACGTGGCGGTGACCGAGAACGACGAGTTCAAGATCCGCGCCGACCATGACTGGGCCACCAACTACGGCGGTCCTGAAGCCAACGACCACAGCACTATCGATGCGGGCAACCCGTACGATGTGTACAAGCCGGAAGTGGGCGTGACTTTCCCTGCCGGCGACAAGAACATCCGCATCGGCAAGGCCGGCAACTACGACGTAACCTTCGACTATGCAAACCTGACCATCCTCATCGAGGAGCACGTGGCTGCGTTCTCGCTCATCGGCCAGATCAACGGTACTTCCTGGAATCTGGATGTTCCGATGACGGAGGACAATGGCGTGTGGACCAGTCCTGTCGTCTCCATCGAAGGCGGCTTCAAGATCCGGTACGACTACTCCTGGGATGATGACAAGACGTATGGCGCTGCCGAAGAAGGATTCGTCGCACCTGTCGGTGAACCGTTCACGCTGGCGCAGCCCGGCAAGGACATCAAACTGGCCGAAGCCGGCAACTACCGCGTTGTCTTCAATCCTGCCACGAAAGAAGTGACGGTCAAGGCCGTTGCCTTCCCTGAGCATCTCTACATGATCGGCGAGGAATTCGGCGGCTGGGACTGGAACTCCAACGGTGTCGTCGAGATGATCCCTGTCCTGCACAACCCTGACTGGGGCGCTGAGGCAGAAGGCCAGTTCTGGACAGTCCGTTACTTTACGGCCGGCAAGGGCTTCAAATTCTGCTCGGTCCGGGATTGGAAAGGCGACTTCTGGGGCTTAACCACGAACGACGGCTTTGTCGAGTCTGGTGGCAACTGCACCGTGACGGAAGATGGCTTCTATCTCGTGCACATCGACCTCAAGCGCGAAATGGTTCATGTGGAGCCGGCCCGCGTCTATGGTATCGGTGACTGCTTCGGCGGTTGGGATGAGGCCATGGAGGCCGCTCTCTTCAAGGCAGATGGTAAGTTGCTGAAGGCAACGACCGCTGCCGAAGGAGACGTCCGCATGTATGTAGCCTCTTCCATCGCCACTTCTGCCTGGTGGACCCGCGAGTTCGTCTTCTTCGACGGCAAGATCGCTTACCGTGGCAACGGTGGCGACCAGGAGCGCGTCAAGGTACTCAAGGGTCAGGAGGTATCGCTTGATTTCAATGCGGGTACCGCAGCAGTCGGTGGCGAAGGCCAGCAGTCCGAACTCCCGACGACCATGTATATGATCGGTGAGGCTATCGGCGGTTGGGACTGGGAAGCCAGCTATATCGTCAACATGACGCCGGTCAACGGCAAGGCGGGCCAGTTCTGGGCCATCCGCAACCTCGAAGCCGGCAAGGGCTTCAAGTTCTGCGCCCAGAAGGCTTGGAGCGGTGACTTCAACAGCCTTGGCACGGATACGGGCTATACGGTTGTCGAAGGCAACTGCGTCGTGGCCGAGACGGGTGTCTACATGATCTATGTCGATACGGACAACAAGAAGATCTGTGTCGAGAGAGCTAAGGTCTATGGCATCGGCGACTGCTTCGGCGGCTGGAACGAGGCCATGTCCGGCGCCCTCTTCACGGAGAGCAACGGCAAGCTGGTCGGCAAGACGACGGCTGCCGGCGACATTCGTATCTACGCGGCCAGCACTATCGCTACCAGCGACTGGTGGACGCGCGAGTTCGTGTTCTTCAACGGACAGATCGCTTACCGTGGCAATGGCGGCGACCAGGAACGAGTCGCTGTCGAAGCCGGCAAGACGGTTACCCTCGACTTCAACGCAGGTACCGCTACCGTCGAGTAGCAGTTTCTGTACGCATCAAAAAGCCCGGTCGCGAAAGCGGCCGGGCTTCTTTTTTTTATTCTTCGATGAATTCCCGGCAGAATTCGTCGGGACTGACGATGGGGAGGCCGAAGGGGTCGTCGAAATCCTTGTCGTTGGTGACGATGACGTCACAGTCGGCGTTCAGGGCTACAGATGCCTGGACGGCGTCTTCGAAATCGTCAGTGAAATGCGAAGCAGCCATCAGAACGTCGTGACGCGTTGTCTCCCGGATGGTGAGAATAATATCCAGGCCCTGCATGATTTCCTTCAGTTCAGAAAGCCGTTTCTTATGACCTTTTGTGTAGATATAAGAGAAATCCACCAGACTTTGCGTTGAGGTAACGCCCAGAATGGCCCCATTTTTAGAAAGGGTGAAAAGCATCTGCCCCCAACGATACTGTTCTCTTTGGGGGTCCAAACCGTCCATCAGGATGTTCGTGTCTAAAAAAACGCGTTTCATAGTTTGTGCCTTTTTCTAAAAATTCTTTGAAGTTTGTAGTCGGCTTCGATCTCTTCCTCCGTAAAGTCCAAAGTGTAACCATGCACGAGGAATTCTTCAAATACAGGGTTTAACTCTAGGTCCTCCAACCGGTATTTCTTGACCGGCTTGGGGTTTGCGGCGGTCTCGAGGGTTTCTACCGCATAGCGGTTGAAGGAGCGGTTGCTCTTCCGGGCGGCCACACGGATGGATTCGTAGGTCTCGGCCGGCATCCGAAGGATGACCTGGACGCGGCCGTTCTTGTCGGGATGAAGGGATGCGATACTCATATCTTTGCTCTTTACGGGCAAAGATATGAAAAAATGATATCAAACCAAAGAAATGATATCTTTTATTGCAGGAACACGGCGGAAGAATAGGCACCCATCGCCACGGCGCCGTTGGAGACCGTCACCATGCCGTTCGAGACAATCAGCTTGTCGGTCTTGTAACTGCTGAGCGGGAGCACCGGACCGCCGGTGCCGAAGTTGTGGAGCACCAGCACCGTCTGGCCCTCGTAGCTCATCTTCCACATGGCCACGGCCGAGTTGGGGCTGACGATTTCCTCGATGGTGCCCTTGGCCAGTGCCTTCCAGCCATTGCGCGCCTTCGCGAAATCGCGGTACACGCGAAGGACGGAGGACTGGCTCTGCTCCTGCGCTTCCACCGAGATGTCGGCGCTCAGCATGCTGTTGTCCACCTTGCCGTTCAGGGCCGCGGTCGGCACGTTGCCGCTGCGCGTCCACTTGATGGGCGTGCGGACATACTCGTCGCCCTTGCTCTTCGTGCCCCAGTAGCCCAGCTCCTCGCCTTGATAGACAAAGGGCTTGCCGGGCGAGGTCAGCAGCACGGCGGCGGCCAGTTTCTCCTTGGCCACGTCACGGCCCAGGTCGCTGGCGAAGCGGTCCTGGTCATGGTTGGAAAGGAAGATCGCGTCGATGAAGTCGCTGCGGTAGCCGCGGAACAGGTTCTGGAAACCATTGACAGTCTTGGCGAAATCGTCACCCTTGCCCTTGCCGATGCGGTCTTTGAGCGTGTATCCGTAGTAGAAATTGAAATTGGACGGCAGCCCTTCGTAATAAGGCGCCATCTGTGCGGCGTTGTCGCACCAGGCCTCTCCCACCATGTAGAAGTCGCCGCTGCCGCCGCTTCCCTTCCACGTGCTGTTGCAGCGGTCGTACCACTGCTTGAGGAAGGAGACGTTGGCCGTCGTGTTGTTCTGATAGATCCAGATCACGGCGTCGAGGCGCAGGCCCGCCACGCCCATCTTGATCCACTTGTCAGCCGCTGCGGCCAGGTCCTTGAAGGTCGCCGATTCCGAGGCTTTGGCATACGGGCCGTAGTACAGGTCGGGCATCGAAGCGTCGAAGCTGGCCCAGTACCGGGCGCTGGAACCGCCGAAGGTGATGTCATTGGCCGGATTGCTGTTGATGGCGTAGGGAGTGCCGAATTGGACGGACTTGCCGGCGGTGCCGCCCCACTTGGTGCCGCTGTCCCAGCTGGTGGTGGAGGTGCGGATGAGGAAGCCCCAGTCCGATTTGAAATCGACGGTGATCTCGAAAATGCCGGAACTCGTTTCATAGAGACCGGCCAGCTTGCCGTCGCCATAGTAGAGCCACTTGCTGGCGGAGCCGTTGGAACTTTGCGCCGCGTCCGTGATCTCCGTTACCGTAACGGTTTTCTTGCTCCAGTCCAGCTTGAAATGCAGCCGGCCCTCGTATCCCACGTTGCCGGAGCTGGTCGAGCACCAGCTTCCCATGCCGCCGGTGACCGATTCGCCGGAATGCTCCGTAAGCACGTAGTAACTGCCGTATTTGCCGGAGGGATCCGCCATCGCCTGCTTGAACCAGTCGTTGTCCTTGCCCGAATGGTTCAGCACAAAGTCGAGATAGATAGCGATATTCTTTGCTTTTGCTTTGGTAATCAGCTCCTTAAGGTCAGCCTCGGTGCCAAGCTTCGGACTCACCGAATTATAGTCGTTGACGTTGTATCCGTGATAGGACATGGCCTCGTGGACGGGCGAGAGCCAGAGTGCCGTGGCGCCGATGCTGTCGAGGTAGTCGAGGTGCTGCGTGATGCCGTTGATATCACCCCAGCCGTCCCCGTCGCTGTCGGCGAAGCTGTATACATTGAGCTGATAGGTGATGCCCGAAAGCTTGCTTGTGGAAGCCTGCTGCCGCCAGGATTCGTCGGGCGTGACAGGCACGTCCGGATTGTCCGGATTGTCGGGAACGACGTGCGGGCACGCCGTGAGCACCAGCATCGCAGACACCAGTGCCAATATGTAAGAGAGTTTCTTCGTCATAACTTTCAAATATATAAAAATCCTTGCCAAAAAGCAAATTCGTCCATAGAATAGGCCGCATTCTTGGACGAACTGTGTTCCAGATGACATTTATCCATAAAAAGCTGCGTTTTTTATGGACGGACGAACGCTTTTTTTTGTAAATTTGAAAGTTATGCGCAAGATAGCTATCCTCTGTATATTGTTCGTGGCGGCGGGATGCAGCCACGTGAAAGTGGAGCCGGCGCCGCTCTTCGATGCGGGCCCGCTGGCCAGCCCCTGCCTCCTGGAACAGGATACCAGCGTCGTGATCCTCCGCGACTATTTCCCGACGCTGCCCGCGATGGATACCATCGAGATCTTTTCAACGCCCGACGAGCCCTGGCTGCGCTACCTGGAAGTGACCGCCGGCGACCAGCAGGCCGCCCTGGTGCTCAAGAACCGCCTGCCCGCCAAGCTCGAAGGGGCTGACCCGGCCCGGGTCCCGTTCATCACCACGGCGCCCGTGCCCGGCCAGGCCGACAAGTTCTACATCCTCATCGAGAACCAGGCGGACGACGTGCTGGTGCTCTGGCAGAACACCCTGCTCGACAAGGAGCACGGCATCCGCGTGATAGACCGCAACCAGCTCGAAATCACCGTGCCCTGGAACGCGCGCAAGCTGGAGCGCTCCTATATCCGCGCCTACGCGGCCAATGCCGCCGGCATCGGCAACGACATCCTCGTGCCCCTCTGCAAGGGCAAGGTCCTGCGCGGCACGCAGGAGCTGAAGCGCACCGACAAGCACGCGCAGGTGCTCTATTCCCTGATGATCGACCGCTTTGTGGACGGCCGTACGGAGAACGACATGCCGCTGAACGTTCCGAACGTGCACCAGAAAGTCGATTACTGGGGCGGCGACATCGCCGGCGTGACCCAGACCCTGGAAAGCGGCTATTTCGACGAACTGGGCATCACGACCATCTGGCTGTCGCCCATCACCCAGAACCCCTTCAACGCCTGGGGACAGATCCACGATCCTGAAACGCAGTTCAGCGGCTATCACGGTTACTGGCCCTACTACGCCACGGCCGTGGACGTGCGTTACGGCACGGAAGACGAGCTCCGCGAGCTGCTCGACAAGGCGCACAAGGACAACAAGAACGTGATCCTTGACTACGTGTCGAACCACATGCATATCGAGAGTCCGACGCTGACCGCGCATCCGGACTGGACCACGCCTTCCGACACGCCGGACGGCCGCCCGAACCGCCAGCTTTACGACGAATTCCGCCTGACCACCTGGTTTGACGACCATATCCCCACGCTCGACCTGGAGCGCGCCGACATCTGCGCCCAGCTCACCGACTCGGCCCTGTACTGGGTGCAGCACTTCGATTTCGACGGCTTCCGTCACGACGCCACGAAGCACGTGCCCGAGCAGTACTGGCGCATGCTCACGCGCAAGCTCTACGACAGCCTCCCCGGCCGCAGCTTCTACCAGATCGGCGAGACCTACGGCTCCACGTCGCTCATCAACTCGTATGTGAAACCCGGCATGCAGGACGCGCAGTTCGACTTCAACGTGTATGACACCTTCATCTGGGCGACGGTCGACGAGGGCGGCTCGTTCGAGGGCCTCTCCAGCCGCATCGCCGAGGACCTGGCGGTCTACGGCTCGCACCACCTGATGGGCAACATCACGGGCAACCATGACCGCCCGCGCTACATCTGCCTGGCCAGCGGCGACCTCCGCCGGGACGAAGACAACAAGGCTGCGGGCTGGCACCGCGATATCCGCGTGACCGACCCCGTGGGATACGAATACCTGAAGATGCTCCACGCGCTGAATTTCACGATTCCGGGCGTGCCCTGCATCTACTACGGCGACGAATACGGCCAGCCCGGCGCCAACGACCCGGACAACCGCCGCTGGATGCAGTTCGACGGCCTGACGGACGACGAACAGGCGACCCTCGCGGAGACGGAATCCCTGGCCCGGATGCACAACGCCTCGATGCCGCTCATCTATGGCGACTACAAACTGCTCCAGGTAGACGAGGATGTGCTGGCATACAGCCGCAGCTACATGGGCGAGACCGTGGTGACCGTGCTCAACAAGAGCAAGGAGCCCCGTACCGTGGAGCTCACGCTGCCCTGCGGCCTGACCATCGACGGCTCGTCGGCCCTCACCGTGGAGCTGGCACCCATTTCCTTTGCCATCATCAAATAAATAATACCGAGATATGAAAAAGATCCTGAGTTTCCTGCTCATTCTCTTCTGCCTGGTGGCCTGCAAGAAGGCTGTCCCGGAGGGAAATGTGACCCATGTGATGCATCCCGAATGGGCGAAGAACGCCGTCATCTATCAGGTGAACGTGCGCCAGTTCTCGCCCGAAGGCACTTTTGCCGCCGTCGAGCCGCAGCTCGACCGCCTCGCCGAACTGGGCGTCGACATTCTTTGGCTGATGCCCATCCATCCCATCGGCGTGGAAGGCCGCAAGGGCACGCTCGGCAGCTACTATGCCGTGCAGGACTATTGTGCCGTGAACCCGGAGTTCGGCACGCTGGAAGACTTCGACCACTTCCTGGCCGCCGCCCATGAAAAGGGCTTCAAGGTGATCCTCGACTGGGTGGCCAACCACACGGGCCGCGACCATGCCTGGACGCGCGACCACCGCGACTGGTACCATCTCGAGGAAGACGGTACCCTGGCCACGCAGTACGACTGGACCGACATCGCCCATCTGGACTACGTGAACCATCATGAAATCTACGATGCGATGGAGGCGCAGATGCAGTTCTGGGTGGACCGCGGCGTGGATGGCTTCCGCTGCGACGTGGCGAGCGAGGTGCCGACCGACTTCTGGGACCAGGCCTTCGCCGATTTCCGCGCCCAGCGCCCCGACGGCCTCTTCTTCCTGGCCGAGGCTGAGAAGCCCGAGCTCCAGGTCGACGCCTTCGACGCCTATTACGCCTGGCGCCAGATGCACCTCTGGTACGACCTGGCCGCCGGCAAGAAGAACGCCAACGACCTGGCCGATTTCTACGTGAGCTATTCCGACAGCGTCGGCATGCCGGCCGGCACCTGGGCCATGAACTTCGTCTCCAACCACGACCAGAACTCCTGGTCGGGCACGAACCTGGAGATGTTCGGTCCCACTCTCAAGCAGTTCACGGTCCTGACCTTCCTGCTTCCGGGAATCCCGATGCTCTACAACGGTGACGAGATCTGCCTGCCCAAGCGCCTGGAGTTCTTTGAGAAAGACCCGATCGACTGGAGCCGCGACCCGTTCGAGATGACCAAGCTCTACAAGGAACTGATCGCCCTGCGCGACCTGCACGCCTGCCTCTGGGCCGCTCCCTGGGGCGGTACGATGGCGGTCCTGCCGACCGACCACCCGGAACAGGTCTTCGCTTTCGAGCGCGAAGAGGAGGGTGACATGTGCCTGGCCATGTTCAACTTCTCCGACGAGGTGGTGACCTACAAGGTGGAGAACCACCTGGTGACGACAGACTGCGAGTTTACCCTGCCGGCACACGGCTATCATATCATCTTCAGCGTCGGCGACTGCTTCGGCGACTGCGACGAAAGCGAATTGGAAAATGAAGACTAAGATCCTGCTGCTGATGGCAGCCCTGCTGTGTATGACGACGCTCCGCGCGGAAAAGATCGACAGGGTGGAACCGCCCTGCTGGTGGATCGGCATGGAGACGGATCTCCAGTTGATGATCCATGGCGACCGGATCGCCGGTTCGACGGTGACGGTCGACGCTACGGTCAAGGGCCTCTCGGTCGGCAAGGTCGTCGCGACCGACAACCCGAACTATCTGTTCGTGGAAGTGAAGGTCGGCAACCGGCTGGAACCGGGGACCTACACCTTCAACCTGGTGACCCCCGACGGCCGCCAGTTCGACTTCGACTATGCCTTCTACAAGCGCCGCGAGGGTTCGGCCAAGCGCGAGTCGTTCGGTCCTTCCGACGCCGTGTACCTGCTGATGCCCGACCGTTTCGCCAACGGCGACAAGCACAACGATACGATGTCCGAGACCGCCGAGAAAGCCAACCCGAAGAACCTGGGCGGCCGCCACGGCGGTGACATCCAGGGCATCATCGACCACCTCGACGACCTGGTGAGCCTGGGCGTGACCACCATCTGGCCCACTCCGCTGACCCTGGACAACGAAAAGTCCTACTCCTACCATGGCTATGCCTGCGCCGACTACTACCGCATCGATCCCCGCTACGGCAGCAACGAGCTCTACCGCTACTTCGTGGAGCGGGCCCACGACAAGGGCCTGAAGGTCATCATGGACATGGTGCCGAACCACTGCGGCACGGCGCACTGGTGGATGAAGGACCTGCCTTCCGCCACCTGGATCAACTATCCCGAGAACCTGGAGCGCGGCGGCGACAAGCTGATCCGCACCAACGCCGCCATGACGACCCACAGCGACCCGCATGCCGCGGAGGTGGACAAGGAAAGCTGCGTGAAGGGCTGGTTCGACACCACGATGCCCGACATGAACCTGAGTGATCCGCTCGTGCGGCACTACCTCGAGCAGATGGCTGTCTGGTGGGTGGAGTACGCCGACCTGGACGGCCTGCGCGTCGACACCTACCCGTATTCCGACAAGGCCGGCATCGCCGCCTGGACGAAGGCCATCCGCAACGAGTACAAGCGGCTCAACATCGTGGGCGAAGTGTGGTTCGGCGACGTGGCCTCCTGCGCCTACTGGGAGGGCGTCAAGCAGAAGGACGGCTACAACTCCCAGCTGCCTTCCGTGATGGACTTCCCGCTGATGTTCGCCACCCTGAGCGCCCTCAACGACGAAGGCACGTCCTGGGAGCCGAGCATGCTTCGCATCTACAATTCGCTGGCGCTGGACCGCCTCTATGAAGATCCGTCCGACATCCTGATCTTCATCGGCAACCACGACACGGCGCGCCTGGCCCACGAGCTGGGCGGCAGTCCCGCCAAGATCAAGATGGCCTACACGCTGCTGGCCACCATGCGCGGCGTGCCGCAGCTCTATTATGGCGACGAGTACGGCCTGCAGAGCGCCGACGGCACGGTGGGCCACTCACAGGAGCGCGTCGACATGCCCTGGGGCAAGTTCACCCGCGAGCAGATCGTGCTGCGCAAGTATGTCGCCGACCTGTTCACCTGGCGCAAGACGTCCAAGGCCGTGGCGCAGGGCAATTTCATCCACTTCCGCCCCGACGCCGCCAACGTGTACGTGTATTTCCGGACCGTGAAAGGGGAGTGCGTGATGACCATTCTCAACGGCGGGAAGAAAGATTATGTGGTCGACTGGCCCCATTTCTCGGAAATAACCGCTAACTTTGCGCAGAAAGGCAAAAACGTCATGACCGGCGAACGCTTCCGGATCGGCGATAAGATGGTCGTCGCCCCTGGCGAAGCCGCGGTCCTTGAATTCAAATAAAACAGAAGATAGTGAAACCTACGCTTTTAGTTCTGGCTGCCGGGATGGGTTCCCGCTACGGCTCCCTCAAACAGATGGACGGTCTCGGCCCGTGCGGCGAGGCCATCATCGATTACTCGATCTACGACGCCATCCAGGCCGGTTTCGGCAAGGTGGTCTTTGTCATCCGTCACTCCTTTGCCGAGGCTTTCCAGAAGATCTATTCGAAAGAGCGCTTCGGCGGCAGGATCGACGTGGAATTCGTCTATCAGGAACTGGACTGCCTGCCGGCGGGCTATACCGTGCCGGAAGGCCGGGAGAAACCCTGGGGAACGAACCATGCCGTGATGATGGCCAAAGACGTGATCCATGAGCCCTTCGCGGTGATCAACTCCGACGACTTCTACGGTCGCGAAGGCTTCGTCGCCATCGCGGACTTCCTCCGCGGCGTCGAGGGCATGCGGGGCCGCTATGCCCTGGTGGGCTATTTCCTGAAGAACACCCTCTCCGAATTCGGCAGCGTCTCCCGCGGCGTGTGCGGCATCGACGACAACGGCTGCCTCTCGACGGTGACCGAGCGGACGTCCATCCAGCGCAAGGCGGACGGAAAAGTCTGTTATTCCGAGAAAGGCGTCGATCACGAAGTGTCGGAAGACAGTGTCGTCTCAATGAACTTCTGGGGATTCACGCCCGACTATTTCGGCTGGTCCGAGGATCTCTTCAAGACCTTCCTGAACTCCGACGACGTGAAGACCAATCCGAAGGCGGAATTCTTCATCCCCTATGTGGCCGACGTGCTCATCAAGCGCAACGACGCCAGCTTCAAGGTGCTGAACTGCGACGCGAAGTGGTTCGGCGTCACGTACAAGGAAGACCGTCCTTACGTGGTGGCCAAGATCGGCGAACTCATCGAGCAGGGCGTTTATCCGCGCAGCCTCTGGGGATAAGCCATGAGCGAAAAGCTGAAGAAAGCCCTGAAATATGCACTGCTGCTCGTCCTGGTGGCAGTGCTTCTCTTTTTCTCGTTCCGCGGCATGGACTGGAACGCCTTCCTGGCCGACATGAAGCAGTGCCGCTGGGGTTGGGTCGTGGCCATCATCGCCGTGCAGTGGATCATCACCTGGCTCCGGGGCAACCGCTGGCGCATCATGCTGCAGCCCATCCGCAACGAAGGGACGAAGCCCATCACGCAGCGCGAGACCTACGATGCCTACGCCATCTGCTACCTCTCCAACATCGCCTTCCCGCGCTCGGGCGAGGTGGTGCGCTGCGGCTTGATGGGGGAGACGCGCAAGACGACTTTCCAGGGAGCGCTCGGCACCGTGGTGATCGAGCGGACCTGGGATATGCTCTGCATGTTCCTGGCGGGCGTGCCGCTGCTCTTTTTCGGCCGTTTCCGCGATTTCATCGTGGAGAAGATGTTCCGCCCGGCGGCCAGCTCCATGCACCTGGGCTGGTTCTGGATCGTGCTGATCGCCATCGCCGTCATCGTGGGCCTGGTGTATCTGGTCCGGGCCTTCCGGGAGCCGATCGGCCGGAGCAAGGTGGGCGCCGCCTTCCTGAAGTTCTTCCGCGGCCTGGGCGAAGGCATCACGGCCGCGTTCCGCATGCAGAACAAATGGGGCTTCTTCGCCTATACGCTGATCATCTGGATCGGCTACTGGCTCTGCAGCCTCTGGACGATGCGGGCCCTGCCTGCCTTCGATGCGCTGGACGGCTGGGACGCCCTCTTCCTGATGGTGGTGGGCTCGCTCGGCTGGATCGTTCCGGTGCAGGGCGGCTTCGGCGCCTATCATTTCATCGTCGCGATGACCCTCATGCCGGTCTATGGCGTCGACCGCCAGACCGGCCTGCTCTTCGCCACGGTCTCGCACGAAACGCAGATCGTGCAGATGCTTCTCTGCGGCCTTGTCTCGCTCGTCAGCTGGGCCATATATCGTAGACAAATGAAGAAAGAAAACACCCTCCAATGAAAGCAATCCTCGGCATCGGAAACGCCTTGACCGACATCCTGGCCGTCCTTCCCGACGACACCCTCCTCAAGAAATACAACCTGCCGCTGGGCAGCATGCAGCACGTGGACGCCAAGACGGGCAACACCATCTGGACTGATCTCAAGGAAATCGGCGTGCAGTACGTGGCCGGCGGCTCGGCCGCCAACACCGTGTCGGCGACCGCCATACTCGGCATGCCTTCGGGCTACATCGGCAAGGTGGGCGACGACGAGCTCGGCTCGCTTTTCCGCCAGTCCCAGCTCCAGAACGGCATCAAGTCGAACCTGCTGGTGGGTACGGTGGCCTCGGGCCGCGCCATGGTCTTCATCACGGCGCCCAACGCCGACCGCACCTTCGCCACCTACCTGGGCGCGGCGCTGCAGCTGGAGCCCGACGACCTGAAGCCGGAGTATTTCGAGGGTTACGACTACCTGCACATCGAGGGTTACCTGGTGCAGAACCAGTACCTGGTACGCCGGGCCGTGGAGATGGGCAAGGAGCGCGGCATGATCATCTCGCTCGACATGGCTTCCTACAACGTGGTGGAATCGAACAACGTGTTCCTGCAGGACATCGTGAAGAACTACGTCGACATCGTCTTCGCCAACGAGACGGAGGCGGCGGCCTTCGTGCATCGTCCGCCGCGCGAGGCGCTGCAGGCCATGTCGGAAATGGCCGACATCGCGGTGGTGAAGATCGGCAAGGACGGTTCGATGATCCAGCACGGCGACGAGTTCCACTTCGTCGATCCCTGGCCGGGCGAAGCCGTGGACGCCACCGGCGCCGGCGACACCTATGCGGCCGGCTTCCTCTTCGCGCATGCCAACGGCATGCCGCTCAAGACCTGCGGTGAAGTGGGCTCTGCCCTGGCCGCCAAGGTGGTCGAGGTTATCGGCACGAAGATCGACATCCCCCGCTGGCGCGTCGCCAAGCAGGAGATCCGGGAACTCATGGGTATCAATTTTTAGAACAGGCCGTTCAGCTGCGCCTCGATGCGGTCGCAGATCGTGCTGAAATCTTCCGGTCTTTCTTCGAAGTTGAGCTTGTCGACGTCGAGGATGAGCAGTTTGCCGTCCTTGTAGTGCTCGACCCAGTCTTCGTAGAGGGCGTTGAGGCCCTTGAGGTAGTCGAGGCGGATGCTGCTCTCGTATTCGCGGCCGCGCTTCTGGATGTTGCCCACCAGGTGGGGAATGGAACTGCGCAGATAAATCAGCAGGTCGGGCGCCTTGACCAGCGACACCATCAGCGAGAAGAGCGAGGCGTAGTTCTCGTAGTCGCGGGTCGACATCAGGCCCATGTTGTGCAGGTTGGGGGCGAAGATGCAGGCATCCTCGTAGATGCTGCGGTCCTGAACGATGACTTCCTCGTGCTTGTTGATCTCCACCACGTCGAGGAAACGCTTGTTGAGGAAGTAGATCTGGATATTGAACGACCAGCGCTCCATATCGTTGTAGAAGTCAGCAAGATATGGATTGAACTCCACGGATTCGAATTTCGGGGTCCAGTGGAAATGGCTGGCCAGCATCCGGGTGAGGGTGGTCTTGCCGCTGCCGATGTTGCCTGCAATCGCGATATGCATAATCTCTGTGCGTTTCGGGTTTCCTTACAAAATTACAACTTCTTTTCGTATTTTTGTATGTTCGAAGGAAAAAATATGGAGATCAAGACTTTCTACTTCAACCCGCTCCGCGAATGCTGTTATATCGCCTGGGACGAGACCCGGGAATGCGTGATCGTGGACCCGGGCAATTACACCGATTACGAACTGGAACGCCTCAAGGACTTCGTGTCGTCCCGCCAGCTCAAGCCGGTGAAGATCCTGCTGACGCATGGTCATTTCGACCATATACTCGGCCTGGAGGCCGTGTCCCGGACCTGGGCGCTGGATGCCTGGCTGCATCCCGCCGACCACGCGCTGCTGGCGCAATCGGGTGCCTGGTGCGTACAGCTGGGGCTTGATTTCCGTCCCTTCACCGGCCTGTTCCATGACGTGGCGGACGGGGATGCGGTGACCTTCGGCCATACGGAGCTGACCGTGCTGGCCACGCCTGGCCACACCCGCGGCGGCGTCTGTTATTACAGCGAAAAAGACGCTGTCCTCTTTACCGGCGACACCTTGTTCGCCGGCAGCATCGGCCGCACCGACCATGACGGCGGCGATTACGACCAGCTGATGGAAAGCATCGACCGCAAGATCCTGCCGCTCGACGGCGACGTGATGGTCCTGCCCGGCCACGGGCCCGCCAGTTCCGTCGGCTATGAACGGTCGACCAATCCTTTCCTGCACGACGCTTAGCATGGCGGAAGACAAGCAGATCTCGATTGCCGGCGCCCGGGTCCACAACCTCAAGAACATCGACCTGGAGATTCCGCGCGACAGCCTGGTGGTGGTCACCGGCCTGTCGGGCAGCGGCAAGTCGTCGCTGGCCTTCGATACGATCTGCGCCGAGGGGCAGCGCCGCTACATGGACACCCTCTCGGCCTATGCCCGCCAGTTCATCGGCATCCTGGAACGTCCCGACGTCGACGAGGTCAAGGGCCTCAGCCCGGTGATCTCCATTGAGCAGAAGACCGTGGGCCGCAACCCCCGCTCCACGGTGGGGACCATCACCGAAATCTACGACTTTTTCCGCCTGCTCTACGCCCGCGCCTCCCAGGCCTTTTCGCCGGAGAGCGGCAAGGAGATGGTGCGCTATACCGACGACGAGATCATCAACCTCATCCTGCAGCGTTACGAGGGGCAGAAAGTGCTGCTGCTCGCTCCGCTGGTCCGCGGCCGCAAGGGCCACTACCGCGACCTCTTCACGCAACTGCAGCGGAAGGGCTATTCGCAGGTGCGCATCGACGGGCAGCTGACCGACCTGAGCGAAGCCGGGCCGCTGGACCGCTACAAGGTCCACTTCGTGGAGTTGGTGGTGGACAAGCTCGTGCCCAAGGAAGAGGACCGCAAGCGCATCAAGGAATCGGTGGCCCAGGCCATGAACCAGGGCAAGGGTTCCCTGGCGGTGCTGTCGCTCGCCGACGACCAGCTGCAGCATTTCAGCCGCAACCTCGTGTGCCCGGACACGGGCCTGTCGTTCGAGATTCCGGCTCCTTATACCTTCTCGTTCAATTCCCCGCAGGGCGCCTGCCCGCACTGCCGCGGCCTGGGCCACATCGCCCGCGCCGACCTCGACAAGATCATTCCCGACCGGAAGCGCTCGATTGCCGACGGCGGCATCGAGAGCATCGGTCCGCTGCGCGGCAACACGATGTTCCGCTATCTCGACGCCATCGCCCGCCGCTACCGTTTCTCCCTGCACGACCCCATCGAGCAGATTCCGGAAGAGGCCCTGCAGGTCATTCTCTACGGTTCCGACGAGCTGCTTCGGATCGGCACCGACGCCGATATGGAGATGTCCACCTTCCCGGGCATCCTGGCGCAGCTGCATGCGGACGGTGACGAGGAGGAAGACGGACCCTGGAAGAAGAAGCGGAAGGAACTGTTTCTGGAAGAGGTGGTCTGCCCGGTCTGCGGCGGCACGCGGCTCAAGGCGGAAGCCCTCTGCTTCAAGATCGACGGAAAGAACATCGCCGAAGTGTCCGACATGGACATCAACGAGCTGTACGACTGGGTGTGTGCGCTCCCGTCGCGCCTCTCGCAGCGGCAGCTGCTCATCGCGACGGACATCCTCAAGGAACTCAAGGCCCGCATCGGTTTCCTGAAAGACGTCGGGCTGGAGTACCTCTCGCTGAACCGGACCACCCGCTCGCTCAGCGGCGGCGAGAGCCAGCGCATCCGCCTGGCCACGCAGATCGGCTCGAAGCTGGTCAACGTGCTCTATATCCTCGATGAACCCAGCATCGGGCTGCACCAGCGCGACAACCGCAAGCTCATCTACTCGCTCAAGACCCTGCGCGACGAAGGCAACTCCGTGATGGTGGTGGAGCACGACGAAGAGATGATGCGGAGTGCCGACTGGCTGGTCGACCTGGGGCCGGGCGCCGGCGACAAGGGCGGCTGGCTGCTCTACAACGGCCGGCCCGGCGACATCGCCCAGGTCCCGGCCGGCAAGAGCCCGACCATCGACTATCTGCTGGGGCGCGAGCAGATTCCCGTTCCGGCGGAGCGCCGCCCCGGCAACGGCCGGCACATCATCCTGCGGGGCGCCCGCGGCAACAACCTGAAAGACGTCACCCTCGACCTGCCGCTCGGCCTCTTCGTGGGCGTGAGCGGCGTGAGCGGCAGCGGCAAGTCGTCTCTGATCGACGAGACGCTGATGCCCATCATCAGCAACAAGCTCTACCGCTCGAAATACCCCGTGCTGCCCTACGACGGCATCGAAGGCATCGGCAACGTCGACAAGATCATCGAGATCGACCAGACGCCCATCGGCCGTTCGCCGCGCAGCAATCCTGCCACCTATACCGACGTGATGACCGACATCCGGCGCCTGTTCGAGCAGACGCCCGACGCGAAGATCCGCGGCTTCAAGGCCAACCGCTTCTCCTTCAACGTCAAGGGCGGGCGCTGCGAGGCCTGCAAGGGCGCCGGCCTGCAGCTCATCGAGATGCATTTCCTGCCCTCCGCCCAGGTGACCTGCAAGGAATGCGGCGGACGCCGCTACAAGCCCGACACGCTGGCGGTCAAGTACAAGGGAAAGAACATCAGCGAGGTGCTCGACATGACCATTTCCCAGGCCGCGGCGTTTTTCGAGGCCATTCCGTCCATCGCCCAGAAGCTCCGGACGCTGGAGGAAGTGGGCCTGGGCTACCTGACGCTCGGGCAGCCTGCCACGACGCTCAGCGGCGGCGAGAGCCAGCGCCTGAAGCTCTCCACCGAGCTGGCGCGCCGCGACACGGGCAACACCCTCTATCTGCTCGACGAACCCACCACCGGCCTGCACTTCGAAGACATCAAGGTGCTCATCGGCGTGCTGCAGCGCCTGGTCGACAAGGGCAATACGGTGGTCATCATCGAACACAACCTCGATATCCTCAAATCCGTGGATTGGCTCATCGACCTGGGGCCGGAAGGCGGCCAGGACGGTGGAACGATTGTTGCGGCGGGAACGCCGGAACAAGTGGCGGCCCATCCCGCTTCCTATACCGGTTCTTATCTGAAAGCCTTGCTATGATCAAAGAAATGTCGATGTGGCGGAACCTGTTCCGCGAAAACAACGTTAGTACCCTCAACGAGGCATCTGCCGGCGGCAAGATCCGTTACGTGGTCAACCTGTCGGAGACGCTCCACGACCACCGCTACGCGGAGATCGCCAATGAGATCGCAGCGCGGCCGGGCGTGAAGCTCGTGCTGATCGCCGGACCGTCGAGCAGCGGCAAGACCACGTCTTCGAAGCGCCTGGCCATGCACATGCGCGTCAACGGGCTGAACCCCATCATCATCTCGCTGGACGACTATTTCCGCAACCGCGTCGACACGCCGCGCGACGAGAACGGCGACTACGATTTCGAATGCCTGGAGGCGCTCGACGTGCCCTTCCTCAACCTGCAGCTGGAGGAGCTGCTGGACGGCAAGCGGGTGGAGATCCCGAAATACGACTTCGCCTCGGGCTCCCGCAAGTTCATCGGGCAGTTCCTGCAACTGACCGAGAACGACGTGCTGATCATGGAAGGCATCCACGGCCTGAATCCGGCGCTCACGCCGCAGATTCCCGAGGAGGAGAAGTTCCAGCTCTATGTCTCCGTGCTGACGCCGATCTCCATCGATGAGAAGACGCGGATGTCGGCGGCGGACTACCGCCTGCTCCGCCGCATGGTGCGCGACAACCAGTTCCGCGGCATGACGGCCGAGGAGACCATCCTGCGCTGGCCGAGCGTCCGTTCCGGCGAAGAGAAATACATCCAGCCTTTCAAGAGGCTGGCGGACGCCGAGTTCAACTCGGGCCTGCTCTATGAGATTCCGATGCTGAAGTGCTATGCCGAGCCGCTGCTGCAGGTGATTCCGAAGTCATCGTCCGCCTATGCGGAGGCACACCGGCTGCTCGGACTGATCCGCGGCGTCATCGCCATGACGCCGGCCGATGTCCGGCACATTCCGCCGACCTCCATCATCCGGGAGTTCATCGGCGGCTCAAGTTTCCATTACTAAACTGGGGCGCTGCCCCAACCCCCGCGCCTCCCGGCCTCCGGCGGTCCGCTGATGCGGACTTATTAATAGAGTCCTCCGTTGATGGAGATGCATTCGCCGGTGATGTAGGCGGCTTCGGGAGAAGCGAGGAAGCCGATGAGGGCGGCCACTTCTTCCGGTTCGCCGAAGCGCTGCAGCGGAATGTCTTTCTTGAGGGTCGCCTCGTCGAGGCCGTCCACCATGTCCGTTTTGACAAAACCGGGCGCGATGGCGTTGACCGTCACTTTCTTGCGGCCGACTTCCTGTGCGAGCGACTTCGTGGCGGCGATCAGGCCGCCTTTGGCGGCGGCGTAGTTCGTCTGGCCGGGCATGCCTTTCAGGCCCGTCAGCGAAGCCACGTTGATGATGCGGCCGCGTTTCTTCAGCAGCATGGGCTGCAGCAGGGGACGGGTTACGTTGTAGAAGCCGTTGAGGGTCGTGTCGAGCACGCGGTGCCAGTCTTCCGGCTCGGTCCAGATGAGCAGGCCGTCGCGGCGGATGCCCGCATTGTTGACCAGCACTTCGATGAAATCGTCGGGATGCGACTGCATCCAGCCGCCGAGCACGGTGTTCGTTTCATCGGCGTCGGCCACGTCGAACTTCAGGAGCGTGGCCTGTCCGCCGGCCTGTTCGACCAGCTCCGCGGTTTCGCGGGCCTTCTGTTCGTTGGACACATAGTTGATCAGGATGGCGAAGCCCTGTGCTGCGAGACGGATGCAGGCCGCGCGGCCGATGCCCCGGCTGCCGCCGGTAACGAGTGCGTAGTTCATAGGAGGGAGATGGAATTACAGGTATTGAGGGCCGAAACCGAGGTTCCCAGGATGCCGTGCAGGCCCAGGTTCTGTCCGGTCAGGTAGAGCCAGGGCAGGGGGGTCTGCGGCGCCAGGAAGTCGGCGCGGCTGTTCTTTCGGATGCCATAGGCGGAGCCGCCGGGCGTACCGGTGTAGCGTTCCCAGGTCTGCGGGGTGCTGGTCCAGTATTTCTCGATGGCTTCGGGCAGTTCCGGCAGCCGCCTGGCGGCTTTCCGGATGAGTTCTTCGGCGAAGGCTTTCCGCTCGGCCGGCGTGCCGGCCACGAAGGTGACGATATCGAGGGAAAGGGCGTAGCCGTTGATGGCTTCATCGCCGAAATGGATCATGAAATCGTTGTCGACGAAGATGCTGTGCCGCAGGTGGCGTATCGTGCCGGGCTTCAACTTGGCGTAGACGGTAAAGGCGCCGGGGCCGTTGGACAGGACGTCCAGGCGCTGCAGATAGGAGGGCCGGATGTGGTCGCGGACCAGGCGCATGGTCACCGCCGGATGGATGTCGGAGATGACGATGTCGCCGCGGTAGCTGCTGCCGTCGGCGCAGAAGACGCTCCGGTCTTCGATGGCCGTGACTTTCTTGCGGAGCAGGACCCGCTGGTCTTTCGCCAGTGCGTCGACGAGGGTCTTGCCTCCACCTTTCAGACGCCAGATGCCATGCTGATAAGGCTTCAGCACGTGCTTGCGTTCCTCTTCCCAGCCGGTGGACAGGCGGAGGAAGGGCTCGTTGCAGCCTATGCATTCATCGGGTTCCATGGGGAACCATGGCAGGTCGCGCAGGTCGAGCTGGCGGAAGATCAGGTCGAGCGGCTCGCCGGGCTCCAGGCCGCCCACGGAGTGGAAGCCGGTGTCGAAGCGGATGCCGTCGCGGACAAAGGTCTGCAGGGCGCCGCCGGCTTGCGTGCCCTGTTCCAGGAGGGTGACGTCGCAGCCCTGGCGGGAGAGGATCCTGCCGCACACCAGGCCGCCCAGTCCGGCACCGATGATGATGACCTGCCGCGCTGCCATGCTAGCGGATGTCGCGGATGACCAGGGAGGAGTTGGTGCCGCCGAATCCGAAGGAGTTCGACAGGAAGGTATCGAAATGGCAGGACATGCGCTCGGGAAGGATGAACAGTTTCGCCGAGTCTTCGTCCGGGTTCTCAAAGTTGATGTTGGCGCCGATGAATTCGTTCTTCATCATCAGGATCGAATAGACGATCTCGCTGGCGCCTGCCATCCACATCTCGTGGCCGGTCTGGCTCTTGGTGCTGGTCACGGGGATGCGGTGGTCGCCGATGACGGCGTAGATGGCCTTGGCCTCGTTGGTGTCGCCCACGTGCGTGGAGGTGGCGTGTGCGTTGATGTAGCCGATCTGGTCGATGTTCAGGCCGGCCTGGCGGATGGAACGTTCCAGCGCCCGGCGGGGTCCGTCGACATTGGGGTTGGAGATGTGCTCGCCATTGCTCGAGAAGCCGTAGCCCAGCACCTCGGCGATGATGGGTACGCCGCGGCGCACGGCCGATTCATAGCTTTCGAGGATGACCGTCGCGGCACCGCCGCCCGGGACGAGGCCGTCGCGGTCGCGGTCGAAGGGACGGCTGGCTTTCTCCGGCGCGTCTTCGCGGACGGAGAAGGCGGAGATGCCGTCGAACGAGCCGGTGGCGGCTGCGTTGACTTCCTGGGCGCCGCCGCAGACCACGATGTCCTGCAGGCCGTTGCGGATGAGCAGGGCGCCGAGGCCGATGGCGTGGGAACCGCTGGCGCAGGCACCCGACACGGTGAGGTTGATGCCCTTGAGCTTGAAGATCACGCTCAGGTTCATCGTCACGGTGGAGTTCATCGACTGGAAGATGGCACCCGAGCCGCAGAGCATCGTATCTTTTTTCTCGTGGATGGTCGCGACCGACTTGTACACGGCGTCGGCGGTGCTGTCGTTGCCGTAAAGGATGCCGATCTCGTTGGCGGCGAGGAAGTCCGCATCGATGCGGGCCTGCTGCAGGGCGTCACGGGTGGCGCAATAGGCGTATTGGGCCGGTTCGGGCATATAGACCCGCTGCGAGCGGGGGAGTTCTCCTTTCAGTTCGGGCATGGGCACGAGGCCGGTGAGGCCGGACCGGAAGCCCATTTCTTTGCGGGCGGGGTCGAGGACGATGCCGGATTTGCCGGTGTACAGGGAATCGCGCACCTCGTCCAAGGTGGTTCCCAGGCACGACCAGATGCCCATTCCAGTTATGACGACACGTTTGTCCATGTGTTCGGTATCTAAGGTTTTAGTCGCGCAAAGATACGCAATTTTCGGATTTAAAAGAATAATGAGTATCTTTGTCGCCTTATACTGAACGGAATAATACTAAACTAAAACCTTTAAGCAATGACTATAGAAGAAAGAATCAAGAACTTCCTGGTGGATGAAATGGAAATCAATCCGGCGAAAATCAACCCTGACGCACGCCTGAAAGAAGACATGGGCATCGACAGCCTGGAAGTCGTGGATACCGTGGTGTTCGTGGAACGCGAATTCGGCTTCAAGATGAAATCCGAGGAGTTCAAGGACATCAAGACCTTCGGACAGTTCGTAGACTATATCACGGAAAGAGTCGGTTAAAAGACTTTGGCGCAGTACGACCATAGCGACTGGCAGGGTTCGACCGTCGGCACGTCGTGGATGCAGCGGGCGATGGTGAAGCTTTTCCGCTTCATCCCCATCCCGCTGGCCTACGCCTGCATGGTCCCCGTCATCCCGTTCTTCATGCTCTTTGACCGGCGGGGCTATCTGGCTTCCTACCGGTTTTTCCGCAAACGGATCGGGAGAAACCCGTTGCATGCGTTCTGCAGCGTCTATGCCAATGAATTCCGCCTGGGACAGGTCGTAGTGGACCGCTTCGCCCAGTATGCGGGCCGCTCTTTCGAGCTGGACAACGAAGAGATGCCGGTGTTCACCCGCCTGTCGGAAGCGGAGCCGGGCTTCGTGCAGCTGGGCTCCCATACGGGCAACTTCGAGCTGGTGGGCTATATGCTCCGTTCGATCAAAAAGATGGGAACCCTGGTGTATTCCGGCGAGACCGAGACGGTGATGCAGCAGCGCGCCGCCATGTTTGCCCGGACCAACGTCGAGATGGTGCCCGTCTCCGACGACATGTCGCACCTGTTCCGGCTCAACGAGATCCTGCGGGACGGCGGCATCGTGAGCATGCCCGGCGACCGGGTGTTCGGCTCCCAGAAGACCTTCGCCTGTCCTTTTTTCGGCGAACCCGCCCCTTTCCCGGCCGGGCCCTATATGCTGGCGGCCCAGCGCTCCGTTCCCATCGTCGCGGTTTTCGTGATGAAGGAGGCGGTGCGGCGCTACCGCATTTTCGTCCGGCAGATCGGAGAGAAGATCGACCCGGCCCTGCCTTCGCGCGTGCGCGCCGAGGCAATGGCCCGGGAATTCGCCGCCTGCCTGGAAGGAGTGGTCCGGCAATATCCCACCCAATGGTTTAATTTTTACGATTTTTGGAAATGACACCCTTTGACCAGATTCCGATCGAATACCTGCTTCCGCAGCGTCCGCCCTTCGTGTTCGTGGACCATCTCCTGCACCATGAGGAAGAGTGCACCCGCACTTCCTTCCGGATTCCCGAGCAGGGCATCTTCGTGGAGAACGGCCGTTTTGCCACGGGCGGCCTGGTGGAGCACATGGCCCAGTCGAGCGCGGCCCGGGTCGGGTACATCGCCCGCTATGTCCTGCACATCCCCGTGACCATCGGCTACATCGGCAGCGTCCGCAAGCTCAAGGTCTACCGCCATCCGCGCTGCGGCGAGCTGCTCGAGACCACGGTGACCTTCCGGGAGAATATCTTCGGCATCACGCTGACCGACGTGGAGGTCCGCTGCCAGGGCGAACTCATCGCCACGGCCGCCATCAAGACAGCCGGCAGCGACAAGGAGATCGACGAGTAATGATCCGTATGAATTAACAATTTTCAGATATGAAAGAACTGATTGAAGAGATTAAAGTCCAGATCATCAACGCGCTGAATCTGGAGGAAATGACCCCGGCCGACATCGACGACAACGCCCCGCTCTTCGGCGACGAGGGCCTCGGCCTGGATTCGATCGATGTGCTCGAGCTCATCGTGCTGATGGAAAAGAACTATGGCATCAAGCTCTCCAGCCCCGCTGAAGGCAAGGCCGTTTTCCAGTCCGTGGCCGTGATGGCCGACTACGTGTCGAAAAACCGCAAGAAATAGCGTATGCTGAGAATCCTGTTATTCTCGCTTTTTCAGAGTCTGTTCCTGTGCGGCGGCCAGGTGCTGCTGAAACTGGGCATGGAAGCTTCCGGCCCGTTCAGTTGGACATGGGCCTTTTTCAAGGCGCAGCTCACCAACTGGTGGTTCCTGGGCTGCGGCATTTCTTTCGGCGTGGCTACCGTCCTGTGGATGTATATGCTGAAGCATTTCCCGTTCAGCATCGTCTATCCGCTGACGAGCATCAGCTACATTTTCGGCACGATTGCTGCCATCATGATCTTTCATGAACACGTCAGCGTCAGCCAGTGGGTGGGCGTCCTGCTCATCATGGCCGGTTCGGCGCTGATGGTCCGATAACGCATCATGAAAAGAATCAGCCTGATCCTGCTCCTGAGCCTGTGCTGCCTGCCGCTTTTCGCGCAGACGGCCCCGGGTGCCGCGCAGCAGCTCGAAGGAGCCGCCCGCGAGAAAGCCATCGCCACGATCCTGCAGGCCAACGACCTGCAGACCACGCTCCAGTTCCGCTTCGTCATGACCCGCCACAACGCCATGCTCGCCGAAGACCTGGTGAGCCGCGGCCGGGCCGCCTACGTCTATCCCGACAAGGTGCGCTGGGAAGTGGAGCAGCCCCGTCCCAGCCTGTTCGTGATGGACGGCATCAACCCGGGCGACCGGCGGCAGCAGAGCCTGATGCGCAACGTTGCGAAACTCGGCGAGAAAGGCCTCATCAACGAGACCGACTTCATCGTCACGGTCTATGCCTCGCCCCGGGTCTGGCAAGTGGACCTCGTGCCCCTGCGGCGCGACCTGAGCCAGCTCTTCACCCGCATCTCCCTGCTGACCGACGCCGGGACGGGTGCGCTGCGCTCCATCGTGCTGACCGGGCAGGAAGGCGATACCACGCAACTTGAACTCAGCTCCGTGGTGCGGGGAGAAAAACTCGATCCCACTCTTTTCCAGAAACCTTAAGCTTCGACTATGTTAAAAGATTATCTCTATACCCCGCAGCTCATCTCGGCCACGTCGGCCCGGATCCGGCTCCTTCCCGACAGTCCCATCTATGCGGCCCATTTCAAGGGAATGCCCGTGACGCCCGGCGCCTGCATCATCCAGATGGCCTGTGAGCTGGTCGGGGCCAGCGTCGGCAAGGACCTCGATGTGGAAGAGGCCTCCGACATCCGTTTCGTCCACCCCGTGCTGCCCGGCGAGATCAGCGAACTGGAGTTTCAGTATTCCCGCCCGCTGCCGGTCGACCAGCCCGACGTCTGGTCGGTGCACGTCGTCTCCGGCGACACCCTCTGCGCGCGGATGAAACTCACCCTGAAGCCCTGATGAACCGTGCGACCGCGAATAGCTGCGTCATCATCCCGACCTACAACAACGCCGGGACGGTGTGCGACGTGGCCGCTCGTGCCGTCGCCCAGGGCTATCCGGTCATCGTCGTCAACGACGGCAGCACCGACGACACGGCCGCGCGCCTGGCGCAGTCCGGGCTGCCGCTGACCGTGCTGACGCATCCCCGCAACCGCGGCAAGGGCGTGGCCCTGCGTACGGCCTTTTCGCATGCGCGAGAGCAGGGTTTCCGCTACGCCATCACCCTCGATGCCGACGGCCAGCACTATCCGGAAGACATTCCGGTGCTGGTGGAGGCGATCGCACAGCACCCCGGCGCCCTGGTCGTGGGCAGCCGCAATCTGCAGGCCGAGAACATGCCGGGGGGCAACAGCTTCGCCAACCGCTTCTCCAATTTCTGGTTCCGGGTGCAGACCGCCCGCTCCCTGCCCGACACCCAGACAGGCTACCGGGCCTACCCGCTGGACCGGCTGCCGAGCCTCCGGATCCTGACTTCCCGCTATGAAGCGGAACTGGCGCTGCTGGTCTTTTCGGCCTGGAAAGGAATCGAGCTGGTGCCCGTGGCCATCCGGGTCTGCTATCCGGAAGACCGCGTGTCGAGCTTCCGCCCCTTCCGCGATTTCGCCCGCATCAGCTTCCTGAACACGCTGCTTTGCGTGCTGGCGCTCGTCTATGGCTATCCCCGCATGCTGATCCATAAACTTCTGAATCATACAAGACATTGATATGGCCTTTTTTTCTATCTTTTCGGGTCGCCCTGCTTATGAAGTATTCGGCCCCTATGGCGGAATCGCCACTACGCTGGTACTTCCGGATGGTTTTGACAAGGAGAAGGACAAGTGCCCTTTGGCCGTCCTGATGCATGGCTTCATGTCGAAAAAGGAAATGTATCCGCTTCCGGCCATCGCCAGGGCCCTTGCCAAGGCCGGCATCGCCTCGATCCGTTTCGACTTTGACGCCCACGGCAAGAGCGAAGGCAAGTTCATCGACATGACGATTTCGAGCGAGATAGCCGATGCCAGGGCGGTGCTGGACTATGCCCGCAAGCTGCCTTTCGTGTCGGAGGTCGCGCTGGTGGGCCATTCGCAGGGCGGTGTTGTCGCCGGCATGCTGGCCGGAGAGCTGGAAGACCAGCCGGAGCGCCCCAAGTGCGTCGTCCTGCTGGCGCCGGCTGCCGTCCTCAAGGACGACGCCATCGCCGGCCAGTGCATGCGCTCCAGGTATGATGCCTCCAATCCCCCGGAGTATGTCAGCGTGTTCTTCCACAAGCTGGGCCGCCGCTTTATCCTGGAAGCCCAGAAACTGCCGCTCTATGAGACTTCCTGCCAGTATACCGGGAAGGTGTGCATCATCCAGGGGAGAAAAGACAAAATTGTGCCGGTCTCGTACGCCGAGCGCTATCATCAGTCCTACAAGAACAGCGAACTGACGATTTTCGAAGACGACAACCATTTTCTGAACGGCAATAAGGCCCGCCTCCTCGACACGGTTGTCCGTTTCCTGAAAGATAACCTGGCGTAATGAAGGCAAGGCTCGCGATTTTTGGGTTTGTATTCTTCTTCCTGGTTTTTCAGGCATCAGCCTCGTCAGCGTCCCGGCCCGCCGATACGGTCGCTTTGTGGGAAGGCGTCAAAATGCCCCACGGCAAGGACGTGCAGCTGTATGCGTTCCGGCCTGAGAAGCCGAACGGAATCAGCGTCATCGTCTGTCCGGGCGGCAGCTATCACTGGCACGACCAGGAGGATGAAGGATTCAAGGTCGGAGAATGGCTGAGTGCGAACGGAATCACCGCTTTCGTGTTGATATACAGGGCTGCTGGCAAAGTGGAGGTCGCCATGCCCCTCCGCCTGGTTTTCCGCGGGAAGCGGCATCCCGACATGATCATGGACGCCCAGCGGGCGCTGCAATATGTGGGAGAACATGCCGCCCGGTACGGGATTGACCCTGACAAGATCGGGATGATGGGCTTTTCCGCCGGCGGCCACCTGGTCATGTCCGCGGCCTGCTTCAGCGCGACGGATTTCCTGGCGCTGGCCGGCATCGAGACGGACGTGAACCTGCGCCCCGCCTTTGTCGCGCCGGTTTACCCCGTAGTTACGATGAATCCGCCGTATGTCCACAAGCGCTCCCGGCGGGGGCTCCTGGGCAATGACCGGGCCGGGAACCAGGCCATGCGCGATTCGCTTTCCCTGGAGAAGCACATCCCGGACAACTGCCCGCCCGTCTTTCTGGTCAACTGTGTGGACGATCCCATCGTCCAGTACCAGAACTCGATCTTGCTGGATCGGGCCCTGACGGAAAAGGGCGTTCCCCATCGATACATCCAGTATCAAAAAGGCGGACACGGCTTCGGGGCCAATGATGAAAAGGGCAGCCCTGAAAGCCGTGCCTGGAAATCCGAATTCCTCAGCTGGCTGGATTCGCTCTATCCTTCCTGCTTATAGGCCTTTCTGTCTTTCTTGCCGTTATAGGTGTATTGGATCGAATCGACGACCTCATACATCGTCGGCACCTTGTATCCCTCCAGTTTGGATTTGATGAATACGGCCATGTCATGCTTGTCGAAGGCGGCCGGATCGTCGGTCACGACCAGCAGCTTCAGGACCGGGCCGATGACCGGATGCTTCGCGGCGATACAGATGGTGTCCTTGACGCCAGGGAAGGAAGAGGCGACGCCCTCGACCTCGATGGGATTGATCTTGTAACCGCCCACGTTGATCACGTCGCCGGCACGGCCGGTGAGGTGAAGCAGGCCGTCCTCGTCGAAATAGCCGAGGTCCGACGTATGGATCTTTCCGTCGCCGAGGACGGCTTTCGTGGTTTCTTCGTCATTGACGTAGCCGCTCATGACGCCCAGGCCGGAAACCACGACGGTCGAATCGGGCGCGATTTCGATGGTGACGTTCTTGTAGGGGCGGCCGACACAGCCTTCCATGTATTTCCCGTCGTTGAAGTCGTAGGCCGCGGCGCTTCCGAATTCGGTGGAACCGTAGCCGTTGTACAGGCGCGAATTCGGGAGGGCCTTGCTCAGCTTCTCCATGTCGTCCCTGGAGATGGGGGCGGCGCCGGTCTCGATGAAGGAGATCTTCGGGGCGAGGGAGCAGAGCTTCTCATAAGAATACTGCATGATGATCCGCAGGCTGGCCGGGACCAGGAAAGCGGCGAACTCCTTGAACGGCAGGTCGAAGGCCTTGAAGAAGGCATTCATGTCCTTGAGACCGTCCAGGATGCATACGGTGCCGCCGGCGCTGAGTGTCGGATGGACCTTGAACAGGGTGGCGATATGGTTCAGCGGCCCGCTGACGAGGAAGCAGAGATCTTCGCTGAACGGGAAACGGTCGGTGAAATTCTCGGAGCTGGAGCTGAGGCTCAGTTCGGAAAGCATGGCGCCCTTCGACTTGCCGGTGGTTCCGGTGGTAAACAGCGCGTCGGCGATGCCGGCCGGGAAGGTGAAGGCATCGACTTCCTGCTTGACGGACTGCAAGAACTCTTCGGACGCATCGTGGACGATGGGGACGGCGATGGCTTTGAGGGTGTGGACCGCGCAGTAGGTGACCAGGAAATCGATATTCTGGTTGGTCCGGTACACGTACGGATGGTTCGGCTTGAGGCCCTCGGCTTTCAGGGCTTCCGCCTTGCGGGTGATGGCCTCCCACAGCTGCGCATACGTCATGCTGTCGTCGCCGCAGACGACGGCGACCTTGTCCGGCTTCGAGAAGGCATGCTGCCGGATCTTGTTTTCCAGCGACATCTTCGCGCGGGCCATGTTCGCGATGGCCTCGAGGTTCTTGAAATTCTTGGGCGTCACGTCTTCCGCGCCAAGCTGGATATGATATTTCTGGGTCAATACGAATAGAATGGTCGCGACGCCTAAGGAGTCGAGTTCGGTGAACAGGAAGTCAGCATCAAGATCTACGGCCGGGAGGACGTCTCTAAGCAAGCTTCTGATTTCTTCAGTTTTCATGATATACTAACTTTGAATAATGATATTGTCAACCATACCTTGTGTCGCCACCAGGGCGATCTGCCGCCGTTCCTCGTCGGAAATATGCGAAACGACGGTTATGTCAGGATGCGAAAGGGCCAGCAGGAAGGACAGTTCGCCATAGCCGTCGTCGCGATAGTCGACGGACTGCGGCCCTTCCACCTTCATGGCCAGGATCGCACGGGATTTTTCTTTCAGGTTGCGCCGTACGCAGCGCTCGATCTCCTTTCCCTTGTAGGCATAGCGCCCTTCCACCCGGGCTGCCAGGTCTTTGGGCCGTCCCAGCAAGAGCGTTTTCAGGGTGATGGGATAGGGGCGGGCCTGTCCCTTCTTCGTCGTCAGGAAATTGAACAGGAAGGGAGGGATCAGGTAGGCCATCAGCACGACGGAGAACATGCCGATGATCGTCACTTCCGCCAGGGAATGCATGGCGGGATGTTTCGCGACGATCAGGGTGCCGATGCCGACGAACATGATGGCGGCCGACTGGATGATGCTGCTCTTGTAGGCCTTGAGGATGGGCCGTCGCCGGGAATACTCATACTGGCACCCTTCGGTCATGAAGATCGTGTAATCGTCGCCCTGGCCGAAGATGAAGGTCGCCAGAATGATATTGACGATGTTGAACTTGATGCCGAGCAGGGCCATGATGCCGAGGATCCAGACCCAGCTGACGGCCATCGGCAGGAAGGAGATGACGGCCAGTTCGATGCGCCCGAAGGAGAACCAGAGGAAGAAGAACACAATCAGGGAGCAAGCCCATCCGATATAGTTGAAATTGTCGGAAAGGCTACGGGTCATGGACCGGTTGATTTCGCTGATTTCGAAGCAGTCGTCTCCCAAGGCCGTTTTGGCGGTCTCCAGCCGGTCCGGCTGCACGTTGACCGGACACACCACGTAGACGGTTCCGTTGTCGTCGGAACGGGTGAAATTCTGGTTGAAGACAGTCTGGACGAGGGGCTCGAAATAATCGATGTCCTGCGCGGTGAGGGAAGGCGCGTTCGCGATCAGCTGGTTGAAGGACGCGAAGGCGCCGGGCGCGAAACCGGCCTTCACGGCCTCTTCCCGGAGCTCATCCGTCAGCCGGTCGCGATGGCGGTCGACAAAACGGTTCCAGCGCTGAAGCCGCTGCTGCTGTTCCGCCCGGGTCGTGATGAACGCCAGTGCCTCGTTCTGCTTCGTCAGGACGCCGTTCGCGGACAGGCTGTCGATGCGGGCGCCGCCGGGGGCGATGGCTTCCAGGGCCTCGTCGAACGTGCTGCCGCTGCCGTAGACATACAGGCTCCGGGCGGTATGGGTATCGTCTTTGGTCAGCAGGTCCTCGAAATACTGCATCTCCCGCTGCTGGTTCGCCGTCATGTAGTTCATGTGGGACATGTCGGAATCGAATTCCGTCTGGAGACTGAAATACAGCAGGACGAGGGTGATGATGGCCGTACCGGCGACCATGCCCTTGATCTTTTCCGGCGAAAAGGCGGAAAGGCGCTCGATGAGACGGCCGTTCGCCCGCTTTTTTCCGTGGGCCGTCGCCACATAATGCGGCAGGTAAATCAGCACGAACAGGATGGTTCCGACCAGCAGCAGGGACGCGAAGAGGCCCAGGTCGCGCAGGGCCGTCGATTTCAGCGGGACCAGCGCCAGGAAGGCGCCGACCGTCGTGATGTTTCCGACGACCAGGGGAGAGGCGATCTCGCTGATCGCCAGCCGCCGGTCCGGCTGATAGGCCGTATGGGCGACCAGGTGCAGGGGATAATTGATGGCCAGGCCGATGATGACGCTGGAAATGCCGATGACGATGATGGACACGTTGTCGCGGAACAGCGCCAGGCTTCCCAGGGCGAAGAGCAGGCCCCAGCCGACGGTCAGGAAGATGAGGAAGATGTTCTTGACGGAATTGAACGAATACGCCAGCAGCAGGACCATCAGGATGACGGACAGGGCGATCGCAAGGACGCTGTCCTTCTTGATCCGGGATGAGTTCCCCACCGCGATGGCGGGGCCTCCGATGATGTCGACGCTGACGTCAGGATAGCGCTCCTGCATCTGCAGGGAGGTCTCCTCCAGGTAGTGGAGCAGTTTCGCGTTGTTGCTGGTCTCGCTGTTTCCGAAAGGAGAATCCAGCATCACGACGGCCCGGCTCATGTCCGGTGTGAAGATATAGCCGTCGTACAGTTCAAAGCCCTGCTGGCCGGAGGAAGCCTGGAGCCGTTCCATGACCGGGCTGAAGAGTCCCAGGGGATCGTGCGAGATGCCTTTCACGACGAGGGAGGGATTGGGGAACATCAGCACCTGCTTGTCCCTCGCCAGCGCCGACGGGATACAGGCGGGCTCGGCCAGGAGGCTGTCCATTCTCGCTATATCGCTCTCCGTCAGGAAGTACGGGATGTTGTCATAGACAAAGTTGGAAACACCGGCCAGGGCGTCCATGTCGAACTGGGCGCTGATTTTTTCGCACCAGCCTTTGGTGTCGTTTTCCAGCGCGGCGTCGACGAAGCAGTCGATCGCCTCGACCGTCTCGTCCGCGTCCCCGGGGTTGGAGAACAGGATCAGCAACTTGTCGGCGCCGGAGATAGTCTGATAGACGGACATCTGTTCCCGCTCCCGCGTTCCGAGCGGCAGGAAATCACTGATGTCCTCGCTGAAATCCAATCTGGACAGCAGGACGGCCAGGATGACGGAGAGCGCGATCAGGCTGACGCTCCGGATACCCCGGTTCCTGGAGAAGAAATCAAATACGTCCGTTATCTTCATGACTCGCTTTCCCCGCACCGGGAGATATAATAACTTCTCAGGTAAGAGGCCTGGGCCTTATACGTGTCTCCATGGGTTTTCATTTCCTCCGGCGAAATCCGCTCGTCTATCTCCAGGCGGATGGGCCCGCGACGGAGCAGGCGGCCATGCTTGGGAAGCGCTTTCCCCGCGCCGAACAGGACGACGGGGAGGATGTCCACCTGCAGCTGGTCCGCCAGATAGAAGGCGCCCTGGTGGAAGCGGCCGATGCTGCCGTCCAGGGAGCGTGTGCTCTCGGGATAGACGGCGATGCTGTACCCTTTGTCGACCAGTTCGCGGAGGCGAGGGGCGATGACCTCGAGGCCTTTCGAGGCCGGGAGAAAATCGGCTTCCCGGATGATAAAGCCGTACAGGGGATTGTGCCACACCCAGTCCGCCGTCAGGATGACCAGTTTGGGGGTCAGGGCCAGCATCGGCAGCAGGTCGAGGTGCGACTGGTGGTTGCAGGTAATGATGGCCGGGCGGGAGAAATCCTCGTCGGTACGGCCCGCCAACGTGAATTTGTTCCCGAAAAAGCCCAGAAGGGCGATGCCGCACCGGGCCGACCAGCGGATGAACTTGTGGAGATTCTCCTTCTTCTTCTCGGTGTGTTTCCCGCATTTTAGGTAGAGGAAGGCGCCGGGCGTCACGAAGACCAGCATGACGACGACATACAACAGCAGGATGAACACCGTCTTGAGAAAACGGAGAATCGTCATCGGCAGCTGGAGGATACGGGACATCTAGGCAATCGTATAGAGGGTACTTTCGGCTTTGAAACGGCTCGTCCTTCCGTCGGACAGCTCCTCGTCGAACGCGCAGACGAGCACCGTCTTCGCTTCGCCTTTCCGCAGCAGCATTTTCGCATCCCGGACGGCCCAGGCGGCGGAGTCGTCGCCCTGGGAATAGGTGATGTTGTATCCGTGGCAGCCCGTCCGGATGGCGATGGCCGAGGCGATGGTGTTGTGCGTGCACTGCATGAAAACGGTCGGCTTCAGCTGCTCTTCGCGGTTCGCGACGATGTCTTCCAAAAAGATGGCGCTCAGTTCCAGCATTCCCTGGGAGGTCGCGGCGATGATCGCATCGGGTCGCTCCAGGCCGGCGTCCTTCAATACGGAAAAGGCCGACAGCAGGCTGGCTTTCATGATTTTTCCCATGCGCCGGGACTCCATGGGAGACATATATTCCTTCAATTCGACGAGTTCTTCGTCATGGGAGACGACCCTTCGGGCGGCAATGCCGATCCGGGACGCTTCCGGCAGGGGCGCAGCCCCCTCCTTCGGCTTGCCTTTGCCGAGGATCAGGGACGAATCGTTGCCGCCGAAGCCGAAGGAATTGCACATGACATAGTCCAGGTCGATGCCGGTCCGCCCCATGGAGGGGATATAACCGTCCGGCATGCGGTGGCTCCATCCGAGGGACGCCGGCACGAAGCTGTGCTGCATAGCCAGGATGCAGATGACCGTCTCGACGGAGCCGGCGGCGGACGTGGTGTGCCCGGTATAGGACTTGGTGCTGGACATTTCGGGCAGTTTCTCTCCGAACACCCGCCTGAACGCGGCGGTTTCCGAGGCGTCGTTGTCGGGCGTGCCGGTGCCGTGGGCGTTGATATACTTGATGTCTTCCGGCTGCAATCCGGCCATCCGGAGGGCTCCGGTCATCGCCTGGAAGGCGCCTTCGCCGTTCTTGGAGGTCGCCGTCTGGTGGAAGGCGTCGCAGCGGTTCGCATAGCCGTGGATATAGGCCAGGCCGCCCGGCACGTCTTTTTGCAGCACGACGAATGCCGCGCCCTCTCCCAGGTTGAGGCCGGCGCGCGTATCGTCAAAGGGGCGGCAGCGCTCCCGGTCGAGAATCATCAGGGTGTTGAATCCGTTCAGATGGAAAATGCTCAGCGGCTCCGAGCCGCCGGCGACGACCAGGTCGACCTCATCGTTCTTCAACATGTCGGAGCCCAGCATGATGGCATTCAGGGCGGAGGAGCACGCCGTGCAGATCGTGCAGCACTTGGCGTCGGCCAGGCCCGCGTACCGGGCGATTTCCTGTGTGCTTTTACCGCATTCGTTGCCGTTGAGGGAAAGCCCGGATGCTGCCTTGGCCTGGATGAACTGCTGCTCCGTCACGTCCATCACCCCCACGGTGGTCCCCGAAATGAGGGCTACCCGTTTGCCGGCGACATCTTGAATCCCGGCCTGTGCCAGGGCTTCCCGCACGGCCAGCGCGCCGATCACCGATGTCCTGCTGACCGTCTCGTCGCTGGCGATGCCCAGCATCTGCTTCATCGCTTCGGTAGACAGTTTGATTTCGCCGACCGGGATGTCCGTATGTACCGACGGGAGATATTTCATCGGGCCGATGCCCGATTGCCTGTTTCTGAGCGCGTCGAGGACGGCTTGCTGGTCGTTACCGATGGCGCAGAGAATGCCCATGCCGGTCACAGATATGGTTCCTCCCATCTTTTTCATAGGATTTTCATGAGTTTAAGGTCGGCAACAAAAGAATCTTCGCCTGCGCAGTCCACCCAGCCGCACAGCAGGGCGGAAGGCTTTGTGGCGGCCGTGGTCGCTTCGACGATCCGATGCATGGCCGCTTCGTCCCGCCGGGGCAGCAGCACCAGCGTGGTCTCGCCCTTGATGTCGTTCTTGACGGCGATTTCTCCCAGGACGACGTTGGGAAGCGTGTTGATGAAGACGGCGGGGCTGGGGAAGAATTCTTCGGGATTGGAGAAGGTGGAAAGATGCTTCCGGTCCGCCAGGACAGAGCCGTTTTCAGTAAAGATGACCATGGCCCGGTCTTCCGGATCGCAGGCCTCCAGGGCGTCTTTCGCCAGGAGGCTTGTGCCGACATAGGCGAGCCGGCTGTAGAGATCCATCTTGAAGAAGCGGGAACCGTCCGCCAGGAACTTCTTGAAGATTTCCGTGACGAGGGCCGCGCCGCGGGCTTCCAGCGGAACCGCCTGGTCGTCCAGCCAAAGGGCTTCCGGTGTAAGGCGGAGGCGCCTGGCCACTTCGTAAGGGACTTTTTCCGGAGCGGGGGCGGGGGCGGGTGTTTTGGCGTAGATCATCGCGCCGTTGCAGCCGCCGAAGCCGGACTGCAACTTGATGAAGGCTTTTTTATCGGTAGGTTCGGGCTGGCTGCAGACCTTGATCTTCCCGCTGACGCCGATTTCTTCGAATCCCGGCGTCGGGGGAATGACGCCGTCGTCGAGGGCGCACATCATGATGATGGACTCGACGATGCCGGACGCCCCGAAACTGTGTCCGTAGTGCGGCTTGACCGTGGTCGTGAGGATGTCGCCCAGCCCCGCGTTCTCGATGGCCTTGGATTCCATCTGGTCGTTGAACATGGTCGCCGTACCGTGCGCCGCGACGCAGGCGAGGGTGGCTTTCCGCTCCGGGGTCAGGATCTTTTTGATGGCCCGGCACACGCCGTCTCCGCTGGGGATGGGTGCGCTGACATGGTAGGCGTCGTTGTTGAGGCAGCCGTCGATGATATACCAGGCATCCGTGTCTTTTCCAGCTTTGTCGGACAGCACCACGGTGGCGGCACATTCTCCGATGTTGAGGCCCAGGCGCTCGATGTCGAAAGGCTTGCAGGGGACGGGAGACAAGGCCTTGAAGGAGTCGAAGCCGGCCAGGACGAAGGCCGAGAGGGCATCGACGCCGCAGACGACGGCCGTATCGTACTCGCCGGAAGCGATCAGCCGGTCTGCCAGCATCTGGGCAGTACCTCCGGAAATGCAGGCGTTGCTGACCGTCAGCGGATCGTTGGCAAAACCCAGTGCGTCCGCGACTTTTTTCGCGGCAACGCCGGGCGCGAGATAGTTCCGGTCTTTCTCGGGAACGTCTCCCAGTTCTTCGATGCCGGCGGTGGAGGTGCCCAGGACCAGCAGGGTCCTCGGGGATGAGGGATCCACGGCGCCGCGGGCCATCGCATCCTTCACGGAATGGAGCACCAGCGACTCGAACCAGCTGAAACCCTCCTGCTGAAGGGCGGCTCTCTGCGCATCGGAGAAAATACCGACGCAAAAATGCCCCGGAACACCCAGGCAGCCATCCATTTGCTTCAGGCTCGATTCGCCGCGCCGGACAGCCGCATAGTTTTCCTCGGTCGTCAGGCCAAGGGGAGAAGTGATATTGGTTGAAAGAATCCTTGTCATAAAAGCACAAATTTAACTTTTTTGCGCGAAATATTGAAAGTTTCCCCTTGTGAATGCTTATCTTTGCAGCGTTATGATCCAACTTCCGCCTGAATTCGACGATATCCGTCCCTATTACGATTCGGAAATTCCCGCCGCCATGGAGCGGATGGCCTCCGATCCCATCCTGACCCCTGCGCTCCGATTCCTCGATGAAAATATCGATGTGGACGCCTTCCGGGCGAAGCTCCGCCAGATCCGCAGCTCCGACCAGTTCCAGCACGAGATGATGGTGCCGATCTGTTCGGCCATCGTGGCCAAGACCATGACGAGCTTCACGTCGTCGGGTGCGGAACGGATCGATCCGTCGATCGGCACGCTCTACATCTCCAACCACCGCGACATCGTGATGGATGCCTATCTCCATCAGATCGTGCTCGACCAGTACCGCATCCCGACCTGCCACATCACCTTCGGCAGCAACCTGATGGATCCGCAGTTCGTGGTCGATTTCGGCATGTCGAACAAGATGTTCCGCACCGACCGCAAGACGAGCAACGTGCGCAGTTTCCTGCGTTCCTCGATGCACCTGTCGGCCTATATCAACTACGTGGTGTCCCATGGCGATTCGCTCTGGATCGCCCAGCGCAACGGCCGGACGAAAGACGGCCGTGACCGGACCGAAACGGGCCTGGTGCGGATGCTGCTGATGAACGGCAACGAGAAAGCCCAGGTGGAAGCCCTGCACATCACGCCGCTGTCCATCTCCTACCAGTGGGAACCCTGCGACATCCTCAAGGCCGTGGAGCGCTACCGGACCCTCGACGGGCAGCCTTATGTCAAGGCGCATGGAGAGGACCTGCAGAGCATCATCACGGGCATCACGCAGCAGAAAGGCCATGTGCACCTGGCCTTCGGCACCCCGATCGACGTGTCGGGCTTCGACGATCCGCTCCGGCGGGAGGACATCGCGGCCATCGCCACGCAGATCGATGCGCAGGTGTGGCGCGGATACCGCCTGTGGGACACGAACTACGTGGCCTACGACCTGCTGAACGGCACGAAGCGCTTCTCGGGCTGCTACGATCCGGCGGTCAGGGACCAGTTTGTCGACAAGATGGAACACGAGATCGCCGCGTATCCTTCGCTCGATGCCGGCAAGTTGCGTGAACTCTTCCTGAAAATCTACGCCGGCCCGGTCTACGACAATCCCGAGGCATTGAAATAAGCGCCCGTCAATCGAACAACTTCCTTCGGTCGAGGAAGCGGAAGCCGGCGGCTTCCAGGAGATGCGCGGGCAGGATGTCCGGCTCGCCGGCCAGGTCGGCGATGGTACGGGCCACCTTCAGGATACGGGTATAGGCGCGGGCCGAGAGGCCCATGCGGTCCAGGATCTTTTCGAGCGTGCGGCGGCATTCCTCGGAGAGGCGGCAGTACTGTTCGATCTGCCGGGCGCTCATCGCGGCATTGGTGTGGATGCCGGTGCCTTCGAAGCGGGCTTCCTGCACGGCCCGGGCCCGGGCGACCCGCGCCGCGATGGCGGCACTGCTCTCTTCCTGCGGCAAGGGCCCGCCGCCCGCCAGGCCCAGCAGCTCCACGGCAGAGAGGCTCTTGACCCAGATCTGCAGGTCGATCCGGTCCATCATGGGCCCGGAAATGCGCGAGAGATAGCCCTCCACGGCACCGCGGGTGCAAGTGCAGCGCCCCGTGTCGTCCCCGTAGTATCCGCAGGGACAGGGGTTCATGGAGGCGACCAGCATGAAATGCGCCGGATAGTCCACCTTGTATTTGGCCCGGGAAATGGTCACCCGCCCGTCTTCGAGCGGCTGGCGCAGGGCGTCGAGCAAACTGCGGCTGAACTGCGCGATCTCGTCCATGTATAGCACTCCGTTGTTGGCCAGGCTGATTTCGCCCGGAGCGGCGTTCTGGCCGCCGCCGATGAGGGAGACGAGGCTGGCGCTATGGTGCGGGGCGCGGAACGGACGCTCCTGCATCAGGCCGTCGCTGACGCGGGCGCCCCGGCCCGCCACGGAGTAGACCTTGCCCGTCTCGATGGCTTCTTCGCGGGTCATCGGCGGCAGGATGGAAGGCAGGCAGGAAGCCATGAGGCTCTTGCCGCTTCCGGGCGCGCCGACCAGGATGATATTGTGTCCAGCAGCGGCGGCGATCTCCATGCCGCGCTTGGCCAGCGCCTGGCCCCGGACCTGCCGGAAATCGTTGCCGGAGGGCTTGAACACGGTTTGAACCGCCTGCCTGCGCACCCGCAGGTGCTCGCACTGCTCGCGCCGCGTCAGCACTTCGATGGCTTCAGCCAGCGACGAGACGCCATAGACGGCCAGGCCGTCGACATCCGCCGCCTCCCGGGCCGACTCGGCCGGGAAAATACAGCCGCCGAAGCCCTCTTCCCGTGCTTTCAAGGCCACGGGAAGCACCCCGTTCACGGCCCGGATGCGTCCGTCCAGGGCCAACTCGCCCATGATCAGGAATTTGTCGCCGTCGACCAGGGAAACCTGTTCGGAAGCGGCCAGCACGCCCAGGGCGATGGCCAGGTCATAGGCCGAGCCCTCCTTCCGGATATCGGCCGGCGCCAGGTTGACGACGAGTTTCCGCCCCGGAATGCGAAAGCCATAGGAAGTCAGCGCCGTGATCACGCGCAACAGGCTCTCCCGCACGGCGCTGTCGGGCAGGCCCACCAGATGGATTCCGATCCCGAGGGAGAGATCGACTTCCACCGTCACCACGACCGCCTCGACACCGATGCAGGTCGCACAATAACACTTGTTCAACATCGTTCGTCCTTTCTAGGGTTGTACCGCAAAGATAGGACGCCCGGCATGCAATAAAAAAAACGGCTGAAAGATTAACCGTTTTTTTTATTTTCTCGAAAAAGCCGAGAAAGATAAATCTCCAGAACTAACTGATTGTCAGATCTTGAAACGAAGACCAACCTCGAAATTCGCCTGCAGCGGCTGCTGCGTCCGAATGCTCAGCGGCTGCTGATTGTCGAAGAAATAGACCAGACTCGGATCGAAGTAGACGCCCATGTGCGGGATGAACCAGTACTCCACGCCGATACCGGCCTTGGCCGACCACTGCAGCCCCTTCACTTTTTCCGATGCGACATTGCTGCCGAACACGTAGCGCTGGGCTACGCATTTCTCCGCGGCGCCGGCCACCGTGGCATATACGCCGAGGTGGGGCGTCTGGACGAAATGATACGACAGCGCGAGAGGGACGCCCACATAGTGCAGCTGGTTGTACGCACCCTGATACAGTACTTTCTTGTAGAGGATGTCGTATTGCGACACCAGGTAGGAGTAGTTCACGCCCGTCGCGACCGAAAGGCGGTCGGTAAGCGGCAACGCCACTTGCAGACCGACGGTCAGCGGAGAGTAGAATTTCGGTGCATTGGAAGCGGAGATCGGCTCGATGTCCGAGACGGCCTGGGCTTTCCCGGTCTGGGAAGACGCGTGCGAGGCGTTCGGAATGTAGAGCAGGTCACCGTCGGATGCGACCGTGGTCAGATTGGATAATATGGAGATTTGTGATGTGTGTGTGCGGGAACGGGAAGCTTCGGCGCGCTCTTCGCGCGTCCAGTAGTCGGCCGGAAGATCGTTTTCGGTGAGCAGGTGCTGCGGCTCGTCGGCCTGGGGTGCAGCAGCGGGTTCTTCTGCAGGCTCTTCAACAGGCGCTGCGGCAGGCTCCGCCACGACGGATTCTTCCACCGGCGGCACGGCCTCGGCGGCTTTCGGCGCGGGCTTGTCGATACGGGCGGCCGCCACGGCCTGGCGCGGCAGGGCGGCTAGCTGCTCCTCGATGGGAGCGATGTCAGGCACGGGAGCTTCGGCAGGCGCCACGACAGGGGCCTCGACGGACTCGATGGTACCGGCGATCCGGACCGGAGCTTCGACCTGGCCGTCGTTCCGGGAACCCCGGAAGACGAGCAGCGCAAGGGCCAGCACCGCGGCCGCGGCGGCGGCAGCCACCGTGATGCGACGGAACACGACCTTGCGACGGCGGCGCTCGAGCCCTTTGCTGATGCCTTCCCAGACATCAGGCGCCGGTTCGGTCACCCCTTCGAGGCGATCGCGCAGCCGCTGGTCAAAATCATCTCTTACCATGATATAACTCTTTTATCTTTTCTTGCAACAGGCTCCGGGCACGGCTCAACTGGGAGCGGGAGGACTGTTCGGTAATGCCGAGCAGGGCGCCTACTTCCGCGTGCGAGTAGCCTTCCATCACGAACAAGTTGAAGACGCTCCGCAGTCCGGCGGGCAGTCCGGCGACCAGGTCGAGGATCTCCCGCGAACTGATCTGCTCCAACACCCCGTGCTCCAGCACGCCGCCCGCTTCCGGCACTTCGTCGATGTCTTCGGTCCGCCGCAGCACGTCCGTCTTGCGGAGGTGCATCAGCGAGGCATTGACGAAAATCTTCCGCATCCATCCCTCGAAGGAGCCTTCACCCTTGTAGGTGCCAATCTTGTCAAAAACTGTCAGGAAACCCTCCTGCAGTACGTCTTTTGCATCCTCCCGGCCCAGGTACCGCACACACACCGGATACATCACCGACGCGTACCGGTCGTACAACATCCGCTGGGCTTCCCTGTCTCCATGCGCGCAGCCGGAAATCAGTTCTGCTTCGGTATATGTCGAGGTCTCACGCATCGCTGCTCACTATAGATGCAAAAAGGGGAAGGAATGTTGCGTCTTGTCGCGCAAAAAAATTCTGGTTTGTTTTTTGTTAGGGTTTTTACCACTATTTTTGTAACGAATTTAGAAAAAAAGATGGAGAGTCCAAGATTTTTGCGCAAGATTGTCTGCGCGATCGCGCTCCTTTGCATGGCCGCCGGCCTGCAGGCACAGTCTGTCAAATATATCGAAGCCCTGAAATACTACCAGGCGGGCGAGAAGGCCGAAGCCCTGCGCCTGCTCCAGGAAGAAGTGCAGGAGAATCCGGACAACGACGCCGCCTGCTACTACATCGCCGCCATCTGTTCCAACGACGAGAGCCGGAAAGCCGAAACCGAAACCTGGCTCAAGCGGGCCATCGAGCTGGCACCCGACAATTTCTGGTACCGCTACAACCTCGCCCTCTGCTACCTGCATACCGACCGTTCCGAACTGGCCGTCCCGATGCTCGAGCAGCTGACGGCCGACTTCCCGAAGAAGACCGACCTGTATTTCGACCTGATCAATGTCTATCTGTCCGACAGCGAGATAGAAAAAGCCCTGGCCACCCTCGACAAGATCGACGCCATCCGGGGCAGGAGCGAGATCGTGGGCCTGACCCGCACCGAGCTGCTGCTCAAGAAACCCGACGCCCACCCCGATACCGTCTACCAGACGCTGGCGGACTATTATGCGGACTGCCGCACGCCGCGGCTGGCCAGCGTGCTGGGCGACTATTACGCCGGCACCTACCGCGACTCCCTGGCCCTGCGCTACTACGACGAGGCCCTGGCCATGGAGCCCGACTACACCCCGGCCTGGTTCGGCAAGGCGGGCGTCTACCAGATGCTGCGCCAGTACGGCAATTTCTTCTCGAGCCTGTCGCACGTGATGCGCGATCCCTACGTGCAGCCGGAAGTCAAGGCCGCCCAGGTGGAGCAGATGACCTCCAATCCGCAGTTCGTCCGGACTTTCTCGGAGGAATTCGACCAGATGATGGTCGACCTGCGCACCGCGCACCCCACCGACAGCACCATCAACGCCCTGATCGGCGGCTTCTGGTACCGGACCGGGCGTCCTGAACTGGCCGTCGAGATCATGCGCCAGAACATGGAACAGCACCCGGAGAGCTTCGACGCCGCCATGCAGTTCCTGTTCCTGCTCTACTACCAGCAGTACTGGACCAGCCTCGCCGACAACGCCTCGGTGGCCATCCAGCGTTTCCCCGACAGCCCGGACCTGTACCAGCTTCGGGCCATCGCGCTGTCGCAGATGAAGGCCTACCCGGAAGCGCTCCAGGACTATGAAGCCATCCTGCGCCTGCATCCGAAAGACACGACGGTGATGAAGGTCACCTATTCCTCGATGGGGGACGTGTACCACCAGATGGGCGACAGCAAGAATGCCTACAAGAACTACGAGAAGGCGCTCAAGATCGATCCGGACTACAATCCCGTGCTCAACAACTACGCCTACTATCTCTCCCTCGAAGGAAAGAACCTCAAGAAGGCCAAGGAGATGAGCCGCAAGACCATCACCGCCGAACCGGACAACCCCACCTATCTCGACACCTACGCCTGGATCCTGCACCTGCTGGGACAGGACATCGAGGCCAAGGCCCTCTTCAAGCACGCCATGCTCTACGGCGGCAAGGACAGCCGCACCATCCTCGAGCACTACGCCATTGTCCTGGAGACCCTGGGCGAGAAGGACCTCGCCAACATCTACTACAAGCAGGCCGCCGCCATGACGTCCGACGAATAAAGAACGACCATGAAACGCTGGCTCCTCTTCCTCCTTGTGCTCTTCGCCGCGACGGCCGCCTTCGGGCAGCAGGACGTCTCGAAGCAGAAGGAGCGCAAGCGCCAGATCGAAGAGGAGATCAACTTCATCGACCGCCAGCTCAAGACGATCACCAGCAAGCAGAAAGCCACCACCGAGCAGCTTTCCCTCATCCGCCGGCGGGTCACCAACCGCAAGTCGATCATCAACGACCTCGACAAGCGGATTGCCGTCATCGACGACGCCATGACGCAGAAACAGCGCGAGATCAACCGGCTGCAGAAGGAGCTCGACACGCTGGAAATCTACTACAGCAAGCTGATCTACAACACCTACAAGAACCGCGACTCCCGCGTGTGGTTCCTCTATATCCTGTCGAGCGAGAACATCGGGCAGGGTTACCGCCGCTTCGCCTTCCTCAAGAGCCTGGCGGGCGAAGTCAGCAGCCAGGCCGAGAAGATGCGCGCCAAGCAGGCGGAGCTGGAGGAAGAGCGGGCCAAACTGGCCGAGATGCGTGCGGAGGCCAAGGCGACCCGCGCCGAACGCGAGGACGAGTACCGCAAGCTGGTGGCCGAGGAGAAGAAGTCGAAAGACGACATGAAGCGCCTGGCCAAGAGCGAGAAGCAGTACCGTGCCGACCTGGCGGCCAAGAAAAAGGAGGTGGACCGCCTCAACAAGGAGATCCAGAAACTGCTCCAGAGTACCGTGGCCGAGCAGAAGAAAGACAAGACCCGGATCGATACGGCCCTGTCGGACGAGTTCGCCAAGAACAAGGGGAAACTGCCCTGGCCGCTGAAGCAGGGCGTCATCGTGGAGCGATTCGGCGTCCACAACCACCCCGTCTATACCAACCTGAAACTGCCCGACAACCCGGGCATCACCTTCTCCACCACCAAGGGCGCCGACGTGTACAGCGTCTTCTCGGGCGAAGTCCGCAAGATCATCGTCATGCCGGGCTACAACCAGTGCGTCCTGGTGCAGCACGGCGAGTATTTCACTTTGTACTGCAAACTGGGCAAGGTGAGCGTCAAGAGCGGCCAGAAGATCGAGACCGGCGCCAGGCTGGGCACGCTCGAGGCCGACGGCAACAGCTCCACCCTCCACTTCCAACTCTGGAAGGGCACGGACAAGCAGGATCCGGAAAAATGGCTGACGAAATGATCCTTATCCGATGAACAGGCTGCCTATCCGGAAGACCAGGAAAGCGACCACCCAGGCCAGGACAAGCGAATGGACCACCGTGAATGCCGCCCATTTCCAGCCCGCTTCTTTCCGGAGCGTCGAAACCGTGGCGACACAGGGGAAATAGAGCAGCACGAACAGGACGAACGCCAGGGCCACGGCCTGGTTCATATCCTCTCCTTCGATCATCGCCTTGGCGAGCGACTCGTCGTCTTCCGTATGGTAAAGAATGCCCATCGTGCTGACGATGGCTTCCTTGGCTGGGAGTCCCGTAAGGAGGCAGACGTTCAGTTTCCAGTCAAAACCCAGCGGCTTCATCACAGGTTCCAAACCCTTGCCGATGTCGCACAGATAGGATTCTTCCTTGTATTTCCCGTCCATCGTCCGTTCCCTCGGGAAGAATTCCAGCGCCCAGATGATGACCGATGCCGCCAGGATGACCGTCGTAATCTTGTGGAGATAGTCCGAGGTCCTTTCCCAGACATGGTTCCAGGTACTCCTCAGCGCGGGTTTACGGAAGGCCGGAAGTTCCGACACGTAATCGTCCGCTTCTTTCCGGAACCACTTCGTCCGCTTCATCACGATGGCGAAGAGGATCGACAACAGCACGCCGGCCAGATAGATCCCCATCATCACCAGGGCCTTGCTGCCGGGGAAGAAGGCGCCGATGATCAGCAGATATACGGGTATTCTGGCAGAACATGACATGAACGGGATCATCAGCATCGTCAGCGTCCTGTCCTTCGGATTGTCTATGGATTTGGCGGCCATGATGGCCGGCACGTTGCATCCGAAACCGAGCAGCATCGGCACGAACGACTTGCCGTGAAGGCCGATCCGGTGCATGATCTTGTCCATCAGGAAGGCCGCTCGGGCCATGTAGCCGGTGTCTTCCAGCAAGGAAAGCAAGACGAAGAGGATGAAGATGTTCGGAAGGAAGGAAATGACGGCTCCGCAGCCTTGCACGACACCGTCGACCAGCAGGCTGGTCAGCCAGCCGGAAGGCAGCACGCCCGTCAGCCAGGCGCACAGGAGTTCCACGCCCTCTTCGATCCAGCGCTGCGGCCAGGCGCCGAGGGTAAAGGTGGCTTCGAAGACCAGGAAAAGGACCACGAGCAGCATCGGAAGGCCGATCACGCGGTTGGTCAGGACGGCGTCTATCTTTTGCAGGAGCGTATGGTCCGAATTGTCAGAACTGTGGCGGAGGGTTTCGACCAGGGCGCCGTGGACATAACCGTGACGCGCTTTCCGGATCAGCGATTCCGGGCTTTCGCCGAGCTGCCGGGAAAGGGTTTCGGATTCCGCGCGGGCGGTTTCCACGATGCGGGAGGCCATCGGATAGCCTTCCAGGACCGGGGAAATGTACTGCGGGTCCTCCAACAGGCGGACGGCCAGGTAGCGGTCGTGGTAACTGTCTGAAAGTCCGGGCGAATCGGCGATAAGGCCGGTAATCTTGTTGATGGCCTTGTCCACATCCTGGCCATAGGGCACGTGCACGTGTTTCTTGACCGGCTGGGAGTAGGTCTCGACGATCAGGGAAAGCAGCCTGCTGAAACTTTCCTCGGTCGAGTCCAGGACCGTTGCCGAAAAGCCCATCATCTCGCCGAGGGTCTCGTAATCCAGGGAATGTCCGGTAGCCAGAAGGCGGTCGTAAGCGCTGAAGGCGAGCACGGCCCTGCAATCCATGTCGATCAGTCGGGAAGTGAGCCGGAGGCTGTTCTCCAGGGACATCGAATCGATGATGTCCAATACCACGGAAGGTTTGTTGAGGAGGATCTTCCTGCCGATGTGGACATTTTCTCCGCAAAAGTTCACGAAGCAGATCAGATAGTCCCCGAACTCGACCGTCAATTGCCGCCGACCTGAAAAGGACAACATCCCGCCCTCGGGCTCGTGGCCGACGACATCGACCACGATGCGCTTGCTTCCCTTCGCGGCCAGTTCACATCTGCTACAATTGAAATCACAATTCATGGTGCAAAGATCACTGCTTTTTACGGAAGAGACAATACCAACAAATAGTGATTATTATTATCTTTGCAAAGATATGACCGAGATTGTCATCAACGGTACGGCCGACCTGCCGCGGGCGGCGAAGGTGTTCCTGGAGCACATCGGGGATGCGCGCATCCTGGCTTTCTACGGCGCGATGGGGGCCGGCAAGACGACCTTCATCACGGCGGTCTGCGAGGCCCTCGGCGTGCGGGACGTCGTCAACAGCCCGACGTTCACCATCGTCAACGAGTACCGGGACCGCCACGACGAGCCGGTCTATCATTTCGACTTTTACCGTATCAACCGCCTTTCCGAGGCCCTCGACATCGGCCTGTACGAGTATTTCGACTCCGGCTACCTGTGCCTGGTCGAGTGGCCCGAGATGATCGAGGAACTGCTGCCCGACGACACCCTCAAGGTGCAGATCCAGGTGGAAGACGCCCAGACCCGAACTCTGTTATTCTGACCGATATGAAACGCATTCTCCTGTTGACGGCCCTCGTGCTATCCCTGGCTTCCTGCGCCTCCCAGCCCACGCTGAAGGTATATCCGCCCACGCCTGAAATCCTGCCCGGCGCCATGGATATCGAGGCCTATCTTCCCCTCCTGGAAGGCAAAAGGGTAGCCATCCTCTCCAACCAGTCAGGCATGGTCAGCGGCAACCGCCATGTGCTCGACACCCTGCTTGCGCTTAATGTCAACGTGGTCTCGATCTTTTCGCCTGAACACGGCTTCCGCGGCACGGCCGATGCCGGCGAGCTGGTGGGCAACTCCGTCGACGGTCCGACCGGCGTGCCGATCAGTTCTCTGTACGACGGCAAGGGCGGCTATCCCTCCGACGAGGCCATTTCCGAGTTCGACGTGCTGATCTTCGACCTGCAGGATGTCGGCGTCCGTTTCTACACCTACAACGTGACGATGGGCAAGATGATGTATGTCTGCGCCAAGAATAACAAGAAGATGATCGTGCTCGACCGCCCCAATCCCATCGGTTTCCTGGTGGACGGTCCGATCCTCGACCTGAAATACAAGTCCGGCGTGGGCTGGTATCCCATTCCGGTCTGCCACGGCATGACGCTGGGCGAGCTGGCGCTGATGATCAACGGGGAAGGCTGGCTTCCCGAGCACGTGAAGTGCGACCTGACCGTGGTCAAGTGCCGGAATTACACCCATCAGTCGCGTTACGTGCTGCCGGTCAAGCCGTCTCCGAACCTGCCCAACATGCGTTCGATCTACCTCTATCCCTCGATCTGCTATTTCGAGGCGACGCCCGTGAGCCTGGGCCGCGGCACCGAATTCCCCTTCCAGATGTACGGGCATCCCAACATGAAGGGCTACAGCTATTCGTTCACGCCCCGCAGCATGGACGGCGCCAAGGAGCCGCCGCAGCTCGACCAGCTCTGCTACGGCGTGGACCTTCGCGAGCGGCCTTCCGATGACGAGGTCCTCGCGGCCGGCATCAACCTCGACTACGTCATCGATGCCTACAACAACCTGCACCTGGGCAGCCATTTTTTCCGTTCGTTCTTCGAACTGCTCATCGGCCGCGACTACGTGCGCCGCATGATCATGGAAGGGGCTACCTCCGACGAGATCCGCGCCATGTGGGCCAACGACATCATTTTCTTCAAGGAGCAGCGCAAACCGTATCTGTTGTATGAAGAATAAGCTTTTCCTGATCGCATCGCTTGTCCTGCCGCTGGCCCTGGGGCTGGTGGCATGCGAGCGTCTCGACCCGGGCGACCAGCCCGTGCCCGAACCCGTACCCGGGCCCAATCCGACACCGGTGGCGGAAGTGGATCCGCCCATCGAAGAGCCTGCCGTCACGTTGAATGCCCGCATTGACGACGGTCGCCAGGTCACGGCCTATGTCACGTATTACGGATCGCAGGTGCCCGAAGCCACGTCGCTGACCCATATCAACTATGCGTTCGCAGAGTTGTATATGGTGGACGGCGTCTACCAGGGCTTCAAGCCGCAGGGCTCGCTCTCCCGCTTTGAAAGCATCGTGGCGCTCAAGAAGATGTACCCTATGTTGAAGATCTGCATAAGCTTTACGCACGGCGTCGCCAACTCCGACAACAAGCAGGGCGGCAGTTTTTCCGCCCTCTGCAAGAGCGAGAGCGGGCGCAAGGCCTTTGCGGAGGACTGCAAGGCTTTCCTGGAAAAATACGGGATCGACGGCGTCGACCTCGACTGGGAGTTTCCGGGCCTGTCGTGGAGCAACGCGGCTTGCGACGTATCCTGCGACGTGGACAATTATGTCCTGCTGGTCAAGCAGCTGCGCGAGACGTTCGGGGACAAGTATACCATCTCCTACGCAGGCTACTGCACTGACAAGGCGGCCGTCACGGGCGGCTACCGCTATGTCGACATCAAAGGCATGGACAAGTACGTGGACTACGTCAACATCATGACCTACGACCTGGACGAGGCACCGCACCATCATTCGGCGCTCAGTGATACCAGGGCCTACAAGGACTGTGCGCGTTCCGTCCAGGCTTATCTCAACGCCGGCGTCGCGCCCAACAAGCTCGTGCTCGGCATCCCTTTCTACGGCCGCCATTCCTGGAGCCAGTCGCCGACCACCGTCACCTATAAGAGTATCCTGACGATGGACCCGTACAAGTATCGCCGCAACAAGTGGGACGCCACGGCTAACTGCCCCTACGTGGAAACGATGGGCGGAGAGTTTTTCTGCGGCTACGACAATCCCCGCAGCATTGCCGCCAAGGGCGTCTGGGCTCGCCAGAAGGGCCTGCTGGGCCTGATGTTCTGGGAGTACGACCAGGATGATGCCAAGGGCACGCTTCGCCATGCCGTCTGGAATGCCGTTATGACCCAATAATACAAGGCCATGGCTGTCATCGGTGTAGACCTGGGCGGAACGAAAGTGTCCGCCGCCCTGTTCTCCGACAAAGGACATCTGCTCAAGAAAGAATACCGCCTGCTCGAAGGAGCCTCCGGCACGGCAGTCGGCGTACTCATCGCCGAGATGATCGCCTCGCTCCGGACCCAGCGCCCCGACCTGCCCGTGGAAGCCGTGGGCATCTGCGTGCCGGGCATCGTGTACTCCAAGCGCGAAACCGTCTGGGCGCCCAACATTCCGGGATGGGACAACTACCCGCTGAAGAACGACCTGCAGGCCGTCCTGGGCGACCGCTCCATCAAGATTTCCATCGCCAGCGACCGCACCTGCTACATTCTGGGCGAGGTGTGGAAAGGGGCTGCGCAGGGCTGTGCCGATGCCATCTACCTGGCCGTGGGCACGGGCATCGGTGCGGGCATCCTGCTCGACGGGCGCATCATCCACGGCGCGAACGACATCGTGGGCGCCACGGGCTGGATGGCGCTGGAAACTCCCTACCAGGATGAATTCATCCCGATGGGCTGCTTCGAGTACTATGCCTCCGGCAACGGCATCGGGCTGCAGGCCAAAAAGTTATACGGCGACGAGAGCAAGACCAGCTACGACGTGTTTGCCCAGTACGGCAAGGATCCCGTCGCGACGCAGATCCTCGACAAGGCCATCCAACTCTGGGGCATGGGCGCCGCCAACCTGGTGAGCCTCTTCAATCCGCAGAAGGTGATTTTCGGCGGCGGGGTCTTCGGGCCGGCCGTCCGCTACATCGACCGTATCTACGGCGAGGCGCGCAAGTGGGGACAGCCCATCGCGATGCGCGACGTGAAGTTCTGTCCTTCGGCGCTGGAGGGCGATGCCGCCCTGCTGGGCGCCGCTTACCTCTGTCTCTGGGAAATGAATCAATAGCGTATGGCTGCGAAGAAATACAACACCACGGCTGTCTTTGCCGCTGCCTGTGCAGGGATGGCCTTCTTCGGGGTGGCGATGCTGTCGCTGGGCCCGATTCTCGGTAAACTGGGCATGCTGGTGGGGGATGGCGCGAACGCCCTGCCTTCCACCCTGTCGATCGGCATCATCCTGGGTACGGTGGTGTTCGGACCGGTGGTCGACAAGTTCGGCTACAAGGGCCTGCTGATCGCGGCGTCGGTGCTGGCGCTGGCCGGCCTGCAGGGGCTGGCCCGTTTCACACAGCTGCCGATGCTGCACGGCGCCATGTTCTTCCTCGGCCTGGGCGGCGGCATCCTCAACGGCCTGACCAACGCCGTGGTTTCCGATATTTACGAGGATGACCGGCGCGGCGGGCGCCTGGGCGTGCTGGGTGCCTTCTACTGCATCGGCGCGCTGCTCTGGACCCTGCTCAACTATTTCATCCCGAACTACAACATCCCCCTGAACGCGATTTCCGCGGTGATGGGGCTGTTCATCGTGTTTTACTGCTTCACGGCTTTCCCTGCCGCCAAGCCTTCGGCGAACGTGTCGCTGAACCAGTCGCTGGGGCTGCTGAAATACCCGGCGCTGCTGCTCTTCTCCGTGGTGCTGTTCTTCGAAAGCGGCTTTGAGGGCTGCAGCGGCAGTTTCACCGTGGAATTCTTCAACCGGACCACGCCCCTGGATACCCGGACGGCGACCCTGGCCATGACAGTCTTCACCATCGGCATGATGGCGGGCCGCTTCCCGCTGGGTGCGATCACGCGCCGGCTCAAAGCCCTCGGCACGCTCTATCTCTATCTGAGCGTGGCCCTGGCGGGCGTCGTGGTCTTCACGCTCTGCAACGGCGCCGTCGGGGCCTATGTTTCCATGGGACTCATCGGTTTCGGGGTGGGCGCCACCTATCCCGTGGTGCTCAACTACATCGGCGGGGCCTTCCGCAACAATTCGGGAACGGCCATGTCGATCGCCATTTTCATCGGGCTGCTGGGACAGTTCACCTTCAACCGCCTGACCGGCAACGCCTTCATGCAAGGCCGCTACGCCACGCTGCCGGCCTTGCTGTTCACGGCCGTTGTCGCCATGATGGTCATCGTCCCCATCGCCCTCCAACAAGTCAACAAACAATCGAAATAGACATGATTACACAGAATTACGCCAAAGAATGGAAGCGCAACGCTTTCGCCGTGATGGACAAGATCGAAGCAACGCAGATGGAAAACATCCGCAAGGTGGCCGAGGTGATGGCCGACACCATCGAAGCCGGCCGCTGGGTGCATACCTTCGGCTGCGGCCACGCCAACCTGCCCATCGAGGAAATGTATCCCCGCATCGGCGGCTTCGTCGGTTTCCATCCGCTCTGCGAGATTCCGCTCACCTTCTTCACCCACATCGTGGGCGAGATGGGCATCAACCAGTTCCTCTTCCTCGAGCGTACGGAAGGCTACGGCAAGACCATCATGAGCAGCTGGAATTTTGACAAGCGCGACTGCGTCTGGATCTTCTCGCACACCGGCATCAACGCCGTCAACATCGACGTGGCCCTCGAAGCGAAGCGCCTGGGCATGAAGGTCATCGTCTTCGGCTCGGCCGGCGAGACGGGCGACAAGGTGCCCCGCCACTCCTGCGGCAAGAACCTCTTCCAGATCGCCGACTACGTGGTGGATTCGTGCTGCCCGCTGCAGGACGCTTCCGTGAAGATGGAGAAGGAATTCGACAAGATCGGCCCGCTCTCGACCGTCGCCTTCGTGACCACGGTCTGGATGACGCTCGGCACCGTGGCCGAGATCCTCGAGCAGCGCGGCGTGAAGCTCTACATCCATCCCTCGCACAATGTGCCGGGCGATACGACGGCCCACGAGCGCCTCGACGCCTGCATCAAGGAATACAGGCGTCGTGTCGCCGGTGTATAATCGGGGAACAAATTCCAGCCAAAATGTGCCCGCCATCCCATTTTTCGGGGTGGCGGGCACATTTTCGGCCGGTTTTGTTCCCGGTCGGTCCGTTCGGACCGCTAGTCGTTATTCAGTTCGCGAATGTCGACCTGGTCGCGGTGCGAAGTGCCGAGGAGCCACTCGCTGTACCAGTCGGCCATGCGCCAGAAGAAGTATTCGTTCATGTCGCCGAAGCCGTGGCGCTGGCCCGGCAGCACGAGCATCTCGAAACGCTTGTTGGCGCGGATCAGCGCGTTGACCACGCGGATGGTGTTGCTCGGGCTCACGTTGTCGTCGATGTCGCCCGTCACGAGCAGCAGGTGACCCTTGAGGTTGCCCGCGATGTCCTGGTTCTTGTCGACGCTGTACTTGAAGGTGGTGTCGCCGGAAGCCGAGATCTCTTCGAGGACGCCGTGGTGCTGCTCGCTCCACCAGCGGTTGTAGATGCTGTTGTCGTGGTTGCCGGCGCAGGAGACGGCTGCCTTGTAGAAATCAGGATACTTAAGGATGGCCGCGGTGGACATGAAGCCGCCGCCGCTGTGGCCGTGCATGCCCACGCGGTTGATGTCGATGAACTTATGGCGGGCCGCCAGCTGCTGGACGGCGTACTTGTGGTCTTCAAGCGGATAGTCGCGCATGTTGCCGTAGCCGAAGTTGTGGTACCACTTCGAGCGGTTCGGGTGGCCGCCGCGCTGGCCCACGGTGATCACGATGAAGCCGATCTGGGCGAGGCGGTCGGTGCGGGTGAAGCCTTTCGACCAGGCCTCGTTGTTGCCTTCCGTCTGCGGACCGGGGTACACGTAGTCGATGATCGGATAGACCCGGGTGGAGTCGAAGTCGTACGGTTTGTACATGTAGCCGTAGAGGTCGGTCACGCCGTCGGCGGCTTTCACCTTGAACGGGGTGGGGAACTGGTAGCCTGCGGCCAGCAGCTGCGAGAGGTCGGCTTTGTGGAGGTGCATCACCTGGCGGCCCGTGCCGTCGAAGAGGGCCACTTCCGGCGTGGCGTCGACGCGGGAGTAGTTGCTCACGAAGAACTTGCCGTCGTCGCTGAAGCTGTTGGAGTAGGCGTTGTAGTCCGCGACGTCCAGCTGCTTCATGCCGCTGCCGTCGAAGCCGATGCGGTAGACATGGCCGTTGTACGGATTCTCATCCTTGTTCACGCCCATGGCCAGGAAGAAGATGGTACGGGTGGCCTCATCCACGGCCAGCACGTCTTCCACGTGGAAGGCGCCGTTGGTGATCTGGCGCTTGAGCGTGCCGTCGGCACCGTAGAGATAGAGATGGGCCCAGCCGTTGCGTTCGCTCCACCAGATGAATTCCTTGCCGCCGTTGATGAAGCGGGGGTCGCGAACCTCCACATAGGTGTTGAGGGTCTCGTGGACGACGGTGCGGGCGCTGTCTTCCGCCACGTTGACGCGGAGCAGGTCGTAGCGTTTGAGGTCGCGGCTGCGGCGGACCAGGTAGAAGCCGTCGTTGTCGCCCATCCAGACATTCTTGTACCACTCGTCATACTGGTCCGCATTCTTGCGGTCCTTCACGTGGAGTTCGGTGTCCTGGTCTTTATAGGCGGCGTAGTCGATTTCCTTGAAACTGCCGTCGCCGGCATCGAACACATAGAGGTGGTTGACCGGACCGGGTTCGCCGGGCATCTGGTACTTGTAGGTCTGGAGGGTCGGACGCGGCTGGGCCACGGAGTTGATGACCCAGAGCTCCTTGACCTGGCTCATGTCGTATTTCTCGATGGCGAAGTGCTTGGAGTCCGGCGACCACATCACGAAGTTGCGCCGGCGTTCCGCGGTGTCCTTCACTTCCTCGGCGCGGTAGTTGCCGCCGCCCCAGTAGAATTCCTTGGTGCCGTCGAAGGTCAGCCGGTGGTCCACGACGGTGGAGTCCTTCTCGTCTTCCATCAGTTTCTTCACATCCTCCATCGTCATCCAATAGAGGTCATAGCCTTTGGAATAGACGGCCTTGGTCCCGTCGGGCGAGATGCAGGCCCAGCGCGGGTAGTCCTTCTCCTCTTCGTTCTCGGTCACGTCCACCAGCTTGCCGGTGGCGATGATGTATTCGAAGCGGTAGACCTTCTTTTCTTTCTGGGGCTTGCCCTTGGGCTTGGCTTTCGACGTGTCGGCGTCAGCTTTCTTCTTCTCTTTCTTTTCCACCATCTCGGTGCTCTGGACCTCGAAGGTGAACTTGCTGTCGTCCTTCAGCTCCAGCTTGCGGAGCGGGAGGTGCTGGGCGTCGAACGGGTCCTTGACGATGGCGGAAATCTCCATCGCGAGGCGTTCCATGTCGAAGGCTTCGACCCGGGTCTTGGCCACCGGGTCCACGATGTAGTACTTCGTTCCCTGAGAGTCCTTCCAGGAATACCAGAATTTGTCGGAATTCTTGAACCAGTTGGGACGGATGGAGGTGCTGAACACCATGGCGTTCACCTTCTTGGCGGAGAACTGGTCCGCCAGGGCGTAGTTCGGCTCCTGGGCCGATGCGACGACGCAGCACAGCAGTGCGGCGAAGCAGAGGGTAAGCAGTCGTTTCATACTATTTGATTGGATTGATTTACTGGGTGTTGCGAGGCCATTCGCCGACTTCCATGTCTTTGAGCTGGCCGTTCTCGATGCGGAAGCGGAGGGCGGTGCGGACGAGGTGGAAGCCCTGGATGCCGGCGGCGCCGGGGTTGAGGACCATCATGTCGTAGTGTTTGTCGTGGACCACTTTCAGGATGTGGGAGTGCCCGCAGACGAAGATCTTGGGCCGGTAGGCTTCGATCAGGCGCAGGGCGCGGTAGTCGTAGTGTCCAGGGTAGCCGCCGATGTGGGTCATCAGCACGCTCATCCCGTCCTGCTCGAAGTAGCGCATCACTTTCGTGAAGTCGCGCACGTCGTAGCCGTCGCAGTTGCCGAATACGCCTACCAAAGGCTTGAACGTGGCGATCTCCGAGTAGGTGGCTTCGTTGCCGAAATCTCCGGCGTGCCAGACCACGTCGACCGGCGCCAGGAAGTCTTCCAGCTTCCTGTCGAAGTAGCCGTGGGTATCTGATATCAGTCCGATATATGCCATATTATCGTGTCGGCTTCGCTCCGCAGTATATGCCTTTGAAAACCACCCTCCCATAAATGGGCCCCTCCCCCTGAGGCGTGGGCGCCAATGTTTTCAAAGGCATATACTGCCTCCGCTACGCTTATTTATATCTTTATTACTATCTTCTTGCGGTAGAGCCACATCGCCATGCCGATGAAGAGGGCGACGTAGCAGAGGGCGTACATCAGCGATGCATATTCGTTGTCACCGAAGATGCTGACGCAGCAGGTCCGGTAGAACCAGTTCAGGCAGTTGGTGGACTTTCCGTCGGGCGTGGTCCAGTGGATCATGCGGCCCAGGATCTTCACGGTCAAGCCCGCCATCACGAAGCAGAAGAGCGGGTTCATGCCCAGGGCCTTGAACGGGACGAACGGTTTTTCGATGCCCTTGACGTCGATGAACCAGATGAAGAAAGCCAGGCAAAAGATGGCCCAGCCGCCGGCGTAGAGCACGTAGGAGCCTGTCCAGAGCGCCTTGCAGATGGGCAGCCAGATGCTCCAGACGCAGCCCAGCGCCAGGCAGATGGCCGAAATGGTATAGAGCTTGGCGACGACTTCGATCTGGTCGTCGGTATGCCGGATGGTCTGGCCGATGAAATAGCCCAGCAGCACCGTGCCTGCACCGGAAAGCGCACCCAGCACTCCTTCCGGGTCGAAGGGGATGCCGTAGCCGTGGTACACGTGGTTTTCACCCACGAGCGCGATGTCGATCTTGCCCGAGATGTTTCCTTCGAGCGTGGCCCAGCCCGGCTCCGTGCCGAACACATAGAGGATGAGCCAGTGGAGGCAGGTCACGCCGGCAATGCCCCAGAGGATCTTCTTGGGGGTCTTGAGGAGGAGGGCCAGGAAGCCGCCCAGCACGTAGCACATGGCGATGCGCTGCAGCACGCCGAACACGCGGTAGTGCTGGATCCAGTACACCCAGTTCTGGCCGAAGGTCCAGCTGGCGTCGTGGGGCGAGGTGGGGTAGAAGGGGAAGAGGTTCAGGCCCGTGCCCACCAGGAAGATGAGGATGCCGCGCTTGACCAGTTTCCAGGCGCTCTGCTTGTTGAGGGCGTCGCCGTACTTGGCGAAGGAGAAGGCCATGGCCACGCCGACGCAGAACAGGAAGAAGGGAAACACGAGGTCGGTGGGCGTGCAGCCGGTCCAGGGCGCATGCTTGAGGGGCGGGAAGATGTGGGCCCAGGAGCCCGGATTGTTGACCAGGATCATCCCGGCCACGGTCATGCCCCGCAGGACGTCGAGGGCGACATATCGTTGGGTTTTCGTTTGTGCCATAACACACAAAGATATAAAAAATGCATGTCATTCCGGGCCTGACCCGGAATCTTTTGTATCTTTGTCTTCCGATGGAGCTCTTCTATTCAAAAACGATTTCCGACGGCGGCCGGACGCTCGACGCCGACGAGTCGGGCCACTGCGTGCGGGTGCTGCGCCACCGCCGCGGCGACACCATCCACGTGGTCGACGGTCACGGCATGCTCTACCGCTGCACGATCGTGGACGACGACCCGCGCGCCGTCCTCTTCGACGTGGACGAGTGGGTGGAGAACTACGGCAGCCACGACTACTGGCTCCGCATGGCCGTCTGCCCGCCGAAAAACATCGACCGTTTCGAATGGTTTGCCGAGAAGGCCACGGAGATCGGCGTCGATGTCATCTCGCCCGTCTTCGGCGACTACTCCGAGCGTAAGGTTTTCAAGCCCGAGCGCATCGAACGCCTGCTGGTCAGCGCCGCCAAGCAGTCGCACAAGGGCGCCATCCCGCAACTCGACGAATTCACGACCGTCTCCGACTTCCTCCGCCAGCCCCACGAAGGCCTCAAGCTCATCTGCTACTGCGACGAAGCCACCGGCAAGGTCGACATCAAGGAGGCACTTGCGGCTTGCCCGCAAAGCAAGCCGGCCATCACGATATTGATCGGCCCCGAAGGGGATTTCTCCCGCGCCGAAGTGGCCCTCGCCCTCGAGCGTGGCTGGCAGCCGGTGTCGCTCGGCGACTCGCGGCTGCGCATAGAAACCGCCGCCATCGTAGCGACAGCGGCGGTCTATCTGACGTTCAGCAAATAACGCAGCCGATTATTATCCCAGCTGTGCCTTGACGGCGGTGGAAATGGCGCGGCCGTCGGCCAGACCGGCCAGGCGTTTGGAAGCAACGCCCATCACCTTGCCCATATCCTTGATGGAAGTGGCGCCGGTTTCCGCGATGATCTCCTTGATCCTGACCTCCAGTTCTTCGGGCGACAACTGCTTGGGGAGGTAGCGCTCCATGACGGCGGCCTCCGCCAATTCATTGTCGGCCAGTTCCTGGCGGCCGTTGTCGACGTAGACCTGCGCGGTCTCCTTGCGCTGTTTGACGAGCTTCTGGATCATCTTCAGGATGTCACCGTCGGTGACGTCCTTCGAGCCGCCCTCGGCGGTCTTGAAGAGAAGGATTTCGTTCTTGACGGCGCGCACGGCGGCCATCGCCACGGCATCGTGGGCCTTCATCGCGGCCTTGATGTCTTCCTGGATCTGTTGTTCGAGTGCCATTGTCTGAATCGGGTTTGATTAGCAAATTTACGAATCTTATTCTACGGTTGGACAGCCTGCAGGTCTTTCTTGTACTCCCGGATGCGCTGCTTGAAGAGCTTCTTGAACGAAGGCGCGTAGTCGGTGGGGGTGGATTTGGTGCTGCTCAGACGGTTGGCGTAGCGGTTGATCTCCGCCTGGATGGCGGCCCTGTCGGACAGCTGCAGTTTGTCGAAGGACGATCCGGTTTCCGGATTCCAGTGGCGCAGGGCGTCTTCCATGATGTCGAGCGTCTGCCGGGTGAGGTAGACGACGCCCGTCTGCCCGTTGTTCCGGATGCGCAGGACATTGCCCTGCCGCTTGCGCTTGGACGCGACCACCTTGACTTCGCTCCGGCTGTTGTAGTTCTGCAGGGTGTCCGTCGCTTCGACCGGCCGCGACGTCAGGATTTCCTGCAGTTTGTCGAGGGTCTGCAGGGATTCCTCCACGCTCGATCCCAGGTGGAACTGGAAGCGGGTCGCGTCGGCGTGGCTGGAGGTCTGGGAATAGATGTAGAAGACCGAGCCGCCGCCCGGCTTGGGTGCGTTCTGGAGGCTGATGTAGTAGTTGTGGAATTTCGGGCTGGCGGTGGAAACCACCGTCTGCCGCTCGAATTCCGTCGCGAAGTCATACTGGGCGAAGAGCGGGAGGCAGAAAACCAGGCCGGCGAATAGAAGGAGCAGTCGTTTCATCATAATATAGGTACGTATCTTAAATCGAATTCAGCAAATCCAGTTTCCCGTCGTCGATCAGCTGAAGGATGAGTTCGCCGAAGAGGGTGTTGGCCCAGGCGAACCAGGCGCGGGTGTAGCGCTGGGGGTCGTCCTTGTGGAAGGACTCGTGCATGAAGCCGGTGCCGGCGTCGGTGCGCAGGAGCGTCTCGATGCAGGTTTTGATTTCGGCGTCATCGTCGGAAGTGAACGCGCGCATGAGGAGGCTCATGGGCCAGATCATGTCCATGCCCACATGGGGGCCGCCGATGCCCTCGGCCGCCGTTCCCCGGAAGAAGTAAGGATTGTCCGGGCTCAGCACGAAGCGGCGCGTGTTCCGGTAGACCGGATCGTTGCGGTCGACGTCGCCCAGATAGGCCATGCCCAGCAGGCTGGGCACGTTGGCGTCGTCCATCAGCAGCTTGTTGCCGAAACCGTCGACCTCGTAGGCGTAGATGGTTCCGTAGGTCGGATGCTCATACGTGGCATAGCGGTGCAGGGCCGTTTCCACTTCGTCGGCCAGCGCGCGGCACTCGCGGGCCAGGGCCTCCTGCCGGTTGACCGTCTCCAGGATCTCGGCCGCCTTGCGCAGCGAGCTCACCGCGAAGAAGTTGGACGGCACGAGGAAGAGGAAGGTGGTCGCATCGTCGGAAGGACGGAATGCGGATGCGATGAGGCCCACGGGGCGGGCCGGATTGCCCCAGCCATAGCCGGCCTGGGTGTCGGTCGGGACGGTGGATTCGCGCTGGAAGCGGTAGCTGCCGCGCCCTTCCTTGCGCTGCTGTTCCCGGAACACGGCCAGGACTTTCCGGACAGCTTCCAGCCAGACCTCGCCGAAGACCGACGTGTCGCCGGTCGTCTTCCAGTAGTGGTAAGCCAGCCGGATGGGGTAGCAGGGCGAGTCGATCTCCCACTTGCGCTCGTGCAGGTTGGGATCCATCTTCGTCAGGTCGCTCTGCCAGCCGGTGCCGGTGGGCCCGTCGTTGAAGGCGTTGGCATAAGGGTCGATGCAGAGCAGGCTGAACTGGCAGTTGATCACGCCCGCGATCAGGCTCTGCAGGTGCCGGTCTTGCGGCGCCAGCTGCACATAGGGCCAGACCTGGGCGCCGGAATCGCGCAGCCACATGGCGTGGATGTCGCCCGTATAGACGAAGGTCCGCCAGCGGCCCGCTTCGTCCTTGCCGAACTGGACGGTCGTGTCGAGGGTGTTGGGAAAGCAGTTGGCGAACATCCAGGCCAGGCGCGGGTTCGTCAGCTGCCGCTGCACCGCGACGATCTTTTCCTCGACCGCCCGGCTCACGAACAGCCGGTCCGCCGGAGCGGGGCGCTGCGAAACAAAAGGCTGGGCATTCCCCGTACCGGCCAGTACGAGGAATGCCGCAGCGATCAGGAGCTTTTTCATTATTTCAGGCCGCGGTTCTCCAGCAGGCCGTCGACGCTGGGCTGGCGGCCGCGGAAGTTCTGGTACATCACCATGCCCTTGTCGATGCCGCCCGGGGTCAGCACGTACTGGCGGAAGCGCTGCGCCACCTCCTGGTTGAAGATGTCGCCCGTCTCCTTGAAGGCTTGGAAGGCGTCGCAGTCAAGCACCTCGGCCCAGATGTAGCTGTAGTAACCGGCACTGTAGCCGCCGCCGATCGAGTGGCTGAAATTCGTCACGCTGTAGCGCGGCAGGATCTGCTTGGGGATGCCGCGCTCCGCCAGCTTCTTCGTCTGGAAGTCCATCACGTTCAGGTCGGCGGGCACTTCCTGCAGCACGTGCAGGTCCATGTCCACATAGGAAGCGGCGAGGTATTCGACCGTGGCGAAGCCCTGGCCGTACTTGTCGCTTGCCTGGATCTTGTCGATAAGTTCCTGCGGCATCACTTCGCCCGTCTTGTAGTGTTTCGCATAGACGCGCAGCACCTCGGGCTCGAAGGCCCAGTGCTCGTTGATCTGGGAAGGCAGCTCCACGAAGTCGCGCTCGGTGCCCGAGACGCCGCTGTAGTGGACGTTGCGGAAGAAGGAGTGCAGCGCGTGGCCGAACTCGTGGAACATGGTCTCCACGTTGTCGAGGGTCTGGAGGGCGGGCTTGTCGCCGGAAGGCAGGGTCATGTTGCACACGTTCGTCACGATGGGCTGGACGCGCTGCGCGCCGTCGTAGGTCTGGCCGCGGAAGGCACCGCACCAGGCGCCGGCGCCTTTGCCGTCGCGCGGGAAGTAGTCGCTGTAGAAGATGGCGATCACGTTGCCGTCGCGGTCAATGACGTCCCAGGACTTGGCGGTGGGCTCGTACTGCGGATAGTCTTCGGTGCGTTCGTTGAACGACAGGCCGTAGAGCTTGCCCGCCACGTAGAAGATGCCCTGCTGCACCTGGTTGATTTCCAGGTATTCGGACACCTGCTCCTCGTCGATGTCGAACTTGGCCTTCTTGGCCTTGTCGAGGTAATACATGTAGTCCCACGGCTGGGGCTCGCCCTTCACCTTGTCTTTCTTCATCATGGCCTTGATGTCGGCGATCTCTTCATTGGCCTTCTTCACGGCCGGGACCCAGATCTGGTCGAGCAGCGCGTAGACGTTGGCGGCGTTCTCGGCCATGCGGTCCTTGAGCGACATGGCGGCGTAGTCGGTATAGCCCATGATCCGGGCGCGTTTCAGGCGCAGCTCGATGATGCGGGCGGCGATGGCCTTGTTGTCGTATTCGTCGTTGTGGTTGCAACGGTTGTTGTACATCTCGTAGACCTGTTTGCGCAGGTTGCGGTTCTTGCAGTACTGCAGCACGGGGTTGCAGCTGGGGCGCTGCATGTTGAAACTGTACTTGCCTTTCTGCCCGATACGCTCTGCCAGGGCGGCGGCGCGGTCGATGTTGTCCTGCGGCAGGCCTTCGAGCTCCTTCACGTTGTCGACCGTCACATACGTGTTGTTGGTGTCGTGCAGCAGGTTCTGGCTGAATTTCAGCTGCAGGTCGGAGAGCTCGAGGTTGATCTTGGCGATCTCGGCGCGCTTTTCATCGTCGAGCAGGGCGCCGCCGTTGACGTAGCCGTCGTAGGTCTTCTGGAGGAGGCGCATCTGCTCTTTGTTCAGGTTGTATTTCTCCCGGTGGTCATAGACATATTTCACCTTCTCGAACAGCTTCTTGTTCATGCGGATCTCGTTGCTGTGGGCGGCGGTGACGGGGTTCATCTCGCGGGCGAAGGCCTGGAGTTCGGGCGTGGAACTGGCGCTGTTGAGCGAGCCCCACACGGCGCGGACCTTGCCGAGCAGCTTGCCGCTCTTGTCGAGGGCGGCGATCACGTTGTCGAAGCTGGGCTCTTCGGGGTTGTCCACGATGGCCTGGATCTCGGCCTTTTCGGCCTCCATGCCCTTGAGCATGCCTTCGCGGTAGTTGTCGATGGTCAGGATCTCGAACGGGGGAATCTCGTACGGGGTCTTGTAGCGCTTCTGCAAGAAGGGGTTCTGCGCATCAGCGGGGCTCCAAACGGCCGCGATGAACGCTACGATCAGGATCAGTTTTTTCATATGGATGTCAGTTTGAATTGTCTTTCCTACAAAGATAGGAAGAAGAAATTTTTTTTGAAAACCCTTCGTCTTTTTTTGCGGTCAGGCAAAAAATGCATACCTTTGTACCCCGGTTTAATCTAATCGGGATTTCAATGATCACACTGATGGATGGCACAAGCTTGCATCATGCAGGCCTGATGGGAGACACGAGCGTATACGAACTGCGGGGATCCCAGTTGCACAATCGATATTATCTTTTAAGCGGGCCTGGAAGCCGTGAGCTGCTCTCCGCACCTGAAATAGTCGGCTTTCCTTGCTACACCGCTCTCCTTGAGGAAACTGTCGCCGCCCTCCGCCATTTGACTGACAATGGCCTGGGCGGCGATCTCGATATATTCACCATCCTGCGCGGCGGCCTCAACTACCCGCTGGAAGAAGCGGCGTTCCGCTGCGGGATGCGCGTGCGCGACATGCATTTCGTCTCTTGCGAGCGAATTGCCGAGAACCACGTGATCAAGGGACTGGAGATCAAATACGACAAGATCCACCCCACGCGCGACCGCGTGCTGGCCATCGGCGACATCCTGGCCACGGGCGACACGCTCCGCCACTGCTTCGAGCACCTGATGCAGAAGTTCCTGCAGAAGGGAGGCAGCATCCGCCGCCTGATCTTCTTCACCATCGGCGGGACGCGGGCCTTCCAGATCATGGAGGAACTCTCCACGAAACTCAGCGCCATCTTCGCCGGTTTCGAAGGGATCGACTGCTTCTTCTTCGAAGGCGCCTTCACCGTCTATGAAGACAAAGGCGTGAGCGGCATCAACCACCCGGACATCGATTTCGGCTGGAAGGGCGGCGTGGTCACGCCCGAATTCCGGCGCTACATCGTCGACCGGCCCGACGCCTTGCTGGAGAAATGCATCATCTACGACGGCGGCGCCCGCCGCTATCAGCTCCCCGTCCACTTCGAGGAGGTGCTGGAATACTGGGAAGGTATCCGCGACCGGGCCCATCTCATCGACATCCGCGCGCTGCTGGAAGAGAAACTCGGCTATGCCGGCCCCATCGAATTCGAAGACTGGCTGGACGTCACCCATCTGCGCGGCCTGGAAGACCTCGGCTCCCTCTGGGCCGACGAACAGACGCTGCTGCAGCGCGACATCGACCTGCGCGCCGTAGCCGCCCGCCGTATTGCATCGATCAATAACCTCAAACAACAATATGAAAAAGACTGATGTTGACTACACCGATCGCGCGGTGGACCGCGCCGGACGGAAATCGAACCTGAGTATGTTCATGGTGATGCTGGGCTTCACCTTTTTCTCGGCCAGCATGTGGGTCGGCCAGCAACTGGCTGCCGGCCTCGACTGGTGGGGCTTCATCTGGGCCCTTGTGCTGGGCGGCCTGATTCTGGCTGCTTACACGGGATCGCTGGGATTCATCGGCGCTGAGAGCGGCCTCTCGCTCGACATGCTCGCCCGCCGCAGCTTCGGCACGAAAGGCAGCTGGCTTCCGAGCGCGATGATCAGCTTCACGCAGATCGGCTGGTTCGGCGTGGGCCTGGCCATGTTCGCCATCCCGGTGGCCAAGCAGATCATGGGCCTCGAAGTGACGCCCGACCACATGCCCTGGCAGGGCTACCTGCTGGTGGCTGTCGCCGGCATCCTGATGACCGCCAGCGCATACTGGGGCATCAAGAGCCTTACCATCATCAGCTACATCGCCGTCCCGCTGGTGGCCATCCTGGGCACCACGGCCATGATCATGGCGGTCAAGCAGGGCGACAAGGGCCTCATCGAGCAGTTCGCGGAAGGCACGAAGAACCTGGGCATCATCGCAGGCGCCGGCCTCGTGGTGGGCAGCTTCGTCTCGGGCGGTACCGCTACGCCGAACTTCACGCGCTTCGCCAAGAACGCGAAAGTCGGCCTCTGGACCACGGTCGTGGCCTTCTTCATCGGCAACTCGCTGATGTTCCTCTTCGGTGCAGTCTCCAGCATCTACGTGGGCGGCAACGACATCTTCGACGTGATGATCAACCTGGGCCTGTTCTACTTCGCACTGCTGGTGCTCGGCCTCAACATCTGGACCACCAATGACAACGCCCTCTACACGGGCGGTCTCGGCCTGTCGAACATCACCGGCCTGTCGAAGAAGACGATGGTCATCATCTCGGGCATCATCGGCACCGTGGCGGCCGTCTGGCTCTACTGGAACTTCTGCGGCTGGCTCAACGTCCTCAACTGCACGCTGCCGCCGGTGGGCATCATCCTGGTCCTCCACTACTTCATGAACCGCAAGGCCTACAAGGAAGGCACCGTACCCGAGAAGAAGGTCGACTGGTTCGCCATCGCCGGTGTTGTTTTCGGCGCCGTGGTCGCCAACCTCGTGAAGTGGGGCTTCCCGGCCATCAACGGCATGGCTGTCGCTACCGTCTGCTTCCTGATCGGCCAGAAGGTCAGTGCAAAATAAGTTACTGAAAATCAATACATAATGCAAAATAACCTGTGCGATATCGCACAGGTTATTTTCGTTAATCGACTGTATATAAGGTTGTTGCGAAGAACGGCGCTTACCGGTCGGCCTTGTATAGCAGACTGACCGCCTCGGCGGCGATGCCTTCTTCCCGTCCCACGAAGCCCAGACGCTCGGTGGTCGTCGCCTTGACGGAGACGGCGCCGAGCGGAAGCCCGAGGACGTCCGCGAGGGTCTGGCGCATGGACGGGACATAGGGCGCGATCTTCGGCTTCTGCGCCAGCAGCGTGCCGTCGACATTGGCGATCTCCCAGCCCGCGGCGCGGACCATCTCCGCCACGCGCGCCAGCAGGATCTTGCTGTCGATGCCCTTGAAATCGTCGGACGTGTCGGGGAAATGCTGCCCGATGTCGCCCAGCGCCAGGGCGCCCAGGAGGGCGTCGCAGATGGCGTGGATGAGCACGTCGCCGTCGGAATGGGCCACGCAGCCTTTCGTATGGGGAATCTTCACGCCGCCCAGCACCAGCGGAAGGCCTTCGGCCAACTGATGCACGTCGTATCCATTGCCTACCCGGAAATCCATAGCTGAATCAGTGTTGTTTTCGCAAAGATAAAAAATCATTATCTTTGTACCATGGCTTTTGGATTTAAATTCTGGCATATCCCCGAGCACCGGGTGTTCCATTACGAACCGCTCTACTATGACGAACGCAAGGAGCGTCTGGAAGAGATGTACAAGAAATACGGCAAGACGATGCCGAGCGAGCAGATCGACGAGATGGCCCGGAAAGAGGGCCTGATCGAAGAGGAGAAGCGCTATATCCCGGGCATGCACATCCGGGGGTCGTTCCGCGAGACCTACGAGGCGAAACGTCTCTCCAAGGAGAAGGAGAATTCGCCGATGAGTCTGGTCAAGAAGTTGATCCTGGCTCTGACGATGATCGCCCTCGCGGCCGCCGCCTATTATCTGTCGAAAGGCTTCGTCCTTCTTTTGGTGCAATAGATGCTTCAGGTCCTTCCGCAAAACATATCCAACCTGATCGCCGCCGGAGAGGTGGTGTCGCGTCCCGCTTCGGTCGTCAAGGAGTTGGTGGAGAATGCTGTCGACGCGGGCGCCCGCAGCGTCAGCGTCACGGTGCTCGACGCCGGCAAGACCCTGATCCAGGTCATCGACGACGGCTGCGGCATGACGCCGGAAGAAGCCGTGCTCTGCTTCGAGCGGCACGCCACCAGCAAGATCGCCACCGCCGAAGACCTGCAGCGCATCCTGACCTACGGCTTCCGCGGCGAGGCGCTCGCCTCGATCGCCGCCGTGGCCGAAGTGACGCTCCGCACCCGCCGTCCCCAGGACGAGATCGGCACCCAGGTCGAGATCAGCGAGTCGAAGCCGCCCAGAAGCCAGCCGGTCGCCGCACCGGCCGGCAGCAATTTCGCCATCCGCAACCTGTTCTATAATGTCCCGGCCCGCCGCAAGTTCCTCAAATCGGACAACGCGGAACTGCGGGCCGTCATCCAGGAGTTCCTGCGCATCGCCCTCATCCGTCCGGAAGTGGCCTTCAAGCTGATCTCCAACGGAAAAGAGATCCACAACCTGCGTCCCGCCTCGTCCCGCAAGAAGCGCATCCTCGACATCTACGGGATGAACCTGGCCCGGGAGCTGGTCGAAGTGAACGTCGACACGTCGCTCGTGCGCATCAGCGGCTACATCGGCAACCCGGAGGACGCCCGCAAGAGCAGCGGCAACCAGTTCTTCTTCGTCAACGGGCGCTATTTCCGCTCGCCGTTCTTCCACAAGGCGGTCTGCAAGCCCTATGAAAAGCTGGTGCCGGAAGACTGCACGCCGGCGTACTTCCTGTTTTTGGAAACGGAACCCGAGCGCGTGGATGTCAACATCCACCCCGCCAAGACCGAGGTCAAATTCGAAGATGAGGGCCTGGTCTTCGAGATCCTGACGGCGGCGGTCCGCGAGGCGCTGGGCAAGAACAATTTCACCCCGAGCATCGACTTCGACATGAAGGGCGCACCCGACATCCCGGTTTTCACCGGTTCGGACCGTGCACCGCGTTTCGACCATGCGCCGCGCATCGACTATTCGCCGCTCTTCAATCCTTTCGACGAGGTGCCCGCGCCGCCCGAGGACATTCCGGTGCTGGATCCCGTCCCCGGCTACGGACGGCTCTTCGAAGAAGAGGAGCATGCCTCCGCCAGCGGCCTGCTGGTGCTGCAGCGCCGCTACATCGCCACCCCGGTCAAATCGGGCCTGATGGTGGTCGACATCCGCCGGGCGCGCGAACGGATCTTCTACGAGCGCTACCTCGAAAAGATCGCGGAGCAGCAGCCCGTGCGGCAGCAGTCGCTCTTCCCGGTGACCGTGACCCTCAGCGCGGAAGACTACCTGGCCGTGCTCGAGCAGCCCGACCTGACCGCCTCGCTGGGTTTCGACATCCAGGATTTCGGATCGAACACCATCGTCGTCAACGCCCTGCCCGAAGGTTTCGGCAGCGGCGAAGAAAGCGTCCGGCGCGGCGTCGACGACCTGATCGCCGCCCTGAAGGACGATACCTCCCTCGAAGACCAGAAGCAGCTGCTGGCGAAACGGATGGCCGCATCGGCCGCCGCCTGCGACCCCGGCAGCCTGCATCCCGAACAGGCACAATTATTGGTAGACCAGCTCTTTGCCTGCCGCGAGCCCAAACTGACGCCCGACGGCCGCAAGTGCCTGGCCATCCTCACCCTTGAAGATTTGGAGAAAAAGTTATGAGAAACCTTCCTACCGCAGTCAAGAACCTGCTGATCATCAATATCATCGTATTTCTCGGAACCGAGTTCATCGGCAATCCGATGTACGAGTGGTTCGCCCTTTTCCCCATTGGATCGCCCTTTTTCCACTGGTGGCAGTTCGTCACCCACATGTTCATGCATGGCGGCTTCGGCCACATCTTCTTCAACATGTGGTCGCTGATCGTGTTCGGACCGACCCTCGAGCGGATGTGGGGACCGAAGAAGTTCCTGCTGTACTACTTCGTCTGCGGCCTGGGCGCCGCCGCCTGCCACGAACTGGTGCTCTACTATTTCGAGCCGGGGATGCTCAACGTGCCGACGGTCGGTGCCTCCGGCGCCATCTACGGCCTGCTGCTGGGTTTCGGCATGCTCTATCCCAATATCACGCTGACGCTGGTATTTCCGCCCATTTCGCTGAAAGCCAAATGGTTCGTGGTGATCTTCGCCGTCATTGAACTGGTGACCGGCGTGCTCGGCACCCACGACGGCGTGGCCCACTTCGCCCACCTGGGCGGCATGCTCTTCGGCCTGATCCTGATCCTCATCTGGAAAAAGAAAGGGCAACTGTACACGGAATGGCAATAGCGCAGCGGAGACGGACCTTCGGGGGCGTTGTCTTCGCCCTGCTGGCCGCCGTTGCGGCCTGCGCGCTCCTGCTTTCCTGCCTGGCCCCGTACGTCCATCCGACGAAGCATCCGGTCGTGATGTTCTTCGGACTCTACTACATCCCGCTGTTCCTGCTCAACATCCTGTTCCTGCTGATCGCCGTCTTCCGGCATCCTCGCGCCATCCTGATCTCCGTCATCGCCCTGCTGCCGACCCTGCTGCTGGCCGAGCGCTTCGTGAAATTCGGCCGCGAGGAAGAAGTTCCGGAAGGCCCCTCCGTCAAGATCCTGACCTACAACCTGGGGCGCTACGACGCGGGTGCGCGCAAGACCACGCCCGAGGCGTCTGTCCAGGGCATCCGGCAGCTGCTCGCCGAGCAGGACGCCGACATCGTGTGCCTGCAGGAATTCGCCATCCAGGACACCGGCCGGCTGAACGGCTGCCTGCCCGACTATCCCTACCATGCCCTGCACCTCTTCAAGGGAAACCGCTGGTTCGGCAATGTCACCCTCAGCAAGTATCCCATCGTGTCGGAAAGCGCGCTCACCTTTCCCCAGAGCCGCAACCTGTGCGTGGTGACGGACATCGCGCTGGACGACCGGACCTTCCGCGTCTACAACTGCCACCTGGAGAGCAACAGCATCTCCTTCACGTCGCTGGTCAAGCGGCTCTCGCACCGCGAAAATTTCACCGACGAGGTGGCGCAGGTCCACGGCAGGGTGCGCGAAGCCACGCGCCGCCGCTCCGAGCAGGTGTCGGCGCTGCTGGACAACGAGGCGCAGAGTCCCTGGCTGACCTTCCTCTGCGGCGACTTCAACGACTCGCCGGTCTCCTATACCTATCACCAGCTGACCCGCTACCAGAAAGACAGTTTCGTGGAGGCGGGCCACGGCATGGGCAGCAGCTATTCGGCGCTCTGGCCGATGCTGCGCATCGACTACATCCTGCTTCCGCAGGAGTTCACGGCCGGGCAGCACGAAACGCTCCGTGTTCCCTGGTCCGACCATTATCCCGTTGTCACAAACGTCTATTTTAACTGATATGGAAAAAGAAATCGATCTCGAAGAAGTCAAGGCGGCGGTGGAAACCCTCAAGGCCGGCGGCGTCATCCTCTATCCGACCGACACGGTCTGGGGCCTCGGCTGCGACGCGACCAATGAAGCGGCGGTCGCCCGGATCTATGCCATCAAGCAGCGCGCCGACAGCAAGAGCCTCATCACGCTGGTGGCCAATGCCGACATGCTGGGCAAATACGTGAAAGTCATCCCCGAGGTGGCCATCAACCTGCTGGAAGTCAACGACAAGCCGATGACCATCATCTATCCCGACGCCATGGGCCTCGCGCCCAATGTCGTGGCCGAAGACGGTACGGCCGGCATCCGCATCCCGATGAACGATTTCTGCGTGGAGGTGATCCGCCGTTTCCACAAGCCCATCGTCTCGACCTCGGCCAACATCTCGGGCCAGCCGGCCCCGGCCTTCTACGAAGACATTCCGATGGAGATCATCGACGCCGCCGACTGGGTCGCCGACCCGTACCTGGAAGAAGGCGCCACCGGCGAGCCCTCCCAGATTATCCAGGTGGGCCTGCACGGGGAAATCAAGGTGATTCGGGAGTAATAGCTACGTGAAATGGAAGAGCAGGCAATCCTGAAAGACGTATTCTTTGTCACCTTCTACGGTGGCGTGACCATGCTGAACTTGGTGCTGGCCCTCTATCTGCTGCGGCGGCGGGGTAACGCCATCGTGCCGGAGGTAACGTCTCCGGTCCGCCTGCGCCGATGGGCAGGGGCCTTTCTGATGGCTTGTGCGTTGAGCCATGTGTTCTGGCTGCTCTATGCCTGTCATCCTTCGCAGACCGCTTACCTCATCGTCTGCGGTCTGGATCTACTGCTGTTCCTTCCCACGATTGCAGGGGTTCTGCTCTCCATGCTGCAGGACCGGCATCGGCCTGTCTGGCCCGTGTTGGTGGCGCTGGTCCCGGCCGTTGTCCTGTCGGTCTTGTGTATCATCCGGGGAGGCGACGAGCTGTTTGTTCCGCTGAGCATCTATGTCTATGTTTTGTATGCGCTGTTTTTGCTGTATATGTTTTTCGCTGTCCGGCGCTACGGCCGCTGGCTGCGGGACAACTACTCCGACCTGGAGCACAAGGAGATCTGGCAGAGCTTTCTGATCCTGGCTGTGTTCCTGCTGTTTTTCATCATGTACAGCAGTACCACGGAACAAAACCGTGTTCTTGTGTTTCTTCTTCAAATAGACTGCATCCTCATTGCGTGCCTGCTGCTTTGGCGCGTGGAAACCTTGCAGCAGCTCTGCGAGAACACCGCATCGGTGGAAGAGCCGACAGACGATGAGAAGGCATCCGTACCGCCAGCCATTCCCGCCAGCATCGGCCCCCTGCTGAAAAAGCAGTGCGAGGATGGCCAGCTTTACCTTCAGCACGACCTCACCCTGGCGCATCTCGCCCAGGTCATCGGCACCAACCGCTACTACCTGAGCCAGCACTTCGCCCAGCAGGGCATCACGTACAACGCCTACATCAACGGCCTGCGCATCCGCCATTTCATCCGGCTGTATCATGAGGCCGTGGCCTCCCAGCGCATCGTCACCGCCCAGCAACTGGCCTTCGAGAGCGGTTTCCACAGCTACAGCACCTTCAGCGCCGCGTTCAAACAGAACATGGGAACGACCGTGACGGCGTGGATGCACAGCGCGACGGAGTAGCGGTTCCTGCCCTTTTCACTTTCAGAATTTGCAAAAAGGTTTCGGAATTTGCAAAACCTGCAAGCCGGAGCCCTGGCCATATTGTGTCTTCGGGTGAAAATGGCTAACTTAAATTTTTCAAAGAAGACGGAATGAAAAAGCATAGACACATAGGCCTCCTGGTAGCGCTGCTTGCCCTGGCGCTGCCGGCCATGGCTGTATTTACAGGATTGGGCTTGGACGCGACGCTTGCCAACCTGCGCCGGGAACTGTATCACGACTATCTGCAGATCGACAAGACGCGGGAGCAAATGGAAAGCAAGTATGCCGTGCAGCACCGGAGGATGGTGGACATCGTCAAGAAGTGCAACGACCTGTCCCTGATGCTGTATTCCCAGAAACAGGACTACACCTTCGACATCAGTTACGCCCTGGAGAAGGTGAGCCAGGAATACAACGACTTCAACAAGAACCGCACGCCCTACGACCGCATCGTTTCGTCCCTGGACGTGGAGATCAACCGCTATGCGCGTCTGATCGAGTCGCTCCGCCGTCTCCCTCCCGAGCTCCGGGAGGTGGAGGTGGTGCCGGACAGCCTGGCGTACCATAACGATTCGCTGGACGTGCACCTGCTGCAGAACGAGAGCCTGCTGGAGCAGGAACTGCAGGAACAGGTGGAAGCCGTCCTGGCCATGAACGCGGCGCAGGATACCGTTGCGGAAGAGGAGCACGTCCCGGCCTTTATCCTGAGCGAAGCCGGCCAGGCAAACCGCGACTCCTGCATGCTATATGCTTCCGAACTGCTGAAACAGTATGCCCAGACGCGGGAGCAGGTGATGGCGGACAGCACCCATTACCGGGAAGCCCAGCTGCGCATGGAGGAATCTTATCAGTATGCCAAGGATTACTATGATATCCTTGCGGACAAAGTATTCGTGGAGGGGCAGACCCCCTGGCAGACCATCCTGCATCAGCCTGTCGAGTATTGGAACGAGGCCTGGAGAACGATGGGTGAAAAATATACCCTCTCTCTCATCGATCTCGTGATTGATTACTGGCGCACCGATGAGCACAGGGATGAAACCATGGAGGCGATCAGCAATGACAATCAGCTGGCCAACTCGGTGAAGATATACTGGCTGCTCT
>JAFZRV010000005.1 GCA_017619655.1 Bacteroidales bacterium | reverse complement strand
GCCACGTTGCCGAAGCCGGAGAGAGCCACGGTGCAGCCCTTGATGTCCTTGCCAGCCTTGTGCAGCAGGTTCTGGGTGAAGTAGAGGGCACCGAAACCGGTAGCTTCCGGACGGAGGATCGAACCGCCCCAGGTAGCACCCTTGCCGGTCAGCACGCCCGTGTTGTACTCACGCGCGAGCTTCTTGTACATACCGTAGAGATAACCGATCTCGCGGCCGCCGACACCGACGTCACCGGCGGGGACATCCTGGTCCGGGCCGATGCACTGCCAGAGTTCGGTCATGAAGGCCTGGCAGAAACGCATGATCTCGTCGTTGCTCTTGCCGACCGGGTCGAAATCGGAACCACCCTTCGCACCACCCATCGGGAGGGTCGTCAGGGCATTCTTGAAAGTCTGCTCGAAGCCGAGGAACTTCAGCATCGAAGGAGTCACAGCCTTGTGGAAGCGGAGACCGCCCTTGTACGGGCCGATCGCGCTGTTGAACTGGATGCGATAACCAAGGTTGGTCTGCACCTTGCCGGCATCGTCGACCCAGGTCACGCGGAACGTGAAGATACGGTCGGGTTCGACCATACGCTCGACGATCTGTGCCTTTTCGAACTCAGGATGCTGGTTGTACACTTCCTCGATGGAGTCGAGGACCTCGCGGACAGCCTGGAGATATTCGCTCTCGCCAGGATGCTTCCGCTCGAGGTTCGCCATAATTTCAGCTACTTTCATAGTTGTTGTAAAATTATTGGAAAAATTGTTAAACTATTGGGTTAGATTGGTTTGTGTCTTTGTTTATTCCACCGTCCAGGTAGCGCCGCTGTGGAGCAGCTCGTCCATGCAGGTGATGGGCGAAGCCTGCTTGACCTGCGTGAGCTGGTCACGGACACGGTCGTCGTAGGTCGGTTCGCTGACCTGACGGATCACGCCCAGGGCCACCGGGAAATCCGGATACTTCATGTTGATGAGCTGGTTCTGGATGGCGGTATCCTCGGCGTGGGCGTCGTGGACGAGGAGCTTGTCGACGGTGATGCCGTTCTCCCCTATCTTGACCACCTTGAGCTTGCCGTGCTCGAGGATCAGGCCTTTGTCCTTGTCCTTGCCGAAGACCATCGGCTCGCCGTGACGGAGCGTGATGGTGCGGTCGGCGCGGTACTCGCGGTCCGAGATGGTGCTGTGGGCACCGTCGTTGAAGATCACGCAGTTGGTCAGCATCTCGCAGACGGAGCAGCCGTCATGGGCGGCGGCGGCCACGAAGATCTCCTGGTTCAGGGCCAGTTCGCTGTCGAGGCTGCGGGCGAAGAAGGTGCCGCGCGCGCCCAGCACGAGCGATCCGGGGGTGAAGGGGTTCTCGACGGTTCCGTAGGGCGAGGTCTTGGTGATCTGGCCCAGTTTGGAGGTCGGCGAGTACTGTCCCTTCGTCAGACCGTAGATCTGGTTGTTGAACAGGATGATGTTGATGTCGATGTTGCGACGGATGGCGTGGATGAAGTGGTTGCCGCCGATGGCGAGGGCGTCGCCGTCACCGCAGGCCTGCCACACGGACAGGTCGGGGTTGGCGACCTTCACGCCGGTGGAGATGGCCGTCGCGCGGCCGTGGATGCTGTGGAAACCGAAGGTATCCATGTAGTACGGAAGGCGCGACGAGCAGCCGATGCCCGAGATGAACACCAGGCGCTCCTTGCTGTAGCCGCGCTGTTCGCATACCTGCGGAAGGGCACGATGGATGGCTGCCAGGACGGCGTGGTCACCGCAACCCGGGCACCAGCGGACTTCCTGGTTGCTCTTGAAATCTTGTGCTGTATATCTCATGATGCTTCCCTCCCGTTAAAGAATTTCGTTGACGGCGTCCACGATCTCCTTCACGATGAAAGGCTGACCCTGGACCTTGTTGTACTGCAGATAGCTGAACTGCGGCAGCTTGGCGCGCAGGTAGTCGGCGAACTGGCCGCTGTTGAGCTCGCACACGATGATCTTCTTGTAGCGGGCGAAGATGTCGGCGGTGTTCTTCGGCAGCGGGTTGATGAAGTCGAAGTGGCAGAGGGCCACGCTCTTGCCTTCATCCTGCAGTTCGTGCAGCGCGGTGTAGAGGTGGCCGAAGGTGCCGCCCCAGCCCACGATCAGGACCTCGGCCTCTTCAGGGCCGATGACCTTCTGCTCGGGGATATAGTTGGCCAGGCGGGCGACTTTCTCGGCACGCTCGGCGACCATCTTCGCGTGGTTCTCAGGGTCGGAGGAGATGACACCGGCGGTGTTCTTCTCCAGACCGCCGACGCGGTGCTCCAGGCCGGCTTTGCCCGGGAACGCCCACTTGCGGGCGTAGGACTCGGGATCGCGCTCGAAGGGCTTGAAGGCGCCTTCGCACTTGTCGATCACCGGCGGCTTGATGGCGGGATAATCTTTCATGGAAGGAATCTTCCACGGCTCGCTGCCGTTGCCCAGGAAACCCTCGGTGAGGAGGATGACCGGCATCATGTGCTCCATGGCGTACTTGCCGGCGTAAAAGGCGGCGTCGAAGCAGTGGCTCGGCGAGTGGGCGGCGACCACGGCGATCGGGCATTCACCGTTGCGGCCGTAGAGGGCCTGCACCAGGTCGGTCTGCTCGGTCTTGGTCGGGATGCCTGTGGACGGGCCGCTGCGCTGCACGTCGACCAGCACGAGCGGAAGCTCGGTGATCATGGCCAGGCCCAGCGCCTCGCTCTTGAGCGAGAGGCCCGGACCGGAGGTCGTCGTGACGGCGAAGTTGCCGGCATAGGCCGCACCGATGGCGGTGCAGATGCCCGCGATCTCGTCTTCCGCCTGCAGCGTCTTCACGCCGAGGTTCTTGTGGATGGCGAGTTCCTCGAGGATGGCCGTGGCCGGGGTGATCGGGTAGGAACCGCAGAAGAGCGGGCGTCCGCTCTTCTCGGAGGCGGCGATCAGGCCCCATGCGGTGGCCTGGTTACCGCTGATGTTGCGGTACACGCCTTTTTCCTGCTTGGCCGGCTTCACCGTATAGGTGTTGGCAATGGCCTGGATGTTGGCGGCGTAGTTGTAGCCGTCGAAGAGCACCTTCTTGTTGGGCTCGATGAGCGCCGGTTTCTTCTTGAACTTCTTCTCCAGGTACGCGTAGGTGTACTCCAGCGGGCGGTTGAACATGTAGAAGCACATGCCGAGCGTGAACATGTTCTTGCAACGCACGATGGCCTTCTGGTCCATGCCGCTGTCCTTGAGGCTCTCCTTGGTCAGCGTCGTGATGGGTGAATAGATGATATTCCGGTCCTCGATCCGAAGTTCCGTGATCGGGTCCAGCGTGGCGTAACCAGCTCTCTGGATGAGCGCTTCATCGAACGTGTCGGTGTCGATGATGATGGTTGCAGTCGGTTTGGCCCATTTGGCGTTGGCGCGAAGGGCGGCAGGGTTCATGGCCACCAGCACATCACAAAAATCTCCGGGCGTGTTGACCTCGTTCGATCCGATGTGGACCTGGAAGCCGGATACGCCGGAGACTGTTCCGTGCGGTGCGCGGATTTCTGCCGGATAATCGGGGAAGGTGGAAATCTCGTTGCCGTACAAGGCAGACGCGTCAGCGAACAGGGTGCCCGTCAGCTGCATTCCATCGCCCGAATCTCCACAAAACCTAATTACAACATCTTGGGTGTCAATTACTTTATGTTGCATAGGTTAAAGTTAGGTATTTTAGGGTTAGTTGGTTTGTCCGTTTTCGTTGCCCAACTGCGTCGGGGCCACCTTCTCGGCGGGAATGCCCAGCTCCTTCTTGGCCAGCGGGAGCAGGTCGAGGCTCACGGCGTCGTCATAATAGATGACCGAACCGGCCGAGAGGTCGAAGACATAGACCAGGTTGTTGGCCTTGGCGATCTTCGTGAGGGCGTTCTGGGCCTTCTCCACCACCGGCTGCATCAGCACCTGCTGCATCTGGGCCATCTCCTGCTGGGCGGTCTGCTGGAACTGCTGCATGCGCTGTCCGAGTTCCTGCAGCTCGCGCTGCTTGGTCTCGAGCACCACCGGCGCCCATTCGTTGCTCTTACGCTGATACTCATTCACCTTGTTGTTGTACTCGGTCTCCATTCCCTCGAGCGTCTCGATCAGATCGTTCTGGTACGCCTGAAGCTTGACCACAGCGGAATCCCGCTCGCTCATGAGGCTGATGAGCTCATTCGTGTTGATGTGTCCGAACTTGAGGTTCTGCGCCTGCGAAAGCGCAGCGAACGAGAGTACACAAAAAGCAAGAAGTACGATTTTTTTCATTTCTTTCAATTTTGGATTATCAAAGTTAACGATTTTCAAAATAACGGTCAACAACCTTTCGACTTAAATCGAGCGATTCGTTCTTGTAGACCACTCCCTGCAGGGCGGCCACGTCGATGACCAGGTCGTAGCCCTCGCTGCGGGCCACGTATTCGATGGCTTTCTCCACGTCCTTGCGGATGGGATCGATCAGTTCTTCGGCTTTCTTGGCCATGATGCCGTCCTCGCCGAAATAAATCTTCTGTTTTTCCTGGGCCACGCGCTCCTTGGCGATGATCTCGTTCTCGGCGCTCTGCCGCTGCTGCGCGGTCATCGAGTGACGCGTGTTCTGGTAGTTCTGGTACAGGGCCTCGACCTTGCCGAGCTCGGTCTCGACGGCGGCTTTATACTTGTCGGCGAGGGTTTCGAGCGCGACCTGCGCGGCTTCGTAGGCCGGGATGGAGGCCAGGATGGTCTCGGTATTCACATATGCCACCTTCTGGGCATCTGCCAGCGAGAAACTGGCCAGCAGGACACCGAGGGCGATGATAAACTTCTTCATAACAGTCAGGTTAGAATTGTTGTCCGATCAGGAAATGGAAGTGGCTCTTGTCGTTGCCGGGCGCCGTGTCGAAGCCGTAGCCCCAGTCGATGCCGAGCAAGCCGACCACCGGCAGGAAGACGCGGAGGCCCACGCCGGCCGAACGCTTGATCTGGAACGGATTGAAGTCGCGGATGTCCGACCAGCAGTTACCGCCCTCCAGGAAGACGAGGGCGAAGATGGTGGAACTCGGCTGCATGATCACCGGGTAGCGGAGCTCGACGGTGAACTTGTCGTATACGTTACCGGCATAGGCGCCGTTGACATACGGCGTCAGGGAGTAGTTCTCGTAACCGCGCAGGCCGATCACCTCGTTGCCGTAGGTGTTGTAGCCCGACATGCCGTCGCCGCCCAGGATGAAGCCCTCGAACGGCGAGTAGCCCCATTTCTTGTTGTAGTAGCCCAGGAAGCCGAACTGTGCGCGGGTCATCAGGACCAGGTCGCCCACCAGACGGGTGTAGATCGATCCCTTGAAGGTCCATTTGTGGTACTCGATCCAGCGGTAATGGTCCTGCACGCTCATCGAGTTGTAGTCGATGCTGCTGCCGCCCTTGCGCAGGAGCGACCACGGCGGGGTCAGCTGCAGCGAGAAGCTCAGGTCGACGCCTTGGCGCGGGTAGATCGACTGGTCGGTAGAGTTGCGCGACAGGGTGGTCTGCCAGCTGATATTGTGCGAACGGCCCGTCGAGTAGATGAAGTAGTAGTTCCAGTCCTGCAGGTTGTACGACTGCCAGTTGAGCGAGTTGTACAGGACGAAATAGTTGTCGGGCCATTTCAGGCGGGTACCGATGCCCACCGCGGCGCCGAAAATCTCCATGTACTGGTCGTCGTTCAGCACCTGGTAGTAATAGGTCGAATAGGAGTTGGTCTGGCGGGTGAAGTAGGCCGAGATGTTGAGGGAGGTCGGCTTCTTGCCCGTGAGCCAGGGCTCCACGAAGTTGGCCGTGAAGGCCGTGTAGTAGGAACCGTTGGTCTGGAAACGGAGGGAGAGCGTCTGGGCGTCGCCGAGCGGGACGGGGCGCCAGGCCTCCTTCTTGAAGAAGTTGGCGGTCGAGAAGTTGTTGAAGCTCACGCCCACGGTGCCGACGAACATGCGGTTGCCCCAGCCGCCGGAGAGCTCCAGCTGGCTGTTGGCCTTTTCCTGCACGTTGTAGGCGATATCGACGGTATTGTTGACGGAGTTCGGGATGATGGTGTAGCCCTTCGCCGGGTCGACGGCGTACTCCGCGTCGAAATGGCCCATCGAGGAAATCTCGCGCACAGAGCGCTCGAAGTCGGTCTGGCGGAAGAGATAGCCCGGGCGCGTGAAGACGGCGCGGCGGACCACTTTCTCGTTGGTGATGGTGTTGCCGTTGACGATGATGTTGTTGAAGGTCGCGGGCTTGCCCTCGACGATGCGCATCTCCACGTCGACGGAGTCGCCTTCGATGCTCAGTTCGACCGGCGTGACGTTGAAGAAGAGGAAGCCGTTGTCGCTGTAGAGCTTGCGGATGGAGATGTCTCCCTCCTTCTCGCCGGAATAGAGGCGCTTCTCCATGGTCACCACGTCGTAGACGTCGCCCTTCTTGATGCGGAGCACGTCGTTCAGCACGTCTTCCGTGTATTCGGAGTTGCCGGTCCAGGTGATGTTGCGGAAATAGTATTTCTGGCCCTTGTCGATCTTGAAGTGGATGCCGAGCCGCCCGTCCTCCGGGAAACGGTAGAGCGAATCGCTCACGATCTTGGCGTCGCGGTAGCCCGCCTCGTTGAAGACTTCCAGGAGTTTCTCCTTGTCGCCGGCGTACTCGCTCTCCTGGAACTTCTTCGAGGAGAAGAGGTTGTACCATTTGGCGTCCTTGGTCTTCTTCATGGAGCGGTCGAGCTTGAACTTCGAGATCTCGTCGTTGCCTTCGTAGGAAATCTGTTTGACCTTCAGTTTCTTGCCCTTGTAGATGTCGAAGGTGACGCGGACCGCGTTGCGGATGACGGTGTCGTTGGCCACTTCGATTTCGACGTCCACGTCGGCGAAGCCTTTCTCCTTGAAATAGTCCTTGATGGTCTTGATGGAAGAGGCTTTCACGTATTCGGAAAGCGGGGTCGCACGGCGAAGATTGAGTTTCTCCTTGAGGTCGTCGCGCTCGCTGTTCTTGATGCCGCGGTAGCTCCAGGAAACGACGCGGGGCCGTTCCTGCAGGTCAAGCCGGAACCAGGCGGTATCCTGGCCGGCGCTGACGGAATCCACATAGAAGCCGATGTTCGAAGCGGCGCCCTGCAGCCAGATGCGCTTGATGGCGGCCGACACCTCGTCGCCCGGCACCGTCACGGTGTCGCCCGGGCGGATGCCCAGCACCGAAAGCAGCTGACTTTCACCCAGATATTTCGTACCAGAAACACGAACACCCCCGACCACGTAGGTCTTGGGGCTGTTGTAGTCCACCTCCACGGGAACCGACCCTGTCACCTGCGCCACAGCCGGCGTCAACAGCAGGATGGCTCCGATCAGCGATACAAATTTCCTTTTCATCAAATCTTTGCCGAATAGACTTACAAAGTTATACATATTTTCGACTTATTCAACTTTACCGTATCTTCTTTGACGGTTGTTGAAGTCGGAAATCGCTTGCTCCAGGTCGGTTTTGCGAAAATCAGGCCAAAGTACGGGCGAATAGTAGAACTCTGTATAGGCAGTCTGCCAGAGCATGTAGTTGCTGATGCGCTGCTCTCCGCTGGTGCGGACCAGCAGGTCGGGATCGGGAATGCCGGCGGTCGCCAGGTAGTCGCTGAACGACGCCTCGTCGAGGGGCAGCTGCGCGCCGGCGGCCACGCAGTCCGCCGCATAGCGGCGCGCGGCCTGCAGGATATCCCATTTCCCGCTGTAGCTCAGCATGACGATCATGGTCATCCGGGTCCCGGCGGCCGTCTCGTCTTCCAGCTTGTGGATGGCGGCCAGCAGCGACTCGGAGAGGTGCGCGGTGTTGCCGATCACCCGGAAACGGATCTGGTTCTTGAGCAGGGTCTCGCGCTCGTTGAGCATGCTCTTGAACATGAGCTCCATGAGGCCCTTCACCTCGTCGGCGGGCCGGTCCCAGTTCTCCTCCGAAAAGGCGAACAGGCTCAGGTAGCGCACGCCGATCTCGGCACAGTAGGTCGTCACGTCGCGGACGGCCTCCACGCCGTTCTTGTGGCCGAACAGGCGCCGGTGGCCTTTCTGCTTGGCCCAGCGGCCGTTGCCGTCCATGATGATGCTGATATGTTGCGGTACTTGCATAGGAATGACAAGGTTTATCGGTTGGCGTTGCGGCGGTCCTCCCCCCAGAAGAGCTTGGTCTGCAGCGCGTGAATGAAATTGTCGTCGGAAAGGGAGACGTAGCGCAGCCCGTAGCGCCCGCGGGCCAGGCTGATCCGGGTCTCGGAAGGCAGCTCGCAGGAACGGTTGTCGAGCGTCAGCAGGGCGCCGGCGCCGCGTGTGCGGAAACTCAGTTCGACCGCGGCGTCCATGGGAACCACCAGCGGGCGGACATTGAGGTTGTGCGGGGCGATCGGCGCGATGACCATCACTTCGGACGCGGGGATCACCACCGGGCCGCCCACGCTCAGGTTGTAGGCCGTGCTGCCCGTGGGCGTGGAGATGACCAGCCCGTCGGCCCAGTAGGTCGGCAGCTCGCGCCCGTCGATGCAGACGCGCACCTGCAGCATGCTGGCCACCCGGCGCTGCAGCGACACTTCGTTGAGCGCGAAGGGATAGAAAGCGTCCGGCAGTCCGGCGCAGGTCACGCGCAGCAGGCTGCGCTCCTCCACGGTATAGTTCCCCGAGAGCAGGGTGTCCATCCAGCCGGGATCGTCGGCCCGCGCCGTGGTCAGGAAGCCCAGGTGGCCGAAATTGATGCCGGCTACCGGGATGCCGCGGTCGCGCACGAAGGTGAGCGACTGCAGGAACGTGCCGTCGCCGCCCAGCGAGAGAAAGAGGTCGGTATCGCCGGGCAGGTCTTCGCTCGAAGAAAAATCTTCCTTGTAACAGACCACGGTGGCACCTTTTTCGCGGAGCTGGCGCTTGACCGCCTCGATGCCGTCGTTCCGGTCGCGGTTGTATAAAGCAATTTTCATATTTGGTTCCAAAATTATTAATTTTGTGTGTCATGACCAAATTAAGTGTTAACATCAACAAGATCGCCACGCTGCGGAATGCGCGCGGCGGCAACGTGCCCGACGTCCTGAAAGCCGCCGTCGACTGCGAGCGTTTCGGCGCCCAGGGCATCACGGTCCATCCCCGACCCGATGAACGCCACATCCGCTACGCGGACGTCCGCGCCCTCAAACCCCTGCTGACCACCGAATTCAATATCGAAGGCAAGCCCATCGACAGCTTCCGGGACCTGGTGCTGGAAGTGCATCCCGCCCAAGTGACGCTGGTGCCCGACGCCGAGAATGCGCTCACCTCGAACGCCGGTTGGGACACCAAACGCAACCTGCAGTACCTCAAGGAAATATGCGGCATTTTCAAGCGCGACGGCATCCGGGTTTCCATCTTCGTCGACCCCGTCGTGGAGATGATCCAATACGCCGCCGAAACGGGCTGCGACCGCGTCGAGCTCTACACCGAAGCCTATGCCTCCGGCTATGCCGCCAACCGAGAACAAGCCCTGGCGCCCTATTATGAAGCCGCCTGCGAAGCCGTGCGTCTCGGCCTCGGCCTCAACGCCGGGCACGACCTCAACACCGAGAACCTGCGCTACTTCAACGAGCACATCCCCGGCCTGCTCGAGGTCTCGATCGGGCACGCCCTGATCAGCGACGCCCTGTACCTGGGCCTGGAGCGCACGATACAAGCTTATTTGGGAGAGTTGAAATAAAATCTTATCTTTGCAGCTTACACGAACGCACAATGAAATTTTATATTTAACCAATACAATGAAACACACTCCCCTTATCCTGAGCATCATTGCCTGCATCGCAGCAGTGGCCGCCCTGATTCTCACGCTCACCACGCCCAAGACCCACCACAAGATTGTCGAGAACAACGACGGCATCCAGGCCGTAGCCGGCGACATCGTTTACCTCCGCCTCGACACCCTGATGATGCAGTACGACATGTACAGCGACCTGCAGTCCGCCTTCGAGGCCAAGGCCCAGAATGTCGACAGCGAACTCAACAAGAAAGCCCGCAAGCTCGAGAGCGACATCAAGAACTTCGAGAACCAGATCAACAAGGGCCTGCTCACCCGCTCCGCCGCAGAGCAGCAGAACACTTCGCTGCAGCAGCGTCAGGCCAACCTCCAGAACGAGGCCGCCCAGAAGCAGCAGGAACTGGCCGAAGAGAGCCAGGTCCTCCTCAACCAGGTGATGTTCGCCATCCAGCAGTATCTGGAAGAATACAACAAAGAGCACAACTTCGCCGCCATCCTCACCACCACCGAAGCTTCGAACGTGGTGATCGTCGGCGCCCCGGCCCTCGACATCACCCAGGAAGTGGTGGAAGGCCTCAACGCCGAGTACATCAAGACCCGCAACAACACCAAAAAGAGCGAATAACATCGCCGAACGCCCATGAAGCGCCTTGCCCTGATCCTGTTCCTGCTGCTGGCAGCCCCGTCCCTGTACGCACAGGGATACGATGTCCCCGACGTCGTGGTTTCCAAAGAGAAAGCGAACATCGGCGGCAAAGTCTACTTTGTCCACAAGGTGCTTCCCAAGCAGACCGTCTACTCGATCTGCAAGGCGTATGGCGTCACGGAACAGGAGCTCGTCGCAGCCAATCCCGATTGCAAGGACGGGCTGAAGGCGGGCTCCATCCTTTTTGTCCCCGTCTCCGACGCGAATGCGCCGGCGGCCGCCGCCAAGCCGGCTGAGAAAGCCGACAAGGCCGAACCGGAGCCGGAGTTCACGACCGAAGAGACGTCCGGGGACGACAGCACCCTCGAAATCGACCGCGTCATCGAGCACCCGGTGCGCTGGTACGAGTCCCTCTCGTCCATCGCCCGCAAGTACAAGATCAGCGCGGCGGAGATCCTGGCCTACAACGGGCTCACGGACAGCGACAGCATCCGCGGCCGCACCCTGCTGATCCCGGTCTACCGGGAGCGCAGCGCCGCGCCGGATCCTGACGATTCCGACGGAGATGACAACGAGCCGGACGGCGGCAACGCGGAAAACAGCCCGGAAGACCCGGTGACCCCGGTGCGCAAGCAGCACTGGTACTCCGCTTCCGACCCCATCCACATCGCGCTGGTGCTGCCCTTCAACGCCGGCACCACCCCCAACGCCTCTTTCCTGAACTTCTACAGCGGCGCCCTGATGGCCGTGCAGGAGCAGAAAGAGAAAGGCGCGCACGTCATCCTCAACGTCTACGACCAGGCGCAGGGCGCCCGGACGATCCTCGAGGATCCCAAGTTCCAGGAAAGTGACGTGGTGATCGGCCCCGTCGAGGCCGCCACCCTCGATCCCTTCCTGACTTTCTCCGACCAGAAAGGCGTGATTCTCGTCTCCCCGCTCGACCACAAGGCCGACTCGCTGGCCGACACGCATCCTTTCTTCTTCCAGGCTCCCGCCTCCGCCAACACGCAGCTCGACAACCTGATCGCGAGCCTGCACGGACGGAACCAGGGTCCGGTCTACCTGGTGACCAGCAACACCACCGGCGAAACCCGGCTGATCGAGCGTTTCGAAGACCAGCTGCACGCCGAGGGCATCTCCTACCGCAAGGTTTCGCTGTCGGAACTGCCCGACATGGTGAACGCGGCTTCCCGCCTCCAGCCCGCCCGCGTGGTGATCGGCTCCGAGAACCGCATGTTCACCGCCGAGGTCATCAGCGCCCTCAACGCCCTCTCGAAACAGAACGTACCCATGCAGGTCTGGTGCACCAACCGCGTGCGCAATTACGAGACCTCCGATCCCGACGCGCTCTTCAACCTGGGCGTGCGCACGTCCGTCCCCTACTTCATCGACTATGCCAACCCGGACGACCAGGATTTCGTGCGCAAGTACAGGGCCCTCTTCTACGCCGAGCCCGACGACTTCGCCTTCCAGGGCCACGACGTGCTCAGCTATTTCATCGTCTCGCTGATGCAGCAGGGCTCGGCCTTCATCGACCACGCCGACCTGCACCCCATGCAGCTCCTCCACTGCAACCTGCACTTCATGCGCGAAGATGCAAAAAGCGGATGGCGCAACCACGCCACCCGCAATCTCTTGTACGACAAGGAGGATTTCTCTATCGTAATAGTGAAGTAGGATCGAGGTTCATCTTCTCGATGTCCTTGAAGTAGTTGACCGTGCCGACCTTGAGCTCCACGGTGGCCGCGTCGTCGCAGACGATGATGCCCTTCGGGTGCATCTGCAGCACGGAGATGGTCCACATGTGGTTGACGGATCCTTCCACGGCGTGCGCCAGGGCGCGGGCCTTGTTGTGGCCGTTGGCCAGGATCATCACCTCTTCGGCGTCCATGATGGTCGCCACGCCGACGGTCAGGGCGTTCTTCGGCACCTGGTTGATGTCGTTGTTGAAGAAGCGGGAGTTGGCGATGATGGTGTCGGTGGTCAGCGATTTGACGCGCGTACGGGAGTTGAGCGAGGAACCCGGTTCGTTGAAGGCGATGTGGCCGTCCGGGCCGATACCGCCCATGAAGAGGTTGATGCCGCCGTAGGAAGCGATCTTGGCTTCGTAGGTGGCGCACTCGAGCTCCGGATCGTCGGCGTTGCCGTCGAGGATGTTCACGTTCTCGGCCGGAATGTCGATGTGGGAGAAGAAGTTGCTCCACATGAAGGTGTGATAGCTCTCCGGATGGTCCTGCGGAATGCCGATGTACTCGTCCATGTTGAAGGTCACCACATTCTTGAAGGAGACCTTGCCGGTCTGGTAGAGGTGGATTAGCTCCTTGTAGGTGCCGATCGGCGTCGAACCGGTCGGGAGACCCAGGACGAAGGGACGTTCCGGCGTAGGCTGGAATTCATTGATCCGTTTGACGATGTGTGCCGCAGCCCACTGCGACATCTTTCCATACGATTCTTGAATGATCAGACGCATATCAGTAGTTATTTGATTTGTTTCTATCAAGCAGGACACGGGCGTTGGCCAGTGCCTCCGGCGTAATGTCGGCCCCGCTCAGCATCCGGGCGATTTCCCGGACGCGGTCCTCGCCCGTCAGCGGGCGGATGGCCGTGCGCAGGCCTTGGGGACCGTCTTCCTTGTAGACCAGCAGATGCGAGCATCCCTGGCTGGCCACCTGCGGCAGGTGGGTGATGGCCATTACCTGCATGCGCCGGCCCATGTCGGCGATCAGGCGGCCCATCTTCTCGGCGACGCTGCCGGAAACGCCGCTGTCGATCTCATCGAAAATGAGGGTCGGCATGCCTTGGTACTCCGCCAGCAACGCCTTGATGCAAAGCATGATGCGGGAGAGTTCCCCGCCGCTGGCGCATTTGGAGAGGGCCTGCAGCCCGCGTTCGTTGGCGTCGAACAGGAAGCAGATCTCGTCGCTTCCGTCCGGGCCCATGGGACCGGTTTCCAGCTGCACGGCGAAACGGGCCCGCGGCAGCTCCAGCGCCCGGACCTGTTCCTGCAGCCGCGCGGCGAGTCCCGGCGCCGCTTTCTCTCTCAGTGTGTGCAGGTTTTCGGCAGATTGCCGGCACGCCGCTTCCGCGGCTTCCACTTCGTTCCGAAGCCGCGCACAGGCCTGACGGTCGTCGAGTCCGGCACCCAGCCGGGCCGACAGTTCCTCCCGCACGGCGATCAGTTCCGCCTCCGTGCCGACATGGAACTTGCGCAGCAGCTCGTGCAGCGTGGCCAGCCGCTCTTCCACGGCTTCCAGCCGCTGCGGGTCGTACTGGACCTTCTCGCCGCGGGACGACACTTCGTCGCGGATATCCTTCAGCTCGATCCGGGCCGATTCCAGCCGTTCGCCGAAGGCTTCGAACTCGGGGAAATACTGGGCCACGCGCTCGAGTGCGGCCGTGGCTTCCTTGAGCCTGGATTCCAGCGAGCCGTCGCTGCCTTCGAAGAGCTGCTCCACGCGGGCAAGCTGTTCCCGCACGGCTTCGCTGTGGGCGAGGCGGCGCTGCTCGGCATCGAGTTCGTCCATTTCTCCCTCGCGCAGGGCCGCAGCCTCGAGCTGGCGGTACTGGAATTCGAGGTAGTCGTGCTCCCGCTCGGAGGCGGCGATGCGCGCTTCCAGTTCTTGCAGCGCCGCGCGGGCGTCGAGCCAGGCCTGGTAGTTCCGCCGGTGGGCCGCCCAGGCATCCCGGGCGCCCGCATGGCAGTCAAGTACCGTGCGCTGGAAGTCGCGTTCCGACAGCAGCAGCTGCTGATGCTGGGCATGCACGTCGACCAGACGGCCCGCCGCGGCGCGGAGCATCTCCACGCTGGCCGGCTCGTCGTCGATGAATCCGCGCGAACGTCCCTGCGGGGTGACGACGCGGCGGAAGATGCGCTCGCTCCCCTCCTCTTCGAAAACGGCCTCCACCACGCAGTTGCGCGCGGGATCCTGCAGGACGGACACGTCGCTGCGTCCGCCCAGCACGAGCGAGAGGGCGCCCAGCAGGATGGACTTGCCGGCTCCGGTCTCCCCCGTAATAATGACAAGACCACCCGGAAACAGGATGTCCAGGTGATCGATCAGGGCGTAGTTTTCGATGAGCAGGCGCTTCAGCATCGCCAACGGTTTATTCCGCTTTCTCTGCCTTGCGATAGTAGATCTTCCCGTCCTGGAATTCTTTCGTAGCGATGAGCACCGGTTTGGGAAGACGCTCGTAGTATTTGGAAATCTCGATCTGTTCGCGGTTTTCGAAGGTTTCTTCGAGGGTGTCGGCGTAGTTGGTGAATTCTTCCAGCTTGTGGTTGAGTTCCTGCTTGATGTCGGCCGCGATCTGGTTGGAGCGCTTGGCGATGATCATCACACTCTCGTAGACGTTTCCGGTCGGGGCGGCGAAGTCCGCCAGATTCCGGGTGACGGTGTTGGTGGGCACCTGGGCGATTTTCTGGTTATCCATTTTCGTTATCGGTTTTCTTCAATTGTTTCTGGGCTTTGGCGTAGAGCGGTTCCAGGTCTTTCGAATATTTCGAGTCGGGGAACTCGCTCACCATGTTGAAATAGTCGTCGACGAAGACGAGGTAGCGTTCCCGCTGCTTGGCAGGCACGCTGTTGAGGGCGTATTTGTAGGCGGACATGGCCGTGTAGTAGAGGATCTCCTCCCGGTAACGGTTGTCCGCGTTGTCCTTGAGCACGTTCTTGAGGGCGTAGTGGGCGGCCTGGTAGTCCTCCATGTGGTAGTAGAGGTAGGCGGCCTTGTAGGCCTTGAGTTCGAGCCTGTCGTTCAGGTCGTCCATCATGGCGGCCACCTGGTCGTGGTACTGCGACGTGGGGTTCTCGATCTGGAAGACGTTCATCTCCGCCAGGGCCCGGTGCGTGGGCAGCGGGTCGAGTTCGTAGCGGTAGGTGCTGTGGTACAGGCAGTCGAGGCGGATGAACTGGGCCTCTTCGTGGAAGGGGCTCAGGGGGAAGGTGGCGATGAACTGGTTGAGGTTGCTTTCGGCGGTCGTATAGTCGCCGTAGCGGTAGTTGCTCAGGCCCCAGTAGAACTGCACGGTGTCGTCCTGGGCGGTGCCGCTGGTCACCATGGCCAGGTGCTCGAAGGCCTCGGCGGCCTTGGCGTATCTCTTGGCTTCGAACAGGTCGAAGGCCAGCTTGTATTTGGCGTCGGTGTCATTGCCGTACAGGATGGCTTCGTACTGGCTCCGGCACGAGCTCAGCAGCAGAAGGAGGGCGGACAGCACCGCCAGGATAAGTCGGTTACGCATGCTCATTGTCTTGACAAAATGTATCGTTCGGCATCCAGGGCCGCCCGGCAGCCGCTGCCGGCAGCCGCGATGGCCTGGCGATACTGTGGATCCTGCACGTCGCCTGCTGCGAAGACGCCTTCCACGCTGGTCCGGGAGCTTTTCCCGTCGGTCACGATATAGCCGTTCTCGTCGGTCTCGATCCACTCCTTGAAGAGGTCGGACTGGGGGTGGTGGCCGATGGCCAGGAAGAATCCGTCGATGGGTTTCTCGAACTCTTCCCCGCTCTTGCGCACAAGGCGGACGCCGGTCACGCCGCTGGCGTCGCCCAGGACTTCCCGGGTCTGGCACTCCCAGAGGATCTCGATGTTCGGGGTCTGCATGACGCGTTCCTGCATGGCTTTCGAGGCGCGGAGGACATTGCGGCGGACGATCATGTAGACTTTCTTGCAGAGATGGGCCAGGTAGGTGGCTTCCTCACAGGCGGTATCGCCGCCGCCAACCACTGCAACATCTTTGCCACGATAGAAGAAGCCGTCGCAGGTGGCGCAGGCGCTGACGCCGAAGCCCCGGAACTTCTCTTCGCTGGGCAGGCCGAGGTATTTGGCGGTCGCGCCGGTGGCGATGATCAAGGTTTCCGCCATGATCGTCTTCCCGTCGTCGACGGTTACGGCGAAGGGCCGTTTCGACAGGTCGACGGACGTCACCATGCCGGAACGGACATCTGCGCCGAGGTTGACGGCCTGGGCGCGCATGTCGCTCATCAGCTGGTTGGCGTCGATGCCGTCGGGGTAGCCGGGGAAGTTCTCGATGACCGTGGTGGTGGTGAGCTGGCCGCCGGGCTGGAGGCCTTCGTACAGCACGGGTTCGAGGGCGGCGCGGGCAGCGTAGATGGCTGCCGTATAGCCGGCCGGGCCGCTACCGATGATGAGGCATTTCGTCGTATTTTTATCCATCGTAAAACGATAATGATCTTTGAACTTGCAAAGTTAGTTATTTTTTTGTATAATAATAGCTTTCTCGTAGACAATCGCTCGCTACACCGCTCTGGTATTCGTCTCGCTCCCAAAAAAAGGTCGCTTCGCCGAATACCACCCGCGGCTGCGCTCGCTATTCGTCGTTGAGTCAGAACGAATAGTCCGAACGAATAGTCCGACTTCTGGATTCTACGTTTTATTCCGTCGTTTTGTTGCGCCTGAGATAGAACTCCAATCGTTGTTCCCAAACGAGGATGATGGACATGGCCCAACGAGAGAGTAGCATGATCCACCAGACGGCCCCGCAGGCGGTCAGGAGCAGCAGGTCCTCGAGGTTGCTGTGGGAGATGCAGATGTGCGTGTCGAGGAGCAGGACGTCGCGGCGGCTGACTTCGCCGCGGCCCATCTCGTCGAGCATGGCCGCCGCGCCGTAGCCGAGGCCGATGATGTTGGCGACGATCCAGAGAAAGACGGTGTTGGTCGGCAGGCCGAAGACGCGCATGAGCGGCCGGAAGACTTTCGCGATCTTCTCCATGATGCCGAATTCGCGCAGCAGGCGCTGCACGATGTTGAGCGTATAGATGATGGCGACCATCATCAGCACCAGCTTCAGGGCCGACAGGACCCACTCCCAGAGGGTCGTCAGGAAGGGCAGCTTTTCGCCCGCGGCGATGGCCTCGGTCGTCAGGTCGGCGCTGCCGGGGAGGATACGGTTGAGGACGATGCCCAGGATGAAGGCGCTCAGGGTCCGGACGATGACCATGCGGACGCCGTTGGCGCCGGTTTTCTTCAGCACGGCCGTTTCCAGCACCATCGAATGGGAGCACATGACCATCGTACAGAGGATGGTCAGGGCGCGCCAGTCGAGCTCGAGCGTGGTCATCACGGCGATGCAGGAATAGACGTTCACGAAATAGCCCGACACGTAGGCCAGCGCCGCCGCGCCGGGCAGGCCGAAGATCCGGAAGACCGGGCTGACGGCGTCCGAGATCCAGGGCAGGATGTCGAAATACTTGAGCAGCATCATGGCGAAGGACACCGCCACCGTGATCTTGATGATCCAGATGCAGGTCTTCGTCGTGGAAGGCAGCACTTCCTTCACGCAGCGCACGATCCGGTCTTTGGTTTCCTGTTTCATCGAATGTCCTTCATCATGCCGCAAAAATATGGATAAATGTTCTGATTTGCAAGCACAAAACAAGAAGAAAAATTGTATCTTTGCAGGATATGAAGAAGATGATGCTCATCCTGCTCGCCGGCTGCCTGCTGGTGGCCTGCGGCAAAGAAAGCGCCCCGGGGCCCCAGATCGTCGCCCACCGCGGCTATTGGAAAACGGAAGGATCCGCCCAGAATTCCATCGCCTCCCTGCTGAAAGCCGGCGAGATCGGCGCCTATGGCTCCGAGTTCGACGTCAACCTTACCGCCGACAACGAGTTGGTGGTCAACCACGACTTCAGCTACAAAGGCCTGGTCATCCGGGAATCGACGCTGGCCGACCTGCGCAACGACACCCTGCGCCTGGACAACGGCGAGCTCATCCCTACCCTGGACGAATACCTCGAGGCCTCGCTCCAATACCCGGAGATGAAGCTCGTGTTCGAGCTCAAGAGCAAGGGCGATCCGGCATATGAGGCCACCGCCATCCGCAAGAGCATCGAGGCCTTCAAGCGCTACGGCGTGCAGAAGCGCGTGGAGTTCATCTCCTTCAGCCTGAGCGCCTGCCAGGAATTCGCCCGCCAGATGCCCCGCAACCGCGTGGAATACCTGGGCGGCGAGATGGCGCCGGCAGAGCTCAAGAAACTGGGCATCAACGGCATCGACTATCATCACTCCGTCTTTCTCAGCAAGCCCGAATGGGTGGTGGAAGCCCATGAGCAGGACATGGTCGTCAACGTCTGGACGGTCGACGACGACGAGGTCATCGAGCGCATGCTGCTGCTCGGCGCCGACCAGATCACGACCAACGTGCCCGAACGGGTCCGGGAAAAAATCGACACCTACGAAGTCAAGGACATGCCCGCCTTTTAAGCGGGATCCACATCGATGATCAGGGTCGTATGGCCCTTGAAGTCGCGCTCGATCCGGTCGATGCGCGCATAGAGCGCTTGCTTGGTGGCGGCCAGCCTGCGGTCGCGCGGCAGCTTGATCCAGAACTGGGCGATGTGCTCGCCCGCCACCACGTCGACGGCCGGTGAAGTCGGCCCGGCAATGTCGCGGATGCCGATGGACGCAGCCGCTTCCTGGATCAGGCGGCAGACATTCCACACGCGGCCCTCGTAACGGTCCTTGACCGTCAGCGCAATCAAACGCACATAGGGCGGATAGGCGAAAGCCTGGCGCTCGGCCAGCAGGCCGGCCGAGGCCTCGGAAGCGTCAGAGGAAAGCGCTTCGGGCTGGAGCAGGCGCTGCAGCACCGGATGGTCGGGTTGGAAAGTCTGGATCACGAGCCGGCCCGGTTCTCCCCTTCGCCCGGAGCGGCCCATCAGCTGGGTGAGCAGCTGGTACGCCCGCTCGTCGCTGCGGAAATCCTGCACCGCGAAGAGGCTGTCGCCGCTGACGACGGCCACCAGGGCCAGCCGTTCGAAATCGAAGCCCTTGGTGATCATCTGGGTGCCCACCAGGATGTCGATGCGGCCCGCGGCGAAGTCACGGATCATTTTCTCCTCCGCCGTCTTGCTTTGCGTGGTATCGGCGTCGAAGCGGGCGACCGTCCGGCCCGGGAAAGCCGTCCGCAGCTCTTCTTCCAGCTTTTCGGTACCGCTCCCCCGCTCCACCAGCGCCACCTCGTCGCAGGCGGGACAGCGCAGGGTATACGGGCGGTGGTAGCCGCAGTAATGGCAGGAAAGGCTGTTGTTGAAACGGTGGTAGCTCAGCGCCACGTTGCAGTGCGGGCACTGGACCACCTCGCCGCAGACTTCGCACTGGACCACAGGGGCATAGGCCCGTCGCGAGCGGAACACCAGCACCTGCTTGCCGGCCTCGAGCACGGCAGTCATCTCCTTCAGCAGCTTGCGCGAAAAGGAGCCCTCCACGTTGTGCAGGCGCAGGGCCTGCGCCATGTCGATGATTTCGACGGAGGCGGAAGCGCCGCCATAGTAGCGGCAGGGCAGCTGCGCCGCGGAGAACTTGCGGATCTGCACGTTGTAAAGCGCTTCGCAGGAGGGCGTTGCGCTGCCCAGCAGCACGTCTGCCTTGTGCAGGCCGGCCAGCATCAGCACCGCGTCGCGCCCGTTGTAGCGGGGCGCCGTGTCGTCCTGCTTGTAGGAACGGTCGTGCTCTTCGTCGACCACCGCCAGGCCGAGCCGGCGGAACGGCAGGAACACGGCGGAGCGGGTCCCCAGCACGATGCGCGGGGTCGGGTCGCGCCGCAGGGTATCCATCACCCGGTAGCGCTGGGGCACGGTGGTGCGGGAATGGTAGACCAGCAGCTGCGGGCCGAAAACGGCGGCCAGGCGCTGTTCCAACTGCTGGGAGATGGCGATCTCGGGGACGAGATAGAGCACGTCGCGGCCCTGTCGCAGCTGCTCGGCAGCCAGATGCAGGTAGATTTCGGTCTTGCCGCTGCCCGTCACGCCGTGCAGCAGCACGGGCTTGTGCTGGGCGAAACCGGCGCGGATCTGGTCGAGGGCGGCCTGCTGGGCGTCGGACAGCGTGGCCAAGTCCGCCAGGGGCGCCTCCTCCGCTTTCTTCTTGCTCTTGCGGGCCTTGGGCGGCTGCAGCATCTGTTTCTGAATGCCGGCGTTGAAGGCGGCCTTGAGCACTTCGCCGGGGGTGCAGAGATAGTAGTCGGCAATGGCGCGCCAGAAGCATCGTTCCTGGACGCTCGCAGCCGGGATGTCCAGCACGGCGTCTACCGGCTCGATGGCGGAGAGATTGACGCCGACGGGCGCGCTGTCACGGACCTGCAGCACGACGCCCAGCGCCGGATGCCCGCGCAGCGGCACCTGCACCCAGCTCCCCTCCTCCACCGGCCAGCCCTGCGGCAGCCGGTAGCTCAGCGTATCCTTCAATTTCAGAGGCAGCAGCACCTCGACATATCTCTTCTCCACGGCCATAACAAGACAAAAATACAAAAAAGGCTTGCATCGAGCAAGCCTTTTTTGTGGTGCTGGGAAGAATCGAACTGCCGACACATGGATTTTCAGTCCATTGCTCTACCATCTGAGCTACAGCACCGGATTGGGACTGCAAAGGTAAGTAAATTTTTTATACTGCAAAAAAAACTTATCCCAAATCTTTCACGAGTTTGTGGATCATGCGCATCTGGTCGGGGATGCGGATGCGCTGCGGGCACTTCGGCAGACAGGCGTTGCACATGACGCAGGCCGAGGCGTTGGCCTCTTTGCTCAGCGTCGCGTAGCGCTTCAGGAAGGCGTCCCGCTTCTGCTTGTAAGCCTTGTCCTTCTTGTCCTTCGGATCGGGCAGCATCAGCTCGTCGCTGAGGGCGTTGTATACGCCGAAGACGCCCGGGATATCCACGCCGCGCGGGCACGGCATGCAATAGCGGCAGCCCGTGCAGGGGATGTGCGGGTTGGCGTTGTAGAGCCGCGCCATCTCCATCATGTATTCGTTGTCCTGCTCCGTGAAAGGATTGAAGTGGCTGAAGGTGTAGACATTCTCCATCAGCTGCTGCATGTTGCTCATGCCGCTGAGCGTGCACATCACGCCCGGGAAGGTGGAGGCATAGGTCAGCGCCACGCCGGCGGGCGACAGCTGCGGGAAACGCTCCGCCAGCTTGTCCTTCAGGGCGTTGGGCACATTGGCCAGCGCGCCGCCGCGGATGGGCTCCATGATCACCACGGGGATTCCCTTGGCCTCCAGCATCTTGTAGAGGGTTTCCGCGTCGCAGGGCTCGTCGCTGTCTTCCAGCGGCATGTTCTTCCAGTCCACGTAGTTCAGCTGGATCTGCACGAATTCCCAGTTGTAGGGCATCGCCAGCAGCTCCTTCATGGCGGCGTTCGAGCCGTGGAACGAGAAGCCCAGGTGCCGGATCGTCCCCTTCTTGCGGAGGCCCTGCAGCCAGGGCAGCAGCCCGTTGTCCACGAAACGCTGCCGGAAGTCCTCCACGCTGCCGATCGAGTGGAGCAGGAAGTAGTCCACGTAGTCGGTGCGCAGGTTTTTCAGCGAGTTGGCGAACATGTCCTTGCAGGCGCCGAGTTCGGCGTTCGAGAAGTTCGACATCTTGGTCGCGATGAGATAGTCCTTGCGATTGTGGCGGCTGAGGGCCTCTCCCGTGGCGCGCTCCGAATCGCCGTAGGCCGGCGCGGTGTCGAAATAGTTGATGCCGTGTTCGAGGGCGTAGTCGATCATCAGGTTGATGGCCTCCTGGTCGAGCGGGGCGCGGCGGCCGCCGCCGGCCTTGCGGGGGAAGCGCATGCATCCCATGCCGAGCAGGCTGATGCTTTGGTTGCCCAGCGTCTTCCACGTGCGGTGGATGACCTGGTCGCCCTTGGCAGGCTCGGTGAATTTCCAGTTCTGGGGCAGGACGCCGGCAGCCCGGAGGGGTGCTGCGGCGAGGGAGGAACCCGCGGCCAGGCCCGCTCCGGCGAGCATCAGGGCGCGGATGGCCTCACGACGTGACATTGTATTTTTTTCCATGATCGGGATGATTGACGGGTAAAGTTACAAAACTTCGAAACGATATATCGTATTCTGCGTATAATTTTCGCCGGGGCGGAGCACGGTGCTCGGGAAATCGGCATGGTTCGGCGAATCGGGGAAATGCTGCGTCTCAAGCACCAGGCCGCAGTCGGGCTTGCCGCTGTACATCTGAAGGCCGGGCTGGTCGGTATAGACCTTCAACAGGATGCCCGTGGACGGCTCGTACAGCTCCAGCGCCGCCTCTCCGGGCGCGCCGCGCAGCACGAAATTGTGGTCGAATTCCGGGGTCACCGGCTTTCCGGCGCGGAAGTCGAAGGGCGTGCCGTCCACCGGAGCGATCTCGCCCGTCGGGATCAGTTCCGCATCGACCGGGGTATAGTAGTCCGCGTTGATCTTCAGGATGTGCGAGGTCGTGGGCCCCTCCCCGTTTCCGTGCAGGTTGAACCACGCGTGAAGCGTGGGATTGAGGACGGTCGGCGCGTCGGTGACGGCGGCATACTGCAGCACCAGCTCGTTCTTGTCGGTCAGCGTGCAGAGCACCGAGATCTCCAGGTTGCCCGGATAGCCTTCTTCGCCGTCGGGCGAGACGCGCGTCATCAGCAGCGTGCTTTCCGAGAGCGGCTGAAGGGTCCAGTCGTGCTTGTCGAAACCGCCCTTTCCGCCGTGCAGGTGGTTCTCGCCCTCATTTTGCGAGAGCTGCCAGGTAAAGCCGTCGAGGTCGAAGCGCCCCTTGGCGATGCGGTTGCCGTAGCGGCCCACGACGGGCTGGCGATAGTCCGCATCCATGCGGGCCTCCGCCGGATCTGCGCAGCCCCACACCACGTTCTTCAGCGTGCCGTCCTTCGCCGGCACTTCCAGGCGCAGCAGGCGGGCGCCGTACGATGTGAAAGTCGCCGTCATGCCGTTCTCGTTGCGGATGGTGAACGTCGGTTCCTCCGCCGCCTTGCGGCAGCCGGCCAGCAGGGCCGACAGCACAAAAGCCGCGCAAATTATTTTGATTATCTTCATAGAATCGCTATTTTTGATTGATAAATCCAAAGGTATGAAAAAATCGGTTCTCTTCCTTCTCGCAGCGCTCTTTTTCTGCGCCAGCGCCGCCACCGCCCAGAACTGGGCACCGGCCGGCGACCATATCCGGACCCCCTGGGCGGACCAGGTTGACCCGAAGGCTCCCCTGCCCGAATATCCCCGCCCGCTGCTGCAGCGCGCCGACTGGATGAACCTCAACGGCCTTTGGGACTACGCCGTGCTGCCCCTCGGCACCAGCTACGAAAAGCCTGACGGACAGATCCTCGTGCCCTTCTGCATCGAGTCCAGCCTCTCCGGCGTGGGCCGTACGGTGGGCAAGGACAACAACCTCTGGTACCAGCGTACGTTCAGCGTGCCGAAAGCCTGGAAAGGCCGGCGCGTGCTCCTGCATTTCGGGGCCGTGGACTGGCAGGCCGACATCTGGGTCAACGGGGTGAAGGCCGGCACGCACACTGGCGGCTACACGCCATTCAGCCTCGACATCACCGACGCCCTGACCACCGGCACCAACACCCTGACCGTCAAGGTCTGGGACGGCACCGACACCGGCTTCCAGCCGCGCGGCAAACAGGTCAGCAAGCCCGGCGGCATCTGGTACACCTCCGTCACGGGCATCTGGCAGACCGTCTGGCTGGAGCCCGTGGCCGAACAGCATATCGCAAACCTCCGCACCACGCCCGACCTCGATGCCGGCTGCATCCGCGTGCTGGCGGAAGGCGTCTCGAAGGGCATCGTCCAGGCCCGCCTGCTGGCTGAAGGCCAGCCTGTGGCCACGGCCCGCGCCCTGGCCGGCACGGAAGCCGAAATCGCGGTTCCCGACGCGCGCTGCTGGTCGCCCGACGACCCGTTCCTCTACGACCTGGAAGTCAGCCTGGTGGTCGACGGCAAGGTCGTGGACCGCGTGCAGAGCTACTGCGCGATGCGCAAGATCGGCAAAGGACCTGACGCCCAGGGCATCCTGCGCCTGCAACTGAACGGCAAGCCCATCTTCATGTACGGCCCGCTCGACCAGGGCTGGTGGCCCGACGGCCTCTACACCGCCCCCACCGACGAGGCGCTGGCCTACGACGTGCAGAAAACCAAGGATTGGGGCTTCAACATGATCCGCAAGCACGTGAAAGTGGAGCCGGCACGCTGGTATTATCATTGCGACCGCCTCGGCATCCTCGTGTGGCAGGACATGCCCAGCGGCGAATGGACGGGCGGCTGGCAGAACACCCGCTACTATGAAGGGGCGGAGCGCGAGCGCAGCGCCGCTTCCGAGGCCAACTTCCGCAAGGAGTGGGAGGCCGAGATGGACTACCTCTACTCGAACCCCTGCGTGGCCGTGTGGGTCCCCTTCAACGAAGGATGGGGCCAGTTCAAAACCAAGGAAATCGCCACCTGGACGGCGCAGCACGACCCTACCCGCCTGGTCAACGCGGCCAGTGGCGGCAACTTCTTCCCGGGCGCCGGCGACATCCTCGACCTGCACAACTACCCGCAGCCGGCCCTCTATCTGTTCGACACCAAGAGCGTGAACGTGCTGGGTGAATACGGCGGCATCGGCATGCCCGTGGAGGGGCATCTCTGGACGCCCGACCGCAACTGGGGCTACATCAAGTTCGCCAGCCCGGCCGAAGTCACGGAAGAATATGTGAAATACGCCCGGCAGCTGCGCGACATGGTCGCGCGCGGCTTCTCCGCCGCTGTCTACACGCAGACCACCGACGTGGAGATCGAAGTCAACGGCCTGATGACCTACGACCGCCGCTTCGACAAGGTCGACATCCCGCGCATCCGTGAAATCAACCAACAGGTAATCAATACTTTAAAATAATGAAACGCACTTTTATCCTGCTGATGGCGGCGCTCCTGTTCCTGCCCGCCTGCACCCAAGAAATCCGTACGGAAACCCTCGCCGTGGAAGAGGAAATCCCGTTCCACGAGGGCAGCGACAACAACCTGAGCCTCAACCTGAACATCGACTTCCCGACCGCGGGCTTCCCGCAGGAGGCCCTGGCGGAAATCCGCAAGGCCGTCCGCGTCAACACCCTCGGCGAGGAGTATGCCGACTTCACCGGATCGGTGGCCGAACTCGGGCAGGCCTGGCGCAACAAGGTCGCCGAGGAATATGTCGCCTCGAACGAAGAGATGCTCCGCGAAAACGAAATGTCCGAGGAAGATGCTCCCTTCCTGAACTGGGGCTACGATTACAACGGCAGTTTCGGCGAAAGCTACAAGAACTACGTCAACTATTTCATCGTGCAGTACCAGTACCTGGGCGGCGCCCACGGCATGAACGTCGAATGCCCGCTGGTCTTCGACCGGAAGACGGGCCGGATCGTCGGCTGGGAAACCTTCGCGCCTTCGCTCACCCGCGAGCAGCTCTGCGCGCTCCTCGACCAGCACAAATACGATGGCCTGAAGGATGTGATCGATGAGAACGACCTCGACGAAGAGAACATCTTCTACGTGGAAACCATCGAGCCCAGCCGTTGGTTCTCGGTCGGCGAAGAAGGCCTCACCTTCTACTACCAGCCCTACGACCTCGCTCCCTACGTCTTCGGCGTCATCACGATTCCGGTTCCGTGGGAGGAGCTGAAATAGATTATACCTATCTTTGTAAGATACAACCAAGCAATCCATTCTTCATGGAAAAGAAGACATTGACCATTCCGTACGAAGCGTATGCCTCCATCGATGAGCTCGGGGCGGCGGACCGCGCGTTGCTCGAGGCGGCCATCGAGGCCCTGAAGGGCTCGTACGCGCCGTACTCGCACTTCAATGTGGGCGCGGCGGTGCGGCTGGCCGACGGCACCGTGGTGAAGGGGGCCAATCAGGAAAACGCCGCGTACCCGTCCGGCCTCTGCGCCGAGCGGACGGCGATGTTCGCCGCCAGCGCGCAGCACCCCGGCGTGCCGTTCGAGGCCATCGCCCTGGTCTGTTCGCGCGACGGGCGGCTGATGCCCGATCCCGCTTCGCCCTGCGGCGCCTGCCGGCAGGTGATGGCCCAGTACGAGCGCCTGGCCGGGAAGCCCCTGCGCATCATCCTGGGCAGCGGCGGACCCATCCTCGCCTTCACGGGCGTGGAATCCTTGATGCCACTTATTTTCAATGATTTGTAAAAAAAGAAAAAAGGGTAAGCTTGATATATCGCACCGCTACAACCACCTACCCTTGCTGCCTTCCGACCCTGGGGGAGTTCAGTGGGAGCTGGTCGTATACGACTTACCCCGGCACAAAGGTAAGTATTTTTTTGAATAAATGAAGCAAAAACCCAAGATCTGCATCGGACTGTCCGGCGGCGTCGACTCCAGCGTGGCCGCGCTGCTGCTGAAACAGCAGGGCTGCGACGTGTTCGCGCTCTTCATGCAGAATTGGCACGACACCACCGGCACCCTGCACGGGGAGTGCGAGTGGGAGGAGGACCGCGCCGTGGCCGAGATGGTGGCCCGCAAGATCGGCATTCCCATCCACTTCGTGGACCTGAGCGACGAATACCGGCAGCGGGTGGTGGACTATATGTTCAGCGAGTACGAGAAGGGGCGCACGCCCAATCCCGACGTGTTGTGCAACCGCGAGATCAAGTTCGATGCCTTCTGGAAGGCCGCGCAGGACCTCGGCGCCGACTTCGTCGCCACCGGGCATTACTGCCGCAAGGATTCCTTCGTGAACGAGGCGGGCGAGACGGTATACCGCATCCTCGCGGGCAGCGATCCCAACAAGGACCAGAGCTACTTCCTATGCCAGCTGTCGCAGGAACAGCTCGCCACGGCCCTTTTTCCCATCGGGGACATCACCAAGCCCGAAGTGCGGCGCATCGCCCGGGAAGCGGAGCTGCCCAGCGCGGAAAAGAAGGACAGCCAGGGCATCTGCTTCGTGGGCAAGGTCGACCTGCCGGTGTTCCTGCAGCAGAAACTCAAGAGCCGCGAGGGCGACATCGTGGAGATTCCCCGCAGCTTCTATGAGGGCCGGCCCGTGCCGCAGACCCTCGAGGAAATGGCCGCGCCCATCCGCTACCGGCGGGAAGACGGGAAGGTGATCGGGAAGCACATCGGCGCGCAATACTACACGGTCGGACAGCGGAAAGGACTGGGCATCGGCGGCCATGCCGAATCCTGCTTCCTGATCGCCAACGACATCGAAAACAATCTCATTTTCGTGGGGGAAGGCGATGCGCATCCCGGCCTTTGGCGCCCGGCGCTCCGCATCCGTCCCGAAGAGATCCACTGGATACGGCCCGACCTGGCCCTGGCGCCGGGGCAGACCCTGCGCTGCCAGGTGCGCATCCGCTACCGGCAGCCCCTCCAAGGCGCCGTGCTGCACCGGCACGACGACGGCATGTACATTTTGTTTGACAAGCCGCAGCGCGGCATCACCCCCGGCCAGTTCGCCGTCTGGTACGCGGACGACGGGGAGATGCTCGGCAGCGGCGTCATTGACCAATAAACACCATGGTTTCGAAACAAAAACTGCTTTTCGCCTGGCTGATGGCCGTGGCCGTGCTCTTCGCCCTGCCCGCCTGCGGGACCGTCGAACCCGAACCCGAGCCCGGGGCCGCATTGAGCGACAAGGTTTCGCTCCTTCGCTTCGCCTTCAATGCCAGCGACAATCCGTCCATCGGCGGCGGCGGATCCACCGCCGTGCTCAGCAACGACTATTACTGCATCTCCGTGCCGGAAGGGACCGACCGCTCCCGTCTGGTGCCCGAGATCCTCTGTTCGAACGGTGCGACCGCCTATATCGAAGGCGTGCTCTACGAGAAAGGCAAGGCCTACGATTTCTCGGGCAACGTCCAGCATATCAAAGTCGTCTCCGAGTCCGGCCTCCGGACCGGCAACTACAAGGTGCTCGTCAAGCACGGCATCCCGTACATCGACAACCAGGTGTATGAGTTCATGAACGAGTTCCATATTCCGGGTGTGTCCGTTTCGGTCATGAAGGGCACCGAAATCAAGTATTCCAGCGGCTTCGGCTTCGCCGACCAGGCCGCCCAGACCCGCGTCACGCCCGACCACCTCTTCCGCATGGCCAGCATCTCCAAGCAGTTTTGCACCATGTGCATCATGACGCTCAAGGAGGAGGGACGGCTCCAGCTTGACCAGCAGGTCTTCGGCGAGAAAGGCATCTTGAAGGGACTCTATCAGAACATCACCCCGTACCACGAGGGCATCACCGTCCGGCACCTGCTCAGCCACAGCAGCGGCATCTGCAAGGGCCTCAGCGACCCGGCCTTCACCTGGTCGTACCGCATGTACAGCAACGGCACGCCGGTTCCGACCGACACGCTGATCCAGCGCACCCTCGACGACCGGCAGCAGCCCTACAACGACGGTTCGATGACCTGGAGCCCCGGCATGGCCTACAACTACAGCAACGTGGGCTTCTGTGTCCTGCACCGCATCGTCGAAGTCATCAGCGGCAAGGACTACGAGTCGTTCCTCAAAGAGGACGTGCTCGCCCGGATGGGCATCACCGACACCCACATCGGCGGCTACCAGAACGAACGCCGGTCCAATGAGTGTATCTACTATTCCCAGGACGGCAGGGACGGCTATGCCAACAATCTGCGGCAGCTGGCCGGTGCGGCCGGCATCATCACCTCCACCAACCAGATGATGCGGGCGCTCACTTTCATGGACGGCGACGACACGGTTCCCGACATCTTCACGCCCGAAACACTGGAGGAGATGTATACGCCCTATCCGTATCAGGGATCCAACTACTACGGAGCCAGCTATAAGCGCTATGGCCTGGGCTGGCGCATGAACTACCCGAGCTCCCCCTATTATTTCAAGGGAGGGCACTATCATGGCGGCAATATCGCGGGCACGGCCACGCTCTGGGTGGGGAACACCGAAAAACACATGAGCGGCGCCTTTGTCTGCAATTCCCGCGCGTACAACGAAAATTCGAACGGGGACATCGACAGCAACATGTATATCCTGCTCGAGCGTTTCCTGGATTATTTCAACAACTGATGCGTGACGCCCTGGCCATCGTAGGCGGCGGTCCCGCCGGCATGATGGCGGCCATCCGGGCCGCCGAAACGCTCGGCGACGGGCGCCGCGTGGTGCTGTTCGACAAGAACGAGCGCCTGGGCCGCAAGATCTACCTGACCGGCAAGGGCCGATGCAACCTGACGAACCGTCGTCCCTGGGAGGAGTTCGCCGCGCACCTGTATCCCGACAAGGGCTTCCTGCGCTTCGCTTTCCGCGCGTTTTCCAACGAGGCCCTGATCCGCTTTTTCGAAGAAGAACTAGGCGTGCCCACGGTGACCCAGCAGGGACAGCGGGTCTATCCGGCCTCGCTGGTGGCGGGCGACGTGGCGCGGGCGCTCGAGCACCGGGTGCAGGCGCTGGGCGTCGACGTGCGCTACGGGTCTGCGGTCGGCTCGCTGGACGAACTGTCGGATTTCGGCGCCGTGATCATCGCCACGGGCGGAAAGTCCTATCCTGTAACGGGTTCGACCGGCGATGGCTACCGTTTCGCCCGGGAGGCGGGCCACACGGTTACGACCGTTTTCCCCAGTGAGACGGCGCTGCTGCCCAAGGACTATGACCCGGGGCTGCCGGGCCTGGAGATGAAAAACGTGGGTCTGCAGCTGTATATTGACAGGACGCTGGTGGAGAGTGAGCAGGGCGACTTCAATTTCACGAACGACGGCCTCGAAAGCGGCATCGCCTACCACCTGAGCCGCCGCGCCGTCTGGGCGCTCTACAACGGCCAGCGGGTTGATATCGTTCTGGACCTCAAGCCGGCGCTCTCGGAAGAGCAGCTGGTCAATCGAATGAAACGGACGGAGCAAGCGGGTGGTTTTCGGATCCGCGAGCATTTTTCTGCGAGCGGGACGAAAACCAGAGCGGCGGAGTCCGTTTCATCGACATTGGAAGTCTATCGCTTGTTGCCCAAATCGTTGATCGCGCCCTTCCTGCGCGCCAACCCCGACCTGACCATCGAAAACCTGCCCGAACGGCTGAAACACTGGACGTTCCGCATCGTCGACTATAAAGGCTTCGAACGCGCCGTCGTGACCGCCGGCGGCGTCAGCCTCAAGGAGATCGTCCCCAAGACCATGGCCTCGCGCCTGAGACCGGGCCTGTACTTCTGCGGCGAAGTCCTCGACCTCGACGGCGACACCGGCGGCTACAACCTCCAGATCGCCTTCTCCACCGGCGCGCTGGCCGGCGTCAATGCCGCGAAATATTTGCTATCTTTGTAAGGATGAAACGGATTCTGCTGCTGACGACCCTGCTGCTCTGCGCCGCCATGGCGTGGGGGCAGAAGCTGACGCGCGCGCAGTATATCGAAAAATACGCCGAGACGGCGGTGCGGGAGATGAAGGCCACCGGCATTCCCGCCAGCATCACGCTGGCGCAGGGCTGCCTGGAATCGGGCAACGGCAACAGCAGCCTGGCCACCAAGGCCAACAACCACTTCGGCATCAAGTGCCACAACAACTGGAAAGGCAAGACCTACCACCAGGACGACGACGCGAAGAACGAATGCTTCCGCAGCTACAAGGACGCCGACGAATCGTTCCGCGACCACAGCGACTTCCTGCGCTACCGCGACCGCTACGCCTTCCTCTTCGACCTGGAACCCACCGACTACAAGGGCTGGGCCTACGGCCTGAAAAAAGCCGGCTACGCCACGGCGCCCAATTACGCCACCCACCTCATCCAGATCATCGAAGAAAACGAGTTGTGGCGCTACGACCAGCTCGACCCCGTCGCCCGGCAGGAACTCCCTCCCACCCCGGTCCAGGCCGAAGTGAGCAGGCAGTTCAAGCCCCTGCCCGGCCACAAGCTGTATCAAGCCTCCCTCAGCCGGGAGATCCGCACCACCAACGGTGTACCCTGGATCCGGGCCCGTGCCGGCGACAGCTATGCCGGCCTGGCCAGGGAATACAATCTTTTCACCCGCGAACTCCTCAGCTTCAACGACTGCAGCCGCAAGGTTCCCCTGCAGGAAGGCGAGGTCGTGTACCTGGAAGCCAAGAAGCGCGAGAGCGCCCCGAACCTCGACAAGCACGTCGTGGAGGAGGGCGAGACCATGCGCCAGCTGGCCCAGCGCTACGCGGTGAAAATGAAGAAACTCTATCAGTACAACAACCTGCGTCCGGGCAGCGAGCCTGAGCCCGGCACCATCCTCCTGCTCCGCAAACCCCGATGAAAAAACGCACCCGCACGCTCCTGGCGGCCTTCGTGGTCCTGCTGCTGGCCGGCATCCTGGCCGCCCTCAATTTCTACGGCACGTTCTATTACGACAACGTCGCTGAGCTCGAAAAGCAGCCCGTCATCCAGATTCCCCGCAGCTACGACTACGAGCAGATGATGGACGCCGTCCTGCAGAGCGGGGCCATCGACAACCCCGTGACCTTCCGCCGGACCGCCCGCTTCATGAAGCTGAAGGACCAGTTCCGGCCGGGCCAGTACAAGTTCCGCAAGGGCATGGGCAACAAGGCGCTGGTACGCACGCTGCAGAAGGGCTGGCAGACGCCGGTACGGCTGGTGATTCCGGGCTACTACCGCAGCCTCGACCGCTTCGCCGATTTCCTGGGCGAGCAGCTGGAAGCCTCTGCGGAGGATTTCAGCCAGGCCCTCCACGACAGCGCGAAAGCCGCCCAATACGGCTTCACCGCCGAAACCTTCATCGGGATGTTCATCCCCAACACCTATGAAGTGTGGTGGACCGTCACGCCCGACGAGTTCCTGGAGCGCATGCACCAGGAATACCTGAAGTTCTGGACGCCCGAGCGCGACGCCAAGGCCGCCGCCATCGGCCTGACCCGGCAGGAAGTCAGCACCCTGGCTTCGATCGTCATCGAGGAGAGCAAATACGAGCCGGAACTCCCCCGCATCGCCGGCGTCTACATCAACCGCCTCAACAAGGACATGCCGCTGCAGGCAGATCCCACGGTCATCTACGCCGTGGGAGATCCTTCCCTCAAACGCGTGCTCAACAAGCACCTGGAGGTGGATTCGCCCTACAACACCTACAAGTACGCCGGGCTGCCGCCGGGCCCCATCACCATGCCGCCGGTGGCCGCCATCGATGCCGTGCTGAACTACGAGCGCCACGACTACCTGTATTTCTGCGCCAAGGACAGCTTCGACGGCCAGCACGTCTTCGCCAAGACCCTGTCGGCACACAATGAAAATGCCCGCCGTTACCAGCGGGCACTCAGTGCGGAAATGCGGGCTAAGGCAGGTCAGGGAAATCCCCAGACCAGTTCTTAACGATTTCCATCGCTTTTTGGAAAGCCGGATCCTCTTCCCGGTTGATCACCTGCCAGTAGGCTGAGGTGCCCAGGACGCTGCGCGCCAGCAAGGCCTTCAGGCGTGTCTTGAGGATGGGCGTGGCCGCGCTCAGCTCCTCTTCGCTCTCTGCCTGCAAGCCTTTCGACGCAAAGAAGGCGATCATCTCGTCGAAGACGGCCGCTTCGAGTTTGGCCCAACGCGTGTCGAACGCCGCCAGGTCTTTCGAGGCCAGGGCGTCGCGGTGCTTGTCGGTATACTCGTAATAGAACTCCGACAACAGGCCGCCGTTGATGGCGCGCAGGACATAGCGGTTGATGCCCGTCGTATCGTAGGGCACGAAGACATCGGGCATGATGCCACCGCCGCCGTAGACCGTGCGGCCCAGCCGCAGCGTCGTGTATTTCAGCGAATCGGGGAACGAGATGCTGTCGGCGCTGAACGACTCGCCGTGCGAATAGCGCTCGCGGGCCTGGCGGTAATAATCCTGCCGTTTCCCGTTCTCATAGGGCGACTGCACCACGCGGCCGCAGGGCGTGTGGTAGCGGCCCACCGTCAGGCGCATCTCCGAGCCGTCGGCCAGTTCGTACGACTGCTGCACCAGGCCCTTGCCGAAGGTCCGGCGGCCGACGATCACGGCGCGGTCCCAGTCCTGCAGCGCACCGGCCAGGATCTCGCTGGCGCTTGCGCTGTCTTCGTCGACCAGGATGATCAGCGGACCGCTGTCATACAGGCCGTCGCCCCGCGCCTTGTCCTCACGGTCGATGCCGTTCCCTTCCGTGCGGACGATGGTCTGTCCGTCTTTCAGGAACAGGTTGGCCAGGAAAATGGCCACATGCATGAAGCCGCCGCCATTGCCCCGCAGGTCGATGATCATCCCTTTGGGCCGGGTCTCGGCGTTCTTGCGCAGCGCGTCGATGAACTCCTCGGCCGAGCTCTGGGCGAAGCGGCTGAGCTTGATGTAGACGATGCCCGGTTCGGGCGTATAGGCCGCATCGATGCTTTCGATCGGAATCGTGTCGCGGCGGATCACGAAATCCCGCTGCTGGCCGTCGCGCAGGGCCGTCACGGTCACATGGCTGCCCTTCGGACCGCGCAGGCGCGGCTTCATCGCCTCGGCCGCAAGCCCGACGCCGGCGACATTCTCGCCGTCGATCGCGATGATCTTGTCGCCGGCGCGCAGTCCCACCGCCTCGGACGGACCGCCCACCACCACGGCCTGGATGGTCAGGGTATCGTAGAGCATCACATATTCGATGCCGACGCCCTCGAAAGAGCCTTCCAGCTGTTCATTGGCCGAAGACACCTGCGAAGCCGGGATATAGGTGGAATGCGGGTCGAGCTGCTCCATCAGCCCCATCATCATGGCGTCGACGGCCTTGTCGAAGTCCACGGAATCGACATAGCGCGTCTGGATGTAGAAAAGGGCGCTGGCAATCTTCTCGGCGTTGCGGCGCATCGAAGACACCTGTGCCTGCAGCGGCAGGCAGCAGAGCAGCAGCAAGGCGATGATACTGAGACGTTTCATATTTCAAATATTTTTCCTTCCTCGGCGAGCCAGGTCTCGGGGAAAACCTCCCGGGCCTGGGACAGCAGCAGGTTCAGGTCCTGGTAGCGGGAGGAGAAATGGCCGATGACCAGTTTCTTCGCGCCCGCATTCGCCGCGACCTGCGCCGCCTCGCGCGCCGTAGCATGGAACATTTTGTGTGCCAAATCCACGTGTTCGTCGGCAAAAGTGGCCTCGTGGTAGATCAGGTCGGTGCCGCGCAGCCACTCCGCCTCTTCCGGGAACACGGCGGTGTCCGAGCAGTACGCCGCCGACTGGCCGGTCTTCAGCCAGACGATGCGGTAGCCGAAGCAGTCGATGCGGTGCTGCAGCGGGAAGGCCCAGACCTCGCAGTTGCGCAGCGAGATGATGCGCTCCGGCTCCTTCATGCCGAGCGGAATGTGGTGAATCTCATACTTCACCCCTTCCCCGAAATGGCCGAGGAAGAAGTGAAGGATGGAGCCGAAATCGCGCGGGGCGTAGATGTAGAGCGGCGCGGTGCGACCGTCCAGCGCCATGGTCGACAGCATCCCGAAGATTCCGAAAACGTGGTCACCGTGCAGGTGGGAGATCAGGATGTTGTCGAGCCGCGCCTTCGAGATCTTGTAGCGCTTGAGCTGCACCTGGACATTCTCGCCGCAGTCGACCAAAAACAAGCGCCCATGCAAATTGAATACGTGGGCGCTTTGGTGTTGGTCAACCATCGGCCGTGCGGATGCCGTGCCAAGGGTTGTGAGGGTGAAATTCACTACTTCGTCGCTTTTTCTTCAGCTTCGAGGCGGCTCTTGAGGTCAGCCAGGTCGGAGATGTCACCGAGGGTGGTCTTCTCCAGGTTGTCCTTCAGCTTGCGGACAGCCTTCTGCGTGGAGTTGGCCTCGGCGTCTTTCTCGCGGGCTTCCTTCTTGGCCTCTTCGCGTTTGACTTCTTCGAAGGTACGGGTGTGCGAGAGGGTGATCTTCTTGCTGCCCTTGTTGAATTCGGTCACCTTGAACGGGAGGGTCTCACCTTCCTTGGCGGTGGTGCCGTCTTCCTTCACCAGGTTGCGGTTCGAGCAGAAGCCCGTCACGCCGTCGGCGAAAGTGATGGTGGCGCCCTTCTCGACGAGAGCGGTCACGGTACCCTCGTGGACGGAACCCACGGAGTAGGTGTTCTCGTATTCGTTCCAAGGATTCTCCTCGAGCTGCTTGTGGCCGAGGCTCAGACGACGGTTCTCCTGGTCGACTTCGAGGACCACGACCTCGATCGGCTCACCGATGGAGGTGAACTCAGACGGGTGTTTGATCTTCTTGGTCCAGCTCAGGTCGCTGATGTGCACGAGGCCGTCGACACCTTCTTCCAGTTCCACGAAGACACCGAAGTTGGTGAAGTTGCGAACCGTAGCGGTATGCTTGGAGTTGATGGGATATTTCTCGGTGATGGTAGCCCACGGATCCGGTTTCAGCTGTTTGATACCGAGGCTCATCTTGCGCTCCTCGCGGTCGAGGGTGAGGATCACGGCTTCCACCTCTTCGCCCACCTTCAGGAAATCCTGGGCGCTGCGGAGATGCAGGCTCCAGCTCATTTCGGAAACGTGGATCAGGCCTTCGACACCCGGCTGCACTTCGACGAATGCACCGTAGTCGGCGATGACGACCACCTTGCCTTTCACCTTGTCGCCCACCTTGAGGTTCGGGTCGAGGGCGTCCCAAGGATGCGGGTTGAGCTGCTTCAGACCGAGGGCGATGCGCTTCTTCGTATCGTCGAAGTCGAGGATCACCACGTTGATCTTCTGGTCGAGGGAAACCACTTCTTCCGGATGGTTGATGCGGCCCCAGCTCAGGTCGGTGATGTGGATCAGACCGTCCACACCGCCCAGGTCGACGAACACACCGTAGGAAGTGATGTTCTTGACCGTGCCTTCCAGCACCTGGCCTTTCTCGAGCTTGCCGATGATGTCGGCCTTCTGGGCCTCGATCTCAGCCTCGATGAGGGCTTTGTGGGAAACGACCACGTTGCGGAATTCCTGGTTGATCTTGACGATCTTGAATTCCATGGTCTTGTTGACGTATACATCGTAGTCGCGGATGGGCTTCACGTCGATCTGGCTGCCCGGGAGGAAGGCCTCGATGCCGAACACGTCGACGATCATGCCACCCTTCGTGCGGCATTTGATGTAACCTTTGACGATTTCGTCTTTCTCGAAGGCTTCGTTGACACGGTCCCAAGACTTGACGGCGCGGGCGCGCTTGTGGGAGAGGATCAGCTGGCCTTTCTTGTCCTCAGCGTTCTCCACGTACACTTCCACGGTGTCGCCCACGGCGAGGTCGGGATTGTAGCGGAATTCGTTGATGCTGATGACACCTTCGCTCTTGTAACCGATGTTGACGATTACTTCGCGCTTGTTGATGGAGGTAACGGTACCTTCAACGACCTCATTCTCGTTGATACGGCTGAGGCTCTTGCTGTAACTTTCTTCATTGGCGGCTTTCTCGGCTGCATCGAAGCCGTCGTTTTCGAATGCATCCCAGTCGAACTTGTCGTTGTCGACCGATGCGTTGCTTTTTTTGGTGGCAGGCTTTACGATCACCTGCTCTTCGATCTCTTCTGCACTTTCAACGGCAGGGTTGATGATCTCTTCAGACATAATGGTTAATAAATCGTTAAACAATAAGTAGTTAGACTTTATTTATAATCCCGTTGTCCGAACGGGGCTGCAAATATAGTTATTTTTTGTCTTCTTCCGCCTGTTTTTCAGCTTTTTCCTTCGGTTTTTTGCGCGGCTCGGCATTCTTCACGTACTGATCGAGCCAGGCGCCCGTCTCATAGAGCATGTCGAGGCTGGTCTCGATGCCCTGGTAGCTGTGGCTTTCGTAGGGCAGCTGCACGTAGCGCGCCGTGCCGCCGAAGTAGACCAGCGCCTGGTAGAGGCGCTCCGACTGCACCGGGAACGTGCCGGTGTTGTTGTCGAGCTGGCCGTGGATGAGCATCAGCGCGTCCTTGATCTTGTCGGCATAGTTGAACGGGGACATCTGGTCGTACACCTCCTTGGCTTTCCAGTAGTTGCGGCGCTCGCTCTGGAAGCCGAAGGGCGTCAGGCTGCGGTTGTAGGCGCCGCTGCGGGCGATACCGGCCCGGAAGAGCCGCGTGTGCGCCAGCAGGTTGGCCGTCATGAACCCGCCGTAGGAATGTCCGCCGACGGCGATACGCTCGCGGTCGCCCACGCCCGCGCTGTCGCAGACGAAATCGACGGCGGCTTCCGCGCTCATCACCAGCTGCTCCAGGAAGCGGTCGTTCGGCAGGGAATCCTTGTCGGCGGCGATGATGGCCATGGTGAATTCGTCGAGCACGGCATAGCCCTGGGTGGCCCAGATCATGGCCGAGCCATAGGTCGGCTTGGTGAACTTATGCTTCTCCGGACGGGCTTTCTCGCTTTCTGCAAAGCACTTGTACTCATAGGGATAGGTCCACATGAAGACCGGCAGCCTGCCGTCTTTCTCCGGGTCGTAGCCGGCGGGGAGATACAGATGCGCGAAACATTTCAAACCGTCTTTACGGGTATAGGTCACATACTGGTCGGTCACCAGCTCGGCGAGCTGCGGCACGGGGTTCTCGAGATGGGTGACCTGCCGGTCCGCATGCTTGCGCAGGTCGAAGACCCAGTAGTCGGGCACCACGCCGAAGGCCTCGCGGCGGCCCAGCAGCTTCATCTTTTTCGGGGTGGCATCGAGGATGGCGGTCAGGGTCTCCTTGCAGTCGCCCGAGGAGAGCCAGAGCTGTTCGGTCTTGCCGTTCTTCAGGGTCACCTGGTCGAGAAAACTATGCGCAAAACCTTCCGCATCGCGGCGGTCGGTGCCGGTCAGGAGCACGCGCTTGTGCTGGGCATCGCTCCAGGCCACCAGGCGGTTATAGGCATTGCGTACCTGGTAGAGGCGGCCGTAGCTCGGAAAATTGCCCAGCGTATCGGTTTCAGTGCTTTGGGTGTAAAGGATGTAGCGCGGCGCGAGGGTGTCGCCCGGCACGAAGGAGACCAGCCGGCGGAAATGCTGCTTCGACGAGCTTTCCTCGAAGAAAGCCAGTGACGGGTCGCTCCAGGTGATGCGGCCCATGCGGTATTCGGGGGCCAGCAGCAGTTGTTTGTCATGCTCGAAGTCAAAGGGCGCCTGGCACTGGAACAGCTTGTCGGTGTAGGTCTTTTCGGGACGCTCCTTCTCCTTGGCCGTATCCTTGGCGGCCGGGTCGTCACCCGGCGGCGGACCCATCGGGCCGGGGCCGCCGAAGCCCATGGGGCCCATGGCGCCGCCCTCCGACTCGCTCCAGTAGAGCGTCGCGGGCAGGTCGGGACGCCAGCCGAAGCCGGCCGGCTTCGGCTTGGCCGGTTCCTTCGGCGCCCTGGGATCCTTGGCGTCCTTCGGACCGGCCGGGGCTTTCTTCTCTTCCTTGACCGTGCCGTCGCGCAGCATGCGGACGAGGCCGCCGTCGGCCAGGTCCATGATGAACTGCTTGCTCGGGAAGGAGTTGTGCGACTGCACGTAAGAGTACGGACGGTGCTCCGTCACGACGATGGCGTAGCTGCCGTCCGGCGAGGGATCGAGCGAACGGTAGATGGCCGGTTCGCCGATGAAGCGGACACCGTCGGGACTCCACACGGCCAGCTGGCTGGTGCAGCAGTAGTCATACAGCGCTTCGTCCTGCGGGCCCGTGAGCAGGTCCTGGTAGGTGCGGATGGAGAGCTTCTCCCCTTTCACGTCCTGCACGATGGACGACTGTGCGAGCTGCGGGGCCGGCGCCTGCCGGTGCGCGGCGGGAACGGATTTGAAAAGGATATGCTGGTCGTCGAGGAAAAAGAAAGGCGATCCGAAGATGGTGTTCACCCGCAGGTCGGTGAGTCGCACAGCCGTAGGTACGGCGGCCGTAGCGTCCACACACCAGAGTTCCACATGGTCGGGAAACGAAAGGGTGAAGGCGAGTTTCTTGCCGCTGGGCGACCAGGTCAGGAACTTGGCGCGCAGCTCGGCCGGCAGACCCTCGATACGGCGGGTCTGGCCCGTGGCCACGTCGAGCAGCTCGAGGCGGTCGAAATAATTCTCACGGGTCTCGCTGAAATTGCGCGGATCCACGCGCAGGCCGGCGATGCGGGCTTCGCTCGCGGCGAGCTCGGCGATGGGTACCTGGCGGCAGGCTCGATAGCCCATGACGGCCTTGGCGTAATCCCGGTCGAATACGACGGAAGGCAGCGGGCTGGCCAGCGTAAGTTCTTCGATTTCTTTGGCAGGGTGGCGGAAGCCGTCCGCCACGGCGGTCAGGCAGCCGGCCAGCAGAAGGGCCACCGCCATCACAAACATTTTCTTGGTCATGAGGTCAAAGGAATTACTGCCTACAAATGTAAGAAATAATTCCGTTCCGCCTCCAGGTCAGGGATGAGGATTTCGTAGGTCTTGCCGGTCCGGGCGGCCAGCTTCAGGTCGCGCAGCCAGGGGTTGGCACGGCGCAGCTGCGCATAGGAAATGCCGTAACGGGCGGCGAATTCGGCCAGGTCGTCGATCGACTCGCTTACGAAGACCGTCCGTTTCGGGGGAATGAAGGGATAGTATTCATCCGCTTCGAGCTGGAAGCCGAAACTTTCGGGATCCTCGAAGAAGAGCTTGGCCACGAGGATGCGGAACATGTAGCGGGAAGTCTCCTCCACCAGCTGCAGGTCGAGCGCCTTGTCCTGGCGCTGCTGCTCCCGCTTGCGGGCGATGCCGTTGACGCCGCCGTTGTAGCTGGCCGCCACGGTCATCCAGTCGCCGAAACGGGCATAGGATTTCTTCAGGTAGTCGCAGGCGGCCACCGTCTCTTTCCGGATGTTGTAGCGCTCGTCGACCGTGGCCGTCACTTCGAGGCCGAAATCGCGTCCGACGTCGCGCATGAACTGCCACAGGCCCGCCGCGCCCGCCAGGGAAACGGCGGTTTCGCTGACGTTGCTCTCCACGGCCATCAGGTATTTCAGGTCATCGGGCACGCCGTTGGCCGCCAGCAGCGGCTCCACCTGCGGAAAGATGCGGGTCGAGCGCTTGAGCATGAGCAGGGAGTTGGAATGGCTGTAGGTGAAGGCGATCAGCTCGCGGTCCATCCGTTCCCGCAGGTCCGCGCGGTCGAAGCGGATGGTGTCGCCGGCAAAGACGATCAGGTCGGGCACCTTGGGCGCGCGCACGTTCTCGCGGGCGACGGTGCGTTCCACCACGACCACGGAATCCCCCACCACTTCCACCGGAACCACGCCTTCGCGGGCCAGGCGCACGGCGGGGCGCGTCTCCCAGAAGAGATAGCCCACGATGACGAACAGGGTCAGGAAGAGCGCGAGCGTCAGACCCCGTCTCATTTGTCGTACTCCTCGAATTTGGAGTTGTTCGACTTGAACTCCGGCACGATCTGCTTCATTTCCTTGACCATTTCGGGAATCCGCACTTCGCGCGAGAGAACCTCCAGCTCATTGACAAAGCGGACGGCGTCCGCATAGGCATACTGGCGGACATGGGCGATGCGGATGCGGTCGTGTTTCGTCGGATCGGTGTTCTCCTTGTCGGAAAGCACTTCCTCGTAGAGTTTTTCGCCCGGGCGCAGGCCGGTATAGATGATCTTGATGTCCTCGTCGGGCACGAAACCGGCCAGTTCGATCATGCGGCGCGCCAGGCTGTCGATCTTCACGGGCTCGCCCATGTCGAAGACGAAGATATCCTTGCCCGCCGACATCGTGGCGGCTTCCATCACGAGGCGGCAGGCCTCGGGGATGGTCATGAAGTAGCGCGTGATATCCTTGTGCGTCACCGTCACCGGGCCGCCGGCTTCGATCTGCTCGCGGAAACGCGGGATCACGGAACCGTTGGAGCCCAGCACGTTGCCGAAACGCGTGGTGACGAACTTGGTCTTGTCGTTGTTGATGGACTGGACGTAGATCTCGGCCAGGCGCTTGGTGCAGCCCATGATGTTCGTGGGATTGACCGCCTTGTCGGTGGAGATCATCACCATCATCTCCGCACCGTACTCGATGCACTTGTCGGCCACGTTGCGCGAGCCGATCAGGTTGACCAGCACCGCCTCGCAGGGGTTGTCCTCCATCAGGGGCACGTGCTTGTAGGCGGCGGCATGGAACACCACCTGCGGATGCCAGGTCCGGAACACGTAGTCAAGCCGGGGCACCTGGCGCACGTCGCCGATCACCGGCACGAAATTCAGGTCCTTGTATTTGTCTTCCAGCTCGAGCCGGAGGTTGTGCATCGGCGTCTCGGCATTGTCGAAAAGCACGAGTTTCTTGACGCCGAAGCGGGCCAGCTGACGGCAGAGCTCGGAGCCGATGGAGCCGGAAGCGCCGGTCACCATCACCACCTTGCCGGCGAAGCGCTCCTTGATCTTGTCCATCGAAATGGCGATCTCGTCGCGGCCCAGCAGGTCTTCGACCTTCACGTTGCGGACGCTCTGGCTCGTCACGTTGGACAGGTCGTCGATGCTCGGCGCGACCAGCAGCTTGAGCCGGATTTCCGTGGCATACTGCACCAGGCCCTGCGCCTCGTTGCGGATATCCTTGTCGGTCGGGAAGATGACGGCGGAAACGGCGCGTTCGGAAACGATCTTCTCCACGTCTTCCTTCGTTTCAAACGAGTAGACGGGTTTCTGGTGGGAGGTCAGCCTGTTTTCAGACGTAAAGGGCGTCAGGAAGCCCACCACGACATAGTGCTTGGAATTGTGCAGGCGGGTTTCCAGCGCGATGGACTTGTAGCTGGTATTGTAGATCAGCACGCGCATGCGTTCCTTCTCGTTGAAGCGGAAGCGCCGCTGCATCTCCTCGTAGACACGCACCATGACGACGCGGCAGGCCACGATCATGAACATGCAGAGCACCATGTAGCTGAAGGGAATCACCCAGGTGCTGGGGTGCCACAGGCCCGCGAGGATCAGCACCAGCGAATCCAGCAGCGAGGCGCAGAACACGGCTATGCCGAAGCGGAAGAAGTCCGAGAGGGACGAATGGCGGATGATGACGCGGTAGCTGCGGAAAAGCCAGAACATCAGGGCGGCCGACAGCGTGCTGCTTACCATCCACACCCACGAGAACTTGTTCCAATACTCGACGGGACTTGAACTGTAGGAGTTCGCCACCAGGTATTGCATGACGACAAGGACGATCAACGCAGAGAGGAACGAGAGCAGCACGTCCAGCGCGAAGACGAACCCCGTACTCACATAGCGGGTGAAGACCTTGTTGAGGAGTTGACGAAAGGTATTCTTCATGAAAAATATAATCTAAATGAGCACTTTAGTTCAAAATTGAGGCTATTGCCCCATGCAAATTTAACAAATATTTAAATACGTACCCCCCCCCTTAAAATATTTTTAAAAATTATTTATCTTTGCAGCCCAAATGCAAACGTGATGGCAGAGAACAATTTGCTCGAAAAACTGGACGGCCTCAAGGCCAAATACGAAGCCATCGGCACGCAGCTCGGCGACCCCGAGGTGATTGCCGACATGAAGAAATACGTCCAGCTCAACAAGGATTACAAGGAACTGGAGCCCGTCGTCCAGGCTGGCGACCGCTACCGCAAGCTGGTGAGCGACCTGGCCGACGCCAAGAACATCCTCCTCAACGAGAAGGATGAGGACCTGCGCGAGATGGCCAAGGAAGAGCTGACCGCCCTGGAAGAGGAACTGCCGAAGATGGAGGAAGAGATCCGCATCCTCCTCATCCCGGCCGACCCGCAGGACGGCAAGAATGCCATCCTCGAGATCCGCGGCGGCACGGGCGGCGACGAGGCCGCCATCTTCGCCGGCGACCTGTTCCGCATGTACACCAAGTACTTCGAGCGCAAGGGCTGGAAGTGCGAGGTGACCAACGTGAGCGAAGGCGCCGCGGGCGGCTACAAGGAAATCGTCTGCAAGGTGTCGGGCGAAAAGGTCTACGGCACGCTGAAATACGAGAGCGGCGTGCACCGCGTGCAGCGCGTTCCCCAGACGGAGACGCAGGGCCGCGTCCATACCTCCGCCGCTTCGGTGGCCGTGCTGCCGGAAGCCGACGAATTCGACGTGGAGATCGACATGAAGGATGTTCGCAAGGACCTCTTCTGCTCCTCCGGACCGGGCGGCCAGGGCGTCAACACCACCTACTCCGCCGTCCGCCTGACGCACATCCCCTCGGGTATCGTGGTCCAGTGCCAGGACGAGCGCTCGCAGCTCAAGAACCTCGACAAGGCCATGGCGGAACTCCGCACGCGCCTCTACAACCTCGAATACGAAAAATACCTCAACGACATCACGGCCAAGCGCAAGACCATGGTCTCGACGGGCGACCGCTCCGCGAAGATCCGCACCTACAACTATCCGCAGTCGCGCGTGACCGACCACCGCATCGGCTACACGATGTACAACCTCCCCGTCTTCATGGACGGCGACATCCAGGAGGTCATCGACCAGCTCCAGATCGCCGAAAACGCCGAACGCCTCAAGGCCGCCGGCGAATAATTACAACAACACTCCGCTGCGTCATGCCCGGCGCCGATCGGGCATCTCTGTCGCCATCCTCAATTGAGCCTTGATTTGAGGATGGCGGGCAAATAATCAGACTTCTGTCCTCACTGGAGCTTCGATTTGAGGAGGGTATCGAATTCGTCGAGGCTTGCCATCTGCAATGAGGCAGATACAAAAAAAAACACGCGATCGGAGAATAATTAATATCTTTACAGAATACTGTTGATTCTTAACCTTATGAATAAACCTGTAATGCTGGGAGTGCTCCTGCTGACGATGCTCTCCCAGGGGTGTGCCCCGAAATACACCCAGCCCGAGCTGGGCGCCCGCAAGGTAGACATTCTTACCGAAGGGAAATACCAGTTCAAAGACTTGAACAAAAACGGCGTGCTTGACGTCTATGAAGACTGGCGCAAGCCGATGGACGAACGCATTGCCGACCTCGTTTCGCAGATGACCCTAGAAGAGAAGGTGGGCCTGATGTTCCATCCCAATATCGCCGTGAACGAGAGCGGCGTGGTGAAATACGACCTGACTCCTGAAGAGAAGGAAGCCATCCGGAAGGCCGAAGAAGAAGGCTATGCGGGTCCGATCGGTCCCGGCGGGCAGAATGCCGGTGCCATGGCCATGGGCCAGATGCGCCGCACCGCCACGGCCAAGTCCTACATCGAAGAAAAGAACTTCCGCTGCATCCTCAACAACGGCGTCGCAGCACCCGAAAAGTTCGCGAACTGGTCGAACGGCATGCAGGAAATCGCCGAGGCATCGCGCCTGGGCATCCCCATCGTGTTCTCGTCCGACCCGCGCCACAGCGCCAAGTTGGGCGGCCACGTGAGCGGCACACAGTATTTCTCCCATATTACCAACGGAGAAGGCCAGGTCGGCATCACGGCGGGCGGCGACCCTGCCATGATGCGCCGTTTCGGCGAGATCATGGCCGCGGAATACCGCGCCGTGGGCTTGCACATGTTCCTCGGGCCGCAGATCGATGTGATGACAGAGCCCCGATGGGGCCGGAACATGGGCTGTTTCTCCGAGTCAGCGGAACTGACGGCGGAGATGACCGCTGCGTTGGTGGAAGGCGCGCAGGGTGACAAGGTGGGCCCCGGCAAAATCCTCGTGCACCTGAAGCACTGGCCGGGCAGCGGCCCGCACAAAGACGGCAGCGGCCGCTGGCTGGTGTATCCCGGCGGCAACCAGGAGTACCACTACCTTCCCTGGCGTGCCGGCATCGAGAAAGGCGCGCTGGCGGCCATGGGCTATTACAGCGGTACTTACTACGATTCGCTGAACGTGAATTACTCCTACCATATGTCGACCGAGGTGCTTTACGGCGACCTCGGGTTCAAGGGCGCCATCTGCACGGACTGGGGCGTGGTGGGCAACGGCCCGTTGAAGCCCTCGCTGCAGGGCAAGACCACCAAGAAGGACAATATGGAGATGATCATCAACGCGGGCGTGGACCAGATGGGCTCCGAGACGCAGCCCGAGTTGGTGCTGGAACTGGTGAAGGAGGGACGAGTCTCCGAGGAGCGCATCAACCAGGCGGCTTCGCGTATCCTGCAGTGGCATTTCATCCTGGGCCTCTTCGAAAATCCTTATGTAGATCCCGAGAAGGCTGGGCAAGTGCTGCAGTCTGCTGAAAACGAAGCGTTCGGCTTGGAATGCCAGCGCGTGTCGAACGTCCTTCTGACCAACGATGGCACCTTGCCTGCGAAGGAAGGCGTCAAGATCTTCGTCGACGGCATCGCTCCCGAAGTGGCAGCGGCTTACGGCACGGTGGTCGAAACGCCCGCCGAAGCCGATATCATCCTTTATCGGACCACGTCGACGCCTGACCGCCGCGGCGGCTTCGGACCGCCGCCTGCGCCGCAGCCGCAGAAGGGCAAAGTCAAGGCCCAGCCGGCTCCGATGCCGGATCCCTTCGCCGCCCGTGAGGTCAACATCGATTTTCCGGCTGAAAAGTTGGCGCACCTGCAGGAACTGGTCGCTACGGGCAAGCCGGTCGTGGCCGACATCAACCCGACGGGCTCCTCGCTCGTGATCACGCCGGAACTCAAGGCGCTGCCACAGGCGATGATCCTGTCCTTCGACCCGACGGACGCCGCCGTCCTGGACGTCATTTTCGGACGGCACCATCCGAAGAGCAAACTGCCCTTCGAGATTCCGTCCTCGATGGACGCAGTCCGTGCACAGCTGGAAGATGTTCCGTTCGATTCTCCAGCGCCTTCGTTCCCGTTCGGTTTCGGCTTGACATACTAGATATTTTGTTATCTTTGTAACCCCAAGAACCTAATTATCCCTGATCGATATGCAGAATATCAAATTCATCTCCGCCGACGAAGCCGTCAAGGTCGTCAAGAGCGGTGACCACATCCACCTGAGCAGCGTGGCCAGCGCGCCCCAGGTCCTGATCCAGGCCCTCTGCCGCCGCGGCGAGGCCGGCGAACTGAAAGACGTCCGCATCCATCACCTCCACACCGAAGGAGAGGCTCCCTACACCGAGGAGCGCTTCCAGGGTACCTTCTTCCACCAGGCCTTCTTCGTGGGCGGCAACGTCCGCAAGAACGTGCAGGCCGGCTGGGCCGACTACATTCCCATCTTCCTGAGCGAGACGCAGAAACTCTACCGCAGCGGCGTGCTTCCCTGCGACGTGGCCATGATTCAGGTCTCGCCCGTGGACAAGCACGGCTATGTGTCGCTGGGTACCTCCGTGGACGCCACGCTGGCGGCCATCGAGTGCGCCAAGACGGTCATCGCCGTGGTCAACAAGTACGTCCCCCGCGCCTGGGGCGACGCCGTGATCCCGGCCAGCATGATCGACCTGTTCGTGGAAGACAACACCCCGCTGATGC
>JAFZRV010000004.1 GCA_017619655.1 Bacteroidales bacterium | reverse complement strand
TTATAACCTAAAATCTCATCTATGTTCGTATCCAAAAAACTTGGCCGCATTTTCGCGGTTATGTGCGCACTGGTCCTCTCAGTGGGATCGATGCTGGCTCAGAACATTACCGTCACCGGTAAGGTGGTCGATAAGAACAACGAGCCGATCATAGGTGCCTACGTGGTCGTTGTTGGATCGACCGCAGGAACTTCGACGAATGTCGACGGTGCCTACGCCATCAACGTACCCGCCAACGGTACACTTCAGTTTACCTGCATCGGTTACAAGACCCAGGAGGTCTCCGTGGCCGGCCGCAGAGTGATCGACATCATTCTGGCAGATGACGCCGAATTCCTCGACGAAACCGTCGTGGTCGGTTACGGCACGCAGCGCCGCGCCAACCTGACCGGCGCCGTCTCGACCGTCGACGTCTCGAAGACCCTCGAGAGCAAGTCGACGACCAGCGTGGGCAAAGCCCTGCAGGGTGCTGTCCCCGGTCTGACCGTCCTCAACGTCAACGGTGACATCAACGCCGAGCCTACCATCGTGATCCGTGGTATCGGTACCCTGTCCAACAGCGGTACGTCCACCCCGCTCTACGTGGTCGACGGCGTTCCTATCGACAACCTGTCCTACCTCAACCCGCAGGACATCGCAACGATCTCCGTCCTGAAGGATGCCGCCTCCACCTCGATCTACGGTACGCGCGCTGCTTTCGGTGTGGTGCTGATCACCACCAAGAGCGCTCAGACCAGCGACCGCGTGCAGGTGAGCTACAACAACAACTTCGGCTGGAGCCAGGCTACCGACCTGCCTGACTATCCGACCGTGATCGAGCAGGTGACCGCCATGACCGAGGCCAACAACCGTGCCGGTGACGCTTCCGAGCTCTTCGGTATGTACCTCGACAGCGACCACTTCATCGAAATGGCTACCCGCTGGCAGCAGAAACACGGCAAGAAGGCCCCGTATCGCAAGATGGTCTTCGGTGACGACTACGACGAACTCGGTTACTACGCTGACTGGGATGTGAAGAACATCTATTTCAACAAGGCGGCCCCGTCGCAGAACCACACGTTCTCTGTCCAGGGTACCTCCGGCAAGACCAACTACTACATGTCCGCCGGTTACAGCTACGACCAGAGCCTTGCCAACTTCAACCCGGACAAGGTCCACAAGTACAACGCTACGGTGAACGTCTCGACCCAGGCTACCGACTGGCTGCAGATCGGCGCCCGCGTCAACTACTCCGACAAGATGTACAAGTATCCGTACACCCGCGGTGCGAACTCTTACCAGTACCTCTGGCGCTGGGGTTCCTTCTTCGGCCCTTACGGCTGGTATGAAGCAGAAGACGGCACGCAGTATGAGGCCCGTACGCTGATCGGCGCCCGCATGACCGGTGCTCCGAGCTGGACGAAGACCTCGAACCTCCGTTTGGGCGGCTTCCTGAAGATCGACATCGTCAAGGGTCTGACCTTCAACGCCGACTACACCTTCACCAACAAGGTGGTCCGCTACAAAGGCCCGGGCTTCCCGACCTACGTGCTCAACACCTGGTCCGTCAACCCGGTGGTCACGAACATCACCAGCACGACCTGGATGGAAACCAGCCGTGACTTCTACTACAACCACGTGGCCAACGCTTACTTCAACTACAAGCTCGACTTTGCCAAGAACCACCACCTCAACCTGATGGCCGGTGCCAACCTCGACAACTCCGAGTATGAATATCTGTACTACGAGCGCCACGACCTGATGGACGTCAACATGCCGGAACTCGCACTCGCCGACTCCGACTACAGCTACAGCCACAGCCACAGCCACTGGGGATCGCTCGGCTTCTTCGGCCGCGTGAACTATGACTATGCCGGCAAGTACCTGGCTGAGTTCAATATCCGTCGCGACGGTTCTTCGAAGTTCCCGCCGAAAGACCAGTGGGCAACCTTCCTCTCCGGTTCCATCGGCTACCGTATTTCCGAGGAAGCCTTCTGGGCTCCGATCAAGGGTGTCATCAACAACGCCAAGATCCGTGCTTCTTACGGTGAGATCGGTAACCAGGAAGTGGGTTCCAACATGTACCTCGAAACCATGTCCAAGACCACCAACGGTGTGAACTGGATGGGCAACGGCAACTCCAAGTACGACTACTTCGGCACGCCGAAGATGGTCTCCGAGTCCCTGACCTGGGAGAAAGTCGCCACCACCAACATCGGTCTCGACCTCGGCTTCATGAACGGTGACCTCAACGTGACCTTCGACTGGTTCCAGCGTTCGACCATCGGCATGCTCGCTCCGGGCAAGGCTCTGCCTTCCGTCCTCGGCGCTTCTTCCGCTTACGAGAATGCCGGTTCGCTCCGCACCCGCGGTTGGGAACTCAACGTCGACTGGCACCACAACTTCGGTCCCGTCAACGTCTACGCGATCGCCAACCTCTCCGACTATAAGACCAAAGTCACGGAGTGGGATAGCAACAACCTGATCAACAGCAACTACACCGGCAAGGAATATGGTGAGATCTGGGGCTTCGTAACCGATCGTTACTTCACCTCCGCCGCCGATGTGGCTTCTTCGCCTTCCCAGGCTAAACTGGAATCCGGCAAGTTCAAATATGGCCCTGGTGACATCAAGTTCGTGGACCAGAACGGTGACGGTGTGATCGACTGGGGTAAGGGTACGCCGGAAGATCACGGTGACCTCGTCAAGATCGGTAACAGCACGCCGCGTTACCAGTATTCCCTCCGCCTGGGCGGCAACTGGAACGGCTTCGACCTCGACCTGTACTTCCAGGGCGTGGGCAAGCGTGACATGTGGACCCAGTCTTCCTTCGTGATGCCGTTCATGCGTGGCGTCGACGGTATCTACACCAACCAGATGAGCTATGTGACCGCTCAGCAGGTCGCTACCGAGAATATCGACCAGAACGCCAAGTATCCCGCCCTCTTCGGCGGCGGCGCCGGCCGGGGTACCATCTCCGCCAGCATCGTGGACAACGGTCGCTACAACTTCTATCCGCAGACGAAGTACCTGGTCAACATGGCCTACCTCCGTCTGAAGAACGTGACTGTCGGCTATACTCTCCCGCACAAGCTGACCAGCAAGGCCAAGATCGATAAGGTCCGCTTCTATGTGGCAGCCAACAACCTGGTTGACATCATCAACAACAACAAGGGCACCGGCATCGACCCGGAAATCAATACCGGTGTCGGTTCGTATGCCAATGGTGTGTGGGGCCGTACCGAGCCTATCTATCGTACGTATTCCTGCGGTCTCCAGATCACTTTCTAACATCTAAAGGTCTACGAATATGAAAAAAATCACCATCATACTTTCTGCAGTCCTTCTGAGCCTTACGCTCACTTCCTGCGTCAAGGAGATTCTGAACGGAGACCCTTACACCTCCTTCACGAAATCCAACTACTTCACCAGCGAAACGAACGTGGAACTGTATGCCAACTACTTCTATAACGAGTGGGCCGGCTACGGCAACAGCGGTTCGTATGGTACCTTCTACTTCCCGACGCTGAACGACAACCAGACGCCGACCGGTTACTCCGAATGGAACTTCACGTCCGTCAGTGCAACCAACAGCACCTGGAACTCCTGCTATACGGAAATCCGCCGCGCCAACATCCTGATCGAGGCCCTGCCGGGCATCGAGTCGATGAGCGCCACCGCCAAGGCCAACTGGGAGGGCATCGCCCGCCTGTACCGCGCTTGGCAGCACTACTGCCTCGTCCGCACCTTCGGTGACTGCTACTGGGTGGACCACGCCCTCGACGTGACCGACGAAGACATCCTCTTCGGTCCCCGTCAGGATCGTGACGCCGTCATGGACAAGGTTCTGGAAGACCTGAACTTCGCCGTGGCCAACATCAGCTACAACGCGAACTCCCGCACGGCTTACAACAACGCCGTGGCTCAGGCCATCAAGTCCGAAATCTGCCTCTATGAAGGTACCTTCTGCAAGTACCGCAGCGCCGCCGACGGCCAGAAAGCCGCTGACGAAAGCCGCGCCACGAAGTTCCTCACTGAGTGCAAGACCGCTTCCCAGGCTATCATGAACAACAGCAACTATGCGCTGAGCAAGGACTACAAGGCTGTCTACAACTCCTTCGACCTGGCCAATTCCGCCGCTACCAAGGAGATGATCATGTACAAGAAATATGTCCAGGGCATTCTCTCGCACAGTACCATCGACTACACCTGCGGTTCTACCCAGACCAACGGTATGACCAAGGACGCTTTCGATTCCTATCTGTTCCTCGACGGCAACTGCCTCGCCAACACCAAACTCGACAAGAACGACCACGGTCGTCTCGAGCCTTGGGTCGGTGGCAAGAACCCGTATGCCGACGACCGCAGCTGGAACATCGACATCAGCGATGTCCTGGCCGTCCGCGACCCTCGTCTGGGCATGCAGATCGACGATGTGCTCCTCTATCCGGGTGTGGGTTACAAACGCTATGGCCTCGGTGCCGAAGCTACTTCCTCCACCGGCTACGGTGTGCAGAAGTTCGACAACCCTGCCTTCACCAACGCCACCCTGCGTAACTCCATCGGCGGTGCCGAGACCGACGCCCCGATCTTCTGGCTGGGCAACGTGATCCTCAACTATGCCGAGGCTTGCGCCGAGACCGGTGACAACGGTGGTGCCGTCAACGCTGTGAACTTGCTCCGCGACCGCGTGGGCATGCCGCACCTGACCGCTTCCCCCGCTGCTGACCCGAAGAACAACATGGGTGTCAGCAACCTGATCTGGGAGGTCCGCCGCGAGCGCCGCGTTGAACTGATGTTCGACAACAACGACCGCTACTGGTGCATGATCCGTTGGCACCAGCTCGACAAACTCGACCAGACCAAGTATCCGGACCAGTGCCGTGGTGCATGGCTGGGCGACTTCGAGCACGCCAAGATGACGTTGGACGCCAATGGTTACATCATCACCCTCAACGGCAAGACCGGCCGTCAGTACAGCGCCAAGCAGTACCTGGCTCCGATCCCGTCGGGCCAGATCGACCTGAACCCTGCCATCGGCCAGAACCCTGGTTGGTAGGATTTCATCCAATAAGAAAGGGTTGCTCGCAAGGGCAACCCTTTTTTATTATCTTTGCGGCGTGAAAATCGGAAACATAGACCTGGGTGAACGGCCGGTCCTGCTCGCACCGATGGAAGACGTCACGGACGCTTCCTTCCGCTACATCTGCAAGCAGTACGGCGCCGACATGATGTACACGGAGTTCATCTCGTCGGACGGGCTGATCCGCGACGCCGCCAAGACCATCGCCAAGATGCAGGTGAGCGACGAGGAGCGCCCCATCGGCATCCAGATCTACGGTCACATTCCCGACGCCATGGTGGAGGCCGCCGTCCGGGCCGAAGAAGCCCGACCCGACCTGATTGACATCAATTTCGGCTGCCCCGTCAACAAGATCGCGCGCCGCGGCGCCGGCAGCGGCATGATGCGCTATCCCGACGTGATGGTCGAGATTACGCGCCGGGTGGTCGAGGCCGTGAAGCTGCCCGTCACCGTCAAGACCCGTCTGGGTTGGGACGAAGACAGCAAGATCATCGTGGAGCTGGCCGAGCGCCTGCAGGATGCGGGCATCGCCGCCCTCACGATTCACGGGCGCACACGCGCACAAATGTATAAAGGCAGCGCCGACTGGACCCTGATCGGGGCGGTAAAGCGCAACCCGCGCATGCACATTCCCATCATCGGCAACGGCGACATCACCACGCCCGAAGGCGCGAAGGAAGCCTTCGACCGCTACGGCGTCGACAGCATCATGATCGGCCGGGCCAGCTTCGGTCACCCCTGGATCTTCCGGGAGGTGAAGCATTACCTGGCCACGGGTGAGCTCCTGCCGCCCATGAGCGTGCGCGAGCGCGTGGACCTGGCGAAGCGGCACTTGGCCAAATCGCTGGAACTCAAGGACGAACGAAGGGGAATCTTCGAGATGCGCCGCCACCTCAGCTGCTATTTCAAGGGACTTGAGAACTTTAAGGAGACGCGCTTGAAGCTGGTGACCTCGACCGACCCGGCGGAGCTCTACGCGACGCTCGACAGAATCGCGGAGGTATGGGGATGAAGCTGAGCCGCGCGATCCTTTTCCCGTACTGGCTGGCGCTCAAGCTGCGCAACGCCGCCTATGACCGTGGCCGCCGCCAGAGCGTTCGGCACTCAGTGCCGGTGATTTCCGTGGGCAACCTCACGGCGGGCGGCACGGGCAAGACCCCCTTGACGGAATATCTCTGCGCCCTGCTGCGCGAAGACCGGCGCGTGGCGGTGCTCTCGCGGGGCTACAAGCGCAAAAGCCGGGGCTTCCGCCTCGTCGAGCCCACGGACTCCGCTTCGCTGGTGGGCGACGAGCCCCTGCAGATCAAACGCAAGTTTCCCGACGTGCTGGTGGCGGTCGACAAGAACCGCAACCACGGCGTGTCGCAGCTGCTGGCCCTGCCCGAGGCGCAGCGTCCCGACATCATCCTGCTCGACGACGGCTTCCAGTATCGCAAGCTGCAGCCCGCCCGGAGCCTGCTGCTGGTCGACTACAACCGCCCCGTCTTCGACGACGAACTGCTGCCCATCGGCCGCCTGCGCGACCTGCCCGAGCAAATGGGCCGCGCCGACGCCGTGCTGGTCACCAAGACGCCGAAGCTGGTGGACGACTGGGACCGCGAGCAGATGCGCCGGAACCTGCACCTGCGCCCCGAACAGCCGCTTTATTTCACCTCGATCCAATACGACGCGCCGAAGCCCGTCTTCCCCGACGAGGCGGACGCCCGCTATCTCTATTCCAAAGAGGCCTTTCTTTTTTCGGGCGTGGCCGACGACCGTCCGCTGCGCGTGCACCTCGTCGACCTCTATCCGCACATCGAGCACAAGCGCTACGGCGACCACCACGCCTTCTCGCGGCGCGACCAGCGCTTCCTGCGGCGCTATGCCCTCCGTCATCCCCGGACCGTGCTGCTGACCACCGAAAAAGACGCCATGCGCCTGCTCGGATGCACCCGCCTGGGCGCGGAAGTGCGCACCCGTTTGTTCTATATTCCCATCGAAACGAAGTTCCAAAGTCCTGAGGAAGAAGGCTCTTTCGCAAAATTAATTTGCCGGAGAGAAAATTATTCGTAAATTTGCAGCCCCCAAAAAAGCGGGGAATCGCAACAAATTTACAGTATTAACCTAAAAATCAACAAAGTGGACACTTTAAGCTACAAGACCATTTCCGCCAATAGCGGTACCGTCAAGAAAGAATGGTACGTTATTGATGCGACCGATCAGGTGCTGGGTCGTCTCGCTTCCCGCGTTGCCCTTGTCCTCCGTGGCAAGAACAAACCGGACTACACGCCGCACGTGGACTGTGGTGACAACGTCATCATCGTCAACGCCGACAAGATCCGCCTCACGGGCAAGAAGCTGACGGACAAAGTGTACGTTCGCCACACCGGTTATCCGGGAGGCCAGCGTTTCGCTACGCCCAAGGATATGTTCGATCGCAAGCCGACCTTTGTCGTGGAGCATGCCATCAAGGGAATGCTTCCGAAGAACCGCCTCGGTGCAGAGCTGTTCCGCAACGTCTATGTGTATGCAGGACCGGAGCACCCGCACGAAGCCCAGCAACCCAAACCCCTCACGTTAAACGAAATTTAAGACAGAGTAATGGAAGTAATCAACGCCCTTGGAAGACGTAAATCAGCAGTTGCTCGCGTCTATTTGAACACCGGTTCCGGCAATATCACCGTCAACGACCGTCCCCTCGACGAATACTTCAAGGAAGACACGCTGCGGTATATCGTGAACCAGCCGCTCGCCCTGACCAACACCCTCGGCCAGTTCGATCTCAAGATCAACGTCGACGGTGGCGGTATCAAGGGTCAGGCTGAGGCCATCCGCCTTGGCATCGCCCGCGCTCTCTGCAAGGTCGACGCCGAAGCTTACCGCCCCGTCCTGAAGTCGAACGGTTTCATGACCCGCGACGCCCGCGAAGTCGAGCGTAAGAAACCGGGCCAGCCTGGTGCTCGCAGACGCTTCCAGTTCAGCAAACGTTAGTCGCTTGACACTGATTTACATTTGCACAGCCTGAATCCAAAACGAAGGGATCCGTTACCGGCTACCCTCCATTTGTTCAGCTGCGGAAAATTCAGGAGACCGGCCTGAAGCCGCTACTCCGAATTGAAGAAAAGAGAAAAACAAAAAATTAAAAAACCAAACAATGTCTAGAACCAATTTCCAAGACTTACTCGATGCAGGTGTCCACTTCGGTCACTTGAAGCGGAAATGGAATCCCAAAATGGCTCCGTATATCTTCATGGAGAAAAACGGGATCCACATCATCGACCTGCATAAAACTGTCGTCAAGATAGACGAGGCAGCGAACGTGATGAAGCAGCTTGCCCATGCAGGCCGCAAGATCCTGTTCGTGGCCACCAAGAAACAGGCCAAGGATATCGTCGCGGAGTGCGCACAGAAGGTCAACATGCCGTATGTGACCGAGCGCTGGGCCGGTGGCATGCTCACCAACTTCCCCACCATCCGCAAGGCCGTCAAGAAGATGAACACCATCGACAAGATGATGACCGACGGTACCTTTGAAACCCTGGCCAAACGCGAGCGTCTCCAGATCTCGCGCCAGCGTGCGAAACTCGAGAAGAACCTCGGTTCCATCGCCGACCTCAACCGCCTTCCTTCCGCTATCTTCGTCGTGGACGTCCAGAAAGAGATCAACGCCGTCCGCGAAGCCAATCGTCTGAACATCCCCGTTATCGCAATGGTTGATACATGTTGCGACCCGACCACGATTGATTATGTGATTCCGGCCAATGACGATGCGGCTAAATCCATCCAGCTCATCACCGAGACCCTGTGCAACGCCGTTGCCGAAGGTCTGGAAGAGCGCAGGATCGAGAAGGAAAAAGAGAAAGATGAGGCTCCCGCCAAGGAAGAAGCCGCTCCCGTCGCCAAGCGTCCCCGCAAGGCCGCTACCCCGAAGGCTGAAGCTGCTCCCGAAGCTGCCGCTGAACCCAAGAACGAAGAGTAACCCTTAACCGTAGCACACCATGGAAATCAAAGCATTAGATGTCGCTAAACTGCGCAAGATGACCGGTGCCGGCATGATGGATTGCAAGAAGGCCCTCGTTGAGGCTGAAGGCGATTTCGACCGCGCACAGGAAATTATCCGTGAGAAGGGCAAGCTCGTGGCCGCCAAGCGCGCTGACCGCGAGACCACCGAAGGTGCTGTGAAGGCCCGCGTGGCCGACGGCAAGGGTATCCTCGTCTGCCTCGGCTGCGAGACCGACTTCGTGTCCCAGAACGCCGAGTTCCAGGCCCTGGCCGACGCCATTGCCGATGCAGCCATCGCTGCCTGCCCGGCCGACGTCGAAGCCCTCAAGGCTTGCAAGCTCGCCAACGGCGAGACGGTGGAAGACGCCATCTCCCAGCAGACCGGCAAGAGCGGTGAGAAACACACCCTCGCTTTCTACGGCAAGCTCGAAGCTCCCTACGTGGCTTCCTATATCCACACCACCAACGGTAAGCTCGGCGCCATCGTGGCCTTCAACAAAAAGATCGACGAGGAACTCGCCAAGGGTATCGCCATCCAGGTCGTGACCATGAACCCGGTGTCCGTCTCCGCTGAAGACTGCCCGGCAGAGGTCGTCGAGAAAGAGCGCCAGGTCGCCATCGAGAAGACCAAGGAAGAGCAGGTGCGCAAGGCTGTGGAGAACGCCCTCAAGAAGGCCGGCATCAACCCGGCTCACTGCGACAGCGAAGACCACATCGAAAGCAACACCGCCAAGGGTTGGCTCACGAAGGAGATGGCCGACAAGGCCCGCGAGATCATCGCCAAGGTTTCTGCCGAGAAGGCAGCCAACCTGCCCGAGCAGATGATCCAGAACATCGCCGCCGGCCGCGTCCAGAAGTTCTTCAAAGAGAGCACCCTGGAGCAGCAGGAGTACCAGATGGGCGACGGCAAGACCCCTGTGAAGGACGTCCTCGCCGCTGCCGACAAGGATACCAAGGTCCTTGCCTTCTACCGCTTCTCCCTCACCGATGACTAAAAAAGATGCCCGGTCGAGCCGGGCATGACGATAAAAAAGCCGGCTGTGAAGCCGGCTTTTTTTATTTGATCACCCCAAGTTCTTTTCCGATCTTGGTGAAGGCCTCGACACATTTGTCGAGGTGCTCTTTTTCATGCCCGGCCGAAACCTGGACGCGGATGCGGGCCTGTCCCTTCGGGACCACCGGATAGTAGAAGCCGGTGACGTAGATGCCCTCTTCCTGGAGGCGTGCCGCCATCTTCTGCGAGAGCGGGGCGTCGTAGAGCATCACGGCGCAGATGGCCGACTGCGTGGGCTTGATGTCGAAGCCGGCGGCCTTCATGCGGCCGATGAAGTATTCGGTATTGGCGTGGAGCTTGTCCTGGAGCGTGTTGGTGGCGCTCATCATCTCGAACATCTTGATGCCGGCCGCAGCGATCATCGGCGGGATCGAGTTGGAGAACAGGTACGGGCGCGAACGCTGGCGCAGCATGGCGATGATCTCCTTCTTGCCGGTGGTGAAGCCGCCCACGGCGCCGCCGAAACTCTTGCCGAGGGTGCCGGTGAGGATCTCGATCTTGCCGCGGAGGTTGAACTGCTCGGTGGTGCCGCGGCCCGTCTTGCCGACCACGCCGGCGGAGTGGCTCTCGTCCACCATCACCATGGCGTTGTACTTGGTGGCCAGGGCGTAGATCTGGTCGAGCGGAGCGACGTTGCCGTCCATCGAGAACACGCCGTCGGTCACGATGAGGCGGTGGCGCTGGGCCTGGGCCGTCTTCAGGCAGTTCTCCAGTTCTTCCATGTTGGCATTGGCGTAGCGGTAGCGCTGGGCCTTGCACAGGCGCACGCCGTCGATGATGGAGGCGTGGTTCAGGGCGTCGGAGATGATGGCGTCGTGCTCGTCGAGCAGCGGTTCGAACACACCGCCGTTGGCGTCGAAGCAGGAGGCGTAGAGGATGGCGTCTTCCGTGCCGAAGAACTCGGAGATCTTCTTCTCCAGCTCTTTGTGGAGGTCACCGGTGCCGCAGATGAAGCGGACGGACGACATGCCGTAGCCGTGGGTGTCGAGGGCCTGCTTGGCCGCTTCCACGAGCTCCTTGCTGTTGGCCAGGCCGAGGTAGTTGTTGGCGCAGAAATTCAGGACATCCTTGCCGGGGGCTACCTTGATGGCTGCCTGCTGGGCGGAGGTGATGACACGCTCCTCCTTGTACAAGCCGGCTTCGCGGATCGACTGAAGCTCGGCTTCCAGATACTTTTGAAAATCGTTATACATAGTGGATTGTTTTCAGTATGACAAATATATGAAAATTTGGGTTTTTCGGCAAAAATTACTTACTTTGCAAAATATACTATAACCAAAACCGTATCATTATGGAAGATATTGCTTCGAAAGTCATCTCGATCATCGTCTATAAATTGGGTGCAGAGGAGACGGAAGTAACCCCGACCGCCAGCTTCAAGAACGATCTTGGCGCCGATTCGCTCGATACCGTCGAGCTGATCATGGAATTCGAGAAAGAATTCAACATCACCATCCCCGACGACGTTGCCGAGAAAATCTCGACCGTTCAGGACGCTATCGACTATATCCAGGCCAACGTTCAGTAAGACGGGTGAAGCGGGTCGTCATCACAGGCATCGGCACGATCAATCCTCTGGGCAAGAATGTTCCGGAGTATTTCCACAATCTGGACCTGGGCGTCAGTGGCGCCAATCTGATCAGCCGGTTCGACGCATCCCGTTTCAAAACGCAATTCGCATGTGAGATTCCGGACTTCGATCCGGAAGGATTCCCCGAGGTCTACGACCGCAAGGAAGCGCGTCGGACCGATCCTTTTACACAATATGCGATGATAGCCGCTGCCGAGGCGGTCAAGGACAGCCAGCTGGACTTGTCCAAGACCGACCTTCGGCGGATCGGCGTTGTCGTCGGCTCGGGCGTCGGCGGCATCCACACCTTCACCGATGAAATGCGCTCTTTCTTCGAAAACGAAGAGTATCCGCGTTTCAGCCCTTTCCTGGTCCCCAAGTTCATCACGAACATCGCGTCGGGCCATATCGCCCTCAAGTACGGCTTCCGCGGCCCCAATTTCGGCGTGTCCTCGGCCTGCGCCACCTCGGCCCATGCCATCCTGACGGCGGCGTCCCAGATTCAGCTGGGCCGTGCCGACATCATGGTTTCGGGCGGCACGGAGGCTCCGATCTCCATTCCCGGCATCGGCGGTTTCAACGCGGCCCACGCCCTGTCCACCAACAATGCGGAATACCGCACCGCTTCGCGCCCCTTCGACGCGACGCGCGACGGCTTCGTGATGGGGGAAGGCGCGGCCATCCTGCTGGTGGAGGAATACGAGCATGCGCTGCGCCGCGGCGCGCACATCTACTGCGAGATCGCCGGCTTCGGCATGACCTGCGACGCCTGGCACATCACGGCGCCGCGCGAGGACGGCGAGAGTGCGGGCGACGCCATGGAGCTGGCGCTCCGCGAAGCGAAGCTGAACCCTTCGGACGTCGATTACATCAATGCCCACGGCACCTCTACGCCGCTGGGCGACCTGGCCGAGCTCCGGGCCATCCAGCGCGTCTTCGGCGACGCGGCTTACCGGGTGAACATCAGCTCCACCAAGTCCATGACCGGACACATGATGGGTGCCGCCGGTGCCGTCGAGGCCCTGGCCTGCATCCATGCCATCCAGGACGGCGTGATTCCGCCGACCATCAATTTCCAGCACGAAGACCCGCAGATCGACTACCGGCTCAACCTGACGCTCAACGAACGCCAGGAGCGCAAGGTCCGGGTGGCCATCAGCAACAACTTCGGCTTCGGCGGGCAGAACGCCTGCCTGGCTTTCCGGGCCCTTTAAGCCAATTTATTTCAGGATTGCGTACGTCAGCTTCAACACGGGGTGACGGGCGTCTGCCGTGCCGTTGAGCAGGCTCTGCGAGTAGTAGAGATAGTCTGCGTAGTAGTAGGTCGCCGACGTGTAGGAGTTATACACGCTCAGGGTCGGCATGATCCAGAGGTCGTCGTCGGCGGTGATGCTGCCGGGGGTGCGGGACAGGAGCTTCTGGAGATACTGGCTGATGTTGGTCGTGTAGGTGAGGTTGGCCCGGTCGATGGCGCCCGATTCGAGGGTTTCGTCCTGGATCTCGTCGAGGGGCGAGAAGCGGATCAGGCTGTCGGAGCTGGCCTTCACCCGCTGGCACGCGTACAGCGTGGGGGCGTAAGCGTCGAACTGCTTGTAGTCGCCGTTGTATTCGAAGGGGAAGACCAGGATGGCCTTGGCGATGAGGATGCGGTCGATGTCGACCTGTTGGGCGGCTGCGAAGTCGTCGAGCATGCTGCGGAGCGTGGCGGCACTGATATGCGGCTTGATGCCGCAGATGCCTTCCATGTAGAGGGCGTCAGCGGCCAGGGGCTGCTCCAGGTAGCGGGCGCCGGACGAGCAGATGTTGACGCTGTAGTATTCGCCCAGCGTGAAGTTCTGGACCCCGCGGCGACGGTTGCCGTCGTCGTCCGTATAGTCGTACGTGATGGCCATGTACGAGGAGGTGAGGTCGAAGGTGTTGAGGCGTCCGCCTTCCTTTCCTTCCACCGGATCGTCGCAGCGGATGTACAGGCCCTTGAACACGTTCATGAAGGCCTCGTCGTCGTCGAGCGTCTCCATGGGGATCTTCAGGAGCTCTTCGCCCACCTTCGGGTCGAGTTCCACGCCGTAGCTGGAACCGCCGTCAAACACCAAGCCGCCCCGCGAAAGGACTTCCGGGTCGTAGTCGGCGGCCGTGAGGCTGTTGTTGAAGATCAGCGTGGAGTCGAGCCGGACTTTCAGCCGGTGCACGTACAGGTTCTGCGGAATGTAGCGCTCCCCGGCATTGACGACCATGGCGGTATCGATGTAGAGCGTCAGCTTGAGGTTGACGACGCTGGGATCCTTGCCCCAGACGATGGAGTCGTTGCCAGCCGTCACGGCCATGGCGGCGTCGCTGTGGTACAGGCCGTAGCGTTCCGTCCGGATGGCGCCGATCGTGGCGCTCTGGCCCACGGCGGTCTGCAGGCTGTCGGCCATCTTGAGGGCGACGGGCAGGTCGAACGTGGCGGTCTGGATGCTGATATCCTGGTTGGAAGGAACCAGGGCGGAGCCGAGGGTATAGTCTTTGGTAATGCAGGAAACGAGGCAGGACAAGGTCAGCAGGGCTGCGAGTCCGTAGGAAACCCCTGTTTTTTTCATCTCTATCGCTTATCTTTTTAACAGGTCGTCATAAAATTGGTCATATGCCTGGACGTAGGGTCCGCCCTCCTTGCTGACGGGCACGTAGGGCAGGACGGGAAGTCCCTGCTTCCGGGCGGCGTCCATCAGGCGCGGGTCGATCTCCGGAACACCGGCGATCACGCCGTCGGCATACTGGATGGCCAACTTCGCAAGATTTATGCCAGCGGGATCGGCGAGCACGGCCACGTCGTCCGCCACCAGGCTGCCGGTGACCACCTTGTCGACCACGTTGTCGCTCAGGCGGGTGTCGAGCATCTCGTTGTAGAGCGAGAGCACCACCTTGGCCTCGGTGAAGATGGGGTCGTCGTGGTAGACTTTCTTCAGATAGACGGGCAGGAAGTGGGAGATCCAGCCCTGGCAGTGCACGATGTCCGGTTTCCAGCGGAGTTTCTTGACGGTCTCGAGCACGCCCCGGGCGAAAAAGATGGCCCGTTCGTCGTTATCCTTGAAATCTTTGCCTTCAGCGTCCTGGTAGATGAATTTGCGATGGAAGTAGTCTTCGTTGTCGATGAAGTAGACCTGCATCCGGGCGGATGAGATGGAGGAAACCTTGATGACCAGCGGCCGGTCGGCGTTGTTGATGATGAGGTTCATGCCGGAGAGCCGGATGACCTCGTGCAGCTGGTTGCGGCGTTCGTTGATCGTGCCGTAGCGCGGCATGAAGGAGCGGATCTCCTTGCCGCCCTCCTGGATCCCCTGCGGTAGATACCGGCCCAGCACAGATATGTCTGTTTCAGGCATATAGGGGAAGATCTCGGAGTTTACGAACAGTACTCTTACGGGTTCTTCCATCTTCAAAGTCGTTTTAAGGCAAATTCGATACAAAGGTAACAAAAAAAATTGATTATCTTTGCAAGCAGTCCCGAAAATGGCCAGCAAAGGTAAAAATATAGTACACAAGCGGTTGATCCGTTCCTACGTCACCTCGGTCATCAGCATTTCCCTGGTGCTGGTGCTGATGGCGGCGGCCGCCGTTTTCGCCGTGAACGCAGGGGGCCTGGCCCGCTGGTTCAAGGAGAACATGTCGGTGTCGGTCATGCTGAAGCAGTCCACTTCCGAGAAGGAGGGGCGCGCGCTGGCCGAAGACCTGGCCCAACGGCCTTATGTCCGGGAAAGCCGCTTCATCTCGAAGGAAGAGGGCGCCGAAGAAATGAAAAGCCTGCTGGGCGACGATTTCCTCTCGGTGTTCAACAGCTCGCCGATCCCCATCTCGATCGACCTGAAGCTCAACGGCGACTATATCACCAAAGACTCGCTCGACTGGGTGAAGGCCCAGCTGCTCGCGAACCGGCATGTGGAGGAGGTGGTCTACCAGGAGACCCTGGTGGAGCGCCTCAATACCAATCTCCGCAGCATCAGCCTGGTCCTGGGCGTGGTGATCGTGCTCCTGCTGGTCATTTCCTTCGCGCTGATCAACAACACGGTGCGGCTCAACCTCTACGCGCGCCGCTTCACCATCTACACCATGAGCCTGGTGGGCGCCAAACGCTCCTTCATCGCGCGGCCCTTCCTGCGGCAGGCGGCGGTGCAGGGGGCCGTGGCGGGCCTGATCGCCGCGGGCATCCTCTACGGCGTGATCCGCTACCTGAGCAAGGACTCCGAATTGCTGAACATGATCCTCGACATGCGGCTCGTCTGGGCCGTGCTGGCCGGGACCGTCGTGGTGGGAGTCCTGATCTGCGTGATCTCGACCCTGCTGGTGGTCAACCGCGTGGCGTTCAGCAGCAAAGACGATTTATATTATTAGCTTTATACGACATTCCATGGCAAACTTTTCCATGCCTTCCAAAAATGTGATCATCATCGGCATCGGCCTGCTCGTGATGGTGCTCGGTTTCGTTCTGATGCTCGGCGGCGGCTCGTCCGACCCGAACGTGTTCAATCCCGCGATGTTCAGCGCCCGCCGCATCACCGTCGCGCCGGTGTGCATCTGCATTGGCATCGGCGTCATCATCTGGGGCATCATGCGCAAGCCCCGCAACGACAACGAAGCGGAATAGGCGATGAGCTGGATCGAAGCCATTGTCCTGGGCCTGATCCAGGGCCTGACGGAATTCCTGCCCGTGAGCAGCAGCGGCCACCTGGCCATCGGCAAGGCCCTGTTCGGCATCGAGACCGCCGACCTCAGTTTCGAGGTGGCGGTGCATGCCGCCACGGTGCTGGCCACCCTCGTCGTTTTCTGGAAAGACATCGTCAAGCTCCTGCAGGGGCTTTTCCGCTTCCAGTGGAACCCCGAGACCCGCTACATCCTGCTGCTCGTGCTCTCGATGGTCCCCGTGTTCGTCGTGGGCATGTTCTTCAAAGACCAGGTCGAGGCGCTCTTCGGCGAAGGACTCGTCGTGGTCGGCGGCGCCCTGGTCCTGACCTCGGGTCTGCTCTTCTTCTCGGAGATGATGACGCTGCGGCGCGCCGCGGCGGGCGACGAGGGCGGCCAGGTCAGCTGGCGCTCGGCGCTCTGGATGGGCGTGGCGCAGGCCTTCGCCGTCATCCCCGGCTTGTCGCGCAGCGGTTCCACCATTGCGACGGGCCTGCTGTGCGGCGTCAAGAAAGACGAGGTCACCCGTTTCTCCTTCCTGATGGTGATTGTCCCCATCCTCGGCGAGGCCTTCCTCGACGTGGCAGGCGGTGAGTTCTCGCAGAGCACGGTGGGCGCGCTGCCGCTGCTGCTCGGCTTCGCCGCCGCCTTCGTGTCGGGCCTCTTCGCCTGCAAGGTAATGATCGCCATGGTCCGCAAGGTGCGGCTGCACTGGTTCGCCCTGTACTGCGCCGCGGTGGGCCTGGCCTGCATACTTTTCAGCCTGTAATCTGATACCGACCCATGGCCGATACCGGACAATACTACTTCGTCTGCGACCTGCACCTGGGCCTGCCCGACAAGGGCGGGGAGAAGGAGCGGCTCTTCGTGGATTTCCTCAAGGGCCTTCCTGCCGACGCGAAAGGGCTGTTCCTGCTGGGCGACATCTTCGACTTCTGGGTGGACTACAAGGACGTGGTGCCCCGGGGCGGCGTGCGCGCGCTGGCGGCCATCGCCGAGGTGGCGGAACGCATGGACGTGTGGTATTTCCGCGGCAACCACGACTGGTGGATCACCGACTATTTCGAGCAGGAACTCGGCGTGCACATCGTCCGCGAGCCCTACCGCGTCATGGAACTCAAGGGCCAGCAGGTCTGCATCGGCCACGGCGACACCCTGGGCTGCCGGGACGCCAAGTCCTGGGTGGTGTTCCATCTCTTCCGTAACCGCGCGCTGATCGCCCTGCTGCGGGCCGTGCATCCGCGCTGGGTCTTCCGCCTGGCCCACGCCTGGTCGGCCGAGAGCAAGAAACACCATCCCGACCGCGGCATCAAGGTCGACCGCGCGTCCGGCATCTATCAGTTCGCCAATGCGTTCGGCCAGCGGCAGCATATCGACCGCTATATCTTCGGTCACTGGCACTCGCCCGCGCACATGGAGGTGGAGAGCGGCGGCGTGCTCGACGTCATCGGCGACTGGTCGGAGGGCGTGAACTACCTCACGCTCTGATCATTTCTGAAATCTTTCGGGAACGATGATCTCGGGACGCGGCTTCCCGAAGATCATCCAGTAGAGGCTGTCGAATTCCCCGCGCTGCCAGTAGCCCACCAGCTCTTCCAGGTCCTTGTCTTCCCCGAAGCGGTCGTAGGGCTGCTTGAGGTTGCCCTTGAACAGCTTGGCCACGCCCTGCCAGAAGCTGGCCGTCGCGCCGCCCAGGTAGTTCTTCAGGATGTAGTAGGGCGTCATGCCGCACTCCCGGTCGATGAGCCGGATCATCATCAGGCCCTGCTTGAGCGTCAGCTTGCGGAAGATGGGTTCGAAGTCCTTGAGCAGCTGGTCCTTCATCTTGTTGAGGTACTTTTCGCGCTGGCGGCGGGTGTAGTGCTCCGCTTCGAAGAGGCTGTCGGTCTCGTTGATGATCTGGCTGATCATCAGGGCGTAGGGGTAGGCCTTGCTGAAATTGTGCACGCGCTTGTAGTATTTCACCCAGTCGCGCTTGTTCATGGTCTGGCGCGGGTGGATGACGGCGGGCGGAAGTTCGTCGATGAAGATGGTGTCCTGCCCGTTGACATAATACTCCATGACCTTGACTTCCCGCCGGGTGTCCTGGGCGGAAAGCGAGGGAGAAAGGAGCGCCGCCAGCAACGCGGCGGCCAGGATCAGGACTGTTTTTTTCATCAAATATTTTGTAAATTTACGGATTAATCCGAAACAGTGATGTTCGACCTTACAAATTTCACGCCGTGGGTGCTGTTCTCCGATGCAGGCATCATCTGCGGGCTGCTGCTCATCGGGAAGCTGCTCCGGGTGAAAGTCCGGCTGATCCAGCGCCTGTTCATCCCCCCGAGCCTGCTGGCGGGCCTGCTGGGCCTGGCCTTCGGCCCCAACGGCCTGGGCTGGCTGCCGCTCTCGAGCAACGTGAGCACCTACTCGGCCATCCTTATCGCCGTGGTCTTCGCCGCGCTGCCCTTCTCCTCGCCGCGTTTCAAGGTGAAGGAAGTGGCCCGGCGCGTGGGCCCCATGTGGGCTTTCTCGCAGTTCGGCATGCTCTTCCAGTGGGCGGTGATGGGCCTCTTCGGCCTGCTGGTGCTGCGGCTCATCTGGCCGGAGCTCAACCCGGCCTTCGGCGTGATGCTGCCCACCGGCTTCTACGGCGGGCACGGCACGGCGGCCGCCATCGGCTCGGCCTTCGACGGCCTGGGCTGGGACGAGGCCGCGAGCCTGGGCATGACCACCGCCACCATCGGCGTGATCGTGGCCATCCTGGGCGGCCTGCTCTTCATCAAGATGGCCACCCGCCGCGGACACACCTCCTACCTGGCCGATTTCAACGCGCTGCCCGACGAGTACCGCAGCGGCCTGCTGCCCGAAGAGAAACGCGAGCCCACGGCCGTGGGCACCACCTCGCCCATCTCCATCGATTCGCACATGTTCCATCTCTCGCTGGTGATGGTGGCGGCCTTCGGCGGCTACCTGATGAGCCGGGGCGTGAAGCTGCTCTGGCCGGCGCTGGAGCTGCCTGTGTTCAGCTGCGCCTTCGTGGTGGGCATCCTGTTCAAGAGCATCTTCAATTCGGTGGGCGCCTCGCGCTACATCGACCCCCGCACCACGGTGGGCATCAGCAGCTCGGCCACCGACCTGCTGGTGGCCTGCGGCGTGGCGTCCATCAAGCTGGCCGTCGTCGTGAAATACGCGATGCCGCTGGTCGTGCTGACGGTGGCAGGCATCGCGCTGACCGTCTTCACCGTGTTCTGGTTCGGCCGCCGGCTCAACAACAAGGACTGGTTCGAGAAATCGATCTTCGCCTGGGGCTGGTGGACGGGCACCATGGCCATGGGCATCGCCCTGCTGCGCATCGTCGACCCGAAGATGCAGAGCCACGCCATGGACGACTACGCGCTGGCCTACCTGCCCTGCGCTCCGGTCGAGATCCTGCTCATCACCTTCGTTCCCATCCTCTTTGCCGCCGGAGCGGGCCTCTGGCTCATGCTGGGCTGCCTCGTCCTGTCCCTCCTGATCCTTTTCCTGGCCCGTCGCTGCCACTGGTGGAATCAAAAATAAACCGAATCCCCCGTCATTCCGGGCTTGCCCCGGAATCTCATTCATCATGAATCATCTTATCAAACTCCTTTCGGCACTCTTGCTTTTCACCGCCCTCGGCTTCACGGCGCAGCAGGACGACGAAGTTGCGCTGCAGAAGCGCGCGCAGCGTCTCCACGACAGGATCATCTCCATCGACACCCACACCGACACGGCGCTGGAGCTCATCAAGCCTGACGTCGACCTGTCGAAGGTGCAGGCATCCTTCCCGCGCTTGCGCGAAGGGCGGGTGGACTGCTGCTTCTATCCCGTTTTCGTGGGGCAGGGCCCGCTCGACGAAGAAACCGAGCGGCAAGTGTACGAAGAGACGCTCGGCAAGATGCAGGCCATCCGCGCCTACATCGAGGCTCGGCCGAAAGAAGCGGCCATCGCGCTGACAGCCAAGGATATCGAGCGAAACAAGAAGCGCCGCAGGCTCAGCCTGGTCATGGGTCTGGAGAACGCCTATCCCATCGGGCGCGACCTTTCCCGCGTGCAGGCGTTCTATGACCTGGGCACCCGTATCATCACGCTCTGCCACAACTACGACAACGACGTGTGCGACGCGTCGCGCTACCCCGAAAAGACCTGGGGCGGCCTTTCGCCCTTCGGAAAAGAGCTGGTGCGCGAGATGAACCGCCTGGGCATCATCGTGGACTGCTCGCACGCCTCCACGGAGACCCTCTATGACTGCCTGGCGCTCAGCACCGCACCTGTCATCTGTTCGCACTCGTGCGTGTACGCGATCAAGGACCATCCCCGCAACCTGACGGACGACGAGATCCGCGCCGTCGCCGCGAAGGGCGGCGTGATCCAGGTCACGACGGGCCGCTGGGCCCTCTCGTGGCTGCCGCACGACCAGGTGAACATCGGCACGTTCTGCGACCACGTGGAGTACATCCGCAACCTGGTGGGCGCGGAATACGTGGGTATCGGCACGGACTTCGACGGGGGCGGCGGCATGAACGAGCTGGAAGACGCCTCGAAGATGAAGGACATCACGGTCGAACTGCTGCGCCGCGGCTGGACCGACCGGGAGCTCGAAGGTTTCTGGGGCGGCAATTTCCTCCGCGTGATGCGCGCGGTCGAGGCGGCGAAAGGCGTCACGCCGCAGACGCTGGTTTCGGTGCTGCGCGAGCGGCACTGCTCGACCGACGAGATGATTTCCGAATCGTTCCGGGAATACGGAGACATGCTGGATACCACGGCGTTGAGCCGCCATGCCGGCATGGTCCGCCGGCTGGGCCGTCCCTGCCGCTTTGTGGCGGTGCGCTACCGGACCGTCGGTCCCGACGGGGCGCCCCATGACGCGTCGGGGCTGATCGCCTATCCGGAAAAGGGCCGTTTCAAGGGTGTGGTGGAGATGTCGCCCGTCTGCAAGGAAAAAGCGCTGGCGGGTTCCCGCTGGCTGTTTTCCACCGAGGCGGCGGTACCGGCCACGATGGGCTATGTGACGCTGATACCGGACACGTACGGGTATGGCGTTACCGAAGACCAGCCGGTCTGCTACCTGATGAACGAGGTGGTGGCGCAGCATAGCGCCGATTTGCGGAAGGCCGCGGAGGAGTATTTCGCCTGCATGGGGCGGACGCTTCCCCGGCAGAGCGTTGTGTTCGGGTATTCCCTGGGTGCGCCCGGCGCGCTGTCTTTATCCTGCCTCTACCTGAAGCATCCCGAATACGGGGTCCGTCCCCGCGCGCTCTTTATCGGGAGCGGCCCGTATTACCCCCGGGAAGCCCTGGAAGAATCCTTGCGGACGGGCGAGATGGACTACATGCTCTATCCGGGCATCGCACGCAGCCTGAACGCCTATTGCGACGGCCAGCTTGACCTCACGCAGTTGTTCCGTCCGGAATTGCTGTCCCACTGGGAGGAGGTTTCCTCCGGCGAGGTGAGCCCCAGCCTCCTGACCGAGCGCTATGGATCGGACCTCCACGGCTATCTGCATCCGGACTTTTTCCGGGAAGGCTACAACGACGATATCCGGCGCCTGTTCTCGCTGCTGTCCTCCCTGTCGAACGACGTGACGGATGTCCGCCTGCCCGGCCGCCTGCTGGTCTGGATGCGGCATTCCGTTGAAGACAAGATCGTTTCCGTCGCCTGCTCCGACAGGATGTTCCGGCAGCTGAACGCTTCCTTCCCCCAGAAACGCTATCTCCGTTCCCGTCACGGCTCGCACTACGACGAAGCCGGCCACATCTTTCTCGACATGCTGCTTTACCTCTCCCGGTAGCGGCTCTTTCCGCGCGGTCGAAAACGCGAAAATTTCCATCCTTTTCAAGTTAGCTAACCGCCTGTTTTGTCAGGAAGTTAAGTACTGAAAATTTTTGTCGAAAATTTCGAAAAAGTTTTTGGTATTTGATTTTTTTGTGTACCTTTGCAACCCTGTGTCTTATGCCCGAAGTATGCTAAGACACTGACAATTAGAAGTTTAAGGAATAATTAAAGTAATAAGGCTATGTTACAACCTAAGAAAACCAAGTTCAGAAGACAGCAGAAAGGCCGCATGAAAGGTATCGCCCAGCGCGGTAGCCAGTTGGCTTTCGGTTCCTTCGGTATCAAGACCATGGAGAGCTGCTGGCTCACCGGTCAGCAGATCGAGGCTGCCCGTCAGGCTGTCGTCCGTTACATGAAACGTGAAGGTAAGATCTGGATCCGCGTATTCCCTGACAAGCCCTATACCAAGAAGCCGGCTGAGGTCCGTATGGGTAAGGGTAAAGGTAACCCGGAAGGTTTCGTGGCGCCCATCACCCCGGGCCGCATGATCATCGAGGCCGAAGGTGTTCCGATGGAAATCGCCAAGGAGGCTCTCCGTCTCGGCGCCCAGAAGCTCCCGATCACCACGAAGTTCGTCGTTCGTCGCGACTATGTTGAATAATCTTTTAGCAGAGCAGATTATGAAAAGAAAAGAAATCGAAGAGATGGCAGTGAAAGACCTGCGCGAGCGTCTCGAGGTTGAGAAGCAGAATCTCAACAAAATGAAGATGAACCACGTGATCTCTCCGCTGGAAGACACCTCCGTCATCAAGAAAGCCAAAGCTGACGTGGCCCGCATGATGACTGTCCTCGCAGAAAAAGAGAAACAGAACTAAAATAGAAATTGTCCCATGGAAAGAAATCTTCGTAAAGAAAGAATCGGCATCGTGGTCAGCAACAAGATGGATAAGTCTATTGTAGTTGCTGTCAAGACCAAGGAGAAACATCCGATCTACGGCAAATTCGTGAACAAGACCACGAAGTTCGTCGCCCAGGATGACAAGAACGAGTGCAGCGAAGGCGATACCGTGCGCATCATGGAAACCCGCCCGCTGAGCAAGACCAAACGCTGGAGATTAGTAGAAATCGTAGAAAAAGTCAAATAACATGATACAGCAAGAATCACGTTTGTTGGTGGCTGACAACTCGGGTGCGAAAGAGGTTCTCTGCATCCGCGTCCTCGGTGGTACCCGCCACCGCTATGCCACTGTCGGCGACAAGATCGTCGTCGCCGTCAAGAGCGCCATTCCGGGCGGCAACGCCAAGAAGGGCTCTGTTTCCAATGCAGTCGTCGTCCGCACCAAGAAGGAAATCCGCCGCGCTGACGGTTCCTATATCCGTTTCGACGACAACGCTTGCGTGCTCCTGACCAAGCAGGATGAGGTCGTCGGTACCCGTATCTTCGGCCCCGTTGCCCGTGAGCTCCGCGAAAACTATATGAAAATCGTTTCACTGGCCCCTGAGGTATTATAAGGAGGTACAACCATGGCAAAACTGCATATCAAGAAAGGCGATACGGTCTACGTGAACGCAGGCAACGACAAGGGTAAAACCGGTAAGGTCCTCGCCGTGCTCACCGAGAAGAATCGCGCCATCGTTGAAGGAGTCAACATGGTCAGCAAGCACACCAAACCCAATTCCAAGAACCCGCAGGGCGGTATTGTCAAACAGGAAGCCGGCATCCACATGTCGAACCTTCAGGTCGTGGATCCCGTCAAGGGCGGCGCCACCAAGATCGGCCGTCGTCTGAACGACAAAGGCAAACTGGTCCGTTACGCGAAAAAATCAGGTGAGGAGATCAAATAATGGCTAAGAAAGAAAAAGCAGCAGCAGTACCGCAGGGTCCTACCATGGCCCAGATCGGTTACGTCCCTTCCCTCCAGAAGAAATACAAGGAAGAGATTGTGGACAAGTTGATGAAAGAGTTCAAGTACTCCACCGTGATGCAGGTGCCCAAGCTCACCAAGATCACCGTCAACCAGGGTATCGGCAGCGCCACCCAGGACAAGAAACTGGTTGAGGTTGCCCAGCAGGAACTCACCACCATCACCGGACAGAAAGCCGTCCAGACCGTTTCCCGCAAGGACATCTCGAACTTCAAGCTCCGCAAGGGCATGCCTATCGGCGTGAAAGTCACCCTCCGCGGCGTGCGCATGTACGAGTTCCTCGAGCGTCTGATCGCCGTGTCCCTCCCGCGCATCCGCGACTTCAAGGGCGTGAGCGAGAACTTCGACGGCCGTGGCAACTATACCCTCGGTGTGAAAGAGCAGATCATCTTCCCGGAGATCGACATCGACAAGATCACGAAAGTGATGGGTATGGAGATCACCTTCGTCACCACTGCCAGCAAGGACGAAGAGGCTTTCGCTCTTCTCCGCGAATTCGGTATTCCCTTCAAGAACATCAAACACAACAACTAATAGTATAAGGTATGGCAAAAGAATCGATGAAGGCACGTGAAGTCAAACGTGCGAAGATGTGCGCCAAATATGCCGAAAAACGCAAAGCTTTGAAGGAAGCCGGCGACTGGGCCGCTCTCGACAAGCTCCCGAAGAACAGCTCCCCGTGCCGTCAGCACAACCGTTGCTCGATCACCGGCCGTCCGAAGGGTTACATGCGCTTCTTTGGCATCAGCCGTATTCAGTTCCGTGAGATGGCCTCCAAGGGTCTGATTCCGGGTGTGAAGAAAGCAAGCTGGTAGAACTCAATTCACTTATTATATTAACACATTGGATATCGGGCGTCGCGTACAAGGCTTTATTCCGAGTGACGCCGGGATTCACAAAAAAGAAAAGAAATGACTGATCCAATTGCAGATTATCTGACTCGCGTCAGAAATGCCTATCTCGCAGGTCACAAGACCGTCGAGGTTCCGGCATCCAAAATGAAGGTCGAGATCACCCGCATTCTCCACGAGAAGGGTTACATCCTGGCCTGGAAGGTCGTTGAGGGCAAGCCCTGCAACACCATCAAGATGGCTCTCAAGTATCATCCGGAGACCAAGAAAGCGGCTGTCAAGAAGCTCATCCGCGTCAGCTCCCCGGGTCTGCGTACCTACACCGACGTGGAGAACATGCCCCGCGTGCTCAACGGTCTGGGAATCGCCATCCTCTCTACATCCAAAGGTATTATCACCGACAAGGAGGCCAAGACGCTCAATGTCGGCGGTGAAGTGCTTTGCTACGTTTATTAGTAACAATTAAAAATTGAAGAATAATGTCAAGAATCGGTAAATTACCTGTAAACCTGCCCGCTGGCGTCGCCGTCAAAGTCGGTGACGACCACGTCGTCACGGTGAAAGGCCCGCTCGGAGAACTGTCCCAGAAGATTGATCCGGACATCGAAGTCTCCGTTGATGGGGGTGTTCTTACAGTCAAGCGTCCTACGGACCAGCCTCGCCACCGCTCCATGCACGGCCTCTATCGTGCCCTGATCCACAACATGGTCGTGGGAGTCTCTGAAGGCTATACTGTCAAACAGGAGCTCGTCGGTGTCGGTTATCGCGTGGAGGTCAACGGCCAGATCGTTACCTTCAGCCTGGGTTATTCCCACGACATCCAGTTCCAGCTTCCCAAAGAGGTGAAGGCCGAGGCCGAACCTGTCAAGAAGGGTCAGAACCCTGTGTTGGTTATGAAGAGCGCTGACAAGCAGCTGCTCGGTATGGTGGCCGCGAAGGTCCGCTCGCTGCGCAAGCCTGAGCCGTACAAGGGCAAGGGTATCAAGTTCGTCGGCGAACAGCTCCGTCGCAAGGCCGGTAAGAGCGCTTCTGCTAAATAATAGGAGATCAAGTTATGGCACTGACTAAAACAGAAAGAAGACAGAGAATTCACTACCGGATCCGCAAGATCGTCAACGGTACCGCCGAGCGGCCCCGTATGGTGGTGTACAGAAGCAATAAACAGATCTATGTCCAGGTCGTGGACGACACCAAGGGCGTGACCCTGGTTTCGGCTTCGTCCAATGACAAGGCGCTCGTCGAGGCCTGCAAGGGCAAGACCGGTGTCGAGGCTGCAGCCATCGTCGGCAAGGCGATCGCTGAGCGCGCCATCGAAAAGGGTATCTCCACCGTCGCTTTCGACCGCGGAGGTTACCTCTATCACGGAAGAGTTAAAAGTTTGGCAGACGCCGCTCGTGAGGGTGGCCTTAAATTCTAAGCACTATGGCAGATATCAATGTTAAGAAAGTAAAGACGACCGATCTGGAGCTCAAGGACCGCCTTGTCGCCGTCCAGCGCGTCACGAAGGTCACCAAGGGTGGCCGCCACTTCAGCTTTGCTGCCATCGTGGTGGTCGGCGACGAAAACGGTGTCGTCGGCTACGGCCTTGGAAAAGCCAACGAAGTCACGACCGCCATCTCCAAGGGTATTGAAGATGCCAAGAAGAACCTGGTTCGCATCCCGCTCAGCAAGCAGACCATTCCGCACGAGCAGGCAGCCAAGTTCGGCGGTGCCCGCGTGTTCATGAAACCTGCAGCGCCCGGTACCGGTGTGAAGGCCGGTGGTGCTATGCGTGCCGTCTTCGAGTCGGTGGGTATTCACGACGTGCTGGCCAAGAGCAAGGGCAGCTCGAACCCCCACAACCTGGTGAAGGCAACGGTCGCCGCGCTGACCGAAATGCGCGACGCTTACACCGTGGCCGGTCTCCGTGGCATTCCTATGAGTAAAGTATTTAACGGTTAAAGGAGGGTGAAGCAATGGCAAAGGTTAAACTTACGCAGATCAAGAGCAAGAGCGGCGCAACGAAGCGCCAGATTGCCAATCTCACCTCGCTCGGCATCCACAAGATGCACCAGAGCGTCATCGTGGAACTCACTCCGGTCACCGAAGGTATGATCGAGCGTGTTTCCCACCTCGTCACCGTCGAACCCGTCAATGAATAGGAGGAATTTACAGATGAAACTGCATAATCTTACACCTGCACAAGGTTCTGTCAAATCAGAGAAACGCGTCGGTCGCGGCCCGGGTTCGGGTCTCGGCAAGACCGCCGGTCGCGGTAGCAACGGTGCCAAATCCCGTTCCGGTTACTCCCGCAAGATCGGTTTCGAAGGCGGCCAGATGCCTATCCAGCGTCGTCTTCCGAAATTTGGTTTCAAGAACCACAACAGAATTGAATACAAGGCTGTCAATCTCTCTGCCCTGCAGACGATCAGCGAGCGCTTCGGCGTGACCGCCATCGACGTCGACGTGATCCGCAGCGCCGGTTTTGCATCCAAGACCGACCTGGTGAAGATCCTCGGCAACGGCGAACTGACTGCCAAACTCGATGTGACCGCCGATGCGTTCTCCGCTTCGGCCATCAAGAAGATTGAAGAAAAAGGCGGAACCGTCACCAAACTCTAAACCCCGGAGGGTGCAATGAAAAAGTTTTTTCAAACGATAGTCAACATGTTCAAGATCGAAGATCTCCGGAAACGGTTGATCTACACGTTCTTGCTGATCGTTGTCTACCGTCTCGGCAGCTACGTCGTGATCCCTGGCATCGATGCCACCCAGATCGCGGCCCTGCAGCAGAAGAGTACGGAAGGCCTGGTCGGCTTGTTGAACATGTTCTCCGGCGGTGCGTTCGGTAACGCATCGATCTTCGCCTTGGGTGTGATGCCGTACATCTCGGCATCCATCGTTATCCAGCTCTTGGGCGTCTTCCTTCCGTCCTTCCAGCGCCTCCAGCGCGAAGGCGAAAGCGGCCGCCGCAAGATGAATCAATACACGCGCTACCTCACGATCGTGATCCTGGCCATCCAGGGTCCGGCCTATGTGGCCTCCCTGCGTTCGACCCTGCCCGCCGAGGCGTTCGTCACCACGATGAACGGCTGGTGGTATGGTATCTTCGCTACGATCATCCTGATCGGTGGTACGATGTTCGTCATGTGGTTGGGTGAAAGAATTACAGACCGCGGCATTGGTAATGGTATTTCCCTGATCATCATGATCGGTATCATCGCCCGTCTCCCGCAGGCCCTTTGGATCGAAATCACCGATAAGTGGACCTCCAGCCTGGGTGGCATGCTTGTGCTTGTCATCGAGCTCGTGATCCTCTTCCTGGTGTTCGTCGGTACGATCGCGCTGGTGCAGGCGGTGCGCAAGATCCCCGTGCAGTATGCCAAACGTATCGTGGGCAACAAACAGTATGGCGGTGTCCGTCAGTACATCCCGTTGAAGCTGAATGCGGCAGGTGTGATGCCGATCATCTTCGCGCAGGCACTGATGCTCTTCCCGCTCATCTTCCAGGGCTTCAACGCTACGAAAGGCCTTGCTGCTGTAATGGGCAACACCAATGGTTTCTGGTACAACTTCGTCTATGCCATCATGGTCATCCTGTTCACGTATTTCTACACCGCTATTACGGTGAACCCGACCAACATGGCAGAGGAAATGAAGAAGAACGGCGGCTTCATCCCGGGCTGCAAGCCTGGCAAGAAGACGGCCGAGTACATTGACACCATCATGTCGCGCATTACGCTTCCCGGTTCCATCCTGCTGGCCCTCGTCGCCATCCTGCCGGCTTTCGCCCGCCTGCTTGGCGTCAACGCCCAGTTCGCTCCCTTCTACGGCGGCACCTCGTTGCTGATCCTCGTGGGCGTGATCCTGGACACCCTCCAGCAGATCGAGAACCACTTGCTCATGCGTCACTACGACGGACTGATGAAGACGGGTCGTCTCAAAGGCCGTTCGGGTATGTAATTTTGATAGATTCTTTCACATGATCAGACTCAAATCCGAAGAAGAGATCGACCTGCTGCGCGAGAACGCCCTGATGGTGTCGAAGACACTGGCAGAGGTCGGCCGTCACATCGAGCCCGGCATTACGACCAAGGAGCTCGACGTGATCGCCGAGAAGTTCATCCGTTCGCTCGGCGCAGTGCCCGGTTTCCTCGGATACGAGGGCTTTCCGGCCACCCTTTGCATGTCGGTCAACGACGTGGTGGTGCACGGCTTCCCTTCCGCCTACAAGCTGAAGGAAGGCGACATCGTCTCGGTTGACTGCGGCACGGTGTACCGGGGCTTCTACGGTGACTCCGCCTATACGTTCCCGGTCGGGAAGGTGGACGCCCGCACGCAGCAGCTGCTCGATGCCACCAGGCAATCGCTTGAACTGGGCATCGCGCAGGCTGTGGCGGGAGGCCGCACGGGCGACATCGGCGAAGCGGTCCAGTCGTATTGCGAGGGTCTCGGATTCTCCGTCGTTCGGGAGCTGGTCGGCCACGGCCTCGGTCGCGACATGCACGAGAGCCCGGAGGTCCCCAACTACGGACGTCGCGGTCATGGCGTAAAGCTCCGCGAAGGAATGGTCATCTGCATCGAGCCGATGATCAACGCCGGCCGCAAGGAGGTCTATCTCGACGACAACGGATGGGCGGTCCATACCGCAGACGGCGCCAAGTCGGCTCACTTCGAGAAGACGGTGGTCGTCCGCCACGGACAGCCTGAAGTGCTGACAACTTTTGAATTTATTGAAAAAAAGTAACGTTAAACCATACGATCTTCATTTATGCCTAAACAATCAGCCATAGAAAAAGAAGGCACCATTATCGAAGCCCTGTCGAACGCGATGTTCCGCGTCGAGCTGGACAACGGCCACGTCATCATCGCCCACATCTCGGGCAAGATGCGGATGCACTATATCCGTATCCTCCCCGGCGACAAGGTGCGCGTCGAAATGTCCCCGTATGATTTGACAAAAGGAAGAATATCTTTCAGATACAAATAAAATCTAGAAACAATGAAAGTCAAGACATCCATTAAGAAGCGTAGTGAGGATTGCAAGATCGTAAAGCGCAAAGGCCGCTTGTATGTCATTTGCAAGAAGAATCCGAAATTCAAGATGCGCCAGGGATAATCTTATCAATTTGTAAACAATAAAGTAAAAAATAGATTATGGCACGTATAGCCGGAGTAGATTTACCCAACAACAAGCGTGGAGTCATCGGTCTGACCTACATTTACGGTATCGGCCGCAGCTCCGCTGAGAAGATCCTCGGTACGCTCGACATCAATCCCGACATCAAGGTCAAGGATTGGAACGACGAACAGATTGCGGCAATCCGTACGATGATTGCCAACGAATTCAAGATCGAGGGCGAACTTCGTTCTGCCACTCAGTTGAACATCAAACGACTGATGGACATCGGCTGCTATCGGGGCATCCGTCACCGTCTCGGCCTCCCCGTCCGCGGTCAGAGCACCAAGAACAACGCCCGTACGCGCAAGGGCCGCAAGAAGACTGTGGCCAACAAGAAGAAAGCAACGAAATAAGGTTTAGATTATGGCAAAGAAAACTACTGCAAGCAAGAAAAGAGTTGTCAAGGTTGACGCTTATGGTCAGGCCCATATTTCGTCTACTTTCAACAACGTCATCGTCACGCTGACCAACAGCACGGGTCAGGTGATCAGCTGGTCGAGCGCCGGTAAGATGGGCTTCCGCGGTTCGAAGAAGAACACGCCGTATGCCGCCCAGGTCGCCGCTCAGGATTGCGCGAAGGTCGCTTACGACCTCGGTCTGCGCAAGATCAAAGCGTATGTCAAAGGTCCGGGTGCAGGCCGTGAGTCCGCCATCCGTACCCTCCACGGAGCCGGTATCGAGGTCACCGAGATCATCGATGTCACCCCGCTCCCGCACAATGGTTGCCGCCCGAAGGGACGTCGTAGAGTCTAACGATTAAAAGTAATTGAATTATGGCAAGATACACTGGTCCTAAAACCAAGATTGCCCGTAAGTTCGGTGAGCCGATCTACGGTCCTGACAAGTATTTTGAAAAGAAGAACTATCCTCCGGGACAGCACGGCCTGGCCAAGAAGCGCAAGAAGACGTCCGAGTACGGCATCCAGCTCGCTGAGAAGCAGAAAGTGAAATACACCTACGGTGTGCTCGAGCGCCAGTTCCGCAACCTCTACGGCAAAGCCAACCGCATGAAGGGCCGTACGGGTGAAAACCTGCTCATGCTGCTCGAATCCCGCCTGGACAACCTGGTCTACCGCATGGGCATCGCTCCTTCGCGCGCCGCTGCCCGCCAGCTCGTCTCCCACTGCCACATCACCATCGACGGCAATGTCTGCAACATTCCTTCGACCATCGTGAAGACCGGCAGCATCGTGGGTGTCCGCGAGCGCTCCAAGAGCCTGGAAGTCATTCAGGACAGCCTGAACGCCGCCGCCGGCAAGTATCCCTGGCTTGAATGGGATGCCGCCAAATGCGCCGGCAAGTTCGCCAGCCTGCCTGAGCGGAGCGAGATTCCCGAAACCATCAATGAACAGTTGATCGTCGAGTTGTACTCCAAGTAAAAATTGACAGAAATGGCCATTTTAGCATTCCAGAAACCGGACAAGGTGATCATGCTCGACGCAACCGACACCTTTGGTCGTTTCGAATTCCGGCCGCTTGAGCCGGGCTACGGAATCACCATCGGCAACGCGCTGCGCCGGATCCTGCTCTCCTCCCTGGAGGGTTTCGCCATCACCTCGATCCGCATCGAGGGTGTCGCACATGAGTTCGACACCATCCCGGGCGTCATCGAGAGCGTCATCGACATCGTGCTGAACCTCAAGCAGGTCCGCTTCAAACGCATGATCGAGGACGTGGACGGCGAGTCCGCCACCATCGAAGTGAGCGGCAAGCAGGAGTTCACCGCTGAAGATATCTCCAAACATCTCTCCTCCTTCAAGGTCCTCAATCCTGAACTGCACATCTGCTCCATGGAGCCTACGGTGAAGCTGAAGATGGATATCCGGATCGGCAAAGGCCGGGGATATGTCCCTGCCGACGAGAACAAAGCCGAGCTCGCTCCCGTCGATACCATCGCCATCGACTCCATCTTCACGCCGATCAAGAATGTGAAGTACACGGTCGAACCCTGGCGCGTCGAGCAGAAGACCGACTACGACAAGCTCAACCTTGAGATCACCACGGACGGTTCCATCCATCCGAAGGAAGCCCTCAAGGAAGCGGCCAAGATTCTGATCTACCACTTCATGCTCTTCTCCGACGAGAAGATCACGCCGGAAACGCCGGTCGAGGTCGACAGCAAGGAACTCGACGAGGAGGCACTTCGCATGCGTCACCTCCTGCTCAGCAAGCTCTCCGACATGGACCTCTCCGTTCGGGCACTCAACTGCTTGAAGGCGGCCAATATCGACACGTTCGCAGACCTGGTGTCCCACCAGCGCGGCGAGCTGATGAAGTTCCGCAACTTCGGCAAGAAGTCCATGAACGAGATCGAGATGCTCATCGAGAAGGTGAAGCTCAACTTCGGCATGGACGTGGCCAAGTACGGCATCGAACCGAAGCAGTCGGCTCCCGACCAGGACGCCGCTGCGGATAACGAAAAAGAAACAGAAACCACTGAAACAGAAATAGAGAATTATGAGGCATAACAGGGCTATTAATCATTTGGGCCGTCAGAGCGGTCACCGCAAGGCAATGCTGGCCAACATGGCTTCTTCGCTCATCCTCTGCAAGCAGATCGAGACCACGGTTGCCAAGGCCAAGGCACTGCGTACCTATGTGGAACCCCTCATCACCAAATCGAAGGAAGACACCACGCACTCCCGCCGTATCGTGTTCAGCTACCTGAAGCAGAAAGAGGCTGTCAGCGAACTGTTCCGCGTCGTTGCACCGAAGATCGCCGACCGTCCGGGTGGATACACCCGCATCGTCCGCACGGGTTTCCGCGTGGGTGACGCCGCCGACATGGCTATCATCCAGCTGGTTGATTTCGCCGAGGCTGCTCCCGCTCCCGAGAAGGAAGTCAAGAAGACGACGACCCGCCGCAGTGGCGCCAAGAAGGCCGCCGCTACGGAAGGTGAGGCCACGCCGGCCAAGAAGACCGTTTCCCGCAAGGCGAATTCGCCCAAGGCTGCGAACGAGAAAACCACGAAGGCTGCTCCCGCCGCCCGCAAAGTCGTTGCTCCCCGCAAGTCCGGCAATTCCTAATCGGATACGGAAAGCGCAAAAAAAACCGACCCCGCGGGGCCGGTTTTTTTTTATGCTCAGTTGATTACTGCCCGGGTTGTGGCGCGTTCTCTTTTTCGGGGACGTGTTTGTACTTGAAGCAGATGGCGAAGAGGATGGCCACCACCAGGGCGTAGCCGGCGAAAATGAACCAGGCCTTCGGCCAGTTGGCGGGCGTGTTGAACACATCGCAGGCGTCGATGACCGCACCGGCGGCGAGGGTGCCGACCGAGGCACCGAAGCCGTTGGTCATCATCATGAAGAGGCCCTGTGCGCTGGAGCGGATGTCCGCGCCGGTGCGCTGCTCCACGTAGAGCGAGCCCGAGATGTTGAAGAAGTCGAACGCGATGCCGTAGACGATGCAGCTGAGGATGAAGAGCAGCACGCCGGGCATGGACGGATGGCCGAGGCCGAAGAAGGCGAAACGGAACACCCAGGCCAGCATCGAGATGAGCATGACCTTCTTGATGCCGAACTTGTGCATGAAGAACGGGATGAGCAGGATGCAGAACGTTTCGGATGCCTGGGAGATGGCGATCAGCGCGTTGGAGTGCTTGACGGCGAAGGTGCCCGCCAGCGCCGGATCGGCGGCGAACGAACCCAGGAAGGTATTGGCGTAGCCGTTCGTGATCTGGAGTGAAGCGCCCAGCAGCATCGAGAAGATGAAGAACACGGCGAACTGGCTGTCCTTGAACAGGGTGAAGGCCTTCAGGCCGAAGGCGTCCACGAAATTCGTCTTGCCCTTGTTGCGGTTGACCGGGCACTTGGGCATCGTCATGGCGTAGACGCAGAGCACGAGGGACAGGATGCCGGAAGACATCAGCTGCGTGTAGCTGTCCTGCATGGCCACGCCGTCGATATGGAGGAAGTTGGTCAGCAGCATGCTGCAGATGAAGCCGATGGTGCCGAACACGCGGATCGGCGGGAATTCCTTGACCGGATCCATGTCCTGTCCGCGGAGCGCATTGTAGGCCACGGAGTTGACCAGGGCGATGGTCGGCATGAAGAAAGCCAGGCTGATGCTGTAGAGCACGAAGAGCGGGCCGAACTCGACGGCGTCGCCGGCCGTCATGCAGTAGTAGCCGGCGGCCAGCATGAAGATGCCGGCAAAGCCGTGGCAGATCGACAGCACCTTTTGCGCCTGGATGCGGCGGTCGGCCAGGATGCCCATGAGCGTAGGCATGAAGATGGACACGATGCCCTGCATGGCGAAGAACCACTTGATGTGCGATCCGAGGCCGATGTTGCCCAGGTAGCGTCCGAGTGACGTGAGGTAGGCTCCCCAGACGGCGAATTCCAGGAAGTTCATCACGATAAGCCTGATTTTCAGGTTGGTTTTGGCGTTCATATCGATATGGGTTGATTTATTTCGGTGCGAGCTTGTAGAGGATGGCCGCCACGACGGCGAAGACCAGGTTGGGCACCCACATGGCCAGGGCGGGCGGCATGATGCCCTTCAGCACGAACATCTGGCTGAAGCGCATGAACAGGATGTATGCGAAACTGATGGCCAGGCCGATACCGATGTTCAGGCCCAGGCCGCCGCGCTTCTTGCGCGAGGACAGCGACACGGCGATGACCGTCAGCACGAAGGCCGAGAAGGGCATGGCGATGCGGTTGTGCTTCTCGATGAGGGCGTGCTTGACCATGTCGTCGCCCCGCATGCGCTGGACGCGGATCAGCTCGTTGAGGTCGCTTCCGGAGAGCGACTCCACGGAATTCTTGCGCCGGTAGAAGTCCTCGAGGGTCAGCTGCAGCACCGTGTCGAGCTGCTTGCCGGTCCGCACCACTTCGGACTCTCCGTAGAAATCGCGGATGTAGTAGTTGCGCAGCCGCCAGCCGTTGAAACTCGTGTCCCAGGCAGCCGACGTGGCGGAGAGCTTCGAGACGATGCGGTTGTGCTCCACGCGTTCCAGCGTGAAGCCGTAGGCCGTGTTGCTCGCGGAGCTGAACTGCCCGAAGTATACGTACTCGCCCGGCGAGAGCTGGTAGTGGATGTTGCGTTGGGTATTGGCCACGATGCTCTGGGCCTTGATGTATTTGTTCTCGAAGTCGAGGCGTTTCTGGTTGGCGGGCGGGATGATGTAGAGGCCCAGCAGCAGCGACAGGCCGCAGATGACGGCCGCCGAGAACATATAGGGCGCCATGATACGCCGGAAGCTGATGCCGCCCGACAGCATGGCCACGATCTCGCTGTTCTGGGCCAGCTTCGACGTGAAGAAGATGGCCGAGATGAAGACGAGCAGCGGGCTGAAGTTGTTGACGATCCACGGGATAAAGCCGCCGAAGTAGTCGAAGATGATCTCGTGGACCGGCACGTTCTTCTCCACGAACTTGTCGATCTTCTCGCTCAGGTCGAAGATGATGACGATGGACACGCCGATCATGATCGTGAAGAAGAAGGTTCCGAGGAACTTCTTCACGATGTACTTGTCGAGGATCTTGACGTGTGGCAGGTTCATGGGCTACAATCGGGTGTCAAGCTTCCGGATGGTCTGCTCCTTCCAGCTGCCGAAGTCTCCTGCCGCGATGTGCTCGCGGGCCTGTTCGACCAGGTGCAGGTAAAAGGCCAGGTTGTGCTGACTGGCGATCTGGGCGGCGAGCATCTCGCCGGCCACGAAGAGGTGCCGCAGGTAGGCTTTGGTGTAGCAGTGGTCTACAAAAGACGTTCCAGCCGGGTCGAGCGGCGAGAAATCGTCGGCCCACTTCTTATTCTTGATGTGGATGATGCCTTCGCTGGTGAAGAGCATGGCGTTGCGCCCGTTGCGGGTGGGCATGACGCAGTCGAACATGTCGACGCCACGGGCGATGCCCTCCAGCAGGTTGGCGGGGGTGCCCACGCCCATCAGGTAGCGGGGCTTGTCCTGCGGCAGCACGGGATGCAGGAGCTCCAGCATCTCGTACATCTTCTCGGTGGGCTCTCCCACGGCCAGGCCGCCGATGGCGTAGCCTTCGCGCTGGAAGGCCATAGCGTGCTCCGCGGCCCGCAGGCGCAGCTCCGGATAGACGCAGCCCTGCACGATGGGGAAGAAGGTCTGGCTGTAGCCGTACAGGGGCTCGGTTTCGTCGAAGTGCCGGATGCAGCGCTCCAGCCAGCGCTGGGTGAGGCCCAGCGACTTCTCGGCGTAGCGGAAGTCCGCGTCGCCCGGGCAGCACTCGTCGAGTGCCATCACGATGTCGGCGCCGATGATGCGCTGCGTGTCCACGTTGTTCTCCGGGGTGAAGATGTGCCGCGATCCGTCGATGTGCGACTGGAAGATGCAGCCCTCCTCGGTGAGCTTGCGGCTCTGGGCCAGCGAGAACACCTGGAATCCGCCGCTGTCGGTCAGGATGGGGCGGTCCCAGGACGTGAAGGCGTGCAGGCCGCCGGCCCGGCGCAGGATGTCGAGGCCGGGGCGCAGGTAGAGGTGGTAGGTGTTGCCCAGGATGATCTGCGCGTGGATGTCTTCGCGCAAATCTTTATGGTATACGCCTTTCACGGAGCCTACGGTGCCGACCGGCATGAAGATGGGGGTCTCGATGGTACCGTGGTCGGTGGTAATCCGCCCGCGGCGGGCACTGGTCGTCGGATCCGTGGTAAGTACGTCGAATTTCATGCTCTTGCGCTAATCAAAGCAAAGATAGGCAAAATTGGTATATTTTTCGTTATCTTTAGTTGCCAAAACCGAGTTTACCATGAAACGATTGCTTTGGACGGTCGCTTTGCTGGCCACTGTTGTTTTTACCATGGATGCACAAACCACGTATTCGCGCCTCTGGTCCAAGGTCCAGAAGGCCGAAAAGGAAGGCAAGCCCCAGACTGCTGCCAATTACCTGAAGGAATTGGAGCAGAAGACCCTCGCCGCCGGCGACGAGCTGGAACTGCTGACGGTTTCCGAAAGGCTCTACGAGAACCTCACCAAGTACAACTGGAAAGAGGCCAACGCGTATTATCCCAGCTATACGGCGATCCGCCAGCGCGTGCTGGTCGACAGCCTGGACGCCTACGTCGTCAAATACCAGGACCATCCCCGCATCATGCGGCTGCTCTACCGGCAGCTGCAGAACCACAAGGCGGCGGTGGACAACCGCTCGCGCAGCGTCGTGAGCGGCGAAGACTACCTGGCCGTGCGCCGGGAGGCCGAATCGCTCCTGAAACACAAGCGTGTGGGCACGTACAAGAAAGATATCGAGGCGTTCATCGTGTCGATGGATTCCCGCTCGCTCAGCTGCTCCTCCCATTCGACCATGGCTCCCGCCAACGGCGTGGAGTACACCCTCGACACCCGCAACGTAGACAAAGTGGAGCAGCGGGTCTACCGCATGGACAGGGACGTGGTGTACCTGCCCTACATGGGCGACGCGTCGCTCCTGAACCTGGAGCAGCACGCCACCCTGCTGGCCCGGACCGAGGTGACGGGCTTTGACAACGAATACAACATACCGGAGCGTCGCACTACGACCGTGGACTTCCCCACGCCCGGCATCTATGTGATCCGCTTCGCGACCCCGGACGGGAAGGAGGTCTGCTACGAGAGCGTCAACGTGAGCAACGTGGTGGGCGCCCTGCGCATCCGCAACGGCAAGCCCGAGGTCTATGCCGCCGACTACCGCACCGGCAAACCCATCCCGCAGGGGCGCTTTTCCGTCTTCAAGAACCTCTACGACAAGAATACGAGCTGCATCCTGAAGATGAAGCCCTGGCTGACTGGCAGTTTCGCCGGGCAGGGCTTCTCGGCCATCGACGCCGGCAAGGCTCCCTCCGACCGCAAGAACAACTACTACCTGCGCGTCGAGGCGGGTGACGACAGTTTCGCCCCGCTGATCGACGGCCTGCAGAACGAGGAGTGGTATGCCCGTAAAGACGACAGCAAGCGCATCCGGCGCTCGATCATCTTCACCGACCGCAACCTCTACAAGCCCGGCGACACCATCTACTTCAAGGTAATCTGCTACCAGGCCTCCGAAACGGAGGGTGAAGTGCTGGCCAACCAGCAGGTAGAACTGACGCTCCAGCACAGTTCCTCGCCCGACACCGTCGCCCAGACGAAGCTCCTGACCAACGACATGGGTTCCGCCAGCGGCTTCTTCACCCTGCCAGAAGGCAGCAAGAACGGGCGATATATCATCCGGGAAGGCTACAGCGCGTCCAAGTCCATCCGCGTGGAAGCCTACAAGCGCCCGAACTTCAGCGTGACCCTGCAGCCTGTGGGCGAAGTGCTCTGCTTCGGCGACGTGGTCCGGCAGGGCGGCACGCTCCAGAGTTTTGCCGGCTTCTCGGTGGCGGGCGGCACCATCGAATACAGCATCTCCCGCAGCTGCATGGTGGCTTCCAAGGCGGGCTGGTGGAGCAGCTGGTACGAAAAAGTGGGCGAGGGCAGCACCCTCTCCGACAACGAGGGCCGCTTCGAGATCCTCTTCCCGGCGGAACGCCCGGTCTACACGGGTTCCCGTCCGGAAGACATGCAGGACCTCTACCGGGCCAGCTACGACATCAGGGTCCGGGCCGTGGATCCGCAGGGCGAGGTGCACGAAAGCCAGATTTCCGTGCCGGTGGGCGACATTCCGCTCGAGCTGCACATCGAACTGCCGAAAGGCCAGTTCCAGAACGGGCGCCTGATTATCGACAAGGACCGCGTGAAGGAGGTGACCGTCAAGGGCACGACGCTCAACGGCACGCCGTACACTTTCCAGGGCGACTGGTCTCTCAAAGACCAGGAGGACCGGGAAGTGGCCCAAGGCGTTTTCACGTCGAACGAGCCGCTGGCGCCTGGCTTCGCCGCGCTGCCGTCCGGCCTCTATGAGATGACGGCCCGCGCCGAATACCGCGGCCGCGAGATCCGCACCAGCCGCTCGATCATCGTCATGAGCACCGATGACCGGCAGCTGCCCTTCAAGCAGCGCTTTTTCTACTATCCGGTGAAGACGGAAGGCGAGATCGAGTTCCTGCTCGGCACCTCGGAGAAAGACCTTTACTTCGAGCTGGAGATCTTCGACAACGCGAAGGTGCTCTATCACGAGAGCGTCCATCTGCAGAACGAGCTGCGCAAGTTCAAGATCCCGTACGATCCGGCCTGGCGCAGCTGCGTGAACCTGGTCATCTTCGGCGTCTACGACGGAGACATCATCCGCAAGCAATTCGAGTTCAAGCGGCCGGGCGACGTGCGGCTTGAAGTCGCCATCGAGACTTTCCGCGACAAGACCACCCCGGGCGCGCAGGAAGAGATGACCATCCGCGCTCCGGAAGGATCGGAGCTGCTGGTGTCGATCTTCGACCTGACCACCGACCGCTATGGCGCCAATTCCTTCGCCTTCCACCCGCTCCGGGAATATCCGTCCGTGAGCGCCCCCGGCGTACGCTCCTCCCTCGACAGCTGGTATACCATGTCGGCCAACCGGATGATGAATACCCGCGTGGCGGGCTACGCCACGGCCAACGGCCGGATGGTCACCGAGGAAGCGGTCATGTACAAGACTGCGGCGGCTGACGGCATCCTGGCCGATGATGTCGCCGGAATCCGGGAAGAAGAAGGGGAGACAGAAGATCCCGCCTTCGAGGGCCGTACGAACCTGAGCGAGCTGATCGCCTTCTATCCGCACATCCGCGCGGAGAAAGGCGGCGTGACGAAGGTCCGCTATACGGCCGGCGACCTGCTGACCACCTTCCGGGTGCTGGTGCTGGCGCACGACAAGCGCCTCTTCACCGGCCAGGACGAGGCTTCGTTCGTGATTCAGAAAGAACTGATGGTCATGCCGTCGGTGCCGCTTTTCGCCACGCAGGGCGACCGGCTGGTGCTCAAGAGCAAGCTCGTGAACCTGAGCGACCGGCAGCTCAACGGCACGGCCTACGTGGAAATCCTCGACGACCAGGGCCGCCCGCTGAAGCTCAAGGGTACCGCCAGCCAGAAGAAGAGCCTGCTGGCCGGCGCCCAGGACGAAGTGGCCTGGACCATCGAAGTGCCGGGCGGTACCGGGAAACTGACCGTCCGCATCTGGTTCGCCACCCTGGGCTCGAGCGACGGCGAGCAGCACGAGATCCAGATCGTGCCCAACACCATCACCCTCACCGAAGCCGCATCGTTCGTGATGGGCCAGGGCAAGGACCACGCCTACTACGAGAAGCAGCTCCGCAAGCAGTTCGGCGCCGCCAATCCGAAGATCGAATATGCCGAATACTCCACGCTCGACGCCGTGAAAGAATCGCTGCCCGTGGCGCAGAAACCTGCATGCGAAAATGCGATCAATTGGATCAACCAGCTATACATCAATCAGATGCGAAACCTTGTGTTGGAGGACGATCCGGCAGACTACAGCGCCTTCCGCAGCCAGGCCTTCTCCGCGCTCAAGACCTTCCAGGAGCGTGACGGACGCTTCACCTGGTTCCGCGGCATGCCCGGCAGCGACATGATCACGCTCTACTTCCTCGAGAAAGTGGGCCAGCTGCGGCAGCTGGGCGCCATCACGCTGTCCGCCGAAGAGCAGCAGATGGTTCGCAAGGCCGCCGCTGCGGTCGACGAGCGCGTGGTGCTCCGCAACGCGCAGCGCAAGGACTTCGCGCCCTTCGCTTACATCCGCGACTTCGGCATCCGCAGCCTCTGGTTCGACATCCCGCTGAGCGACAAGGCCCGGGAGGTCTTCCAAAAATGCGCGGACCAGGGCGGCGACGGCTGGCAGGATCTCTCCATCCTCGAAAAGGCCCAGCTCTGCAACACGATGCTGCGCGCCGCCGGCACGCCGTACGACGACAAGCGCTTCAGCCAGCGCGTCAAGCTGCTGCGCGAGTCGCTGAAAGACTACGCCGTGGAGAATCCGACCATCGGCTGCTACTTCCCGAACGCCGTGATGCCGTACCGAGGCCTGATGAACAGCGAGATCTACGCTCATGCGCAGCTCATGGAACTCTTCGCTTCGCTGAAGGAGCGGAAGATGGTCGACGGCATCGCCCAGTGGCTGTTGCTGCAGAAGCACAACCAGGCCTGGGAGAACACCGTGGCCACCACCGACGCGGTCCACGCGCTCATCGCCAGCAAGGCCAAGGACCTCAAACTCGGCGCCGTGTACTACACCTACACCACGGAACTCAGCCGCGTGAAGGCCTCCGCCAACGAGATCACCATCCAGCGCCGCTTCGTGCGCAACGGCAAGGAAACCCTCGCCGACGGAGCCCGACTCAAGGTCGGCGACAAGATCACCGTCTACTACGACATCGACAACAGCGAGAACCGCAGCTTCGTCCAGATGCGCGCCATGCGGCCGGCCTCGTTCTACCCGGTGGACGAGCGCTCCTATTTCAGCTGGTGGGGCTTCTACCGCGAGGTCAAGCCTTCCGAAACCAACTACTACTGGGAGCTGCTGCCCGAAGAGAAGACCACGGTGACCGAAGAGTTCTACGTGACGCAGGAAGGCATTTTCAACACCGGCCTGGTCGAGATCGAATGCCTCTACGCCAAGGAATACCGCGGCCATACCGCCACCGAAACATTTACATCGAAATAATATGAAACGATCTCTCCTTTTCCTTGCAACGCTGCTGTTGCTCAGCCCGCTGGCCCAGGGCCAGGACGTGCGTACGCGCCTGCAGCAGGATCCCAGCCGCTACGCGAACGTACTGCACAGCTACGAAGCTCCGGACGCTATCGTCGACACGCCCGCACCGAAAGGCTACGAGCCCTTCTACGTCAGCCATTACGGCCGCCACGGAAGCCGCTACCACGTGGCGATGGAAGTCGTCACGCGCGTGTCCCATCTGTTCGACAGCCTGGATTCGCTGGGCCTGCTTACCGCGGAAGGCGCCCGGCTGCACAAAGACCTCAAGACGCTGGAAGCCTGCCACGACGGGCAGGTAGGCTATCTCACCCTGCTCGGCGGCCGCGAGCACCAGGGCATCGCCCAGCGGCTCTACGAGCGCGTGCCCGGCGTCTTCAACCAGGCCGGCCGCGACCGCATCGTCGCCGAGTCGAGCTACGTACAGCGCTGCATCCAGTCGCTGGCCAACTTCACGATGGTTATCAAGGGCTTCGCCCCGCAGCTGCGGTTCGACGTGTATGCCGGCGAGCGCTTCATGCGCCACATTTCCCCCGGCACGAGCGTCAAGCGCAAGCCGTCGCACGGCATCGTGTGCGACTCCCTGCTCCACGCACGCATCGACCCGAACCGCATCATGAACGCATGGTTCAACGATCCGTGGGATGCAGCCCGGCACCTGGGAAAGTTCGATGTGCGCACCTTCATATACTACACACTCTATGCGGGGCACATCAGCCAGTGCCTGGTCGATGACTACGAGGTGCCGGACATTTACCAATACTTTACGGAAGATGAGCTCTACAACCTTTGGTATTTGGCCGACATCTCCGAGTTTGATTCGATGGCCAACACGCTGGAGAACGAATGCCGCTTTTACGAGACGGGAAGAAAGATCCTCGCCGATTTCGTTGAGAAAGCCGATGCCGCCATCGCCGGCAACGATATCGCCGCCAATCTGCGCTTCGGGCACGATTCCGGCCTGATGCCCCTGCTGAGCTACCTGCGGCTGGAAGGCTATGAAGAAATCATCTCGATGGTCGATGCACCCGAAAAGGGCTGGTACTGCTTCGAACAGATGCCCATGGCCTCGAACCTGCAGATGATCTTCTACAAGGACAAGAAAGGCGACGTGCTGGTCAAGATCCTGCGCAACGAGCAGGAGACCACCATCCCGGCCCTCAAGCCCTACAAGGGTCCCTACTATCGCTGGAAAGATTTACGCGATTATTTCGTCCATCTGCCGTAAACGAATGACCGGGCACAAAAAGGCGGCAAATTGTGTCCGGCAGCGACTTGAAACAGTTCCCGGGCACATAATCAAGGGTATTTGTGCCCGGGAAGTAGGTCGATCGCCGAAAAAGTAATATATTTGCCCTATGCAGAAGCAAGCGCATATCGTTATTGTAGCGGCGGGGGATTTCCCGCGGGCCGAGGCGCCGCTGCGGGCGCTGCGCGCGGCGGATGTCCGCATCTGCTGCGACTCGGCGGCCGAAGCGCTGGTCGCCTTCGGACTGGAGCCCGACCAGATCGTCGGGGACCTCGACTCCCTGTCGCCGGCGTTCCAGGCGCGCTATGCGTCGCTCATCACCCGTGTGGCCGAGCAGGACGACAACGACCTGACCAAGGCTTTTCGCGTGGCCCTGTCGCTGCAGCCGACGCGCATCACGATCGTGGGGGCGACGGGCCGGCGGGAGGACCATACGCTGGGCAATGTGTCGCTGCTGCTCGACTATGCGCGGGAAGCCGCCTGCCCGGTGGAGATGCTGACGGATTACGGCCGCTTCCAGGCCGTCTTCGACACGGCAACGCTGTCGGCGGTACCGGGGCAGCAGGTCTCGATTTTCGCCTTCGACAATACGCTGAAACTGACATCGGCCGGGTTGAAATACCCGACCGATGCCGTTCGTTTCGATACGCTCTGGAAAGCCACGCTCAATGAGGCGCTTTCCGACGCGTTCACCCTGACGTTCTCACACCCGTCAGGCGTTCTTCTGTTTTTCGCCAATCACCTTTAGCATGTCGTCGACCATCGCGTCGATGTCCCATTCGGGTTTCCAGCCCCATTCCTGACGGGCGCAGCTGTCGTCCATCTTGTTGGGCCAGGAGTCGGCGATGGCGGCCTTCACCGGGTCGACCTTGTAGTCGAAGGTGGCGTCGGGAATGCGCTTCTTGATGACTTCGAAGAGTTCGCGCGGGCAGAAGCTCATGGCGGCGATGTTGAAGCTGTTGCGGTGGACGAGCTTGGCCGGGTCGGCTTCCATCACTTCCACGGCGGCGCGGAGGGCGTCGGGCATATACATCATGTCCATGTAGCTGTCTTCCGGCACTTCGCAGGTGTAGTGGTGGCCGGGTTTAAGGATCTCGTAGAAGACTTCGACGGCATAGTCCGTCGTGCCGCCGCCGGGCAGGGCGCCGTTGGAGATGATACCCGGGAAGCGGACGCTGCGGGCGTCTACGCCGAAGCGCTGCCAGTGGTAGTCGCCCAGCAGCTCGCCCGTCACCTTGCAGATGCCGTAGATGGTGTTCGGACGCATGATGGTGTCCTGCGGGGTGTTGTCGTGCGGGGTGTTCGGGCCGAAGGCGCCGATGGAACTCGGGGTGAAGATGGAGCAGTGGTGGGCCTGTGCGATGTTCAGGGCGTTGATCAGGGCCGTGATGTTGAGGTGCCAGGCCACGCCGGGCATGTGCTCGCCTTTGGCGCTGAGCAGGGCCACGAGGTTGTAAATGGCGTCGACCTTGTATTTTTTCACCAGTTCTTCGAAGCGCTGGGCGTCGAGGACGTCGAGTTTTTCGGCAATGGCGCCGCGGCCGAGTTTTTCGACGAGTTCGTCTTTCAAATCTGCGGCAATTACATTATCTTCGCCATAAATATGCTGGAGATACGGGACAAGTTCGGTACCGATCTGTCCGCCCGCTCCGACCACAAGAATCCTTTTCATTTATTTTGACAATTTAAAATCGATTTGTCCACAAATTTAATAAAAATCAATTACCGCGCGCATGGTTTCTTGGATTTTGGTGCCGCAAGGGCCGAAAAAATAGAGACGATCCGTCCCCGCTTCGAGGCCTTCCTCGCGGAAGGACGCCACGGGGAAATGGGCTACCTCGCGCGGAACCTGGAGAAGCGCTTCGATCCGGCGCAGCTGGTGCCGGGAGCGGAGAGCGTGCTCTGCTTCCTGGCCCCGTACGGACAGGCGGGTGGCGGCGTGGCGGGCTTCGCCCAGGGCGTGGACTATCACAAGATTGTCAAAGACCGGCTTTTCGCCGTCATCGGTGAATTGAAGGCCGCCTTTTCCGCATTCGAGGGCCGGCCTTTCGTCGACAGCGCGCCAATCCTCGAGCGCTACTGGGCTGTCCGCGCCGGCCTGGGCTTCATCGGGCAGAACAATTTCTTCATCTCGCCCGAATTCGGCCTGCGGACCATCATCGGCGTGATCGTCTGCAACATACCGGCCGAACGCTTCGCGCCGCACGCGCCGCTGGCAGCCACCGAATGTGGCGCCTGCGGTGCCTGCCTCCGCGCCTGTCCCTCCGGCGCCCTCCGCGCACCTTTCGACCTCGACGCCCGCCGCTGCCTCTCGTACCTGACCATCGAGTCGCATGCGCCGCTGCCCGCAGACCTCGCCTCCGTCGCCGCGCGCCGCGGCTGGCGCTTCGGCTGCGAAGAGTGCATGCGCGCCTGCCCCTGGGACAAGCCGCTCACGCCGCTGCCCGAGTTCGAGACGCACCGCGCCGAAATCGCCGCCATGTCCGACGCCGACTGGTCATCGCTCAGCGAAGATGAATTCGAGCGGCGCTTCGCCGACTCAGGCCTTCGTCGGGCCGGGCTGGACCAGTTGCGGAACAACTATTCGAAGTGATAGCTTTCGGGTTCGCGGAAGCCGCGGAGGAAGTCGGCGACATCCATGCGTTTCTTGCCGGATAGCTGGAGGCTGAGGATGCGGAGCGCCTGCTGGCCGCAGCGCACCTCGATCCAGGATTTGCCGTCGGTGGTCAGCTGGCCGGGCGTGCGCGGGTCGTCGTCGTCGCAGGGCACGACATAGCTGTCGTAGAGCTTGATGCCCAGCTGGGTGCCGTCGTCCTTGACGAGCGTGGTCCAGGCGGCCGGGTAGGGACTCAGGCCGCGGATGAGGAGGCTGACGCGACGGGCGCTGGCCGTCCAGTCGATGTGGCAGTTGTCGCGTGTGAGTTTCGGTGCCGGATAGAGGGTCCGGTTCATGCCGAGGCTCTGCTCGTACGGCTTCGTGCGGTGGTTCTCCAGCGCGTCGACCGTCTTGAGCACCAGGTCCGCGCCCATCTTCATCAACTTGTCGTGCAGGGCGCCGGCGTCCTCGTAGTCCTCGATGGGACAGTTCTCCTGGAAGAGGATCTTGCCGGTGTCGATCTGCTCGTCGAGCAGGAAGGTCGTGACGCCCGTGAACTTCTCGCCCCGGATGATGGCCCAGTTGATCGGCGCCGCGCCGCGGTACTGCGGCAGCAGCGACGCGTGGAGGTTGAAGGTGCCCATGGACGGCATCTGCCACACCTCCTTGGGCAGCATGCGGAAGGCCACTACCACGAAGAGATTGGCCTTCAGGGCGGCCAGTTGCGCCAGGAATTCCGGGTCCTTGAGCTTTTCAGGCTGCAGCACGGGGATGCCGCGGGCCACGGCGTATTGCTTGACGGCGCTTTCGCGCACGGCCATGCCGCGCCCGGCCGGCTTGTCGACGGCGGTCACCACGCCGGCCACCTCATAGCCCGCCTCCAGCAGCTTCTCGAGCGGCGCCACGGCGAATTCGGGCGTGCCCATGTAGACGATGCGCACCTTGCCGCCGCCCCGCCGGAACAGGTTGATGAAGCGGTGGTAGCGCTTGGCGATCCACTTGCCGATGCGCCGGAAGAATTCCTTGTAGGTATCCATGTTGAAGAGCGAGGAGTCCTGCGTGGACTTGCGGGTGAGGAGGATGCTGATCGGCAGGAGGATGGCTGTCGAGATCAGCGTGCCCACCAGAGGCGGCAGCGATCCCTTGGCCAGCTTGCGGCCGATGATGTCGATGATGTAGTAGATCAGGTAGAAGAAGATCGAGATGATGACCGGTGCGCCCAGGCCGCCCTTGCGGATGATGGCGCCCAGCGGCGCACCCACGAAGAAGAAGAGCAGGCAGGAGATCGACAGGGTGAACTTGAGGATCATCTCGATGTCGATGCGCCGGATCAGGCCCAGGTCGTATTTCGTCTCGATGTAGAACTGGCTCACCTGCTCCAGTCCCTGCTGTGCCTTGCCCACGGCCGACTGGTTCATGCGCAGTACCTGCTGTTCCGTGAAGTCCCGGCGGAGGCTGTCCACGTTGAGGACGCCGATGTAGGCCGAATCGGGCCGGAGGGTGTCGAGCTGGTAGAGATAATGCATGCCCATGACGCTCATGAAGCGCGGGGTCTGGCGCATGACCGCCGTGTCGACCCGGCGCGCGAGCGAGTCGCGGTCGGTGCGCAGGCGCTTTAGGCCGAGCGACTTGATCTCGTCGCCGTACTGGTCTTCCGACGAGCGCTCGAAGGTGTAGTTGTCGAGCGAGATGATCATCTGCTGCTCGTCGAAGCGGGAGCGCAGCAACTCGAGCGTCGTGTCGCGGTAGTTCATCTCGTTGGTTTCCGTATAGGAGCAGCCGCTGTAGAGGTCGAAGATCAGGTTCTGCTTGTCGGGCGTGATGTAGAGGCGGCCGCTGTCGGCCATGATCACGTTGTCGTTGTTGCCGCTGTTGCCGGTGTGGTCGTAGATCACCAGATCGTACATCATGTCGGTGTCGTCGTTCCGCGAGGAGATGCGGAGGTTGTAGCCTTCGATGCCGTCGTAGAAGATGCCGGTCGGGATCTTGATCTCGTCGCGCGTGCGCAGGATGTCGGCCCGCAGCGTGTAGACCTTGTTGAAGGCATGCGGCACCAGGCGGTCGGCGGCGAAGAAAGCGCCGATGGAGATCAGCACCGAAACGATCATCAGCGGAGCCAGGATGCGCATCAGCGAGACCCCGGCCGCTTTCATGGCCAGGAGCTCGTTGCGCTCGCCCAGGTTGCCCAGGGTCATGATGGAGGCCAGCAGCGTGGCCAGCGGAATGGCGTTGGGGAAGAGGGTGCACGAAGCCCATCCCATGAACTCGAAGATCACCCCCATGCCGAGACCCTTACCCGCCAGGTCGTAGATGAACTGCCAGATGAACTGCATCGACAGCGAAAACACTACGATGAGGAAGACCGCCACGAAGGGGCCTATGAACGTCTTGATCAGGTAAAGGTCGAGTTTCTTCATCCACTAACGGGTCGCTGCGGCGATGAGGGTTTCGAGGGCATCGGGCAGACCTGCAAGATTCCTGCCACCGGCGGTGGCCAGGCCCGGCTGTCCGCCGCCGCCGCCCTGGATGAACTTGGCGGCTTCCTTGATGTCGGCCTGGGCGTTCTTGCCGGCCTTCACCAGGTCGGCGGAGTACATGAGCAGCAGCTGCGGCTTGCCTTCCACCTCGTAGGCGCCGGCGATGACCAGGTTCTCGGTCTCGTTCTGCAGCATCTGCGCGGCGTTGCGCAGGATGATCGGGTTCATGCAGCTGTCGAGGGCGATGACGCGGCGGCCGTCGATCTCGCGCGCCTGGCTGATGATGTCTTTCTTGAACAGGGCGGTGCGCTCGCGCATGACGTCTTCCATCTTCTTCTTGTAGTCGTCGTTCTCCGAGATCATCTTCCGGATGGCGCCGCCCAGGTCGGGGGCGTTGTTGAAGAAGGCGCGGGCGGCGCGCAGGGCGTTCTCCATGGTGTCGACCACCATCTCGGCCTCCAGGCCGGTGACGGCTTCGATGCGCCGGATGCCGGCGGCCACGGCCGATTCGGCCGTGATCTTGAAGAAGCCGATGGTGCCGGTGGCGGAGGTGTGGCAGCCGCCGCAGAGTTCCACGCTGTCGCCGAAGCGGACCACGCGGACCTTGTCGCCGTATTTCTCGCCGAAGAGGGCCATCGCGCCTTCGCGCCGGGCCTCCTCCATGCTGGCGTCGCGTTTTTCGCAGAGCGGGAAGTTCTGGCGGATGAGGGCGTTGACGCGGCGCTCGACGGCGTCGATGGTATCGTCGCCCAGTTTCTCGAAGTGCGAGAAGTCGAAGCGGAAATACAGGTCGCCCACGAAGGAACCCTTCTGCTCCACATGGGTGCCCAGGATCTCGCGGAGGGCCTGGTGCAGCAGGTGGGTGCAGGTATGGTTGTTGGCGATCTTCTGCCGGCGCTCGGCGTCGACCTTGAGCGTGAAGACGGACATCACGTCGGTCGGGATGCGTTCGGCGATATGGATGGTCAGGTTGTTTTCCTTGACGGTGTTGAGGATCTTGACGACTTCGCCCGAAGCGGCGGTGGCCACGCCGGTGTCACCGACCTCGCCGCCCATCTCGCCGTAGAACGGGGTGCGGTCGAAGACCAGCTGGATGAGCTCCTTGTTCTTGGCCTTGACCAGGCGGTATTTCATGAGCTGGGCCTCATTGGTGAGGGTGTCGTAGCCCGTGAACTCGCAGCTGACGAAGGGATGGATCTCCACCCAGTCGCCGTTCTCCACGGCCGTCGCGTTGCGGGCGCGCTCCTTCTGTTTGTCGAGCTCCACGGTGAAGCCGTCCATGTCGACGGTGAAGCCGTTCTCGGCGGCGATGAGTTCGGTCAGGTCGATCGGGAAGCCGTAGGTGTCGTAGAGGGTGAAAGCGTCGATGCCCGAGACGACCTTCTTGTCGTGGCTCTTGGCCAGGATGTTGTCCATGAGCTTGATGCCTTTGTCGAGGGTGCGGAGGAAGGCTTCCTCTTCTTCGCGGATCACGCGGGTGACGAGCTGCTGCTGGGCCACGAGTTCGGGATAGGCCTCGCCCATGTCGGCGATCAGCTGCGGCACGAGGCGGCAGAGGAAAGGCTCCTTGAAGCCGAGGAAGGTGTAGCCGTAGCGGACGGCGCGGCGCAGGATGCGGCGGATCACATAGCCGGCCTTGACGTTGCCGGGAAGCTGCCCGTCGGTGATCGAGAAGCTGATGGCGCGGATGTGGTCGGCGATCACGCGCATGGCCACGCCCACCTGGCCTTCCGGATCGTAGGCCACGCCGCTCAGCTTGGAGATGGCGGCGATCATGCCCGTGAACACGTCGGTGTCGTAGTTGCTCTTCTTGCCCTGGATGGCCATGCAGAGGCGCTCCAGGCCCATGCCCGTGTCGACATGCTTGGCGGGCAGCGCTTCGAGCAGGCCGTTGGCCTTGCGGTTGTACTGCATGAACACCAGGTTCCAGATCTCGATGACCAGATGATGGCCCATGTTGACCATCTTCTCGCCGGGGACGGCGGCGCGCTCTTCGTCGCTGCGGAGGTCGATGTGGATCTCGCTGCAGGGGCCGCAGGGGCCCGTGTCGCCCATTTCCCAGAAGTTGTCGTGCTTGTTGCCGGCGATGATGCGCTCGTCGGGCAGGTACTTGCGCCAGTAGCCGCGGGCTTCGTCGTCGGCCGAGAGGCCGTCGGGCTCGTAGCCCTCGAAGACCGTGGCGTAGAGCCGGTCTTTCGGCAGCTTGTAGACTTCCGTGAGGAGTTCCCACGCCCAGTCGATGGCTTCTTTCTTGAAATAGTCTCCGAAGCTCCAGTTGCCGAGCATCTCGAACATGGTGTGGTGGTAGGTATCGTGGCCGACCTCTTCCAGGTCGTTGTGTTTTCCGCTGACACGCAGACACTTCTGGCTGTCCGCCACCCGTTTCGCCGAGGCCGGTGCGTTGCCCAGGAAAATATCCTTGAACTGGTTCATGCCGGCATTGGTAAACATCAGCGTGGGGTCGTTCTTGACCACCATCGGGGCAGAGGGGACGATGGTATGTCCCTTCGAGGCGAAGAAGTCCGTGAAGGTCTTCCTGATTTCCTTGACTGTCATAGGTCTTATACTTATACTAAGAATAGAATTTGGCACAAAATTAGTCTTTTTCCGGGTAAATTTCCGTAATTTTGCAAAGATATACTGCAGAAATCGGTCAATGTCCCGCCAAATCCGTTATATCTACAACGAACAGACCCAGGCCTTCGAAGTCGACAGGCTGTCGGCCCGTGCCACCGTCTACAAGTCCATGGCCGTGCTGCTGGGCGGGATCAGCTGCTTCCTCGTCTATTTCTTCGTGTTCATCCAGGCGCGGGGCAACGCCTCGCCCAAGGAGCTGCTGCTGCAGCGCGACAACCGCGCGCTGGCCGAGCAGATCGGGATGCTGGAGGGGCGCATCGAGACGCAGGACGCGGTGCTGCTCGACCTGTCGCTGCGCGACAACCTCGTGTACCGCCCGGTCTTCGGCATGGAAGAGATCCCGGCGGAAGAACGGAATGCCGGCCTGGGCGGCGCGGAGCGCTACGACGTGTTCCTGGGGCTCGACCACGCCGAGCTGATGGCCGATGCGGCCCGCCAGGTCGACGGGCTGACGCGCAAGGCCTACGTGCAGACCCTCTCGTTCGACGAAGTACGGATCTATTCGAGCCGGGCGGGCGACATGGCTTCCTGCATTCCCTCCATCTATCCGGTCAATCCCAAGACCGTCACCATCACCAGCCCCTTCGGCGCGCGCTTCCATCCCGTGCGCCAGGCCATCATCTTCCATGAGGGCGTCGACCTGGCCGGGCCGGCCGGACAGCCTGTCTATGCGACCGGCGACGGCGTGGTGGAATCGACCCAGATCAACTTCTCGGGCTACGGCAACGTGATCGTCATCGACCACGGCTTCGGCTACAAGACCCGCTACGCCCACCTCAAGGAAATCAAAGTGACCGCCGGGCAGGTGGTGATCCGTGGCGACAAGATCGGCACGCTGGGCAACAGCGGCCTGTCGACCGGCCCGCACCTCCACTACGAAGTGATCTACCGCGGCACGCAGATCAACCCCTGGAACTACTTGAATCCCGATATCTCCCCGGAAGAATACAACAAGCAGGCGCGCAATGGCTAAACGATACGTGTTCGACGAGAAGCGGGGCGCGTTCGTCCCGAAGAAGCCCACGCTGAAAAGCGTGCTCGGCGCGCTGCTGCGCTATGTCTTCGCCATCGTGGCGGCTGCGGTCGTGTTCTATGCGGTCTTCGCGCTGGTGTTCAGCACGGACCGCGAGCTGCTGCTCGAGCGGGAGAACCAGTTGCTCTCGGAGGAGTACGCGACCCTCACGGCCCAGCTCGACCGCATCGAGGGGACGGTGGGGAACCTGCAGGTCCGCGACCGGGAGATCTACCGGGAACTGTTCGGCGCGGATCCGTCCAACTATACCATCGAGGCGCAGGACACGCTGCTCCAGCTGGGCGGGGAGCTCGAATCCATGTCGGAGAGCGACCTGGTGTGGGACACCTACGCGCTCACCAACCGCGTGGAATCCACCGCTTCGCTGGTGACGCGCTGGCTGACGGAGATCGACACGCTGCTGGCCAGCGGCAACATCCGGCCCACGGCCATCCCGTCGACGGTGCCGGTCAAGCCTTTCTCCCCGCTGCAGACCGGCGCGTCGGTGGGCAAGAAGATCACGCCTTTCTACAAGACCATCCGGGAGCACACGGGCATCGACCTGGTGGTGCCCGCCGGAACCCTCGTGCGCTGCAGCGCCGACGGGAAAGTGACGCGCGTGGTCAAGAGCGAGAAGGGAATGGGCAACCGGGTGACGGTCGAGCATCCCAACGGGCTGCAGACCGTGTATGCCCACCTGAATTCCATCAAAGTCTCCGAAGGACAGACCATCCGCCAGGGCGATCAGATCGGCACGGTGGGCCAGAGCGGCTCGTGCTTCGCCCCCTGCCTGCACTACGAAGTGCTGCGCGGCGGCTTCGTCCAGGAGCCCGTCAACTATTTCTTTGCGGATCTCGACCCGGCGACCTTCCACACGATGATGGTCGTCGCCCTGACCACGGGACAGTCGATGGATTGATTTTGACTATGGTACAACGATTATACTACAAGATCGGCGAAGTAGCCGAACTGCTCGGCGAAGAGGTCTCGACCATCCGTTTCTGGTCGGACACCTTCCCCCGCTTCGTCAAGCCCGAACGCAATGCGAAGGGCAACCGCCTGTTTCATCCGGAAGACCTGGACAACCTGCGGCTCATCCACTACCTGACCCGCGTGGAGGGCCTGACCCTCGACGGTGTGGAGCGCAAGCTCGGCGAGAACCGCGACGGGCTGGAGCACAAGCGCCAGATCGTGGAAAAGCTCTACGACATCCGCTCCCAGCTGTCCGAACTCTATGAAAACATCTGAGCCCATGCAGGTCAAGGACATCACCCGCATCCTCGAGGCTTTCGCGCCGCTGGAGGACCAGGAGCGCTGGGACAATGCCGGCCTGTGCGTGGGAAGCCCCGACGATGAGGTCCACCGCGTGCTGGTGGGCTTCGACTGCACCCGCCAGCTGGTGGAGGAAGCCGTCGCGCTCGGCGCCGACATGATCGTGACCCACCACCCGCTCATCTTCAACGGGCTCAAGCACATCGCGCCCGAAGATCCCGTGGGAGGCGCCGTATACCTGGCTGTCCGCCACGGCATCGCCGTCTATGCCGCCCATACCAACGCCGACAAGGCGGCGGGCGGCGTCAACGAGCTGCTGGTGCGGCGGCTCGGCCTGGTGGACGCGGAGCCGCTCGACGAAAGCCGCCTGGGCTTCATCGGCCGGCTGCCCGAGCCCCTGTCCGGTGCGGATTTCTGCGCGCTGGTGAAGGCGCGCTTCGGGCTGAAAATGCTGCGCTGCTCCGCCCCGGTCGAGACCGTGCGGCGCGTGGCCACCAGTTGCGGAGCCGGCTCCGGTTTCGCGGAACAGGCCTTCGCGGCGGGCGCCGACGCCTTCGTCACGGGCGACGTGTCGTACCACCATTTCATCGTGCCGGACGGGCACATGATCCTCGATATCGGACACTTTGAAAGTGAAGTCGATATTGTGGCAAAGTTCGTTTCGGTACTTCAAGAAAATTTGCCTACCTTTGCGGTTTGCACGACCACGCAAAAAAATAACAATCCGATATACTATTACTAGCAAGAAAAGCTATGGCTACAAAAAAGAAGGTAAACAAGATCGACACCCCGATCGACCCGCGCGAGACCTTCGTCTCCCTGCAGAAAAACATGGCCGACACCGATTCGATCGCGATGGAGCAGAAGCTCCGTACGCTGTATCGTATCCAGCAGACCGACACCAAGATCGACAAGATCTACCTCCTGCGGGGCGAACTCCCCCTCGAAGTGCAGGACCTGGAAGATGAGATCGAGGGCCTGAACACCCGCATCGCCAACACCAAGGCCGAGATCAAGGACATCGAAAAGGCCAATGCCGAGCACAAGCACGTCATCGAGGAAAGCAAGCAGTTGATTGCCAAATACGACGCCCAGCGCGACAACGTGAAGAACAACCGCGAGTACGAGTCCATCTCCAAGGAGATCGAGTACCAGGATCTCGAGCAGCAGGTGGCCGCCAAGAAGATCCGTGAGAACGAAGCCTTGATCTCCGAGAAGAAGCAGGTGGTCGAGGATGCCCAGAAAGACCTGGCGCTCCGCGAATCCGACCTGGTGGAGAAGAAGAAAGAGCTCGACACGATCGTCGAAGAGACCTCGAAGGAAGAGGAAGCCCTCCTGAAGGAGCGCGAGAACCTCGTGGGCCAGATCGACGAACGCATGATGGTGGCTTACACCAAGGTCCGCGCCAACGCCCACAACAAACTGGCGGTGGTGACCGTGAGCCGTGACGCCTGCGGCGGTTGCTTCAACAAGATCCCGCCCCAGCGCCGTCTCGACATCGAAGAGAGCAAGAAGATCATCGTCTGCGAGTACTGCGGCCGTATCCTGGTCAGCTCCGCCTTCGAGAACGAGTAAGCCTCAATCCTTCCCGCAATGGCCAAGAACGACAAACGCCAGCAACGCGTGAACCTGGACACGATCGCCGAAGATTTCGGCGGTCGCAAGCCCCCGCAGGCCATTGACGTGGAGGAAGCCGTCCTCGGCGCCCTGCTGCTGGAACCGGAAGTCGTTCCCGAAGTCCTGGACCAGCTGCAGGCTGACTGTTTCTACAAGGACATCCACAAGAAGATATTCGAGGCGATCACCACGCTGTCGAGCCGCAACGACCCGGTCGACATCTTTTCCGTGTCGGACGAGCTGACGAAGCGCGGCGAACTCGAGGAAGTGGGCGGCATGGCGTACCTGAGCCAGCTCTCCACCAAGATCGGTGCGGCGGCCCACGTGGAGTACCACACCAAGATCCTCCTCCAGAAATTCCTGCAGCGGGAGCTGATTTCCATCTCGTACGAGGTGCAGAAAGCGGCCTTCGACGATTCCCTCGCCGTGGATGACCTCATCGACACAGCCGAGGAGAAAGTCTTTACCCTGGCCCAGCGCAACGTCCGCAGCGAAACCAAGCCCATCGTCTCGGTGATCAACCGGGCCATCGAGCAGATCGAGACCAACCAGCAGCGCGAAGACGGCCTGAGCGGCGTGCCTTCGGGCTATACCGGCATCGACCGCGTGACTTTCGGCTGGCAGGCGGCCGACCTGATCATCCTGGCGGCCCGTCCGTCCGTCGGTAAGACGGCCTTCGTGCTGACCATGGCCCGCAACATGGTGGTGGACCACAAGGTGCCCGTGGCGTTCTTCTCCCTGGAGATGCCAGACACCCAGCTCGTGACCCGTCTGATGGTGAGCGAGACCGGCCTGCCCTCCGACAAGCTGCGCGGTGCCAAGAAGATGACGCAGGACGAATGGGCCCAGCTCCACGACGGCCTGAACAAGCTGTCGCGCGCCCCGATGTTCATCGACGACACCCCGTCGCTCTCGATCTACGAATTCCGCTCGAAAGCGCGCCGCCTGGTCAACAAGCAGCACGTGAAGCTCATCATCATCGACTACCTGCAGTTGATGACCGGCCCGCCGGAGCTCAAGGGCATGCGCGAGCAGGAGGTGGCCGCCATCTCCCGTTCGCTGAAAGCCATCGCCAAAGAGCTCAATGTGCCCATCATCGCGCTGTCGCAGCTGAACCGTTCCGTGGAGACGCGCGGCGGCAACAAGCGCCCGCAGCTGAGCGACCTGCGCGAGTCGGGCGCCATCGAGCAGGATGCCGACATCGTGATGTTCATCCACCGCCCCGAATTCCTGGGCGTGCAGGACGACCACGGCTTCCCGGGCGAGACCGACCTGATCATCGCCAAGCACCGCAACGGCGAGGTCTGCGACGTGAAGATGCGCTTCCTGGCTTCCGAAGTGAAGTTCGTGGACTACAACGACCAGCCCTACGAGCAGGAAAACGCCTCCTACACGGAGTCACGGATGAATATGTTCCCCGCGAACGAAGATTATTGATATGGCCAAAGAGCGGATAGAGCACGAAGGCAAAGTGGTGTCGGTCGACAAAGACTACATCGCCGTAGAAATCCTCAACAAGTCCGCCTGTGCCGCCTGCCACGCCAAAGGCGTGTGCGGAGCTTCCGACCAGAGCGTCAAGGTGGTCGAGGTGGCGCAGGACATCAAGACCCTGACCGAAGACTATCAGGTGGGCGAGACCGTCAACGTGGTGATGGCACCGTCCATGGGCACCCAGGCCGTCTGGTTCGCCTATGTGGTGCCGCTCATCGTGCTGATGGCCTCCATCGGCGTGTTTTCGCTCTGCGGCGCCGGCGAGGTGCTCATGGGCCTCGGCTCGCTGGGCATCGTGGCGCTCTATTACCTGGGCGTCTTTTTGTTCCGAAACAAGATTTCCAAAATATTTACTTTTTCCATCGAAAAACAACCTAAATGACTGGAACTATTCTTTTTACAATTGCCTGTCTGGTAGCCCTCGGGCTGCTGTTCGCAGTTGTGCTCTACTTTGTGGCGCAAAAGTTCAAGGTAGAGGAGGATCCCCGCATCGCGACGGTGGAGTCCATCCTTCCGGGCGCAAACTGCGGCGGCTGCGGCCAGGCCGGCTGCCATGCATTCGCTGAGAATGTCGTGAAGGCCCCGGGCATGGACGGTTTCTTCTGCCCTGTCGGCGGCAACCCGGTGATGACCAAGATCGCCGAGGCGCTGGGCCGTGCGGTGGAAGAGAAAGCCCCGATGGTGGCGGTGGTCCGCTGTAACGGCACCTTCGCCAACCGCCCCCGGACCAACGAGTACGACGGCTATGCATCGTGCAAGGTGATGGCCGCTCTCTATGCCGGCGACACCGGCTGCAAGTTCGGTTGCCTGGGCAAGGGCGACTGCGAAGCGGCCTGCAAGTTCGGCGCCATCCATGTCGATCCCGAGAAGGGCGTCGCCATGGTGGATGAAAACAAGTGCACGGCGTGCGGCGCCTGCGTGAAAGCCTGCCCGAAAGGCATCATCGAACTGCGCGCCAAAGGCTTCAAGAACCGCCGCGTGTTCGTGTCCTGCATCAACAAGGACAAGGGTGCCGTGGCCCGCAAGGCCTGCGGCGCTGCCTGCATCGGTTGCGGCAAGTGTGCGAAGACCTGCCCGTTCGGTGCCATCACGGTCGAGAACAACGTGGCCTACATCGACTTCAACGTGTGCAAGATGTGCCGCAAGTGCGTCGCGGAGTGCCCGACCGGTGCCATCCACGAAGTGAATTTCCCTCCCAAACCCGTAGAAAAACCCAAGCCCGATGAAGAAAACGTTTAAGATTGGCGGCGTGCATCCGCACGACAACAAGATCTCCTCGGCGGCAGCCATCGAGGTCTTCCCGGCCATCGAGACGGCCTATGTCTCCATGGCGCAGCATCTGGGCGCACCGGCCACGCCGATCGTGGCGGCGGGCGACAAGGTGAAAGTGGGCCAGGTGATCGCCGAGCCTTCCGGATTCATCTCCGGTTATGTGCATTCCCCGGTATCGGGCACCGTCAAGTCGGTGGCCCCGCGTGCCGACATCGCCGGCAACCTGGTGCCGCATGTCGAAATCACCGTCGAAGGCGACGAGTGGATGGAAGACATCGATACCAGCGACAAGATTGTCAAGGATATTCCCTATACGCCCGAAGAGATCCTCGAAAAGGTGAAGAAAGCCGGCGTCGTGGGCCTGGGCGGCGCTTCGTTCCCGACCCATGTGAAACTCGCCCCGCCGAAGGACAAGAAGGCCGAGTGCCTCATCCTCAACGGTACGGAGTGCGAGCCTTACCTGACTTCCGACGACCGCATCATGCGCGAGCGCCCCGAAGAGATCCTCATCGGCGGTGCCATCATGATGAAGGCCCTCGGCGTGACCCGCGGCTACGTGGGCATCGAAGAGAACAAGCCCGAGGCCATCGCCTCGATGACGAAGGCCGCCGCGGCCTTCCCCGGCATCGAGGTGGTCGTCCTCAAGAAACGCTACCCGCAGGGTGGTGAGAAACAGCTGATCGACGCGGTCATCGGCCGCCAGGTGCCCTCCGGCGCCCTGCCGATCGACACCGGCGCGGTGGTCCAGAACGTGGGCACCTCGCTGGCCGTGTACGAGGCCGTGCAGAAGAACAAACCGCTCATCGACAACGTGATCACCGTTACGGGCCGCTGCCTCCCCGTGCAGCACAACTACAAGGTCCGCATCGGCACCCCGATGTCGAAGATCCTCGAAGTGGCGGGCGGCCTGCCCGAAAACGCCGCCAAGGTGATCAGCGGCGGTCCGATGATGGGCCGCGCCGTCGCCAACCTCGACGCGGCGACGGTCAAGGCCAACGGCGCCATCCTCGTCCTGACCGACGCGGAGACGCGCCGCGCGCCCGAATCTCCCTGCATCCGCTGCTCCAAGTGCGCACAGGCCTGCCCGATGGGCCTGGAGCCCTGGCTGCTCAACAAGCTCAGCCGCGCCGGCGGACGCTACGACGAGCTGGAGGCCGAGCGTGTCTTCGACTGCATCGAATGCGGCTGCTGCAGCTTCACCTGCCCGGCCGGCATTCCGCTGCTCGATATGATCCGTCCCGCCAAGGCGGAAGTTATGAAGATCCTGCGTAGCAGACCTAAAAAGTAGAAGACTATGAACAAACTCATTGTATCTCCTTCTCCCCACACCCACGGCCCGGAGAGCACGCAGACCATCATGCGCGACGTGCTCATCGCCCTGGCGCCGGCCATGCTGGTGTCGATCCTGGCCAGCGGCTGGTCGGTGCTGATGCTGATCCTCGTGGGTGCCGCAGCCTGCGTGCTGACGGAATTCCTCATCCAGAAATACCTGCTCAAACGTCCGGTGACGGTCTCCGACCTGTCGGCTGTCGTGACGGGCTGCCTGCTCGCCCTCAACCTTCCCCCGAACTCCCCCTGGTGGCTCATCGTGGTGGGCTCCATCGTGGCGATCGGCGTGGCCAAGATGACCTTCGGCGGCCTGGGCCAGAATATCTTCAACCCGGCGCTGGTGGGCCGCGTGTTCCTGCTGGTTTCCTTCCCGGTGCTGATGACGTCCTGGGACGACAGCGGTTCGCTCTTCGGCCTGGTCGACGCTTTCTCCGGCGCGACGCCGCTGGGCGCCGTCAAGGAAGGCCTCAAGAACGGCATGACGCTCTCCGAGATTCCGCAGGACAACCTGAGCTTCAGCCAGGAGTTCTTCTTCAACATGGGCGGTTCGGCCGGTGAGTTCTCCGCGATCGCACTGGTCCTGGGCTTCATCTACCTGCTCTGCCGCCGCGTGATCAAGGCCACCATCCCGGTGACCATCCTCTGCACGGTCTTCGTCGTGTCGGGCATCTTCTGGCTGGCGAACCCCGAGCGTTTCACGAACCCGCTGTTCAACGTCTTCACGGGCGGCCTGCTGCTGGGCGCCATCTTCATGGCGACCGACTACGTCACGTCCCCGATGACGACCAAGGGCCAGATCATCTTCGGTATCGGCATCGGTCTGATCACGGTGTTCGTCCGTTACTTCGGTTCATATCCGGAGGGCGTCTCGTTCGCCATCCTGATCATGAACTGCGCCGTTCCTTTGCTCAACAAATATTGCAAACCGCGCCGGTTTGGGGAGGTCAAGAAAAATGGCTAAAAAATCTACGTTCGGCAACATGGTGCTGGTCCTGTCCGGCATTTGCCTGGTCTGCTCGGCCCTGCTGGGCACCGTCTATGCGGTGACCAAGGCGCCGATCGAGGCTTCCGAGCTGGCCAAGGTGAACGCCGCGATCGCGGCCGTCACCCCGTATTTCGACAACGTGCCCTCCGAAGAGGTCCGCACGGTCGACGGAGCCCAGATCTACACGTCCCGCCTCGGCGCCGAGACCGTGGGCTACGCCATCAAGGTCTCGACCGGCGGTTTCGGCGGAACCCTCCAGCTGATGGTGGGTTTCACCCCCGACGGCACCATCTACAACACGTCGGTCATCTCCCATTCCGAGACCCCGGGCCTCGGTGCGAAGATCGTCGACGAGAACTGCGCTCCCCGCGCCCAGGTGAAAGGCAAGAATCCGGCGACCGCCAATCTTTCCGTCACCAAGGACGGCGGCGAGATCGACGCCATCACGGCTTCGACCATCACCTCCCGCGCCTTCCTCAAGGGCGTGAACGCGGCCTACGAAGTATTCAAGAACAACTGCCCCACGGCAGCGGAAGAACCTGTAATTCCCGAAGAAAATGAGTAAGAACAGTAAACTGCAACTGATTGTCGACGGCATCGTCAAGAACAATCCGACGTTCGTGCTCGTCCTGGGTATGTGCCCGACCCTGGGTACCACCACTTCCGCCATCAACGGCCTGGGCATGGGTCTGGCGACGATGATCGTGCTGATCCTGTCCAATATCACGATCTCGGCCATCTCGAGCATCATCCCCGACAAGGTGCGCATCCCGTGCTACATCGTGGTGATCGCTTCCTTCGTGACCATCGTGCAGCTTTTGCTGCAGGCCTATGTCCCCGTGCTCTACGAATCGCTGGGTATCTTCCTCCCGCTGATCGTGGTGAACTGCGTCATCCTCGGCCGTGCCGAGGCCTTTGCCAACAAGAATTCGGTGGGCGACTCCGCGCTTGACGGCATCGGCATCGGTCTGGGCTTCACCATCGCGCTGACCTGCGTCGGTCTCGTTCGCGAGATCCTGGGCAGCGGCTCCGCCTTCGGCTGGAAGTTCATGGCCGGCGACGGCATGCTGGCCTTCGTGCTGGCGCCGGGCGCCTTCATCGTGCTGGCCTACCTGATGGTTATTTTCAGAAAACTCACTAAACAGGCTTAACCATGGAAATCATTCTGATATTTGTTTCGGCGATTTTCGTCAACAACGTCGTACTGAGCCAGTTCCTGGGCATCTGCCCCTTCCTGGGCGTGTCCAAGAAAGTGGGTACGGCCGTCGGCATGACGGCAGCGGTCACCTTCGTGATCGCCATTGCCACGCTGGTGACTTTCCTCCTGCAAAAGTACGTGCTCGAGCCGCTGCAGCTCGAGTTCCTGCAGACCGTGAGTTTCATCCTGGTCATCGCCTCGCTCGTGCAGATGGTCGAGATCATCATCAAGAAGATCAGCCCTTCGCTCTACCAGGCGCTGGGTATCTTCCTGCCGCTGATCACCACCAACTGCGTGGTGCTGGGCGTCGCCATCCAGGTGGTGAGCAACGAGTATAACTTCGGTTTTGCCGAGGGTGCCCGCATGCTGGGCCTCGGCGAGGCCATGCTCTTCGCCATCGCCACGGCCATCGGCTACGGTCTGGCCCTGATCCTGTTCGCGGGCATCCGCGAGCAGCTGGAACTGAGCAACGTGCCCAAGGCCTTCAAGGGCGTTCCCATCGCCCTGCTGACCGCCGGCATCATGGCGCTCGCCTTCATGGGTTTCTCGGGTCTGGTGTAATGAACCGCCACGAGCCGAACCTCGTTGAGATTGAGGCGCTTCTTCGGGCTGGAGAGCTCGAGGAGGCGCATCAGTCTTTGTGTGCCTATGTGAAGCGGACGCCCGGCGACGCGCAGGGCTGGTACCTGCTAGGCAATCTCTACCGCCGGCAGCAGCTCTGGGGCGACGCCATCAACGCGCTGGGCAAAGCCAAGATGCTCGACCCCGAAGGCCCCGCCGACGCCGCCATCGAGTCGATCTACCACATCCTCCGCTTCGTCAACAAGGATTTGATGAATCCGTAGGGGAGGTCGGCCTCCGCGTCATGCCGGACCTGATCCGGTATCTCTGCATTACTTTGCGGCGTACTCCTTTCCGCGACACAGAAGAGAACGCCGCTTCTTTCGTGTCGCGAAGGGAAATCAGCGCAAAAGGCTGAAAACAGCCGAGCGACACAGATGAGACAGATGAAACGTCTGTGTCGCGGAAGAATAATGGAATTAAAAAAGCTCCCAGCCTAAGCTGAGAGCTTTTTTGTCGGGAAGAGGTGACTCGAACACCCGACCTCTGCGTCCCGAACGCAGCGCGCTAGCCAACTGCGCCACTTCCCGAGGTCCCGAATTGGGACTGCAAAGATAGTAAAATTATTTAAGATTGTTCAAAATAATGTTCCAAAGGACGATTCCGATGGAAACCGACACGTTGAGCGAGTGCTTGGTGCCGTATTGCGGGATCTCCAGGCAGGCGTCGGAGGCGTTGACCACTTCCTGGGCCACGCCCTTGACCTCGTTGCCGAACACCAGCGCGTAGCGCCGGCCCGGCTCGGGGCGGAAGTCCTGCAGCTGGGTGGCCTGCTCGGCCTGCTCCACGCTGATGATGGTATAGCCCTCTTCGCGCAGTTTCGCCACGGCTTCCAGGGCCGTGTCGCAGTACTCCCAGTCTACGCTGAACTCGGCGCCCAGGGCCGCCTTGTGGATTTCCGGGGTGGGCGGCGTGGCGGTGATGCCGCAGAGGCAGATCCGGCTGATGCGGAACGCGTCGCAGGTGCGGAACGCGGAGCCGACGTTGTGCTGGCTGCGCACGTTGTCGAGCACCAGCGCGAAGGGTGCTTTCTCGGCTTCCTTGAACTGCTCGACGCTGATCCGCCCCAGTTCGCTGTTCAATAGTTTTCTAAACATTATTCCCAGTATTGGCGTGGCAAATATAGGAAAATGTTTTATCTTTGTAATCTATAGCTAGAATCAACTATATTCATATGAAACAAGACGTTCAAATATCTGATCTTATCCGCAAGGAAGAGGCTCGCCAGAGTGAAGGCATCGAACTGATTGCATCCGAAAACTTCGTGAGCAAGCAGGTCCTCGAAGCACTGGGCAGCGTTTGCACCAACAAATACGCGGAAGGCTATCCCCGCGCCCGCTACTATGGCGGCTGCGAAGTGGTCGACCAAATCGAGCAGTTGGCCATCGACCGTCTCTGCCAGCTTTTCGGTGCTGAATACGCCAATGTCCAGCCGCACTCCGGTGCCCAGGCCAACATGGCCGTCTTCTTCACCTGCCTCCAGCCCGGCGATACCTTCATGGGCCTCGACCTGGCGCACGGCGGTCACCTGACCCACGGTTCCCCGGTGAACATGTCGGGCAAGCTGTATCACGCCATCGGGTACCAGCTCAACAAGGAAACGGGCCTGGTGGACTACGACGACATGGAGCGCAAGGCGCGCGAATACAAGCCGAAGCTCATCATCGGCGGCGCTTCCGCATACTCCCGTGAATGGGATTGGGAGCGGATGCGTGCCATCGCCGACGAAGTGGGCGCCATCTTCATGGTCGACATGGCGCACCCGGCCGGCCTGATCGCCGCCGGTCTGCTGAAGAACCCGGTGAAATATGCCCACATCGTGACCTCCACGACCCATAAGACCCTCCGCGGTCCGCGCGGCGGCGTCATCCTCATCGGCAAGGATTTCGACAACCCGTGGGGCGTCACCACGCCGAAGGGCGAGATCAAGAAGATGAGCGCCATGATCAATTCCGCCGTCTTTCCGGGCATCCAGGGCGGTCCGCTCGAGCACTGCATCGCCGCCAAGGCCGTGGCCTTCTACGAGGCCCTGCAGCCTGAGTTCCGCGACTACCAGATCCAGGTCCAGAAGAACGCCAAGGCTCTCGCCGAGGCCTTCATCAGCAAGGGCTACTACATCGTATCCGGCGGTACCGACAACCACCTGATGCTGATCGACCTCCGCACGAAGTTCCCCGACCTGACCGGCAAGGTGGCCGAGAAAGCCCTCGTGCAGGCAGGCATCACCGTCAACAAGAACATGGTGCCGTTCGACAGCCGCAGCCCGTTCCAGACCTCCGGTCTCCGCGTCGGCACGCCGGCCGTCACCTCGCGCGGCCTCGTCGAGAAAGACATGCCGGGCATCGTCGACCTGATCGACAGGGTGCTCTGCAACGTCGAAGACGAGCAGGTCATCGAAGATGTCCGCCAGCAGGTGAAGATGAAGATGAACGGCATGCCGCTGAACTGCTGGTAATCGAAGCTGTCACAAGACAAAAAAGCTCTCAGCATTGCTGGGAGCTTTTTTGTTGAAGTTTTTTCAGTCTTCCCCAGTTGGAGGAAGGTCCGCAAGCATCTGCCTGGTCGTTTGCAGGAGGGCGGGGATGTCGTACTTGATGGTTCCGAAGATAGCCTCGGCGTCAACCTCTCCGTATTCGTGCGATAGGAAGTTCCTCATTCCAAACACCGAATTCCATGGGATGTCCTTATAGGCCTTGAAATAGTCAGAGCCACAGAGATTTTTGATTTTGACAAAAGACTCCGTAATGTACTGCAAGCTCATCCCGCATGCCCGGAAAAGGACCATACCTGAGAGATTGGCGACAAAATCATCCGCATTCTCGACCTTCTCGCTCATTTGGCCAAGAAGCTCCATTTCACGGATGGCGCTGTTCAAGAGCGAGCGGACACGTTCTTTTTCAGGATACATAGATGGCCTCTTTTTCAAGTTGTGCTTTGAACGATTCTGTCATATGCGCCTTGGCTGAAACCAGGTCGATCTTTCGGCCGAAAACGTTTTTCAACTGACCGGCGATTTCGGCATAGAGAAACAGTGATGGCTGTTTAAGTGCAATTACAATATCAATATCGCTGTCAAGTGTCTCTTCTCCCCTGGCGAAGCTGCCAAAGAGGCCGATCTTCTCAATGCCGAGCCTATCTTTGTTGCATAAATAGTAAACTTTTAGCATGGACAGAATCCGCTCCGCTGTCGGCATATTTTGGGGCATGACATCCCGAAAATCGATCACCATCTCGTATCCCAGCGACGCCAACACCTTGTCAACCGTATCGGGGCTCCCTAATGTTCCATTCTCCATCCGAGATATCTGGGATTTACTCATACCCGCCAAAATTCCCACCTGCGTCTGCGTCATTCCCCTGGATTGACGGAGCTCTTTCAGAAAACCATAACGTCTCATACCGTTCTTTTTTTGCAAATATATAAGTTTAATATATATTAAACAAATAAACTCGCTGCTGAATGGCAGTGAGTTTATTATTTGTATGTCCGAGCCTGGATTAGAAATCCAGCATCGGATCGTTGTAGTCGCGGCCGCCGAGGACGGTGCCGTCGCCGGCGTAGCGGATGGTGCGGGTGGGTTTGCCCTGGGCGTCGTAGGTCGTGCAGCTGTGCTCGCCGAGGTCTTCGGGCGAGAGCTGACGGATGCGTGCGAGCTCTTCCTGGAAGTAGCGCTCCACTTCGTAGCGGAGTTCCCTTTCCGAGAGGGACGGGACGCCGTGCCGCCAGTCGTCGTCTTTGAGGCTCCGGTCGAGGTAGTCCATCGCTTCGATCCGCTGTCCGTTCTCGTATTCGGCGACCAGGATCCAGCGCGGAAGCGACTTGTCCTCATTTTCCAACTTTTCGCCCGTATAGGAACCCATGTGGCCCCAGCGGATGGCGCGGGCGAGGTGGATGGCGAGGCTCGGTTGGCCGCAGTAGTAGTTCCAGCCGTCATTTGAGCCCATCGTGCGGAAATACACGGGGCAGCGCCCGTCTTCCTTCTTGAAGGTAAAGACTTCGTCGCCTTCCTCCGTATGCACTTCGTACCGGAAAGAAACCAGGGCGACCTCTTCCGCCGGCTCCTGATCGAGCCAGCGGGAGAAGAAGCCGTCTATCTTTCCAAGGCCTTCGCGGCCCTTGCCGGGAGGCGCGGCCTCGTATCCGCTGCAGGAAGCGTGTTCCCCGTCGGCGAAGTCCATGTAGAGGTGCCAGCTGTCGCCATCCAGCACGTCGAACTTCGGCCGGTAGGACCCGTCGTACTTGTACATCTTGTACGCGTAGACGATCGCTTCCAGGGAATCCATCACGCTGCCTTCCTCTTCGAACACGCGGTCACGGTCGTTGCCGACCATCACGGTGATGCGCGTACGGCCGTTTTCCAGGCGCTCGGCCTTGAAGTCGATGTTGCTGTAGGCGTGGTATCCGTGGGTACCGCCGTATTCCAGCGACATCAACTGGCCGTGCCGGCCGGTTTCGGGTGCGGACGTCGGGCGTCCGCATCCCAGGAAGGAGAGCAGTGACATGAGCAGCAGGATCCTGGCCACGGTCCTTGCGGATTATTTGTTCTCGTGACGCGGTTTGCCGTCGCGACCGCCTTCGCGGCGCGGGCCACGGTCACGGCCACCTTCGCGGCGTCCGCCTTCCTTACCGTCCTTGCCATCGCGGCGCGGACCGCGCGGGCGGCGCTCCGGCTCCACGTAGCCTTCCGGTTTCTCGGTCAGCGCGCGCATGGAGAGGCGCATCTTGCCGGCCTTCGGGTCGTATTCGAGCAGCTTGACGTCGACCTCGTCGCCAACGGCGAGCACGTCTTCCACTTTCTCGGTCTTCGTCCAGGCGATCTCGGAGACGTGCAGCAGGCCTTCCTTGCCCGGCATGATCTCGATGAACGCACCGAACTCGAGGATGGAGACCACCTTGCCGTGGTACACCTGGCCAACCTCGGGAACCGCGCAAATACCCTTGATCCAGTCGATGGCCTTCTGCATGTTCTCGGCGTTGTCGGAAGCGATGTCCACCACGCCTTCGGTCATGTTGGTGCCCGGGATCGGCTCTTCGTCGATGTTGATGACGGTGCCGGTTTCCTTCTGGATCTTCTGGATGGTCTCGCCGCCCTTGCCGATCAC
>JAFZRV010000002.1 GCA_017619655.1 Bacteroidales bacterium | reverse complement strand
ACCTCCATAGGGACCTGGAAGTTGGCACCGCCGACACGACGGCTCTTCACCTCGACCTGCGGGGTGACGTTTTCGAGCGCCTTCTTCCAAATATCGATAGGAGCCTGTTCAGAATCTTTCATCTTCTCGCCGATGATATCGATGGCATCGTAAAAAATAGAATACGCGATACTCTTCTTCCCCTGCAGCATCAAGTTGTTGACGAAACGGGTAACCTGCACGTCGTGGAACTTGGGATCAGGAAGTAGAATCCTCTTTTTAGGCTTCGTTTTTCTCATTTTTGTAAGAATTAATTAGGTGATAAACTACTTAGCGGCTTTCTTGACTTTCGGCCTCTTGGCACCGTAGAGGGAACGACTCTGCGTACGACCCTCGACGCCAGCGGTATCAAGTGCGCCCCTAAGGATGTGGTAACGTACACCCGGAAGGTCCTTCACACGACCGCCACGAACCAGCACGATGCTGTGTTCCTGAAGGTTGTGGCCCTCGCCGGGGATGTATGCATTGACCTCTTTCTGGTTGGTAAGACGGACACGCGCGACTTTACGCATCGCGGAGTTCGGCTTCTTAGGCGTGGTCGTGTACACACGGACACAGACACCGCGCCGCTGAGGGCAAGCATCCAGCGCGCGAGATTTGCTCTTTTCGACGATAACCTCGCGTCCTTTGCGAACTAATTGTTGAATTGTGGGCATAAATACTTGTAAATCTTTGATTTATGTTTTATGTTCCCGCTTTTTGCGGGGTTGCAAAGATAGGACAAAAATTCCTAACTACCAACAAGTTTTGCACAAAATTTATTTTGAAGAGAAGGAAGTCTCCGCCTGAAGCGGGCTTCCCTCGGCCGTAAGGCCCTCCAGCGAGACCTTGAAACGGCCCGCATAATCCGGCATCTTGCAGGGGATCACCAGGGTCTGCCCCGGCGCCAGGTTCAGCAGCGGATGCCAGTAGACGGTCTGGCGGTAATCCGGATAGCCCTCCTCCCCGCGCAGGGCCTGGCCCGTAAACGACGTGGGCCACGACACGCCCTGGAAATCGATGACGCGCACGTTGCCGCCGAACTGGAAGCCGGGCAGGTTGTGCTTGTAGGTCACGAAATTGGCGATGCCCTCGTAGGAACGGCTGCCGATGTAATAGGTCTGCGGATAGATGTGGATGGATTCCACCAGCAGCGGATCGTAGTCCATGATCTTCTGCTGGTCGAACACCGGCACGCCGTCGAGCAGCATCAGGGTCGGCATCGAGGAGAACAGCGCCAGGGAGCCGTTGTCGAGCCGGATCTGGATGTCGCGGGAGCCGTCGCTCCGGCGGCGGGCCCGCATCTCCGCGACGAACTCGATGAGCACCTCCTCCATAGTCGTGAAGCGGGTGTAGTCGTCGAGGTGATAGACGATCTCATGCTCGCCGAAAAGCCCGCACTGGCGCACGCTCAGCGGGTCGAGCAGCGTGTCGCTCGTGAAATGGCGCTCGATCTGCATGGCCACGCTGCGGGCACGCAGCGGCTCGCGCAGGGATTCGCTCATGCGCAGCTTCTCCGGCGCGGCGACCTTCGCGTTGACGAAGGGCGATTCGAGCTCGATGAAGCAGTTGAGCGAAGGATCGATGCCTTCGATCTCGCAGATATATTCTTTGGTGCCGTAGATGTTGCCAGTGAAGAAGGCCACCTTGCCGTCCGTGTCGATGACCGAAGAATAGACGTCGGACTTCGTGGAAGGCGTGGAGATGAAGGCGAACTTGCCCAGGAGCTTGGGCAGGATCTCCTCGCTGAAACCGCTGATGTGGCCCCGGATGATCTCGCCTTCGAAGTCGGGCAGGATGCTGTTGTCGAAGCTGCGCGGGCCGACCCGGCGCGCCTGCGCCGTGAAGTCCGCGATGGTCGGATTGCCGTTCGAGGCGAAGCCGTCGTCATGGGTCACCGACAGGCTGAAGGTCGCCCGGGAGGCGCCGTTGTTGGTCACCTCCAGCACGCTGTCCCGCCATACGACGTTCAGGGATGCCCGGTCGGGGCCCGGAATGACGGACTTGATCCGGCATCTCTCGTATTCTTCCGCATCCACCAGCTCCACGCCGTCCTTCACCCGATCGGCCGAAAACACGTTGAACACCGACACCGTCTTCGAGGCCAGTCCGTTGTAGTCGTACCCCTGCTCGGCCTTGTTCTGCGACGTGTATACCACCAGCCGGTAGTTGCCCGTCGGCAGGGAGCCCGGAATCGTCAGCTGTCCGGCCCCGCGGCCGTTGAGAAGCGCCACCTTGCCCGACGCCACCATCTTCTCCGCATCGTGCAGCTCCACGTAAGCCACGCTGCTGACGGTCGTCAGCGTGCCTTTGGCCGCATCGAGGCAGAACGCGGAATACCAGAGGGTCTCGCCGGCCACATAGACGTCCCGGTCGGTGGACAGGTAGGTCCGTTCCACCACCCGGTCCTGCGCCAGGCCCGCCACGGCCAGCAGCGCCGTCAACAGCATGAGTATCTTTTTAATCTTCATCCTTCTCGTCGATTAAAGGGGCCAGCCGGGCGGACGGTTCGTCGTACCGCCCTTCATGCGGCAGTCCACGCAGTTCACGGGCCACCATTCATAGCCCAGCCAGTTGCCCACTTCGTCGAAAATGTCGTAGGTGGGCACTTTCCCCGTCAAATAGGCATCCAGGTAATCGGCCGGGGTGTTCAGGGTATCGAGGATATGGTTCGTCCGGGACGTACGGTAGAAACGGATGTAGTTGTTGTCCACGTACATGTCCGACCGTGTGACGGTCATCACACCCACATAGCCCAGCACGAGTTCCGAGGGATCGTTCAGGTTGGCCACGTTGCCGCGCAGCTCGGACGGCTCCGGCGAGAACAGCCCGCCCACGTCCTGGCCGTTGCGGTTCATCTGCTCCCAGTAGCGGTAGGCGTCTTCCGTGATCCGCATCTGCGTGACCTTCGGCTGATAGACGACGCTGATGCGCTGGTCGCGGTTGCCGAGGGAATAGAGCCGGTGGTTCACCAGCCGGTCTTCCTTCAGGCCCTCTGTGCTCGCGGTCATGATCTCGGAGCGGGATCCGCCGGTCCAGCAGCGGTAGGTGCTCTCTTCGTACGGAAGCGGCACGACATCCCCGTCGAGGCCGCCGGTATAGTTATACTTATAATTGGATGGCGTTTCGGCGTGATACTCCCAGGTTTCGTCCACCTTCCAGCGGTAGAAACTGGGCTCCGTGCCGTCCGTATGGGTCGACACGCAGATGCTCAGCGCGGTGCGGTCTTCGTTGATCTCGAACGAGAGGCTGTCGATCTGGCCGGGCGACAGGGCGCGGGCCCAGCTCGAGGCGTAGGTGCCGTTTTCGTTTTCAATCACGAGGCGGTATTCCAGCGAGGGGTCGGCGTCCTGCATGTCGAAATAGCCCATGGCACTCTCGTAGCGCCCGCCCCGGCTGTCCTCCACATGCATCTTGCTCTGGCGGAGGATGCGCATGCGCTCCTCGTCCTTCGTGGCCAGCGTGTCGACCAGCGACCAGGAGTAGCTCAGGCGGATCTGACTGATTTCGCCGATCACGATGTTGCCCTCCACGACCATGTAGCCGCCCTCTCCGTCGATCTGCGGATCGAAGTTGTAGACACACGACCCCACAGCGGCGGCGACAGCCAGAAAGAGGAGAACGAACCAGCGCTTTTTCATCAGAATTTCAGATTGAAGTTGACATAGGGGATCTGGGTGGCGAAGACGCTCAGCATATGTCCGTTGATCGAGCCGCCGTCCGCGGTGTAATACACCGAGTACGGGTTCTTGCGCCCAGTGACGTTGTAGCAGCCGATGGTGAAGGACATATGGGTCAGTTTCTTCAGGTAGTGGCTCGGCTCGATGATCAGGGCCAGGTCGAGGCGGAAATAGTCGGGGATGCGATAGCCGTTTCGCTCGGAGTAGACCAGGCGCAAGCCGTCCTGGTAGACATAGCGGCCTGTCGGGATGGTGACGGGACGGCCCGTGGCATAGTCGAGGTTGGCCGAGATGCTGTAGCGGTGCGTGAACTTGTAGTTGGCCACCACCTTCACGTCGTGCGGCTTGTCGTAGGGCGCGTTGTACCAGTCACCGCCGTTGATGGTGTAGATGCCGCGGTCTTCCATTTCCCGCAGCCGCGAGCGCGAGTAGGTGTACGACACCCAGCCGTTGAGCTTGCCGAGCGGCTTCTTGGCCATGAATTCAATGCCGTAGGAGCGGTTTTCCGTCTCGATGAGGTCGTCCGCCAGGTTGGGGTTCATCACCAGCACCGCACCGCTCTTGTAGTCGATGAAGTGCTTGACCCGCTTGTAATAGGCTTCCAGCGAGAGGTCGAGCGTATTGTCGAGCAGCGTGCGGTAGACGCCCGCGGCGGCCTGCCAGCCGGTCTGGGGGCGGAGCTGGTCGCTGGCGAGGCGCCAGCTGTCGGTGGGCGACACGTTGATGCTGTTGGAGATCATGTGGATGTACTGCCGCATCGTATTGAAGCCCGCCTTGACGCTGGTGACGTCGTTGAAGGAATACTTGCCCGAGAGGCGGAATTCCGGCCCGCCGAGGAAGCGCGTGCAGTCTTTCCGGAAGAACTGCGACCAGCGCAGGCCCGCCTCGAGCGAGAGGTGCTCGCCCAGGATCCAGGTGTCGCTCACGTAGAGCGCGGCTTCCAGGGCGCGTTCGCGGGCCAGGGTGCTTGCCTGCACCAGCGACGAATCGCCCACCGGCAGCAGCTCGCCCGGATTGAGGTCGTAAAACGTGGCGTTGAGGCCGTAAGTGAAGGTGTGCGCGTTGCTGAGCGAAGACTTGAAGTTCAGTTTGGCGAAGTACTGGTCCACACCCGTGTTGAGGCGGTAGGCCGCATGGTTGTTATAGGTGTCTTCGATGCCGTAGTGGTAGCTGTCATAGCCCGTGGTGAAGGTCATCGAGTGCCGGTCGTTGAAGATGCTGTGCCACTTCAGCGCGCCGTTGATGTTGCGGTAGCGGAAGGTCGTGTCGTGGCTGAAGCTGAACTTGTCGCGCGAGTAGTAGCCGTAGGCGTGGAGGGTGTTCCGCTCGTCGATCTTGTGGGTCAGGCCCAGGTTCGCATCCTGGAACGAGGCCTGGCCGCCCTGGTAGCTGCTGTTGGCGGGCAGCAGGCGGAAGATCCAGTTGGAGTAGGTGGTGCGCCCGCCCAGGATGAAGGTGGTGCGGTCTTTCACCAGCGGGCCCTCGAGGTGCAGGCGGCTCGTGAGCAGGCCCAGGCCCAGGGATCCCTGCACTTTCTTGCTGTTGCCGTCGCGGCTCCGGACCTCCAGCACGGAGGAGATGCGCCCGCCGTACTGTGCGGGAATCGAGCTCTTGTACAGCTCCACGTCGTTGATCACGTCGGGATTGAACGACGAGAGGATGCCGAACATGTGGTTCGGGTTGTAGACGGTCCCTTCGTTGAAGAGGATGAGGTTCTGGTCGGTGGAGCCGCCGCGCACGTTGAAGCCGCTGGACGCTTCGCCCACCGACTTGACGCCCGGCAGGGTCATGACCACCTTCAGGGCGTCCGCCTCGCCGAAGACCACCGGCACGTTCTTGATGGTGCTCATGCGCACCACCTCCACGCCCATCTTCGGGGTGCGGTGCTGCGACATGCTTTCGGAAGTCACCACGGCGCCCTTGAGCGTAAAGACCTTCTCCTTCATCACCACGTCGAGCGCGCCGTCGCCGTAGACCACGAGGTCGAGCTTCATGTCTTCCAGCGAATAGCCGCTGAAGCCCAGCTTGCCCGGGCCCGTGGGGACGGTCAGCTTGTAGAAGCCGTACGCGTCGGTCTGCGTGAAGGATTTGCCGTCGTCCAGATAGACCGAGACGCCCACCAGCGGTTCGCCGCTCGACACGTCGCGCACATAGCCGCGGACGGTCGCCCGGCTGGCTTTCTGGCGGGTGTCGGGGTCGCCGATCTCGTAGACCTTGTTCTGGAAGGTCATCAGGACGGTCTGGTCGCTCAGGTATTTCTGGAAGGAAGTGTCCTCGGCCGGCTTGCGGGCGTCGAAATAGCCCGGCGGCAGCTGGGTGGCGATGTCCCGGCCCCGCACGATGAAGTACTTGCCGTCGTAGCGGGTGATGGTGTAGCCGTTGGCTTCCAGTTCTTCGAAGGCGCGCTGCAGGAATTCCTCCCGCGGCACGCGGATCGTATAGTTCTTGTGGTCGGAGGTGTCGCGCACGCAGTACACGTCGGGCGAGAACTCGGTGCGGATGAAGCGGATCAGCTCGTCGACCCCGGCCTTGTACACGCCAAAGCCCGTTCCGGCGGGCTGCTGGGCCCGGAGCGGGAGGCTGCAGCAGAGGGCAGCCGCAAGGGTCAGGAGCAGGAGCGTCTTCTTCATCGCGATTCGATATAACGGGCCACTTCCACGAAGTAGCGGTCAAAACTCAGGAATTCCGACGTCTCCTGGTGGCGCATATGGCGGCGGATGTCGCGCCGCTGCGACTTGTCGAACAGCCGGAGGACATCCTTGCGCCGGCGGACCGGAATGATGCCGCCGTCCTCCGTCAGATAACAATAGTTTTCCGAATAGATGAAAGTCTGGTAGACGTCGTAGCGGTACGTGCCGTCGAAATGGGTCTCGTCGCGCTTGCTGCCGTCGACGTCCTGTTCCAGCGTCTTGGTCACGCGGCGCACGATCTTGTTCCGGCCGTCGTACAGCACTTCCCAGTAGCCGGCCGGCGCCGCATCCCCGTAGATGTACCGCAGGTTCAGGAAGCGACGGCCCATGATCGTGAACTCCTGCACGAACTCGCCCCCCAGCACTTTGTTGGAAACGCCGATGCCGATGCGCACGATCAGTTCCTGGCGCACCGCATCGATATTGAGATCGATGCCGTCGTAAAACTTGCCGTTGTAGATCACGGTACCGGGCAGGAAAAGCGGGCTGTTCCAATACGGCGTGCCGTTGTAGAGCAGGTTGTAGTCGAAGGACTTGTGCCCCCGGAAAAGAAGGGAAGCCTCCCCCGCGCCCTGGCGGAAGAGGGTGTAATCATCCTGGGCCGAGGCGGTTCCGGCACCGGGCAGCGCGAGATACGCCAAGGCCAGCAAAAGGGTGATCGCTTTCTTCCACATAGCGCACAAAAATAAGAAAAACTATTCTTATCTTTGTAACCGCTCCGCCCGGACGGAGCGCTTATGCACTAAAAATCACAAAATAAACATGAAAAAACTGGCTATGGTGGCTTTCGGCGGCAACGCGCTCCTGCGCAGCGGGCAGAAAGGCACTTATCAGGAACAGCTCGCCAATGTCGAACAGACCTGCGGGCAGCTATACAATTTGTTGGAACGCGGCTACGACGTGGTCATCGGCCACGGCAACGGCCCCCAGGTGGGCAACGTGATGCTGCAGCACGAAGCCGGCAAGAAGGCCTTCGGCGTGGCGGCGATGCCCATGGATTTCTGCGGCGCGGAGACCCAGGGTTCGATCGCCTACCTCATCGAGCAGGGCATGAACCGCGTGCTGGTGCAGCACGGCCTGCAGCGCCATGTCATTTCGATCGTCACGCAGGTGGTGGTCGACAAGGACGACCCTATGTTCCAGAACCCCACCAAGCCCGTGGGGCCCTACTATTCGAAAGAAGAGGCGGAGCGTCTCCACGTCGAGACCGGCGCCATCTACCGCGAAGACCCCAAAGGCAACGGCTGGCGCAAAGTGGTCGCTTCGCCCAAACCGCTCAAGATCAACAATATCGAGATCGTCAAGCAGCTGGCCGACGCGGGCCACATCGTGGTCACGGTCGGCGGCGGCGGCATCCCCGTCGTGGAGCGCGACGGCCTGCGCTACGGCGTGGAAGCCGTCATCGACAAGGACCTCGCCTCGGCCCTCTGCGCCACGCAGATCGGCGCCTCCGCGTTCTACATCCTGACCGACGTCCCGAAGGTCTACCTCAACTTCCGCAAGCCCGGCGAGCGTGCCCTCGACGTGATCACCGTGGCAGAAGCGAAACAGTACCTGGCCGAAGGCCATTTCACCGAAGGTTCCATGGCCCCGAAGGTCCGGGCCGGCATCCTCTTCGTGGAAAACGGCGGCAAGGAATGCATCATCACCGAAGCCGGCCAGCTCGACAACCCGGCCTGCGGCACCCGTATCGTCCAATAATACAACAACCTATACAAAAATGGCATTCAACCTCAGAAACCGCAGCTTCCTCAAGCTGCTCGACTTCACCCCGAAGGAAATACAGTATCTGCTCGACCTCGCCCGCGACCTGAAGCGCGCCAAATACACCGGCACCGAACAGCCGCGGATGAAGGGCAAGAACATCGCCCTGATCTTCGAGAAAACCTCCACCCGCACCCGCTGCGCCTTTGAAGTGGCGGCGTACGACCAGGGCGCCCACGTCACCTATCTGGGCCCTTCCGGCTCGCAGATCGGCATCAAGGAATCGATGAAAGACACCGCCCGCGTGCTCGGGCGCATGTTCGACGGCATCGAGTACCGCGGCTTCGCCCAGACCACCGTGGAGCAGCTCGCGGAATATTCGGGCGTTCCCGTGTGGAACGGCCTGACCAATGAATTCCACCCCACGCAGGTCCTCGCCGACTTCCTGACGATGAGCGAGCATGTGGACAAGCCGCTCAGCCAGGTCTCATACGCCTACCTGGGCGACGCCCGCTTCAACATGGGCAACTCCCTGATGGTGGGCGGCTGCAAAATGGGCATGGACGTGCGCATCGTGGCGCCGAAGGCCCTCTGGCCGAACCCGGAACTCGTGGAGACCTGCCGCAAGATCGCGGCTGAAACCGGCGCGAAGCTCACCATCACCGACGACGTGGACGCCGGCGTGAAGGGCTGCGACTTCCTCTACACCGACATCTGGGTGTCCATGGGCGAGCCCGACGAAGTCTGGAAGGAGCGCATCGCCATGCTGATGCCCTACCAGGTCAACGCGAAGATGATGGCGCGCACCGGCAATCCGAAGTGCAAGTTCATGCACTGCCTGCCGTCCTACCACAACCTGGAGACCCAGGCCGGCCGCGACGTCCACAAGAAGTTCGGCCTCGACGGCATTGAGGTGACGGAAGACGTGTTCGAAAGCGAAAACAGCATCGTCTTCGACGAAGCCGAGAACCGCATGCATACCATCAAGGCTGTGATGGTAGCTACGCTCGGTGACTAGCTTTGCAAAACGCTGAACCAAGAAGGGCGGCCCCTCGGGGTCGCCCTTCTTTTTAGATGTTTTCGAACACGTCCTTGATGATGCCGATAGCCTCGCGGAGCTGTTCCTCCGTGATGACCAAGGGCGGCGCGAAGCGGATGATGTGCCGGTGCGTCGGCTTGGCAAGCAGGCCTTTTTCCGCCATCTTCAGGCAGATGTCCCAGGCCTCGATGCCGTTCTGCGGCTCGGTGATCACGGCGTTGAGCAGGCCCTTGCCGCGGACCGACTTGAAATACGGCGACTTGATCTTGCCGATCTCCTCGCGGAAGATGACGCCCAGGCGGGCGGCGTTCTCCGTGAGGTGCTCGTCGCGGATCACCTCGAGGGCCGCCACGGCCACCTTGGCTGCGAGCGGGAAGCCGCCGAAGGTCGAACCGTGTTCGCCCGGCTTGATGGTCAGCATGATCTCGTCGTCCGCCAGCACGGCCGAGACGGGCAGCACGCCGCCGGAGAGAGCCTTGCCGATAGTGATCATGTCGGGACGCACGCCTTCGTGGTCGCATGCGAACATCTTGCCGGTACGGGCGATGCCCGTCTGCACCTCGTCGGCCACGAAGAGCACGTTGTGCGCGTGGCAGAGGTCGTAGCATTTCTTGATGTAGCCGTCTTCCGGAACATAGACGCCGGCCTCGCCCTGGATGGGCTCCACGATCATGGCGCAGACCTTGTCGCCCTTCTCGTCGAGCACTTTCTTCAGGGCCTCCGTGTCGTTGTACGGGATCTTGATGAAGCCCGGGGTGAACGGTCCGTAGTTGTAATAGCTGTCCGGATCGTTCGACATGGTGACGATGGTGATGGTGCGGCCGTGGAAGTTGCCGTCGCACACGATGATCAGGGCTTCGTTCTCGGGAATGCCCTTGACGACGTAGCCCCAGCGGCGGGCCAGCTTCAGGGCGGTCTCCACGGCTTCGGCGCCGGAGTTCATCGGCAGCAGCTTGTCGTAGCCGAAGAATTTGGTGGCGAATTCCTCATAGGGACCGAGGCAGTCATTGTAGAAGGCGCGCGAGGTCAGGCAGAGATTCTGGGCCTGGTCGGTGAGGGCCTTCACGATCTTCGGATGGCAGTGTCCCTGGTTCACGGCGGAATAAGCCGACAGGAAATCGAAATAGCGTTTGCCGTCGACATCCCATACGAAGGGACCTTTGCCTTTGGCAAGGACAACGGGCAGTGGATGATAGTTATGCGCACCGTACCGATCTTCCTGATCGATGTACTTCTGGGCGTTGGGCGTGATCGTCATGGCTTTATGTTTAAAATATCAAACGTATCCACAAATTTGCGAATAATTTCGCAAGAAACCTATTGGTTTTGCGAAAAATCTTTCATTTTGGCAGCAAGCTATTTAAACAGATAGACTTTGTCGCCGCGGCGGACCTTGTCGGGGACGGGGATGGCGCAGAGGTCGCCCTTGACGGCCTCTTCGAGAATATGCGCGTCGTCGAGGCGGATCTCGGTCGGACTGACCTCGAGGACGCCGGTCGTGGCGCCGCAGATCAGCAGCGGGTCGCCCACCCGGAACGAACCCGTCTCCAGCTGGATCTCCGCCACGCCGAGCCGGGCGTAGTAATCCGTCACGCGGCCCAGGTAGACCTTCGTGCGGGAGGCCTGGTTGCCGTAGACGCTGCTCCATTCGCCGAGCCGGGCGCCCTGGTAGTAGCCGTCCCAGAAACCGCGGTTGAACACGGTCGTCAGGCGCTCTTTCAGCGACGCGGCCAGCTCCGGCGTGAACGCCCCCGCTTCGACGGCATCCGCCGCCGCGCGGTATGCGCCCGCCGCCGTCTTGACGTACTCCGCGCTGCGGGCACGCCCCTCGATCTTGAACACCGACACGCCCGCCTCCGCCATCTTGTCAAGGAACTCAATGGTACACAGGTCTTTGGGCGACATGATATACTGGTTGTCGATGTGCAGCTGGCGGCCCGAATCCAGGTCCGTCACCTCGTAGCCGCGGCGGCACACCTGGTAGCAGTCACCCCGGTTGGCCGAGGCCGCGTGCTCATGGAGCGAGAGGTAGCATTTGCCCGAAATGGCCATGCACAGGGCCCCGTGGCAGAACATCTCGATCTGCACCGGACGGCCCGAAGGCCCGCAGATTCCCTCGCGCTCGATGGCCTCGCGGATGGCCCGCACCTGGTCGAGCCGCAGTTCGCGCGCCAGCACGATCACGTCGGCGAACTGGCTGTAGAAACGCAGGCTCTCCAGGTTGGAGATGCTCAGCTGCGTGGAGATATGCACTTCGAGGCCCAGCTTCCTGGCTTCCTGGATGGCTGCCATGTCGGAGGCGATGACCGCCGTGACGCCGGCGTCGCGGGCGGCCAGCAGCGTCTCGCGCATGGCCGGCAAGTCTTCGTCGTAGAGGGTGATGTTGAGGGTCAGGTAGCTGCGCAGGCTGTTTTCCCGGCAGCGGTCGCAGACCTGCCGCAGGTCTTCCGGCGCGAAATTGTTGGCGGAATGCGAGCGCATGTTGAGGCGCCCGATGCCGAAATACACGGAGTCGGCGCCGCCCTGGATGGCTGCCTGCAGGCATTCGAAATTGCCTGCCGGGGCCATGATCTCGAGCTTATTTTTCACGGTGGATGAGGCTTTCGGCGAACTTTTCGAGGTTGCGGGTCTGCCAAGGGGCGAATCCGGCCTGCGAGAGCGAATCGAGCGCCTTGCGGTGCCACTCCAGGATTTCGGCTTCCGCCGCTTCCTTCACGCCCATCTCTTCATAGAACATCCGGACCGCTTCTACCTTCAACTTGCTTTCTTCCTCGCCCAGCTGCATCAGTTTCTCCAGCTGCAGTTTCTGCTCGCTGCCGCAGCGGCGGATGCATTCCACCAGCAGCCAGGTCTTCTTGTTGTTGATGATGTCGCCGCCGATCTTCTTGCCGAAGACCTTCTCGTTGCCGAAGGTGTCGAGGTAGTCGTCGGTGATCTGGAAGGCGATGCCCAGCTGGTAGCCGAACTTGTAGAGCGCGTCGCATACGCCGATGGAAGCTCCGCCGATCAGGGCGCCCATCTTGGTGGAGCAGGCTAGCAGCACGGCGGTCTTCAGCCCGATCATCGAGAGGTAGTCGTCCATCGTGATGACGAGCAGCTTCTCGAAATCCATGTCGTACTGCTGCCCTTCGCACACTTGAATAGCCGTCTCTGAGAAGAGGTTCATCACCTTGGGCAGGATGTCCTGCGGCGCGTAGGACAGGTATTTGTAGGCCAGGATCGACATCACGTCGCCCGAGAGGATGGCCACTTCCTCGTTCCACTTCTTGTAGACGGTCTGGTGGCCGCGCCGGGTGTCGGAGCGGTCCATGATGTCGTCGTGGATGAGGGTGAACTCGTGGAAAACCTCCAGGGCCATGGCCGGAAAGATGATGGCGTTGCCCATGTCCTCGTTCAGCAGGTTGTAAGAGAGCAGGCAGAGCTTCGGGCGGATGCGCTTGCCGCCGATGGCCATCATGTAGCCGATCGGGTCGTACAGGTTGGCGGGTTCTTCCTTCACATGCTGGAGTTTCGAGCAGTTCTCCACGATGCGGTCAATTTCTTCGAGCGTGTACATACGGTTGCTGTTACGTTACTGCAAAAATAAGCAATTTCCGGCTGTCTTCTCGCAGTTGTCTCCTTTTTCGCCTAACTGGCCGCGGCGGCAGGCACCCGCGACCAGACGCTGCGGGGTGCGGCGAGGGTCATGTAGACCGAGCGGACCACGAGGTGCACGAAATAGGCGATGTAGAGCGCCTGGGCCCCGAAGCGCGGCGCGCAGAGATAGAAGGCCGCGATGAAGAGGCCGGCCGACCAGATCATGCAGACCATCAGCGAACGCGATGCCGTAGCACCCACGTAGATGCCATCCCAGATGAAGGCGACACAGCTGAGCAAAGGCATGAGCAGCAGCCAGAACAGATAGGGTTCGCTGGCGGCGATGACCTCGGGGTTGTCGGTCAGGATGCCGATGATGGCCCGCGGGAACACGGCATAGGCTATCGTCGACACGATGCCGATGACCGCACCCCAGAGAAAGACGTATTTGACCGTCTGGTTCAACGAGTCCCGGTCCTGCTCGCCGATGAAGCGCCCCGTCATCGCCTCGCCGGCATAGGCGAATCCGTCGACAAAGTAGGAATAGAGCAGCAGCAGGTGCATCATCACCGAGCTGACGGCCAGCTCCACGTCGCCGAAACGGGCGGCGAAGATCGTGAATCCTTCGTACACCACCAGCATCAACAGCGAACGGACAAAGAGAAAACTGTTGATGGAGAAGAAGTTGCGGAAATACTTCCACTTCATGCTGTGGAGGATCGTGGTCTGCTGCATCAGCGGCCGGTAGCGCGAACGCATGAGCAGGAAGGCCAGCACCAGGCCCGTCCACTGCGCCACCAGCGTGCCGACGGCCACGCCGTTGATCCCCAGCGGCGTATAGAACGACAGCACCCAGCTGGCCAGCATGTTGACGATGTTGACCCACAGGTCGACGATCATCGGAAAGACGGTGTTCTGCATGCCGATGAACCAGCCCTTGAACACGAAGAGCGACAGTGTGGCGGGCGCCGCCCAGACCCGGATGAAGAAGTAATTGCGGGCGATGCGCTCCACCTCCGGCGAGCAGTCCACCAGCAGGAACATGCCCTCGGCGAAGAGCCACTGGATGGCCAGCACCAGCATCGAGGCCACGAGTGCCGTGGCGATGCCCTGCGAGAAGGTGCCGATGGAGGCTTTCATGTCGCCCCGCCCGTAAGCCTGGGCCGTGATGCCGCCCGTACCCACGCGCAGGAAACCCATGTTCCAGTAGAGCAGGTCGAAGAGCATGGTGCCGACGGCGATGCCGCCGATCAGCACCGCGTCGCCTAGGTGCCCGGCGATGGCTGTGTCCACGATACCCACCAGGGGCACCGTGATGTTGGCCAGGATGCTCGGCACGGCGAGGCGGACCACTTCACGATTGATCGGATTGCGGAAGGCCATTTAGCGGTACTTGTGCTCTTCTTCCAGCATCCCCAGATAGGAGCTGTAGCGCTCGGGGGAGACGGTGCCGGCTTCCAGCGCCGCCTTGACGGCACAGCCCGGCTCGTGGGTGTGGGTGCAGGGCTTGAAGCGGCAGTCGTCCATGACGCGCAGCATCTCGGGGAAATAGGTGCTGAGCTCCTCGGCATCGATGTCGACCAGGCCGAAGCCCCGGATGCCCGGCGTGTCGATGACGTAGCCGCCGCCCGACAGCGGGTGCATCTCGTAGAAAGTGGTGGTGTGCTTGCCCTGCAGGTGGCTCAGCGAAATCTCGCCGATCTTCGGGTCGAGGGTCGGGTCGAGGGCCTTCAGCAGGGAGGACTTGCCCACGCCGGACGCACCGGAAAAGAGGGTGAGACCTTCGCGGCAGAGCGCCCGCACCTGCGCAACGCCCATGCCCGTGCGCGCGGAAATCTCCAGCACTTCGTAGCCAGCATTGCGGTAGAGTGCCTTGAAATCAGCGAGTTGCTCCTGCAGTACAGGTTCCGTGTAGAGGTCGGTCTTGTTGATTACGATCACAGGGCGGATGCCATAGGCTTCGCAGGTCACGAGGAAGCGGTCGACGAAGGCCAGCTTGGTCTCGGGCAGGATGATGGTGACCAGCAGCAGCACGCGGTCGAGGTTGGCGGCGATGATGTGGCTTTCGCGGCTCAGGTTGGTGGAGCGGCGGATGATATAGTTCTTGCGGGGCAGGATTTTCGTGATGGTCTCGCCTTCGAATTCCACGCGGTCACCCACGGCGATGGGATTGGTGGTCTTGGTGCCGGCCAGGCGCAGCTTTCCCCGGATGACCGCCGGGAAGGGGTTCCATTCGGGCAGCCGGGAGAGCAGATAATGGCTCCCCGTATGCTTGACGACCGTTGCGATTCCGTTTTCCATCGGTGCAAAGATAGCAAAAATCTCAAAGCCACTGGCATTTCTCCTTCACGCCAGCACGGCGTGGAGGACGTCGAGGCTCTTGGCGTCGATGTTCGTGCCCAGGTGGTGGGAAAGGTATTGCAGCATCTTGCGGGAGAAGGCCTGGCGCCGCTCGGCGGAGAGCGGAATGGCCATCGCCGTTTCGAAGGGCGAGCGGAGCACTTTCTGCAGCAGGTCTGTCTCGGCGGGCGTGAAGATGCCCTGCGGCTCCACCGGATCGCCCGGCATGAATCCCAGCTGCACGGCATAGCTCACCAGGAACCAGAGCGGAAAGTTGGCCACGCTGCCGTCTTCCCGGTCCAGCACGTCGATCGCGCCGCAGAGCCAGTCGAAGAACTGCGGGTCGGCCAGTTCCGTGGTGAAGCTGCGGTAGAGCACCTCGCTGACGAACATGGCCACGCTGCTTTTGACGCGGTTGCCGCGGATGTCGTGCAGCACGGCGGCAGGTTCCCATTCGCGCAGCCATGCCAGCGAGCTCTTGGGCGACTCGGCGCTGACCACGTCGAGCACGCTGAGCGGATAGAAGGCCGCCACGGCGTTCCCGCGCTTGATGCCGCGCACGAGGAAGCTGCGACGGCCGCTCTGCGCGTCGATGGCGTGCAGCACGACGCTTGATTCGGCGTATTTCGTCAGATGGAGGACGACGATCCGGGATTTTGCAACAGATGACATTGCAGCAGCCGCATGGCCTTTCCGCGGTGGGAAAGCCGGTTCTTTTCTTCGATGGAAATCTCGGCGATGGTCACGTCGAGACCTTCTGGAACAAAAATTGAATCATAGCCGAAACCTTGGACGCCTTCGCTTTCCTGCAGGGCAATGTGGCCCTCGCAGGTTCCTTCGAAAACGTGCAGTTCGCCGCCCTGAATGAGCGAGACCACACAGCGGAAACGCGCCGTGCGTTTTTCGAAAGGCAGTCCTTCGAGTTCTTTGAGCAACCTGCGGCGGTTGGCGGCAGGATCCTTGTCACTGCCGGCATAGCGGGCCGAATAGACGCCCGGCGCGCCGTCCAGTGCATCGACCTCCAGGCCGGTGTCGTCGGCGAAACAGTCTTCCTGGAACAGGTTCCAGACCGCGCTGGCTTTCTGGATGGAGTTGCCGCGGAGGGTGTCGTGGGTTTCGGGAAGGTCGCCGGGAAAACCGAGCGAAGCCGGTGTCAGGACCTGGAAGGCGGGTCCCAGAATCACCTGGGCCTCTTCCTGTTTATGCGGGTTGTTGGTGGCAAAGATGAGCTTCATGGCAAATGCTTCGAAGAACCAAAGATACGGATAAAATTGCTATTTTTGTGCGTTATATGAGCAGACAGATGAAAAGAATGATGAAAGGGACGGCCCTGGCCGTCGTACTCCTGCTGGGCGTCGCCGCACCGCAGTCGCGGGCGCAGAGCCAGCATTTCAAACTGGGACAGAGCCTGGAGATCGAATACGCCGTGCTGGAAGAGCTGGCGCAGGCTTATGTCGACACCGTCCAGTTCGACAAGATGATTCTGGCTGGGGTGCGCGCGATGCTCGCGTCGCTCGACCCGTACACAGTATATATCTCTGAGGAAGAGGGAGATGACTTTGAGTTGATGACCACCGGCAACTACGGTGGCGTGGGCTCGCTGATCCGCAAGCTGCCCGGCGAGGGCGTACGCATCATCGAGCCGTACGAGAATTCTCCCGCCGCGAAGGCCGGCCTCCAGCCGGGCGACGTCATCCTCGAAATCGACGGCATTCCCGTCTACGACGAGACCTCCGAACAGAGCTCGGGCCGCATGAAGGGACAGCCGGCCACGGACGTGAAGTTCAAGGTGGTCAAGGGCCGCACGAAAGACACGGTCGACATCGTGGTCACCCGTGAGCGCATCCACGTGTCGGACATCGTCTATGCCGGCATGTACCGCGACGACATCGGTTACATCCAGCTTTCCGGCTTCACGGCCAACATGGCGGAAGAATTCAAGGACGCCGTGCGCCAGCTCAAGGAAGCCGGGGCGAAGCGCCTGGTCATCGACCTGCGCGACAACGGCGGCGGCGTGATGGACGAAGCCATCAACCTCGTCTCGACCTTCGTGCCCAAGGGCACGCTGGTGGTCTCTTCGAAGGGCCGCGTGCCCGAGATGAACCGCGAATACCTGACCACCGACGCTCCGCTCGACACGGCGATGCCGCTGCTGGTCATGGTCAACGGCCATTCCGCCTCCGCGTCGGAGATCACGGCCGGTGCGCTGCAGGACCTGAAACGCGCCACCATCGCCGGCGAGCGCTCCTTCGGCAAGGGTCTCATCCAATCCGTGCGCCCCATGCCTTACAACAGCCAGATGAAACTCACCACCGGCAAGTACTATACGCCGAGCGGCCGCTGCGTGCAGGCCATCGACTATAGCAACCGCCACGAAGACGGCTCGCTCGACAAGGATCCGGGCGGCGGCATCGCGCCCGACATCGAAGTGGCCAGCCCGCTGATGAGCCGTCCCACGGCTTCGCTCGTGTACTACGACATCATCGGCGCCTATGCCATCGAATATTTCCTGCAGCACGAAAGCATCGACCGCGATTTCCACATGAGCGACGCGGAATACGAGGACTTCGTGCGCTATGCGGCCGCACAGGACTTCGACGCCCGCACCGCCGCCCAGACCGCTCTCGACCAGATGATCAAGGCGGCTCAGAGCGAAGGACTCTACGACAACTACAAGAGCGAGATCGAAGCGCTGCAGCAGAAAGTCAACATGGACAAGGAAACGGTGCTGCGCGCCAAGAAAGATGAGATCCTGCCCCTTCTCGAGCAGGAAATCGTGACCTGCTACTACTTCAACCGCGCCAGCGTGCCGGTCGGCCTCCGCTACGACGACCAGCTCCGCGAAGCCGTCGACAAATGGCTGACACAGGAATAGGTTTCGCGACTTGCGGACGCGTGCAACAGATGTGATTGACTATCAGATAGTTACACAAATATACCCCCTCTTTGATGGAGGGGGTATATTATTATAAGTTGTTGTGTGTCAACTATTTATGTTGCACACATCCGGTGGTGGCGTCCGTTGTGGACGGACGCAGGCGGCGTCTAGCGCACCACCACCGCATTGGCGACGGAACGTTCGCCGGCGGCGTCGAAGCGACGGTTGTCGCTGGGATGGTTGACGACTTCGCCGCGGACGACCATGGCCGTGGAGCCGCCGCCGTCGAGGTTGATGGCGTCGGCGCAGCCCAGCGCCTTCATCACCAGCTGAAGCTCCGGCATCGTCAGGCCGGCGGCCTCCTGGTTGCGCCCGTCGGCTACGACCAGCAGCACCGTGCCGTCAGGCCGGCGGCCGACCGCCGTGCGCGGATTGCGCCGCGTATTGAAATCGTTGGCGACAATCGGCTCGAGCGCGCCGCCGATCAGCAGCACCGGACCCGTCGTCACCACATCTTCCCCTTCGATGTCCCGCTCCCAGCGGGCCAGGGCATCCGCCTTGAGCACATAGAGAGCGCCCTGGAACGTGGCCACGGCGCCGGTCTGCCGTATGCTGCGGCCGCCGGTCACATTTTCGTAGCCATCGTATTCATTCGGCGCCAGCTCCTGTCCGTCGACCCGCAGGTAATTGACGGAGCCATAGGGAGCCCGCATGTTGAAGAAAGAGCCGTTGACCGCCGCGACGGCACCGTAGCGCCCGGCCAGTTCCGTCGTCTTCTCGAGCGTGTGCTCCTCGGCCGGCACGATGTCGAAGCGCGCCCCCGGCGCCACTTCCAGCACGCAGAGATACTGGTTCGCGTCGAACAGACTGCCCGTAAACGCCGCCCGGTGCAGCGTAATTCCCTCCGCCACCCCCTCGTGCTGCCATTCCCCCGCCCACAGCAACTCCGTCTCCTGCGCCTGCAGCGGGAGAACTGACAGGAAAAGGACGACGAGAGCTATGAGATTCCCGGTCAAGCCGGGAATGACGAAAAGCGAGCGTAGCGGCGGGTGTGTTTCCGGCGAGTGAGCATTTTTTCGCGAGCGAGCCGGAAACCAGAGCCGCAAAGCGAGATGCCCGGTCAAGCCCGGCATGACGATATTATTCTTCAACCAACTCATAATCCAAGATTTTTTGTTCCAAATTAGCCCTTAAAACCCTGATCTTCACCGGATCACCCAAATGATAGACCCGGCCGGAAGCCTTCGCCCGCGTCTCGTACTTCTCCTCGTCGAACTGCAACCAGTCGAAACGGATGTCCCGCAACGACACCATACCCTCGACCTTCGTCGGCTCGATCTCCACATAAATGCCCCACTCCGTGAGCCCGCTGATGTGCCCGTCGAACACCCGGCCGATCTTGTCCTGCATGAACTCCACCATCTTGTACTTGATGGAAGCCCGCTCCGCGTCCGTCGCAATCTGCTCCCGCACCGAACTGTGCTCGCAGCAGTCCTCGTAGTAAAGCTTGTCCTGCGAGGTAGCCCCATCCATGTACATCGCCAGCAGCCGGTGCACCATCATGTCCGGATAGCGCCGGATCGGCGAAGTAAAATGCGTATAGTACTGGAAGGCAAGGCCGTAGTGCCCCACGTTGTCGGTCGAATAGCGCGCCCGCGCCATGCTGCGCAACGCCAGCAGCTGCAGCGCATTCTCCTCCGGCCTGCCCTTCGCCTCCTTCATCAGGTCGTTGAGCGCGCCCGCCGCCCGCTTCGGGTCCGAGGTGTCGCCCAGCTGGTGCCCGAAGTTCTTCGCGAAACTCCGCAGCGAGTCCAGCTTCTCCGGATCGGGGTTCTCGTGGATACGGTAGACGAAGGTCGGATTCTTCGCCTTGCACTTCTTGGTGGCGTATTCCGCCACACAGCGGTTGGCCAGCAGCATGAACTCCTCGATGAGCCAGTTGCTCTCCTTGCTCTCTTTCTGCACCACGTCCAGCGGCTTGCCCGCCTCGTCCACGATGACCTTCATCTCGGGCCGCTCGAACGAGATGGCGCCCTTGTCGAAACGCTCCTTGCGCAGGATCGAGGCCAGCCCGTGCAGCGCCAGGATCTCCTCGGCGATCGGGCCCTCCTTCGTCTCGATGATCTGCTGGGCCTGCTCGTAGTCGAAACGGTAGTCCGAATTGATGACGGTGCGGCCGAACCACTGGCCGATGACCTTCGCCTTGGCGTTCAGCTCGAACACCGCGCTGAAGGTGAGCTTGTCCTCGTGCGGGCGGAGCGAGCAAAGCTTGTTCGAGAGGTTTTCCGGGAGCATGGGGATGGTGCGGTCCACCAGGTAGACCGAGGTGCCGCGCGCGAACGCCTCCTTGTCGATCACGGAGCCCGGCGTCACGTAGTGGGTGACGTCGGCGATGTGCACGCCCACCTCGACATTGCCGTTCTCGAGCTTGCGGTACGACAGCGCGTCGTCGAAGTCCTTGGCGTCGGTCGGGTCGATGGTGAAGGTGGTCACGCCCCGGAAATCGCGGCGCCCCGCCAGGTCTTTCTGCGTGATGGCGTCGGAAATCTGGTCGGCGGCCTTTTCCACCTCAGGCTCAAAGCGATAGGGCAGCTGGTACTCCGCCAGGATGGCGTGCATTTCCGTGTCGTTCTCGCCCGGCATGCCCAGCACGTCGACGATGCGGCCCAGCGGCTCTGCGCTGCGCTTCGGCCAGTCGGTCACCAGCACGGCGACCTTCATGCCGTGGGCGGCTTTCTGGCCGCCGATTTCCGGCAGCTCCGCCGGATCCTGCACGTCGATGCGGATGTCGTAGGGCATGTTCTTGCTCTCGACGATGGCCCAGACCTGCCGGCCGCGGACCACCAGCACGCCGATATGGGGCTTGGTGCTGCGGTGGATGATCTTCACCACCTCGCCCTCCAGGCTGCGGCCCTTGAGGCCTGACTGGATGCGGCGCTTCGACACGGCGATCTTCACGAAGTCGCCGTTGAGGGCGAAATGCAGCTTCCGCATGGGAATGAACACGTCATCCTTGAGGCCTTCCGCTTTCACAAAACCGAAGCCGTCACGCGAGAGCGAGACCGTCCCTTCGAATTCCTCCAGGCTCTTGGAGCGACGTTCCGTCGTTCGTACCGGTTCCTGCCCGCCCCGGGCCAGGCGCTTCGCCCGTTTGAGCGCGCCTTCCCGCGGTTGTGCGGCATTTTTTCTCTTTTTGGCACCTTTCCGATTCGACATTCCCATAATATTCCTATTTTTGCGAGATTAAAACGTATCTACAAAAATAATAAATATTATGCAGAAGAGAGTATTGTTGATGATTCTGGACGGATGGGGCGAAGGTCGCCACGACCATTCCAACGCGATTTACACGGCCGGCACGCCGGAAATCGACGCCCTCCGCGAAAAATATCCCTTCTCGCACCTCAACGCCTGCGGCGAAGATGTGGGACTGCCCGAGGGGCAGATGGGCAACTCGGAAGTGGGACACCTCAACATCGGCGGCGGCCGCATCGTCTACCAGGACCTGGTGAAGATCAACCGCGCCTGCCGCAGCCACAGCCTCCTGCAGAACGAGGAGATCCGCCGCGCCTACACCTACGTCGCCAACTCCGGCAAGCAGCTGCACTTCATCGGCCTCTGCTCGCACGGCGGCGTGCACAGCTCCCTCAACCACCTCTACGAATTCCTGGCGGAAGCCGCCAAGATGGAACTCTCGAAGGTCTTTGTGCACTGCCTCATGGACGGTCGCGACACCGACCCGCGCAGCGGCAAGGGCTTCGTGGCCGAACTCGAAGAGAAGATGGGCCAGACCACGGGCAAGGTCGCTTCCGTCTGCGGCCGTTTCTACACCATGGACCGCGACAAGCGCTGGGACCGCGTGAAAGAAGGCTATGACCTGATCACCAAGGGCATCGGCACGCCGGCCACTTCGGCCGTCGACGCCATCCAGGCCTCTTACGACGCCGGTGTCACCGACGAGTTCATCAAGCCGGTCTGCATCGTCGACGCCGACAACAAGCCCGTCGGCCTCATCGAGGAAGGCGACGCCGTGATCTTCTTCAACTTCCGCAACGACCGCGCCCGCGAGATCACCGCGGCCCTCACCCAGACAGACATGCCGGAGCAGGGCATGCACACCATCCCGCTCTATTTCTGCTGCCTGACCCCGTACGACGACAAGTTCCAGGGCCTGCACATCCTCTTCGACAAGGAAAACGTGCAGGAGACCCTCGGCGAAGTGGTGTCCAAGGCCGGCAAGAAGCAGCTCCGCATCGCCGAGACCGAGAAATACGCCCACGTCACCTTCTTCTTCAACGGCGGCCGCGAAACCCCGTACGAGAACGAAGACCGCATCCTCATCAACTCGCCGAAGGTGGCCACCTACGACCTCCAGCCCGAAATGAGCGCGCCCGAGGTGACCAAGGCCCTGATCGCCGACATCGAGACGCAGAAGCACGACATGATCATCCTCAACTACGCCAACGGCGACATGGTGGGACACACCGGCAAGTTCTGCCCGATCTGCGACGCCGTGCGCTACATCGACAGCGCCGTGGGCCGCGTGGTCCGCAGCGCCCGCGAAAAGGGCTACACCGTGCTCATCACGGCCGACCACGGCAACGCCGACCACGCCGTGAACGACGACTTTACGGAGAATACCCAGCACTCGCTCAACCAGGTCCAGTTCATCGTCGTGGACGACGACGTGAAGGAAGTGCGGGATGGCCGCCTGGCCGACATCGCCCCCACGATCCTCAAGCTGATGGGCATCCCGCAGCCCGAGGCCATGACCGGCGAAGCGCTGATCTAAATTATAATGTCTTACAGATGAACCTCCTTCACCGCATGGTGACGGAGGTTTTTCTTTTCCAGGAAATTGTAGAGTTCGTAGCCGGGCGCTACGTTGTACTTCTTGGAGATGAGGCTCAGGCGGTCGTCGATGCCGTCGTGCTGGAAGAGGACGTCGATGAAGAAGCGGGCCTTGCCCTTGTGGTGCTTGATTTCCTTGAGCAGGGCGCTGCGGAGCTCCGGCGTGGAGGCGTCCAGCGGGATCTCGACGTGCAGCTCCTTGAAGAATTCGTCCTTGGTGTTGGAGAGCAGCATCATGTTCTGGATGCGGAGCTCGTAGCTGTCTTCGGATGAGGCGTCGTCTTTCTTGCGGAAGCGCTGCTTGGTGGTGCACTTGACCAGCAGGGTGGTGTGGACCTGCATGTATTTCATGAAGGTCTCGTAGTCCTTGCTGAAGAGGGAGAAGGTGTGGCTGCCGGTGAAATCCTCGAGCGTGAAGCGGCACCAGGGCTTGTTGCCGCTCTTGGTGTAGCGCACGTCGCACTCCGACACCAGCCCCGCCACGTAGAATTCCTTGTTCTGCACGGACTTGTCGGTCTGCAGGGTCCGGTCGATCTCGTCGATGCGGGCGATATCGGCCGTGGCGAACTGCTCGATCTCGAAGCGGAAGCGGTCGAGCGGATGGGCCGACAGGTACATGCCCACGCATTCCTTTTCTTTCTTGAGCAGCTCCATCTCGTTGGCCTCGACCTTGGGCGGGATGTTGGGCCGCACCGGCTTGAGCTCGTCCATGTCGCCGAACAGGCCGCCCGACGACATCGAGTCGTTGTGGAACTTGGAGGCGTAGCCCAGCAGCACGTCCAGGTAGTTTTCGTCTTTACCCGTCTCGAAGAAATACTGTGAACGGGTCATGTCGCCGAAGCCGTCGAAGGCGCCGGCGTAGACCAGGCATTCGATGACCTTCCGGTTGATGACGCCCAGCGGCATGCGCTCCACGAAATCGAAGATGTCGGTGAAGGGGCCGCCCTTCTGCCGTTCGGCGATCACGGCGTTGATGACGTTGGCGCCCACGCCCTTGATGCCGCCCATGCCGAAGCGGATCTGTCCTTTCTTGTTGACGGTGAACTCCGTGGCGCTCTCGTTGATGTCGGGACCCAGGACCGGGATCTGCCAGTGCCGGCAGTCGTCCATGATCTTGGTGATCTCCTCCATATCGTTGAGGTTGCAGCTCATGTTGGCGGCGAAGAATTCGGCCGGATAATGGGCTTTCAGCCAGGCGGTCTGGTAGCTCACCCAGGCATAGCAGGTGGCGTGCGACTTGTTGAACGCGTATTCCGCGAAAGCGCGCCAGTCCTGCCAGATCTTGTTGAGCAGTTCTTCGGAGTGGCCGTGCTCCTTGCCGCCTTCCATGAACTTGACATAGAGCTCCTCCATGTCCTTGATCTTCTTCTTGCCCATGGCCTTGCGGAGCTTGTCGGCCTGGCCCTTGGTGAAGCCGGCCAGCTTCTGCGACAGCAGCATCACCTGCTCCTGGTAGACGGTGATGCCATAGGTGTCCTTCAGGTACTCCTCCATCTCCGGCGTGTCGTAGGCGATGGGCTTGATGCCTTGCTTGCGGTCGACGAAGTCCGGAATGTAATCCATCGGGCCCGGACGATAGAGCGCGTTCATAGCGATCAGGTCCTCGAAGCGCTCCGGCTGCAGCTTCTGCAGCCATTCCTTCATGCCGGGCGACTCGAACTGGAAGATCGAGGTGGTGTCGCCGCGGCCGTAGAGTTCATAGGTGGGCTTGTCGTCGATGGGAATGGCTTCGATGTCGATGTCCAGGCCGTGGCCCTCCTTGATCAGGTCGAGGGTCTTGTGGATGATCGATAGGGTGTTGAGGCCCAGGAAGTCCATCTTCAGCAGGCCGCACTCCTCGATGTAGTGGCCGTCGTACTGCGAGGTCCAGACCTCTTCGCCCGTATCCTTGTCTTTCGAGAGGCAGATGGGGATGTAGTCGCTCAGGTTGCCCGGGCCGATGATGGTGGCGCAGGCATGCATGCCGACCTGCCGGATGCTGCCTTCCAGCTGCTCGGCATATTCCAGCACCTCCTTGTTGAGCTGGTTGTCGTCCTTGGCGAGCTCCTCCTTGAATTCGGGCACCAGGCGGAAGCAGTTGGCCAGCGTGATCTTCACGCTCTTCTCCTCCATTTCGCCCTTCTCGTTCTTCTTGCGCTCGAAGAGGCGGGCCGGCACCATCTTGGAGAGGCGGTTGCTCTCGTCGATGGTCACGTGGCTGATGCGCGCCACGTCCTTGATGGCACCCTTGGCGAGCATCGTGCCGAAGGTGATGACGCGGGACACGTGGTCCGCGCCGTACGTTTCTTCCACGTAGCGGTGCGCGGCTTCCAGGTTCTCGAAGTCCACGTCGATATCGGGCATGGAAATGCGCTCCGGGTTGAGGAAGCGCTCGAACAGGAGCTGGTACTTGATCGGGTCCAGGTTGGTGATCCAGAGGCAGTACGCCACCACGCTGCCGGCAGCCGAGCCGCGGCCCGGACCCACCAGCCAGCCCTCCTTGCGCATGGCCCGGATGTAGTCCTGCACGATCAGGAAGTAGTCGGGGAAGCCCATCGAAGCGATGGTCTTCAACTCGAAGTCGATGCGCTCTTCCTGCTCGGGCGTCAGCGTCTCCCCGTAGCGAATGTGCGCGCCCTGGTAGGTAAGGTGGCAGAGGTAGGCCACGGACTTGCAGAAGTCGTCGCCACGGTACTTGCCTTTCGGGTCGTTCTTGCCGGCGTCGATATAGGGTTTGTAGCGTTCGAGATAGCTGTCGATATCGCGCAGGAAGTCCTCGTCGATCTTGAACTTGGGCAGGATGTAGTCGTGGTCGATCGTGTAGGCTTCCACCTTTCCGGCCACTTCCAGCGTGTTGGCCAGCACTTCCGGGTGCTCCGGGAAGAGCGCCGCCATCTCCTCCTCGCTCTTGAGGAATTCCTGCTGGGTGTAGCGGAGGCGCTTCGGGTCGTCGATGTCGGAGTTGGTGGTCAGGCAGATGAGGCGGTCGTGCGCCGGTCCGTCCTCCTTGCGGATGAAGTGGACGTCGTTGGTGGCCACCACCTTCACGCCCAACTCTTCGGCCAGCGAGAAGATCACGGGATTGACCTCCATCTGGGCCCGGTACACGTCGTCGTCCAGCCCCGGCACTTCGGTCTTGTGCTTCATCACCTCCAGGTAGTAGTCCTCGCCGAACACCCGCTGGTGCCAGCGGATGGTCTCCCGGGCGGCTTCGATGTTACCGTCGAGGATGTTGCGGGGCAGCTCGCCGGCCAGGCAGGCGGAGCAGCAGATCAGGTTCTCGTGGTACTGCTCGACGACCTCGTGCGACACGCGCGGCGCATAGTAGAAGCCGTGGATGTGGCCCTCCGTGCAGATCTTCATCAGGTTCTTGTAACCCTCGTAGTTCTTGGCCAGCAGTGTGAGATGGTAGTAGCGGCGGTGGTCGTTATCCTTGAGATGGTGGTCGTAGTGCCGCGTCACGTAGACCTCGCAGCCGATGATCGGCTTGACGATGGGCTGCTTGTTCTCGTCCAGGTTGCTCTTGTCGTAGGCGAACTTGAAGAACTCCTTCACGCCGTACATGTTGCCGTGGTCGGTGATGGCCAGGGCCGGCATATGGAGCTCGCGGGCGCGAGCGAAGAGCTTCTCGATATCGGAAAAACCGTCGAGGATCGAGTATTGCGTGTGGACGTGCAGATGGACGAACGACATAGGTCAGGCTGGGTTGGAAAAGCAAGGCAATTTACCGAAAATTTTCGGTAAGCGGGCACAAAATAGAGCAAAAATGTGCCCCGCACCACGAAAAACCGCAGCCGGGGCACAAAATCGGGGGTTTTTGTTCCCGCGAATCCTGATTACATCATACCGCCCATACCGGGGTTCATCGGAGGCATGGCGGGCGTGTCTTCCTTGATGTCGGCCAGGGCGCACTCGGTGGTCAGGAACATGCCTGCCACGGAAGCGGCGTTCTGGAGGGCGACGCGGACCACCTTGGTCGGGTCGATGACACCCGTCGAGAGCAGATTTTCGAAGGTATCGGTGCGGGCGTTGTAACCGAAGTCACCCTTGCCTTCCTTCACCTTCTGGACAATCACGCTGCCCTCTTTGCCGGCGTTGGCGGCGATGGTGCGGATCGGCTCCTCGATGGCGCGGGCCACGATGCGGATACCGGTGATTTCGTCTTCGTTCTCACCCTTGACTTTCTCCAGGACGGATTCAGCGCGCACGAGGGCGACGCCGCCACCCGGGATGATGCCTTCTTCGACAGCGGCGCGGGTTGCGTTCAGTGCATCCTCGACGCGGTCTTTCTTCTCTTTCATCTCGACTTCCGAAGCGGCGCCCACATAGAGGACGGCCACGCCGCCGGCGAGCTTGCCCAGGCGCTCCTGGAGTTTCTCGCGGTCGTAGTCGCTCGTGGTGGTCGAGATCTGCTTGCGGATCTGGTTGGCACGGTCGGCGATGGCATCCTTGTCACCGGCACCGTTGACGATGGTGGTGTTCTCCTTGTCGATGACCACTTTCTCGGCGCGGCCCAGCATGTCGGGCGTTGCGTTCTCGAGGGTGAAGCCACGCTCCTCGCTCACCACGACGGCACCCGTCAGGGTAGCGATGTCCTGCAGCATCTCCTTGCGGCGGTCGCCGAAGCCCGGGGCCTTGACGGCGGCCACCTTCAGCGTGCCACGCAGCTTGTTGACCACGAGGGTGGTAAGGGCTTCGCCGTCCACGTCCTCGGCGATGATCAGCAGCGAGCGGCCTTCGCGGGCGATGGGCTCGAGGATCGGCATCAGGTCTTTCATCGTGGAGATCTTCTTGTCGGTGATCAGGATCTGCGGCTGGTCGAGCACGGTCTCCATCTTGTCGGGGTTGGTCATGAAGTAAGCGGAGATGTAACCGCGGTCGAACTGCATGCCTTCCACCACTTTCACCTCGGTCTCGGTGCCCTTGGCCTCTTCGACGGTGATGACGCCGTCTTTCTTGACCTTGGCCATCGCGTCGGCGATCAGCTTGCCGATGGTGTTGTCGTTGTTGGCGGAGATGGTGCCCACCTGCTCGATCTTCGAGTAGTCGTCACCCACGGCCTGGCTCTGTTTCTTGAGGCTTTCCACGACGGCGGCGACAGCCTTGTCGATACCGCGTTTGAGGTCCATCGGGTTGGCGCCGGCGGCCACGTTCTTCAAGCCCACGTTGATGATGCTCTGGGCGAGCACGGTCGCGGTGGTCGTACCGTCACCGGCCTGGTCGTTGGTCTTGGAAGCGACTTCCTTGACCATCTGGGCGCCCATGTTCTGGAAGCGGTCCTCGAGTTCGATCTCCTTGGCCACCGTGACACCGTCCTTGGTCACCTGCGGTGCACCGAACTTCTTGTCGATGACGACGTTGCGGCCCTTAGGACCCAGCGTCACCTTCACGGCGTCTGCCAAAGCGTCGGCACCCTCCTTCATGAGGTTGCGCGCGTCGATATTGAATTTGATGTCTTTTGCCATAGTTGTATCCTCCTTTATTTAAGCACTGCGACCACGTCACTTTGACGCATGATCAGATAATCCTTTCCATCCACGGTGATTTCCGTGCCGGCATACTTGCCATAGAGCACGGTGTCGCCGACGCTGAGCTCCATCGGTTCGTCCTTCTTGCCGTTGCCCACGGCAACGACTTTGCCCTGCTGGGGTTTTTCTTTCGCGGAATCAGGAATATACAGTCCGCTTGCTGTCTTGGTCTCGGCTTCCTTGGCCTCGATCAGGACTCTGTCTGCTAAAGGTTTAATGGTCATGATGATTATATTTTTAACGTTTATTGTTTAATTTTGCACTGGGTCACTAAGACAAATTGAGTGCCAACAGCCTTTTTATGACAAAATGTCACCTGTCCCTCCTGTGCGCGGCCCTGCTGCTGCTCGGCGGCTGCAAACCTGCCAGCCAGGGGCCTTCCCTGTCCGAATACGGACAGCACTCGCTGAACGGCCGCGCGGCGCAGTTCGAGGAGTATGCCCAACTGCTCGGCACGCTCTCGCCTATGGAGGCGTGGGTCCGGCAGGAAGCCCTCCTGACGGAGGCGGAGCGCGACAGCGCGGAATGGCAGCTGCAGATGCAGCTGCAGGAGAAATTCTTCCTGGACCCCAACAGCCCCTACCGCAACGAGGAACTCTATCTGCCCGTGATACCCCATCTGCTGAACTCGCCCTACGCCACGCGCGACCAGCGCGACCGCGCCGCCTGGCTGGAGCCGCGCCTGCTCCTCAACCGCCCCGGCACGGTGGCGGCGGATTTTCCCTTCACCCTGCCCAACGGCCGCAGCACGACCCTCCACGCCACCATCGACAGCCGGCACCCGCGCCAGACCCTGCTGTTCTTCAGCAACCCGGGCTGCGCCAACTGCAAGGAGATCACCGAAACGCTGGCCGCCGACCCGGACGTCGCCGCCCGCATCGCGTCCGGCGAGCTGCTGGTGATCAACATCCATCCCGACGCGGACGTCGAGGCCTGGCTCGACTACCTGCCCAACTACCCGAAGGACTGGATCTGCGGCTACGACCCCGACCAGCTCCTGCTCGGCGACACCCGCTACTGGGTGCGCGCCATCCCGTCGCTCTATCTGCTGGATGAAGAAAAACGGGTCGTCTTGAAGGACGCCCCGTTGGAAAAGGTTTTAGTAAATGGCAAATAGCGCCGAGCCGCTCCCCGACATGGCCGCATACACGGCCCCGTCGTAATAAAGCGACTTTTTGGCGTGTGCCAAAGAGGGGTGCTTCGCAAAGACCGTTTCTTCAAAATCGTTGACCAACAAGTCTTTCCATTCTTCAATGGGATGCTTCAGCACGTTCAGGATGGACTGGGCCGGCTCGTGCGGCGTGATGCCGGCGTAGGCGTCGCGCGTGGAGACGAACACCGGCTGCGGGAAGATGCGCACCGGGCGGTCGAGCCGGAAGTCGACCGGCGTGAGGATCTCGCCGCGGCCCCGGGCCAGCATCGGGCGGTTGTAGACGAAAAAGGCGCAGTCACTGCCCAGCTGGGCCGCCAGGCCCGCCAACTCGTCCTGGGGCAGGTTCAGCCCGAAGAGCTGGTTGAGGCCCACCAGGGTGAAGGCCGCATCCGCCGAGCCGCCGCCGAGCCCCGCACCCATGGGGATCTTCTTGTAGAGATGGATGGCCACGGGCGGGATGTCGTAGCGCGCCGCCAGCAGCCGCCAGGCCTTCTCGCACAGATTTTCCCCTTCGATCTCCGCGTTGTGGCAGTGCATCTCGAAGCGTTCGGCATGCACCAGCTCCAGCACGTCGCACAGCCCCGGCACGGGATAGAACAGCGTCTCGATGTCGTGGTAGCCGTCGGGGCGCTTGCGGATCACGTGCAGGCCCAGGTTGATCTTGGCGTTGGGGAACAGCAGCATAGGCCTAACCGCATTTCGAATAACCGCAGTCCAGGCACACCAGGCAGCCTTCCTGGTACACCAGGTTCGAGCTGCCGCAGTGCTTGCACTTCTTGCCCGACTCGTCGCGCGTGCCGTTGGGGATGTAGCGCTTGAGGGCCCGCTCTACACCGTTCTTCCAGGTGTTGATGGTGGTGCTGTCGAGCTCGAGGCCCTGCACCAGGTTCAGCACGTCGACGATCGGCATGCCGTTGCGCAGCACGCCCGAGATCAGCTTGGCGTAGTTCCAGTACTCCTGGTTGAACATGTGGGAGATGCCGCCCACCACGCTCGGATAGCCGTACTTGTCCTGGAAGTGGAAGTCGTAGCGGCTCTTGCCCGTGGTCGGGTCGGTTTCCTTCACGATCCAGCCCGTTTCGATGCTGCGCGGGATGTTGCGCGTGTCCTCGTCGACGATGCCGGTGAAGATCTCGTAGGGCTGCCCGCCCAGCTTGCCCACGAGTGCGATCCACTGCTCGCTGCCGTTGCGGAAGCGGATCACGTCGGCCTCGAGCGACTGCGGGCGCTTCTTCGGCTTGATGGAGGCGGGTTTCTCGCCCTCGCTGGAAACCAGCACCCCGGCACGGGACCCTTCGCGATAAACCGTAATGCCCTTGCAGCCGCACTCCCAGGCGGTCTGGTAGACCTTGGCCACCATTTCCTCGGAGATGTCGTGCGGCAGGTTGACCGTCACGCTGATGCTGTGGTCCACCCACTTCTGCACCGCACCCTGCAGCTTGACCTTCGCCACCCAGTCGATGTCACCGGCCGTAGACTTGTTGTACGGCGACGCCTGCACCAGCTGGTCGAGTTCGACCTGGTTCATGTGGAGCACGTCTTCCCGCTTGTATCCCGCCACTTCGGCCCAGTCGAGGAACTTGTGGTGGAACACGAAATACTCTTCGAAGCAATCGCCTTTCTCGTCCTTGAACGAGACCTTGACGTTCTTGTCGTTGGGATTGACTTTCTTGCGCCGCAGATAGAAGGGGCGGAACACCGGCTCGATGCCCGAGGTGGTCTGGGTCATCAGGCTGGTGGTGCCGGTCGGTGCGATGGTCAGCATCGACACGTTGCGGCGTCCCGTGGCGGTCATGCGTTCGTAGAGTTCGGGGTCGGCGGCCTTGATGCGGAGGATCATCGGGTTGTGCTCCTCCTTGGCGGCGTTGTAGAGCGGGAAGGCGCCGCGGCTGGCGGCCATGTCGACCGAAGCGCGGTACGCCTCCACGGCGAGGGTCTGCTGCACCTTCACGGCGAAATCGGTGGCCTCGGGCGAACCGTAGGTCAGGCCGAGGGCGGCCAGCATGTCGCCCTCCGCCGTGATGCCCAGGCCGGTACGGCGACCGCCCAGGGTTTTCTTGCGGATCTTGAGCCAGAGGTTGTACTCGGTACGCTTGACCTCGTCTTCTTCGGGATCGTGCTTGATCTTGTCGATGATCTGCTCGATCTTTTCCATTTCCAGGTCGATGAGGTCGTCCATCAGGCGCATGGTCATTCCCACGTGCTTCTTGAAAAGGTCCCAGTCAAAGCGCGCGCGCTTCGTGAAGGGATTTTTCACGTAGGAATAGAGATTCATGGCGATCAGGCGGCAGCTGTCATAGGGGCAGAGCGGAATCTCGCCGCAGGGGTTGGTGCTCACCGTCCGGTATCCCTGGTCGGCGTAGCAATCCGCCACCGACTCGCGCAGCACCGTGTCCCAGAACAGGACACCCGGCTCCGCCGACTTCCAGGCATTGTGGATGATCTTGCGCCAAAGCGCCGCGGCATCGATGGTCCGCTCGTATTTGGGTTTATCCCCGTACACGGGGTACTGTAGCTTGTAAGGCAGGCCCGACAGGGCGGCGCGCATGAACTCGTCGTCGATCTTGACCGATACGTTCGCGCCGGTCACCCGCCCCTGCTCCATCTTCGCGTCGATGAAGCGCTCCGAGTCGGGGTGCTTGATCGAGATGGTGAGCATCAGGGCGCCGCGGCGGCCGTCCTGGGCCACTTCGCGGGTGGAATTGGAGAAGCGCTCCATGAAGGGCACCACGCCCGTCGAGGTCAGGGCGCTGTTGAGCACGGGGCTGCCGGTGGGACGGATGTACGAGAGATCGTGTCCCACGCCGCCGCGGCGCTTCATCAGCTGCACCTGCTCCTGGTCGAGCATCAGGATGCCGCCGTAGGAGTCGGCCTGCTTGTCGTGGCCGATGACGAAGCAGTTGCTGAGCGAGGCCACCTGGTTGTTGTTGCCGATGCCGGTCATCGGGCCGCCCTGCGGCACCACGTAGCGGAAATTCCGCAGGAGCTGGTAGATCTCCTCTTCGCTCATCGGGTCGGGATAGTTCTTCTCGATGCGGGCGAATTCGGAGGCCAGGCGGTGGTGCATGTCGTCGGGAGACTGTTCGTAGAGGGTCCCGGCGGAGTCCTTGACGGCGTATTTGTTGATCCAGACTGTGGCTGCGAGCTCGTCGCCCTTGAAATAGGCCAGGCTGGCGGCCAGCGCTTCTTCGTAGGTATAGGTTTTCATCGGTTTCAGGAAAAACAGGTTACGAAGTTACTGCATTTAGCGGGGGAATACCATGGGCGTCCCGGGCATTTTTTCAACATCAAATCAACACGGGGTCCCGCGGGCGTTCCGGGGCGGTTTTTCCCCTGAAATTTTTTATCTTTGTAGTTGGAACCACCGATTCTGAAAAATGAAAGCCCTCCTTGTCCTGGCCCTGACGATCCTGCTGGGCAATCCACCGCAACAAGTCCCCGATATTCCCGTAACAACCAGGCTCCACGGCATTTCCGCCGGACCGGGCACCGACGCGTCGGTCTCCATGTGCATCAGCTGGGCCTGCGACACCACGCTCAAGCACAGCTGCGTGCGCGTGACGACGCTGGCGGACCGGGACTGGACGGACGCCCGCGACCTGAAGCCCTCCCAGCACGAGCGCTTCGCGGCCTTCGACGGCATCTACTCCAAGGCGCCCGACGGCACCAACATCCATGAAGACGCCGTCTTCACCAAGTGCGGCGTCATCGTCGACGGGCTGCAGCCCGACACGGACTACAAATACGTGATCCTGGACCTGGAGGACGGCAAGGCCGTCGCCCGCAGCGCCGAGCACCGCTTCCGCACCGCCGGTGCCGCCAGCTGGTCGGCCTGCATCATCTCCGACTTCCACAGCTATCCGCCCATCCCCACGCGGCTCACCGCCGCCATGGGCATGATCGACACCCTGCAGAGCATCGACCCTTCGCTCGACTGGGTGCTGAGCCCGGGCGACGTGGTGGCCTGGGGCGGCAGCTATTCCTTCTGGCGCCAGCTGTTCGAGGAAGAGAATTTCAACGAACTGCCCTGGGCCCGCGTCAACGGCAACCACGACAACTGGACCCGCCAATCCCAGAACTCGCCCGATTTCGGCGTGCCGAACCCCTTCTTCATCGGCACCTCCTACTATCCGCGCAACGGCTATGCGCGCGGCGCGGGTATCTGCTACCACTTCCGCTACGGCAACACCCTCTTCGTGATGCTCAATACGGAAGACATGAGCAGCCAGGAGACCTTCGGCGCCGCGGCGGACTGGCTCCGCGACTGCGTGACCTTCGCGCGCGGAAGCGAGAACCCGCCGACCTTCGTGGTGGTGTGCCAGCACTACGAGTGGTTCAACGGCACCAACGGGCGCGCCGTGCAGTACACCCGCTGGCACCGGCTCTTCGACGAACTGGACGTCGACCTGGCCCTGGCCGGCAACAACCACATCTACGTCCGCAGCCTCCCGCTCTATGACGGCGAGGTCACCGACGGCAGCCGCGGCACGGTCTACCTCCAGACTTCGGCCTGCGACGACGACCGGGGCCGCAACTTCGACGACACGCCCCTGCAGAACCCCGACAAGATCGCCTTCCGTTGGACGGAAGGATCCCATACCGTCAGCGCCATCCACCTGGCCGTGGACGATGCGCGGATGGCCCTGACCCTGTATGACCGCCACGGCCACGCGGTCGACAGCACCGTGGTCCCGGCCAAGCCCCGCACCGAGGCCCAGGATTCCCATCTGGTCTATGGCCCGTGGGTGACCGACATGAGCGAAGATGCCTTCACGGTGCTCTGGACCACCGACGTGCCCTGCCAGGGCTGGGTGGAGCTCGACAACGGGCGCCGCATCTACGAATATTATGCGGGCCGGAAGCTTTTCGGCACGCTCCACACCGTCCGGGTCCAGGGGCTCTCGCGCGGCGGCAGCTACGGCTACCGCGTCGGCAACCGGGTGGTCGACGCGCTGAACCCGCGCCGCCCGGCCTACGGGCGCGACATGTATTCCGCCCGGCACCAGGTCACGACCTTCGACCCGAACCGCAAGACCTGCCATTTCTCCGTGATGAACGACGTGCACATGCGGCTGGACCACTATGCCGCCCTGCTCGACGATGTCAAGATTCAGGACAACGACTTCCTGCTCCTCAACGGCGACATCATCTCGGCCGGCAACTGGACGCTCGACAGCCTCTATAAGTATGAGATCGGCCCGCTGGGCGACCGCGGCGCCGACCTGCCGCTGGTCTTCTCGCGCGGCAACCACGAGGGCCGCGGCAGCGGGGTGACGCTGGTCGAGAAGATCTACCCGAAAGCCAGCGGCGCGCCGTACTACTATACCTTCCGGGAAGGCCCCGCGGCCTTCATCGTCCTGGATGCCGGCGAGACCGGCGTCAAGAATTCCCTGGCCCTGACGGGCGAGCGCATCTACGAAGAATACCTGCGCGAGCAGCTGGCCTGGGCGGAAGAAGCCATGAAGGAGCCCGCTTTCCGCAAGGCCCCCGTCAAGATCTGCATCCTGCATGCGCCCATGGTCGATTTCGGCGACCCCGACGACTTCGTGCCGCACCAATGGATGAACCACCATTTCATGCCCCTGTTGAACAAGGCCGGCATCGACCTGATGATCGGGGCCGACCTCCACGAACACCTGTTCATTCAGGCTGGAACCATGAACAACGCTTTCCCCATCCTGGTCAACGACAACGAGTCGCGTCTCGACGTCCAGGTCCGCAAGGACCGCATCGAGGCCACGGTCTACGACGAGGAAGGCAAGGCCACGGTCCCGACCTATACGATACCCGTTAAATAATCCTACGATGACAAGAACCGAGATTGCAGACATCGGCAAGCAGGCCGTCCTCGACAAGCTCTTTGAAAAGAGCGGATACATCAATGAACAACCCATCCGGCTCAAGCAGAAGGGAGAATGCTGCACCGTCCAGAAACTCATGCTGGAAGGCTGCGACTTCGACCTCGTCTATACGCCGCTCAAGCACCTGGGCTACAAGGCTGTGCTCAACGTGCTCGGCGAGCTCTACGCCAGCCTCCGCCAGCCGGCCTCCCTGTCGGTGGTGCTGGGACTCTCCAAGCGCTTCTGCTACGAGGACGTGGCGGAACTTTGGGAGGGCGTGCTGGCCGCCTGCCGGGAACACGGCGTGGCGCAGCTGTCGCTCGAACTCAACCCGTCGGTCAACGGGCTGGCCATCGGCCTGGCGGCCTGCGGCGTCCAGAAAAAGGGCGTCATCGAGAAGCTGCCGGCCTCGAAAAACATGGACCTGATCTGCCTGAGCGGGCATGTGGGCGCGGCCTACATGGGCCTGCACGTGCTGGAGCGCGAGAAAGTGTCTTTCACGGGCACCGGCGAACAGCCCGACCTCTCGAAATACAAGGCCGTCCTGGCCAGCTACCTGAGTCCGGAGATCAAGCCGGGCATCGTGTCGCGCTTCATCGAGGCGGACGCGCTGCCTTCGCGCGGCTACTTCCTCACCCGCGGCCTGGGCGAGGCCGTCATCCGGCTGACCCGCGACACGGGCCTGGGCGCCAAGATCTATCTTGAGAAGATTCCCATCTCCTCGCAGACCTTCGCCATGGCCGAAGAGATCGACATGGACGTGGTGACGGCAGCGATGAACGGCGGCGACGACTACAAGTTCCTCTTCACCCTGCCCATCGAGAAGCACGACGTCGTCCGCAAGGATTTCCAGGATTTCGAGATCATCGGCCACACCGCCCGTCCCGACGTCGGCCCCGTCCTCGTCACCCCCGAAGGCGCCGAACTCCCCATCCACGCGCAGGGGTATTGATCCTCCCGAAAGGACGCGTCCCACCTTTCTTGAGTGGAATCCAGGCGGGGCTCCTCCTGCTTTGTGCACAATAAATATTTGGATATCAGTCGATTATAGAATTATACCTACCTGGCCACTGGTAGGTATAATGTTTTATATTATTGATTGTCAGTCATTTGTTGTGCACTGCATAAATGGAGGTATTTGGTGAGATGGCGGGAGCTGGCACCCGTTCGTATGGCCAGTGGCATCCAAAGACGGCGGCGCTCGTCTTCAGGTCGTTTAAGGAGGTCACCGATACAGGACAATTCCTTCGTCTGTAACAGGAATCCCGTCATCGTCGAATAGATCGCATCGGAACCCGCCGTGAAATCCTCCTTCAGATCATATTCAGAACCCGTATTGCTATTGATGGCCATGATCATATCGTCAAAACTATGGTAATGACTTTGGAGCGCCTCATAATCAATGCAGTTGTAAGTCCTTATGATAAAATCGCTCAATTGTGCCAGCTCCTGTCGATTGAGTTTTTTTGTCATTCGAGCAAGCTGGGCGTAGTTGAGTGGCCGGCCTTGTGCAAATTCTTCTCTGACTTCATGCAAGGCCTTCCGTAAATAACCCCGGGATCGGTTTTCGACGAAAGGCTCCGAGAAGGGATGTTTGTTCTGTGCATAAGCCAGAAAGTTCCATCTGGATTGCTCAACGTTGTTGCAAAGTTGTTTCTCCACCGGGTTGTTGTACAGATAAGCAATGGCCGACTTGATCTTTTTCTCTCCTACCTTAGACGCCCTGCCGAAAGGACTGCAAAAGGCAAGATGGGCCTGCGGATATGCTTGATTATACATCCTGCTGAAGGATCTCGTGTACATATGGACGAAGCGAGCGAGCTGTTCCTTTGAAGCAGCCTCCACTAAAACATGGATATGGTCAACCATCAGGCACAGGCCAATAACCCTGACACCGCATTTCCGAGCGGCCATGCAGAAAATCGTGAAAAAAACCAGACAGTCCCGTCCGGAATAGAAAATCAAATAGCCCTTGTCGGTTTTTTGATAGATGTGCTGAACAGCACCTCTCGCAAAAGATATTCTTCCCCGCATCTCGTCCCAATTTTAATTTCTACAAAGATAATTCACGAAAGCGCTTTTTCCAAATGTTCACAATAACTCACTGCTATTCAATAAAATACTAAAAACAACCTACTCGTTAAAAATCAGGTTAAAAGACAGTATCTTCTGATTATCAACGATTTGCTATGCACACCAATATTCGTCATGCCGGACTTGTTCCGGCATCTCAGAAATAATGCTATCTTTGCATCTCCATGAAGCAAAGCGAGAAAATCATAGCGGAAGTCACGTCGGGCGAGTACGAGCACGGGTTTGAGACGACGGTGGAGCAGGACTTCATCCCGAAGGGCCTCAACGAAGATATCATCCGGCTGATCTCCAGGAAGAAAGAGGAGCCCGAATGGCTGCTCGAATTCCGGCTGAAAGCCTTCCGGCAGTGGCAGAAGATGTCGCTGCCGACCTGGGCGCACCTCGACATTCCGCCCATCGATTTCCAGGACATCATCTACTACGCGGCACCCAAGACCGCCGCGCACAAGTCCGAGAAGCGGGCCATCGACCCGGAAATCGAGAAGACCTTCGACAAGCTCGGCATTCCCCTCAACGAGCGCGAAGCTCTCGCCGGCCTGGCCGACGGATCGGGCACGGCCGTCGACGCCGTGTTCGACAGCGTGTCGGTGAAGACCACCTTCAGCGAGACGCTCGCCGAGAAGGGCATCATCTTCTGCTCCTTCTCCGAAGCCGTGAAGAACTATCCCGAGCTCGTCCGCAAGTACCTGGCCTCCGTGGTGCCCGTCGCCGACAACTTCTACAGCGCGCTGAACAGCGCCGTCTTCAGCGACGGCTCGTTCTGCTACATTCCCAAGGGCGTCCGCTGCCCCATGGAGCTCTCGAGCTACTTCCGCATCAACGCCCGCGGCACCGGCCAGTTCGAGCGCACGCTCATCGTGGCCGACGAAGGCGCGTACGTGAGCTATCTCGAAGGCTGCACCGCCCCGCGCCGCGACGAGTCGCAGCTCCACGCCGCCGTGGTCGAAATCGTCGTGGAGAAAGACGCCGAAGTGAAATATTCCACCGTCCAGAACTGGTATCCCGGCGACGCCGAGGGACGCGGCGGCATCTACAACTTCGTGACGAAGCGCGGCCTCTGCAAGGGCAGCGGCAGCAAGCTCTTCTGGACCCAGGTCGAGACGGGCAGCGCCATCACCTGGAAGTACCCGAGCACCATCCTCAAAGGGGACAACAGCGTCTCGGAGTTCTACAGCGTGGCCGTGACCAACCACTTCCAGCAGGCCGACACCGGCACCAAGATGATCCACATCGGCCGCAACACCACCAGCCGCATCGTGAGCAAGGGCATCTCGGCGGGCCGCAGCCAGAACAGCTACCGCGGCCTGGTGAAAGTGCTCCCGGCGGCGGAAGGCGCCCGCAACCACTCGCAGTGCGACTCGCTGCTGCTGGGCGACAAGTGCGGTGCGCACACCTTCCCGGTCATCGACTCGGCCAATCCGGGCGCGACGGTCGAACACGAGGCCACCACCTCGAAGATCAGCGAAGAGCAGCTCTTCTACTGCCGCCAGCGCGGCATCACCGAAGAAGACGCCGTCGGCCTGATCGTGAACGGCTACGCGCGGGAAGTGCTCAACAAATTACCCATGGAGTTCGCCGTTGAGGCGCAAAAGCTCCTGCAAGTCTCCCTGGAGGGGAGTGTCGGATAATGAACTGGCTCGATCTCACCGCATCCGTCCTCGGCCTGACCTGTGTCTTCCTCGCAGGCCGCGGCAGCAAATACAACTTCTGGGTGGGCTACCTCTACACCATCGCCCTCTTCTTCCTGTTCTGGCAGAAGAACCTGGTGGCCTCCCTGCTGCTCCAGCCCATCTCGCTGGGCATCAACATCCTCGGGCACTATCGCTGGACCCATCCCAAAGCCGGCGAGGCCAGCTCCGAGAAGGAGGGCGAGCTCAAGGTCACCATGCTCACCTGGCCCGAGCGCATCCTGACCATCATCATCGTGCTGGTGGTCGCCGCGCTGTGGGGCTGGCTGCTCGGGCGCCTCTTCCCCGCGGACCCGCACCCGTACCTCGATTCCTGTGTCACCGTCCTGATCCTCGTGGCCCAGTTCCTCAGCGCCCAGAAAAAGTGGGACTGCTGGGTGGCCTGGATCGTCGTCAATATCACCCAACTTATCCTGCACCTGTCGGTCGGCAACATCTTCATGCCGATCGTCAGTGCCCTGTATCTAGTCAACGGCATCGTCTCCCTGGTCAACTGGGAGAAAATGTATAGGAGAAAAGCCTGATGAACACCCTGCTCAAAATAGAAAACCTGCACGCCTCGGTCGGGGAGAAAGAGATTCTCCGCGGCATCGACCTGGAGATCCGTCCGGGCGAGGTCCACGCCATCATGGGGCCCAACGGCTCGGGCAAAAGCACCCTCTCCGCCGTGTTGGCCGGCCGCGACACCTTCACCGTCACGGAAGGCAGCGTCACGTACGACGGCCGCGACCTGCTTGCCCTCGCGCCGGAAGCGCGCGCATGGGCCGGCGTCTTCCTCGGCTTCCAGTATCCCGTGGAAATTCCGGGCGTGAGCAATGTCAATTTCATGAAGGCCGCGGTCAACGAGCAGCGGAAGCAGCGCGGGCTGGAGCCGCTGAGCGCCGCCCAGTTCCTGAAACTGATGCGCGAGAAGATGGCCTACGTGGAGATGGACAGCAGCTTCTCGGGCCGGGGTGTCAACGTGGGCTTCTCGGGCGGCGAAAAGAAGCGCAACGAGATCTTCCAGATGGCGATGCTCGAGCCGCGCCTGGCCATTCTCGACGAGACCGACTCCGGCCTCGACGTCGACGCCCTGCGCATCGTGGCCACCGGCGTCAACCGCCTCAAACGCCCCGACAACGCCTTCATCGTCATCACCCACTACCAGCGCCTGCTCGACTACATCGTGCCCGACGTGATCCACGTGCTCTACAAGGGCCGCATCATCAAGACCGCCGGCAAGGAGCTGGCGCTTGAAATCGAACAGAAAGGCTACGACTGGATCATCCAGGAAAGCGAATAAGCCCATGGAGCCGATTGTCCTCAAGAACCCCGAAGGCCTGGTGCGCATCGCCCCGGAACCCGGCACCGCCGCCGAATACCTCGTGCTGCAGGACGCTGCGGCACAGGTGTGCGAAAGCGACTGGGAGATCGTCCTGCCGGAAGGCGCTTCGCTCCGGATGGTGTTCCTCTCGCTCGCGGGCGCTTCGCTCCGCAACCGCCTGCGCGTGTCGCTGCAGGGGCGGCATGCCGCGTGCGACCTGGGCGGCATCTGCCTGGCCGACGGCACGCAGGAGATGGACTACGACATCGTGCTCACGCACGAAGTGCCGCAGGGCCAGAGCACGCAGCTGTTCAAAAACATCGTGGGCGGCCACGCCGTGACGCGCTTCAACGGCCTGATCAAGGTCGTGCCCGACGCCCAGCAGACCGAAGCCTACCAGGCGAACCACAACCTGCTGACCACGGAGACGGCGAAAGCCTTTACGCGGCCGCAGCTCGAGATCTACGCCGACGACGTGAAGTGCAGCCATGGCGCCACGATCGGCCGCCTCAATCCGGACGAACTGTTCTACATGCGTTCACGCGGCATCCCGCAGGCGGAGGCCCGCTTGCTGCAGCAGATGGCCTTCTGCTACGAAGTGCTGGAGAAGATTTCAGTGGCGGAATGGCGGGAGCAGATGCAGCTGCGGGTCGAGGAACGGCTGCGGCAACTGGCAAATAATTGTCAATAGTTCGCCATTTGTTGTCAAAAGGTCGAAAAGTCGCTTTTTGATACGCAACATTTCGAACCCGAGCCGCATCTATCAGGTGGTTTAGGTTTTAGTATATTATCAGAAAAAGGTGGCCTTTGTGTGAGAAGGGTCGCCTTTTTTTCTTGTGTTTATTGGGGCTCTGCCCCTGTTTGCTTCTGCTGCAGGCTGGGGAGGAAGCCGACGACTGCGCCGCTTCCATCCTCCTTCTTCCACAGGACGGTGAAGAGCTGGGGATAGGCGTTCATGGTCGGCACGATGATCGTGGAGGACGTCCGGTAGACGGCGTCCAGGACGAGGATGTCGACATGGTTGTCGATCAGGAACTGGACGATCTCCATCGGGCTCCCGTCGCGCGGCATCGAGAGCGCGTGATGGTATTTGGAGTGGAAGTAGAAAATCTCCGGCTTCCGGGTCACGAACACATAGTTTTCCGGGAACAGCGAGCACTGGGCGCACTCGTCCAGATAGGACTGATAGTGTTTGTGGTTGGGAATCTGGCCGAAAGACTTGACGGAGGCGAAGTGCCGGTAGTACTGCTGGCTTTGCCGATAGGTCGGCAGGAGCAGCGCCAGCGACAACAGGGCCACCACCGGCGTGATGCCCTTCTCCAGCCAGGCGGGTTCCCGCTTTTTCCTGTACAGGAGCTGCACCAGGTAGTGGACCGTCCAGCAGACGCCCGCCACCAGCGCCGCCAGCATCAGCGGCAGCAGCGGGATGAAATAGCGGATGTCGGCATAGTAGGGCGGATAGAGCATCAGCGAGCCGAAGGTCGCCAGGAAATACAGGATCAGCAGGAGCGACAACCCTTTCATCGACAGCAAGCCGATCAGCATGAAGGCGACGACCAGGATGCCCGGCACCCAGCGCCGGTCTTCTTCCGGGAACTGAAGCTTGAACGAGGCGTTGTCGGGATCGATCAGCGCGTTCGGGATATAGTAGGGCACGAAGGCCATCAGGTTGCGCTTGACGCGGTTCAGCCAGAAGGTCGTCATGTTGTCGTTGCTCTCTCCGGCGACCGGCTCCGTAAAGGTGTTCAGGTAGTCGCTCTTGTAGCCCGGCTTGACGCGCTGGTTGCGGGCGTCCCAGCTCGTCTTGGCGGCGAAGAACGACACGAGGACCAGCGCGGCGGTCAGCAGCGGCACGAGCCAGGTCCTGGCTTCTTTCTTCCGGCGGATGAAGGCCTTGGCGCCCAGGATGAGGCAGGCCAGCGCGATGGCCAGGATGAGCGAGATGCCCATCGTGCGGACGAAATACAGCGCGGCGACTAGCAGGCAGAGGCCCGCCAGCATCAGGATCTGCCGGATGTCTATTTGGCGTATCTTCTCGAAATCCAAGTCCAGGCAGAGGGCGATGATGCCCAGGGTGAGGGCCGTATAGAGCATTTCACTCATGAGGATGGTCGCCCAGCGCAGCAGTTCCGGATGGCAGGCGGTCAGGAGGCAGGCGGCCAGGGCGATCCAATGGCCCTGGCGGCCGGCCGTCTTGCGCACGATCCTGAACAGCAGCAGGATGGACACCAGCATCAGGAGGCCATTGAGCATCTTCAGGGGCACGACATTGTCCGGAAAAATGTGGTAAAAGAGTGACAGAAAGGCCGGATAGCCCGGCGGGAAGTGCATGTGCGGCTCGGGCACCGGTCCGATTTCCGACATATAGCCATGCCCCTTGGCCAGGCTTCGCGCCAGCTGGTAATACACGTAGTTGTCGCCGTTCATGTCCATCTTCTTGTCGAAGTTGGCGGCATAGTTGAAGGCGAAGCAGACCACGATCACGGCCAGCATCAGCCAGCGGAGCGTCTTCTCATTCAGACTTACTTTCATGATACTCCTTTTCTGTATTGACATTCCAAACGTTCTCCTTGCCCGCCACGTGGTCGCGGATGTTGCGGACCGCCTCCATGGCCGTCAGCATCGAGTGGTCCATGTTGTTGTAGCGGTGCTGGCCGTTGCGCCCGAGGCAATAGAGATTCTCGATGCCGTCGAGGAAGGCCTTGACCTTGTCGAGTTCGTAATAGCTTCCGAAGTAGGCGGGATAGGCCTTTTTCATCTTCACCCGGCAGGCGTCGAGCACGTCCTCGCGCTCGACCACGCCGATCTTCACCAGCTCGTCGACGGCCAGCGCGATGAAATCCTTGTCGGACATCTGCCAGAGCCGGTCCCCCTCCGTGCAGAAATACTCCATCCCGATCCACATCGTGTTTTCATAGTCCTTTACCAGGTAGGGCGACCAGTTGTTGAAGATCTGCAGGCGGCCCACCTTCACGTCGCGGTCCTGCACGTAGATCCAGGTGTCCGGCACGCGCTCCGCATAGGTCTTGATCTTCGTGCGGTTCTTGATCTTGAGCTTGCGCACGCAGAGGCCCACGGTCATGAAGTCGCGGTAGGGCAGTTCGCGCGCGATCCGGGCCACGTCTTCCGGCACGTCGATGCCGGAGAGCGCGGCGACCAGGTCCTTGACGGGCATGGTGGAGAAGAGCCAGTCGCAGGGCTCGTGGACCACGCTGCCGTCAGGGCCGCGGTAGCCCACCGACGTCACGCGCCCGTCCTCGACATGGACATCCACCACCTCGGCCTGCCTGCGCAGGGTGCCGCCGGCTTTCGTCACATCGTCGGCCACTTGCTCCCAGAGCTGCCCCGGGCCGTATTTCGGATAGATATACTGCTCGATGAGCGAGGTTTCCACCTTGTCGCCCTGCTTCTCTTTCCGGTGCGTGGCCTTGTTGAGCATGTCCTTGAGCACGGCGGCCACGGAAATGCCCTTGACGCGCTGGCTGCCCCAGTCGGCGCCGAGCTTCGAGGGGTGCACGCCCCACACCTTTTCGGTGTAGTCTTCGAAGAACATCTGGTAGAGCGGCTTGCCGAATCGGTTGATATAGAAGTTCTCCAGCGAGGTCTCCGGGCGCTTGCGGACCACCGAGGCCAGGTAGCCGAAGCCCGCCTGAACGGTGCGGCGCAGGCCCATGTTGGCGAAGGTGTTCGCCGAGAGCGAGATGGGATAGTCGAAGAATCTCCGCAGGAAGAAGATGCGGCTCACGCGGTGACGGATCAGGGTCACGCGGTCCTCCTTTTCAGGGTCGGGGCCGCCCGGCGCCAGGGGCTTGTCGTCCAGCCCGAGCAGGATGTCATCCTTGGAGCGGGCGCCCTGCAACGGCATCTGTCGGGCCCACCAGTCCATCACCTCCTGGTTTTTCGAGAAGAAGCGGTGGCCGCCCAGGTCCATGCGGTTTCCTTTGTACTGGATGGTCTGGGAGATGCCTCCGATGGCATCGGTGGCTTCCAGGATGGTGGGTACGATGTCCGTTTTGTCCAGCAGTTCGCTGGCCGCGGTCAGGCCCGCCGGCCCGGCACCGATGATGACGGCTTTCTGCTTCATTCGGAAAGGGTTTGGGTCGATTTATTGAAGAGGATGAATTTGCGGGCGAAGAAGTTCCAGAAGAACACGACGGCCGTGGAAATCAGCTTGGCGACCATGTAGTGCAACTGCAGTTTCTCGCAGCCGAGGTACATGATCAGCTCGTTGAGCCCCAGGCCGACCACGCCGATGATGGCGAAGACCGAGAATTCGGCCCAGCGGTTTTTCATCCGCCGGTCGCCGAAGACCCACGAGGTGCTGAGGACATAGTTGCAGACCAGGCCGAGGATGAAGGCGATGCAGGCCGACAGCAGGTAGTGCAGATGGAAGACCTCGGTCAGCAGCCACAGGCTGCCATAGTCGACCACGAACGCGCAGCCCCCTACGATGGCGTAGCGGAACAACTGGATCCATAGGTTCTGGACCTTCCCGGTCAGGAGCTGCTTCATAAATAACAAAGGTATCAAAAAAAACGAGATGCCGGAACAAGTCCGGCATGACGTTATGAAGCACTGGTGAGCTTGCGGGTCAGGAAGGAGATGAGCCAGCCGATGAGGGCGACGCCCGCGACGATGATCAGGACGTCGGAGGCCCGGACCACCACCGGGTAGGCGTCCACCACGAAATTGCCCGGCATCTTCACCAGCCCGAAACGCTGCTGCAGCCAGCAGACGCCCAGGCCGGCCAGCACGCCCACGGCGATGCCCAGCAGCGAAATCAGCCAGCCCTCGCGGACGAAGATCTGTTCCACCAGCGTGTCGTCGGCGCCCATGGCCCGCAGCGTCGCGATGTCGTCGCGCTTCTCGATGATGAGCATCGACAGCGAGCCGTAGATATTGAACGAGATGATCAGCATGATGAAAAGCAGGATCAGGTAGATGGCGATCTTCTCGTATTTCAGCAGCTTGTAAAGCATCGTGTTCTGCTGCTGGCGGTCGCGCACCACGAAGCCGTCGCCGAGCGCGGCCTGCACGTCCTCGATAAACGCCTTCGAGGCCATCCCTTTCCGGTTCAGGCCCGCCGGCGCCAGGTAGATCTCCACGCCCGACACCTCGTCGTCGTACTCCAGCAGTTCCCGCAGCGCGGCCAGCGGCATGAACATATATTTCTGGTCGAAATTCTGCTCGAGGGCCACGATGCCCGCCGGATGCAGCTTCTCCTGCCGGAGCGAGGCCAGCGGGTTGAGCAGGTCCACGGCCTGGGTGCGGCTCGGAAACCAGACGGTGAGCGGCTGCAGGAAGGCCGTGCGCACGCCGAGTTCCAGCGCCACGGTGCGGCCCAGCACCACCTGGTCCAGGTCGCCGTACGACAACTCGAACTCTCCGTCCACCAGGTAGTTGCGCAGGCCCGTCACCGACTCGTAGAGCGAATCCACGCCCCGCGCCGTCACCACCTTGTTGCGCTCGCCGTACTGGGCGAAGACATTCTCTTCCAGCACGCCGCAACGGGCGCGGACCCGCGGGTCGGCGTCCAGAAAGTCGAAGCGCGCGTCGTAGGCGAACACCTTGCCCGAGGCCGGGCTCACCAGCACATCGGCCGTATAGCTGTCGTTGAGGTCGCGGACGATCGAATCGAAACCGTTGTAGATGCTTAAGATAATCACCAGCGCCGCGCTGCCGATAGCGATGCCCGCCGCCGATATGATCGAGATGATGTTGATCACATTGTGCGACTTCTTCGCAAAGAGGTAGCGCCACGCCATGAACCGGGAGAGTCTCATCGGTCCGGAGCGGATTTATTTCTTCAGCAGTTCGTCGATGTGCTCGACATAATCGAGCGAGTCATCGAGATAGAAGGCCAGTTCCGGCACGATGCGGAGCTGCTTGGCCACCCGGCGGCCCAGTTCGCCGCGCAGGCGGGAGGTCTCGTCTTCGAGCTTTTTCATCACGTCTTCCGCCTTCGACGAGGGGAAGATGCTCACATAGACTTTGGCCAGCGCCAGGTCGGGCGTGATCTTCACGCCGCTGACGGTGAGCATGGCGCCGTCGTAGGCCGCCATGCCGCGGGCACGGATGATCTCGGCCAGGTCTTTCTGGATCTGCCGCGCCACTTTCTGCTGTCTCGTGCTTTCGCTTTCCATTACTCGAATTTCAGGATGTAATAGTTTTTCTTGCCTTTCTGGACCAGGATATACTTGCCGTCGAGCAGGTGTTCGGCGGTCAGCTGGAGGGCCGTGTCAGACACTTTTTCCTTGTTGATGCTCAGGCCGTTGCCCTGGATGGTCTTGCGGCATTCACCCTTGCTGGGGAAGATGTCGGTGCTGACGGCGAGGGTCTCGAGGATGTCGCCCGGCAGCGCGCTCTTGGGCAGGGTGTACTGCGGCACGTCCTCGAACACGGAGAGGAAGGTGCGCTCGTCGAGGGCCCGGAGGGCGTCGACGGTGCCTTTGCCGAAGAGCATCTGCGAGGCGGCCACGGCGTTCTCGTATTCGCGCTCGCTGTGGACCATGATGGTGACCTCGCGGGCCAGGAGCTTCTGCAGCTCGCGGCGCTCGGGAGCCTCCTTGTGGGCGGCGATGGCCGCTTCGATGGTCTCGCGGTCGAGCATCGTGAAGATCTTGATGTAGCGCTCCGCGTCGGCGTCCGACACGTTGAGCCAGAACTGGTAGAACTGGTAGGGCGAGGTGCGCTCCGGATCGAGCCACACGTTGCCTTTCTCGGTCTTGCCGAACTTGCCGCCGTCGGCCTTGGTGATGAGCGGGCAGGTGAGGGCGTAGGCCTCGCCGCCGAGCTTGCGGCGGATGAGCTCCGTGCCGGTGGTGATGTTGCCCCACTGGTCGGCGCCGCCCAGCTGCAGCTTCACGCCGTTGTGCTCATACAGATACAGGAAGTCGTAACCCTGCAGGAGCTGGTAGGTGAATTCGGTGAAGGACATGCCCTCGTTCGACTCGCGGGAGAGGCGCTTCTTCACGGAATCTTTCGCCATCATGTAGTTGACGGTGATGAGCTTGCCGATATCGCGGGTGAAGTTGATGAAGGTATAGTCCTTCATCCAGTCGTAGTTGTTCACCAGCTCGGCCTTGTTGGGCGCGTCCGACGCGAAGTCGAGGAACTTGCCCAGCTGCGCCTTGATGCAGGCCACGTTGTGGGCGAGGGTCTCCTCGTCGAGCAGGTTGCGCTCCTGCGATTTCATGGAAGGGTCGCCGATCATGCCCGTGGCGCCGCCCACGAGGGCGTAGGGCTTGTGTCCGCAAGCCTGGAAATGCTTGAGGATCATGATGCTGACCAGGTGACCGATATGTAAGGAATCTCCCGTCGGGTCGATGCCGACATATGCCGCCGCAGGTCCTTTCATCAGTTCTTCTTCCGTTCCGGGCATGATGTCGTGGATCATTCCACGCCATTGGAGTTCTTTGACAAAATTCTTCATCGAATGGATTATCCTAAAATTACACGTTAAACAATTAACCGACCACCCACACCATCACATGGTTCTCGATCACCTCGTAGCTGAGCTCGAACTCGAGTTCCGTGCCGTCCTTGTGCGTGAACGTGGCTTCGATCTCGCCTTCGTCGCGGGGATTGAAGCGCTCGACCTCGATCTGCTCGGCGAAATCCACGCCGGAAATCGACATGCGCTTGTAAATGGCCTCCTTGGCGCACCAGTAGATGGCCAGCTGGAGGTTCTTCTTGCGCTCGTCGAGGTCGTCCTGTTCGTCTTCGCTCAAAGCCTTTTGCTCCACAGCAGAGAAGTCACGGTCGAGACACTCGATGTCGATGCCCAGGTCCTCGTCGGGATGCAGGAGGATGGCCACGAAGCGGTTCGTGTGGGAGATGCTGATCTCCATGGCCGTGTTCTGCAGGTACGGCTTGCCGTTGTCGTGGTGGCCCAGGTACAGCTTTTCGGGGAAAATCTCGTTGAGCAGGGCGCGCTCCGCCAGCTTCTCCTTGCGCCGCGCTTCGCTGCGCGTATAGGAGAGCTCTTCCAGCTCATTGTCGGGAACGGAGGTGGTAGCCCTCAGTTCGTCTTCGGTCTCGGTGATTTCCCAGACGTAGATCCGGGCGTCGTCTTCAAGTTCTTTTTTCAGGAATAGTGGCATATGTGGTGGTGAAGGCACCACGTGGCCAAGGGCTCGGATGAGCTCCCGTCGCTATTCAGACTACTCGGAGGTTCCACAGTGGTACGTTCGATTGGTTATTCTTGTTGAGATATCAGGATTCGAACCTGAACAGACAGAACCAAAATCTGTAGTGCTACCATTACACCATATCTCAGGGGCGCTGCCCCTAACCCCGCCGCTACGGCCCGGGGTCGTGGGACTAAAACGCAAAGGTAATACTTTTTTAGATATAATCTAATTACCGTTGGTTTTTGAAGAAATCGGTCATGAGACGGGAGGCGTCGGAAGAGAGGACGCCGCGGGAGACTTCGGTGCGGGGGTGGAGCAGGGAAGGCGTGAACAGCGAGTAGCCGCGCTTCGGGTCGTCGGCGCCGTAGACCAGTCGGCCGAGCTGCGCCCAGGCCAGGGCGGCCGCACACATCGGACAAGGCTCGACCGTAACATACAACGTACAGTCATTCAAGTACTTTCCGCCTAAAAACTCCGCCGCCATCCCGATGAGCTGCATCTCGGCGTGCGCCGTCACGTCGGTCAACGTCTCCGTGAGATTGTGCGCCCGCGCAATGATGCGCCCGCCGCACACCACCACGCCGCCGATCGGCACCTCCCGCTCGGCCAGCGCCAGCCGCGCCTCGCGCAGCGCCTCCTGCATGTACTGTTCGTCGTTCATACCAACAAAGATAGCCAAAATACGCGTTGGGGAACACTTTTTGCCTATCTTTGTATTTCTATGTGGAAAAAAAGCACCGCCCTTCTCGCCCTCTGCCTGCTGCTCGCCGCACCGCAGGCCGCCGGCCAGTACCTCTACCCGGGCAGCGCCCCCACCCATGTCCACTGGAACCAGCTCAAAGGCGAACATTTCACGGTGATCTATCCCCGCGACATCGACTCCCTGGCCCGAGAATACCTCTATGCCTTTGAGCGCACCCGCGACGCCACCCTGACGGGCCTCCATATCGACGCCCCGCGCATGCCCATCGTCCTGCAGCCCTACAACATGAAGAGCAACGGCAACGTCTCCTGGGCTCCGCGCCGCGTCGAACTCTACACCACTCCCCCCGGCAATCCCCTCTATGCCCTCGACTGGCCCGACCAGCTCGCCTGGCACGAAGGCCGCCACGTGGGCCAGTTCGCCCACTACAACCAGGGGAACCTCCGCCCGCTCTACTATCTCTTCGGCGAGCAGGCCTACGTCATGGCTTTCCCCTCCACTACCCAGGACGAAGGCGACGCCGTGTCGCACGAGACCGACATGACCCCCGCCGGCCGCGGCCGCGACCCCGAATTCCTGAAATACTACCGCGCCGCCTTCCTGGCCGGCGACATCCGCTCCTACGACAACTGGCGCTACGGCTCCTACCGCAACTACACGCCCAACAAATACGCCCTCGGCTACATGATCAACAGCACGATGCGCAACCACTCCGGCAACTACTTCGTGATGGGCGACCTCCTGCAGGAGAAAGTACACAGCTGGTGGCGCTTCTTCAGCGTCTCGCACCGCAGCAGCATCATGGCCTCCGGCCTGACCACCCGCAAGAACTGGCGCGAAGGCGTGGCCCGCTACAACTCCATGTGGAGCTGGGACTATTACCTGCGCATGCCCTATTCCCCCGCCGAACCCGTGGTCAAGGGCAGCAGCAAGTACTACGTGGAGCTCACGAACCCCCTGCCCTTCGACGGCGACGTCTACGTGACGATGAGCGGCCTGCCCTTCGAAAGACGCCTGGCCCGCATCGACTCGCTGGGCAACTACCACTACGTCAGGCCCTTCTCCGCCTACACCAGCAGCCTGGTCAAGGACGGCGACCACGCGTTCGTCTTCTCCGAGATCGTGCAGGATCCCCGCTGGGAGATGCGCTCCTGGTCCGTGATCCGGCGCTATGACACCCGGACGGGCCAACTGCAGACCCTGACCCGCCGCACCCGCTACCTCAACCCGAGCGTGGCCCCGGACGGCAGCATTCTGGCCGTCGAATACCTCGTCAAGGGCGGCTCACAAGCCGTCGTGCTCGACCCGGACGGGAAGCTGCTGGAGACATTCCCCGCACCGGAAGGCGGCCAGCTCGTGAACCTGGTGCAGCTGGGCGACGTGCGTTACGCCACGGTCATCACCGGCGAAGGCGAAGGCATCTACCGGCACGACGGCGCCTGGACCTGCATCGTGCCGCCGCAGAGCCGCATGATCCGCGACCTGCGCAGCGCCGGCGACAGCCTCCTCTACTTCACCACCGACCTGGACGGCCTGAGCAACATCTACGCCCTCGACCCCGCCACGGGCGAGCTGGAACGCTGGGTCAACGCGCCCCACAGCGCCGCCCAACCCTGGTTCGACGAGGCCAGCGGCAAGCTCTACTACGCCGACTACAGCCACCGGGGCTACATGCCCGCCAGCCTGTCCATCGCCAAGTTCGACGGCAAGCCCGGCTCCTTCGAAGAGCCCTATATCCTCAACCGCGTGGCGGAAAACAACGCCCGGCAGGCCGCCGAGTACGTGCAGCCCCTCGGCGAAGCCGAAGACAACGCCCTCCGCAGCCATATCGACTCCCTCCCGGCCCAGCGCTACAGCAAGCTCCTGCACGGCTTCCACATCCACTCCTGGGCCCCGCTCTACGTCAACATCGACCGTATCATGAACGACCTGAGCGGCCTGGACATCAGCCACCTGGAGCGCCTCTACGAATACGTGGCGCCCGGCGTGACCATCATGTCGCAGAACCAGATGGGAACCCTGGCCACCGTGCTGGGCTACTCCTACTACAAGCACCACCACGGCGCCCACGCCTACGTGAAATACACCGGCCTGTACCCGGTGATCGAGGCCGCCTTCGACTTCAACGAGCGCAGCCGCACCTTCCAGTACAGCGACATGCGGCCGCACGAGGAACCCGTCCAGCCCGGCGGCCAGCCCGTGGCCTGGCTCGACACCCTGTCGAAGCCCGCCATCAACTTCACCCTGCGGCTCTCCGTGCCCCTGCACTTCTCCAAGGGCGGCTGGAACACCACGGTCGAACCGCACCTGAGCTACGCCATGACCAACGACGGCTATATCTACGTGCCGTCAGACAGCCGCTTCGTCGGCAGCAACTACACCCGCGTGCTGAACGCCGACCTGCTCGTCGACACGCGGCTGGCAAGGCCCACCTCGCGCCTGACGCCCCGCCTGGGCTTCGGCCTCCAGCTCACCGGCCAGACCCGCCTCGGTCCCAGCGAGATCCACAACCCCGTCGGCGCCCTGCGCGCCTACACCTACCTGCCCGGCTTCCGCATCGAGGACGGCTTCAAGCTCACCTATGCGTACCAGCACCAGCCCCAGGACGGCCTCTTCTTCAGCCCCGCCTTCAACCTGGTCCGCCGCCCCTACGGCTACGACAATATGATCCTGATGAACTACCACCGCCTGCTGGCCGAATACGCCATGCCCATCTATGCGGGCGACCTCAACGGCGGCTGGTTCTTCTACCTGAAGCGCATCCTGCTCATCCCCTTCGTCGACGCCGCCCGCGACACACGCGCGCCCATCACCGACGGCAGCCAGATCAGCGGCTTCGCGCCCAAGAACTACCTGTCGTACGGCACCAAGCTGATGTTCAACACCTACCTGTTCCGTATCGGCACGGAGCTCAAGTTCGGCATCCAGTACACCCGGGTCTACGACTCCAACAAGTGGGGCTCCATCCGCTTCGTCCTTTCCACCGGCCTATAGACTATGAAGAATACTCCCGCCCTCAACTGGTTCGACTGGTTCCTGATCCTTGGCACCACGGCCGTCAGCATCGTCTCGTCGCTGCTCGGCGACGGCTGGGACACCCTCGGCTTCATCGTGGCCGTCACCGGCATCATCAACCTGGTGCTCTGCGCCCGGGGCAACATCTGGAACTATCTCTTCGGCATCATCTACAACGCCATCTACGTCTATATCTCCTGGAAATCAAGGCTCTACGCCGACTCGGCCATCTACCTGCTCTACTACCTGCCCATGCAGTTCGTGGGCTGGTTCAGCTGGAAGAAGAACCAGAACCAGGACAGCGGCGCGGTCAATGCCGTGCACCTCGACAAGCGCACGGCCCTCATTCTGCTGGCCGCGGCGGCGGTGCTGATCCCGGTTTTCGCCTGGATCCTCGGCCTGCCGGCCATCGGCGACGCGCAGCCCTGGCTCGACGCCGCCACCACCGTGGTGTCGATCCTGGCCATGTACATGATGGTCAAGGCCATCGCGGAGCAGTGGTACATCTGGATCGCGCTCGACGCCGCGCAGGTGATCAAGTGGACCATCGCCACGGTGCGGGGCGAAGAGCACGCCGCGCTGATGCTGGTGATGTTCGCCTTCTTCCTGGCGAACGCCGTCTACGGACTTATTCAGTGGAATGGATTAGCGAAGCGAGCTTCGGCCCAATCACAGCCGTAAGCTCCTCCAGGGAGGCTTCCTTGATCCGCTTGTAACTCTTGAACTGCTTGATGAGCTTCTCCTCGGTCCTGGGCCCGATGCCCGGGATCGCGCGCAGCTGGCTGACCGTCTGCGCCTTGCTGCGGAGCTTGCGGTGGTGCGTGATGCCGAAGCGGTGCGCCTCGTCGCGGATCTGCATCAGCACGCGCAGCGACGAGGAGTTGCGGTCCAGGAAGAGGGGCAGCGGATCGCCCGGCACGATGACCTCTTCCAGGCGCTTGGCCAGGCCCACGATGAACACCTGGTCGGCGATGCCCAGCTCCATCAAGGCCTCCAGCGCGAAGCCGAGCTGGCCCTTGCCGCCGTCGATCACGATGAGCTGCGGCAGCTCCTCCCCTTCGGCCATCAGGCGCGAATAGCGCCGGTTCACCACCTCCTTCATTGAGGCGTAGTCGTTGGCGCCCACCACGGTCTTGATGTTGAAGTGCCGGTAGTCGCGCTTGCAGGGCAGCCCGTCCCGGAACACCACGCAGGAAGCCACGGGGTTCGTGCCCTGGATATTGGAGTTGTCGAAGCACTCGATGTGCCGCGGGGGCACCGCCATGCCGAGGTCTTTCTGCAGCTGCGCCACCACCTTCTCGGACTTTTCGATGCGCTGGGGCAGGTTCTTCTCCTTCAGGAGCTTGTAGGTCTCCATGTCGAGGATGCCGTGGCCCACGGCCTTCTCGCGCTCGTGGTGGGCTTCCAGCAGCGCGAGGCGCTCCTTCCACTCCTGCGCGTCCTCGAAGCGGAGCTCCGCGGCGGCCTGCTGCATCTCCGCCCGGCAGCTGCTCATCAGCTGGCGCGTGCGCCCGCTCAGCAGCTTCTTGATCTCTTCGATCTGGGCATCGTACTCCGCCTCGCTGAACAGGCCTTCGCAGGGGCCGGCGCACTTGTCGAGGTGGTAGTTCAGGCAGCAGCGGATCTTCCCGCCGGCGATCTGCTCGGGCGTGAGCGGATGCGCGCAGATGCGCAGCTTGTAGAGGCTGCCCATCAGGTCGAGGAGCCGGCGCGCATGAAACACGGAGGCGTAGGGCCCGTAGTAGAGCGAGCCGTCCTGCACGTAGCGCCGGGTCAGCATCACGCGCGGGAAGGGCTCCTTGCGGATGCAGATCCAGGGGTAGGTCTTGTCGTCCTTGAGCAGGATGTTGTAGTGGGGCTGCAGCTGTTTGATGAGGTTGTTCTCAAGCAGCAGCGCGTCTTCCTCGGTCTCCACCACGGTGTAGTGCAGGTCGGCGATGTGTTCCACCAGCGCGCGGGTCTTGCGGTCGAGCTGCTCCGGGGGCCGGAAGTACTGCGACACGCGCCGCTTCAGGTCCTTGGCCTTGCCCACATAGATCACCTTGCCGCCCGCATCGAGGTAGCGGTACACCCCGGGATCGTGGGGCAGGTTGGCGACTTTTTCACGGACATCCATGGCTGCGGGGATTAAGGCACGGGGTCGTAGCCGCTGCCGCCCCAGGGCGCGCAGCGAAGGATGCGCTTGACGGCCAGCCAGCCGCCGCGCAGCAGTCCGTGCTTCTGCAAGGCTTCGAGGGCGTAGTTCGAGCAGGTGGGAATGTAGCGGCACTGCCGCCCCATGTAGGGCGACAGCAGGATCTGGTAGAGCCGGATGAGCTTAGTGGGCAGCCAGATCGTCCAGGAGCGCCACAAGGCTTTTTTCGATGCGTTCATAGTCCTCCACTTCCTTGCCTATATAGTAGATGAAAATGTCGTAGTCCTGTACTCCCGGGCGGCCGCAGTTGAGCCGATACGCTTCGCGCACCCGCCGCTTGAGCAGGTTGCGCTTGACCGCGCGCTTGAAGTGCCGCTTGGGCACCGATACGCCGAATTCCCCCGTCCCGGGCTGAAAATGCAGTTTGAGCGGATGGCGGAAAGCCACCTGCCCGTTTTTCAGCAACGAGAGGATCTGGCGTTCATTCATTCTTTCGCTTTGTTGGCTTCCAGATAGTTGCTCAGGGCCTCAGCGATCGAGGGGGCCTGCGGCGAGGGGGCCTTGATCTCCACCTGGAGGCCGGCCTCTTCCATGGCGCGGGCCGTCGAAGGGCCGTAGGTGGCGAAGCGGAGCTCGCCCTGCTGGAATTCGGGGAAACTCTCCTGCAGCGAACGCACGTCGGAAGGGCTGTAGAAGGCCGCCAGTTGGTAGCTGTGGAGGTCGATATCGTGCAGGTCGTTGCTCACGGTGCGCACGAACACGGCGCTGCCGTGCTTGAGCTTCTCCTTCGTGAAGAGCTTGTGCACTTCGGGCTTGAGGCTGTCGGTGCAGGCGATCAGGAAGTTCTCGTTGCGGTGCTTGGCGCCGATCGACTCGACCATCGAGGCCACGGTGCCCGCGCCGAAGAAGATCTTGCGCTTGCGGTAGACGATGTATTTCTGCAGGTACACGGCGATAGCTTCGCTCTGGCAGAAGTATTTCATGGTCTCCGGCACGTTGACGCGCGTCGCCTCGCAGATGTGGAAGAAGGAGTCGATGGCCAGGCGTGAGGTGAACACGATGGCCGTATAGTCGAGGATCGTAACCCGCTGCGCCACAAAGTCCCGGACCGACACGCCCTGCACCCGGAAGAACGGGCGGAAATCGATGGTCAGGCCCCACTTGGAAATCAGGTCGGTATAGGGAGAGGCGCCCGAAGGTTCAGGCTGCGAGATGAGAACTCGTTTAATTTCCATGCATCAAAATGTTAACAACCACACATATCGGTAAAAAATCCAGGGCGCAAAGATACAAAACCCAATAATAAATTGAAAATTGTGCCGACAAAATAATTTGGGTACCCCGCCAGATATACATGACCGCGGCGGCCCCAGCGATGAGCGAAAGTGCCACCCAGAGCACCCAGTGCGGGATTTCGGGCGCCAGCCAGCCCAAGAGGAAAACGGGCAGCGAAGCGAACATGGCCAGCACGCACAGCGCCTCGTTGACCCGCTCCAAGGACCGAAATGTCCCATTTTTGGACGAAAGCCAGCCTATCGTGCGGCCCGAAAGCAGCCGGAACAGGGCCAGGGCGACCAGCCACAACAGGGTCCAGCCGAAGCCCAGCCGGCTCACGCCAGTCACCACCAGCGTAATGGCGTAAAAGGGGAGCAGCAGCACGAAAACCTGCCGCACCGAGGTGCAGAGATAGTTGTTGCCCAGGAACTCCCGTATGCTGTAGGGATTGCGGCAGCAGTCCGCCCCGGCCTGCAGGGCCGCGCGCAGCCGCTCGAAAAGCAGGAGCAGCAGCACGGCGTCCAGCAGCAGGACTGCCAGTACATAGGGTTCGGGCAGTGTTCTCATCGATGCGTCAATTCCCCCGCTTGGCGCTGTGGCCCAGCGCCGTCAAGAAAGCCACCACCTTGTCGCGGACGTCGCCCTGCAGGAGGATCTCGCCGTCGCCCGCCGAGCCGCCCACGCCGAGTTTCGTCTTGAGCTGCTTGCCCAGCGCCGCGAGCTCCTCATCCGTGCCGGAAAAGCCCGACACCAGCGTCACCTGCTTGCCGGCCCTGCGGCGGCGGTCGATGGTCACGATGAGCCGCTGCTTCCGGAAGGGTGCGACGGCCTCCTGCGCCGGCTCCGGATCGGGCTCCGGCGGCAGTGTGGCCAATTCTTCGGCGAAGGCGCCCTTCAACAGGTCTTTCCAGTCTTGTGGCATGCTCGTTGCAAATTTTTCGCAAAGTTAGTGATAAAACCTATATCTTTGTAGTTTACGGATTATAGGATATTAGAATAATATAGCATTACATATGGAGACCAAACAGTTCAACAAGATCAATCGCATCATCGCGGCCTGCGTCGCCGTCCTCGCATCGCTGGTTTATCTTGCTACTATTGAACCCACCACCAGTTTCTGGGATTGCGGCGAGTTCATCGCCTCGTCCTACAAGCTTGAAGTCGGCCACGCGCCGGGCAACCCCGTGTTCAACCTTTTCGCCCGCGTCTTCACCCTCTTCACCGACGCCGAGCACGCCGCCGTGGCCGTCAACGCCATGAGCGCCCTCTGCTCCGGCTTCACCATCTTCTTCCTCTACCTGACCATCGTCCACTTCGGACGGCGGATCAACGAGAAGCGCGGCAAGACCCTCACGACCGCCGGGGCCCTGGGCCTCTTCGGGGCCGGCCTGGTGGGCGCCTTCGCCTACTGCTTCTCCGACACCTTCTGGTTCTCGGCCGTGGAGGGCGAGGTCTACGCCATGTCGTCGCTCTTCACCGCCATCGTGTTCTGGGCGGCCCTCAAATGGGAGGAGCAGGCCGACCAGCCCTACGCCAACCGCTGGCTGGTGCTCATCTGCTTCCTCATGGGCCTCTCCATCGGCGTGCACCTGCTCAACCTGCTGACCGTTCCGGCCATCGTCTACCTGATCTACTACAAGAAGCACCGGAAACCCGTCACCTTCTGGCGCAGCGCGGCCGTGCTGGCGGTTTCGGGCGTGGTCCTGGCCGTCATCCTCTTCGGCATCATCCCCTACCTGCCGCGCCTGGCAGCCGGGGTCGACCGCCTCTTCGTCAACGGTTTCGGCGCCTCGTTCAACGTGGGTGCCACTATCTTCATGGTGATCTTCCTGGCCGCCTGCTTCGGCCTGCTCTGGTTCTTCCGTAAGAAAGACAGGAGCCTGGCCCACACCGCCACGCTCATGGTCACCGCCATCGTGCTCGGCTACTCGCTCTTCGCCATCACGGTCATCCGATCGAGCGCCGGCACCCCGACCAACGAATACCAGCCCGACAACCCGTACACGCTGATCCGCTACCTGGGCCGCGAGCAGTACGGTTCCAACCCCATCATCTACGGACAGACCTATACCTCGCCCTACGAGGTGGAAGAAAAACCCTACTGGACCCCGCTCGACGGCAAGTACTACCACGCCATGAACATCGACGCCAAGTACCCGTCTTCCACCAAGATGCTCTTCCCGCGCATGTGGAACGGCTTCGACGACCGCTACAAGGAGTTCTACAAGGGCTACACCACCAAGACCGTCACGCGCCGCGCGAACCTCTACGGCAAGCCCTACAACTTCCAGATGCCGTCGATGAAGGACAACCTGCGCTTCTTCTTCGACTACCAGGTGGACTACATGTACGTCCGCTACTTCATGTGGAACTTCGTGGGCCGGCAGAACGACCTGCACGGCGAAGTACCCGGCGACCGCGTCAAGGGCAACTGGGAGAGCGGCGTCAAGTTCATCGACGAGGCGCGCCTCGGCGACCAGAGCTATGCGCCCGACTACCTGGCTCACAACCGCGGCAAGAACCACTACTTCTTCCTGCCGCTTATCCTGGGCCTCATCGGCTTCTTCTTCCAGCTGCGCTACGACGGGCGCAACAGCTGGGTCACCGGCCTGCTCTTCCTGCTCACCGGCCTGGCCATCGTGGTCTACCTGAACCAGCCGCCCTACCAGGTGCGCGAGCGTGACTACGCGTACGCGGGTTCCTTCTATGTCTTCGCGCTCTGGATCGGCCTCGGCGTGATGGCCCTGCAGAGCTGGTTCGAGCGCCTTACCAAGAAGGAAGCCGGCATCCCCGCCGCCGCGCTGGCCGTGGCGCTGAGTCTCGTGGTGCCCGTGCTCATGGGCTGCCAGAACTGGGACGACCACGACCGCAGCGGCCGCTTTACGGCCCGCGACCTGGCCTGGAACCACCTCTCCGGCCTCGCCCCGCAAGCCCTGCTGGTCACCCACGGCGACAACGACACCTTCCCGCTCTGGTACGCCCAGGAAGTGGAGGGCGTCCGCACCGACGTGCGCATCGTCAACTCTTCGCTGCTGGGCACGGACTGGTACATCGACCAGATGAAGCACCGCTTCTACGAGTCCGACCCCATCAACATCAGCATCCCGCGCATCCAGTATCTCTACGGCACCAACGACTACACGCCCGTGGTCGACGTGGTGGACCACGCGATCCTGGCCTCCGAAGCCATCGCCGTCTTCAAGGACGAGCGCTACAAGCGCAACGGTGACGACTTCATCCCGGGCCACCAGCTGGTCGTGCCGGTCAACAAGGAGAACGCCATCCGCACCGGACTCGTGCCGGAAAGCCAGCGCGACCGGATCGTCGACCAGATCATCCTGAGCATCAGCGGCAACAACCTCACGAAATTCGACCTCATCATCCTCGACATCCTGGCCAACTACGACTGGTCGCGGCCCATTTACTTCGTCTCGCGCAACGAGACCAAGCTCGGCCTCGATCCCTGGCTGCAGTACGACGGTGTCGTCTACAAGCTCGTGCCGTTCCTCAACGACTATACCGACCGGGAAGCCACGATGAACGCCGACGCGCTCTACGAACGCATCCTGAACGTCTACCGCTTCGACTCGCTGGCCGACACCACCGTCCACTGGGACTACCAGAACATCTTCACCTTCTCGGCTGTCGTGCCGCTGCGCGACATGTTCTCCATCACGGCCTCGGCCCTGATCGACAAGGGCGAATACGCCAAGGCGGAGCGGGTGCTCGACAAGTGCATCGAATGCATGCCGGCCAAGAACTTCCCCTACAACGTGTCCATGTTCCGCAGCCTCAACGAGTGGTCGGTCCTGAGCATCGTGGAGGAATACTTCCGCATCGGACGTCCTGAGAAGGCCTTGGAGGTCGGCAACCAGCTCGCCAAGGAGACGGTCCAGTCGATGCTCTACTATTCCACGCCGGTGGGCCCGGGCGATGACGACATCATCGACAAGAAGCTCGCCGACGACGCCGCCACCCTTTACTTCTACCTGGTCCGCACCTACAACAACTTCGGCCGCACCGAAGAGGCGAAGCAGCTGGAAGCCTGGCTACGACAAAGCTAAGTCAAAAAAAAGAGGTCCGTGAGGACCTCTTTTTTTTTGCTTTGCTTTCTTTACTTCGTGGTTTCTTTCGCGAGTTTCTTGCGGTTCAGATCATACATGATCGGCGTACCGATGAAGATCGAAGCGTAGGTACCGACCACCACGCCGAGGGCGAGGGAGACCGAGAAGCCGCGGATGGCCTCGCCGCCGAAGATCGCGATGGCGACCAGCACGAGCAAGGTCGAGACCGACGTATTGACCGTACGGGACAGCGTCGAGTTCAACGCCTCGTTGATGTTCTGCTCGAGCGGGCGTTTCGGATACAGGGTCCGGTATTCACGGATACGGTCGAAGATCACCACGTTGTCGTTGATGGAGTAACCGATGATCGTCAGCACGGCGGCGATGAAGGTCTGATCCACGTCGAGGGTGAACGGCAGGACGCCGCTGAAGATCGAGTAGAAGCCGATGATGATGATCGAGTTGTGGATCAGCGAGCTCACACCGCCGAAGCCCCAGGTCCAGTTCTTGAACCGGATGGCGATGTAACCGAAGATCACGATCAGGGCCAGGATCACGGCGATCACGGCGTCGCGTTTCATCTCGCTCGCGATGGAGGCGTCCACGCGGTCGCTGCTGACGATACCGTTCGGGTTCTCCAGCGTCGAGGTGAAGCCTTCGAGCGTCAGTTCGTTGGCGTAGAAGCCCTTCAAGGCGTTGTAGATCTTGCCTTCGATCATACGGTCGGTCTCGGTGGACTTGTCACCGACCATGTACTTCGTGGTGATACGCATCTGCGAGGCACCACCGAACTGCTTGACTTCGGACGATTCGCCGAACTCGTCGTAGAGAGCCGCACGAACCTGCTCCGGCGTCACCGGCTGGTCGAAACGCACCGTGTAGGTACGGCCGCCGCTGAAGTCGACGCCGAGGGTAAAGCCCTTGGTGAAGATGAACACGAGGCAGATCACGCAGACGGCCGCGGAGATCAGGTACGTGGTCTTGCGGATGCCCAGGAAGTTGATCTTGGTGTTCTTCAGGAAGTTCTTCGACCATTCGGAAGCGAAGGTGATGTTCTTGTTGCGTTTCAGCTGGGCTTCAAAGATCAGGCGGGTGATGAAGATCGAGGTCAGCACCGAAGTGATGATACCGATCACCAGCACGGCGGCGAAACCTTTGATCGAGCCGCTGCCGAAGACGTAGAGGATGATACCGGTCAGGATCGTAGTGATCTGGCCGTCGAGGATGGCCGAGTACGCGTTCTTGTAACCGTCGCTGATGGCGAGGCGGAGGGCCTTGCCGGCGTTGAGTTCCTCTTTCACGCGCTCGTAGATGATCACGTTGGCGTCGACCGCCATACCCATGGTCAGCACGAGACCGGCGATACCCGAGAGGGTGAACACGGTGCCGAAGGAGGCGAGGGCGCCGAACAGGAAGAGCACGTTGCAGAGCAGCGCGATGTCGGCGGCCACACCGGCCTTGCGGTAGAAGATGATCATGTAGACCAGCACCAGGAGGAAGGCGATGATGAAGGAGATCATACCGGCCTTGATGGAGGCGCTACCCAGGGACGGGCCCACCACCTGTTCCTGCACGATGCGGGCGGGCGTGGAGAGCTTACCGGACTTCAGCACGTTGGACAAGTCGTCCGCTTCCTGCTGGGTGAAGTGACCGGAGATCGAGGAGTTACCGCCGGAAATCTTGCCGTTGACGGTCGGATAGGAATAAACCTGGCCGTCCATGACGATGGCGATCTGGCGACCGACATTCTCGCCGGTGATGTTTTCCCACTCGATGGCACCCTTGCTGTTCATGCTCATGCTGACTTCCGGGGCGCCGGTCATCTGGTTGTAGTTGACGCTGGCCGAAGCGATGTACTTGCCGTCGAGGGCCGGGCCCTTGCCGACATGGCTCTTCAGGCCGATGAGTTCGTAATAGGTGTCAGGCTGGAGGCTGCCTTCGTTGTAGGCCTTGAAGCTCCAGGCCGGCACGAAGTCGCCCGGGAAGAGGGAGCGGTTCTCGGCGAGCCAGGTGTTGATCTGGGCGGTGTCGCGGTAGTGGGCGATACCCAGCAGCGCGCCGCTGTTGTTGAACATCTGGAGGCGGGAGAAGAGCGGGTTGGCCTTCATGAGGGCTTCCTGCGATGCGCTCACCTGCTCGTCCTGCGAAGCGGCGAGCTGGGCTTCGAGCGAGTTGTCGTCAGCCTTGGGTTCAGCTTCCACAGCGGGCTTCTCTTCTTCGAGGGCCTCGAGCTGCAGGCGGACCGTCTCGTTCAGCTCCTGGAGATAGGGCTGGATTTCCTGGCTGTTGTAGGTCTCCCAGAATTCGAGGGAAGCGGTACCCTGCAGGAGTTTGCGGACACGCTCCGGCTCCTTGACGCCCGGAAGCTCGACCAGGATACGGCCGGTACCGGCGACTTTCTGGATATTGGGCTGGGCCACACCGAACTGGTTGACACGGCGGTCGACCACCTGGTAGGAGTTGTCGATGGCGCCCTTGGCTTCTTCCTTGAGGAGGGAGATGATCTCTTCGTTGCTGGCCTTCGATTTGTTCTTCACATCGCCGCTGAGCTTGTCAAGGTCGATGTCGAAGGAAAGGCGCTTGCCGGGAGCCACTTCGTCCCAGGCCTGGGCGAAAAGGGTGATGAAGTCTTCGTGGGTCTGGTCGGCACGCTCCTGGGCGAGGGCCATGGCCTTGTTGAATTCTTCGGAAGTCTTTTCGCGGGCGCAGGAGCGGACGAGTTCGGCGAGGTCGAGCTGGAGGACGATGTTCATACCGCCTTTCAGGTCGAGGCCGAGGTTCAGCTCTTTCTCCTTGACTTGTTTGTAGGTGTAGTTGAAATAGACTTTTTTAGCCGCGATGGAGTCGAGATACTGCTTATTGGCAGCCGTGCTGACGGAGTCGAGGTAGAACGCGCGGTCCAGCTCGGAAACTTCGGCAAACGCAGGGGTCTTCTGTACCTCTTCGACTGCTTTGCGGGCAGCTTTGGCGGCCTTATTTTCCTGGATGGCGGTCGCAGCCGTGAACGACAGCTGGAACACGCAGGCAAGGCCGATCAGAATGGCCACAAATGTGATGGCACCTTTGCTTTGCATAAATGTTAGTTATTTTAGTTTTAAAATATTTCTTCTTTCGCTTCGCGTCGCTCTGGTTTCCGTCTTGCTCCCAAAAAAAGGTCGCTGCGCCGGAAACCACCCGCTCCGCTACGCTTAACTTACTCTATTCCCGTCATTCAGGGCTTGACCCGGAATCTCCGAAATAGCTTGCAAAATTACACTTTTTTCTCAACATAAGAAGGTTTTGGCTAAATTTGTTGTTGAAAAAACGTTGAAAAATCAGAAAATACGGCATGAAACGTCCCTTCCTGACCCTGGCGCTCGCCTGTCTCGCCGTGCTTCCGCTCTCCGCACAGGTGAACGAAGACAGCCTCGCGCTGCTGCGCGCCGTCGAAAAGCAGAACTACGCGGCGCTCTCGGCTTACGCCGCCGACCTTACGGTCGTGGCCTCGAAGAAGGTGCCGCGCGGCGATTTCTTCCTCTGGCTCGGGCACTTGCGCGAAGGCAGCTGGGGCGCCGACGGTAACTGGTACCCGCAGGAGGCCGAGGTGCTCTATCTCTCGCTCCCCAGCGCGGACAGCTCGCTGTGCGTGGTGCAGACGCGCCCGCTCGACACGGCCTGGAGCCGTCCGGAAGTCATCTGTCCGGACGCGGCCTCGCGCGGCAGCGAGATCTTCCCCATGCTTTCGCCCGACGGCCAGCGGCTCTACTTCGCCTCAAACGGCCTCTCCGGCATGGGCGGCTACGACCTCTACGTGGCCCGCTGGGACGCGAAGAAGCAGGCCTGGGGCAGCGTGCAGAACCTGGGTTTCCCGTATAATTCGAAGGGCGACGACCTGCTCTTCTGTGACACGCCCGACGGGCGCTACAGCCTCCTGGTGTCGAACCGCGACTGCGGGCCCGACGAAGTGGTGATCTACGTGCTGCGGCAGGAAGTCCCGGTTTTCCGGGCCGTCAAACCCGAAGAGGCAGCCGCCCGCGAGCGCCTGGCCGTCACCGCGCCTGACAACGGCTATCCGTTTGAGAAACAGAGCCTCCGCCCGGTTCCCGCCCTCTACTTCGAGCAGCCCGAACCCGCGCCGGAGCCCGAACCCGTCGCGAAGAAAGACAGCAAGAAGAAAACCACGACCGCCGCCAAGAACAAGAAGGCCGACAAAAAGAAATCCTCGGTGAAGGTCATCACCGAGGAAGTCCGCATCGTAAAATAGCCGTCACTCCAGCATCTCCACCAGCTCCCGCTTCCGCCCGTCCAGCAGATGTGCGTACACCTGCGTCACCTTCACGTCCTGGTGGCCCAGCAGCTCCTTCACGTCGTAGATCGACGCGCCCTTGCTGAGCAGCAGCGTCGCGAAGGTGTGCCGCGCCACATGCGTCGACACGTTTTTCGTGATGCCCGCCCGAGCCGCCACCCGCTTGATGATCAGGTTCACGTGCGCCGTGCCGTAGATCACGCGCCGCAACTTCGAGAACTCGTCGGGCCGGTCCTTCACGCGGTCCAGCACCGGGAAGATGCGGCTGTTGGGCCGGGCGAACAGGTCCCGGTACTTCTCCAGGGTCTTCTGCACGCTCGCCGACACCGGGATCTCCACCGGCCGCCGGGTCTTCTGCATCCGCAGACGGATGTACTGGCCGTCGTAGTCGCTCCAGCGCAACAGCAGCAAGTCGCTGATACGCAAGCCCGTGCGGCACTCCATGAAGAACATGTCGCGCACCACGTCCATCTCGCTGCCCTTCGGCAGCCGCAGCGCCATCATCCGGGCCAGCTCCTCTTCCTGCAGGTAGTTGCGGGGCCGCTGGATGCGCGTCAGGCCCACGTTTTTGCAGGGGTTCTTCTCCACGCCGGCGTCCGTGAAGAGCTGCGAGAGGATCTTGAGGTTCTCCGCCACGGTGTTGTGGCTGTTGCCCACGGTCTCGATGAGGTAGCTGCGGAAGTTTTCCATCAGTTCCGGGGTGATCTTTCCCAGCGGGAACGATTCTGCTTTCAGGAACGCCGCGAACTTCTTGAGGGTCGCCCGGGTGTTGCGATAGCACGAATAGCGCCCTTCCGTCTTGAGTTGCGCAAGGCGCTTTTCTCCCAGCCCGAACACGTCGAGCCGGCCTGTTCTCTTAAATAATTTATTCAGTTTCATAACATTATAGGTATTGGTTAACATAGACAAGATAACGACTTTTTTTGACGTTTTGTCCAATTACTGCTTCGGGCAGTCTCTTTTTTCGCATCCGTCACGCCGGGCCCTTCCCGTCATGCCCGGCCCCGACCGGGCATCTCCCGCCAGCAGTCAGCGCAGCAGTACCGGCTGTTTTGTCCAAAAATAACCCCGATTTTCTTGGACAAAAGCGGTTCGAAGCCTGCTCTGTCCATAAAAAATGGCCCTTTTTATGGACACAATGACTGCTCCTCCTTGGAAACGCCCGGCTGATTCCTGCCGGCAGTCTTTTCACTTCCTGTATTGAGCAGGTGGAGCCCCTGGGTATCCAGGACATGCGCTTTGCCAAGGCTGAATACATCCGCGCACTGAAGGATCTGCGTGCAGCTGACGCAGAATTGGTCCGTGCCGAGGCCGCCCACGAGCAGGCAAGAGCCCGCTACGTTGACGCCATGACGGCTAACTTGAACGCTGACACCGAGTATCAGCAGCTCCTCAACGAGTACCAGCAGCTGATCAACGAAGCTCGTCAGGACACCAACGACTTCATCGCTCAGAAGACCGCCAGCGCCATCGATTCCATCAAGAAGGAAATGGAGCTCCGCGAACTGAAGCACGCGAAAGACATGGCCGATGCTGAAAAAGCACTTGCCCAGGCAAGAGAAGAACTCCGTGTCGCTCTCCGCAACATCAACCTCGCCGCCGGTGACCTTACTGGTCCCGAGAAGGTTGCCCTTGCTGAGGCAGTCGCTGTCTATTACGGTCTGACCGAAGAGGTCATCAAGCAGGAATACAATGTCTTCAAGGCTCAGCAGAAGGTTGACACCCTGACTGAATACGCTCTCCGCTTCTCTGACACCGCTTGGAACGGTTACGCTCTTGTCGACGTGGATGACTATTACGAAGATGCCATCGCTTGGGAAGAAGCCAAGATCGCCAAATGGATGGAAGACTATGAAGCTATTCCGGACAGCAGCGCAAGAGTTGCTGAATGGAAGGCTTATGTTGACAAATTTGCCGACAGACAAAACCAGCTGGAGTATGAATTGGCAAAAATTGACGCCAATGAAACCGCTATCGCTTCTCTGATGAAGGAAGGCGTCAAAGACTTCAATCTCGCAGTTCTTGACTTTGTTGAAGAGAATTGGGAAAAAGCTGGTACTGTCTACACCGAACCTGCTAAGTTGACTACCGAAGAAAAAGCAATTATTGCTAAAGGCGAGCCGAAACAGGCGGATTACAAGCAGAAAATGGACACCATCATTGCTTTCCCTGACTTGCTCGAAGAGGATTTTAATCTCTATGGGTATTATTATTATTATGCTACACTTTTGAGTTCTTACGATCAGGCGTCCCCCGTTTCTAAAGCAACGACTGACAATGAGATCATTGTTTGGAAAAACTCTGGTGATGACACCATCCGTATTCAGAAAGCCAACCAGTCTATGAAGGCTTTCATCCTTGGTGCTGATGGCGACGGCGACGACGCTGAGGTATACGAGTATACCAAAGATGGTAAACCGGCAAAAATCACAGCAAACTATGGCTTGAAAGGAGCTCTCACTGTTCTGAAACGTATTTACGAGGAAGAGAAAGCAGCGTTAGACCCTGTGGAGACAGCTAAAGCAAAGAAAACTGCTGATAGTGTTTGGACTGCTCACAATGGCATCTTGAAAGCCGGTCTGACGGCCTATGCTCCTTACACAACTGCTATCTCCAATTTTAACACTGCTAAAGCTGCCGGTAAACCGGATGCAATGTTCGAAGCAATGGCAGAACTGTTTGCCCAGATTAAGACGATTGATGAGCAGAAAGATATCAATGCTGTCGACTCCTCTGCAATTCTTGCCGCAATTGAAAAGTTTGCCAAAGCTCGCGATGCTTATTTGGATGACGCAAATAATGGTACCGGCAAGAATTACAAATATGATGATGACCAGAACCCTCATTTCTTCTATTTTGCAACGAAGACCGATGGTGGTAAGCCTGTGGTTGACTCTGTTTCCTTCACGGAAATTGCTACTCAGACCAAGTTCAATAAGGCTGCATATCAGTGGGATCTTGAAGCTAAAGATAATGCTAAAGAAGGTACGAACTATATGTCTAACGTGAAAGATGAAGAGAAGGGTCGTCGTGCTGCTCTGAATAATATCTTGAGCCAGCTCTTTGGTGTAGATATGACCACCTCTTTCAACAAAGACGCCTCTACTGCTATGCCTCTTGGTGTTGGATCAACCATCATGTCCGCAACACAGGAGATTATCCCTGGTAGCGACCCTGCATACCAAGTCACTACGACTTGGGAGGATCCCGAAGAACTTGCTGCGCCTAATACTGATTACGAACCCGCTGCAGTTACCACGGCTGCTGAGAAGATTTATGAGGCTATTGGCAAGTACTATGCTGTGTACAATTCCTATTGGAATAAGTCCCTTCCGACAACAAAGGCCACTGTTAAAGCTGCTCTTTCTGCCGATTGGGCTGATTACTTCGATGATCCTACTGTTGCGGCTAACCTTACCACTGCTCTGACTGGCACTTTTGCCAAGTTTGATTCCGATTTGATGAATCAGTATTCTTCCACTACGAAGAAGGGTGACCTGAAGGCCAATACGTATACGGCTACTCCTTTTGATGCATTCAAAAAGGATGAGGCACCGCTTGTGCTTTTCGTAGGTGATGATATTATTGAAACTGATGCTCTTGGTGTTGTCCTTGATGCTGTTGATCCTAAGGGTTGGACTATTGGTGATGTCGCTGAAGCCTCCGCTATCTTCAATTTCGATGGCACCAAAGGAACGGACTTCTATAACAGAATGAAGGCTCGTTACAACGATTGGCTTGCCAACCACCCTGAAAAAGATTTCGAGCAAGATACCAAGCTCATCGAAGACTGGATTACTGCAGTTGAAACTGCGTTCGAAAACGATGCAGCCAAAGCTGGTAAGGACGATAAGACTGCTTACGGAAATGCCCATGACGCATGGGAAGACGCAGTTGATAAGAAGGCTGTTTGGGATGAATATGAAGCTGCCTTGATTGAGTTCACAGGTACTCGCGTTGATGCTTCTGGTGATACTGTCATTAACGGTGTCTACGTTATTACTTCTCCTTTCGATGCTTCCGGAATTACCGCTCCATATCCTCTGACCGATGTTAAGAATCTCTTCGCAACGAACATTCTTGGTGTTTATGTCGGTTGGATCGAGACCCTTGGTGGCGAGCAGCTTGCAAACGCTATCGAAGCCTTCGGCGAAGAGCCTTGGGAGCAGTTCAACGAATGGAATGCAGAGAAAGCTCAGTACAACGCTCAGAAGACCGATCTTTCTGGCCTGAAGACCAAAGCTGAGACCGTGTATAAGGCTGAGGCTAAGATGGAAGGTTACGACCGTGTCGCTGACGCCGCTAGCTTCGATGCCGCTTACACTGCATATGTCAACGCCTACAACGCTCTCCGCAACGCCATCGTGGTGTACGACGAGTTTGGCAACATTGATATGAACAACACTGAAGCCAAGGTCAACAAGGCTTATCAGGAGATCGAGAGACTGAGCCACGAAGCCGCTTGCTACAAGAGCGACGTTCCGGATTGGGAAGGCCTGATCGCTGAAGCCCAGAAGGACCTCAAGGTTCAGGAAGCTCGCCTGCAGTCCCTGAAGACCGCTTGCGAATATGCCAAGGCTAACTACGAGAAGCTGAAAGAGTATATCCTCAGCCAGGATGCCAGCTATGTGATCCCCGTGAGCGTTGCTGATATCCAGAGCCTTCTCAAGGGCCTCGGTATCAATGTCGGTGACATCATCAGTGCATACCTCCCCGGTGTTGAGGAAGAAGGTGACCCTGTAGTCGAACCGTAATCGACCTCAGCGACTAATCTACCTGAATAATCCAACAACTAAAAGAACGTTTATAAAACGGACAATATGTTGAAAAGATTAAGCATACTTATCATGACGATCCTTCTGGTTGTGCCGGCAGTGGCACAACCGAAGGAGGGTTGTGAGTGTGTGT
>JAFZRV010000019.1 GCA_017619655.1 Bacteroidales bacterium | reverse complement strand
TGAAGACGATGCACGGGGCTTTTTCCTTGGCCTGGCGGAACAGGTCGCGCACGCGGGAGGCGCCCACGCCCACGAACATCTCCACGAAGTCGGAGCCCGACATGGAGAAGAAGGGCACGTCGGCCTCGCCGGCCACGGCCTTGGCGAGCAGGGTCTTGCCGGTGCCCGGAGGGCCTACCAGCAGCGCGCCCTTGGGGATCTTGCCGCCCAGGGCGGTGTATTTCTTGGGGTTCTTCAGGAAATCCACGATCTCCTTCACCTCCACTTTCGCCTCTTCCATGCCGGCCACGTCCTTGAAGGTGACCTTCACGTTGTTGGACTTCTCGTAGAGCTTGGCCTGCGACTTGCCGACGTTGAAGATGCCGCCGCCGGCGCCGCCGCCCATGCCCCGCATCGGGCGCATGAACAGGAAGAACATGCCCAGCAGCATCAGCGGGAAGATCACCCATTCGATGATCGGTCCCCAGTAGTTCTTATGTTCGTCGACCACCACCTTGAACTGCTTCTCGGGCGGCAGGGACGCCACGAGGGCGTCGAGCTGGGCCTCGGCGTCGAATTTCTCCGACACGAGGAAATAGAAATGCGGCCCGCCCTTGGGCTCGCGGCCGCCGTAGAGGTTCTTGTATTTGTCGAGCGAAGCCTGTTTCAGGTAGATTTCGCCCTTGTGTTCGTTGCGGACGTAGACCAGTTTGTCGACGTCGCCGCTGACGAGCAGGCCGTCCTTCACGTCGATCCACTCCTTCTTCAGGGGATTGGCCGTGCCCGAGGAGGACCACATGTAGGCCAGGCCCAGCAGGAGGAAGATGTAGATCAGCGAGAACCAGTTGAAGCCCCTGCGCGGCTGGCGCTGGGGGCGTTGCTGGCGGTTGCCATCCTGCGGAAAGATATTGTTGTCTGCCATTAATTAATCGTTCGAATCGGTATAAGTGGTTTTCACGGCGTCGGCCCACAGGTCTTCCAGGCGGTAGAACAGGCGCTGGTCGGTCAGGAAAATGTGGACGACGATATCACTGTAATCGAGAATGACCCAGAAGGCGTTCTCGCGGCCCTGCTTGCGCAGGACGCTGCGGCCGCACTCCTTCTCCATCATCTCTTCGACATAGTCGGAAATAGCGACGACCTGGGTCGTCGAGTCTGCGTTGCAAATCACGAAATGGTCCGCGATGGCGGTGCCGATCTTCGTCAGGTCGAGCGAAACCACATCCTGGGCCTTTTTCTCCAACATCGCTTCGGCGATTACGCCGACTTCACTCTTGGTCTTCATCAATAATTGAACTATCTTTGCGTAGTAATTGAACTTACAAAGATAAAACTTTCTTGCAAATATCCGGCCATCGGGCCGAAACTGAAAATATGGCAGATTCCATCCACTGGTTTGACACGATCGACTCCACCAACACCCGGCTGCTGGCAGATCAGGCCGGCCTCCCCGACCGCACGGTCTACGCCGCGCTGTTCCAGACGGCCGGCCGCGGCCAGAAGGGCAACCGCTGGGAGAGCCGTCCCGGAGAGAACCTCACGTTCTCCTTCCTGCTGAAGCCGGACGGCATCCCGGCCCGGGAGCAGTTCATCCTCTCGCAGGTGGTGGCCCTGGGGCTGATCGATTTCCTGCGGGGCGAAGGCGTGGCGGCCTCGATCAAGTGGCCGAACGACATCTACGTGGGTGACCGGAAGATCTGCGGCACGCTGATCGAGCCGACGCTCTCGGGCGGGCGGGTTTCCGCCGCGGTCGCCGGCATCGGCCTGAACCTGAACCAGCGGGACTTCGACCCTTCCCTGCCCAATCCCACATCGCTGGGGCTGGTCACGGGGCGCCGCTACGACGTAAAGGAAACGCTCCCGCGCGTGCTCGCGCCCATCTTCGCGCGCTGCGACAAGCTCGGCTCGCCGTACGCCCGCAACGGCTATGACGCGGAGTATCTGGCCTGCCTGTACCGGCGCGGCGAGTGGCGCGAGTTCGAAGAAATGCCCGCCACCGACGTGCCGACGGAGCAGCGCTCCGGCCGTCGCATCCAGGCCCGCATCCTCGGCATCGATCCCGAAGCCCGGCTGCTGCTGGAGCACCGCGACGGCACCCTCCACCCCTACGGCTCGAAGGAAATCAAGTACATCATCTAGCCATCGCTCCGCTGAGCGGGCAAGGTCTCATTTCGTGAGGCATACCTTGCCCGACGAAATGGGGTTGCAGGCACTTCCGGCCAATAATCAACGGGCAAGGTCCCGGCATTAAAAAGAGACCTTGCCCGTTATGCTAGGGGACCTTGCCCGCTATTATTTACCGCTGTACTTGCCGGCGAAGAGGATGGCGCCGGTGCTGCTTTCGGTGATCAGGTAGAGGAACGGGCGGTCGGCGTGGAAGACGATTTTCTGGTTGGGCAGCAATGCCGTCGCATACATGGCGGCCGTGGAAACCGCTGCGGCTTCCGTCCCTTCTTCATCCACCTTGATGATCGCATCCTGCTTCACGAAGCTCAGGCACAACGCACTGTTCGACATGGCCTTGAAGTCGGCCGCGGGAGTGAAGGCGCTGGGCATTCCCATGTCGGACAGGATGGTATTGAGGTTTATCTCGTATTTCGTCTCGAATTTCGGCAGCCACAGATCCACGTCGCAGGAAACCATCGGCGGAAAGTAATTGCTCCAGCCCTGCTTTTGGATGGCGGCAGTCAAGTCGGTGAGTTTCTTGCCCTGCGCCGGGAGGATGACCAGCATGGCGTAGACGCCATTTCCGTAGGTGAGCCGGACAATCGAGCAGTCATCGTTTTCCTGCGCGGCCGCCTTGATGTTGTTTTTCATCATCGGAACTTTCTTGACCTTGCCGTCTTCCATCGTGAAGGGCTCTTTGGCGGTGTTGGCCTTCGGGAATGGTTTCTGCCATTCGCTCTTGAAATAGAGCGCGTTGAGCAGATAGGCCAGTGCGGAAGGATCCACATTGTCCAAAACCTTCGGAATCAGCCCGTTCGTATTCTTGGAGCACCAGCCGTTGATAGTCTTCAGGGAACTGGCGTTTTTCGTGAAATCCAGGTTGGAGACTTCCGCCTGATAATACTTGCCGACCGTAGACTTGTACGTGTCCAGCAGCGTATACGGTTTGTTGACGAAAATGGCGTTGGCCAGGCTGAGCTTGGTCTTCTTGTCCAGCTTGGGCAGCTGCGTCATCATCGACTGGCAATACTCGTTCACGGCCTCGACTTCTCCCGCGCCGTAGCCCAGCACCTGGCAGATTTCATCCGACGTCTTACCCTGGGCGCCGTCCAGCAGCATACCCAGCAGGAACTGCATGCTGAGCGGAGAAATGATGAAATCGTCCTTTTCCGACTGGTTCACACGGTCGATGAATTCGAACGCGAAATCCTGGCCCTGCCGGACGAGTTCGGTCGATTTGGTCGACAGTTCGAGACGCTTGGGCGAATTATCCCCCGTCTCTTCGTTTTCGAGTTTCTCACAGGAAACGCCAACCATCAGCAGGATGGCCGCGGAAATCAATAATGCGATGTGTTTCATATCCTTACGGTTTATTTGTCAAGGTTGATTCTGAGGCCGGCCGCCATGGAGAACATCAGGGGATGCGCGCTCCGATAGGTTTCCAGCGTAAGGTTCTCGGAAGGAAGGGTCCAACTCAACTGCGGCTCGACATAGAGGCCCAGGTGCCTGGTCATGTTCAGCTGGATGCCGCCGGCGCCCAGCAGCGAGAGGCTGGCTCCGTCTCTCTGGATCTTGTTTCCATCGAACGTAGCCGCGACGCAGAGATCCCCTTGCACGCCGGCGCCCGCATACACGTCGAGTACCTTGCCGGAAGCAATGAGCCAGTCTGCGCGGATTGGAATGCCCATATAATGAGCTGTCTGCTTCTTTTCACCGGCAATGGCAAAGAAGATGCTGGATCCATAGAACGAATACTCCAACCCTGTTGTGACATACAGTCGGTTTGCAACAGGAATCCGGGTGGTCAGCTCCACTTTCAACGGGAAATAATGCTTCTCGTCAACCGCGCTGTCATCGATAATAATGGAAGAATAACCGAGATAGCTGTTGTCCTGATATGGATGCGCAGTCGGGGACGGCATTGTGGAAGAACCCGCGCCAAGAAACGGCATCACCAAGCCTACCAGCAGGCCGCTTCCGGCAACGATGCCGGCAGCGGGTCCAACCTTCATGGTCACCGGCCGGTTGACGGTTCTTTCAGGAATATAGGGCGATGATTCTTCCTTCGCGAAGACAGGCTGGGCGCTTTCCTCGTCAGGCGCAGCAGCGGGTACTGCCTCCGCCGTTTCCGCTGCTTCTGCCGGTTCTGCGAATTCTGCCGCTACTGTCGGTTCTGCCGGTTCCGCCGATTCCGCCGGCTGGATGGTTTTGCGGGTGCGCACGGTGACCTGCGGAACGGCTTTGGGCACCACCGCCTGTGCGATCAGCTGCGTGGAAGGCAAGGCTTCTGCCGCGGGCGCCGAATCGGTCACCACGGCGACCGGCGCTGCGGGCTGCTGGATGCGTTGAATGCCCTCGTCAGGCACGCTGGGCTGACGAAGGAACAGGACGGCGGCCAGGCCGGCCGCAGCCGCAGCCGTCAGGCCCCAGATCCAGGGCGCGAGCTTCCTGGCAGGCGCTGCAGCCTTCCCCTCGCGAAGGGCGCGGAACTCGGCAAGACTGCCCTCCGGAAGCGGGCTTTCGTACCCTTCCAGACGGTCTTTGATGCTATCTTCCCAATTTTTCATGATTCCGTGTCCTTCAAATATCGGTTTATTTCTTCTTTCAATTGTTTCCGGGCTTTCGCCAGCATGCCGGCCGACCCTTTTTCGCTGATTTTCAGCATCTCGGCAATCTCCTTGTGGGAGTAGCCATCGATGCAGTAGAGGTTGAAGACGGCCTTTCGCACATCCGGCAGCCTGGCTATCCACTCCAACAGCTTCTCCTGCGGGATCAGCGCCATCTCCTCTTCCGTCGGGTCCGGGATGCTGTCTTCACGCAGATCCAGCGAAACCGTCTTCCAGCGCTTCCGGCGGATCTGGTTCAGTGCCCGGTTGATGGCGATCCGGCTGATCCAGCCATACAATGAGCCCTTTCCACTATACCTGTAACTTGCGATCTTGTCCAGTGCCTGGATCAAGGCTTCCTGCATCAGGTCTTTGGCGTCGTCGGGACTGTCGGTGTACCGGCGGCAGAGTGTAAACACCCTCGCCGCATATCTTCTATACAGCTCCTCTTCAGCCATCCTGTCTTTCTTCGAGCAGCTGATGGCCAGTGCCTGCTCATCAAGATCCTGATACACTTACAACGTCATTATTCGCTGCAAAGTTAGTCTGTTTTCTTCAGTTCTATCGTCTGTTCAACCCGGTCGCAACTCAACAGGTCCAATTTCATCTTCCGGCCGGTGATCTTTCCGGCATACACGACGATCGCCTGTTCCATACTTCCATCGAGCTGACCTACGAGCGGTATCGAAAGCGTGAACGAGTTCCAGGAAGACCACAGAACAACATATTTACTCTGCGAGGCGCCCAAATAATCATAATTATCGTAACACATCATGCCGTCTATGCCTTTCGATCCATAGAGAGCGCGGCATTCCTGCCCGTCTTCCGAGAATGTCAGCAAAATGGAAGTCATTACTGTATAGACCGAGAACTCCCCGTCCACGTATCGGGCATCATATTCTCCATACCAGGACGAATCGCCATAAGCGCTTCCTACGTCCGTACACGCCATGGTCAGCAATCCCGCCAAAGCAACCACGATGATCTGATAAAAGGTTTTCATGTGTTTTCTCCGTCTTTCTGCACATAAAACACACGATTCCCCGAAATACGTCCCGACAATGACGAAGAATTTCGCCTGTGCGCCGTTGCGGTGTTGGCGACACAGACGAACAGGCCGTTTCATCTGTGTCGATCGCAGATTTCGGCCGAAAAGCGCAAAAAAACGCCCGCGACACAGACGAGACGGATGAATCTTCTGTGTCGCGGTATGTTGTGTCGCGGTAGGATGAGTCGTGGAATGATGTGTCGCGGTAGGAAAAGCGTAGCTGAGCGGAGGCAAGTGCATGACTGTGGATGCGACGATTTGTGAGCGGAGGGAGAAAGGCGGACAAGCTGGAGTCCCGTCTCGTGACGGCGTCTGTTTGACGACCGTTAGACTCGCCTTGGCGAGGCTAAAAGGGAGGAGTTAGCCGTCAAGGGACGGAAGCGCAGCTCCGCCCCCGGAGCGAACCATGAGGAGCAGACACAGTCATGCGCCTGCCGGAGCGATCGCAAACGCTATTTCGCGGCCTTGAGGGCGCGGATGGCAGCGAGAGGGTTCGCGGAGGAGAAGGCGGCGGAACCGGCGACGAAGACGCCGGCGCCGAGGCGCTCGAGCTCGGCGATGTTCGCCGTGCCGACGCCGCCGTCGACCTCGATGAAGCAGTCGGCCCCCTGCGCGGCGATCATCTCCGCCAGGACCCCTACCTTTTCCGTCGTCTCCGGAATGTACTTCTGCCCGCTGTAGCCCGGATGGACGCCCATCACGACCACATAGTCGATCAGCCGCAGCCAGGGAATCAGCTCCTCGGCCGGCGTCTCCGGATTGATGGCCACGCCGACACCCATGCCGCAGTCGCGGACCAGCTGGATGGTGGAACGCAGCCGGCGGCTGTTGCAGGCCTCATAATGGAAACTCAGGTACTGGACGCCCAGCTTCGCGAAGCGCTCCACATAGGTCCAGGGCTCGATGATCATCAGGTGCGCGTCGAGCGGCTTCTGCGCCACCCGGGCGATCGCCTGGCACACCGGGAAACCGAAAGAAATGTTCGGAACGAAGATGCCGTCCATCACGTCGAGATGGAACCAGCCCGCCGCGCTGCGGTTCACCATGCGGCAATCCCGGTCGAGGTTGCCGAAGTCGGCGGAAAGCATGGAAGGAGCAATGACGCGGGGCATGGCTACAGGGATTTAAGGACGTCGAGCAGGACAGCCCAGAAACGGTCGAGCGAAGCCAGGTCGAGCTTCTCGCCCGGGGCGTGCACGCCGCGGAGCGTGGGGCCGAAAGCGATCATGTCCATGTCGGGGAACTTTTCCGTGAACAGGCCGCACTCAAGGCCGGCGTGGATGGCGCGGACCACCGGCTCGCGGCCGAACAGCCGCTTGTAGGAAGCCACGCAGACGTCCTTGACATGCGAATTCATATTCGGTTTCCATCCAGGATAACCATCAGAGTGCTTGACCTTTGCGCCGGCCAGCTCAAGTACTGCGGCAACACGCTGCGACAGGAAGACGCGCTGGCTGTTGACCGAGCTGCGCTGCATGGTCCCGACGACGATCTTGTGGCCGCTGTCCATCCGGACGGAGGCGAGATTGGTCGAGGTCTCGATCAGGCCGGGGATGTCGGCGCTCATGGCCACCACCCCGTGCGGGATGGACAGCAGGGCGCGGATCACGCGGCCGGCCGTCGCCCGGTCGATCGCGCAGGCCGGCCGTGAAACCGGTTCCGCGTGGAAATACAGGCCCGGATCGGTGACGGCATATTCGGCTTTCAGCCGGGCCGCCAGATCGTTGAACACCGCGACGACTTTCTCCTCGTTGCGGGCCGGGATGGCCACTATGACCTGACCGCCCCGCGCGATGGCGTTGCGCTTGTTGCCGGCGATGATGCTGCAGAGATCCACGTTGAGCGGCCAGATCTCGTTGAGGAAACGCGCTGCCTGCTGCACGCCGTTGAAACGGCCCTTGTCGATGTCGTCGCCGCTGTGGCCGCCCAGGCCGCCGCCGAGGGTGAACTTCGTCACCACGGCGCCCGGCGCCAGCTTTTTCTCACGGTAGGTGAAGGTACCGACCGTATCCATGCCGCCGGCGCAGCCGACGCAGAAATAGCCCTCGTCCTCGTCGTCGAGGTTGATGAGCGTCTTGCCCGTGATGAAGCCCTTCTTCACGGCGCGGGCACCGTCCAGGCCCGTTTCTTCGGATACGGTGAAGAGGCACTCCACGCGCGGATGCGCGATGGCGTCGTCGTCCAGGACGGCCATCGCCGACGCCACGCCGATGCCGTTGTCGGCGCCGAGCGTCGTGTCGTGGGCGACCATCCAGCCGTCCTCGATCACGAAATGGATCGGATCCTTGGAGAAATCGAAGTTGGAGGTGCTCTTCTTCTCGCACACCATGTCGGTGTGGCCTTGGAGCACCACCGTCGGACGGTCCTCATAGCCCTTCGAGGCCGGCTTGGCAATCATCACGTTGCCGACCTTGTCGGTCTTGCATTCGAGTCCGCGCTCCTTCGCGAACGCCTGCAAGTAAGCGACCATCTTTTCTTCATGACCGGATTCACGCGGGATACGGGTGATCTCACGGAAAAAATGCAAGACTTTTTCTGTATTCATCATAAACTATGTTTAGCGGTTGGTTACTCGGGGCTGTTGAGCTGCCGCTCGATGTCATGGACGAAACCGCGGAAACTGCGGTCGGTGTCCATGAGGTCGCTCACCGTGTTGCAGGCGTGGAGCACGGTGGCGTGGTCCTTTCCGCCCAGCTGGGCGCCGATGGAGGAAAGGGAGGTCTTGGTCAGGCTGCGGCTGAGATACATCGCGATCTGGCGGGCCTGCACGATCTCGCGCTTGCGCGTCTTCGAGAGGAAGACGTCGTCGCTGATGTTGAAGTAGTTGCAGACGGCTTCCTGGATCTTGCCCACGGTAATCTCGCTCTTCGGGTCGGTGACCACGCGGTCGACCAGGCGCTGGGCGAGCTCCATGGTGATCTCCTGCTTGTTGAAGGTGGCGTTGGCGATCAGGGAATAGAGGATGCCTTCCAGCTCGCGCACGTTGGTCTTGACGCTCTGGGCCACGAAGGCCAGCACGTCGTCGGAGATGGTGACGCCCTCGCGGGCGCATTTGGCCTGGAGAATGGCCAGGCGCGTCTCATAGGCCGGCGGCAGCAGCTCCGCGTTCAGGCCCCACTTGAAGCGGGAAAGCAGGCGCTGGTCGAGGCCCTGCAGCTCCACGGGAGGCTTGTCGGAGGTGAGGATCAGCTGCTTGCCGCTCTGGTGCAGGTAGTTGAAGATGTGGAAGAAGGCGCCCTGGGTGCCTTTCTTCTCGGCGAAATCCTGCACGTCGTCAATGATCAGCACGTCGATGAGCTGGTAGAAGCGCAGGAAGTCGGCCACCTTGTTGCCGTTGTTCGCGCTCTTGGCGGAACAGGCGGCGTTCATATACTGGTTCTGGAAGGTGTTCGCACTGACGTAGAGCACCACTTTCTCGGGGAAGCGCGCCTTGACCGCGATGCCGATGGCCTGGGCCAGGTGCGTCTTGCCGAGGCCGGGGCCGCCGTAGATGAACAGCGGGTTGAAGGTGCTGCGGCCGGGGTTGGCGGCGATGCTCTCCCCTGCCGAACGGCCGAGCCGGTTGCACGAGCCTTCGATGAAGTTCTCGAAGTTGTAGATCGGATTGAGGCAGGGATCGATGTTGAGCTTGCGCAGGCCGGGGATGACGTAGGGGCTGCCGGTGTAGTGGTCGCCCATGTCGGGGAAAGGAATCTCGGCGTTGCGCGGCTTGCCGCCCTTCGGACGCTCCTCCACGTAGATGTCGTCGAGGATGCGGACCTTGTAGACGAGCGAGACGCCCGGGCCGATCTCCCGGCGGAGCACTTTGCTCAGGATGCCGATGAAATGCTCCTCGATGTACTCGCGCCAAAAGTCGGAAGGGACCTCGATCGTCAGCCGCTGCGCATCGAGCGCGATCGGCTTGATCGGGCCAAACCAGGTCTTGAAAGACTCTTCGTTCAGGTTATCCCTGAGAATCTCCAGACAGCGGTTCCAAACATCTATGACGGGGTTGTCGGAAGTCATCGGTTCAGGTTACTTTCCAACAACAAAATTGGGGAAAAAATGGGGATTAAAAAAACTTTTTTTTGTTGTTTTTTTTAAAAAAGATGCAAGGTGCTGACAATCAAGAAAAAAATTTTTCTGTTTTTGTTTTATATTGATAATCAGACACTTGCCAAGTTGTAAAACGCATATTTTACTGACGCTTATAGACTTATCACCCTAACAATGCTTAAAATTCGCGAGGGGTTCAGTCGACCTTCACGACGAAGGCGCCGGGGAACTTCTTCTGGATGCCCGGAAGACGGCGCGCCGCCTCCTCTTTCGTGGGATAGTTACCAACAGAATACTTGTAAAAACCGTTGATAAACCGCACCCGGTATTCCAGCACGCCCTTGAGCTCCGGAGAGCCGTTTTTCAACTTTTTCGAGGAGGCCAGGATCTGGATTTCGTAGTGCGGGCCCACGATGGCCGCCGCCGGGGCCGCCGCTTTCTCCTCCGCCGCTTCCGTTTCCTCGTCGCCGCCGAGAACGGCGGGGTCGAAGGAGAAGGAACCGTCGGTATCATAGGTCTGCTTGAACGAGGCGAAGGCGTTGAAGATGTCGTCGGCGATCTTCTGCCGGTTGTCGGCGTTGTTGAGCGTCGTCCGGTCGGAACTGTTGGAAAGGAAGCCCACCTCGACCAGGACGGAAGGCATCGTGGTCCGCCAGAGGACCATGAGCGGCGCCTGGCGCACGCCCCGGCTCTTCTTGATGGGGCCCTGGCTGATGAACTGCTGCTGCACGAGCGACGCGAAGGCGATGCTCTGCTCGAAATGCGCGTTCTGCATCAGGTTGAAGATGATGTAGGACTCCGGGTTGTCGGGGTCGAAGCCCTCGTAGGTCGTGGAATAGTCCTCCTCCAGCAGGATCACGGAGTTCTCGCGCTTGCAGACCGCCATGTTCGACTCGCTCTTGTCGGTACCCATGACGAAGGTCTCGGTGCCCGAGGCCGCCGTGGACTTGGCGGAATTGACGTGGATGGATATGAAGAGGTCGGCGTGGTTGCGGTTGGCGATGTTGCCGCGCTCCGCCAGCTCCACGAACTTGTCGGTCTTGCGGGTGTAAATCACCTTGACGTCAGGGTATTCCTGCTGGATGCGGGCGCCCAGGCGCTGGGCCAGGTCGAGGTTGATCTGCTTCTCGCTCAGCTTGCTCTGCTTCGACACCGCGCCGGGGTCGTGTCCCCCATGGCCGGCGTCGATGACCACGGTCTTGAGGCGAAGCCCGCTTTCCTGGGCGGAAACGGGACGGGGCAGCGTCAGGAGCGCGATCAGGGCCAGCAGGCACAATGCTGCCCGGAGCGGCGCTTTATTTGAGCAGGATGGCATACTACTTGCTTATTTTTTATATTTTTGCCGTTTAATTAGCAAATATACGAATTTTGTTCCATACTAGCATATCAGCCGGAATCTCGTGCCGCGGACTGCTCGCCGTCCTGCTCCTGCTCCTTGCCGGAAGCGTGACGGCCCTGGCCCAGGAGCCGGATACCCTGACGCGCGCAGCCGTGCGCGACTCGCTGGTATTCGAACAGGAATTCGCCCCCGACACCCTCGACGAAACGGCCCTGCCGGCCCTCCCCGACTCCACCGCACGCCCGGTTCCGGACACCCTCCTGGTCCAGCCCAAGGGCATGATCGACCGCCCGGCCTTCTCCACGGCCCGCGACTCCGTGATGGAGGACATCGAGAACAACATCATCTACTATTTCGGCGACGTCACGGCCAAGTACCAGGACATGGAGCTCAAGGCCGACTACATGGCCTACAACACCAAGCTCAACGTCGTCTACGCCAAAGGATCGCTCGACACCATCACCAACGAGGTGACGGGACGGCCCGTGATGACCACCGGCGGCAAGAGCTACGAGATGGACGAGGTGTTCTACAACTTCGAGACGCGCAAGGCCCGCATCAAGAACATGGCCACGCAGCAGAACGAAGGCAAGCTGGTGGGCGAAAAGCTCAAGATGATGCCCGACCAGTCCATCAACATCTCGGGCGGCAAATACACGGTCTGCGACGCCGAGCACCCGCACTACTACCTGAAGATGACCGCGGCGAAGGTCATGACCAAGCCCAAGCAGCGCACCATGTTCGGCCCGGCCTACGCCGTGATCGCCGACGTCCCGCTCCCGGTCGTCATCCCCTTCGGCTTCGTCCCGGAGCGCCCCGACCGCGCCAGCGGCATCCTGATCCCGAGCTACGGCGAGGAGAACGCCCGCGGCCTCTATCTGCGCGACTTCGGCTATTCCGTGGTGATCGGCGACTACCTCGACCTGGCGCTGACCGGCGACATCTATTCCTACGGCTCGTGGGCGGCCCGCCTGACCTCGCGCTACAAGAAACGCTACGCCTTCGACGGCTCGCTGTCCATCAACTACTCCGACGACATCACGGGCGAGCGCGGCACCGACACCTTCAGCGAATCGAAGAACTTCGGCATCAACTGGAGCCACTCCCAGGACGCCAAGGCCCGCCCCGGAACCTCCTTCCGCGCCTCGGTCAACTTCTCGAGCCCGTCGAACAACCGCTACAACTCCACCAGCGTGAGCGACGCGCTGCAGAACCAGGCCTCCTCGTCGATCTCCTGGTCGAAGACCTGGAGCGGCGTCTCGCTGTCGGCCAACCTGCTGCACAGCCAGAACTCCCGCGACAGCTCCTACAGCTTCACCCTGCCGAACATCACCTTCAACGTGAACCGCTTCTATCCCTTCAAGCGGAAGAACCGCGTGGGCAAGGAGCGCCTCTACGAGCAGATCTCCTTCAGCTACGGCGCGACCCTGCAGAACAAGGTGGCCTTCAAGGCCAGCGAGTTCGGCTTCAACAAGGACATGCTCAACCGGATGCAGAACGGCGTGAACCACACCTTCTCGATCGGCCTGCCCGGTTTCTCGCTCTTCAAGTACCTGCAGTTCACCCCGAGCGTGAGCTACGGCATGAACTGGTTCTTCCGGGAGCAGTCCCGCCAGTACAACCCCGAGACCGACAAGGTGGAAACCGTCTGGGGCGACCAGTTCAGCACCTTCGGCGCCACCCACACCTATTCGGGCGGCATCTCCATGAACACCCGCATCTACGGCATGTTCCAGTTCGGCAAGCGGAGCAAGGTGCAGGCCATCCGGCACATGATTACGCCGACCGTGAGTTTCTCGTTCACCCCGAACCTGGCCACGAAGTTCAACGGCTACACCTCCTATACATATACGGACAAGGACGGCGTGGTACGCACCATCGACTACAACAAGTACGCGGGCCAGCTCTACGCCCCGCCGAGCTCCGGCCGCAACGCCTCGCTCTCGTTCGGCTTCGCCAACAACCTCGAGGCCAAGGTGCTGAAGAACACCGACCCCATGGCCAAGGAGCCCGACAATCCCAAGGACAAGTACAAGAAGGTGAAACTGATCGACCAGCTCAACCTCAGCGGTTCCTACAACTTCCTGGCCGACTCCATGCGCCTGTCGAACATCAACCTGACGGCCAGCACCACGGTCTTCGGCAAGCTCGGCATCAACGGCAACATGGCCTTCGACCCCTATGCCATCAACGAGCACGGCCAGCGCATCAACAAGCTCAACGTGCTGAAGACCGGCATCCCGGCCCGCCTGGTCAACGCCAGCGCCTCGCTCTCCTACTCCATCAACGGCGACGGCAAGTACAACGGCAACGACGGCCACAACGGCCAGGGTCAGGGCGGCGGCAACAAGGGCGGCGAAGGGTCCGACTACGCCCGCGTGTACTATCACCCCATCACGGGCGAATACATTCCGGGCGGCTGGGTCTACTACCTCAATCCGAACATCCCCTGGTCGCTGAGCTTCAACTACAACTACTCCTATTCGCGCTCCTACCAGTTCGCCAACGAGCAGCTCGACATCAAGCACAAGCACGTCCAGACCCTCAGCGTGGCCGGCCAGGTCCGCCTGACCAAGGCCCTGAACTTCAACATCAACACGGGTTTCGACCTGACCCAGATGAAGCTCAGCACCACGCAGATCAGCGCCACCTACGACCTGCACTGCTTCGCCATCTCCGTGTCGTGGGTCCCGACCGGCCAGTGGGAGAGCTGGAGCTTCCGCATCGCCGCCAAGGCCTCGGCCCTGAGCGACATCCTGCAGTTCAAGAAATCCGCCAGTTATTGGGATAAATAAAAAATATTCCCTATCTTTGTGGTATCAAATCCGACCGGGGCGCGCATCCTGCCCTCCGGTTTCCAATCCAACTCGATGTTAGACATAATTGAATTGAGCAGCAAGAGCCTGGAAGACCTTGTTGCAATTGCGAAAGAACTGAACGTACGCAAGCCGGCTTCGCTGAGCAAAGACGACCTGGTCTATGCCATCCTCGACGAGCAGGCCATCCAAAGCAAGGAATCGCCCGTCAAGCAGCGGCAGCAGCAGCGGAAGAAAGGCGGCAAGAAGGCGGACAACGCCGACAACGCCACCCCCGCGCCCGCCGAGGCCGCGCCGGCCGACCATACCCCCGCCCCCGCTCCGGAAGGCGGAGAAAACGCTGCCAAGCGCAAACGCGGCCGCCCCAAGAAGAGTGCCGAAGCCGCACCCGAACAGGCAGCCCCCGCCGCCGAGGCGGCAGCCCCCGAGGCCGCTCCCGCCGCGGAAAATCCGGAAGCCGCGTCCGACAAGCAGCAGGGCCGGAAGGGCGGCCGGAAGCAGCGTCCGCGCATTGAGAAGGCCGACGCCGCCCAGCAGCCCGAAGCCAAGGCCGAGGCCCAGCCGCAGCAGCAGAACCAGAACCAGCAGAATCAGCAGCAGCCGAAACAGCCGCAGCAGAATCAGCAGAACCAGCAGCCGCGCAAACAGCAGAACCAGCAGAACCAGAACCAGAATCAGCAGCAAAACCAGCAGCAGAATCAGCAGAACCAGCAGCCGCAGCAGCCGAAACAGCCCCGCATCGAATTCGAGGGCATCGTCGAGGCCACCGGCGTCCTGGAGATCATGCCCGACGGCTACGGTTTCCTGCGTTCCTCCGACTATAATTACCTGAACTCGCCGGACGACATCTACGTCTCGCAGAACCAGATCAAGATGTACGCCCTCAAGACGGGCGACACCATCCTCGGCGAAATCCGTCCGCCGCGCGAAGGCGACAAGTATTTCCCGCTGGTCAAGATCAACCGCATCAACGGCCGTTCGCCGGAATTCATCCGCGACCGCGTGCCCTTCGATTTCCTCACGCCCCTCTTCCCGGACGAGAAATTCAACCTCACCGGACACGGGCACAACAGCAACATCTCGGTCCGCGTGGTGGACCTCTTCACCCCGATCGGAAAAGGCCAGCGCGGCTTGATCGTCGCCCAGCCGAAGACCGGTAAGACCGTGCTGCTCAAGGACATCGCCAACGCCATCGCCGACAACCATCCGGAAGTGTACATGATCGTCCTGCTCATCGACGAGCGTCCGGAGGAGGTCACCGACATGCAGCGCAGCGTCAAGGCGGAAGTCATCGCCTCGACCTTCGACGAGCCGGCCGACCACCACGTGAAAGTGGCCAACATGGTGCTGGAGAAAGCCAAGCGCCTGGTGGAATGCGGCCACGACGTCGTGATCCTGCTCGACTCGATCACCCGCCTGGCCCGCGCCTTCAACACGGTGCAGCCCGCATCGGGCAAGGTGCTCTCCGGCGGTGTGGACGCCAACGCCCTCCACAAGCCCAAGCGCTTCTTCGGCGCCGCCCGCAACATCGAAGGCGGCGGCTCGCTCACCATCCTGGCCACGGCCCTCACCGAGACGGGTTCCAAGATGGACGACGTGATCTTCGAGGAATTCAAGGGCACCGGCAACCTGGAGCTCCAGCTCGACCGCAAGCTCTCGAACCGCCGCATCTTCCCGGCCGTCGACGTGACGCTCAGCTCCACCCGCCGCGACGACCTGCTCTACGATCCCGAATATGTCAACCGCATCTGGATCCTGCGCAACCACCTGGCCGACATGACCTCGCTGGAAGCCATGGAATTCATGAAGAGCCGCCTCGAAAAGACCCGCGACAACGAAGAATTCCTGATCTCGATGAACGGAGACAAATTGAGTTAAATATTTTTTGGCAAGTAGAAAAAAAGTTTCTACATTTGCAGTCCCAAAACAAAGGGACATGCTTCCTTAGCTCAGTTGGTAGAGCACGACACTCTTAATGTTGGGGTCCAGGGTTCGAGCCCCTGAGGGAGCACAAGAATAGACTTAGCGAGCTAAGTCTATTTTTTGTTACTATACCATGTACAATCCTTCATCCACCCACGCAGAAGAATTCATCGACCACGCCGAAGTCCTCGAGACCCTGGCCGCCGCCGAACGCGAAAGCCGCAACCCGCAGCGCGTCAGCGAGATCCTGGAGAAGGCCGCCCTGTGCAAGGGCCTGAGCCACCGGGAAGCGGCCGTCCTGCTCGACTGTGACGACCCGGCGCTCGAAGCGCGGCTCTACGCGCTGGCCGGCGAGATCAAGCAGCGCTTCTACGGCAACCGCATCGTGCTCTTCGCGCCGCTCTACCTGTCGAACTACTGTATCAACGGCTGCGTCTACTGCCCCTACCACGCCAAGAACCGCAGCATCCCGCGCAAGAAACTCTCGCAGGAAGAGATCGCCGCGGAAGTGCGCGCCCTCATCCGCACCGGCCACAAGCGCCTCGCCGTGGAAGCCGGCGAAGATCCCGTGCACAATCCGCTGGAATACATCCTCGATTCGATCAAGACCATTTATTCGGTCCGGGAAGGCGGCAACAGCATCCGCCGGGTCAATGTCAACATCGCCGCCACGGACGTGGAATCCTACCGCAAGCTCAAGGCCGCCGGCATCGGCACCTATATCCTCTTTCAGGAAACCTACAACAAGCAGCAGTACGAAAGCCTGCACCCAACCGGTCCCAAGAGCAACTACGCCTGGCACACCGAGGCCATGGACCGCGCGCAGGAAGGCGGCTGCGACGACGTGGGCGTCGGCGTCCTTTTCGGCCTGGGCGGCTACCGCTACGAGCTCACCGCCCTGCTGATGCACGCCGAACACCTGGAGGCCCGTTTCGGGGTCGGCCCGCACACCATCAGCATGCCCCGCATCTGCCCCGCCGACGACGTGTCGCTCGACAGTTTCCCCGACGCCCTGCCCGACAGCATCTTCCGCAAGATCGTGGCGGTGCTCCGCGTGGCCGTGCCCTACACCGGCATGATCATCTCCACGCGCGAATCGGCCCGCATGCGGGAGCAGCTCCTGCACTGCGGCGTGTCGCAGATCAGCGGCGGCTCGCGCACCAGCGTGGGCGGCTATACCACCGAAGAGCGCCACGACGAGACGGCGCAGTTCGACGTGTCGGACACCCGCCCGCTCGACGACGTGGTGCGCTGGCTGCTGGAGCAGGACCACATCCCGAGCTTCTGCACGGCCTGCTACCGCGAAGGGCGCACGGGCGACCGCTTCATGTCGCTCTGCAAGAGCGGCAAGATCAGCCTCTGCTGCACGCCCAACGCGCTGATGACCCTGAAGGAATACCTCATGGACTACGCTTCTCCCGCCACGCGGGCGGCCGGTGAACGGCTCATCGCCGCTTCGCTGGGCGACATTCCCGAAGGCCGGGTGCGCGAAAAGACCGTCGAGCGCCTCGCCCGCATCGAGGCCGGCGAACGGGATTTCCGTTTTTAATCATGGAACGGCTGCACATCGCCTTCTTCGGCCCGACCAACAGCGGCAAGTCGACCCTGGTCAACGCCATCGCGGGACAGGAAGTCTCGCTTGTCAGCGAGATTCCCGGGACGACGACCGATCCGGTGCGGAAACCGATCGAAGTGCCGGGCCTGGGCCCCTGCGTGCTCATCGACACGGCGGGGCTCGACGATGCGGGCGTGCTGGGTCCGGAGCGCCAGCGGCTCACGCGGGCCGTCCTCGACGAGGCCGACATAGCCGTCGTGCTTCTGCCGTCCCAAAATGTTGGACATCAGCGCCAAAATACGGGCGCTATTGCGCCTGACGTCCCCGAAATCGGGACATTGGCGGCACAGGCCGGCATTCCCGTCATCGAATACACCCGCGGCGAGTCGGTCGAATCCCTGATCCGGCGCATCCGGGAAGCCCGGCCGGCGGAAGAAGAACGCTACCTGACCGGCGATCTGGTGAAAGCCGGCGACACCGTGCTGCTGGTCATGCCGCAGGACAGCGAAGCGCCCAAAGGACGCCTGATCCTGCCGCAGGTTCAGGTCCTCCGGGAACTGCTTGACCGCGGCTGCAACCCGCTGTGCTGCACGCCCGACTCCCTGTCCCGGGCCCTCGCCTCCCTCAAGGAACTCCCCGCCCTGACGATCACCGACTCACAAGTGTTCGGTTCCGTCAACGACCATCTTCCGGCCAACTGTCCCCTCACCTCCTTCTCCATCCTGCTGGCCGCCGCCAAAGGCGATATCGACGTCTTCGTCGAAGGCGCCCGCGCCATCGACCGCCTCAAACCCGGCGACCGCGTCCTGATCGCCGAAGCCTGCACCCACGTCCCCGACACCGAAGACATCGGCCGCGTCAAGATTCCCGCGCTGCTGCGCAAACATATTAATATGAAAGCGAGCGACGCTGCGGGTGGTTTTTCGGACTGCGAGCATTTTTCTGCTCGCAGTCCGAAAAACCAGAGCAGCAAAGCAAGCGAGATGCCCGGTCAAGCCGGGCATGACGACAATGGTCAAGCCCGGCATGACGGTCTGCAGATCGACATCGCAGCAGGGAATGACTTCCCCGACGACCTGTCCCAATACGACCTCATCATCCATTGCGGCGCCTGCGTCGCCTCCCGGCAGCTGGTCCGCAGCCGCATAAAAAAGGCACTCCTCGCCGGAGTGCCCCTTACAAACTACGGGATCGCCCTCGCCAAACTGCAGGGCATCCTCGACCGCGTCGTCATTCCTCGGCCTCGAACTCGGAAATGATCCGCTTGATGTCGGCCGGATTCAGACGCCCATAGACCTTGTCGCCGATGGTCGCCACCGGCGCCAGACCGCAGGCACCCACACAGCGCAGACAGTCGAGCGAAAACTTGCCGTCGGGCGTCGTCTGCCCCACGTCGATGCCCAGCACACGCTTGAATTCCTCCAGCAACTTGTCCGCCCCGCGCACATAACAAGCCGTGCCCAGACAGACCGAGACGGGATGCTTGCCCTTCGGCGACATCGTGAAGAACGAATAGAACGTCACCACGCCATAGACCTTCGAAGCCGGAATGCAGAGCTTGCCTGCAATAATGCGCTGCACCGGCTCGGGCAGATAGCCCAGCCGGTCCTGGCATTCGTGCAGGATGGCGATGAGTTCACCCGGATCGTTATGGAATTTTTCGCAGACCTCCTCCACCTGGCGGACGGCCTCGCAGGATAATTTCATCTCACTCATGACTACTGGATCTGTTTGTTGAAGTAATGTGTGTGGAGCAACTCCTCGGAGCGTTCGCCCAGCGGCTCGCCCAGGAACTCTTCATACAGTTTGACGATGTCGGGATTCTTGTGGCTCATGCGGATGGCCTTGCCCTCGTCTTCCCGGTAGATGGCCTCGCGGCGCGCGTCGAGCACCTCGATATGGCCGTGGTGGTACGGCTGGCCGGCGCCGCCGATGCAGCCGCCGGGGCAGGCCATCACTTCCACCACATGGTAATCGAGCTTGCCCTTGCGGAGCTTGTCCATCAGGATCCGGGCGTTGCCGAGCGTGTGCGCCACACAGACCTTGAGCGGGAAACCGTCCAGGTCGATGACCGCCTCCTTGATGCCGTCGAAACCGCGCACCTGGGTGAATTCCAGCTTGGGAAGCTCCTTGCCGGTATACACCTCGTACACCGTGCGGAGGGCCGCCTCCATCACGCCGCCCGTCGCGCCGAAGATGGCGCCCGCGCCGGACGACTCGCCCATCGGGGTGTCGAAATCGCTGTCGGGCAGCTGGGCGAAATCGATATTGGCGCGCTTGATCAGGCGGGCCAGTTCGCGGGTGGAAATCGAATAGTCCACGTCGGGGCTGCCGTCCACCGAGAATTCAGGACGCTCGCATTCATACTTCTTGGCCAGGCAGGGCATGATCGAGACGACGACCACCTTCTTGCGGTCGATGCCGCGCTTCTCACACCACCAGGTCTTGGCGATGGCGCCGAACATCTGGCCGGGCGACTTGGCTGTGGACGGATAATCCAGGAGGTCGGGATAGTTGTGCTCGTAGAAATTGACCCACGCCGGGCAGCAGGAAGTCATGATCGGCAGCTTGACGCTCTTGTCGCCGGCCAGGAAGGCCTTGAGGCGATGCAGGATCTCCGTCCCTTCCTCCATGATGGTCAGGTCGGCGGCGAAGTCCGTGTCGAACACTTTCGTGAAGCCCAGATGCCGCAGGGCGGTGGCGAGCTTGCCGGTCACGATGGTACCGGGCGCCATGCCGAACTCTTCGCCCAGCGCCACGCGCACGGCCGGGGCCGGCTGCGCGATGACGATCTTGTTCGGGTCGTTGAGATCTTCCAGCAGGCGGTCGGTATTGTCGCGCTCGGTCAGCGCGCCGGTCGGACACACCGCCACGCACTGGCCGCAGTAGGTACAGTCGGTATCCTTGAACATCCGGTCGAACGTCGGCGCGATGGTGGTGTCGAAACCGCGGCGGATCGCACCCAGCACACCGACGGACTGCACGTTGTTGCACACGCTTTCGCAGCGGCGGCACAGGATGCACTTGTCCATGCTGCGGGAGATGGCGGCCGTCACTTCTTTCTTGCGGGTGGACTGCTCGCCGCCCTGGAAGGGCATTTCGCGGATGTTGAAGCGCATGACGAGGCGCTGCAGCTCGCAGTCGCTGCACTTCGGGCAGGTCAGGCAGTCGTTGGGATGGTCGGAGAGCATGAGCTCGGCGATGGTTTTGCGGGCGCGCACCACGCGGGCGGAGTTGGTCCAGACAACCATGCCTTCGGCACAGGCCGTGGCACAGGAGGGAGCCAGGTTGCGGCGGCCTTCCACTTCCACGACGCAGATGCGGCAGGAGGCCGGCTTGTTCTGCACGCAGGTGCCCTTGAGGTCCATGTGGCAGAGTGTAGGGATGACGATGCCGACCGATTTAGCAGCATCGAGGATCGTCGTTCCGGGCGCTACGGACACCGGAATTTTATCGATGGTAAGCTTGATCTTCTTTTGCATTTCCTGAGGCTTCTAAATGACGGAGATGGCACCGAAATGGCAGCGCGACACGCACATGCCGCAACGGATGCACACATACGGGTTGATGACGTGGGGTTTGCGGCTCTCGCCCATGATGGCCTGCGCGGGGCAGGATTTCAGGCAGGCCGAGCAGCCCTTGCAGCGCTGCGGGTCGATGGTATAGGTCAGCAGCGCCTTGCATTTCTTCGCGCGGCACTTGTGGGCGCGGACGTGCTCGACGTACTCGTCGCGGAAGTTGGCCAGCGTGGAAAGCACCGGGTTCGGCGAGGTCTGGCCGAGACCGCAGAGCGCGGAGTCCTTGATGACCGTGGCCAGTTCCTGGAGCTTGTCGAGGTCGGCCATTTCGCCCTTTCCTTCGGTGATGCGGGTCAGGATCTCGAGCATGCGCTTGTTGCCGATGCGGCAGGGCGTGCACTTGCCGCACGACTCGCCCACCGTGAACTCGAGATAGAACTTGGCGACCGACACCATGCAGTCGTCTTCGTCCATCACGATCATGCCGCCGGAGCCCATCATGGAGCCGGCGGCCGTCAGGCTTTCATAGTCGATGGGGATATCGAGATGCTTCTCGGTGAGGCAGCCGCCGGAAGGACCGCCGGTCTGCACCGCCTTGAACTTCTTGCCGTTCTTGACGCCGCCGCCGATGTCGTAGATGATCTCGCGCAGCGTCGTGCCCATCGGAACCTCGATCAGGCCCACGTTGTTGATCTTGCCGGCCAGGGCGAACACCTTGGTGCCCTTCGATTTCTCGGTGCCGATGGACGAGAACCACTTGGGTCCGCGCGTCAGGATGACGGGCACGTTGGCGAGGGTTTCGACGTTGTTGACGTTGGTCGGATGGCCGAAGTAACCGGCCTCCGCGGGGAACGGCGGCTTGAGCGTCGGCTCGCCGCGCTTGCCTTCCATCGAGTGGATGAGCGCCGTTTCCTCGCCGCAGACGAAGGCGCCGGCGCCATACCGGATCTCGATGTCGAAATCGAAGCCGGAGCCGAGGATGTCCTTGCCGAGCAGGCCGTATTCCCGGGCCTGTTCGATGGCGATCTTCAGGCGATGGACGGCCAGCGGATATTCCGCACGGATGTAGATGAGGCCGTGGTGCGCCTCGATGCAGTAGCCGCAGATGGTCATGGCCTCGACGATCGAGTTGGGGTCGCCTTCCATGATGGAGCGGTCCATGAACGCACCGGGGTCGCCCTCGTCGGCGTTGCACACCACATATTTGTCGGCCGCCTTGAACTTGCGGGCGATCTCCCACTTGGTACCGGTCGGGAATCCCGCGCCGCCGCGGCCGCGCAGGCCGGAGGCCTTGATGTCGTCGAGGACTTCCTGGCTGTCCCGCTTGAGGCTTTCGGCCAGGGCCAGGTAGCCGTAACGGCCGATGTATTCTTCGATGTTTTCAGGATCGATCACACCGCAGTTGCGGAGCGCCACGCGCATCTGCTTGCGGTAGAAGTTCATGTGCTTGGCGTCGCTCACGTGACGGCCCAGGCCCGGGTCGAGGTACAGGAGCCGTTCGACCTTGTTGCCGCCGATGATGTGCGACGTGACGATCTCCTCCACGTCCGCGGGGCGGACAGAGGTGTAGAAGGTATTGTCGGGCATAATCTTGACGATCGGGCCCTTTTCGCAGAAACCGAAGCAACCGGTCACCACCACGTCCACCTTGTCGGCGATTCCGTGGGCGTCGATCGATGCGTGGAAATTCTCCACGATCTTGGCGCTTTCAGAGGCCTTGCATCCCGTGCCGCCGCAGCAGAGAATCTGGATATGCGGGGTCCCCTGCTCCAGACCGCTGGTCTTCATGGCGCCGACACGCTTGCTCGTCTCCCTGACGGACAGCGCTTTGGCCGCTTTCCGTCGAATACCTTCGAGGGCATCAGCTGAGTTGATTTTCATTATACGGTTGAGGACTAATTATAAATTGAAAATTTCAATCTTTAAATATAATCACTTTTTTAAATTAACGCCAATTTTCTAACAAAAATATCGTTCGGAATGTTGAATCGGAGAAAAAATTTGAATAATTCAAAAATATTTCTTATAATTGTTCATTATGGACGAAATCAGGGTCATCGAAATCAAAAAGAGCATTTTTGCCGACAACGACAAGGATGCCGATGCGCTCCGGCAGGAGCTGAAACAGAAAGGCGTCTATCTCCTCAATCTGATGTCCGCCCCCGGCAGCGGCAAGACCACCACGCTTATTCAGACCATCAATCGCCTCAAGGACAAGATCCGCATCGCGGTGATGGAAGCCGACATCGACAGCGACGTGGACGCCGTCAAGATCCAGGAAGCCACCGGCATCCCTTCCATCCAGCTGCATACGGGCGGCATGTGCCACCTCGACGCGGAAATGACGCGCCAGGGGCTCGACAACATCGCCCTCGGCGAAGCCGACCTGGTCATCCTGGAAAACGTGGGCAACCTGGTCTGCCCGGCCGAATTCGACACCGGCGCCGTGCGCAACGCCATGATTCTCTCCGTTCCGGAAGGTGACGACAAACCGCTGAAATACCCCCTGATGTTCTCCGTCTGCGACACCGTCATCGTCAACAAGACCGACGTCCTGCCCTACTTCGACTTCGACCTGGAGAAGTGCAAAGCCTACGTGCATATGCGCAACCCCAGGGCGCGGGTCATCCCCATCTGCGCCAAAACCGGCGAAGGCGTGGACGTCTTCGCCGACTGGCTGCTGCAGGAAGTCAAACAATGGAAACAATCATAAATACCTGTCTATATGCCTGAGATGTCCAAGAAGTTTGTCCCCAAGTATTATGGTGACAAGAACCCCAATCCCAAGCTGATTCGCCTGGTCCGCAAGATCACGGACCGTGTCCCCGGCAAGATCAAGATGACCACCGAAGCCCCGGAATACTGGGGCTACGCCTGCCTCTTCTACGATGAAATGGACGAAAAGACCCGGGAGGCCGCGCTTGATTTCCTCTGGGACCTCATCTGCAAGAAACCTTTCAAGGTCCGCGAGCATCATCCGTATCCCGAGCTGCTGGAATGGAACCGGAAGAAGCACTATGTGGAGAGCGACGAGGCCTTCGCCGCATTCATCGACAAGCTTTCCTACCTGGGCCTGATCGAATACGACTACGGTGACAAATACACGAAGGACGGCCCCGTCCCCGGAACGACGTACAACCGGGAAGACCGCATCTATTGGGTCCCGTTGTTCGTGCCGGGCAGCGCCGAGTACACGAACATGAACGTGGAACTGATGGACCGCCATCCCGAGCTGGCGATGTTCTTCGAGCGCATGACCTTCCTCCCGCTGGAGAAGATCACGCCCATGGTTCCAATGGGCGGCAGCGGCATCGGCATGCACGTCATCCCCGTGGAGAAGGCCATCAGCATGGAGAACCAGACCGTGGACATCGAGCATCTCTCCTACTGGCTCAAACGCTATGAAGGCCATCTGGGCGTGGGCATCTGCTCCTGCCGCTACGGCCGCAAGAAAATGGACGAGGGCTGCGCCGACGACTACCGCGACTGGTGCATCGGCGTGGGCGACATGGCCGACTATTGCCGGGAGACCGGCCGCGGCCACGACATCACCTACGACGAGGCGATGGCCATCCTGAAGAAGGCGGAGGACCACGGCTTCGTCCACCAGATCACCAACATCGACGGCGAGGGCAAGATCTTCGCCATCTGCAACTGCAACGTCAAGATTTGCAACGCGCTGCGCACCTCGCAGCTCTTCAATACGCCCAACATGTCACGCAGCGCCTATGTCGCGAAGGTCGATCCGGCCAACTGCGTGGCCTGCGGCCGCTGCGTGGAATACTGCCCGGCCGGCGCGGTGAAGCTCGGCCAGAAACTCTGCACGAAGCACGGCGAGCAGACCTATCCCAAGCAGGAGCTGCCCGACGCGGCGAAGTGGGGCCCGCACAAATGGAACGAGGACTACCGCGACCGCAACCGCATCAACTGCTATCCCACGGGCACCTCGCCTTGCAAGACGGCCTGCCCGGCGCACATCGCGGTCCAGGGCTACCTGAAGAAGGCGGCGGAGGGCAAGTACACCGAAGCGCTGGAGCTCATCAAGCGGGAGAACCCCTTCCCGGCCGTGTGCGGGCGCATCTGCAACCGCCGCTGCGAGGACGCCTGCACGCGCGGCACCATCGACCGGGCCGTGGCCATCGACGCGGTGAAGAAATTCATCGCGGAGCAGGACCTGAACGCCGAGACCCGCTTCATCCCGGAAGTAAACATCTGCTCGAACGTCCAGGAGCGCTGGGACGAGAAGATCGCCATTATCGGCGGCGGCCCGGCCGGCCTGAGCTGCGCCTACTACCTGGCCACGATGGGCTACAAGCCCACCGTGTTCGAGCGCAACGCCGAGCCGGGCGGCATGCTCCGCTACGGCATTCCTTCCTATAAACTGGAGAAAAATGTGATCGCCGCCGAAATCGACGTGATGCGCGAGATCGGCGTGGAGATCCGCACCGGCGTGGAAGTCGGCAAGGACGTCACCATCGCCGGCCTGCGCGAACAGGGTTACAAAGGCTTCTACGTAGCCATCGGCTGCCAGGGCGGCCGCCTGCCCGGCATTCCGGGCGAGACGCTCGCCGGCACGACGACGGCCATCGATTTCCTGCACGACGCGAACTGCGGCCAGGTGAAGGTTTCCGGCAAGGTGGTGGTGGTCGGCGGCGGCAACGTCGCCATCGACGCGGCGCGCGTGGCCAAGCGCAGCGGCGCCTCCGACGTCACCATGCTCTCGCTCGAGACCGAGGACATCATGCCCGCATCGCTGGAAGAACGCCGCGAGGCCCGCGAGGACGGCGTGGTGATCAAGCCGGGCTGGGGCCCGAAGGAAGTGCTGGGCAAGGATGGCAAGGTTTCCGGAATTGTCTTCAAGAAATGCACGTCCGTCTTTGACGAAAATTGTGTATTTGCTCCGAAATACGATGAAAATGACTTGATTACGCTGGATGCGGACGTGGTTGTCTTCGCCATCGGCCAGACGGTGATCCTCAAGGACCTGCTGAAGGACACGAAGGTCGAGTTCTTCCGCGGTGTCTACCCCGTGGCCGACAAGCTGACGTACCAGACCGCCGAGCCCGACATCTTCGTGGGCGGCGACTGCTTCACAGGCCCGAAGTTCGCCATCGACGCCATCGCGGCCGGCAAGGAAGCCGCCGAATCGCTCCACCGCTTCGTGCAGCACGGCCATATGACCATCGGCCGCAACCGCCGCGACTTCATCGAGCTGGACAAGAACGATATCCGGGTGGAATCGTACGACAGCGGTTCCCGCCAGGTCGAGGGCGTGGCGGAAGCCAAGGACCCGTTCCGCGAATACCACATGACCCTGACGGAGGAGCAGGTACGCAGGGAAACGGCCCGCTGCCTGAGCTGCGGCGCATCCGTGGTGGACGAGAACCGCTGCATCGGCTGCGGCGTCTGCACCACCAAGTGCGGTTTCGACGCCATCCACCTGCACCGCGAACATCCGGAAGCCAGCGTCATGCGCACCTCCGAGGACAAGTTCAGCGGCATCCTGCCTTATATGATCAAGCGTACCGGAAAGATTATTTTCAACAAGAAGAAATAATGCACGAGCTGGGCATCGTCTTCTACATCATCCGCGACGTCAAGGAAGCCGCCGAAGCGCACCACGTGGAGCACGTCTCCGGCGTGGTGATGAACATCGGCGAGGTGTCCACCATCGTGCCGGAGTACCTCCTCGACTGCTGGCGCTGGGCGGCGGACAAGGAAGACATGCTGCGGGGCTGCGAACTGAAGATCAACACCATCCCCGCCGTCACCCGCTGCGACGGCTGCGGCCGCGATTATGAGACGGTTCCCCACGGCAAGATCTGCCCCTACTGCAACAGTCCGAACACCTGGCTGCTGCATGGGAATGAGGTGGAGATCAAGGAGATTGAAGTTAAAGATAATATTTAGATAAATTTTACAATGTCTTGTTTTTTAGTTCCTTTGACACAAGCGGCCGTAACCAGTATCGTCCGCAGTCACCATGAAAAGAAGATCCAGTCCGGCCAGGCAGGCGCACTGATGCGTCATCTTCCCGCGCTGGAAAAAATGCTCTGGGGCGGTGCCGTGGTGCTGCTCGTAGACCACGCCATCCACGGCGAGCTCCTGACCTTCAGCCTGCGCGAGCTGCTGACGGTCGGCGTGCCGATGTCGGTGGTCCTGACAGGCGTATGGGCCGTCTATGCCCTCGTGAAGGAGCGTCGCCGCAAAGTGGCCCCGGCAACGAAATAGTCTTTTTACCAAAACACATATCGTATGTTTTTCCAAGTTTACGGTGAGCATGCCCTCTCGCAGTGGGTAATGCTCCTGGTGGTCCTCCTGGGCCTGATCCTGCTCAACGAGTTTGCGAGAAGGACCAAGGCCGGCGGCGCCATCATGTTTTTCGCCATTCCGGTCATCCTGACCGTGTATTTCCTGGCTATCTGGATCGGTGTCCGCAGCGGCGCACGCTGGGCGCTGGAAAACCAGACCCATGTCTACATGCAGGGCTGGTTCCACTATGCCAAGCTATACGCCGCCACAGCGGGCTGCATCGGTTTCATGATGATCAAGTACAAATGGGGCATCGGCGCCAAGCACTGGTTCAAACCCTTCCCCTTCATCATCGTGGCCATCAACATCCTGATTGCGTGCGTTTCCGATTTTGAGAGCGCCGTGATGGGATGGAACAAGTGGTGGCTCACGTCCGAAGGTGTCTGGCAGTACGGCGGCTGGCACAACGTGATGAACGGCGTGGCCGGTCTCTTCAACATCTTCTGCATGACGGCCTGGTGGAGCGTCTACGCCTCCAAGAACAAGCAGGATATGCTCTGGCCCGACATGACCTGGGTCTATATCGTGATCTACGACATCTGGAACTTCGCCTACACCTACAACTGCCTGCCGACGCACAGCTGGTACTGCGGTGTCGCGCTGCTGCTCGCTCCGACCATCGCCGCCCTCCTGTGGAACCGTGGCGGCTGGATCCAGAACCGCGCCAACACGCTGGCCATCTGGTGCATGTTCGCACAGGTGTTCCCGCTCTTCCAGGAAACCTTCAAGAACGGCCAGCAGTGGTTCTCCTGGGCTACGCTGCCCGTCCTCTATCCGGAAGGAACGGCCACGATCCAGCAGCTGTACGAAGCCGGCGGCCAGGCTGCCGTCGACGGTATCGTGGGCACGACCGTGGATCCGTCCGTCGTGGCGGCCAATCCCTCGATGATGGTCTTCATCAGTGCCCTGGCGCTCGTGACCAACATCGTGGCCCTGGGCTATATCATCGTCGTGTCGAAGAAGCGGCACATCAACCCGTACAAGCAGGACGTCTTCGTCAACCAGAAGTACTACAAAGACGCCATGGCCCGCGCCGACCTTTCGTAGCCCCGCTTCGTTGTAAAACAAGAAAGCCGCTGAAATTCAGCGGCTTTCTTTATTTATATCCCAGGTCTATTCCAGCCCGATCATCTTGCCGGCGAACTTCTCGATCTTCTCTTTCGCGTAGTCCAGCGTGATCGTCAGCTGCTTGCGGCGGCTGGTCGGCGCGTCGAACATGGCGTCCGTCATGATGGCCTCGCAGATGGAGCGCAGGCCGCGGGCGCCCAGCTTGTACTGGATGGACGTATCCACGATGAATTCCAGCACTTCGGGCTTGATCTTCAGCTTGATGCCGTCGAGCGCGAAGAGTTCCTGATACTGCTTCACCAGCGCGTTCTTCGGCCGCGTCAGGATGGCCAGCAGCGTCGGACGATCCAGCGGGTCGAGGTGGCAGAGCACCGGCAGTCGGCCGATGATCTCGGGGATCAGGCCGTAGGAACGCAGGTCCTGCGGCGCCACGTACTGCACCAGGTTGTCCGTGTCGATCATCTCGTGCTTCTTGCGCGCGCCGTAGCCGATCACCTGGGTGTTGAGCCGCTGCGCGATGTAGCGGTCGATGCCCTCGAAGGCGCCGCCGCAGATGAAGAGGATGTTCTCGGTGTTGACCGAGATCATGCGCTGCTCCGGGTGCTTGCGGCCGCCCTGCGGCGGGACGTTCACGATGCTGCCTTCCAGGATCTTCAGGAGCGCCTGCTGCACACCCTCGCCCGACACGTCGCGCGTGATGGACGGGTTGTCGCTCTTGCGGGCGATCTTGTCGATCTCGTCGATGAAGACGATGCCCTTCTCGGCCTTCGACACGTCGTAGTCCGCATCCTGCAGGAGCCGCGTGAGGATGCTCTCCACGTCTTCGCCCACGTAGCCCGCCTCGGTCAGCACCGTGGCGTCAACGATGGCGAAGGGCACGTTGAGCATCTTGGCGATGGTCCGCGCCAGCAGCGTCTTGCCGGTGCCGGTGGGTCCCACCATCAGGATGTTGGACTTCTCGATCAGGTCGTCCTTCAGGTTGATGCGCTTGTAGTGGTTGTAGACCGCCACGGCCAGGAAGCGCTTGGCTTCGTCCTGCCCGATGACGTATTCGTCGAGGAAGGCCTTGATCTCGGCCGGCTTGTAGAGCCTGCTCTCCCCTACGATCTTGCCGTTGGTGCGGATGTGCTCCTCACCGCCCTGGTTCAGGGCCTCCTTGGCATATTCGTAGGCCATGCGGGCGCAGTCCGAGCAGATGGAGACGTCTCCCGCGGAGATCATCAGTTCCACCTCGTCCGGTCCGCGGCCACAGAAAGCGCAATGGTCCGAGCCTTCCTGGTTATCTTTCTTCTTTGCCATGCTTGTTCTTTTCCACGATGCGGTCCACCATACCGTACTTCACCGCTTCTTCGGCGGTCATCCAGAAGTCGCGGTCGGCATCCCTGACGACCTCTTCCATGGACTTGCCGGTGTGGTCGCAAAGGATCTGATACAGTTCCTGCTTGAGTTTGAGGATCTCCCGGACGGTGATTTCCATTTCGGAAGCCTGGCCCTCGGCGCCGCCCATCGGCTGATGGATCATCACGCGCGAGTGCGGGAGCGCGGAACGCTTGCCCGGAGCGCCGGCCGCCAGCAGGATCGAGGCCATGGAGGCGGCGATGCCGGTGCAGATCGTGGCCACGTCGGGCTGGATGGTCTGCATCGTGTCGTAGATGCCCAGGCCGGAATAGACCACGCCGCCCGGCGAGTTGATGTAGAGCATGATGTCGGCCTTCGGGTCGTTGCTCTCCAGGAAGAGGAGCTGGGCCTGGATGATGTTGGCCACATCGTCGTTGATGGGACAGCCCAGGAAGATGATGCGGTCCATCATCAGGCGGCTGAACACATCCATCTGCGCGACGTTGAGCTGGCGCTCCTCGATGATCATCGGATTCATATAGCTGGCGTACAGCGAGTTGAACCGATGCAGGCTGAGCGAGCTGATGCCGCGGCCGCGGATGGCGTATTTTTCAAATTCGGTCATGGGTCCGTGTTATTTGGTGAGCTCGCGCATCTTGTCGAGCGAGATCTTCTTCTTTTCGATGGTAGCGGTCTTGCGCACCCAGCTGAGGGCGATGTCGTCCTCCACCTTCTCGATGATGCGGTCGGCCTGCTGGCGGTCGGCGAGCAGCTGCTCCGCATACTTGGTCAGGTGCTCTTCCGGCACGTTCTGCATGCCGTACATGGCGAACTGGTAGGCGGCCATGCTCTTGGCCTGGTTCATCACGTCTTCTTTCGAGACCTTCAGGTCCTGGTCCTTCATGATCTTGGTGCGGATCATGTTCCAGCGGAAGTCCTTGGCGAAGAGATCGTACTCGGCCTCGATCTGCTCCATCGTGAACTTGTCGTCGTTGGCGAACTTGATCCAGCGTTTCATGAAGGCGTCGGGCAGCTGGATGGCCGCCTTGTCCAGGAGGTACTCCTTGGCGTCGATCATGAAGCGGTAGTCGCTTTCCTGGGCGTATTCGGCCTGGAGGCGTTCCTTCACCTTGGCGTCGAATTCCGCTTCGTCCTTGCAGCTGCCTTCGCCGAACACCTGGTCGAAGGTGGCCTGGGTCAGCGGGGCGTCCACGAAGGTCTTCACGTCGTTGACGGTCATCGTCCACTTCGCGGGAAGGGTGTCGAGTTCTTCCTTCTTCACGTGGAACATGGCGGCGCGGTCGGCCTCGTTGGGGAAGCTCTTCACGATGTCCACCTGCTTGGTGTCGCCCTTCTTCAGGCCGACGAATTTCTTCTTCACGTCGTCGGACATGCTGCGCAGGGCCACGTAGGCGCCTTCCACCTTCTGCTCGCCGCTCACGAAGTCAGCGATCACGAAGTCGTCGGCACCGGCCCTTTCGCCGCTCTCCAGCTGGCCGAACTGCTTCAGCAGGCCTTTCTTGTAGTCGGCGAGGGCTTCCTTGGTGACGGTCACGTTGTAGTACGGGATCTTGTCCTCGGCGGTGACGTCGAGCCTGACTTCGGGCGCCACGGCCAGGTCGAAGTCGAAGCTGAAGCGGTCCGGGTTGTCCCAGTCGTTCTCGACGGGCTTCTCGCTCGGCAGCGGTTCGCCGAGGATGTTGAGCTTGTTGTCCTCGATGAACTTGTTGAGTTCGTCGGTGACGAGCTTGTTGATCACCTCGGCCAGCGCCTGGCCGCCGTGGATCTTCTCGATCAGCGACATCGGGGCCATGCCGCGACGGAAGCCGCGGATGTCGGCATTGCGACGGTACTCGTTGAGTTTCTTCTTTTTAGCTTCGGCCCAATCTTCTTTTTCGAGGGCGATGTTGACGGTCATGTTGAGCTCGTCAATCTTTTTCTTCGTAACTTTCATATGGGTTTTTTAATATTTTCTATACGAGGGTTTGCCGTAAAGGGATGCAAAGTTATAAAAATTTAGCTATATTTGTAGGAAATCGCTAACAAAATCTCTATGAAACAATACATTGAAAAAAATCGCGAGCGTTTTCTGGACGAATTGTTCTCGCTGCTCCGCATTCCTTCCATCAGTTCCGAAGAGGCGCACAAGCCCGACATGGTCCGTTGCGCGAAGCGCCTGACCGAGCTGCTGCTGGAAGCCGGCGCCGACAAGGCCGCCGTCTACGAGACGACCGGCCATCCGGTGGTCTACGGCGAAAAAATCCTCGACCCGAAGCTGCCGACCGTGCTGGTCTACGGCCACTACGACGTGATGCCGGTCGATCCGCTCCATCTCTGGGTCTCCCCGCCTTTCGAGCCGGAGATCCGCGACGGCGCCATCTACGCCCGCGGCGCAAACGACGACAAGGGCCAGACCTTCATGCACATCAAGGCCTTCGAATACATGGTGCGGGAGAAGAAGCTGCGCCACAACATCAAGTTTATCTTCGAGGGCGAGGAAGAGATGGGTTCCGCGGCGCTCTCGAAGTGGATCAAGACGCACAAGAAGCTGCTGGCCTGCGACATCATGCTGGTCTCCGACACGACGATGCTCAACGAGAAGATCCCGTCCATCAACTGCGGCATGCGCGGCATCACCTACATGGAAGTCACGGTCAAGGGTCCGGCCAAGGACCTGCATTCCGGCCACTACGGCGGCGCGGTCTACAATCCGATCAACACGCTTTGCAAGATGATCGATTCGCTGATCGACGAGAACGGGCACATCACGGTCAAGGGCTTCTATGACGACGTCATCGAACTCAGCCGCAAGGACCGCCGCATGCTGGGCCGGGCGCCGTACGATGCGAAGGAATTCATGGACAACCTGGGCGTCAAGGCGCTGACAGGCGAGAAGGGTTACACCACGCTGGAGCGCATCGGCATCCGTCCCTGCCTCGACGTCAACGGCATCTGGGGCGGCTACACGGGCGAAGGCTCGAAGACGGTGATCCCGAGCGAGGCGCACGCCAAGATCTCGATGCGCCTGGTGCCGAACCAGGATTCGAAGACCATCGCGAAGCTGTTCACGAAGCATTTCAAGGCCATTGCGCCGAAGGGTGTGACGGTCGAGGTCGAAGAGCGCCATGGCGGCGACGGCTTCCTGATCCCGATTTCGTCGAAGGCCTACAAGGCGGCGTCGAAGGCCATGGGCGAGGTCTACGGCATCGAGCCGGTGCCGAGCCGCGGCGGCGGCAGCATCGCCATCCTGGCGGAGATGCAGCGTGCGCTCAAGGCGGATCCGCTGCTGATGGGCTTCGGCCTCGAACGCGACTTCATCCACTCTCCCAACGAGAGCTATCTCCTGGACCAGCTCTTCAAGGGAATGGAGTCGATTGCGCTGTTCTACAAATATTTCTAGTCAAGGCATGACCTCACGTCATGCCTTGACCCTTTCCATCATGCCGGGCTTGACCCGGCATCTTTTCCATTCGTCATGCCCGGCCCCGACCGGGCATCTCCGTTATTCTCTTCATCTTACTGCACATCGACGCCGCACAGGTTTCCCCGGCCGGAGGCCGGTAGACACAATGCCTTGCTGCCGGAGGCACCGCAGCGCCGGAGCGGTGCGGGGTCACCCTTGAGGGTTTGGGGTGAGGACGGAAAGAAATGTGGAGAGAATGATTATTATCAACAAATTTGTTTATTATTTTTGTATTGTTTATTTTTGCGGGTGATGATCGAGCAAAGACAATATGATGTGCAAGCGGCCGGGGAGATGATCCGGGGACGGTTGGCCAGTATGGGGATGAGCCAGGTGGAGCTGGCGAATCGCTGCGGCGAACACGTCCAGGTCATTTCTGCCATCTTGAACGGACAGCGGGAAATCCCCATCCCCCTCTCCGTGAAGCTCGACTATGCCCTGGAACTGGATCAGGGAACCGTTGCGGTTGCGCAGGCCAGGTATTTGGTGTCGAAGGAGATGCAGCGCCAGAATGTCCAGGATATGCAAAGTCGGAAAAGGGCTGTTTTGGAGAAAATCAAGGCGGCGGGCGGTTTCTGGTCGTATCAGGGGATTCCGGAGCATCTGGACGATGACGACATCATCGAGGCCGCGCTGGTTCATCTGGAGCTGGAAGACTTGCCGATGCTGCTCAAGATCTGGAGCAAGTCGCATCTGAAGCGGGTCTGGAAGGAACGCCTCGTCAGCCAGGGAAAGAGAATGAATATCCTGAATTATATCTTAGCCGTTAAACTGTTCGGGGTCAGACATCCCGATCATTACTTGATTCGCTATGCCCACTGAAAACAACGTGTCGGAAATTACGGGACTGACGCCTGCTACGCAGGAAGTGTTCGAGCAGGTCTCCCAACTGGATTGTATCAAGGATCTGTTTCTCTGCGGAGGCACAGGCCAGTCACTCCAGATGAATCATCGTCTGAGCGAAGATCTGGATTTTGAACTCATCGGCCTGCGGAAAGAAAGGCCGGAGCTGGATTTCGGTGCCATTCTCGGCGAAATCAAGTCGAAGTTTCCCGACGCACGGGAGGAGATCCTGGGAGAAGACCATTTCCTTGTGTTCATCAACGAGGGTCGGGTGAAGCTGTCGTTCTTCCGGCCGGAAAACCCGGTGAAAACGATGAAAGTCGGCTGGCAACACAACAATCTGAAGATTCCCACGCTGCAGGAACTGCTGGGGATGAAGGTCTATGCCATCTGTGTGCGGACTGTGTTCAGGGACTATTATGACATCTATTGCCTCCTGAAAGCCGGTTGCAACCTGACGGAAGCCGTGAGCTACGCCAGCTACCTTTCCCGCCATACCATCCGCTCCAAGTCGATGTACACGAAACTCCTCTCGCCTCAACTATTCCGCAAGGATGAAGACTTCCAACGGATGTCACCTGCCGAAGACATATCACCTGAGGAAATCCGGGACTACATCAAGGCTGTGATGGAAAACGAGCATTGACGGTAAGCGGTCCATGCGCGGATTTCCGGCCGGAGGCCGGACAAACACAATGCCTTGCTGCCGGAGGGCGGTTTCTGTTTGGAGTGGGCCTGTCCCCGACAATCAGAAACCGACTGGAGGCGGCCCTGCCGAAGGCTCCGCAACGCCTGGTGCGGTGCGGAGTCACCCTTGAGGGGTTGGGGTGAAAACAGATGTGGAAGGGCTTCGGGTGGGTCTTGGACCAGCCCGAAGCGCTTCCACAGCTAGCGAGGTAACGATGATGGTAATCTCTTACAGATGGGGTATTCGGACTATCCGGATAATAAGCGAGACGAGGTAGATAATCTGGCTGTAGATGAAGGTAACCAGACAGCATTTGACAATGTCCCAGAGAAGAATCGGAGAAATAATCCCTTCGCAGATTTCATGGGCTGTCGCGGCATTGTGCCAGCTGAGGGCAATCATCCTCTTCTGGAAAACCCTAACAGTATCTTGACGATTTCATCTTCATTATTCTTTATCAATCGGCGTTTCATGAATTTGCTCATTTATTAGTTGTGTTAGTTGAGTAATTGCCGAAGGTCTTGGGGCATCAGAATCTATCATTTCGCCATTCCTGCCTAATAAAAAGTAACGAGGGATCGTACGGAAATTGATTTGTTGCAAAAATTGAGATTTAGAAGCCTCCACAACTCTAAAGTGATTACTTGTTCCCATCACCGAATTATCTGATATTGCTCTTTTCCAGTTCGCTCTGTTCTTATCAGTTGAGATGAATATAAACTCTACATCTTTATCATTATACAAAGACTGAATTCGATTAGAGAAGGGCATCTCCGCTATACATGGGCTGCACCATGATGCCCAGAGATCAACGTAAACATTTTTACCACTATAGCGTTCAACTACTTGTTGTAGCAGTACTTGTTCTCCATTAAAATCCTCAAGCATCAAATCAAAAGTATAATTCTTCTCTCTTTTTGGTTTTGTCTGACGAAAGACAATGCCAGTATCTTCGGTAGCAACAATATAACGATTTAGATACTCATTTTTTAATTCATCTGAAACAACAGCCATTTTTCCGTTATTTCCTCCAAGTATTTCATTAATTAACCTTTTAAGAATACTCTTTCTTGTTAGAGGAGAAACCATGGAGTCGCTAACAATATTGTCGAAGCGTTCAAAGGAATTGTCCCCTTTAGGATAGTTCTGTGCGACGATATAGTAGAAGATATAGTGCATCAAGCTATCTGATTGGATAACATTCTCAATTGGTTCTTTATTAAGGAACCTCTGAAGATAATAATTGGCATATAAAGAGCCCCACTCTCCTGTTGACTGTAACGAATCTACAACCTTTCTCATTTCTTCTTCATATGCAAGATCTTCCATCTTCAGCGAATCAAGGTCAATTGCAATTCTTTTATATTTATTGACTATTGATTGATTTGCATCCGCTTTAACATTTGAAGAGAGAAGTGAGAACAATTTATTATAATATGGATCATTAATGATGGTTTTATTCGTAAAACCATTTGAATGAAGAGAATGAGGTAAGTGATAGGGTAAATTATAAAAGAAAGTGTGTTTGTCTGATTTCAAACTGCGTGCATATGGCCTACAATTAGAAGAGTAAGTAAAGAGAATAGTATCCCCAGCGGGGAAAAGGTAATAATCATATTCGATGGCTTGGTATAAATGCATGATTTCTACGAAACCTTGATACGCAGGAATAATCAAAGTATCGTAACCAGCTTGCTCGGGCGTATAAGATTCAAAGTATCCATCACTATTAATAAATGAGATCGTCTCGTATGATAAATTTGTAATAATACCTGTTATCTTGTTCGTTGAAGACTGATCAGGAGTATCTTTGAAAATAAGAACTACGTCATCTGCTTTGCTCGTGCCAATTGAAGAGGTATTAATGCTACAAGAAACAGCAATAGCAAGCATCAAGGAATAATATATTATTAGTCTTTTCATTATTTGTTGCGCAGTTTTTGTCCCCTAAAATCTGAAGCCAGCTGTCAAGGCAATACCGTGACCTCCGCCGCCAGTCATGGACATTCCATGATAGCAACCCCAGATGAGGTTACAGCCGATGTTGACGCCAAGGTTCTTGTAGATGCTGAAATCGAAGCCTAGTTTGCCGTTCAGGTAAGGGAACAGCCGTTTGGTTTGGCCCTTGAGCGGCAATTCATCCACATAGTAGGCACCGCCGGTTTCCAATCCCAGAAAGAACGCATTGCGGGGATGCTTGGCGAACGGGAAATACCGGACATAGTCTGCAAAGAGAGGGATAGCCGGCACAAAACCATTCGAGCGATTGGGATCGGAATCGTCCCACTGTTTGATCCAGTGGCAACCGGTGCCCACGCCGAGGAAGCGTTTTTCATTGAAGCGCCAGCCTAGGGAAAGGTCTGCCATGTAATGAGGATCCCAGTAGATGCCTGGAAGGGCGCTGCCTTTGAGGTTTCCTTGAAAATGTCCTTTATCCTGCGCAGAGCTGGAGGTTGTTGCTCCCAACAGGAGCGTGATGGTCAGAAGGCCAAAGAGAATCTGATTGTGTTTCATGATGTGATAGTGAAAAAAGGTTTATCATTGAAAAAATGCATCGCGTTTTATTGCAAAGATGCAAATAAACCGGGGGATGTTGCGCGTCAGACAAGTAAAAGCATCTTACAAACAGCATTTTTGGCAATTCCACAATCTGTTGAAAATCAACGAATTGCCAATATGGAAAAAGCCTCGTAAGAAAGATTGTCTTACAAGGCGTTCTTAATGCTTCTAATTCGTATTTGTAATATGTTGAATCCCAGAGAAAAACGATTATTCCGACAATTTCCCTGAAAAACCCGTTTTGTAAGGTGTTTTTTGCTAAATAATCTTCT
>JAFZRV010000018.1 GCA_017619655.1 Bacteroidales bacterium | reverse complement strand
CTTCAGCGATTCGCAGCGCCAGGCCACCAAGGAGGCAGGTGAAATCGCCGGCCTCAACGTGAAACGAATCATCAACGAGCCTACGGCCGCAGCACTGGCCTACGGCCTCGACAAGAAGAACAAGGACATGAAGGTCGCTGTGTTCGACCTCGGTGGCGGTACCTTCGATATCTCCATCCTGGAACTCGGTGACGGTGTCTTTGAAGTGAAGTCCACCAACGGTGACACCCACCTGGGCGGTGACGACTTCGACCACAAGATCATCGACTGGCTGGCCGAGGAGTTCAAGGCTGAGAACGGCATCGACCTGCGTCAGGACCCGATGGCCCTGCAGCGCCTGAAAGAGGCTGCCGAGAAGGCCAAGATCGAACTGTCGAACCAGACCTCCAGCGAGATCAACCTGCCGTACATCACCGCTGTCGGCGGTGTGCCGAAACACCTGGTCAAGACGCTGACCCGTGCCAAATTCGAACAGCTGTGCGACAGCCTGATCCAGGCCACCATCGAGCCGTGCCGCAAGGCCCTCAAGGATGCAGGCCTGCAGACCTCCGATATCGACGAAGTGCTGCTCGTGGGCGGTTCCACCCGTATCCCCGCCGTCCAGCAGATCGTGGAGAAGTTCTTTGGCAAGACCCCGAACAAGGGCGTGAACCCCGACGAAGTGGTGGCCGTGGGAGCCTCCATCCAGGGCGGTGTGCTCGCCGGTGACGTGAAGGACGTGCTGCTGCTCGACGTGACGCCGCTGTCGCTCGGTATCGAGACGTTGGGCGGCGTGATGACCAAGCTCATCGACGCGAACACCACGATCCCGACCCGCAAGAGCGAGGTCTTCTCGACGGCTGCCGACAACCAGCCGAGCGTGGAGATCCACGTGCTGCAGGGCGAGCGTTCGATGGCCCGCGACAACAAGACCATCGGCCGCTTCAACCTCGACGGCATCACCCCGGCGCCGCGTGGCGTACCGCAGATCGAAGTTTCCTTCGATATCGATGCGAACGGTATCCTGAACGTTTCGGCGCGCGACAAGGCCACCGGCAAGGAGCAGAAGATCCGTATCGAGGCTTCGTCCGGCCTGTCCGACGACGAGATCAAGCGGATGCGTGACGAGGCGAAGGCCAACGAGGCTGCGGACAAGGCGGAGAAGGAGCGCATCGACAAGATCAACGGCGCCGACGCGATGATCTTCCAGACCGAGAAGAACCTCAAGGAGTACGGCGACAAGATCCCGGCCGACAAGAAGGGTGCGATCGAGAATGCGCTCGGTCAGCTGAAGGAGGCGCACAAGAACCAGAACATCGCCGACATCGAGCGGGCCACGGAGGCGCTGAACAACGCCTGGCACGCTGCCAGCGAAGACATGGCACGGGCTGCCCAGCAGCAGGGTCCGCAGGATCCGGGTGCAGGCTTCAGCGGCCAGCAGGGTCCTCAGAACGGCGGCTCCTCCGACAACAACGGTCCCGAGGACGTCGACTACGAGGAAGTCAAATGATAACGCTTCGCTAACGATAGAAGGAGACAGTCTTAGGATTGTCTCCTTTTTTTGTATTTTTGTACTATGTTTTATCGAGATTTGACAGCCGAAGAATGCACGGACCTGGCAGGCCGTATTTTGTATGAAGACAATCATCTGCTGGTATTCAACAAGCGGGTGGGGGAGATTGTCCAGGGGGACAAGACGGGAGACGAGCCGTTGAGCGAGACGCTGAAGGCGTTCATCGCGCAGCGTGACGCGAAGCCCGGTCATGTTTTCATGGGGGTTCCGCACCGGCTCGACCGGCCGGTGAGCGGCATCGCCGTCTTTGCGAAGACGTCGAAATGTCTGGAGCGTCTCAACGCCATGTTCCGCGACGGCGAGGTCCACAAGTTCTACTGGGCGCTGACCTGCGCGCGGCCCGAGCCGCCGGAGAGTCAGCTGGAGCACTGGCTCTATCGCAATGAAAAACAGAACAAAAGCTACGCGTACGACCACGAGCGAAACGGCAGCAAGCATGCTGTCCTGCGCTACAAGGTGCTGCGTGACACGGACCGTTACCACCTGGTCGAAGTCGAGCTGCTGACCGGCCGTCACCACCAGATCCGTTGTCAGCTTTCCACGATCGGCTGCCCCATCAAGGGCGACCTCAAATACGGCGCCCCGCGTTCCAACCCCGACGGCGGCATCTCCCTCCACGCTCGCCGCATCACCTTCCTCCATCCGGTAAAAAAGGAGGAGATGACCATCGAAGCTCCCGTCGACTGGATCCAATTAAAGTAACGCCATTTGCGGCTTATGCTCGGGTTCGAGGTATATTGCCTCGTCTCACCTTCGTCGCTACGCTCCTCGTCCCTCCCAAGCGCGAGCGCTTTGGCCCCTCCCGTTCATGGGCCACGGGCGGCCACGTTCGCCGAAGCAATATACCTCTCACCCCTGCGTATAAGCCTTATCGTCTATTATTTTTTTGCTATATTTGCATAATATGGAAGAAAATAAATTTTCAGGACGGATAGAGGAGATCCGGAAGATGGGGTATGACGCTGTGATTATCAGCGGGACGGATCCGCACGGCAGCGAATACGTCGCACCGCGGTGGAAACAAGTCGAATGGGTCAGCGGATTTACCGGCGAAGCCGGCGACCTCGTCATCACCCAGGACCACGCCGGCCTCTGGACCGACAGCCGCTTCTTCATCCAGGCCGGACAGCAGCTCGCCGGCACCGGCATCGAACTGCACCCGACCCGCGTCCCCGAAGCCGTCTCCATTCCCGACTGGCTTGCCGCCCGCTTCCAGAAGAAGCCCGTGCGCATCGCCTTCGACGGCCTCTGCCAAAGCGTCGGCAGCATCCAGGCCCTCCAGAAAAGCCTCCGCGACGCCTATGGCCTCGGCGGATACGAACTCATCGATCTCCCCGACATGCTCGGCACCCTCTGGCCCGACCGTCCCGCCGTGCCCCATTCGCCCGTCGAGTGGCTCGACGAGAAACTGATGGGGGAGACCCGCCGCGAGAAGATCGCCTGGCTGCGCGGCGAAATGCAGAAAAAAGGCTGCGGCGCCATGTTCCTGACGGCCCTCGACGAGATCGCCTGGCTGCTCAACGTGCGCGGCAGCGATATCGATTATAATCCATACGTCATCTCCTTCCTGCTCGTCACGCCCGAAAAAGTCATCTGGTTCGTGCGCAACGTCGCCGAAGTGCCCGATCCCCAGGATGTGGTCCTGGCCGACTACGGCGTGCTGGAAGACGCCCTCGAAGACCGGAAAGACGAATGTGGCCGCCTCTACATCGACCCGGCCACGCTCAACTACCATACCTGCCAGCTCATCGAACGCTACTTCGCGGAGTCGCAGCTCTGTTTCGGCCCCTCGCCGGTCATCCTGCGCAAAGCGCTGAAAAACAAGAAGGAACAGGAAGGCTTCCGCCGCGCGTTCATCGAGGACGGCGTGGCCATGGAAAGCTTCCTATACTGGCTGGAGACCTCCGTCAAGGGCGGCGCCCAGATCACGGAATACGACGCCGTCCGGAAACTGGCTTCCTTGCGCGCCGACATCGAAGGCTACCGCGGAGAAAGCTTCGCCACCATCTCGGCTTACGGCCCGAACGCCGCGCTGCCGCATTACAGCACGCCGCGCGAAGGCTCGGCCGTCCTGAAGCCGCGCGGGCTCTACCTCGTGGATGCCGGCGCCCACTTCCTCTACGGCACCACCGACACCACGCGCATGCTGCCCCTGGGCCGCTGCACGCGCCAGGAAAAAGAAGATTATACGCTGGTGCTCAAGGGGATGGTCGACCTGACGCTGGCGGTCTTCCCCGAGGGGACCGCAGGCTGCCAGATCGACGCGATCGCCCGTCACCCGCTCTGGGAGGCCGGACGCAGTTTCGGCCACGGCACGGGCCATGGCATCGGCTTTTATTCCGGGGTGCACGAAGGCCCGCAGTCCATCCGCCAGGACTTCAATCCGCAGCCGCTGCTGCCGGGCATGGTGACCTCGGTCGAGCCCGGCATCTACCGCGAGGGCAAGCACGGCATCCGGCACGAAAACGTGGTGCTCTGCCGCGAGCAGTCGAAGTCCGAATTCGGGCGTTTTCTGGGTTTCGAAACCCTGACCTGCTGCCACATCGACCTGTCGGTCGTCCGCCGGAAAATGCTCACCGAAGCGGAGCGCGACTGGCTGAAAGCCTACAACCGCGTGGTCTACCGTATGCTCAAGAACCGGCTCGCTCCGGAGGTCGCAAGATGGCTCAAGAAAAAATGTAGATAAATCGAAAAAATATATTGGAAATGAAAAAGATAGTTTTATCCTTTCTTGTGTTTTTTGCCCTCGTTTCGGGCTCCGCGCTGCAGGCGCAGGAAACGGCCAAGGTGCCGGCATGGACCCGCTATGTCAGCCCTTCGGGATACTTCCAGACCGGCTACAGTACGGACCAGTATTTCAACAATTCCTTCTACATCAAACGCGTCCGCGTGTCGCTGCTCGGCACGGTGCTCGAATCGCCGAAATTCGGCAAGCTCGAGTATAAGGTACAGGCCGACCTGGCCGGTACGCCCAAGCTGGTGGACTACTGGTTCAAGTACACCCTTCGCGACGAATTCGGCATCCAGCTGGGCCAGTTCAAGACCCCACTCTCCATCGAGAATTCCGAGTATCCGCCGCTGAAACTGGAAATGATCGACTATTCGCTGCTGATCCAGCGCATGTGCCGCATGAGCACGGCCGACGTGTCGGGCATCAGCGCGACCGGTCGCGAGATGGGTTTGATGTTCTATGGCAAGCTGTTCCCGATCGGGGAGGGACACCACCTCGTTCGCTACGACCTGGCCGTGTTCAACGGCAACGGCATCAACAAGACGGACGACGACAAGCGGAAGGATTTCATGGCGCGCATGATGATCTATCCCATCAAGGACCTGTGCGTTGCCGGCTACTACATGCGCACGCTGGGTCCCCATCCGGAGATCGCGCCGGAATACAACGATTACGACTGGTATGTGTATGACCGCTATGGCGGCGGCCTGGCCTACAGCAGCAAATACGGCTGGCTTCGCGGTGAGTACATGGCGGGCCACTCGCTGGGCTACCGCTCCCATGGCCTCTACGGAACCATCGGTTACAATATCGACAAGGCTTGGTCGGTCGGTTTCCGCTACGATTATTTCGTGCCCAACTCCCGCATGCCGGAGAACGCGCAGCGGCACTATACGGGTGCTGTCAACTGGATGCCTAGCAAGCATTTCCGCTTGCAGCTGAACTACTCATACCGCCTGGAGCCGGGCCAGGGCCCGCTTCACTTCGTCAACCTGATGACGACAGTCGCGCTGTAATCAGCGGGCGGCGATGCACTCCACTTCGACGAGTGCGTTTTTCGGCAGGGTCTTGACGGCGACGGCGCTGCGGGCGGGGAAGGGTTCGCTGAAGAACTCGGCGTAGACTTCGTTCATCGCGGCGAAATCGCCCATATCGGCCAGGAATACCGTGGTTTTCACGACGTTGGTGAGATTGAGGCCGGCGGCTTCGAGAATGGCCTTCGCGTTGGTCAGCGACTGGCGTGTCTGTGCCTGTACGCCGCCTTCCGGGAAGGCGCCCGTGGCGGGATCGATGGGAAGCTGGCCGGAGACGAAGACGAGGTCGTGGCCGCTGTCGACGGCCTGGCTGTAGGGGCCGATGGCGGCCGGCGCGTTGGGCGTGTCAATGCGTTGTTTCATAGTATTTTCGTTGGAATCTACGTTGCTATTACAAGCTGTCGCCGACATAAGCAGTATGCCGGCGACAGCGATTAAAAAGCGTTTCATGCAGCGCCCGGGTCTTATTTGGCTTTGCCGTCGGAACCGAGCACGTTGACGATCTTGTGCGTGTAGAGCTTCACCATCTCGTCGCGGGCCGGGCCCAGGTACTTGCGCGGGTCGAACTCGCCCGGCTTGTCGGTGAAGACCTTGCGGATGGCTGCGGTCATGGCCAGACGGGAGTCGCTGTCGATGTTGATCTTGCAGACGGCGCTCTTGGCGGCCTTGCGGAGCTGTTCCTCCGGGATGCCCACTGCGTCGGGAAGCTTGCCGCCATGGGTGTTGATGATGTCGACATATTCCTGCGGAACGCTGGAAGAGCCGTGGAGCACGATGGGGAAGCCCGGAAGCTTCTTCTCGATCTGCTTCAGCACGTCGAAGGCCAACGGCGGCGGAACGAGCTTGCCCGTCTTGGGATCGCGGGTGCACTGTTCGGGTTTGAACTTGTAGGCGCCGTGGGAGGTGCCGATGGAGATGGCGAGGGAGTCGCAGCCCGTCTTGGTGACGAAGTCGACGACTTCTTCGGGTTTGGTGTAGTGCGACTCTTCGGCGGCGACTTCGTCTTCCACGCCGGCGAGCACGCCGAGTTCAGCCTCGACGGTCACGCCGAAGCGGTGCGCGTAGCGGACCACCTTCTTGGTCAGGGCCACGTTCTCGTCGTAAGGCAGCGCGCTGCCGTCGATCATCACCGAGGAGAAACCGGTCTGCACGCAGCTCTTGCAGAGCTCGTAGCTGTCACCGTGGTCGAGGTGAAGGACGATCTGGGGACGCTTCCAGCCCAGTTCCTTGGCGTACTGGACGGCACCTTCCGCCATGTAGCGGAGGAGGGTCTGGTTGGCGTAATTGCGGGCTCCTTTGGAAACCTGAAGGATGACAGGTGACTTGGTATCGGCGCAAGCCTTGATGATGGCCTGCAGCTGTTCCATATTGTTGAAGTTGAATGCCGGAATGGCGTAGCCGCCTTTGACGGCTTTGGCGAACATCGCCCGGGTGTTGACAAGACCCAATTCTTTGTAAGATACCATATTGTATGAAGATTAAATTGATTCTGACGGATCAACGGCACAAAGATAATGGATTTTCAACAAGAATTGACTAATTTTGCAATCTGTAAAACGAAAAAATAGAAAATTCCATAATGGGTAAAGTTGTGATCTTTTCGGCGCCGTCCGGATCGGGCAAGACAACGGTGGTCAACCACCTGCTGAGCCGTTTCGACTGCTTCGCCTTTTCGGTGTCCGCCACCTCGCGGGCCCCGCGCGGCACGGAGCAGGACGGCCAGGCCTACTACTTCATCACGGCCGACGAATTCCGCCGCCGCATTGCGGCCGGGGACTTCGTGGAGTACGAGGAAGTCTACCAGGGCGTGTTCTACGGGACGCTGAAGTCCGAGGTGGAACGTATCTGGGCGCAGGAGAAGGTGATCCTCTTCGACGTCGACGTCAAGGGCGGCGTGAACCTCAAGCGTGTCTTCGGCGACGACGCCCTTTCCGTCTTCGTCAAGGCCCCGTCCATCCGGGAACTCCGCCGCCGGCTCGAGCTGCGCGCCACCGATTCGCCTGCCTTCATCGACGAACGCGTCAAGAAGGCCCGCGTCGAGATGATGTACCAGCCCAAATTCGATTACGTGCTCGTCAACGACGACCTCGACACCTGTCTGGCCGAAGCGGAGCGCGTGGTCGGGGAATTCCTCCGCCGATGAAAGTCGCCCTGCTCTTCGGGTCGTTCCATCCGATCCACGAAGGCCACCTGGCCATCCTTCGCTACCTGGCGGAGCACCGTCTGGCGGACGAACTGCGCCTGGTGGTCTCGCCCCAGAGCCCGTTCAAACAGGGCAGGGGCCTGCTCGACAACGCGCGCGAACGGCTGGATGCCGCCCGCGTCGCCGTCGAAAAGACCGGCCTTCCCGTGACGGTCTCGGATGTGGAATTCGCACTCCCGGAACCCCGCTATACCATCGATACCCTGCGCTACCTCGTCCGCACGGAGCCCGACAATGAGTTCGTGCTGGTGATGGGAGGCGACAACGTCGTCTCGCTGGAGCACTGGCACCTCGCCGACGAACTCCTGCGCGAGTTCGAAGTGTGGGTCTATCCCCGGCCCGGCACCGACGCGCGCCCCTATGTGGACGCGCTCAACGCCCGTCCGGGCGTCCGCGGCATCACCCTCTTCGAGGACGCGCCGCAGAATCCCATCTCCTCGACAGAGATCCGTGCCCGCCAAATCCTTCATTATGATGTGATTATCATCGGCGGCGGCATCACCGGCGTGGGCGTGGCGCGCGACTGCGCCCTCCGCGGCCTCAAGGCCGTGCTGGTGGAGCGCGACGACCTGACGGTCGGCGCCAGCGGCCGCAACCACGGCCTGCTCCACAGCGGGGCCCGCTACGCCATGGGCGATGCGGAATCGGCCCGCGAATGCATAGGCGAAAACCGCATCCTCAAACAGATCGCGCCGCACTGCATCGACCCCTGCGACGGCTTGTTCATCACCCTGCCGGAAGACGACCTGGGCTATCAGCGGCAGTTCGTGGCGGCCTGCCTGGCCGCCGGCATCGACGCCGAGGCCATCGACCCCGCGGAAGCGCGTCGCATCGAGCCCTCCGTCAACCCGTCGCTGGTCGGGGCTGTGCTGGTTCCCGACGCCGCGGTCGATCCGTTCCGCCTGGTCTTCGCCAACGCCCTCGACGCCGCCGCCCGCGGCGCCGAGATCCTCAGCTACCATGAAGTCCGCGGCCTGCGCAAGGACGGCCGCCGCATTGTCGGCATCGACGTGTGGGACGTCCGGGGCAAGCAGGAGAAGCATTTGGAGGCGCCCGTCGTCGTGAACGCGGCCGGAACCTGGGCCGGCCAGGTGGCCGCCATGGCCGACGCCCGCATCACGATGTATCCCGACAAAGGTACGCTGCTGGTCTTCGGTACCCGTGTCAACCAGCTGGTACTCAACCGCTGCCGGCCTTCGTCCGACGCGGATATCCTGGTACCCAGCGGCGAGACCACCATCCTCGGCACCACCTCGCAGCGCCTCGAACCCCGCGAGATTCCTGGGGCCCGGCCCACGCCCGAAGAAGTCGACCTGCTGCTGTCGGAAGGCACCAAACTCGCGCCGCGGCTTCTGCAGACGCGCATCCTGCGCGCCTACAGCGGCATCCGCCCGCTCATCGCCCTCGAAGGCGCCGAAGGCGGCGGCCGGGGCATCAGCCGCAGCTTCGTGCTCTTCGACCACGAGCGCCGCGACGACGTGCCCGGCCTCATCACCATCGCCGGCGGCAAGATGATGACCTACCGGCTCATGGCCGAGCGCACCGTCGACCTGGTCTGCCGCAAGCTGGGGAGGGAAGTGGCCTGCACCACGGCCCAGACCCCGCTGCCCGAGGCCATCGTGCGCCCGGAGCGCTTTGGCGGCGCCGTGATCTGCGAATGCGAGAACGTGCGGGAAGACGAGATCCGCTACGCCATCGACCAGCTGGGCGCCCGCACGCTGCTCGACCTGCGCCGCCGTACGCGTGTCGGCATGGGTTCCTGCCAGGGTCAGCTCTGCGCCCTGCGCGCCGCCCAGATGCTGCCCGATCCCGACGTGCACAGCTTCATCAACGAGCGCTGGAAAGGTATCTATCCCGTCGCCTGGGGCGAGGCCTTGCGCGAAGCACAGCTTGCCCAGTGGATGTATAAAAAGTCCGAAAACAAGTCCCGACAGCATTCATCATGACTTTCGATACGATCATCATCGGTGGCGGCCACAGTGGCCTGCGGAAAGGTGTCTCTCTTCTCAAAGAAGGGCAGAGATGCTTGATAATCAGCACTGGGGAAAGTTCCCGTCCATTCCGTGATCCGGACTGGTCGCAGGAGATTGAGCGCCATTACTTCGAGGACCTCGGTGGTGTCTGGCTCGACGACCGTGTGCTCCGCGGTGTCTTCGAAAGTGATAATGAGGGCGACATGCTCTTGTATGTCCTGACGGAAAAAGGCGGGGCAAAAGCCTTGTCCGCCGAGCAGTTTATCCTCGCGACAGGCAGCTTCTACGGCGGCGGCCTCGCGGCGGATCCCCTGCATGTCTGGGAGCCTGTTTTCGGCTTGGATGTCTTTGCCGAAGGTGCGCACAAAGACTGGGTGAATCCTGACTTTTTCGCGCCGCAGCCCTTCATGGAATTCGGGGTCCGCGTCGATGCGCAGCACCGCGCGATGCGGAACGGCAGGCCGGTTCTTAACCTGCTGGCTTTCGGTTCGGTAGTTTGCGCGCGCGACGCGCGATAATTATTTTGCCTTTATCAGTTATTATTGTTATTTTTGTATTTGTGTAGCCGGTATTCTGCAAGTATGCCTTGCAGCGGCTGCGCCAGGGACGGCTATGTGACTTGAACAGAGCACGGAACCGCACCCTGCAACTCGCCCGGTTTGGGAAACGCTGCGGCGGAGCCTGCTTGCGTCCCCGAGCTGGGGAGTGGGAGGTGTATGCGCATGAAACCCCAAGACAACAATCCCGCCTGGTACGCCCTGAAGGTCTTCTACAGCAAGGCCCCGCAGGTACAGGAAGCATTCCGCAAGTCGGGCCACGACACGTACCTGGCGTCCCTCATCTCCTCGCTGCTTTTCGTGCACTGCACGGAAGCCGAGCTGCTGGACTACAAGCAGCGCCACGATACCGTGCTGCTCTACTACACCGATCCGGCCTCCGACGACAAGAAGCGTCCCGGCCGCATCCCCGACCGCGAGATGGACATTTTCCGCATCGCCACCTCCCTCGCGAGCACCGACCCGGACGCCATGTACCTGGGCAGCGACACGGAGAAACTCTGCACGGGCGACCGCGTCCGCGTGACGGACGGCCTCTACAAGGGCACGGAGGGCTACGTGAAGCGCGTCCGCCACGCCCGCAAGGTGCTGGTGGCCATCAAGGGTGTCGCGGTGGTGGCCCTCTCGAACATCCCACTGGATTATTTGGAAAAAATCAACGAATAGAAAATGAAAATCGCCGTTGCAGGAACCGGATATGTCGGCATGAGCATGGCCACGCTGCTGTCGCAGCACAACGAAGTGGTCGCCGTCGACGTGATCCCGGAGAAGGTTGACAAGATCAACCACAAGATCTCGCCCATCCAGGACGAGTATATCGAGAAATACCTGGCCGAAAAGCCGCTGAACCTGCGGGCCACGCTCGACGGGGCCGCAGCCTACCGCGACGCTGACTTCGTCATCATCGCCGCGCCGACCAACTACGACCCGCAGAAGAACTTCTTCGACACCTCGCACGTCGAGGAGGTCATCGACCTTGTGTTGGCCACGAACCCCAACGCCACGATGGTCATCAAGAGCACCATCCCCGTGGGCTACACGCGCAGCCTGTACGTGAAATACGCCGCCAAGGGCGTGCGGAAGTTCAACCTGCTCTTCTCGCCGGAGTTCCTGCGCGAGAGCATGGCTCTGTACGACAATCTCTACCCCAGCCGCATCATCGTGGGCTATCCCAAGATGATGCCGGGTTTCGAAGAAGAGAATGAAGCCATCCGAAAGGTGGTGACAAATGACCTGGAGGAGCGCGCGCACACGTTCGCCCGTCTGCTGCAGGAAGGCGCCATCAAGCAGGATATCCCGACTCTCTTCATGGGCATGAAGGAAGCGGAGGCCGTGAAGCTCTTCGCCAACACCTACCTGGCACTGCGCGTGAGTTATTTCAATGAACTGGACACGTATGCGGAGGTCAAGGGCCTCGAGACGCAGGCCATCATCGACGGCATCTGCCTCGACCCGCGCATCGGCAACCACTACAACAACCCGAGCTTCGGCTATGGCGGCTACTGCCTGCCGAAAGACACGAAGCAGCTGCTGGCCAATTTCAACGATGTGCCGGAAAACCTGATCCAGGCCATCGTGGAGAGCAACCGCACCCGCAAGGACTTCATCGCCGACCAGGTGCTGAGCAAGGCGGGCTACTACAGCTACAGCGCCGCCAACGCCTATTCGGCGGCCGAGGAGAAGCAGGTGACGATCGGCGTGTACCGGCTCACCATGAAGTCGAATTCCGACAACTTCCGCCAGAGCGCCATCCAGGGCATCATGAAGCGCATCAAGGCCAAGGGCGCCACGGTCATCGTCTACGAGCCGGCGCTCGAGGACGGCAGCACCTTCTTCGGCTCGCTGGTGGTCAACGACCTGGCCGTCTTCAAGGCCCAGTCCGACGCCATCATCGCCAACCGCTACGACCCCGCCCTGGACGACGTCCAGGACAAGGTCTACACGCGGGATATCTTCAAGCGCGACTAAAACGACACGTTCTGCTGCGTGAGCCAGTCGGTATTGAGCAGCAAGGAATTTGTGGCAGAACTGGTGTATAGAGGACCGGAAAGCCGGGTGATGCGGTTGCGCTGGAAGGTCACATTATTCACTGTTTTGCTGTATAGGGTGTTCCCGTCTGCATCCAGGGTTTCGATGGTGACATTCATCGTTTGCTCGTCGGTGGCCAGGAAGAATACGGAAGAACAGATGGACGTGGCTCCAATATCTGCACTGACATTCACCGTATTGGTGAAGCCGGAATTGGACAGAGCGAGACCCGTGGAAGGGTTGAAGGATTTGCCGCCTGCAGAAAAGCTCATCCGCATTTTGGAAACGTTGGCTGCTTTGCCGTCGGTGGATACCACTTTCAGTTGGGTGATGATGCGGTCGAGTGTCGCACTGATTTCAACAGCACTGGTGCTGGTAATGTCCACTTCCTGTGTGCATACGAAGGTTTCATAGGCGTGATCGCCGGTATAAGCGGCTTCCGTGGGACTGGTGAGGGTGAAAGGGCTTCCGTCCTTGGTTGTGTGAGCAATGGCTACAAGGGTGTATCTATCGATGGGGAGGCTGAGGCTGAAGTTGCCGAAAGTGGTGTAGGTGGTGTTGTCGGATTTGAGTTGGGTGGCTTTGTACTGCTCCGTACCATCTGTGGTGTAAAACGCAAGTGTGATGGCGTTGACGGCATCGTAGGTGGCAGGAGATACGGGGTCGGTTTTGGTAGCCGGGAATTCCTCCTGAGAGAAAGAAAAGCCGCTGATGTGGACGCTGACAGGGGCCAGACAGTTTTCGCGGATCTCCTTGACGGAGCATCCTGCAGTGGGCAGCGCCAGGGCTGCAAAAAGAGCATAGTAGATCAATCGCTTCATAACAACTGGTTTTATCGTGCCGCCCGACAGTGGGCTGCGGGTACAAACATAAGGCAGGCGGGCCTGAATAAAAAAATGGCGATGTAATGGCCATGTAATGAACCGCCGCAGTTTTTTTAGGTTTTTTGTAATTTTTATATCATTCAGATGACGATTCTGGTTACAGGCTGTGCGGGCTTCATCGGGGCGAACCTGATGCTCAGGCTTTTGGAAAGCCGCGAGCCGCTGCGCCTTGTCGGAATCGACAACCTGAACGATTATTACGACCCGGCGCTGAAAGAGGCGCGGCTTCGTCAGATTGAGGATGCCGTCATTCCCGGCTTGACCGGGAATCTCTACCAGTTCGTCGGGGGCGACATCACCGATGCGGCCCTGCTGGACCGGCTCTTCGCGGAGCACCGTTTCGACATCGTGGTGAACCTCGCGGCCCAGGTGGGCACGCGCAACAGCCTGGCGCATCCGCACGCGTACGTGGAGAGCAACGTGACGGGGTTCCTGAATGTGCTGGAGGCGTGCCGGAAGTACGAAGTGAAGCACCTGGTGTTCGCTTCTTCGTCGAGCGTATACGGGCTCAATGAGAAAGCGCCTTTTGCGGAAAGCGATCCGACCGACCGGCCCGTGTCGCCCTACGCGGCCACGAAGAAATGCGACGAGTTGCTGGCGCACGTGTACAGCCAGACCTACGGCTTGCACGTCACGGGCCTGCGCTTCTTCACGGTCTACGGTCCCTGGGGCCGCCCGGACATGGCGCCGATGCTCTTCGCCAAGGCCATCTGCGCGGGCGAGCCGATCAACGTGTTCAACGGTGGCGAGATGTTGCGCGACTTCACGTATGTCGACGATATCGTCGAGGGGATCGTACGTGTGATGGGGTGCCCGTCGGACGGGCTACGCGGCTCTGGTGTTTCGTCCCAGGGCCAGGAAAAATGGCCCTGGGCCAAAACACCACCCGCCGCTGCGCCCGCTTATGCAATCTACAATATCGGCGGCTCGCACCCTGTCAAACTGACGGAGTTTATCGCGGCATTGGAAGAGGCGCTGGGTCGCAAGGCCGTGCAGCGCTTCCTGCCCATGCAGCCGGGCGACGTGCCCGCCACCTTCGCGGACACTTCCGCACTCGAGCGCGATTTCGGCTTCGCGCCCCGCATCCCGCTGCAGGAAGGCCTCCGCCGCTTCGCGGACTGGTACAAGCAATATTACGGAGTATAAATCTAAAACACACGCATATGAACCTCAAAGGAACCAAAACCGAAAAGAACCTCCTCGAGGCGTTCGCCGGGGAGTCGATGGCCCGCAACAAGTACACCTACTACGCGTCCAAAGCCAAGAAGGACGGCTATGTGCAGATTTCACAGATCTTCGAAGAGACGGCGGCCAACGAAAAGGAGCACGCCAAGATCTGGTTCAAGTATCTCCATGACGGCAAGGTTCCCGGCACCGAGGCGAACCTGAAGGATGCTGCGGACGGCGAGAACTTCGAGTGGACGGACATGTATGCCCGGATGGCTGCCGAGGCGCGTGCCGAGGGTTTCGACGAGATCGCCGACAAGTTTGAGATGGTAGGCGCTATCGAGAAGGAGCACGAGGAGCGCTACCGCAAGCTCTTAGCCAACATCAAGGAAGGCATCGTCTTCTCCCGCGACGGCGATGTCATCTGGCAGTGCTCCAACTGCGGCCACATCGTCGTGGGCAAGAAGGCTCCCGACGTCTGCCCGGTCTGCGACCACGAGAAGGCTTTCTTCCAGATCAAACCTGAAAATTACTAGAAACGTCATGCCCGGCTTGACCGGGCATCTCAAACACGAACGATTATGTTTAAACTCATTGACCTTCCGTACAAGTCCCTGGCGCCTGTCATCAGCGACCAGACGCTGGCTTTCCATCACGGGAAGCATCTACAGACCTATGTGGACAACCTGAATAAACTCCTGCCCGGCAGCGGCCTTGAGGATTTGCCGCTGGAAGAAATCGTCCGTCATTCCGGGCTTGACCCGGAATCTCGCGGTGTGTTCAACAACGCCGGGCAGATCCTGAATCATGAGCTGTACTTCACGCAGTTCGCGTCCCAGCCGTCATGCCCGGCCCCGACCGGGCATCTGAAAGCCCAAATCGAGAAGCAGTGGAGCACCATCGAAGCCTTCAAACAGGACTTCGAATCCAAAGGCGTCACTCTCTTCGGAAGCGGCTGGGTGTGGCTCCAGGCAAACGAAACAGGGGAGCTGTCCATCGCTCAGTACGGCAACGCGGACAACCCGGTTGCGCACGGCCTCAAGCCGCTCCTGACCTTCGACGTCTGGGAGCACGCCTACTACCTGGATTACCAGAACCGCCGGGCCGCGCACCTGAGCGCGCTGTGGCAGATCGTCAATTGGGCGGAAATCGAAAAACGTTACAAATAATTCGGCATGGAAGAAATTTTTACGGAAGACGATCGGCAATATATTTCCCTGTTGCAGGCGAACGTGGACCGCATGGCGAGCAACCGGGCAAACGCGAAGCTCTGGCTGGCTACGCTGGCCACGGCCATCGCCGCTGTGGAGTTTTCCATAGAGGGGGAGCTGGTCATCTGGGCGTCGGTGCTGCTGGTGCTGGTGTTCTATGTGATGGACTGCCTGTACCTGAGCCTGGAGCGCAAGTACCTGCACCTGATGCAGACCTATGTGAAGCTTTGCAAGGAAGGCGACGAGGAAGGCCGGAAGGCCATGCTTTACGACCTGGATATCTCCCGGGTGGACGACAGGGCCACCACCTTTGTGAAGTCCCTGGTCTCCCGCCACACCCTGCCGTTCTACCTGGTCCTCTTCCTGGCCGCCCTGGCCCTGAGCCTCTGGTCGGTCCTGGCAAACTGATTCGAGATGATGCTGCAATATAACATATCATTGCATGGTGCCGAGCTGCAGAGTTTGCAGTGCGAGGGTAAGGAGTACCTGTGGCACGGGGATTCGAAGTACTGGGGCCGCCGGTCGCCGATTCTGTTCCCGATGGTGGGGAAGGTGTATGGGGGCGCGTTCCGGGTGGACGGGAAGGAGTACCCGATGGGGCAGCACGGGTTTGCCCGGGATTCGGAGTTCCAGAAGGTGGGGGAGAGATATGTGCTGGCCGGGTGCCCTCTGGAGAAGTATCCGTATAAGTTTGAGCTGTCGGTTCGCTATAGGACGGAGGGCAAGAGATTCTTCGCAGAGTGGGAGGTGCTGAATACCGATTCCCGTGATATCCACTTCCAGTTGGGTGCGCATCCGGCGCTGATGCTGCCGGACTATCATGAGGAGGATCCGATACACGGCTACTTGCAGTGCTTTGATGGGGATGGCAAGGTGGTGAAGCAGCCGATGCTTTCCCACGGGCTGGACGGCGGCTACCTCACGGAGCTGGATGCTCCGGTGCCGATGCCGGTTGACGAAGACGGCCTGCTGACCATTACGGGTGAGACCTTTGCCATCGACACGTTTATGCTGGAGCACGGCTCCGTGAAGATCGTAATGCTCCTGGACAAGAACAAGAAGCCGTACCTGAGCGTCGGCAGTGACCAGACCGAGGCCTACGGCATCTGGGCCCCGCACAAACCCGGCTGCCCCTTCGTGTGCCTCGAGCCCTGGTGCGGCATCACCGACCTCGTCGGCTTCACTGGCGAGCTCTCTGAGCGCTATCTGGACCACAGCCTGAAGCCGGGTGAGAAGTTTGAATTCACTTACTGGGTAGAGATACACTAGAAACAAAAAGGGGCCCCCAATGGTGGGCGCCCTTTCCGGCCGGATGGGAAACAGTCAATCAATGAGCGGTTGGGCGAACCCGCTCAAAGGACTACGGTTGCTTGCGCAAACGTGTGAGGATGGTTTCCTTCGAAACCCTCAGGACCTTTGAGATGATCCTGGCTGTTTCCCTGACGGGCTTGAAATCAAGACTGACGTCGAAGGACAGTTTGGTTGAGAGTTTAACCATAATTGAGAACGAGTATTAAATGATAAGAATGTGCCATTGGACTAGTATGAGGACCATTACCTCCGGGAGTACACATCCGGCGAAAAAAGTAGAGCATTCTCCGGTCAGGGAAAAATGCTCTATGTAGGTTTGCCCTTTCTCAAGGGGCGGATCTCGTTCTCGTCACAAAGGTAACCATTCGTTTTGAATTTGCAAATATTATCGCATCAATTGACGAGTCGCTTAAGCCCGACAAGGTGTACGCCACAGCGCCACTCAAGAAGAACTAAAGCCCTGGCGAAGGGCCGCTTGGGCACGAGCGCGGAAGCGCAAATTTAACATTTAACATATTAACATTGGCCGATAGGCCCGAGAATATAAATAAGGAATGAATGAGGGATTCTTGCTTAGGCAAGCGAGCAAAGCTCGAGTCTTTATTCCCTCACCGATATAAAACAAAGAGAAATTTTATGAATTATCGTGCAAGCCGAACTGAGTAAGCAGCGAGAGCCATCATGCTTGCATGAATGGCCGAGTCGCGTTCGAAGTCGAAGTATTTCAATGCAGCAAGCTTGCTTATTCTTGCGTCCCGTTCTTGAGACCTTCGGAACAAGCGTCTCCTTACGTCGCCGAGCGGGTAGCAAGCGAGCAGAGCTCGAGCGGCCGAGGCGCAGCCGATAATGCAAAAAAGAAGTTTAGAGTTTAGAGACAGTCGCGCGAAGCGCAAGTGTAGAGTGGAAAGTTCTTGGACGAGCCAAGCGACCAGAGGTCGAGCGGAGAGTGGAAAGTTCTTCGACGAGCGAAGCGGCAAGCCGATTACTTGGACGAGCCAAGCGGCAGAGCCGAGCGGAGAGTTGAGAGACGGTTCGCGCAAAGCGCAAGTGTAGAGTGGAAAGTTGATAGTTGAGAGACAGTTTTAAAGTTGATAGTTGAAAAAGTATGGAAGAGTTAAGAAACATATTTGCATCCTCATGCGTTGAGGCCGCGGCTCGCAAACTGGGGTGTAGCACCAGCGAGATGTACCGTAGAATGAAACGCGTTGGGCTCATCCACGGATTCATCATCCCGGGGTACGAGGCACTGCACTCTCAGAGCCGTGAACATGTCACGGAAGATGTCATTGGTGCACTCGGTATTTGGGAGAAAAAAATGGGAATAGTAGCATGATAAAGGTTTATCACG
>JAFZRV010000017.1 GCA_017619655.1 Bacteroidales bacterium | reverse complement strand
CCTGCGGCCCTGAGATGCCTTAGCCTGAACAAGTCACACCCACGCCTAAGCGCAGGCGTTCACTGACTTATTCGGCGGCTTAATGAAATTTCTCAGGTTTCAGGTAACCGAATAAATAGCAAACGCTATTACTATGTCTGCTTCCCTTATTGGAAAGTATAGCAAATTTACAAAAAAGAAGAGTAAAAACTAATTATTTAGAAAAAATACAAATAATTAGCTGAACTCTATGGTGTGGGTGCGGTGGCGGGTGCGTGATAGTGGGTGCGACGATTTTGAGCGGCAGAAAAAGGATGGACAAGCGGGAGTCCCGTTACATGACGGCGCAGGTTCTGCGACCGTTAGACGAGCATAGCGAGGCTAAAAGGGAGCAGTTCGCCGTCAAGGGACGGACGCGCAGGACGCCCCTGCCGCGAAGCATGAGGAGCAACACTGTCACGCAAACGTCCAGAGCACCCGGAAAGCATGGCTCAAGGGGTCGTTTTCTGTGTTGTATTTCCATTTATTTCTAATTATCTTTGTATGTTTTGAAGGCAAATATGGACAACGACAACCAATACTATCTCTATGGCATGCATCCGGTGACGGATGCGGTGCGGCAGGGCCGCAGATTCGAAAAGATTCTGTTCAAGAAGGGACTGGAGGGTGAACAGTTCCGCGCGTTGCTCGAGGAAGTGACGCAGCGGGACATCCCGTACCAGTTCGTGCCCGTCGAAAAGATGAACCGCCTGGTCAGGGGCGCGCACCAGGGCGTGATCGCGTACCTGGCCCAGATCGAGTACGTTCCCTTCGAAGAGATGGTGGAAGGCGCGCTTTCCCGCAAGGCCAACCCCGTGTTCCTGGTGCTCGACGGCATCAGCGACGTCCGCAACCTGGGCGCCATCGCCCGCAGCGCGGAGTGCGCCGGCGTCGACGGCATCGTCGTCCCGGCCAAGGGCAGCGCCGCCATCAACGCGGACGCCGTCAAGACCTCCGCCGGCGCCCTGCTCCGCATCCCGACCGCCCGCGTGGCGAACCTGCGCACGGCGCTGTATTATTTCCGGGACTCCGAATTCCAGATCGTCGCGGTCAGCGAAAAGGCCGAAGACACGATGTACGACGTCAACCTCCGGAAAGCCAGCGTGCTGGTCATGGGCTCGGAGGGAAGCGGCATTTCCGAACCCGTGCTCAGCCTCTGCACGGTGGGCGCCCGCATCCCCATGGTGGGGGAGACCGGATCGCTCAACGTGTCGGTGGCCACCGCCGTGCTGCTCTTCGAGGTCGTCCGCCAAAGGACCCATTCCAGATAATCTATCTTCAAAAATCTATACTGACATGAAAAAAATCGTTCTTGCTCTTGCCGTTCTTTTGGTGGCCTCCGTGGCGGCCAATGCAGGCTCCGTGAAGAAATCCTTCAAGATGGATGGATTCTCCGGCATCCAGGCTGATGACGCCTTTGAAATCGTCGTGGAACATTCAGACAGTTATAAGATCGAAGTAGAAGTCACCGAAGAGTTCCTCCCGTACCTGGTGGTGAAGAACCGCGCCGGCATCGTGGAGCTGGGTTTCTCCAAACTGCCGATGAAACTCAAGCAGAAGAACCGCAAGAAAGTGGCGAAAGCCGTCTTCCAGATGCCCGACCTGCACTACGTGGGCCTCTCGGGCGCCTCGACCCTCAGCTCGAACGACCAGTTCAGCAGCCCCATGCAATCGTTCTCCCTGGAGCTGAGCGGCGGCAGCGAGGTCACGAACCTCAATATCGTCGCCCCCGACGTGAACGTCAAGATCTCCGGCGCCTCCAAGGCCATCGTCAGTTTCCGTTCGAGCGACGCGAAGGCGGAGCTCTCGGGTGCCTCCCGCCTGGATGTGGTGGGCCGGACCGTGGATTTCACCGTGCAGGCCACCGGCGCCTCCAAGGTGCGTGCCGAAGCCTTCGAGGCCCAGAACGTCGACGTCAAGGCCAACGGTGCTTCGAAAGTGGAAGTGTGCCCGGTCCAGGAACTGAGCGTGGAGCTCGCGGGCGCTTCCAAGTGCGAGTATTACGGCGATTCCGAAGAACTGCGGATCAAGAGCGACAAGATCGGCGGTGCATCGACCCTCAAACGTCACAAATAAAAACCTGCCGCCATGTTTTTGCTCGATTCCCACTGTGACGCCCCGCTGATGCTGGCCAAGGGCGCTGATTTCGGACACCGCATCAATGTCGGCTGCATGCCCGGCAGTTTTCCCGTTTCCCAGATCGATTTTCCCCGCATGAAGAAGGGCGGCGTCAACGGCGCCTTCTTCGCCATCTATACCTCCAACTCCCTGGCGCCCGACCAGGCGACCCGCCGCGCGCTGGAACTCGTTTCCTATGTCTACGACGCCGTGGAGCGGAATCCGGACCAAGTGGCCTTCGCTGAGACGCCGGCCCAGGCCCGCCGCAACGCCAAGAACGGCCTGATCTCCATCTTCATGGGCATGGAGAACGGCGCACCCATCCAGAAGGACCTGTCGCTGCTGCGCATGTTCAACCGCATGGGCTGCACCTACATGACGCTCACGCACGCCCGCAGCAACGAGATCTGCGACTCCTGCACTTCGCCCGAACCCCGCTGGAACGGCCTGAGCCCCTTCGGTAGGAAAGTGGTGGCCGAGATGAACCGCCTCGGCATGCTCATCGACGTGTCGCACATTTCCGATGCGTCCTTCTGGGACGTGATCAAATACTCTCAGGCACCGGTGGTGGCGACCCATTCCTGCTGCCGCGCCCTGAGCGACCATCCCCGCAACATGACCGACGAGATGATCGTGGCCATGGCCGAGAAGGGCGGCGTCATCCAGGTCAACTTCTATCCGTCGTTCCTCGACAAGGACTATGCGGAGAAGGCGGGTGCGCTGATCGACGAACAGGAGGCGGCCGGAGACGCCTGGCTTGAGAATCCTGTCGATCCTGCGCGTCAGGAGCGGATGCGCCGGGCCATCGAAGCCCTGCAGGCCGTTCCGCGCCCGTCCTACAAGAAGATCGTGGACCACATCGACCATGTGGTGAAGCTGGTCGGTTTCCGGCACGTGGGCCTGGGCAGCGACTTCGACGGCATCGAAGCCACCCCCGACGGGCTGGAAGACGTGAGCCGCATGCAGAAAATCATCATCGAGTTGCGCAAGCGCGGCTATTCCGAATATGAGATCCGTCACATCGCCGGCGGCAATTTCCTCCGGGTGATGGAACAGGTCCAGCGGATGTCCGAATACGAATAATCAGTACGAATTCCCTGTCTATGAAACGTTTCCTGATACTGTTGGCGGCAAGCTTCGTCTTGTTCGCCTGCGCGAAGGAGGAGAAAGCCCCCTTCTGCGTGACGGACCTGAAAGTCGACTACATGAGCACCCCGCTGGGCATCGACGCCACAGCGCCCCGCTTCAGCTGGGTCATGCAGAGCGACGGATATGCCCAGCGCCAGACCGCCTGCCGGATTACCGTGACCGAGGCGGCCAGCGGCACGCTGGTGTACGATTCCGACAACTGCGTGTCGGACGTTTCGGTGGGCGTGGTGTATCGCGGCGAGCCGCTGAAGCCCTGCACCCGCTACGACTGGACGGTGGAAGTGACCAATGCGGACGGGGTGGTGCAGTCGGCATCCTCCTGGTTCGAGACCGGCTTGATGGACAGCGGCTGGTCGGGCGCCCAGTGGATTTCGAGCGGGCAGCCGCATTTCTCGAAATACCGCGCCAGCTATGTGCTGGACTACGACGTGACGCTGCCCGCCGGCAGTGCCGAAGCCGATTTCCTGATGGGCTGGCTGGACGAGGCACATTTCGTGCGTGTGCAGCTGCTGCGGGGCGACCGGCACTTCTCCTTTACCGTCCGTCATCCCGGCCAGGAGGGGGAAGTGACTGATTTTGAATGCGATTTGAAAGATGTGCCCGCCCGGGGTACGGAGGAGGTAACGCACCACGTGCAGCTGCGGGTCGTGGCCATGGACTACGCCAAAGGCTACAAGATCTGGCCCTCCGTGGACGGCAGCCTGCTCGTGAAGGAACCCCTGGTCGTGGAACTGTTCCCGGGCCAGGAGTGGCAGCCGTACTGCCGCTTCAACCAGGTGGGCTTCGACCAGCCTGCGGGCAACCCGGCGACTTTCGCGAACCTGACCGTGACGGAGCAGGCCTGGGGAACGACCCTCTATCGGAACGAGGCCGCCTATGCCGTCGCCGGCGGTGAGCTGCAGCTCCTTTCACCGGCGGACGAAAGCGGCGCTCCGATGTTCCGCCGTTCTTTCGAGGTCAAGAAGAAGCTGGCTTCGGCGCGCTTGTACACTACGGCCCGGGGTATCTATGAATATGAAATCAACGGCCGCAGGCTGGGCGGCGACTGGTTCAATCCCGGTTCGACGGACTATCGCTTCCGCCTTTTGTACAATACCTACGACATTACCCCGATGCTTCATCCGGGCGTCAACGCCGTCTGCGCCATGCTGGGCGCGGGCTGGTACAGCGACTTTACGGGCTACGCGACGGCCTGGCAGGACCAGTACGGAACTGAACTCTCCCTGCTGGCGAAAATCGTCCTGACCTATACGGACGGCAGTCAGCAGGTGATCGTGAGCGACGGCGACTGGAAGGTCTTCAACGGTGGCCCGATCACGAGCGACAGCTTCCAGAACGGCGAGGACTACGATGCCCGCCGTGCCTGTGACGGCTGGTCCGATGCCCGCTACAATGATGAAGGCTGGAGCGCCGCCAGCGTGGTGGCCGCGCCGGCCGACAGCGTCGCCATCCAGTATTACATCGGATCGCCGATCCGCAACCAGCTTGTGCTGAAAGCGGTTTCCGTATCGGAACCCCAGCCCGGCGTGTTCGTCTACGACATGGGCCAGAACATGGTCGGCGTGCCGCGCATCCGCCTCCATGGCCGGCCCGGCCAGGAGATCACGTTCCGTTACGGCGAGATGATCTATCCGGAGCAGGTCCCCGAGGATCCGCTCCCGCCGCTGACCGCCGAAGTCTATGAGGCGCGCAAGGGCCAGGTTTACAATGAGAACTACCGCGGCGCCCTGTCCACCGACCATTACATCTGCCGGAGTTCCCACGAGGAAGTTTTCCAGCCCCATTTCACCTTCCACGGCTTCCGCTACATCGAGATCCACGGCCTCGACAAGGCCCTTCCGCTCGACCGGGTGGAAGGCCTCGTCCTCGCCTCCGTAGGGGAGCAGACCAGCTGTTTCGAAACCTCGAACGCCGACGTGAACCGCCTCTACGAGAACATCGTCTGGGGCCAGCGCGGCAATTTCCTGTCGATCCCGACCGACTGCCCGCAGCGCGACGAGCGCCTGGGCTGGATGGGCGACGCGCAGGTGTTCGTCCGCGCCGCCACCTACAACATGCAGGTCGATCCCTTCTTCACCCGCTGGTTCCATTCGCTCCGCGACAGCCAGGCGGAAGACGGCAGTTATCCCGACTTCGTGCCTTACGTGGGTGTTCCGCCGCGGGGAGCCGCCAAGGGCAGGGGAGCCATGGGCTGGATGGAAGCCGGCATCATCATTCCCTGGCAGCTGTACCTGCAGTATGGCGACAGCCAGTTTATCCGGGAACACTATCCTTCGATGGTCGCCTACATGGATTATCTGCAGCACAGGGCGGTAAAGGACATCCAGCCCGGCAGCGGCTACGGCGACTGGGTGGCGGTCGAGCATACGAACACGCCGCTCACCAATACGGCCTATTACGCCTATGACGCGCTGTTGATGAGCAAGATGGCCGAGGCCATCGGCAAATATGCCGACGCTGCGCGGTACAAGGCGCTTTATGAAAGCATCAAGCTGGCCTTCAACCGGGAATTCGTGGGCCCCGACGGCATCACGAAAGAGTCGAAGAACGTGCCGCCGTACCACGAATGGATCGCGGGCGGCGCAGACGCTTCGTTCACGGCCAATACCCAGACGTCCTATGTCGTGCCGCTGCAGGCCGACCTGTTCGACGAAAGCCACAAGCAGCTGGCCGTCGAGAACCTGGTGGACAACGTGGCGGCCCACGGCTTCAAGCTGACCACCGGTTTCATCGGCACGCCGTACCTCAATCTCGTGCTTTCGCAGAACGGCTTCGACGAAGTGGCCTATCAGCTCTTCGAGCAGACGGAGTACCCTTCGTGGCTCTACCCCGTGCTGCAGGGAGCCACCACCATGTGGGAACGCTGGAACTCCTATACCATCAAGCGGGGCTTCGGCCTGGTGGACATGAACTCCTTCAACCACTATTCGTTCGGCGCCATCGAGGAATGGATGTTCTCCTACATGCTGGGCATCCAGCCCCTGGAAAGCGATCCGGGCTACCACAGCTTCGTCCTGTCACCCCGTCCCGGCGGCTCCTTCAGCTATGCCCGCGGCGCTTATGACACGGTGTATGGCCGCATCGAGAGTTCTTGGCGCTGGCTGGACGGCGCGGATGGCGTTGAATACGAATTCCTCGTGCCGGCCAATACGACGGCCCGCCTGCAGCTGCCTGCTTCGGAAGGCGTGTACTGCGAAGTGGCGGAAGGCGGCGCGTATGCCGAAGAACTGGGCGAAAAGGGAAGTGGCGCCTACCTGCTTCCTTCCGGACACTATCGTTTCATTGTGAGATAATACCCTTCCAACGACATGACAACTACCATCTGGATCCTGTTGATTGCTTCCCTGGTCGCCGTAGCGCTGGCGGTTTTCATCACCCGCTCGCTGACGCGGGCCTCCCTGCTGGCGCAGCAGGCCCGCCTGGAGTCCGACTTGGAAAACGCCCGGAAAGACGTGCTGGATGCCGAAAAGGCCAAGGATGCGGTGATCGAGGCCCGGGACCGTGCCCATGAAGAGGCGATGAAGGTCATGAAGCAGCAGTTCGACGAGGCGATGGGCCAGATGAAAGACCAGGCCAAACTGGCGACCGACGAACTGCTCAAGGCCCGGCAGCAGGAGTTCAAGGCCTCCAGCAGCGAGGCCCTCGGCACGCTCCTCAATCCCGTCAAGGAGAAGATGGACGAGCTCCGCAAGGAGATGCTCGCCAACAGCGACGTGCACAAGACGGCCCAAAGCGCGATCAAGAGCGATGTCGAATCGCTGATGAAATACACCGGTCGCGTGGCGCGCAGCACCGACCAGCTGGCCGCCGCCTTCAAATACGGCAACAAGCTGCAGGGCACCTGGGGAGAGACCATCCTCGAGGAAATCCTCTCTTCGCAGGGCCTGACCAAGGGTGTCCATTTCGACGTGCAGCCCACGATCACCGACGCCGAAGGCCGGACCGTCCGCAACGAGGACGGCTCCGCCATGCGGCCCGACGTGATCATTCATCTCGACCGCCGGCGCGAAGTGATCGTCGACGCCAAGACCTCCCTGGCCGACTATGTGAACTATGTCAACGCCGAGAACGAGGAGGACCGCGCCCGCTACCTGCACGCCCACATCGAGAGCATCCGCAAGCATGTGAAGGAGCTCGCCAGAAAAGACTACGCCGCCTATATCCAGCCGCCGAAGATGTCCGCCGGCTACGTCATCATGTTCGTGCCCAACATGGGCGCGCTATGGACGGCGCTCAACCAGGAGCCGGAGCTCTGGCGCTGGGCGGCCGAACAGAATGTCTATATCGCCGACGAACAGTCGCTTTACGGCGCCATCCGCATCGTCCAGCTCACCTGGACCCAGGTGCAGCAGGCAGAGAACCATGAAAAAGTCTATGCCCTGGCCGGCGAGATGATGGACCGCGTGGACAAGTTCCTGTCCTCCTACGAAGCGGTGGGCAAATCGCTGGAAAACGCCATGAAAGCCTATGGCGAAGCCGGCCGCAAGCTGGCCCCGGGCGGACAGAGCATCACGACCACGGCCATCAAGCTGGCCAAGATGGGCGCCCGCAAAGGCAAGCAGATAGAAAAAGCCCTCCTCGATGTCGATGAAATCGGCGCGCTCGAAGAGGGTGATCGGGAATAATTGTCTCTCAGGTCCCGGACGGATTAACCGAGAAGGTCCTCGCTGCGCTTGATGAAGTCGGCGAGGGCTTTTCCTTTCAGCATGCCGTTCGACAGCAGGGCCAGGTCGGTGGCCTGCTTCAGCAGGGTGCTGTCGGCCGTCAGGGCCTTGACGCCGGTCTCGCCCATGACCTTCTTGATGACAGGGTTTTCGGCGTTGACCGTGATGTTGTAGCTGTCGGGCAGTTCACCGTAGAAGTTCATGCCGCCGCCCAGGGCTGCCATGTCGCGGTAGCGGCGCATGAATTCGCTCTGGGTGATCAGGATCGGGGCGGCGTTCTCGCCCAGGTTCTCCACCTTCACCTCATACTTGTTCTCCTTCGGCAGGATTTCCTCGAAGACGCTGGTCACATACTTGGCGTCCTCTTCCGAAATCTCGAACTTCGCGCGCTCGTCCTTCTCGACGAGGCGGTCGATGGCGTCGGCGTCCACCCGTTTGAAAGTAGCGTCTTTCAGCTTGGTTTCCAGCAGGTTCACGAAGTGCGCGTCAAGCGGGCAGTCGAAGACCAGCACGTCGTAGCCCTTCGCCTTGGCGGCCTCCACGTAGGGATACTGGGCCACCGGGTCGGTGCAGTAGAGGTAGACCGTCTTCTTGTCCTTGTTGGTCTGGGCCTCCTTAATCTTCTCGCCGTAGGCCTCATAGTTGAAGTAGGCGCCCTCCGTGTTCTTGAGCAGGGCGAACTTCAGCGCGCGCTCGCAGAACTTCTCGTCGGTGAGCATACCGTACTCGATGAAGAGCTTCAGGTTGTCCCATTTCTGCTCGAATTCCTCCTGCTTGTTCTTGGAGATCTCCTCGAGTCGGTCGGCCACCTTCTTGGTGATGTAGGTGGAGATCTTCTTTACGTTGGCGTCTTCCTGCAGGTAGCTGCGCGACACGTTGAGCGGGATGTCCGGCGAGTCGATGACGCCGTGCAGCAGGGTCAGGAACTCCGGCACGATGTTCTCCACGGAGTCGGTGACGAACATCTGGTTGCAGTAGAGCTGGATCTTGTTGCGCGTGACTTCGAGCCGGTCCTTGATCTTCGGGAAGTACAGGATGCCGGTCAGGTTGAACGGGTAGTCCACGTTGAGGTGGATGTGGAAGAGGGGATCCTCCTGCATCGGATAGAGCTTGTTGTAGAAGGTCAGGTAGTCCTCGTCCTTCAGCTCGCTGGGCTTGCGGGTCCAGAGCGGCTCGGTGTCGTTGATGATGTTGTCCTTGTCGGTATCCACGTACTTGCCGTCCTTCCACTCTTTCTGCTTGCCCATGCACACGGGGACGGGCATGAACTTGCAGTATTTGTTGAGCAGGGCGCCCACCTTCGCCTCCTCGGCGAATTCTTCGCTGTCCGCGTCGAGGAACAGGGTGATGGTGGTGCCGCGGTCCTCTTTCTTGCTGGCGCTCATCGTGAAGTCGGGCTCGCCTTCGCATTCCCATTTCACGGCCTTGGCGCCTTCCTGCCAGGAAAGCGTCTCGATCCGCACTTTCTGCGACACCATGAAGGCGGAGTAGAAGCCCAGGCCGAAGTGGCCGATGATGCTGCCCGCCTTGTCCTTGTACTTCTCCAGGAACTCGCCGGCCGAGGAGAAGGCGATCTGGTTGATGTATTTGTCGACCTCTTCCTCGGTCATGCCGATGCCGCGGTCGGTGATCTTGATGGTCTTGGCCTTGTCGTCCACGTCCACGCGGATGGTCAGGTCGCCCAGTTCACCCTTGAAATCGCCGGTGCCGGCCAGGGCTTTCAGCTTCTGGGTGGCGTCGACGGCATTGGCCACGAGCTCGCGCATGAAGATGTCGTGGTCGGAATACAAGAACTTTTTGATGACCGGAAAGATATTTTCCGTGGTCACGCCGATTTTTCCTTTCGTCATAAGTATCGTTTTTTAATATTTTTCGTTTCTGGCACGGGATAAATCAAAAAAGATACCAGCGCCCCGGGTGCGACAAATTGTCAGTTTCTTGTAAAACGGCTCTCCAGAAGCCTTTTCCGCCCCGACAAATCTGCATTTTCCCGCGCTTTTTCGAGATGCTGAAAACTTTGACCAGATAAGCGCTCCGAGTTTTTTTTTCGCGGCGGGCCGCTCTAGTTTTGCCTTCCCAAAAACACGCAGCCCTATGAAACGATTCGTACTGCCGGTCCTCTGCCTGCTGCTGGCCGGCTCGCTCCAGGCCCAGGTATTCTCCCTGTCCACCAATGTGCTGGACTGGGCGAACCTCGGGACCATCAACGCACAGGCCGGTCTCGCTTTCAGCCAGCATCTCTCCCTGCATGCCGGCGCCCGTTACAACAACTGGAACTTCGGCTCCGCCGAGAAAGGGACGGCGTTCCAGAACCGCGCCCGGAGCGCTTCCCTGGGCCTTCGCTATTGGCCTTGGAACGTCTACTCCTCCTGGTGGATGAGCGCCCGCGCCCAGGTGGAGGAGTACAACCGCGGGGGGTTGCTCAGGCGCCCGCTGACAGAAGAGGGCCTCGCGGCGGGCATGGGCCTGGGCGTCGGCTACAGCCGCATGCTCGACCGCCACTGGAACCTCGACCTCGGCCTGGGCGGCTGGTTCGGGAAGGCGTGGTACACGCAGTACCGCTGCCCGCGCTGCGGCCGGGTCGTGAGCGGGGAAGACGGCACGCCGGTACGCGGCGCGACGCGCTGGTTCCTGCTGCCGTCCAATGAGTTGCAAGTATCCATCAGCTATATCTTCTGAAACTATGAAACGCACTGTGCTGCTCTTTGCGCTGCTGGCCGGCCTGCTGGCCGCCGGCTGCGGAACTTCCCGGAAGGCGAGCCGGCTGCAGGAAAAACAGCTGACCGCCTCGCTGGTCCTGCCGCAGGACAGGCGGGAACCCGCGGATCCTGAACTGCCGCATTTCGAGGCGGACAGCCTCGTGGTGCACGATTTCATGGGCCGCGAGGTCATCATCATGAACGCCGTGCGCGACGAGGAGACGGGCGAAATGGTGGCCAGCGAGACGCTGCAGGCCGCCCGCGTGACGGCCCGCTTCCGCAACGTGGCCGAGCGCCACGGAAAGATCGAGCTGGCGTTCCAGGTCATCGTGCCCGCCGCCATGCAGGACAGCCGCTGGCAAGTGCGCTTCCATCCCCGGATGACCGTGCTGGACGAAGAACGGGAGCTCGACGACATCCTGATCACGGGCAAGGATTACCGGAAGGCGCAGTTGCGCGGGTACCAGCAGTATGAGCGCTTCCTGCGCAGCATCGTCACCGATTCCACGCGCTTCATCGACCGGCACCAGCTCGAAATCTGGATCCGGCGCAACCTGCCCCGGCTCTACGCCCTGCGGCAGGACAGCACGGAGGTCTCCGACGAGGCGTTCGCCTCGATCTACGGCGTCACGGAACGCCAGGCCGTCGACTATTACACCTACGGCTGGCTGGTGCGGCGCAACGAGCGGCGCATCCGCGACAAGGACAAGATGTTCCGGCGCTACGTGAAGGTCCCGGTGCAGACCGAGCACCTGCGGCTCGATACCTTGCTGGTCAACGAGGCGGGGGAATTCGTGTACAACTACGTGCAGACCCTGCAGACGCGGCCCCGGCTGCGCAAGGTGGACATCCGCCTGGCCGGCGAGGTCTGCGAGCAGGAGAAGATCGTGTACCGCGTGCCGGAAAGCGAGCCCCTGACCTTCTACATCAGCTCCCTGAGCGCCTTCGTCGACGGTCGCGAGCGCTACCTCGACCAGGTGGTTTCGCGCCGGGTGGACGTGCAGACCGAGGCCCGGCTGCTCTTCGACCTGGGTGACGACCGCGTCCGGGAAGACCTGGGCGACAACCTAACGGAAATTCTCCAGATCCGCGCCATGCTGGCCTCCTTGCTGGAAAACCAGGAATTCGACCTCGACAGCATCGTGGTGACGGCACATGCCTCTCCCGAAGGCAGCTGGCAGGCCAACGCCGCGCTCTCGCAGCGCCGCAGCCAGAGCGTCGGACGCTACTTCGAGCGCTTCATGCAGCAGTACGCCGATTCCGCCGACCGGGCCGCCGGGATCTTCCTCCAGCTCGACGGCAGCCGCGCCGCCGCTGCCGTACGCCCGGGCATCCGTTTCAGCAGCCATGCCGTTCCCGAGAACTGGGAACAGCTCGACCTCCTGGTCGAGGCCGATCCGCAGCTGAGTCCGAGGCAGAAAGAGCGCTACCGGCTGCGCCGTGCCGAACCCGATCCCGACCGGCGCGAACTAGCCCTGCGGACCGACGATTTCTATCCCTATCTGAAGAATGAACTGTATCCGCGCCTGCGCGTCGTGGCCTTCGATTTCCGGCTTCACCGGCGCGACATGGTCCAGGATACCATCCATACCACGGTGCTGGACACGACCTATATGGCCGGTGTGCAAGCCATCCGCGACCGGGACTATCAGCGCGCCCTGACGCTGCTGCGGCCCTACGCCGATTTCAATACGGCCATCGCCTTCTGCTGCCTCGACTACAATGCGAGTGCGCGGGCCATCCTCGAGCAGCTCGACCGCAGCGCGGAAGTCAACTATATGCTGGCCCTGGTCTATGCGCGCCAGGGAGACGAGCGCAGCGCCGTGGAATGCTATCTCCATGCCTGCAGCCAGAACGGGAGTTTCGTCCACCGCGGCAACCTCGACCCGGAAATCAGCGCCCTGATCCGGAAATACGACCTGAACCGAGAATCATAAAAAACGTGCAACGATGAAACAAGCCTTGACTTTATTCCTGACGGCGCTCTGCCTGGCCTGCGGCTGCGACAGGGGAGAACCCTGCGTGGCCTGCACGGAACAGCCGGTGCCGCGCCGTCTCCAACTGACCCTGCACCGGGCCGCACCTGACACCAAGGGCGCCGACGGGCTTCAGGCCCTGGAAAGCCAGGTGACGCATTGCCTGCTCTACGTATTCAGCCGGAGCGGCCACTTGGTCAACTGCTACCAGTCTGCCGACGGCCGTTTCGACTTCTTCCTGACCGACGAGACCTACGATTTCGTGGCCGTGGCCAACAAGGCGTCCCTGCCGCTCTTCGGCATCGCCAAGGCCGATCTCTACCAGACGGAGACCACCCTCGCGGAGAACGGGGAAGACGGCTTTGTCATGGTCGGCCGGCTCGACAACCACCTCATCGAGTCGGACGAAAAGATCACCGTGGAGATGCAGCGCCTGGCCGCCAAGGTTTCGTATATGATCCATACGGCCTTCACCGGTCCGCTGGCGGCGGCTCCCTTCCAGGTGGACGAGGTCTACCTGACCAACGTGGCCGGCCGCAACAACCTGGCCCTGATCGATTCGCTCCCGGCTCCCAACGCATTGTGGTACAACCGGATGGACCGCGAGGACAGCGACGGGGCACCGCTCGCCCTGCTGCAGGGCGGGCCCTGCTTCTACGCCTATCCCAACGCCTCGCCCGACAGCCACGACAAGACGCAGTGGGGGAGCCGCTGCACGCGTTTCGTGGTGAAAGCCACACTGGCGGGCCGGGTCACCTACTATCCCGTGACCCTGGCAAGCGTGCGGGCCAACCACCATTACCACATCGACCTGACCATCGCCAGTTTCGGGGTGGACCATCCCGAAGACCTGCCGCAGGACTACAGCGGCTTCGAATCCCGGCTGACCGTCGTGCCCTGGGTGTCCGGGGCGAGCCTGCAGGGGAATTTTTGACAGTAACCATAAAACCATATATCATGAAAAGAATCATTCTCTTTGCCGCATGCGCCTGCTTCTGTGCGGTGGCATGCCAGTCGAATCTCGATCCCGGCGCGGAAACGCGCACCGGATCGCTGTGCATTTCGGTCGCCCCCGCGGGTGCGCCCGGCACCAAATCGGTGACGGATGCCGAGGGAAAAGAAGACTATCTCAAAGACGTACAGGTCTTTATCTTCCAGTCGGACGGGAAGCTCTATCGCCGGGAAGTGTTCCCGGAAAATACGGCGACCCGTTCCCTCGACGGCGTCAAAGCGGGTTACTATGACCTGGTGGCGGTCGCGAATGCACCGGCTATGCCGGGCATCGAGACCCGGAGCGAACTGGAGCAGCAGGCCATCGCATTGTCGCTCAACCAGCCGGATGTCGGTTTCGTCATGTACGGAGCCACGGAAAACAGTATCACCGTGAGCGGCAGCAGCCAGACGCCGGCCAGCGTCACCATCGCGCTCAAGCGCCATGTCAGCCGCGTCCGCCTGACCACGGTGCAGAACAAGCTGCCGGTGGACTGCGGCGCGCTGACGGTTGAAAGCGTCTTTCTGGAAAACGGCCTGGGAAACTGGACGCTCCTGGCTTCCGCCGATCCTTCGGGCTATGTGAACTACGCCGGCCGCAAGACGGGCCGGAACAGTTCGGTGGACACGGTCGACTTCATCCGCGCCGCCGCCGATGCCGAGTGCGCCGCCCTGACCTTCCGGGCGCCGCAGCATACGGTCAACCGCAGCCTCACGACGGCGGAGAGTTTCAATCTGCCGTTCTATTGCTTCCCCAACAGGCTGGCTTCCGCGGCCGACCATTTTGCGGGAGCCACTGCCGAGGCCGTCTGCGCCCGCCTGGTGCTGCGTGTCTCCTATGGTTCGCCGGCTGAGCACTGGTATTATCCGGTGACCTTGCCGAGCATGGAGCGCAACACGAGTTACGACGTGTCGTTCGTGATTACCGGTCCGGGTTCGAAAGACCCCAACCAGCGTGTCTCGAACGGCAACCTGGACGTGGAGGTGACCATCACGGCCTGGGGAAACGGAAATGCGTATCAGGGGGATTTCTGATGAAAGCGACCCTGACCTTCCGGATGCTGCTGGCGGCCTGGCTGCTGATCGCGACGGTCGCGGCCTGTGCCCGCTGGCAGCCGATGGCCGGGGAGGGGAGCCTGTCCCTGGTCATCCCCGGTCCCGGCAGCCCGACCAAGGCTCTTTCCGATGCCTCGGCCCTCGCGTACGAAGAGGCCGTCAACCAGGTGCAGCTGCTGCTGTTCAAAGGCGGCAACCGCTACGATTATCTGCCGCTCGACGCCGGTACTGTGCATTTTCCATATACCAAGCTCTATCCGGCCATGGGCGCCGGCACCTATCGGATCTATGCAGTGGCCAACGGGCCGGACCTGCAGTCAGTCCGGACGGAAGCGGAGCTGCTGGCGACGGCGGTCGGCCTGACGGACTGCGGCCTGAGCGAAGCGACCGGCTTCGTGATGATGGAAAGCGCCGAGGTGCAGATCAATCCCGGGGAAGTGAGCCAGGTGGCCATTCCCATGAAACGCTACGCGGCCCGCGTGCGGGTGACCGTCATTCGCAACCGCCTGCCCGCTACCTATACCGACGGAGGCGCCATGACCATCAAGGGCATCTTCCTGATCAATGCGCTGCAGGCTTGGAACCTCGGCGCTGCGGGCGCTCCTGCTGGCTGGGTGAACCTGGGTGGCCGGGTGGCCGGCCGGGCCTCCTCGACGGACAGCCAGGACTACATCCGCTCCGCGGAGCAGGTCCCGTCCGCTTGCCGTTCCCATCTTTTCCAGTCTTTGTCCGTGTCGCTGGCCCGCGGACAGGACCATGTGCCGGCAGCGGCTTGCCTGTACAGTTTCCCCAACGGGGTGGTCCAGGACCATCCGGGTCCGGAAGCGACGGAAAGCACGGGTGCGCCGACGCGCCTGGTGGTGCTGGCCCGTGTCAACGGGGCGGACTGGTGGTATCCGGTGACCCTGGTCCACGAAGGAAAGGGCCTGGAACGCAACACGACCTACGACGTCGCCCTGACCATCTGCGCCAGCGGTTCCGCCGACCCCAACGAGCCGGTGACGGCCGCTCAGCTGACAGCCCGCATTTCGACCAATGGCTGGACGGACGGGCTTGATTATTCTGAACCTCTCTAAATGAAGCGATTATGTTGAAATATCATTTTGTCCGGGCCCTCTTCGGCTGTTTCCTGCTCTGTGCCGGCATCGGCTGCACGGTGCGGGAAGACCGGCTTCCCTGTCCCTGCTACCTGGACGTGGATTACCGGGCGTTGCTGGCGGCGGAGCCCGCCGTCGGGACGGCGGGGCGCGTAGACCTGCTCCTGCAGGATGCGGGCAGCCGCTGGATGACGCAGCACCCCCTGGAGCTGTGCCCCGAGCTGGAAGAATTTTCCGTGGAAAAGAACCGCCTGCAAGTGATTGCGCTGGTCCATGACAAGCCCTGGCGGGACTTCCTGGCTGCCGATACGCGTGTGACCTATGAGCCTGGCAACGAGATGGATGCGCTCTACGCCAGTACGCAGTGGGTTGACTGCAGCGACGAGGAGGCGAGCTGCGTGCTGCAGCCCCACAAGCAGTTTTCGACCCTTCAGTTCACCGACGAGGCGGGCGGCGCGCTGTGCCGTCGCTACAACATGGTGATCCGCGGCTCGACCTGCGGCTTCGACGCGGCCGACCTGTCCGCCGTGGAAGGGGAGTATCTCTATACCGTGCAGGAAGACGACGGGCAGGGACGCATCTGTGTCCGCATTCCCCGGCAGCTCCGCAACGACCTGCTGCTGGAGTTCTGGGAAAAGGACCGCCACAACCTGCTCTTTTCCTGTCCCGTCGGGCTCTATCTCTTCGCCGCCGGCTACGATTCCGCTGCCGAAGACCTGCCCGATTTCTCCCTGCGGATCGATTTCCGCGACGCCCTTCTCTACCTCCGCATCGCGGACTGGAAGGACGAATACATCTACAGTCTCTACGATTAACAAGGACGCCTTATGAAACGATCCTATATCAGCCTTATTCTCCTGGCGGGATGGCTTTTGCTGGCGCATGGCTGCCAGTCTCCCCTGACGGAGGGGGCGGGCATCCCGTCCCGCGGCCAGACGCTGACCGCGGCCCTTTCGGTCGTTCCGTCCCAGGACCCGCATGCTACGAAAAGCAGTTATACGGGCGCGGACGATACGGTCTTTAACTGGAACCTGCTGGTTTTCGAAGGGGATGTCCTCCAGGCGAAATACTATTGTGAATCCGCCGGCGACCTCAGCCTGGACGTCATGACGGACCGTCCGTACCGCTATTTTGCCCTGGCCAACCTGGGCGACCAGACCGGCCGTTTTACGGTCGGCGCGACGACGGTCGCCGACATGCAGGCGCTGCGCATCGACGCCGGCATCGCGGGCGGTCTGCCCATGGCCTGGAGCAGTCCCGGCCCCATCGCCTTTTCGCGGCGGCAGCTCGCCGCCGGCCAGCGGCTTTCCATTCCGCTGACCCGCCTGGTGGGCCGCTACGACATCGTCGTCGACCAGTCGGGCCTTTCCGCCTGGACGTTTACGGCCAGCAGCCTGACCCTGAGCGGCGTGGCCAGCGTGACGCCGTTTGCCGAGCGCTCGCGCGCGACGGCCTCGTCACAGCTGACCGACGCGGCGACGGCCGCGGACCTGGCGACGCTCAATGCGGGCGGCGCCACGTCATATTATCCGTTTGAAAACTGCCTGGGCACCCTGCTGCCGGCAGGAGGAAGCCCCTGGAACAAGATTCCGGCGAACATCCCCGCCGACGCCTATCCCAGCTACATCGAGATCGCCGGAACGCTCCGGATGACGGACGGCAGCGCGCTGACGCGCGACCTGACCTGCCGCTTCTGCCTGGGCGAGAATGCCGCCGACAATTTCGACGTGGTCCGCAACCAGACCCATACGGTGACCTTGCAGCTGACCGACGCAAGCGTATCGGGCGACAGCCATCACTGGAAACTGGAGACGGGCTCCTTCACGGATACCCGCTCCCTGGCCTTTACCCATGAGACCATCCTGCTCCCGCCCGGCAGTTCGGTGGAAGAACCCATCGTCCGTACGCCGGCGGGCCTGAAATATACAGTAGAAGCCGATGATGCCCTGGTCCGGGCCGGCGTGGTTCCGACAGGGGGCGCCTGGGGCGCTACCCTGGACAGCGACCAGCTGAGCCTGACGGCGCCGGCCGGCATCACGCCGCAGAGCGGCACCATCCGGGTGAAAACCCTCGACGGCAGCCATTCGGCCGCCGCCACGCTCATCGTCGGCCGGATTCCGGCCTCGCTGGTCGTGACCCCGAGTTCGGCGCAGCGGCTGCTGACCGGCGGCCGGACGGTGACCTACACCGTGAAAGTGACGTACACGGGCCTGAGCGGCCAGTTCGACGTGGATCCCGCCGACGTGGTCTGGACCATCGACGACGAAGACATCGTGGAATACATCGGCGACGGCACCTTGCGCTCCAAAACCAAGCGGGGTCAGGCGAACGTCCAGCTCGCCTATACCGAGAACGGCACGACCGTCACGGCCACCCGGGCCATCACGACCTACGCCACCCTGCAGAGCATCCGTGTGGATCCCGCCGAGATTTACCTGCCCGGCTGCGGCGGTGAAAACTTCGCGGACAGCCGCTATACCAAGAACTACTCCACCGCGACCAACGTGAAGATCGATGTGTACGCCGTATACCATGACGGCGTTGAAATCGAAGTGAGCCAGGATTGCCGATGGACGGGTAACATGCCGCGGCGTTTTTTACTGAACAGCGACAATTACACCCATGCGGCGAATGCCTATGCCAGCAATACCTGCGGCGGTGCCGTGTCGGTCTACCGGGCCTACTGCAGCTCCACATCGGCCAACATCTATCTGGGACCCCCGGTCGACGCCTACAACTATAAATTCTACAATCTGCCGAGCCTGGGCAATGCGCCCCAGAATTTCATCACGGCCTCGTATACCGAAGGCAATACGACGAAGACGGCCAGCGTGAAGGCGACGATCGTCAATCCGGCCAGGCCGGTGAGCCTGAGCATCAGTCCTGCCGCGCAGGAAGTCTTCTCCGGCGGCTTCCAGGCGAATTATACCGCGACGGTTACCCTGGAAGACGGGTCGCAGGAGGTCGTGACCAGCAAGGCGCAATGGAGTGCGGACGGCCTGGTGACCAGCAACGGCAATGGCCGTTTCACGTCCGGCGGGACGAACGGCACGACGCAGGTGCATGCCTCCTATACTTACAACGGGGTTACGGTGACCGCCGATGCCAGCCTGACGCTGCGCGACCGGGGCATCAACAAGATCGAACTCACCGTGCTGGGCGAAGACGGCAGCTGGCTGTGGGACCGCAAAGAGGTCGAAGTGGGCAGCGGCCAGAGCTGGCGCGTGCGTATCGTCTGGGAAGACAACGACATCGACTTTATCTACGACGGTTTCAGCCTGACGAGCAGCAACCCTTCCGCGGTGGCGGCTTCTGGCAGTGGAAGCCAGGCTGTCGGCGTGGGCAGCGCCGTGGTGACAGCCTCTTACGGCGGCCAGACCAGCGGCGGCGTAACCATCGACGTGGTGCAGCCCTCGTCTGCGAAGCAGGAACCGCCGGAAACACCGGAAAAACCGGAAATACCTGAAAAACCGGAGACGCCGACACTTTCGGTCTCGCCCGCGGAACTCAGCTGGACGGCGGATGAAGCCGGTCCGACGGCCGGCCGCACGTTCCGGATTTCCGGCACGGCCGAGTGGGTTGTCCAGGGCGTAGGGGACCACTGGCAGGTCAGCCCTGCCCAGGGATCGGGCAGCGCCGACGTGACGGTGTATCCGCTTTCGGCCCATGCCGATACAAGCGACCTGGTAACCCTGCTGACCATCGAAGGAAAGGAGGTCTCCAGCCAGACGGTCCGGCTGATCCACCGTGGACAGACTGTCGTGCCGGTTCCTGAACCCGAACCCGAGCCGCAGCCTGAGCCGCAGCCTGAGCCGCAGCCGGAACCGCAGCCCGAACCGCAGCCCGAGCCGCAACCCGAACCGACACCGGAGCCGACACCGGAACCGGAAGTCAGGAGTCTGACGGGCCTGCGTTTCGACAGGACAGGCTATGATCTGGTCGGCATCGTGGACGGCCGCCTGAACTATACGCAGCCTTTCTCGCTGACGGCCGACTACAACGACGGCTCGCAGGTCGACGTGACAGCTTCCGCCGCGTATGCCGATCAGGGCAGTCTCTCGGTCGATGCCTCCACCGGCATGCTGACCGCAACGGCGGCGTGCAGCGAGCTGACGCTGACAGCCTCTTTTGAAGGCCTGACCGCAACGGCCCGCTATTCGGCGGTGGCGCTGGAATGTCCGGAATCCCTGTCCGTCGGACGCCTGGAATCGCAGGACGACCCGGACTTGAATTTCGTGCTGGGCGACGTGACCGTCACGCTGACGAAGGCCTTCTCCGGCGAGACGATCCAACGCAAGGAAAGTGAGGCGGTCCATTGCACCTGTTCTTCGAATATCGTGCTGGACGGCTACGAGGAGGGGAGCGGCTGGCAGTTCCATTTCACGTCCAGCGGCAGCGGCACAATCTGCTTCAGCTATACCCTGAACGGTAAGACAGTCGAACAAACCATTTCGCTTTCTTGCAAATCTAACGGACGAATAACCAAGCAATAAATACATATTATATAAACCAACACTTTAAATATAGTCATTCATGAAAAAACACATTTTGATGGGTCTCGCCATCACGCTGGCAACGCTGCCGGCCTGCCATCCGCTGGAGCAGGAACCGCTCCAGGACATCCGTTTCCTGACCGCACAGCATGCGATCACCAAGAGCCCGATCGACGGCACAACCTTCCCCGACGACTACAACATGATCGTCTCCGCGTACCGCAACCTGGGCAGCCATGCGGGTGCTTCCGACGCCGCCGGCAATTACTTCACGAGCGTCACCTTTACCAAGCAGTCGTCGCACTGGGCGGAATCCCGCTACTGGCCGCTCGACGGTTCCCTCGATTTCCTGGCCTATGCCACCACGGGCCTGAAAGACCCGAACATCGGGGTCGTGCCGACGGCGGTCTGGGGCGATGCCGGCGGAAACGTGGCGAAGAAGGTGGTGCTGAGCGTGCCCGACAATTCCGCCGTCTTCGACGATATCCTCTACGGCGCCGTCAACAACCAGTTCCATGTGTCCGGCGGCACGCCGATGACCCTCAGCCATGCGGAAACGGTGGTCTGCTTCGCAGCCAAAGCCAATGTCGCCTATGACGCGACGAACAACAAGGGCGTGACGATCAACAGTATCACCCTGGACGGTGCGTACTACGGCGGCACGCTGACGGTCGAGAATCCGGGCGCCGGGGGCGGGAGCGGCAGCCTCTCGGCGGGCTGGTCTTCGCTGGGCAGCCAGAAAGACCATATCGCCGCCCGGGTCTATGGCGGTGCGGCCTGTACCGCCAATGACCCGGCCCTGACGGACCTGCACCTGGGTACGACCGCCACGACCCTGTCCCAGAAGCACTTCGGGGAGGCCTATGTCATCCTTCCGCCGCAGAATGCCCAGTCGTTCACGATCAACTATACCGTGCACAACGGCAAGAGCGGCGGTACGGCGGTGAACGACACGATGCAGTATACCTATACCTGCTCCGGCAGTTGGGAAGCGGGGACGAAGAACCTTTATACCATTGAAATCACGCTTAACGAGGTCGTCATCACGCCGACGGTCACCGACTGGGTGGCGGGCAATGCCACGACGGTGCAGATTTAGTTATTTTTTCGTACCTTTAGCCCTGTGAAAGCCAGGGTCCCGAATACCTACGTCATCATTGCCATGCTCATTGCGCTCTGCGCGATAGCGACCTGGTTCGTGCCGGGCGGCAGTTACGTGACGGGGGAGGACGGGACCCTGGCTTACGAACAGGTCGACGCCGTGCCCCAGACCTGGCAGGTGTTTTCCGCCATCTACCACGGATTCGTCAAGCAGGCCGGCATCATCATCTTCATTCTGGTCGTAGGCGGCGCTTTCTGGCTCCTGAACGCCACCGGTGCCGTTTCGGCCGGCATCAGCCGCTTCATACGGCGCGTGGGCCGCTACGACAAACTCGTGCTGGTGGCGCTGACGCTGCTTTTCTCGCTGGCGGGCGCCGTCTTCGGCATGAGCGAAGAGACCATCCCGTTCATCGGCATCGTGGTGCCGCTCGTCGTTTCGATGGGTTACGATGCCTTCATGGGCATGCTGATCGTGTATGTGGCGGCCAACGTGGGCTTTTCCAGCGCCTTCCTCAATCCTTTCACGGTGGGGATTGCGCAGGGGATGGCCGGGCTGCCGCTGTTTTCCGGCATGAACTACCGCATCTTCTGCTGGGGATTGCTGACGCTGCTGATGGTCCTGTTCGTGATCGTATACGCCCGACGCACCCGCCGTGCCCAGCCTGCCGCCGCTGCCGTCGAGGCGGCGGATGCGCCTCCGCTGACCGGCCGTCAGCAGGCCATCCTGCTGGTGCTGCTGGCCACCGTGGTCCTGCTCATCGTGGGCGTGACCTGCTGGGACTGGTACATGCCCGAAATCACCGGCCTCTTCCTGCTGATGGGCATCGTCTGCGGCCTGATCGCCGGTTTCGGCGCCAACCGCATCGCCGACGAGCTGATCGCCGGCGCCAGGGACATCCTGTCCGCCGCCCTGGTGGTGGGCTTCGCCTCCGGCATCGTGGTCATCCTGCAGGACGGCCGCATCGTCGACAGCATCCTCCACAGCCTGCAAGGCAGTTTGGACGGGACCGGCCCCGTGGCTTCGCTCTCGGCCATGTATGGCATCCAGGCCCTCATCAACTTCCTGATTCCCAGTGCAACCGCCAAAGCGGCCATCACCATTCCCATCATGGCGCCGTTCTCCGACCTGGTCGGCGTTTCGCGGCAGGCCATGGTGCTGGCCTTCCAGTTCGGCGACGGTTTCACCAACATGATCACCCCGACTTCCGGCGTGCTGGTCGCGGCCCTGGCCATGGCCCGCATCCCGTATGAGAAATGGGTGAAGTGGGTCTGGAAGGGCGTCGTAGTGCTGCTGGTGCTGGGCTTCCTGCTGCTCCTGCCCACGGTCCTGTTCCCCATAGAAGGTTTTTAAATACGACTATACCATGAAACACGCTTGGATCTTCGCCCTGGCGGGCTGCTGCTGGCTGGCCGCGTGCACGCCGAAGCTCGAGACGCCCACGGGCGCTTCCGTGCCCGACCTGGGCTGGCTTTTCACCGGGAAGGCCCCTTATACGCTCTGCACCCATGTGGATGCGGCGCCCGGCCCGGCTTCCTTCCAGCTCGTGACAGACCTTTCGCTGATGGCCGATGCGCCGGAAGTGATTCTTGCCACGGAAGTGACGATTACGCCCGACAGCATGCTGACCGTGCCGCTGGGCAAACTGGCGCCGGGCTTTTACGAAGTGCGCCTGCGCGACTCCGTGCGCTGGAACATCGGCGTGCGTCCCGACGCCGTGGTGAGTGCGCCGGATGCGCAGCCCGATTTCGACGCCTTCTGGGCGCAGACGCTGGCCGAACTGGACCAGATCCCGCTGGAGGCCGTCTGGACGGAGATGCCGGACTATTCCAACGAAGTGCGGACCTGCTACGAGGTGCGCTATCCGTCCTGGGGCGGCGGCCTGTCGGGCGGCATCGTGTCCATTCCCGTGGCGGAGGGCCGGTATCCGGTCTACGTGCAGTACATGGGCTACGGCGCGCCGGTCTTTTATTTCGATCCTGACGCCGCGCCGGACCGCATCGATTTCCTGGTGAGCGTGCGCGACCAGGGTATCTTCAAGGGTGACCAGGACCGCTGGATCGACCGCGGCCTGGCGGCGAAGGAACAATTCTATTACCGGGGTGCGTTCGCGGATGCCAAACGGGCCGTCGATTTCGCCGCTTCGCTCGACAAGGCCGATACGGCGCGCATCGTGGCGATGGGCGAGAGCCAGGGCGGGGCCCTGACCTGCGTCGCCGCGGCGCTCGATCCCCGCATCAAGGCCATCGCGCCGGCCGTGCCTTTCCTGGGCGACTACCCCGACTATGCGAAGATCGTGTGGTGGCCGGTGCACGAGGTGTTCGAGCAGGCCGGCGAAGAGGGGATCGCGCGCGAGGACCTCTTCACCACGCTCTCGTATTTCGACGTGAAGAATTTCGCGCCGCGCATCCACTGCCCGGTCTACATGGCCTTCGGCCTGCAGGATCCGACCTGCCCGCCGCATACCAACTTCTCCATCTATAACAATCTGGGAACCAAAGAGAAACGCTATTATTGCGTGCCGACCTGCGGCCATGCGATGTGGGAAATCGCGGCCTGGGACGCCGAACGCGGCGCATTCCTGTCCGCCTTTTAGGCTTTTTTAGGCTTTTTTCCTATATTTGCTACACTGTTTACAGGCAACACAATTCTCAATCCATAACCATGAAAAGAATCCTGATACTTTTCGCCGCGCTCACGCTCTCGCTGAGTGCCGTCGCCGATGAAGGCATGTGGCTCCTGCCGCTCATCCAGCAAATGAACAAGAAGGACTTGAAAGCCGCCGGCTGCAAGCTCTCTCCCCAGGAAATCTACAACATCAACAAATCGTCGCTCAAAGACGCCATCGTCCAGTTCGGCGGCGGCTGCACGGGTGAGATGATTTCCAACCAGGGCCTCCTGGTGACGAACCACCACTGCGGCTACGGCAGCATCCAGGGCCTGTCCACCGACGAGCACAATTACCTCATGGAAGGCTACTGGGCCAACGAACGTGCCGAAGAGATTCCCGTTCCGGGCCTCAGCGTCACCTTCCTCGTGTCGATGGAAGACGTGACGGCCCAGATGGAAGCCGCGGAAGACCCGGAGACGACGCGCCGCGAGATCATCGCCGCCGCTACGGAGAAGAATCCGCAGTGCCGTGCCGTCGTGACCGGTTTCTATAACGAGAACATCTACTACCTGATCATCTACCGCACATACCGTGACGTTCGCTTCGTGGGCGCTCCGCCGGCCTCCATGGGCAAGTTCGGCGGTGAGACCGACAACTGGATGTGGCCCCGCCACACCTGCGACTTCTCGATGTTCCGCGTCTATGCCGACAAGAACAACATGCCGGCCGACTACGATGTCGACAACGTGCCGTACCGTCCCGCCCACAGCCTGAAGATCTCGCTCAAGGGCCCGCAGGAGAACGACTACGCCATGATCATGGGCTACCCGGGCCGTACGCAGCGCTATCAGACCGCCGCGCAGCTCGAGCAGATGATCGCCACCAACCGCATCCGCATCGACGCCCGCACCGTCCGCCAGGACCTGATGTGGGAGGCCATGTGCGCCGACCCGTCCGTCCAGCTGAAGTACGCCAACAAGTACGCCGGCAGCGCCAATGGCTGGAAGAAGTGGCAGGGTGAGGAACTCGCGTTCAAGAACCTGAACATTATCGGCCGTGAGGAAGAGAAGGAAGCCGCGCTGAAAGCCTGGATCGCCGCCGATCCTGTCCGTGCCGAGCGCTATGGAACCCCGATCGAGGACATCGCCGCCTACGTCGCCAAGAATGACGCCGACAACCTCGCCGTCACCCTGCTTTCCGAAGCTCCCAGCCAGATCGAACTGCTGAGCATGTATTCCGCCCTGGTCAACGCCTATGGCCGTGCCCACCAGCAGGACAACTCGGTGACCATGCAGAGCGTCGTTCCGCGCGTCGAGTCCCGCTATCGCGATTATGTGGCGGAACTGGACCGCAAGGAAGCCGTCGCACTGCTGGAATTCTACCGCAAGAACGCCAAGGCGGAAGACTATCTCGAAATCCCGGGTGAGGACTTCGCTACGATGGACATCCCCGCCTACGTGAACAATCTCTTCGACAACAGCGTGTTCACCTCCTACGAGAAGCTTTCCCAGGCTTCGGAGGAAGAACTCCTCGCCGATCCGGTCGCCGGCCTGATGAACTCCGTCACCGGTCCGCTCATGAAGCACTATATGGCCCTGTATGGAAGTGCCATGCGTCCCGGCCCCGGTGGACGTCCCGGTGCCGTCTCCGAGGAAGAGGCCAAGTACAACAAGGCCCGCAAGAACTTCGCCGCCGCCCTCATGGAGTGGCAGAAAGGCCAGGCCATGTATCCCGACGCCAACTCGACCATGCGCCTGACTTACGGTCACGTGCTGCCGTATTCGCCGAAGGACGGTCTGAAGTACCTGCACTATACCACGCTGAAGGGCGTCATGGAGAAAGAGGATCCCACGAATCCCGAATTCATCGTGCCGGCCAAGGTGAAGGAACTCTATGAAGCGGGCGACTATGGCCGCTGGGCCGATGCCGACGGCACGCTGCACACCTGCTTCCTGACCAACAACGACATCACGGGCGGCAACTCCGGTTCGCCGGTGCTCGACGCCAACGGCAACCTGATCGGCCTCGCGTTCGACGGCAACTGGGAAAGCATGAGCTCCGACGTGATGTTCGAGCCCGAACTCCAGCGCTGCATCTGCGTCGATATCCGCTACGTCCTCTGGATGGTGGAGAAGTTCGGCGGCGCGACCAACCTCATCAACGAGCTGTCTTATGTGAAGTAGCCCAATACCCGTCTTCCCATGAAATGGCTTCATAATCTGCTCAAAGGCCTGTCGCTGACCACGGCGCTTTTCATCTTTCAGGCGTGCTACGGCACGCCTGAATGGCTGCACGATGCTTCCCTCCAGTTCAAGGTGGTGGCTGCGGATACAGGTGAGCCGCTGAAAGACGTCTACGTGTCGTCCCGCGTGCAGGCCGCCGACAACCTGGACTGGATTCCTTGCGGCAGGACCAACGAAGATGGCGAGGCGCACGTCTTTTTCGGAACGGCCGAAGGCCAGGATCCCCAGTTCCGCTTCGAGATGCTGGATTCGGACTACCAGGTCAAGGATACCGTCATTGTCGACACCAAGTACCGTACCGTCGAAATCCAACTGGTCAAGGCCGAGTAAATGCTTCGACAGCCGCTCTTCCGGCTTTTCCGGGCCAATGAGACGAAGGTCCACGAACTGAACTACCTGTTCTGGGAGTGCACCACGCGCTGCAACCTGCACTGCCGCCACTGCGGCAGCGACTGCATGACTGTCAGCCAGGACATCGACATGCCCCTGGCTGACTTCCTGCGGGCGCTCGACACCATCCCTTCGAAGGAACGTCCCCCCGAGTTTACCGTCGTGCTGACGGGCGGCGAGCCGCTGCTGCGGCCCGACATCGCGGAGGTGGGGCGGGCCATCCGTCAGCGTGGCGTCGGCTGGAGCATGGTCTCCAACGGCTGGTTCTACGACGAAGCGATGCACCGGAAACTGATGGGAGCCGGGCTTGGCGCGCTGACCATCAGCCTGGACGGGCTGGGGGAGCGGCACGACTGGATGCGCGGCCGCAACGGCAGTTTCGAGCGGGCCGAGCGGGCCATTGCCATCGCGGCGAAAGAGCCCCGGCTCAATTTCGACGTGGTGAGCTGCATCAACCGCCGCAACATCGGCGAACTCGACGCGCTGCACGACAAGCTGCAGGGCTTGGGCGTGAAGCAGTGGCGCATCTTCACCATCATTCCCATCGGCCGGGCCAAGGACGACCCCGACATGCAGCTGACCGATGCGGAATTCGTCCGTTTGATGGATTTTATCCAGACGCGGCGTGAAGCCGCGGCGGCGGCGAAAGACGGCCGCATGAACGTGACCTTCAGCTGCGAGGGCTACCTGGGGCCGTATGAGCGGAAAGTGCGGCGGAATCCTTTCTTCTGCCGGGCCGGCATCACCATCGCCTCTGTCCTGATCGACGGCCGCATCTGCGGCTGCCCCAACATCGACCGGGACCTCTTTTCCCAGGGAAATATCTACCAGGACAGCTTGTGGGAGGTCTGGCAGCACCGCTTCGAGCCTTTCCGCGACCGCCGCTGGACCCGCAAGGGAATCTGTGCCGACTGCCCGGTCTGGCGCGACTGCCAGGGCAACGGCATGCACAACTGGCACGGCGACGGCGGCCAGGTCATCCACTGCCACTATCGGCATGTGATTTGATGCGGGCATTTGGCGGAAGCCCCAAAATTTCGTAACTTGCAGACACTATGAATAAATTTCAGCAGTATTTGCGCAACATCATCTATCTGGAAGGTGAAATCGACCGGGAAGCGGCGGCCGCCGGCATCCGGAAGAATATCAATTTCCGGGGACCGAACGTCATCATCCTGGCCTGCGCCATTATCATTGCCTGCGTGGGCTTGAACGTCAATTCGATTCCCGTCATCATCGGCGCGATGCTCATTTCGCCTGTCATGGGGCCGATCATCGGCTTCGGCTTGGGCATGGGCACCAACGATACGGAGCTGATGAAGAGCGCTTTCAAGAACTTTATCGTCATGGTGGGCATCAGCATCATCGTGGCCAGCCTCTACTTCCTCGTGTCGCCCTTGCGGCTGAACAATCCCACGGAATTGCTGGCGCGTACCCGTCCCACGATCTTTGACGTGCTGATCGCTCTGTTCGGCGGCGTAGCCGGTATGATGGAACATGCGCGGAAGGAGCGGGGGACCGTGCTCTCCGGCGTCGCCATCGCCACGGCGCTGATGCCGCCCCTCTGCACGCTGGGCTACGGCATCGCCCGTCTCAGCCTGACCTATATCCTCGGCGCTGCCTATCTTTTCCTGATCAACAGCTTCTTCATCGCGCTGGCCACCTTCTTCATGGCCAAGTCCCTGGGATTCGAGGGCGCGAAGGTTACCGCGCCCCAGCTCAACCGCAGCCGGCGTGTCGTGGCCGCCGTCCTGCTGGTGATGCTGGTTCCGAGTATCGTCTCGGCCGTCGGCACCATCCGCGACAACAACTTCGAGACGAGCGCCGAACGCTTCGTCCAGGAAAACAAGACCATCGGCACCAGTTATATCTTCGACCATCAGGTGAACCTGAGCGGCAAGAACCAGACGCTCGACATCTATCTGGCCGGAGAGGCGCTCGATTTCACGACCAAACAGCTCCTGCTCAAGACGGCCCAGAGCTATGGCCTGCACAGCGACCAGATCATCTTCCACGAGGAAGCCGCCGTCCAGAGCATCAACAAGAACGAGGTCATCCGCGACCTGAACGACCACTACCTGAAAAAGATACAGGAACTCACCCAGACCATTACGGAACTGCAGATCGAGCTCGCGAAGTACAAGGCCGCCGAGCAGGCGAAAGCCGCTGCCGACTCGACTGCCTCCGCTCACTGACCCTGCACCATGAAAACCTTCCATATCCGTCCCGCGAGGCCCGACGAGGCCGGGCTCGTCCTGGAATACATCAAGAAGATCGCCGCGTATGAGAAATGCGCCGACCAGGTCGTCGCCGACGAGGCCACGATCCATCACTCCCTGTTCGTGGAGCATTCCGCCGAGGTGGTGTTCGCCGAGGAGGACGGTGCCGTCGTAGGCTTCGCCCTGTTTTTCCATAACTTTTCCACTTTTGTCGGGCGGAAGGGACTGTATCTGGAAGACCTGTTCGTCCTGCCGGAAAAGCGCGGTCTCGGCTATGGCAAGGCATTGCTGAAATACCTGGCAAGACTGGCCGTGGAGCGCAACTGCGGCCGCATGGAATGGATTTGCCTGGACTGGAACAAGCCGGCGCTGGCGGTCTACCGCTCCATCGGCGCCATTCCCATGGACGAGTGGACGGTGCAGCGGCTGACCGAACCTGCCTTGCGGGAATTCGCAAATAATTCGTAAATTTGAAGACAAAGTTGAACCCTTAATACTGCGAGTATGAATCAAGATTTGGTTGTCACCATCAGCCGGGAAGTGGGCTCCGGCGGCCGTACCGTCGGCCGGAAGCTGGCTGAGAAACTGGATGTCCGCTATAGCGACAAGGACCTGATCAATGCCCTTCGGGAACAGTTCAACCTCACGGCCAGCACCATCGAAGAACTCAAGGGAGAGAAGAAGAACTGGTTTTCCGATTTCGTCAGAAAGGTCGCGCCGATGCCCAAGCAGAATATGCTCGTCAACGACGAAAGCCGCTTCGTCCGGGAATTCCGTTCCGGTGTCACCACCGACGACGTTTTCAAGTCAGAGTCGGAGATCCTGAAGGCCATCGCCGCGGAGGGGCCTTGCGTCATTGCGGGCCGCTCGGGCTTTTTCGTGCTCAAGGACTGCCCCGGGAAGATCAGCGTCTTCATCACGGCTTCCCGTGAAAACCGGATCGCCCGTGTCATGCGCAAGCAGAACCTGAACGAGGAGCAGGCCGCAGCGATCATCGACAGCATCGACCAGTCCCGCGAGAACTATATCCAGCGCTATACCGGCACGAGCCGTTACGACGCCCGCAACTACGACCTCGTCATCAACATGGACCACGTGAGCGAAGACGAAGCCGTCGATCTCATCCTGGCGTATATTCATTGAAAACGCGCCCTTCTCTGATCTTTGCGTTGCCGGTGCTGGCGTTGGCACTGTCGATGGTTTCGGCGTGCCTTCCCCATGCGCCATCCCCAGAAGACATTTCCTGCGAGCTGGTCTGCAGCGAATTTCTTTACGATACGGCCTCGTTCCCGTCCTGTCATGCCGCAACCCTTGCAGCCCTGCCCGGAGGAGACTTGGCCGCTGCTTTTTTCGGCGGTTCCTGGGAAGGCTGCAGCGATGTCCGTATCTGGATATGCCGCAAGGATAAGGGATCGGCGGGTTGGTCGTCGCCGGTCGCAGTCGCGACAGGTGCTGTCGGCGACAGCGTTCCGCATCCCTGCTGGAATCCCGTGCTCTATCAGCAGCCCGGCCGCCAAGGAGAACTCCTGCTGTTTTACAAGACGGGTATCTATATCAAGGACTGGGTCGGGCACCTGATGCGAAGCCATGATGGGGGACGTTCCTGGGGCGAGGCGGAGACGTTGGGCCGTTATCAGGACGGTTCGGTCGACTTTGCTTATTTGGGCGCTGTCAAGAACAAGCCGGTCCAGGTGGGCCGTCGCATCGTCGCGCCGTCGAGCGACGAAAGCGTCCGCTGGCAGATTCATTTTGAGATTTCGGAGGATGGGGGAAAGCATTGGACCTATGTCCGCGTTCCGTCGGCCGATACGATCGTTTCCATCCAACCCGCGATCCTGAAGCACCGTGACGGGACGCTGCAGGCACTCTGCCGTACCAAGAACGGCTACCTTTCAACGACATACAGTCATGATGGCGGTGTTTCCTGGGAGCCTGAACAGCTGACGGATATTCCCAACAACAATTCGGGCATCGACTGTGAGACCCTCTCGAACGGCCTGTTCGCCATGGTATACAACCCGGCCGGAAAGGAGCGGGGAAAAGAGTTCGGCCCCAGGACGCCGCTGGTGCTGGCTTTCTCAGCGGACGGCTTGCACTGGCACGACGCACTGACCCTCGAAGAGGGAGAAGGGGAGTTCTCCTATCCTTCCATCGTTGAATCCGGCGGGGAACTCCACATTGTCTATACCTGGAACCGACAACGGATCAAGTACGTCCGGGTGAAGCCGCACGTGCATGGTTGACGGCCTCATTGTTAATTGTATCTCATAGCTATGGAAGATTATATTCTCAGAGAGATTGACCGGATCGGCGAGATGCTGCAGCACATCGCCCGGAGGCTGGGGCTGCTGAATGACAATCCGCCGGATTATTCCTTGAAGGCTGTAAAGGAAGAGTTCGACAAGGAAAACCTTCCGTTTGACCTTGATGCAGTCCTGCAGCAGGAGAACCCTGTCTGGTATCTTGTGGAAGTGTTGAAATTGAGTGACTACGGCCTGGAAACGATGATTGACATCATCTTCCATTCAGATCTGGACGAAAACAAGAAACAGGCCCTTCTCAGCGATGCCCTGGCATACCTGGACGGGAAGGGGTATTTCTCCTTCCGGCTTCATTCGTTTCTGGTTTGATTAGAAACGATGGTATTAGGTACATTTGTCAGAAAATTGAGTGATGAAACGTTTCTTTCTATTTCTATTCACAGCCCTTTGTCTGGTTGGTTGCTCGAAGCAGGGTCAGGAATCTGACCAGCTTCCCGTTACGCGCGATGCGTGTATGGCTGAATGCCCGGTCTGCGGGACGGTAGAAAGCAAGGATTATAATGAAGTACATGTTTTCCGGCCTGATCAGGACTGGGTGCACGAAAAACCAGTCGCATCTTTCCGCATCAAAAAAGGACATTTTTCAGGCATGGCGCTATTGGATACGACACTGGTATATGAATTCATTTTCACTGTACCCGGTTCAGGGATGGCTAAGGTCAGACCGTTTGTTCCTTCGCAGACAGGTGTCAGCATTGCCTGCCCGGAAGACATGTTTGGCCCTATCGTCCTGCAGTCGACATCACCGGAAAATACGACTTTTATCGAGTTTGAAGAGATTGGAAAGAGCCTTATACCCGTAACCGAGCCTATAAACCAAAAGTATAAGCAGTTGATGAATGACCGGAAGCTTTATACGGAT
>JAFZRV010000016.1 GCA_017619655.1 Bacteroidales bacterium | reverse complement strand
TCTTTCTCAATTAACAAACTATCTATTGCTTTCAGTTTTTTTACCTCGTTTTCTCTCTCCAATAAGTCAATGAACTTGTCGTTTCTTCCGAAACGGGCTGCAAAGGTAAGCAGTTTTTTTTGAAAACAAAATTTTTTTGAAAATTTTTTGCAGAAAATAGCAGAGGCCGGTTTTCGCCGGCCTCTCTTGTATTATAATAGGTGTTCTACAGGTTGGTGACGACCTCGAAGTAGAGGGCTCCGTCGATGACCGTTGTCTTGTAGATGGTGTTTTCCACCTGATAGTAGGTCCTGCCGTTGAGCTCGATCTCGTCGTAGTCGGCCGGGATCTGGGTCACCAGGGCGCCGATCGGAGCTTCAATCACGTAGTACTGGCCATTCTGGAGGATGTAGAAGACGCCATCCTGATAGTAGTACTCCTGGTTGAGCTGGGTCGCCAGGTTGGTGTTGTAGTAGTCGTCGCTCGTGCGGACCACGTAGCCCGTGTTGGCGGTGCTGTAGATCCGGGAGAGTTCGGCTGCCCGGCGGGCGCGTTCCACTTCGTTGCGGATGGTGTTGATCGCGATGGCGGTCAGTGCCACGTTGAACATCGTGGAGGCAATGGCGGTGCCGCGCGGAGGACGGACGACGTAGTAACCGCCGAGGAGGTAAGGACGGTAGTAGATCCCGTCATAGTAGTAGTAGTCGAGTCCGCCTACGCGAATGGTGCGGTAGCCACGCGGCAGGGTGTTGAGCCGATAGCCGAAGTAGTGGTCGCCGTAGCGGTGCGAAGGCATCGGAGCGTGCTTCGGCTCCAGGTAAGGCCGGGTGTACTGCGGCTCGCGCGGACGCGGAGGCTGGTTATGATACTGAACGGCAGCCGGCTTGTGGTTCGAAGGACGGTTGTAATACGGTTCATTGTACCGGTTGTTGTCCTTCGGGGCCTTGTTGCCATTGTTCGGTTTGACAGTCGGCTTGTTCGCGGGCCTCACCTCGCGGTTCGCCGGAATGTTCTGCCGTCCGATATCGCTGTTTTTACGGCTGATCTGTGCGCTGTGGCTGTTGCTGCCGGCATGCGTGGTGGTCGTGCTCCGGCGATCTTGCACCTGAGCGGCGGGAGCGGACTGGCGCTGCTGGGGCGCTCTCTGCTGAGGCGCGGCTTTCTGGGTCTCCTTGCGCTGGGGAGCAGCCGTCGTCTGTGCGGGACGGTTCTGGCTGGACCGGCTCTGGATCGTGGTCTCCGTGGATTTCGTCCTGGAGGTGGTGTTCTTGTCGCTGGTGCGACGGTTCTGGCCTTGTACCTCGTAAGGAGTAGTACACATCATGGCGATGCAAAGCATCAGTACTACAGTCGTGAATCTCTTCATAATTTTGAAGTGTTAAGGTTGAACTTGAAACAAACATAGCAAATATGTTGCCGAAGCAGGAGTTTTTCCTTAATTTTACCTCAAATAATAGAGAGAAACTATGGCAAAACGTGTTTTGGTGACGGGAGGAACGGGTTATATCGGCTCCCACACGACGGTGGAACTGCTCGAAGCGGGCTATGAGGTGGTCATCGTGGACAACCTTTCCAACTCGGAACGCTTCGTATTGAACGGCATTCGGAAAATCACGGGCAAGCGGGTTCCCTTCCACAAGGTGGACTGCCGCAGCCTGGCGTCGCTGCGCCGGATCTTCAAGCGTTACGCCTTCGACGCGGTCATCCATTTCGCCGCCAGCAAGGCGGTGGGCGAGAGCGTGGAGCAGCCGCTGCTCTACTACCAGAACAACCTGGTGTCCCTGATGAACATCCTGCAGCTGATGCGCGAGTGCCAGGTCCCCAACCTGGTGTTCTCCTCTTCCTGCACGGTCTACGGGCAGGCGGAGAAACTGCCGGTCAGCGAGCAGACGCCGCGCCGCGAAGCCACCTCGCCCTACGGCAACACCAAGCACATGTGCGAAGACATTATCCGCGACGCCGTGGCGGCCTATCCGGAGATCAACTCCATCGCCCTGCGCTACTTCAACCCCATCGGAGCGCATCCCAGCGCCGAGATCGGCGAGCTGCCGCGCGGCGTGCCCAACAACCTCATCCCCTTCGTCACCCAGACCGCAGCGGGCATCCGCCCCGTGCTGAGCGTGTTCGGCGACGACTACAACACGCCCGACGGCTCCTGCATCCGCGACTACATCAATGTCACCGACCTGGCCAAGGCCCATGTGGTGGCGGTGGGCCGCATGACCGGAGGCAAGATGAAGCAGCGCTTCGAAGTGTTCAACATCGGCACCGGCCGGGGCGTTTCGACCCTGGAGGTGGTGCGTACCTTCGAAAAGGTCAACAAGCTGAAACTCAACTATAAGATCGTGGGACGCCGGGCCGGCGACATCGAGGCCGTGTGGGCCGATCCCACCTTCGCCAACGAGGAGCTGGGCTGGAAAGCCGAAAAGTCGCTCGACGAGACCCTGCAGTCCGCCTGGAACTGGCAGAAGCACCTCGGCCAGAAGAAATAAACGATTTCACATATGGAAGAAGAGAACAAACCCACCTCGCTGCCGGAAAACGCGTTCCGGAAGCTGGCGCCGGGCGAGCAGTACGAACCCCTGCTCAAGCCCGACAAGGAGTATCCCGAAGTGACGCCCTGGTCGGTGAGCCTGGGCCTGGTCATGACCATCATCTTCTCGGCCGCCGCGGCCTACCTCGGCCTGAAAGTGGGCCAGGTGTTCGAAGCGGCCATCCCCATCGCCATCCTGGCGGTCGGCTTCTCGAGCGTCTTCAAGAAGAAGGACGCGCTGGGGCAGAACGTCATCATCCAGTCGATCGGCGCCTGCTCGGGCGTGATCGTGGCGGGCGCCGTGTTCACGCTGCCGGCCATCTACATCCTCGGGCTGGATGTCAATTTCGTGCATATGTTCCTCAGCTCGCTGCTGGGCGGCGTGCTGGGCATCCTCTTCCTGATCCCGTTCCGGAAGTATTTCGTGAAAGATCAGCACGGTGAGTACCCGTTCCCCGAGGCGACCGCCACCACGCAGGTGCTGGTCAGCGGCGAGAGCGGCGGCAACAGTTTCAAGACCCTGCTGACCGCCGGCCTCATCGGCGGTATCTACGACTTCCTGGTGTCGACCTTCGGCACCTGGGCGGAGACGCTGTCCACGACCGTGATGCACTGGGGCCAGGTGGTGGCCGACAAGGCCAAGATCGTGCTCAAGATCAACACGGGCGCCGCGGTGCTCGGCCTGGGCTACATCATCGGCCTGAAGTACGCCTTCATCATCTGCTGCGGCTCGCTGCTGGTCTGGCTGGTGGCCATTCCGCTGATGGCGGCCTTCTGCGGCGGCGTGGATATCCTCGGCATGAGCTTCTCCGACGCCATCGGGCAGATGTCGGCCGATGAGATCTTCCGCACCTACGCGCGCCAGATCGGTATCGGCGGCATCGCGACGGCCGGCATCATCGGCATCATCAAGCAGTCGAAGGTCATCAAGGACGCCGTGGGCATGGCCGTGCGGGAGTTCGGCAAGAAAGGCGCGGGCGCGGCGGTCGAGAACGTGGAGCGCACGCAGCGCGACATCTCGATGAAGAGCGTGGTCTTCGGCATCATCCTCACCCTGCTGGCCGTGTTCGCCTTCTTCGCTTTCGGTGGTATTGTCGACAATGTCTGGCAAGCGCTCGTGGGCCTGCTCGTAGTCGCCGTCATCTCCTTCCTGTTCACGACCGTGGCCGCCAACGCCATCGCCATCGTGGGCACGAACCCGGTGAGCGGCATGACCATCATGACGCTCATCATTACGGCGCTCGTGCTGGTGGCCTGCGGCCTGAAAGGCAATTCAGGCATGGTGGCCGCCCTGCTCATCGGCGGCGTGGTCTGCACGGCGCTGTCGACCGCCGGCGGCTTCATCACCGACCTGAAGATCGGTTACTGGATCGGCACGACGCCGGCCAAGCAGGAGACCTGGAAGTTCCTGGGCGTCCTGGTGGCCGCCGCTACCGTGGCGGGCGTGGTGATCCTGCTCAACAAGACCTACGGTTTCGTGGGTCCGCAAGCCCTCGTGGCGCCGCAGGCCAACGCCATGGCCGCCGTCATCCAGCCGATGATGGAAGGGGGCAGCGCCCCTTGGCTGATGTACGGACTGGGTGCCATCATCGCCATCCTGCTGACGATCTTCAAAGTGCCCGCCCTGGCCTTCTGCCTGGGCATGTTCATTCCCATCGACCTGAACCTCCCGCTGCTGGTGGGCGGCGCCATTTCGTGGTATGTGAGCACCCGCAGTAAGGACAAGGCCGTCAACGCGGCCCGCCAGGAGAAAGGCACCCTCATCGCTTCCGGCTTCATCGCCGGCGGCGCCCTGATGGGCGTGGTGAGCGCCATACTGAAGTTCGCCAACGTAGACTGGTTCCTGAGCGACTGGAACGCCACTTACGGCGAAGCCATCGCCATCATTCCTTTCCTGCTGATCATCGCCTACATGATCCGCTCCTCGATGAAAGTTGACAAAGCCAAATGACAGATATGGAAACCGTAACCGATAAATTCCTGCGCTATATCTCGGTCGAGACCACGTCCGACGAGAACGGCACCACCCACCCCTCCAGCCTCAAGGAACTCGACCTGTCCCGCATGCTGGTGGAAGAAATGAAGAAAATGGGCATCGCGGACGCCTCGCTCGACGAGAACGGCTACGTGATGGGCACCATCCCCGCCACAATGGATAAGAAAGTCCCCGTGCTGGGCTTCATCTCCCATGTCGACACTTCGCCCGACGCTTCGGGCAAGGACGTCAAGCCCCAGTTCATCCGCAACTACGACGGCAGCGACATCCCCCTGAAGGGCGTGCCGGGCTTGGCCCTGCGGGTGGCCGATTTCCCGGAAATGCTGGACTACAAGGGGCAGACCCTCATCACGACCGACGGCACGACGCTGCTGGGCGCCGACGACAAGGCCGGCGTGGCCGAGATCATGACGGCCGCCGAGTACCTGCTCACGCATCCCGAAGTGAAGCACGGCACCATCAAGATCGGCTTCACGCCCGACGAGGAGATCGGCTGCGGCGTGGACTACTTCGACGTGAAAAAGTTCGGCGCGGACTACGCCTATACGATGGACGGCGGCGCGATCGGCGAGCTGGAGTACGAGAACTTCAACGCCGCCGGCGTGAAGATCCGCATCCAGGGTTGCAACATCCACCCGGGCTATGCCAAGGGCAAGATGGTCAACGCGATGCTGGTGGGCATGGAGCTCGCCGCGATGCTGCCGCCCGCCCAGCGCCCCGAGCACACGCAGGACTACGAGGGCTTCTTCCACCTGACCGGCTTCAACGGCACGGTGGAAGCCGCCAGCATGAGCTACATCATCCGCGACCACGACATGCAGCGCTTCGAGCAGAAGAAGGCGCTGATGCAGGACGCCGTCGATTTCATCAACAAGAAATATGGCGGCATCGTGACTTTGGAGATGAAGGACCAGTACTACAACATGCGCGAGAAAGTGGAACCGCACTTCTTCATCGTGGAGCGGGCCATGAAGGCCATGGAAATGGCCGGCGTCCAGCCGAAGGTCCAGCCCATCCGCGGCGGCACCGACGGTGCGCGGCTCTCGTTCATGGGACTGCCCTGCCCGAACATATTCGCCGGCGGCCACAACTTCCACGGCAAGCTGGAATTCGTGCCGGTCGAAAGCATGGAGAAAGCGACGCAGGTCATCCTGAACCTGGTCAGGCTTTTCGCCGAATAATCTGAGACGCAGTGTGGAAGCCCCTTCACATCCGCTACGGCTAACCACACAGTCCTCCCCGCAAAAACTCCGTGAAGGGGCTTCCACACTGCGTAGACAGGAGGCTTACTAATGATGTGCGCCCCTTTTGTTGGACGGATTCAACAATAAGATTTTTCGTGATGAGTTCGGTATTGTACCGGACTCATTCCGTTTAACTTCGCTTTGATTCGATCGTTATTGTAGTAATGTAGATAATCTTCCAGTTCTGATAGGAAGTGCTCGACCGAGTCAAAGTTTTGCAAATATAGTAATTCGGACTTCAAAAGACCGAAAAAGTTCTCCATTACGGCATTGTCCAAACAATTTCCCTTCCTAGACATGCTTTGTATTATATGGTTATCTTTCAACAACTTCTGATAGTCTTTGTGCTGGTAGTGAAAGCCCTGGTCCGAGTGAAGGATAGCGTTGGTGTTGCTTCCGATAACGGATACAGTGCCTTTGATCATGTCCAACACCATATCCATCACAGGATGCTTGTAGATAGTGTAGTATATCCATTCACTGTTGTAAAGATCAAGAACAGGAGATAGATACAATTTAACTCCAAACAGGTGGAACTCAGTAACATCCGTCACCATCTTCTTATGCGGAGCATCCGCCTTAAAGTCTCGTTCCAGAAGGTTCGGAGCTATTTTCCCGACCTCTCCTTTGTAGGACTTGAACTTCTTCATCCTGACCTGACACTTGATTCCTGCTTCCGCCATCAGACGACGAACTGTCTTCCCGTTGATGACGTAGCCATCGTCTCTCATAGCCAAGGTGAGACGACGATATCCGTAGCGGCCCTTGTTCTTATTGTATAACTCCGCTATGCGCTGCCTCTCGACAGCCCACTTGTCCGGTTTCTGCTTAGTGTTGTAGTAGAATGTGGATCTGGCCATCCCCTTGATCTCCAGAAGGAGGTCAATACGATGATCCCGCCTTAGTTCTTGGATGGCTTCCGCCCAATCTCGCGTAGTCGGGCTTCTCTTTCTTCGACTAAGGCTTTCACTTTTTTTAGCAGTGCGTTCTCTGCCTCAAGATACTCGTTCCTCTTTCTGAGTACCTCAAGCTCATCGAGTTCCGCCTGCGTCCTTTCTTTCTTCTTTTTCAACCTCTTTCGACTGTCTTTTAGACCGTTAAGCCCATCTCGTTCATACGCGTGTTTCCAGCGAAGAACTGTCTGGTTGGGTATATTGTACTTCAATGTAACAGCCATTAAAGATAGTCCATTTTCCAGATAATCCCTAATTACATTTACTTTTGTCTCCTCATCATAACCATGATGAACGGGGCGATCCATCAGCGCTATATGGCCGCCCTCTTGGTATTGATGCCAAATTAATGATAGCGAATAGAAGGTGATTCCGGTAATTCTTGATACTTCATTCCGGCTTTTTCCTTCTTTTAGCAGCTCTATCGCCGCCATCTTCTCCGGATACTGAAACTTCTTCTTCATCCCAAAAGTTTATTTTGTCCAACTTTTGGGGCGCATTTCATTTTTGTCCAGCCATCCTCACCAGAGGGTTTCAGTGAGGATGGAAAAACATTAATGGCTATCAGTGCCACATATAAATCGTTTTCTCCAACGGGTCCTTGGAGGCGGCGGATTTCTTGCCTTTGGCATCGTTCCACCAGCTGACATACGCGGCCAGCGCCAGCAGCAGGAAGGAAAAGAAGTAGACGCTATTCCGGTGCCTGGTAGATAATGAATTTGCCATAACAAGATTCGTAATATGCTAGGCCCACTGTATCTATCAGCACTACAGCAACACCCAGCATTCTCCCTGTTTCATTCCTTTCAACAGTAAACGAGTATCGGGTCTCAAGGCTTGATATTTCCGTTCGGGAGACATTGTCAAAATGGTTGTCAGAATCATTGAACAGGGAAATCTTATCATATATTTTGTCCTTGACAAATCCGGTTTGTGTTGTAAAGGGAAAATCATAATAAGCCACCAAGTCTATGGTTCCACCTTCAGGTCCGATATAAAAGATTGTTTGTTTTTCCCGGACATCAGTATCAAGAGATACATAAATGGGATAAACCCACTCTCCTCGTTGATTCTTGTCTTTATTTGCCTCCAGGGTAGAGCAAGACCACCCATCCATAAGAATAAATATGATTAGGACAAGAATGTGTATTATGGAATAATTTCGTTTCATGTTATTTAGATGCAAAAAACATAGGAAGTGTTGAGTCATTGACATCTAATTCTGGCTCCAGCCTACATATATATATCTATTCCATGGGTATGTTCCTAATGTGCAGTATAATTATACAGAAACAATAGGTGCTACTCACATTGATTCTATTCCTCCTGTTTTGGCTAGTTTTTTATTAACGGGAGCGAATAGAATTGAGTATGGTCTTACTAATTCAACGGTCATCAGTTTGATAGAAAATGAAATAAAGAATCAAAGACCTGTGTTATGTGGCGGGTTTTCAGGCGCCAGTGAATTAACAGGCCATTCATTCTTAATAGATGGATACTATAGTTGTCTAATACAATATACTGAAACTACCTATGACATGGAAGGACATATACTGTCTCAGAATGTTTATTATACTAATCGTCAATATTGGAGGATTAATACAGGAAACAGTAGTTGCCATCGTATTACTGATAATGTTTATGGGGGTACCTATTATCCCATAGAATACTCTTGATTATACAAGCAAACGGATGATTTAATATACGTATCATTTTCATTAATGACTGGTTACTATCCTATTAAGAGGCATTTACTTATACAGGTAATACTTCTTCGACAGTTCCTTGAAGGCCTCGGCGTCTTTCATCCAGTAGTCGACGATATCGGAGACGAGGAAGTTCTGGCTGAAGGTGTTGCGGATCCAGTCGGTGCCGCAGACGATGTCGTTGGTGCGGTTGACCTTGCCGTCGAAGGGATTGTGTTCGGGATAGAGCTTGTGGGCCGCCTGCATCACGTAGAAGTTGATGAGAGTCAGCGGCGCAGCCTCGTAATCGGTGAAGAAGTACTGCACGCCGTGCAGCAGCTTGCCCTGGTCGCCGCCGAAGAACGGCTTGTAGTGGATGGTGCGCCAGGCCACGCCCGGAATCTGGTAGCTGTCGAGTTCGGCCTTGAAGGCTTCGGCGTCGACCCACTCGGCGGCAAACACCTGGAACGGCAGGGTGTAGCCCACGCCGATGTTCAGGAAAGTGCCGGAAAAATCACCCACGATACCGGCGCAGGGATAGCCGACGGCATTGATGGCCTGCGGCACCTGCGGAGACGGCAGGATCCACGGCAGACCGGTCTGTTCGTAGGTCATGTCGCGCGTCCAGCCTTCCATCGGCACCACGGAGAGCTCGCACTTGAGCGCCGGCTCGTCGCCCTTCTCGCCGCAGTTGAGCCCTTCTTCATTGATGAGCTGCGCCAGCTCACCCACGGTCAGGCCATAGATGTACGGGATCTTGAACTCGCCGATATAGGAGAAGAAGCCCGGCTCCACGTAGTTGCCCTCAACCTTGAGGCCGCCCAGCGGGTTCGGGCGGTCGAGCACCATGACAGCCACGCCGTTCTCGGCGCAGGCGCGCATCATCAGGCCCAGGGCGCTGATGAAGGTGTAGGAACGCGTGCCCACGTCCTGGATGTCGTAGACCACCACGTCGAGGCCCTCGAGCATCTCGGGCGTCGGCTTGCGGTACTTGCCGTAAATGGAGTACACTTTCAGGCCCGTGGCCTCGTCGAAAGTGTCTTCGGCATGGCCGCCGGCATAGATGTCGCCGCGCACGCCGTGCTCCGGCGCGAAGAGGCGCACGAGCTCCACGTTCTCGGCCTTGTAGAGGATGTCGATGGTCGAATGGAGGTTCCGGTCCACACCGCTGGGGTTGGTGAGCAGGCCCACCTTCTTGCCTTCCAGGCCCGCGAAGCCGCGGTCACGAAGCACTTCGATGCCCGGTTTGACCACCGGAGCGGGGCAGCAGGTCTGGGCCTGCGTGCGGCAGCAGGCGCAAAGCGCCAGGACAGCCACCGTGAGTATCAGGATTCTTTTCATCAGATCAGATTGTTATTTGCGTCCATAATCGGGATCGACCTTGCGGCGCGCCAGCACGGTGACGAAGACCGTGGCGATGCAGCAGACCATCACCATCCAGAAGAAATTGACATAGCCCAGCGATTCCTGGATGTAGCCGGCGAACATGCCGGGGATCATCATGCTGAGCGCCATGAAGGCGGTGCAGATGGCATAGTGCGCCGTCTTGAATTCGCCTTCCGAGAAATACATCATGTAGAGCATGTAGGCCGTGAAGCCGAAACCGTAGCCGAACTGCTCGATGGCCACGGCGATGCTGATGGCCACCAGGTTGGTCGGCTGCACCATGCTCAGGTAGACGAAGGTCAGGCAGGGCAGGGTCATGCACGCCGCCATGGGCCAGAGCGATTTCTTGAGGCCCCAGCGGGAAGCCATGACGCCGCCGATGATGCCGCCCAGCGTGAGGAAGATCACGCCGATGGTGCCGTAGACGATACCCACTTCCGCCGTGGGGAGGCCGAGTCCGCCCGCGTCGCGCGCCGCCACCAGGAAAGGCATGCACATCTTGATGAGGAAGGCTTCGGGAAGGCGGTACAACAGCATGAACACGATGACCAGCAGCACACCCGGCTTGGTGAAGTAGGTGGCGAAGGTACGGCCGAATTCCTTGAAGATCTCCTTAGCCTTGTTGCCCGTGTCGGCCTTCAGGTGCGAAGTGTCGGAGTCGGGCTTGGGGATGAAGAAGGTATGGTATAGGGTGATGGCGGCGAAGAGGATGGCCGAGATCATGAGGGTCAGGCGCCAGGAGGCGGGGATATTGCCCGTCCGGGTCTCGATGAGGCCCGCGATGGCCACCAGCACGCCCTGTCCGAAGATCGAGGAAAGGCGGTAGAAGGTACTGCGGATGCCGACGAAGGCGGCCTGGTTCTTCTGCGTCAGGGCCAGCATGTAGAAGCCGTCCGCGGCGATGTCGTGCGTGGCCGAGGCGAAGGCCGTGATGACGAAGAGGATGAGCGTGAAGGTGAACATGCTCATCGGCGTCTCGCCCGAGGCGATCAGCGCGGCGTCGGGCTTCGGCAGGGTGATGGTCAGCAGCACCATGGCCGCGGTCATCAGGGCCTGCATGGTGAGGATCCACCAGCGCTTGGTCTTGATGATGTCGACGAAGGGGCTCCAGAGCGGCTTGACGGTCCAGGGCAGGTAGAGCAGGCTCGTGAAGAGCGCCATCTGTCCGTTGGGCACACCCAGCTTGGCGAACATCATCACGGAAATGTTGTTGACCAGGAAATACGGGATGCCTTCCGCGAAGTAGAGCGTAGGCACCCAGATCCAGGGTGAGAGGGTTTTGGTTTTATTCATAAGTGTTATCAATATTTCTTTTCAATCACGCTGCCGGGGAAATAGTGCGAGAGGATCTCGTCGTACTTGTAGCCCTGGGCGCCCATCACGGCCGCGCCGATCTGGCACAGGCCCACGCCGTGGCCCCAGCCCGCACCGCGGAGGATGAACTTGCCGCCGGTCTTCTCCACCACGAAGGCGGAGCTGTAGAGGTGGCTGGGCGAGAGGGTCTTGCGGATCTCGAGCTCCTTGCCGATGGTCTTGGTCTTCTTCGTGCCGACGATCTTGAGCTTCCACAGGCGGCCCGAGGTACCGCGGGCCACGGGGATGAGGTCGACGATCTCGCCGTAGTCCTCGCCAGAACGACGGCGGACCAGTTCGGAGAGCTCCTCGACGGTATATTCCACTTTCCAGCGGAAGAAGTGCTTGGTTTCCTGGTCGAAATCCGTGAGCACCTGCGAGAGGATCTGCGCGTCTTTCGTGTTGCAGAAAGCCTCCGGCTCGGAGAGGATCCACTTGCGGGCATTCTCCTCGACGGTCAGGTCGGGGAAATCGGCCGGGGTGGCGGAGTCGCGGCGCCGCACCAGGTACGGGAAGTCCTTGGGCTCCCAGCAGAACCTGAACTCTTCGTAAACGCCGCCGCAGCACTTGGAGAAGCGCGCGTCGCAGATCTTGCCTTCGCTGGTCAGCACGCGGCCCCAGGTCTGGTCGACCGCGTCGCGGGCCGCCTGGGTGAAGGCGCGGCTCAGGCCGTAGTAGCGCTGGCAGTGGTCGTCGGCACACACGTCGAAGTTCACGTGGTCTTCGCGGTCATACCATTTGATGCGTTCTTCCGCGGTGTCGACGCAGGCCGAATAGTCTACGCCGGCTTCCTTGAGTTCCTTGTTCTTCTGGATCTGCGCAAGGATCCACGAGCGGGAGATGATGCAGTGGGCCTTGAGCAGCTCCATGGAATTGGTGGCCGACATCTCGCTCGAGATGACGCTCACCAGGTAGTTCTCGATACCGACACAGTTGACGGCGGTCACCTTGCCGTTTTCCACGATGAGTTTCAGGTCGTCGGGGAAGAGCTGGGTCTCCTGGCGGTTCCAGTGGAAGTCGACGCCGATGGTCACGTCGTTGAGTTCGAACTGGCCGGCCTCGCCGTTGTGGCGGAAGAAAATCTCGTCGTAGAGGTTTCCCTCGAAAAGGATCTTGCCGTACTGGGCCTTGACGGTATGCGTGCCCGTGTAGTAGTTGCCCAGGAAAACGTAGGGGGTCTTGAAGGTGAAGGTCAGTTCAGGGCGCGAAACCACGCCGACCGTGAGGATTTCTTGCTTGCGCATCAATTTCTCTTCCATAAGCAGGGATTTTTCTGTGTCGTAAGATACTTCGCGGATGATTTCGCCCAGCCGCGGGGCGTCGAGCCTGTCAAAACTGTCGCGCGAGGAGACGACGGCCACGCCGGCCATCTCCACCGCGCCGGGGCTGATGAGGATCTGCCGGGCCGGATCGGGGTCGAAGAAGCAGTCCGGGCGCGACTCGGCCCGGAAAAACACGACCGTGGTCCAGCCGCCCGGGCCGTACCAGGTAAGCAGGTTGAGCCGGGGCTCCCACTCGCGTGCGGTCTGGATCTCGCCCAGCGAGACCAGGCGGTAAAAGAGCTCGGCCAGGGCTTCGCGCCGGGTCGACGACAGCACGAAAGTGCCGCCGGCGAACTGCGTCAGGCGGCTGACCACCACCCCGTTGCGCTTGCCCAACAGGCGCAGGGCGTCGCCCCGCTTGACAGTGCGTTCCACCGGCAGGTTCCCCGCCGGGATGGCCTGGAAATGCATGTGGTCCGGTGCGGAAGCCCCGCACATCGGGCCGTTGTAGAAAAAGAGGTATTCGGGCGCCTGTTCCGCCAGCGCCAGCATGTCTTCATAATGCCCGGCCACTTGCTGGCGCGCATGGCGGGCGATCGAGATGGTGAAATGCCGGTCGAAGATCGGGAAAGGATTGACGCGGATCCAGTAGTCGTTGCCGGCAGGCGCCTGCCAGTCGAGGGTCAGCTGCTCAGGACCGATGCCGTCGGGACAGAGGAAGCACGGACGGTGCTTCAGCGTCTCTTCATCGACCTGGGCCATCACCGAGGCCACGCGGCCCGGATTGAAAAAAAGCACCGCGTCGAGCCCGTCAACGGGCATCGCGCGGCGCTCCACTTTCTCGAGGGCGGCGTAGTTGACGGACGCTCTCCCGCCGAGCGCCAGCTCGCGGGAGAACATCTCGTCCATCTGTCGGGCCAGGTTGTCCATAGGAGATTCCCGGTCAAGCCGGGAATGACGTTATTTCTTCTTATTCAGAGCGATGCGCGCTTTCAACTCCCAGGTGCGGATGCGGTCCTTGTAGGTGTTGTTGGCGTTCACTTTGTCGATGTCGAGGGAAGCGTCGGAGTTGTCGTCCCAGCGACGGCAGTTGTACACCGGCTCGTAGATGCGGCCGATCTGGTACTCGCGGCTCACGCGAAGGCCCACGGCGTAGTCCTCACCGTACTTCGTGGTCGGGAAGTTGATGGTGCGGAGCATCGGGGTGTAGAATCCGCGCGGTGCGCCGAGGCCGTTGATGCGCAGGGCGTTGTTGCGGCCGTTCTCCGGCGTCCATTCCTTGTGGTCGATGATTCCCGGAGGGATGGTCTCCATGTGGAAATTGGTCATGCGGTAGGTACCCACGACCATGGCGCAGTTCTGGGCGTAGAAGGCGTCCACGAATTTCTGCACGGTATTCTCGTCGGCATAGACGTCGTCGGAGTCGAGCTGGATGGCGAACTTGCCGCACTTCGGGTGGTGCAGGGCGGAGTTCCAGTTGCCGCCGATGGCGTGCCAGCTCTTGTCCTGGGCGATGTAGACGAGTTTCGGGTTGTCGACGAACTGCTTGATCACGTCGACAGTGCCGTCGTCGGAGTTGTCGTCCACGACGATCACGTTGTACTTGAAGCTGGTCTTCTGGGAGAGGGCCGAACGGATGGCGTCACCGATGGTGCGGACGCGGTTCTTGCACGGGATCACCACGGATGCCTCATATTCGAAAGGCTCGTTGCTGAATTCGATGTGCTTGAATTTCGGCTCGAGATAACCGCCGATGGCTTTCAGGTGGGCGGTGCAGGCCTGTTCCATTTCGATCTGGACGGCACGGTTCTTCGGGTCCACGTAGTCGAAGAGCTTCTCGCCGCTCTTGCGGGTATCGGTCTCCACGTCGTAGTACAGGAACTCGTTGATGTGCTCCAGGACGCCTTTCTGCGACACTTTCAGGCGAAGGTCGTACATGCCGGCGAACTGATAGTCCACGTCCATGCGGCTGACAGCCTCGGTCAGGGCGCTGGTGCGGTAGAAGAGCAGGGAGCCGAAATCGAAGTCGTCGCGGAGGGCGCCGAACTGGCAGTCGATCACGGGCGCGTTGATGCGCTCGTCACCTTTCTGGTTGAAGTGGTCGGCATAGACCATGGCGGCACCGGCGTCTTCGATGAGGTTTTCCATGCGTTCGAGGGCGAACCACACGAGGCTCAGCGTCGTGTACTTCGTGGTGATGAGCGTGTAGGTCGTCTTGGCGTTGGCGGCGATGGCCTTGACGGCAGCCGTGCTGTTGAGTCCGGGGACTTCGAGCACCTTGCAGCCGAGCACCTGGGCCGGCGCCTTCTCACCGACGTGAAGGAGGAAAATCTCGTTGACCAGTTCCTGCGCCTTCAGGTTGGCAACCGTCTGCGCCACCTGCGCTTCGTCCTGGAAAGGAATGAAACAGTTGATATTCTTCATAATCGATTATTTTGTAATATTTGCTTTCAAACCGAACTACAATATTACGAAAAAAACACGAATCTTCGTCAGAAAGGACAAAGAGCACGACATTACGGGAACAAAAAACGGCCAATTTGTGCCACGCAGCCCCATTATCGGCCTAGCTGGCACAAAATACGCCTGATTTGTTCCACGACACCATAAACGCGCGAAGCGCCGGGCGGAATGCCCGCGGGGTGCGGGGCAGAGCCCCGCTAAACAAAGCAGCGGCCAAGGCCGCTGCACTCCGACTGTCTCCTAACAAAAAAACGCGCGAAGCGCGAGGGGCCTGGGGATGTGCCCCAGTATAAAAGGAGGAGGCCTTGGCCTCCGACGTCTCCACCAAACAAAAAAACCAGGCCGAAGCCTGGTTTTGTTTGGTGGAGACAGTCGGAGTCGAACCGACGACCCCCTGCTTGCAGGGCAGGTGCTCTAGCCAACTGAGCTATGCCCCCGAAGGGAAATAAAAAAAGTAGTCCCTACTGGAGTTGAACCAGTGACCTCTACATTATCAGTGTAGCGCTCTAACCAACTGAGCTAAGAGACTATATAAAGAAGGAAGAAGATCGTACAAGCAAGGAGCAAAGCTCGTCGCAGTTTCCAACTCCAAAAAGGAGGTGTTCCAGCCACACCTTCCGGTAC
>JAFZRV010000015.1 GCA_017619655.1 Bacteroidales bacterium | reverse complement strand
TGAGCGATACGGTAGGAAAACAAAGCAACCTGACTCTCAGGCGAGCCGGTGTCAACATTAGACTTTCCGTATTTGCCGAAAATCTCTTGCTTCTTGTCTGCGTTCAAATACTCTGACATATTGCAAAAAATTGTTTAAGGGGCTGCAAAGGTAAGGATTATTTTTAACTCTGCAACTTTTTATTGCACAATTATTTTGCAAGTGCGCTCAGTTTCTCGCAAAGACCGTCGAGGCTGGTGAGGAGTTCAGCGCCGATGCGGTTGTAGTACGTGCGCTTCTTCACGTCCTGCGGAGCGTGGTTCACCTTGTCGATGAGGGTGTCCGCCAGGTCGCTGGCCTCGTTGATGAGGTCTTCCACTTTGGTCAGGTCTTTTTCAGGGTGCAGCATGGCGAAGAGGAGGCAATCCTCCACGAAGTCACCGATCAGGAATTCGATATCCTTCTTGATATCACGAAGATTCATATCACTAGTGTTTTAAATAATCTGGCGCAAAGATACGAAAAAAACAATCCCGTCCACAAAAAAGGCCAATTTCGTGGGGTGAACGGCTAAAGAGCCGTGTAGCGTTCCCGGAGAAGTCGGAAATCTTCGTCCGTCATGCCCAAGGGGCCTTTCAAATAGGCTTCCAGGGAGCCATACTGCTGGACGATGGTGTCCAGGGCCTTGACGAAGTTCTCCGTATTGGCGCCCAGAAAGGCTTTCACGACGGCAATCTCTTCTTCCTTGCCGCCCCAGAGCCAGACGCGGCGGGAGTATTTCTTGACGTCTTTTTCGTAGACCTGGTTGGTGGCGTCGAAATCGGCTACGATGGTTTTGCGGTCGGCCCCCAGTGCCGCCAGCAGCAGGGCTGAAGCGATGCCGGTGCGGTCCTTTCCCTGGGTGCAATGATAGAGGACGGTGCCGTTTTCCGTTTCCACGACAAGCCGCAGGAATCGGGCGAACTGCTGCTGGCATTCGGGGTTGAACAGCAGCGTCGGGTACATTTCCCGCGCGATGGTTTTCGCCTTGTCGTTGAACGCGGCGAACAGGATGACTTTCTTGACGTCAAACTTTTTCTTCCCTGACATCTTCTTCTTTTCCTCTTCGGTAGCGTTGGCTGCCATATTGCCGCTGGCGTCAATGGGAAGCGACAGGTATCTTGCCCCGGGGATATCCCTGTCCGTTTTGCCGTTCTTCTCTATTTCCTGCCGGAAATCCACTACCAGCGCCACCGGAAGGCTGTCCAGATAGGCGATGTCTGCGTCCGTGGCATCGGCCAGATGGGCGGCCCGGATAAGTTTCCCTGTTATTACATGGCGGCCGCCCGCTACTTCGTACCCGCCCAGGTCACGCGCATTCACAATCCCGTTTACCGGGAGAAACTGTTGTGCGAAGAGCGTCGATGAAGCGAAAAGGGCCATGATGAAAAGGATGAGCGATTTCATGGATAGAATGTATAACCTTCTATTTTCTACATACAAATATAGCAGTTTCGATTATACTTCTTCTGTTCAGGTTCGAATCCGTCCATAAAAATGGCCCATTTCATGGATGAAAGGCTTTAGAAGCCGAAGCCTTGGGTGACGGTTTTGTAGTCGGCGTCCAGGTAGGCTTTGAATTCCATGAGTTTCATCTCGGGATACTGGCGGAGCAGGTGCTTGCAACGATCGTAGACCGTATAGAATCGCGTGCGGAGCGGTCGGCAGAGGATGTAGCGCTCGTCGTCTACGTTTTCCCAGTAGCCCGTCGTGCAGCGAAGGCAGACGCGGGCTGCTTCTACGAAAACAGGAAACGCTTCGGAGCGGTGTCCGCATTGCAGGAGCAGCGTGCCATAGTTCTCGTAGGCCCGGCTGAGGCGAAGGATCCTGTCGATCTCGTCCTTCTGGAAGGAGTAGTTGTCTTTCAGCGCTTCGATTTCGGTGAGGTAGGGCCTGGCCAGTTCATCGATCAGGGATGGAACCATGCGGATCTGGCCGTGACGGGTCCAGGCTACGAGTTGACGTGTTCTTTTTTCCATAATACACAACATTTGAATGAACGATTCGCCGGCTTCCCGGTCCGCGCCGACAGGGCACAGTAATCCCTGTGGAAGGACTTTCGTCCGGCTGGAAATGTTGTGTAGATGGAATTTAACCCGTCAGGTGCGCATGGATATCGCTTTGATGGGGCAAAGATAGGCAATTTATTCTTAAATTTGCGGCTTAATCCAAGAATACAAACAGATACGAGAATATGAACAGACGTAGAATGAAATGGGGGATCCTGCTCGGCGTCATGGCCGTGCTGGTCTCTTGCGGAAAAGAAGCGCCCAAGGTGGTGCCGACCTCTTTCGAGACGCTCACGATCGAGAAACAGGACATCGTGGTGCCCGTTAAATTCAGTGCGAAACTGAAAGGAAAGGATGAAGTGAACATTTCACCTCAGGTGAGCGGACAGCTGATGAGAATCGACGTCGTCGAAGGCCAGCAGGTGAAAAAGGGCACGGTGCTGTTCGTCATCGACTCCCGGAACGCCCAGCTGGACCTGGAGGCCGCGCAGGCAAACCTGGAGGCGGCCATCGCCCGGGAAAGCAGTGCGAAACTGGAGTACGAGTCCAACAGGAACCTGTATGAGAAGAATATCGTGAGCCGCTATATGCTGGACAATTCGGAGAACAGCTATAAGCAGGCGCAGGCGGCCGTGAGCCAGGCGCAGGCGGCGGTCAGCCGGTCCAAGGTGAACCTGGGCTTCTGCACCATCACGTCGCCCGTGACCGGTGTCATCGGCGAAGTTCCGGTCTCTCCGGGCGACCAGGTGAGTCCGGGTGTCCGCCTGACCGTCGTCAGCCGCAACGATTTGATGGACGCCCAGTTCTCTATCTCGGAATCGGTGCTGGAAGAAGCCTATTCCAGTGGATCCGAACGGAAGATGAAAGATGTGCTGGATTACCTGCCGGATGTCACCTTCCTGATGAAAAACGGTACGGAATACGCGCACAAGGGACGCATCACCCGGGCTGCCGGCATCGTGAACGCCACTACGGGTACCATCGCCTGCAAGGCCACTTTCCCCAACCCGGAAGGCATCCTCTACAGCGGCATCCAGGGCACCATCATTCTCCCGCTTGACACGAAGGATGTGATCGTCATCCCGCAGGTCGCCGTCGTGCGCCTGCAGGACCGCTCGCTGGTCTATAAAGTGCAGCCTGACGGCACCGCTACGGCCGTTACCGTGACGACGGAGTCCTTCTCCAGCGGTCAGGACATCATCGTCACCTCGGGTCTCGAACCGGGCGACAAGATCGTGACCGTCGGGGCCAACAACGTGACGGAAGGCCAGCGTGTAATCTTCTGACAGCAGCAACGATGAAAGGCAATATTTTTATCAAGAGATATGTGTTGGCGTGCGCCATCTCCATCGTCATCGCGCTGGTGGGGTTCATCGCCATCGTGGGGCTGCCCGTCGAGCAGTACCCCAGCATAGCGCCGCCCACGGTGCGCGTCTCGACGAGCTATACGGGCGCCGACGCCAATACCATCATGAAGTCGGTGGTCCGTCCGCTGGAAGAGAACATCAACGGCGTGCCGGGCATGACCTACATCACGGCCAGCGCCGCGTCGACCGGCGACGTTTCGATCCAGGTCTACTTCGAACAGGATGTCGACCCGGACATCGCCGCCGTGAACGTGCAGAACCGTGTCAGCCGCGCCACCGCGCTGCTGCCGGCCGAAGTGAATCAGGTGGGCGTGCAGGTGCAGAAGCAGCAGAGCAACATCCTGCACGTCGGATCGCTGAAGAGCGTCGACGGCAAGTATGACGCCGGCTTCATTTCCAACTACATCGACATCAATGTCCGCCCGAAACTGATGCGTATCACCGGCGTGGGCGACGTGCTGGTGCTGGGTAACACCTACGCGCTGCGCATCTGGCTGAAGCCCGACGTGATGGCGCAGTACGGGCTGGATCCGAACGACGTGTTCGCGGCCATCGGCGGCCAGAGCTTCGTCACCTCGACGGGTTCGCTCGGCGAGCAGTCGGAGAACGCCTACCAGTATACGATGGAATACAAGGGTACGCTGCAGACCGTCGAAGAGTTCAATGAAATCGTCCTGCGGTCGAGCGACAGCGGCCATCTGCTGCGTCTGAGCGACGTGGCGGACGTGGAGATCGGTGCCGTGAGCTACAACTTCATGTCGAGCATCGACGGTGCGCCGGGTACCATCTATATGGTGTTCCAGGCGCCGGGCGCCAACGCCACCGAAGTGAACGCCCGGATCAATGACCTCTACGAAGAACTGGAGTCCACGATGCCTGCGGGCCTGAAGTTCGAGATCCTGCAGACCTCCGACGACTTCCTCTTCGCGGCCATCCATAACGTGGTGGAGACGCTCATCATCGCCATCATCCTCGTCATCCTGGTGGTCTACTTCTTCCTTCAGAATTTCAAGGCGACGATCATCCCGTCCATCAGCATCTGCGTGTCGCTGCTGGGCACCTTCGCCATCGTCTCGCTGGCGGGCTTCTCGCTCAACATCCTGACCTTGTTCGCGCTGGTGCTGGCCATCGGCACGGTGGTCGACGACGCGATCGTCGTCGTCGAAGCCGTCATGGGCAAGATGGAGGCCGGCGAGCACGACGCCCGGAAGGCGACGCGCGAAGCCATGAGCGAAGTGACGACGGCCGTCATCTCCTGTACGCTGGTCTTCATGGCCGTGTTCATCCCCGTGGCGTTCATGCCGGGTACGTCGGGCAGCTTCTTCCTGCAGTTCGGCGTGACGCTGGCCTCGTCCGTGGGTCTGTCGTGCATCTCCGCCCTGACGCTCTGCCCCGCGCTCTGCGCCATCATGCTGCGCCAGTCCGAGGAGAAGAGCGAACGCAAGAGCATCAACTATTATGTCAAGAAGGCGTATACCGCTTCGTATAACGCCATTCTGGGCAAGTACAAGAAATCCATCACCAGGTATCTCGGCCGTCCGGCCGTCTCCTGGATCCTGCTGGCAGCCACGGCCGTGCTGATGGTCTTCTTCATGAAGAACCTGCCGGGCGGACTCGTGCCGCAGGAAGACCAGGGTGTCTTCTTCGCCGAGGTGCGTGCCCCCGAGGGAAGCACGCTCTATGAGACGCAGGAGATCATGAACCGCGTGGAAACGAAGATCAAGCAGATCCCGGAACTGGAGAGCTACGCCATGGTCAGCGGCTACGGCATGATGGTGGGACGGGGCGGCAGCAGCTACGGCACGCTCATCATCCGCCTCAAGAACTGGGACGAACGCCCGGGCGCGAAGCATAACGTCACGTCCGTCTACACGCGTTTCGCGGCCAGTTGCGAAGATATCAAGAATGCCGTGGTCATCCCGTTCCAGATGCCGCAGGTGCCGGGTTACGGCAGCAGCAACAGCGTCAACCTGATCGTGGAGGACATGAACGACCGTCCGATGTCGGAAGTCAACGCCGAAGTCACGAAATTCCTCGCGAAGCTGAACCAGCGTCCCGAGATCATGATGGCGGCAAGCACCTATTCGGAGCGCTTCCCGAAATACCAGGTCGATGTCGACGCGACGCAGTGCGACCGCGCCGGCGTTTCGCCGGCCGCTGTCCTGAAGACGCTGGGTGCGTATTGCGGCGGCGCGTATGTGGGCAACTTCAACCAGTTCGGCAAGGTGTACCGCATCATGGCCAGCGCATCGCCCGAGTATCGCCTCGACCCCTCGTCGCTCAACAACATCTTCGTGAAGGTGGGCGGCGGCAGGATGGCCCCGCTTTCGGAGTTCGTCACGCTGAAAGAAATAGTCGGTTCCTCGTCCGAGGAACATTTCAACCTCTACCAGAGCATTACCTGCGCCGTGATGGCCGCAAGCGGCTATTCGGAAGGTGATGCCCACAAGGCCATCGCCGAGGTGTTCAAGCAGGAAATGCCGCGCGGATACACCTATGAATACGGCGGTATGTCGCGCGAACTGGAGGAAGCCACCGGCAGCAATGCCACCGCGATGATCTATCTGGTCTGCGTCATCCTGATCTACCTGATCCTCGCTTCGCTCTATAACTCGTGGTTTACGCCGCTGGCCGTGCTGTTCTCGGTTCCGTTCGGCCTGATGGGCAGCTTCGGCACCGTCTACCTGATCTCCCGCTTCGGCGTCTCGGGTATGGAGAACAATATCTACCTGCAGACCGGTGTGATCATGCTGATCGGCCTGCTGGCCAAGACGGCCATCCTCATCACCGAGTTCGCTACCGAGCGCCGGCATCAGGGCCTGTCCATCCGCGACGCCGCCCTGGCTGCCTGCGAGGAACGTCTGCGTCCGATCCTGATGACGGTCGTCACGATGATCGCGGGTATGATTCCGCTCATCATCGCCGGCGGCGCCGGTGCCAACGGCAACCGGGTGCTGGCTGTCGGCGTGGCGGCGGGCATGGCCGTGGGCACGATCGCCCTGCTCTTCGTCACCCCTGTCTTCTTCATGCTTTTCCAGAAGCTGCATGAGCGCTTCCAGGGCAAAGAAGAGGCGGAGGAGGCGGAAGTAGAAACTGTGACTGAGAAATGACAAGGAAGATGATGAATTACAAGCATATATTGGCAGTTGCCGCTCTGGGGCTGACGCTCGTCAGCTGCGGCATTTACAACAAATACGAGTCGGCCGGCACGGCGCCCGCCGACGCCTTCGGCACGGATGTGCGCGTGGACGAGAGCGGCTCCATGGCCCAGCTTTCCTGGCGCGAGTTCTTCACGGACCCTGTGCTGCAGGATCTGATCGAGAAAGCGCTGGAACAGAATACGAACCTGAACACGGCCCGCATTGCGGTGGCCCAGTCTGAAGAAGCGCTCAAGGCTTCGCGCCTGGCCTGGCTGCCGTCCCTCGCCGTCGCTCCATCGGGCAACGTGGGCAGTTTCAACCAAAGTGCCGCATCCTGGACCTATAGCCTTCCGCTGCAGCTTTCCTGGGACCCCGGCCTCTTCGGTACCAACACCACCAAGAAGCGCAAGTCCGAAGCCGTGCTCATGCAGGCCCGGATGCAGGAAGAGAGCGTGCGGACCAACCTCGTCAGCACGGTCGCCCAGCAGTATTTCATGCTGCAGATCCTGGATCGCGAGCTGGAGATCCTCCTCGAAACGGACAGTCTCTGGGACGCTTCGCTGGAGACACAGAAAGCGCTGTGGGAGAACGGAAAGACCTTCTCCACCGCGGTCAACCAGCTGGAGGCTTCCTGCCTCAACGTGAAGGCGCAGATCGTGGATACGCGACGCCTCATCCAGAGCGTGGAGAATGCCATCTGCCGGATCCTGGCCGTCACGCCGCAGCACATTGCGCGCAGCGGATGGGGGAATTATGAGCTGCCGGAACGCATCAGCGTCGGCGTGCCCGCCGAATTGCTGCAGTACCGTCCCGACATCCGTCTCGCGGACTACGCGATGGCGGAGGCCTTCTACAATACGCAGGCAGCCCGCCAGGCCTTTTATCCGAACCTCTCGCTGTCGGGCCTCCTGGGATGGACCAACACCAACGGCGCCATGATCGTGAATCCCGGCGCGCTGCTGCTGAACGCTTCGCTTTCGCTCCTGCAGCCTGTCTTCGCCCGCGGCCAGCTGAAAGCCAACAAGAAGATGGCTGAACTGAGCGAGGAAGACCTGCAGCAGAAGTACGTGCAGACCGTCATCAATGCCGGCAACGAGGTCAACGAGGCGTTGGCCGACTGTCAGGCCGCCCGCGAGAAGCATGACTATTACCACCGCCAGGTGGAGGTGCTGCAAGAAGCGTATCGGGGCACCCACGAGCTGATGGACAACGGCAAGGCGAGCTACCTCGAAGTGCTCACCGCCCAGGAGTCGCTCCTCGGCGCCCAGCTCAACGAGGCGATGAACCTGTATGAAGGCGTCCTCGGCGTCGTCGCGCTCTATATCGCCCTCGGCGGTTCCGCATCCGGCGAGTAAATAGAATTCCGTCCACAAAAACAGCCGTTTTCGTGGACGGAACCTCAAAAAACGATCTTCCGTCCACGTTTTAGCCTCAAAACGTGGACGGAATCTTTATTTCATCTTGAAGATATCGCGGCAGAGCCAGTCCATGGTCTTGGGGAAGCGGTCGTTCTCCACGAAGTCGGTATCGCCCTTGACACCGTTCACTTCAATCTCGCAGACGGTCTCGCCAGTGGCGCAGTCCTCGATTTCGATGACGCCGAAGACGCGGATGAACATGCTGCCCCACATGCCGGGACCCTGCTTGCGGTCAAAATTGGATACTTTGAAGGTCAGTTTATACGGAGCTTCTCCCTCGTTGACCAGCTTGAGGCCTTTGCTGTATTTGTTGAAGGAGGCGAAGAAGGTGTCGTTCATGCTCTGCACGCGGGTCTGATAGTCACCCTCGCACCAGGTTTCAAACGGCTGCTTCGTTTCGAAGGTCGCATTCGACAGGTCGATGGTCCAGGTAGCGGTGGCATCCTGACGCAGGACGTCGAGGCTGCCCTTGCTCACTTTCAAAGGCTTGGCTGCGAACAGCGAGGCGGCAGCCAGGAGAAGGACGGTGGTAAACAGTAACTTTTTCATATCGATGGTTTTTAGATGCTGATGATGCCCGGTTTCTTGGTCAGGCCGAGGCCGGGTTTGTCTTCGAGGGTGATGCGGCCGTCGACGAGCTTCATGCCGTCGAAGCAGTCGTTGCCGAGGAGGTAGTTGCCGTCGAGGTCGGCCCAGATGACCTTCGGGGAGATCTGGGCGGCGGCCGAGATGGCCACGGACGTTTCGGTCATGCAGCCCACCATGAGCTTCATGTGGTTCTGCTCGGCGAGGGTGATCATCTGGCGCGCTTCCCAGAGGCCGGTGCACTTCATCAGCTTGATGTTGATGCCGTGGAAGGCTCCCTTCAGGCGCGGGATGTCATAGATGCGCTGGCACGATTCGTCGGCCATGATGGGCAGCGGGCTGCGCTCGGTGATCCAGGCGGTCTCGTCGAGGCAGTACTTGCTCATCGGCTGCTCGATCATCTCCACGCCGCGCTCGGCGAGCCAGTTGATCATATCGAGCGCGTAGTACTTGTCTTTCCAGCCCTGGTTGGCATCGATCACGATGGGGCGGTTGTCGCGGGCGCGGATCAGGTTGATCATGCGCTTGTCTTCCGCCTCGCTCATGCCGAGCTTCACCTTGATGATCTTGTTCCAGGAAGCTTCGGTGATCTTGGTGTTGACCATGTCGTCGGAAGCGTCGTAGCCGATGGTGTAGCAGGTGTACGGCGCGTCTTTCGGGTTGAAGCCCCAGATCTTCCACCACGGCTGGCCGAAGATGTTGCCGATCAGGTCGTGCAGGGCGATGTCGATGGACGCCTTGGCGGCCGTGTTGTTGGTCGTCAGCTTGTCGACGGCGGCCATGATGGCCTCCACTTCGAACGGGTTGTCGAATTTCGGCAGCACGTTGTCGACCACTTTCTTGTAGAACTCGTGGCAGGAAGCCTGCGTTTCGCCGAGGTACGGCGGCATGGCGGCTTCGCCGTAGCCTTCATAGCCGTCCCAGCTGAGGCGCGTGATGACGATGGGCGTGGTGGTGCGGGAGCTGCCCGAGATGGTGAAGGTGAACTTCATGATGCCCTGGAAGTCTTCCCAGGCCAGTTCCAGTTTCTTGCTGCCCGATTTCTTCCTGGCGGCATCCGCCTTGGCGAACAGGTTGGCGGGGTTGAACAGTGCGGCGCCGGCCGTCAGCAGGCCTGCCGTCTTGAGGAATGTTCTGCGATCGCTCATATTGCTAGAAATAAATATTGCTGTTTTTGATGGAGACGACGCCCTTGTCGCAATCCTGGTTGCCGAGGATGCGGCAGGCACGGATGGGCTTGCGGCTGTAGTAGTCCGGTTCGCCCTCGATCAGGCTGTTGATGCGCACGACCTGCGACGAGTGGATGATCTTGCCGTCGCCCATGTAAATGGCCACGTGCGTGATGCGCTCGGGCTTTTCTTCCGTGGCTTCGCGCCCGAAGAACACCAGGTCGGCCGGCTGGAGATTGTCCAGGCCCTCCGAGACGTCGACCGGCTCGCCGGTCTTGTACTGTTGCGACGCGTTGCGGAGCAGCATGTAGCCGTTGAGGAAATAGACGGTCTTGGCGAAGCCGCTGCAGTCCACGCCCTTGATGGAGGTGCCGGCCCAGAGGTAGGGCACGCCCACGAAGGTCCTGGCGGTCTCGAGGATCAGCTGGCGGGCTTTCTCCACGTCGCGCTGCGGGGCGTCGGCGGGGATGACGGCCTGGCGGCTGTCGACCCAGGCGCGGAGGTCCGTCACGTCGGCGGTCGGCACGAAGGCACGCTGGCCGGTGGGGAGATCCACTTCCGTGTATTTGCCCGTCGTGCCCACATACTCCACGATGTCACCCCAGACACCGTCGCTCACGTGGTTGGCGTCGGGCTTCGGTGCATCGAGGAAGAAGGTATAATAATTGGTGACGATGCGGCGCGGGGTGGTCTTCCAGGTGTCGAGGCGCGCCTGGTCGATGGGCACGATGGCCATCTCGTTGACCCAGGCCTTGTAGCCGTCCGGGGTCTCGATGTTCACCCAGTAGCCGTTGTCGTGGTAGTGCACCTTGACGGGCGTGCCCATCAGGGCCTGGGTGCCGAGTTCGGCGGAGTATTCGGGATCTTCCCGCATGTTGATGACGGAAAGGGCGGCGAAGGCCAGGCCGTTTTCGTCCACTTTTTCGGGTTGCGGTTCGGTGTCCTGTACTTTCTTTTCGGGGGAGGTGCAGCCCAGGATAAGGGCGGCGCACAGCAGGAGGAAGAGTGATTTTTTCATGGTTGCAACGTTCAAAAAGCCGTTCCTACAGTCAACAAATGTAAGAAAAAAAACGACTCATTCGCCACAAAACCCCTTCATTCGCCCCTAAAACCCGCCCTTTCGCCACAATCCCGCCGCAAGGGCATACAAGCACGGTTCGGGATGCTTACCTTTGCGGCCGATAAATATTAAAATCTGAAAAAATGGAAAAAGCTACGATTGAAGAGAAAGTCATCAACATCATCTCCAACAAACTCGGTTGCCCTCAGGAAGAGGTCGTGCCCGCCGCCAGCTTCACGACGGATCTGGGTGCTGATTCGCTCGACACGGTCGAACTGATCATGGACTTCGAGAAGGAGTTCGGCCTGAAGATCTCCGACGAGGACGCGATGGGTATCAAGACGGTGAATGACGCCATCGAGTACATCGCTGCCCGCGCCAACTAATAAGAGGTATCGCTATGAGGCGGTCCGGCCCAGTTTTTCCTGGATCGCCTCGTAGTAGCTCTTAGAAACCGGAATCTTCTTGGCTTCCGGATGCGAAAGCTCCAGAAACACATGTGCATTTTCCCGTTTGAGTTGCTTCACGTTGTCGAGATTGACGATGAATGAGCGGTGACAGCGGATCAGAGAGGTTCCTTCCAATTGTTTTTCGAGTCGGGTGGTGCGACAGCGCATCAAGTAATTGAGCAGCTTCCCATCCAGTTCGTAACGGATCTCGACATAGTTGTCCTGAGACCCGATGTAATAGATACGGTCGGACGGAATCGAAATTTTCAGCGTTCCTGTATAATCATAGAAAGGAATGACCGTTGAATTTTGCGCAGGTGTTTCCGCTTCCAGCTTGAGTTCCAGCGCCTCAATCTCTTCCGACTTGGCCTTGTTGGCCGCCAGCAGCGTGAAGATGATATAGGGAATGGCCAGGATGAGTCCCACGCAGAGGGACGTGTAGGCCACCAGGCGCAGCGTGATCGGGATGTCCGTATGGAACCAGTGGCGCGTGAACAGCAGATAGACCACGCCGATCACGATGAATTCAGCCAACACCCAGAGCAGGTACCTGCGTACCGACACCGTATGGGTGAGCTGATGGATCATCAGGCTGACCTTGCTGACCAGCAGGATACCGATGCTGGAGAGGTAAAAAAGCAGCGTGGGCTGCAGCACATCCGGCCCCAGTCCGATCCACACCGTTTCCGAGAAGGGATGATAGGTGAGGAGGAAAACCAGGGAAAACGCCACCACAAAGGCAACGGACTGTAAGAGGAAAGTTCTGTGAAGTAGATATTTAGGTGCTTCCAAGTCGATTCGGTTTCAGCAGTTGGATAAAGCGCAAAAGTAGTAATTTTTACTGAAAAACCTTTTATCGACCCACATATGAAAATCATAGGAACAGGCAGTGCCCTGCCTGAAAAAGAGATCACCAACGAGATGCTCGCCGGTTTCCTCGAGACCAGCGACGAGTGGATCACCACCCGCACCGGCATCCATACGCGCCGCCTCCTCAGCCACGAGACCCTGCGCGACCTGGCCCTGGAAGCCGCCAAGAAGGCCCTCGCATCGTCGGGCCTCCGTCCCGAAGACATCGATTACCTCATTTGCTCGAACGTGGCCAACAGCTACGTGTCGCCCTCGCTGGGCAGCATCATCCTGGGCCAGTTGGGCTGCCAGTGCCCGACCTTCGACATGAATGGCGCCTGCGCCGGCCTGGTGTATTCGCTCGACGTGGCCGACGCCTTCCTGAAAGCGAAAGGCATGAAGAACATCCTGGTGGTGGCCGCCGAGCAACCGTCGCGCTTCTGCAACTGGCACGACCGCGCCACGTCCGTCCTTTTCGGCGACGGCGCCTCCGCACTGGTGGTTACCCAGGGTGAGGGATTCAAGGATTTCCGCCTGACCGGCAACACGCATACCGAGGTGATGTACTACAAGCGCGAGATGCAGCGCACACCCTACGACCGGGTGGAAGAGAAGACCGAGCCGCTCGTGATGAACGGGCGCGAGGTGTTCCGGCTGGCCGTGGAGTCCTGCATCGATGATGTCGATACGCTGCTCGAACGCAACGGCATGAAGGGCGACGACATCGACCTTTATCTCCTTCACCAGGCCAACATGCGGATCATCGAATGCATCCGCGAGCACCTGGGACAGCCGAAGGAGAAGTTTCCCACGAATGTCCAGAAATACGGCAACACCTCTTCCGCCAGCGTCGGCATCCTGATCGACGAGCTTTCGCGCTCCGGTGAACTGAAAGAGGGCCAGAAGGTGATGCTCAGCACCTTCGGCGGCGGTTTCGTGACTGCGGCCGCCATCCTGGAATGGTCGGTCATCAACTATGAGAAGTAAGATGAAACGCGTCGTCATTACCGGACTGGGCTGTATTTCCCCGCTGGGCAACCAGGTTGAAACCATGTGGGCGGAGCTGCTGAAAGGCAGTTGCGCCATCGACTATATCCATTCGCTCGACACGACGGAGCTGCCGGTCAAGATCGCAGCCGAAGTCAAGGACTTCCGTCCCGAAGACTTCGACATCGACCGGGCCATGATCCGTCACAACGACCGTTATGCGCTTTACGCCATCGCCGCCACGGCGCAGGCCATGCGCGACAGCGGCCTGGAAGTGGGCAAGGACATCGATCCGACCCGCCTGGGCTGCGCCATCGGTTCGGGCGTGGGCGGCATCCAGACTTTCTGCCGCGAGCACAAATCGATGCTCGAGAACGGCAGCCGCGGCGTCTCGCCGCTCTTCATTCCCGAGATGATCGCCAACATCGCTTCGGGCAACACGGCCATCGTGTTCCACGCCGAAGGTCCGAACCTTCCCGTGGTGACGGCCTGCGCGACGGGCACGCACTCCGTGGGCGAGGCCTACCGCATGATCCGCGAAGGCCGCGCCGAGGCCATGATCACGGGCGGTGCCGAGGCTGCTGTCTGCGAGATCGCCATCGCCGGCTTCTCCAACAGCAAGGCGCTGACCACGAGCGAAGATCCCATGGCGGCCTCCCTGCCGTTCGACGCCCGCCGCAAAGGCTTCGTGATCGGCGAGGGCGCCGGCATCATGATCCTGGAAGACTACGACCTGGCCCGCCGCCGCGGCGCGCACATCTACGCGGAGGTCTGCGGCTACGGCAACAGCTGCGACGCCTACCACTACACGGCGCCGCGTGCCGATGCAAAGTGCGCCACCAACTGCATCAAGTGGGCCCTCGAAGAGGCCGGCTACCGCGAAGGCGAGAAACTCTACGTCAACGCCCACGGCACCGGCACCCCGCTCAACGACAAGGCCGAGACCCTGGCCCTCAAACAGGCCCTGGGCGAGACCGCGGCCCGCAAAGCCGTGGTCAGCAGCACGAAGTCGATGATGGGCCACATGCTCGGCGCCACCGGCGCGGTCGAGCTGGTCATCTGCGCCAAGACCCTGCAGACGGGCCATGTGGCACCGACCATCCACCTCGACGAACCCGATCCCGAGTGCGACCTCGACTACACGCCGCACACCGCCCGCGACTACGCCGCCGACCTGACCATCAGCAACTCGTTCGGCTTCGGCGGACAGAACGCCTGCGTGGCCCTGCGCAAAATCTAAACGACAATAAAACGACAACGATATGACACGAGAAGAAATCAAGAACTACCTGCCGCACCGCGAGCCGATGCTGCTGGTCGACGACGTGACGATGGAAGGGGATACCGCCATCGGTCACTACCACGTGCGCGGAGACGAGTACTTCGTGCAGGGACACTTCCCGGGCTATCCGGTGGTCCCCGGCGTCATCCTCTGTGAAATCATGGGACAGTGCTCCGCTCCGCTGATGCTCGACGAGCTGCCGGGCCGCCTGACCTTCTACGCCGGCTTGAACGACGTGCGCTTCAAGAACCAGGTCCGTCCCGGCGACACCGTGACCGTCACCAGCCGGATCGCCAACCGCCGCGGCCTGACCTTCTTCGTCGACGCCGAAGCCAAGGTCGACGGCAAGCTCTGCGTGAAAGGCAGTTTGATTTTTATGTTGGTAGACAAGCAATAAACCATGAAACTCCTCGAAAACAAGACCGCCCTCATCACCGGCGCATCGCGCGGTATCGGGCGCAGCCACGCCCTCCTGTTCGCAGAAGAGGGTGCCAATATCATCTTCACCGACCTCCAGGCCAATGATAACAGCGAGTCGCTGCTGGCCGAGCTCCGCGCCAAGGGCGTGCGGGCTGATTTCCTGGCCTCCAACGCCTCGGATTTCGCCCAGGCCCAGGAAGTGGCCCAGTGGGTGGAAGCCAACTACGGCCGGCTCGACGTGCTGGTCAACAACGCCGGCATCACCCGCGACCAGCTGATCCTCCGCATGAGCGTGGAGGACTGGAACCTGGTGCTCGACGTCAACCTCCGTTCGGTGTTCAACTACACCAAGGCCTTCGCGCCGCTGATGATGAAGCAGCGCGCCGGCTCCATCATCAACATCAGTTCCATCGTGGGTCTTAACGGCAACGCGGGCCAGTGCAACTACGCCGCTTCCAAGGCCGGCATCATCGGCTTCACGCGTTCCATCGCCAAGGAGCTCGGCTCGCGCGGCATCCGCTGCAACGCCGTGGCGCCCGGTTTCATCGAGACCCCGATGACCCGCCAGCTCTCCGAGGATGTCCGCAAGGAGTGGATGAAGCAGATCCCCCTGCATCGCGGCGGCCTCGACACCGACGTGGCCCACGTGTCGCTCTTCCTGGCCAGCGAGCTGGCCGGCTATGTGACCGGACAGGTCATCAGCTGCGACGGCGGCCTGGCCATCAACTAATTACGAATCCAAGCATTTACAGATATGTCCTTCCAAATAGTAGTATTGGCCAAACAGGTTCCCGACACACACAATGTCGGAGCCGATGCCATGAATCCGGACGGCACCGTGAACCGGGCCGCCCTGCCGGTGGTCTTCAACCCGGAAGACCTGAAAGCCCTGGAAATGGCGCTGCGCGTCAAAGACCAGATGCCCGACGCCAAGGTGACCGTGGTGACCATGGGTCCGCCCCGCGCCGCCGAGATCGTCAAGGACGCCCGCAACCGCGGCGCCGACGACGGCGTGGTGCTGAGTGACATGCGTTTCGCCGGTGCCGACACGCTGGCGACTTCCTATGCCATCTCCCAGCTTGTCAAGCAGCTGGGCAAGGTCGACCTGATCTTCGGCGGCCGCCAGGCCATCGACGGCGACACCGCCCAGGTAGGTCCGCAGGTGGCTGAAAAGCTCGATATCCCGCAGGTGACGTATGCCGAGGAACTGCTCGCCGTCACTCCCCGGGAGATCACCATCCGCCGCCGCCTCGAACACGGCACGGAGTGCGTCAAGGCGCAGCTGCCCGCCCTCGTGACGGTCACCTCCGCCGCTGCCGACTGTCGTTTCCCCAATGCGCACCGCATGCTCCGGCTGGCCAAGGACGAAGTCCGCATGGTCAACGCCGACAGCATCGACGCCGACATGGACCGGCTGGGCCTGAAAGGCTCCCCGACCAAGGTGAAGAAGATTGAAAACGTGGTGCTCGCCCACAAGGAATCGGTCGTGCTCGAACCCACGGAGGCCGCGCTCAACGCGCTCTCGGCCACGCTGATCCAGGAGCACATTTTGTAACCCCTCAATCCTGAAAACGATGAACAACGTATTAGTATATTGCGAACTGTCGGAGAAGAACACCATCGCCGACATCAGCCTCGAGCTCTGCACCAAGGGCCGCCAGCTGGCCACCCGCCTGGGTTGCCGCCTGCAGGCCGCCGTGCTGGGCAGCCGGGTGAAAGCCGCTGCCGAATCGCTCTATCCCTACGGTGTGGACGACGTGTTCGTGGCCGACGACCCGCGCCTGTCGCCCTACCGCACCCTGCCGCATTTCGACGTGCTGTCGAAGCTTATCCGCAAGGAGCAGCCGCAGATCGTGCTCTTCGGCGCCTCGAGCGTGGGCCGCGACCTCGCCCCGCGCATCGCTTCGTCGCTGCGCTGCGGCCTGACCGCCGACTGCACCCAGCTGGAAATCGGACCGCACGACGACCCGAAGACCGGCAAGCACTACGAGGATGTCCTGATGCAGATCCGTCCCGCTTTCGGCGGCAACATCATCGCCACCATCGTCTGCCCGGAGACCCGTCCGCAGATGGCTACCGTCCGTGAGGGTGTCATGAAGAAAGAGCTCTTCGACCCCGCGCACAAGGGCGCCATCATCCCGGTCGCCGTCGAGGCGTCGCTCGACGCCGCCGACAAGGCCGTGCAGATCCTCAGCCGGGAGATCGAGGAGCAGAAGATCGACATCAAGGGAGCCCAGATCATCGTGGCCGGCGGCTACGGCATGGGCAGCAGGGAAAACTTCCAGCTGCTCCACCAGTTCGCCCGCCTGATCGGCGCCAGCGTCGGCGCGACCCGCGCCGCCGTGGATGCCGGCTTCACCGAGGCTGAGCGCCAGATCGGCCAGACCGGCGTGACCGTCCGCCCGAAACTCTATATCGCCTGCGGCATCAGCGGTGCCGTCCAGCACCGCGCCGGCATGGAGCAGAGCGCCAAGATCATCAGCATCAACACCGATCCGGAGGCGCCGATCAACGCCATCGCCGACTACACCATCGTCGGCGACGTGATGACCGTCATTCCGCAATTTATGGCTTGTTACAAAAATAATCTGAAGTAGTTATGAATTTCTATACCGATAACGAGAGCCTGTCGTTCTATCTCCACCATCCCGACATGGAACAGGTGGTTGCCGTGCGCGAAAAGAACTATGCCGAAGCCGGCCAGCATCCCGAAGCCCCCGCTTCCGCCGAAGAGGCCGTGAACCAGTACGACATGGTGATGAACCTGGTGGGTGAAATCGCCGGCGACGTCATCGCGCCCAACGCCGAGGAAGTCGACCACGAGGGCCCGAAGCTCGAGAACGGCCGCGTCCAGTATGCACCCGGTACGCGCCGCAACCTCGACGCCCTCATCCAGTCGGGCCTCTACGGCATCTCGCTGGAGCGCCGCTACAACGGGCTCAACTTCCCGCGTGCCGCCGTGGTCATGGCCGCCGAGATCATCGCCCGCGCCGACGTGGGTTTCGCCACCATCTGGGGCCTGACCGACTGCGCCGACACCATCCAGGAATTCGGTTCCGACGAACTGAAAGAGAAATACCTGCCCCGCATCTGGCAGGGTGCCACCTGCTCGATGGACCTCACCGAGCCGGACGCAGGCAGTGACCTGCAGTCCGTGCGCCTGAAGGCGACCTTCGACGAGGCGGCCGGCTGCTGGCGCCTGAACGGCGTGAAGCGCTTCATCACCAACGGTGACGCCGACCTGCACCTGGTACTGGCCCGCAGCGAGGAAGGGACCAACGACGGCCGCGGCCTCTCGTACTTCGTCTTCGACAAGGCGGACGGCGGCATGACCGTGCGCCGTATCGAGAACAAGATGGGCATCAAGGGCTCGCCGACCTGCGAGCTGCAGTTCACCAACGCGCCGTGCCAGCTCGTGGGCGAACGCCGCCTGGGCCTCATCAAATACGTGATGTCGCTGATGAACGGCGCCCGCCTGGGTGTCGCCGCCCAGTCCATCGGCCTGTGCGAGGCCGCCTGCCGCGAAGCCGAGGCCTACGCCGCTTCCCGCGAGCAGTTCGGCCATGCCATCAAGCAGTTCGTGGCTGTCCAGGACCTGCTCGACCGGATGCGCGCCCGCACCGACGGTGTCCGCAGCCTGATGTACGAGACCGCCCGCTACGTGGACCTGGCCGCCAGCTCCAAGCCGGCCTCCCGCATCGCGGACATCCTCACCCCGCTGGTGAAACTCAACGCCAGCGAGTACGCCAACCAGTGCGCCTACGACTGCATCCAGGTGCACGGCGGCAGCGGCTTCATGAAGGAATATGCCTGCGAGCGCCTCTATCGCGACGCACGCATCCTCTCGATCTACGAGGGTACGAGCCAGCTGCAGGTGGTGGCCGCCATGAAGGGCATCGCCAGCGGCGCCTATCTCAAGCAGATCGAGGCCTACGACGCCCGCGTGAGCGAGGCGCTGGCCGCTGCGCCGGATGCTGAACGGCAGAAGTGCGTGGAGGTCCTCCGCCAGGCCACGGCGCTCTACAAGCGCTTCTACGAACTGGCTGCCGGCGACGGCACCACGACCGAGCGCTTCGAGCACTGCACCCGTTCGCTGACCGAGGTCTTGAGCTACATCGTCATGGGCTACCTGCTGCTGCTCGACAGCCAGCGCGACGCCCGCTTCCTGAACTCCTGCCGCTACTTCGTCCGCGAAGCCGTCGGCCAGGCCTCCCGTTTCGTCGCCGAACAGGAAAACTGCTAGAAAATCCTTTGCTTGCGTCATATCTTCTGCGTATCTTTGAAGTATGGATCGCAGCAAGGAGATCGCAAAGGTGACGCTGACAGGCAGCGTGGTGAACCTGCTGCTGGTGGCGCTGAAGTTCGTCGCCGGCGTGGCTGGACACAGCGCAGCCATGATATCGGACGCCGTGCACTCGGTGTCGGACTTCGTGACCGACATCGTAGTGCTGGTGTTCGTTCGTATCAGCGCCCGCCCGGAAGATGAATCCCACGACTACGGCCACGGCAAGTACGAGACCGTAGCGACGCTGTTCATCGGCCTGGCGCTGGCCGCTGCGGCCATCGGCATCGTCGTGTCCGGCGCCACGAAGCTGGCGGCGTGGATGCAGGGCGAGGATCTCCCGGCGCCCGGAAAGCTGGCGCTCTGGGCGGCGCTGGTCTCGATCGTGGCCAAGGAACTGCTCTTCCAATATACCCGCATCAAAGGCAAACACCTGAATTCCCCGGCCCTGGAGGCCAATGCCTGGCACCACCGCTCCGACGCGCTGTCGTCCATCGGTGCGGCCGTGGGCATCGGCGCCGCCATCCTGCTGGGCGACCGCTGGACGGTGCTCGATCCGCTGGCCTCGATCGTGGTGGGCGCCATGCTGGTGAAGGTGGCCTGGGACCTGCTGGGCCCCAGTTTCGGCGAGCTGACCGATCAGTCGTTGCCGGAGAAGACGGAGAAAGAGATGCTCGAAATCATCGGGAGCGTCCCCGGCGTCAGCGCGCCGCACAACCTCCGCACGCGCCAGGTCGGCAACCGCGTCGCCGCCGAGGTGCACATCCGCCTCGACGGCAGCATGACGCTCGCCGAGGCGCACGAAAAGGCTACCGAGGTCGAACGCCGCTTTCGCGAGCGTTTTGGCTCCGAATCGCACATCATCGTGCACATGGAGCCGGAAAAAGACTAGCTTTTCTCCAGAATTTAATTAGCTGATGAACAGCAGCTCCCGGTATTTCGGCAGCGGCCAGAGCTGGTTGTCGACCAGTTCTTCGAGTTTGTCGATGGGACGGCGCAGGGCGTTGATTTCCTGGGCGATGCCGTAGTAGGCCACCGCCTTTTCGTACTCGCCCTCGATGGCGTTGGCGCGCTTGCGGTCCTGGCGCATGGCCTCGGCCTTGTCGCTGATCTCCTCGATATAGGCGCCGATGCGGCGGATCAGGTCGAGTTCCGTGCCGCAGCCTTCCTGCGAGCCCAGCACCTGCTGGTTGAGCGCCACTTCCTTGAGCAGGCGCGTCTTGTATTCCAGCGCGGCGGGGATGATGTGGTTGACGGCCATGCGGGCCATCACGCGGCTCTCGATCTGCACTTTCTTTGTATAGGTATCCCATTTCACCTCGTTGCGGGCCAGCAGTTCCTTCTCGGTATAGACGCCGGTGCGGGTGAACATGGCCACGGATTCGGGGCGGGTGAAGGCCTTGAACATCTCGGGGACGCGGGTCTCCACGTCGAGGCCGCGGCGTTTCGCTTCGACCTGCCACTCCTCGGAGTAGCCGTTGCCGTCGAAGCAGACCACGTCGATGATCGAGGCGATGATGGGCTTGAGGGTGTCCATCACGGCCACCTGCAGGCTCTTGCCGGCCGCCATCTCCTTGTCGAGCGCCTCCTTGAAATCGAGCAGCTGCTCGGCTACCGCCGCGTTGAGGACGGTCAGGGCGCCGGCGCAGTTGGCGCTGGAACCCACGGCGCGGAACTCGAAGCGGTTGCCGGTGAAGGCGAAGGGAGAGGTGCGGTTGCGGTCCGTATTGTCGACGAAGATTTCGGGGATTTCGATCAGGCCCACGCTGCGGCCTTTCTTGCCCGCGATCTGGATCGGGGTGTCGGAGGGCACTTCGAGGATCTTGCGGAGCACGGCGGTCATGGTCCGGCCCAGGAAGGCCGAGATGATGGCCGGTGGCGCCTCGTGGCCGCCGAGGCGGTGGGCGTTGGTGGCGCTGGCGATGCTGGCCTTCAGCAGGGCGTTGTGGCGCTGCACGGCGGCCAGCACGTTGACGAAGAAGGTCAGGAACAGCAGGTTGCCTTCGGCATCCTTGCCCGGGGCCAACAGCATGCGTCCCGTGTCGGTGCCCAGCGACCAGTTGTTGTGCTTGCCCGAGCCGTTGATGCCGTCGAAGGGCTTCTCGTGGAGCAGCACCACAAATCCATGTCGATGCGCAATAATGTGCATCACGTTCATTATCAGCTGGTTCTGATCGTTCGACAAATTGGCTTCGCCGAAGATCGGGGCCATTTCAAACTGGTTGGGCGCCACTTCGTTGTGCCGCGTCTTGAGCGGAATGCCCAGGCGAAGGCCTTCCACTTCCAGCTCGCGCATGAAGGCCGCCACGCGCTCCGGAATCGAAGCGAAGTAGTGGTCGCCGAGCTGCTGGTTCTTCGAAGACATGTGTCCCATCAGCGTCCGGCCCGTGATCATGAGGTCAGAACGGGCGGCGAAGAGTTCTTCGTCCACCAGAAAATATTCCTGCTCCCATCCCAGGTAGCTCTGGACCTTGTTGACCTTCGGGTCGAAAAGCCGGCAGATGGGCACGGCGGCGTCGCTGACGGCCTTGATGGAGCGCTTGAGCGGGGTCTTGTAGTCGAGGGCCTCGCCGGTATAGGCGATGAACACCGTGGGGATGCAGAGCGTGTCCTGCTGGATGAAGACGGGGGACGTGGGGTCCCAGGCGGTGTAGCCGCGCGCCTCGAAGGTGGCGCGGATGCCGCCGTTGGGGAAGGACGAAGCGTCCGGCTCCTGCTGGGCGAGCGAGCTGCCGTCGAACATCTCGATGACGCCGCCGCGGCCGTCGAGCTCGATGAGCGAGTCATGTTTCTCGGCGGTGCCTTCGGTCAGGGGCTGGAACCAGTGGGTGACGTGGGTCACATGGTTTTCGAGGGCCCATTCCTTCATGCCGCGGGCCACACCGTCTGCCGTCTTGCGATCGAGGGGCTTGCCTTCGTCGATGCACTCGAAGAGTGCCTGCAGGGTTTTGGGATCGAGATACTTCCGCATTTTTGCGCGGTCAAACACGCGCTCGGCGAAATAGTCGGAGATTATTTGCTCGGGGATGTCCACGGCGAGTGCCTTCTTGCCGAAAGCCTTCCTCACCAGATCGGTGCGGTCGATGCTCATAACGCTTCAAAATTTGAAGGCGTAAAGATAGTGATTTTTTGGTGAAAAAAAAGATTTGGAAATGCGACTTATAATTTGTTACTTTGTCACCGGAAAAGCCTAGCACATGCATCAAAGTTTCGCCCTGTCCCTGTCCCTGCTGCTGCTCCTCGTCAGTATTTGACGCGGCCGGGTTGGCGTGGACATAGCGATATGTAATAAATTGAAACCTTCCCGAGCCGCTTCGGGAAGGTTTTTTTATACTTTCAAGCGGAAACAGTATAAAATGGAAAGAGTTTTTATCTTCGACACGACGCTGCGGGACGGTGAACAGGTCCCGGGCTGCCAGCTCAACACCATTGAAAAGATTCAGATCGCAAAGGCGCTGGAAGAGCTGGGCGTCGACGTGATCGAGGCGGGATTCCCCATTTCCAGCCCCGGCGATTTCAATTCTGTGGTGGAAATCTCCAAGGCCGTGACCTGGCCGACCATCTGCGGCCTGACGCGGGCCGTGGAAAAAGACATCGACGTGGCGGCCGAGGCCCTGCAGTACGCCCGGCACAAGCGCATCCATACCGGCATCGGCACATCCGACAGCCACATCCGCTACAAGTTCAACGCGACGCGTGAGGAGATCCTGGAGCGGGCCGTCCGGGCCGTCAAGTACGCCAAGAAGTACGTCGAGGACGTGGAATTCTATGCCGAAGACGCCGGCCGCACCGAGAACGAGTTCCTGGCCCGCGTGGTCGAGGCCGTGGTGAAGGCCGGGGCGACGGTGGTCAACATCCCCGACACGACGGGCTACTGCCTGCCGGAAGAGTACGGCGCCAAGATCCGCTACCTGATGGAACACGTGGACGGCATCCACAAGGTCACCATCTCCACGCATTGCCACAACGACCTGGGCATGGCCACGGCCAACACGATGGCGGCCCTGCTCAACGGGGCGCGCCAGTGCGAGGTCACGATCAACGGCGTCGGCGAGCGGGCGGGCAACACCGCCCTCGAGGAGATCGCCATGATCCTCAGGAGCCACAAGGACATCGCCCTGGAGACCAACATCAACACCCAGAAGATCTATCCGCTGAGCCGCACCGTGTCGAGCCTGATGAACATGCCCGTCCAGGCCAACAAGGCCATCGTGGGCCGCAACGCCTTCGCCCATTCCTCGGGCATCCACCAGGACGGCGTCATCAAGGACATGAGCACCTATGAGATCATCGACCCGAAGGATATCGGCCTCGACGGCAATTCCATCGTCCTGACGGCCCGCAGCGGCCGCGCCGCCCTGCGCACCCGGCTCGAGACGCTCGGCGTGAAGCTGTCGGACGAGAAACTCGAAAAGACCTATCAGGAGTTCCTGCGCCTGGCCGACAAGAAGAAGGACATCGGCGACGAAGACCTGCTGGTGCTCACCGGCATGGACCGCAGCGACGACCACCACGTGAAACTCGAGTTCCTGCAAGTGACCAGCGGCGTGGGCGTGCGCCCGGTGGCCAGCATCGGCCTCGACATCGCCGGCGAGAAATTCGAGGCGGCCGCCGTGGGCAACGGCCCGGTCGACGCCGCCATCAACGCGCTGAAGGAGATCATCAAACGTCCCATGGTCCTCAAGGAATTCACCATCCAGAACATCACCAAGGGCTCGAACGACGTGGGCAAGGTCCACATGCAGGTGGAGCACGAGGGCAAGATGTACTACGGCTTCAGCGCCAATACCGACATCGTGGCCGCCTCCGTGGAGGCCTACATCGACTGCATCAACAAATTCGCCAAGAAATAGATGAATACGCTTTTCGACAAGATATGGGACGCCCATGTGGTGCAGCACGTGGAAGGCGGGCCCGACCAGCTTTACATCGACCGGCTCTACTGCCACGAAGTCACCAGCCCGCAGGCTTTCGACGGCCTGCGCGCCCGGGGCCTGCGTCCCCTCCGCCCGGAGCGTATCTTCTGCATGCCCGACCACAATACCCCCACGCACGACCAGGACAAGCCCATCGCGGACCCCGTGTCGAAGGCCCAGGTGGACGCCCTCGCGCGCAATGCGGCGGAATTCGGGCTGACGCACTTCGGGATGATGGATCCCCGCAACGGCATCATCCACGTGGTCGGGCCGGAACGGGGCCTCTCGCTCCCCGGCATGACCATCGTCTGCGGCGACTCGCACACCTCCACGCACGGCGCGGTGGGCGCCGTGGCCTTCGGCGTGGGAACCAGCGAAGTGGAGATGGTGCTCGCGTCGCAGTGCATCCTCCAGCCGAAACCCCGCACGATGCGCATCCGCATCGAAGGCACGCCGGGCCCCTGCGTCACGGCCAAGGACCTGGCGCTCTACCTCATGCAGCAGCTCACGACCTCCGGTGCCACGGGCTACTTCGTGGAATATGCCGGCAGCGCGGTACGCGGGCTGACGATGGAAGGGCGCCTGACCCTGTGCAACCTCTCGATCGAGATGGGTGCCCGCGGCGGCATGGTCGCCCCCGACGAAGTGACCTTCGCCTACCTGAAAGACAAGGAATATGCGCCCCGGGGCGAGGCCTGGGACCGGGCGGTGGCCTACTGGCGGACGCTGCGCAGCGGCGACGACGCGGTCTTCGACCGGGAGTACTGCTTCGATGCCGCCGACATCGCCCCGATGATCACCTACGGCACGAATCCCGGCATGGGCATGCCCGTCGACGGGACGATCCCGCCGGAGGCCTCTTCCAAGGCCCTGCAGTACATGGGCTTCCAGCCGGGCGAGCAGCTGCTCGGCAAGCCGGTGGACTATGTGTTCCTGGGCGCCTGCACGAACGGCCGTATCGAAGATTTCCGCCGTTTCGCGGCGCTGGTCAAGGGCCGCCGCAAGGCCGCCGGCGTGACGGCCTGGCTGGTGCCGGGGTCGTGGGAGGTGCACCGCCGTATCGTGGCGGAAGGCATCGACCGCATCCTTGCCGACGCGGGCTTTGAACTCCGGCAGCCCGGCTGCTCCGCCTGCCTGGCCATGAACGACGACAAGATTCCCGCCGGCAAATATTGCGTCTCGACCGGCAACCGCAACTTCGAAGGCCGGCAGGGCCCCGGCGCCCGCACCCTCCTCGCGAGCCCGCTCGTTGCCGCGGCCGCCGCCGTCACCGGCGTCATCACAGATCCCCGAACGCTATGAAAAGAAAACTAGACCTCATCGAAAGCACCTGCGTCCCCCTGCCGCTCGAAAACGTCGACACCGACCAGATCATCCCGGCGCGCTTCCTGAAAGCCACGACCCGCGACGAGGCTTTCTTCGGCGAAAACCTCTTCCGCGACTGGCGCTACCGGGCCGACGGCACGCCGAATCCTTCTTTTGTGCTCAACGACCCGCGCTATGGCGGCGAGATCCTGCTCGCCGGTCGGAACTTCGGCTCGGGCTCGAGCCGGGAACATGCGGCCTGGGCTTTGGCGGGCTATGGATTCAAGGCGGTGATTTCCAGTTTCTTCGCCGATATCCACAAGAACAACGAGCTCAACAGCTTCGTCCTTCCCGTCGTGGTGTCGGAAGACTTTCTCGCGGAACTCTTCGCGACTGTGCAGGCCAATCCCTCGGCCCGGGTGCGGATCGACGTGGAGGCCCAGACCGTGACCAGCCTGGCCACGGGCCGCAGCGAGTCCTTCGAACTGAACGCCTACAAGAAATACTGCCTGCTCAATGCCCTCGACGATATCGACTACCTCGTGCTGCAGCAGGACAAGATCAACGCCTACGAAAAAACACGTCAACATGAACTATAACATTGCACTCCTGCCGGGCGACGGCATCGGTCCGGAAGTGACCGCCCAGGCCGTCAAGGCCGTCGAAGCCGTGTGCCGGCGCTTCGGCCACGGCGTCCGCTTCACGGAAGGCCTGATCGGGGCCGCCGCCATCGAACGCTGCGGCAACCCGTATCCGGAAGAGACCCACGCGCTCTGCCTGGCGAGCGACGCCGTGCTCTTCGGCGCGGTGGGCGACCCCCGTTACGACAACGACCCCACGGCGAAAGTCCGTCCGGAACAGGGCCTGCTGGCCATGCGCAAGCGCCTCGGCCTGTATGCGAACCTGCGCCCCATCGAGACCTTCGCAGCCCTGGTCGACCGCTCGCCGCTGAAGCGGGAGCGGGTGGAAGGCGCCGACTTCCTCTACGTCCGCGAATTGACGGGCGGCATGTATTTCGGCGAGAAGGGCCGCCGCGACGAAGGCGACACGGCCTTCGACACCTGCGTCTATTCCCGTGCGGAAGTGGAGCGCATCCTCGCGCTCGCCTTCACCTACGCGGAGCGCCGCCGCCGGCACCTGACGGTGGTGGACAAGGCCAACGTGCTGGAGACCTCGCGTCTCTGGCGGCAGGTGGCCCGGGAGATGGCACCCCGCTACCCCGACGTGCAGGTGGACTACATGTATGTGGACAACGCCGCCATGCAGCTGATCCGCGAGCCGAAGGCCTTCGACGTGCTGGTCACCGAAAACACCTTCGGCGACATCCTCACCGACGAAGCCAGCTGCATCCCCGGCTCCATGGGCCTGCTGGCCTCCGCGTCGATCGGCGAGCACACCTCGCTCTTCGAACCCATCCACGGATCCTGGCCGCAGGCGGCCGGGAAGAACATCGCCAACCCGCTGGCGGCCATCCTGTCGGCTGCCATGCTCTTCGAATATGCCTTCAGCCGGGCCGAAGAAGGCCGCGCCATCCGCGCGGCGGTCGCCGCCTCGCTGGACGCGGGCGTCGTGACCGAAGACCTCGCCGCCGAAGGAAAAGCCTGCCCGACCACGGAAGTCGGCGACTGGATTGCCAAGCAAATCAAAACACAAAGACTATGATAGACTGGAAAACCCTGGGCTTTGACGCCTACCGCACGCGGACCCTGGCCGTGTCGCATTTCAAGGACGGAGCATGGTCTCCGGCCGTAACCACGGAAAACTTCTCCTTTACCCTCGACCCCTTCGCGCAGACCCTGCACTATGCCATCTCCTGCTTCGAGGGCTTCAAGACCTTCCGGCAGAAGGACGGGCGCGTGGCCATGTTCCGCCCCGACCAGAACGCGGCGCGCATGATCCGCTCCGCGAAGTACCTGGGCATGCCGTATCCCAGTGAAGAACAGTTCATCGAGATGTGCGAGATGTGCGTGCGCGGCAACATGGAGTTCCTGCCGCCCTACGGCTACGGCGCGTCGATGTACATCCGTCCGCTGCTCTTCACGGTCCATCCCCAGATGCAGCTGGTGCCGTATCCGGAAGCCATCTTCACGGTGATGTGCGCGCCCGTGGGTTCCTATTACGGCGCCTACCTGAAGTCCTGCGCCGCGGTCATCCCGGGCAACTACGACCGCGCCGCGCCCAAGGGCTCGGGCAGCTACAAGCTCAGCAGCAACTACGCCACGACCTTCGTGCCGTACCAGCGCGCCCACGACCAGGGCTACACCGAGCTGCTCTACCTGAATTCCGCCACGCGGGAATACGTCGACGAGTTCGGCTCGTCCAATTTCTACGGCATCCGCGACAATACCTACATCACCCCGCTGTCCGACAGCGTGCTGCCTTCCGTCACCAACAAGACGCTGCGCACCGTGGCGGCCGACATGGGCATGAAGGTCGAGCAGCGCCCCGTGCCGTTCGAGGAGCTTTCCTCCTTCGAAGAGGCGGCGGGCTGCGGCACGGCCGTGGTCATCACGCCCATCTCGCACATCGACGTGAAGCCGGTGCTCGAGGAGCCCGACATCGCGCGCACCTTCCGCTACGGACCGGACGGCTCGGTGGGCGAAGTCTCCACGAAACTCTACCGCCAGATCACGGGCATCCAGTTCGGCGAGATCGAGGATGCGCACGGCTGGTGCCACTACATCGACGTGTAGGGCACATATTCGTCCCAGGCTTTGATGGGAAGCGTCGGAAGTGCGGTGGTGCAGAACGCGTGGATGAAGGCGGAGGCCAGGCGGCTGTTGGTGATCAGCGGCACGTTGAAATCGATGGCCGCCCGGCGGATGCGATAGCCGTTGGACAGTTCGCCGTGCGTGAAGTCGCGCGGGATGTTGACGACCAGGTCGACCTGGCCGGTCCGGATGAGCGTGACGGCGTCGGAGCCGTCCAGGGCGGGCACACCGTTCTCCTCGAGGAAGCGCCGGGTTCCTTCCGTGGCATAGATGGGCAGGCCGTAGCCGTGCAGCTGCCGGCAGGCGGGCAGCAGGTCGGCTTTCTGGATGGCGTCGCCCGATGAGAGCAGGACGGCCTTCTCCGGAATCCGCTGTCCGACCGAAAGCATGGCCTTGAGCAGCGCTTCGTCGAAGCGGTCGCCGATGCAGGCGACCTCGCCCGTGGAGGCCATGTCGACGCCGAGCACGGGATCGGCCTGGTTCAGGCGCGAGAACGAAAACTGGGAGGCCTTGATGCCGACGTATGGCAGTTCGAACGCGTCGAGGGTGACGGGCTGGGGCTTCTCCCCGGTCATGCAGCGGATGGCCAAATCGATAAAATTGACTTTCAGCACCTTGGATACGAAAGGGAAGCTGCGCGACGCGCGCAGGTTGCACTCGATGACCTTGATGCCGCCCGCATCGGCCAGGAACTGGATGTTGAACGGGCCGGTGATGTGCAGCTCGGCCGCGATGGCCGCTGCCATGCGCCGGATGCGGGCCGCCGTCACGCCGTAGAGCTTCTGCGGCGGGAACTGGATGGTGGCGTCGCCCGAATGGACGCCCGCGAATTCGATGTGTTCGGAGATCGCGTGGACCAGGATGCGCCCGTGGTCGGCCACGGCGTCGAATTCGAGTTCCTTGCAGCGCTGCATGAAGCTGCTGATGACGACGGGGTGCTCTTCCGAGATTTCCACGGCCAGCTCCAGAAAGGTGTGCAGGTCGGCGTCGCTGTAGCAGACGTTCATGGCCGCGCCCGACAGCACATAGGACGGCCGCACGAGCACGGGATAGCCCACCTCGGCGATGAAGGCGCCGATATCTTCCATCGTGGTGAGCTCGCGCCAGCGCGGCTGGTCGATGCCCAGGCGGTCCACCACCTGCGAGAACTTGTTGCGGTCTTCGGCCCGGTCGATGTCCAGCGCATCGGTGCCCAGGATGGGGATGCCGGCTTCCTTGAGCGGCAGGGCCAGGTTGTTCGGAATCTGGCCGCCCACGCTGACCACCACGCCGAAGGGGCGTTCCACGGCGCAGATTTCCAGCACGGTCTCGAGGCTGAGCTCGTCGAAGTAGAGCCGGTCGCAGCTGTCGTAGTCGGTCGAGACGGTCTCCGGATTGTAGTTGACCATGACGGCCTGCCAGTCCTGCTTGCGGAGCGTGTTGACGGCGTTGACGCCGCACCAGTCGAACTCCACGCTGCTGCCGATGCGGTAGGCCCCGGAGCCCAGGACGATGACGGTGCGCGCCCCGTAGGCCGGCGCGAAGTCGCTCTTCGCGCCGTTGTAGGTGAGGTAGAGGTAGTTGGTTTCGGAGGGGAACTCGGCGGCGAGGGTGTCGATCTGCTTGATGCAGGGGTGCAGCCCGAGCGCCGTGCGGCGCTGGCGGACGGCGCTTTCCGGGGAGTGGAACACACGCCCGATCTGGATGTCGGAGAAGCCCTGCCGTTTCGCTTTCAGGAAGAGCTCGCAGCCCACGGCCTCGAGCGACGGGCAGGCCTCCAAGGCCCGGTAGGTGGTCTCGAGGTTGTCGAGCTTGTCGAGGAACCACTTGTCGATGTGTGTCAGTGCGTGGATGCGGTCCACGCTGTAGCCCGATTCGAAGGCCGCGGCAATGGCGAAGATGCGGGTGTCGGTGGGGTTGCGCAGCGCGTCGTCCAGGTCCTCCACCTTGTAGGGCTTGTTGCACACGAAGCCGTTGGCGCCCTGCCCAATCATGCGGAGGCCTTTTTGGATGGCTTCCTCGAAGGTCCGGCCGATGGCCATCACTTCGCCCACGCTCTTCATGCTGGAGCCGATCTCGCGGGACACGCCCTTGAACTTGGCCAGGTCCCAGCGCGGAATCTTGCACACCACGTAGTCGAGCGCCGGCTCGAAGAAGGCGGGCGTGGTGCGGGTCACGGCGTTCTTGAGTTCGAACAGGCCGTAGCCCAGGCTGAGCTTGGCCGCCACGAAGGCGAGGGGATAGCCCGTGGCCTTCGAAGCCAGGGCGGAGGAGCGGCTGAGCCGAGCGTTGACTTCGATCACGCGGTAGTCCTCGCCGTCGGGGCTGAAGGCATACTGCACGTTGCACTCGCCCACGATGCCGAGGTGCCGCACGATGTCGATGGCTTTTTTCCGCAGAAAATGGAATTCCGTGTTGGTGAGGGTCTGCGAAGGCGCCACGACGATGCTCTCGCCGGTGTGGATGCCCAGCGGGTCGAAGTTCTCCATGTTGCAGACCGTGATGCAGTTGTCGCAGCTGTCGCGGACCACTTCGTATTCGATTTCCTTCCAGCCTTTGAGCGATTTTTCGACCAGCACCTGGGGCGAGAAGGCGAAGGCCTTGCCGGCCACGGCGTCGAGCTCCCGCTCGTTGTCGCAGAAGCCCGAACCGAGCCCGCCGAGTGCGTAGGCGGCCCGCACGATCACGGGATAGCCCACCTGCGCCGCGGCGGCCCGTGCCTCTTCGAGCGAGGCGGCGGCGTGCGAACGGATGGTTTTCACCTGGATCTCGTCGAGCCGGCGCACGAAAAGGTCGCGGTCTTCCGTGTCGATGATCGACTGCACGGGGGTGCCGAGCACGCGGACACCGTGCCGTGCCAGGAAGCCGCTCCGGTGGAGGGCGATGCCGCAGTTGAGGGCGGTCTGGCCCCCGAACGAGAGGAGGATGCCCTGCGGCTGCTCCTTCTCGATGACTTTTTCCACGAAGAACGGCGTCACCGGCAGGAGATAGAGCTTGTCGGCGATGCCTTCCGAGGTCTGGACGGTGGCGATGTTGGGGTTGATGAGCACCGTCTCGATGCCTTCTTCCCGCAGGGCTTTCAGGGCCTGTGAACCGCTGTAGTCGAATTCGCCGGCCTCGCCGATCTTCAGGGCGCCGGAGCCCAGCAGCAGCACTTTCCGTATGGTTTTGTCGAGCATGTCTTATAAGCGGGCTATGAATTCGTCGAAGAGGAATTCCGTGTCGACGGGGCCGCTGGAGGCCTCGGGGTGAAACTGGGCCGAGAAAAACGGCTTGGTCCTGTGCCGTATGCCTTCGTTGGTGCCGTCGTTCATGTTGATGAAGAGCGGTTCCCAATCAGGGTCGAGGGTGGCGGTGTCGACGGCGAAGCCGTGGTTCTGCGAGGTGATGAAGCAGCGGTCGGTGCCGCACATGCGCACGGGCTGGTTGTGGCTGCGGTGGCCGTATTTGAGCTTGTAGGTGCCGGCGCCGGCCGCCCGGCCGAGGAGCTGGTTGCCCATGCAGATGCCGAAGACGGGCCGCCGGCCCGTGAGGGCTTCCTGCAGGTGCCTGACGGTGGTCTGGCAGAGCTCGGGGTTGCCCGGGCCGTTCGACACGAAGACGCCGTCGGCGTCGATGCGGTTGAAATCGCAGTTCCAGGGCACCCGCACGACCTCGATGCCCCGGTTGACGAGGCAACGGATGATCTGGTGCTTCACCCCGCAGTCCACCAGCACAACGCGCTTCTTCCCGTTGCCGTAGCGATGGATGTCGCGGCAACTGACCAAGGCCACCTGGTTCTCGAGGTTCGGATCGGCGATGGCTTTGGGACGGGGCGTCCCCTCCGGCACGATGGCGCCCAGTTTCGCGCCCTCGTCGCGGAGGAGCTGCACCAGCGCCCGGGTGTCGATGCCGCTGATGCCGGGAACATGCTGCTCCTGCAGCCACTGGTCGAGGCTCTTGACGGCGTCCCAGTGGCTGTATTTCTCGCTGTAGTCCGAGATCACGAGGCCCCGCACGTGGATGCGCTCCGACTCGAAGCGCGAGCAGAGGCCCAGCTCGTCGAATTCCATCTCGGGGATGCCGTAATTGCCCACCAGCGGAAAGCTCACGCAGAGGATCTGCCCGCTGTACGAGGGGTCGGTGAGGCTTTCGGGATAGCCCACCATGGCGGTCGAGAAGACGATCTCTCCCTCCGACGGGCCGTCATAGCCGAAGCTCCAGCCGGGAAACTCCCGGCCGTCCTGCAGCAGAAGGGTGGCTTTTTTCCGGGTCATGATGGCAGCGCTTTACCAGCAGGCGGCTTGCGCCATGACAGCCGCGACGGCGTCGTTGCAGAGGTTGCCGAGACTGCCCAGGTGCGTGTGCTTCAGGTCGGACGCCTTCATCCGGGCCGGTGCGGGTCCGTTGTAGTGGAAACGGCCTTCGTTCACCTCGATGCCGACCTGGCGGTAGGCGTCGCGGAAGGGCGTCCCGGCCAGGGCGCGGCGGTTGACTTCCTCCACGGTGAAAAGGGTCTCGTAGCGGGGATCGTCAAAAATGTGCGTGTTGACCTCGATGTGCGCCAGCATGTAGCCGGTCATCTGCAGGCAGTCGTGCATTTTTTCCAGGGCCGGGAAGAGGATCTCTTTCAGGAGCTGGAAGTCGCGGTGGTAGCCGTGGGGCAGGTTGCTGGCGAGCAGCGCGATCTCGTTCGGGCAGGCCAGGACCTGGTTGCAGCGCCCGCGCACGATCTCCCACACGTCGGGATTCTTCTTGTGGGGCATGATGCTGGAGCCGGTGGTCAGTTCGTCCGGGAAGTGGATGAAGCCGAAATTGGGGCTCATGTAGAGCGCGCAGTCCGCAGCGAATTTATTGAGGGTCAGCGCAATGCTGCCGAGCGCGGAGGCGACGGCCAGTTCGCATTTGCCCCGGCCCAGCTGGGCGGCGATGCTGTTGTAGACGGGCGTGTCGAAGCCCAGCAGCTCCGTGGTCATGGCGCGGTCCAGCGGGAAGGAGTTGCCGTAGCCCGCCGCGGAACCCAGCGGGTTGCGGTTCACCACACGGTAGGCGGCGCCCAGCTGCACCATGTCGTCGGCCAGCGCTTCGGCATACGCGCCGAACCAGAGCCCGAACGAAGAGGGCATGGCCAGCTGGCCGTGCGTGTAGCCGGGCAGCAGCACTTCCTTGTGCGTTTCGCTCAGCTGCTGAAGCGTCCGGAACAGGGCCAGCACTTCTTCGCGCAGCTGCCGCAGCTCGTCGCGCAGGAAGAGCTTGACATCGACCAGCACCTGGTCGTTGCGCGAGCGTCCAGCGTGGATTTTCTTGCCCAGGTCGCCCAGCGAGCGCGTGAGCATCAGTTCCACCTGCGAGTGGATGTCCTCCACGTCGTCTTCTACCGCGAAGTTCCCGGCCTGGACGGCCACGGAGATGTCGTTGAGGCCTTCGAGGAGGGCTTTCAGTTCGTCGGCGCCGAGCAGGCCGATGCGTTCGAGCATCTGGATGTGGGCCTTGGAGCCCTCGATGTCGTAGGCGGCCAGCCGCAGGTCGAGCTGGCGGTCGTCGCCCACCGTGAAGCGGTCGACGAGGTCCGTGGCGGCTGTGCCTTTATTCCATAACGTGGCCATGTTCTTTCGTTAGATAAGTGCCTTGATAAAAGCGATATAGCGCTCGATCGCCTCGTTGATTTCGTTGACGAGGATGTATTCGTCGGCGTGGTGGGAACGGGCGGAGTCGCCGGGGCCCATCTTGACGGCGTCGCAGCTGAGGATGGTCCAGTCGGAGGTGGTGGGCGACGAATAGGTTTCGATGTCCAGGGCTGCGATGGCCTTGCGCAGGGGCGAATGCAGCGGCGTGGCCGACGCGCGGTTGCGGAGGCCGCGGGGCAGGATGCGGCTCTGGCAGATGGCCTGCAACTCTTCGACGATTTCCTGCGGGGTGTAGCACTCGTTCGGCCGGACGTCCACCACGAAGCGGCAGCGGTCGGGGATCACGTTGTGCGCGCTTCCGGCGCTGATCTGGGTGGCGTTGAGGCGCACCGGGCCCATCTCCGGGGAGACCTGGGTGAAGTGATAATTGCGCAACTTGGCGATGTCGTCGAGGGCGATATAGAGCGCGTTGACGCCTTCGCCGCGGGCGGCATGGCCGCTTACGCCGACGGCTTCGCAGTCGAGCACCACGAGACCGCGTTCGCTGGTGGCCGCCTTCATGCCGGTCGGTTCGCCCACGATGGCCCAGTCGGGGGTGGGCAGCCAGCCTTCCGAACCCGGTGCCAGGGAGAACGGTCCGTGCGGGCCGAAGAGCCAGCTGATGCCGTCGGGTCCGCCGCATTCTTCTTCGCGGACCAGCATCAGCACGAGGTTGAAGGGGAGATGGTGCTGGCAGAAGTAACGGAAAGTGGCCAGCATGGCGACGACGCTGCCGCCGTCGTCATTGGCGCCCAGGCCCCAGACGATGTCGGGCGAGGTGCCCGGATCGTAGGGGTCGCGGGTGTAGCCTTTGGCGGGCGGCACGGTGTCGAGGTGGGCGACCAGGGCCAGGGTTTTCTTGGCGGGATCGGGGGTCGTGGCGGTGGCCACGATATTGCCTTGCGGCATGGTGTAGGGCAGTCCGTTCTGGTCGAGCCACCAGGCTACCCAGGCTGCGACAGCCTCTTCGTTGAACGATTCGGAGGGGGCGTGGACGAGTTTCCGCAGCAGGTCGATGCAGTCGTTGTTATTCATGGAAAGGAAGTTCTTGGGGGTGATTGCCGTAATAGACCCGCATCGGGGTGGACATGAGTTTGATGAAGCCTTTGGCTTCCTCGGCGTTCCAGCCTTTCTGGGTTTCGCCGTATTCGCCGAGCTTCGACTTGACGAGGTCGCAGGGGGAGTCGACCCCCACGGTGGAGAAGCAGCAGGGTTTGAGCTCCAGGGTCACGCTGCCCGTGACGTTGCGCTGGCTGCTTTCGAGCATGGCTTCGATGTCGCGCATGACGGGTTCCATGTACTGGCTCTCGTGGAGGAACATGCCGTACCAGGTGCCGACCTGGTCTTTCCAGTACTGCTGCCACTTGGAGAGGGTGAATTTTTCGAGGTATTTATGGGCGCCGATGATCAGCATGGGGGCGGCGGCTTCGAAGCCGACGCGGCCCTTGATGCCGATGATGGTGTCTCCCACGTGGTTGTCGCGGCCGATGCCCCAGGCGGCGCCGATCTCCTCTACGGCCTGGATGGCGGCCACCTTGTCGGTATAGGTCTTCCCGTTGACGCTGCAGATCTCTCCCTGGGAGAAGCCGATCTCGAGCTGTTCCGAGCCGTTCTTTTTAACCTGTTTGAGGTAGGCGGCCTCGGGCAGGCCCTGTTTCGAGTCGAGGATCTCGCCGCCGCAGATCGAGGTGCCCCAGAGGCCGACGTTGTAGGAGTATTTCATTTTGGCGAAGTCGGCGGCGAAGCCGTGGGCGTTGAGGTAGTCCACCTCCTCCTGCCGCGACAGGTTCCCGTCGCGGGTGAGGGTGATGATCTCCACGCCGGGGCACATCACCAGGAACACCATATCGAAGCGCACCTGGTCGTTGCCCGCGCCGGTCGAGCCGTGGGCGATGGCGTCGGCGCCGACCTGCTGGGCGTAGCGGGCGACGGCCATGGCCTGGAAGAGGCGTTCGGACGAGACGGAGATGGGATAGGTGCCATTGCGCAGGACATTGCCGAAGATCATGTATTTCAGGCTCTTGGCGTAGTATTCCTGGGTGATGTCGATGGCGGCGAATTTCGCGGCGCCGAGCTGATAGGCGTTGGTCTCGTTGGTTTTCAGCTGCGCCGGGCTGAAGCCGCCGGTGTCGGCGCAGACGGCGTGCACTTCGTAGCCTTTTTCTTTCGAAAGGTACATCACGGCATACGATGTATCGAGTCCGCCGCTATACGCCACTACGACTATTTTCTTCTTTTCCATATCGTTGTTTTTTTTCGCTCCGCTGAGCTCTGGTATTGGTCTCGCTCCCGAAAAAAGGTCGCTTCGCCCAATACCACCCGCTCAGCTACGCTTCGCCGGGGTGATGTATTTCTAAGTGTTCTTTCGGGTCGTATAACAGTCCCGTGCATATGCATACGCGGTAGTTCTGTTCTTGAAGGACGGGGAAGTTGCGGCATCCTTCGCAGCCTTTCCAGAATTCGACGTCGTCCGTCAGGTCGTCGTAGGTGACGGGGCGGAAGCCGAATTCGTAGTTCATCTTCATGACGGCGGCCGAGGTGGTCATCGAGAAGATCTTGGCGTTCGGGAAAAGTTTGCGGGAGAGGATGAAGGTCTGCTCCTTGATGCGCCGGGCGATGCCCAGGGCGCGGAATTTCTCGGGAACGATGAGGCCGGAGTTGGCGACGAAGCTCTTGCCGCCCCACGATTCGATGTAGGAGAAGCCGGCGAACTGGCCGTCGTCCGTCAGGGCGATCACGGCCTTGCCGGCCAGGATCTTGTCCTTGATATACTCCGGCGTACGCCGGGCGATACCGATCTTGTCGCCGAGCGAAGAGAGGTAGAGTTCGTGGCACACGTCCTCTGCATAGGGAAGGTGGCTTTCGTCGGCCACCAGGACTTGGATGTTCATGCTAGTGGGTTGGATTCGTCAACTTGGTTCCGATACCGACGAGGAAACTCTCGAGGAAGGTCATGAGGCTCTCGACGGATGCGTTTTCGCGCAGGACGAGCAGCAGGGTGTCGTCGCCGGCGATGGTGCCCATCAGAGCGGGATGCCAGTGCGCATCCACCAGGGCGCCGATCATGTTGGCGCAGCCGGGCAGGGTCTTCACGATGCCCATCTGGCCGGAGAAATCGACGCTGACGACGCTCTCGCCGGCGCGGCTGTGGGGGCCCTGGCCGGGCAGCACGTAGTAGTAGCCGCCTGCGGCGTCGTGCTGCTTGGTTATCTGTAGTTTCCGCAGGTCGCGCGAGAGCGTGGCCTGGGTGGTCTGCACGCCTTTTTCCGCCAGCATCGCCGCCAGTTCTTCCTGGCTTCCCACCTTGCGGGTACGGACCAGTTGCTGAATGATTTCTAAGCGATTATTCATATAATATGCAATTATTTGCTCATTTATGCGTTTCTGGGGGCAAATATAAGAATAATTATGCGAATCTACCAAATATTTATGCAAGATTTATTCGTCCGCGCCCGGCTTTACCTTATTTTCCATTGTCGAAATCGAAAACAATTCGCTATTTTTGTAATGACAAAACAACAACTATTATGGCAGCATCGTCAAAAGAACTGAAAGAGAAAAATGCGCAGCCGCTTTCCGAGGAAACACTGGACGAGGTAACGGGAGGAATGGGACTCACATCTATGGACGATGACCGTACGGTATCAAAACCCGTCACTCCCAAGCGTACTGATCCGATTATTCCGAAAAAAAGAAGTCCCTTCGAATCGCCGGATAAATAAGTCTCCGGAATCCGTTGAAGTCACCCAAATTACGCAACTTGATGCTTGTTCTTTTGAACGAGCATCAAGTTTTTCTTTGTAATGCTTTTGTTTTTGGTTTTTTATTATCTTTGTAGAATGTGAACCAAAAACGAGTAGTGTTTTGAAAAAGAGCGAGACGGGAAGAAGGGGAGAGGACCTGGCGCTGGAGTGGCTGCTGGCGCGCGGCCTGAGGCTGCGCGACCGCAACTGGCGCGGCGGGCACAAGGAACTCGACCTGGTGATGGAGAGTGCGGATCGCCTGCACGTGGTGGAAGTCAAGACCCTGACGCCGCCCCTGCAGCATCAGCCCTTCGAGAAAGTGGATGCCGCGAAGCAGGCCCGGCTGGTCGCCGCGGCCCGCCAGTACATCGCGGAGCGGCAGGTGCGCAAGGAAGTGCAGTTCGACGTGGTGTCGGTCGTGCTCGACGGAGAGCATACGACCGTCGAATATATCCCGGAAGCTTTTTATCCGATACGCAGCAAATATTAACAGAGATCCTATATGAACCATAATCATTATTGCATCATCATGGCGGGTGGCATCGGAAGCCGCTTCTGGCCTATGAGCCGCCAGTCCCGTCCCAAACAGTTCATCGACATCCTGGGCATCGGGAAGACCTTCCTCCAGATGACCTACGAGCGATATGCGCAGATCGTGCCGGCCGAGAACATCCTGATCGTCACCGCCGAGCGCTACCGCGGCCTGGTCAAGGAACAGCTGCCCTCCATGCCCGACGAGAACATCCTGCTCGAGCCTTACAAGCGCAACACGGCCCCCTGCGTGGCCTATGCGACCTATAAGCTCTACAAGAAGAACCCGAAAGCCACGGTCATCGTGGCCCCGGCCGACCACCTGATCATCGGCGACATCCAGTTCAACGACACCATGCGCGCCGCGCTGAAAGCCGCCGAACACAGCGACCGCCTCTTTACCATCGGCATCGAGCCCACGCGCCCCGAGACCAACTACGGCTACATCCAGATCAACAAGGCCTTCTCCGAGAAAGTGGACACGCACTCCTCCTTCCAGGTGAAGACCTTCACCGAGAAGCCGAACGCCGAGCTGGCCAAGGTCTTCCTCGAGACCGGCGAGTTCTTCTGGAACTCCGGCATGTTCATCTGGAGCCTCAGCTCCATCAAGACCGAGATGGAGCGCTGCCTGCCCGAGGTGACCACCCTGTTCCGCGGCGGCGAGGAGTACTATTATACCGAAGGCGAGGAAGCCTTCATCCGCCGCGTCTACGAAGACTGCCCGGCCATCTCCATCGACTACGGCGTGATGGAGAAGACCCAGAAGGCCTGGGTGTTCCTCTCCGATTTCGGATGGACCGACCTCGGGACCTGGGAGTCGGTGTACGAGCAGGTGCCAAAGCGTGAGGGCGGCAACGCCGTCAATGTCGAAGTGCCGATGATCGACGACGTGACCAACTCCATCCTCCTGGAGACCAACCCCGACAAGCTGCTGGTGGCCCGCGGCTTCGACCGGATGATGGTGATCGACATGCCCGACGTGCTGCTGGTCTGCCATCGCGACGACAAGACGATCAAGGATATCGTCACCGACCTGACGATGAAGGACAAAATCGACCGCTATCTCTAAGCCATGAAGAATACCTGTCTGAAAATCGACGTCCAGTCCGAGATCGGAGCGTTGGATGCCGTGCTCTTGCACACCCCCGGCGCCGAGGTGGAGAACATGACCCCGCGCATGGCCCAGCGCGCGCTTTACAGCGACATCCTGAACCTGTCCATCGCCCGGAAAGAATACGAACAGATCGAAGGCGTGCTCTCGCAGGTGGCCCGGGTCTACCAGGTCCGCGACCTGCTGGCTAAGGTGCTCGACCAGAAAGAGGCGCGGCGCGACCTCATCTCCCGCATCTGCATCACCGAGCAGGCGGGCGGCTGCTTCGACACGCTGATGGCCATGCCCACGCCGAAGCTGGTGACGGCCCTCATCGAGGGCTTGCCAGCCCGGATCGACACGCTCACGGCCTTTCTCAACGAAGACTACTATTCGCTGTTCCCGCTCTATAACTTCTATTTCACCCGCGACTCTTCGGTCACGATCGGCAACAACGCGCTGATCTGCCGGATGGCCAACCAGGTCCGCGCCCGCGAGGCCATGATCATGGATGCCATCTACCGCTGCAGCGGGGCCTTCGACTGCGGCACCATCGACCTGTCGAACGTGGTCCCGGCCCGCGGCAAGCTCTTCATCGAGGGCGGCGACGTGCTGGTGGCGCGCGACGACATCCTGGTCATCGGCAACGGCATGCGCACCAGCGCCGCCGGCATCGACGCGCTCCTGCAGCGCCTGTGCGACCTCTGCCCGCAGGGCGTCAAGCACGTCATCGTGCAGCAGCTGCCTTCCGAACCCGAGTCGTTCATCCACCTCGACATGGTGTTCACGCTGCTGGACCGCGACCAGTGCATGATCTTCGAGCCGCTCATCCAGCGTGACCGCTCCTACAAGACGGTGCACATCACCCTGGAGGACGGCCGCGTGCGCAGCATCAATGCGGTGGCGGGCCTGCTGCCGACGCTCCGCCGGCTCGGCATGGACCTGGAGCCCGTGAGCTGCGGAAGCACCACCGACAGCTGGGTGCAGGAACGCGAGCAGTGGCACAGCGGCTCGAATCTCTTCGCCGTGGCGCCGGGCAAGGTGCTCTGCTACGCGCGCAACGAGGCCACGCTTCGCGAGCTCGACAAGCATGGTTTCGCGGTGCTCAGCGCCCGCGACGTGATGGCCGGCAAGAAGAAGCTGGCGGACTATGCGAAGTGCTGCATCACCATCCAGGGCTCGGAGCTGCCCCGTGGCGGCGGCGGTGCGCGCTGCATGACCATGCCGCTTTCGCGAAAGGCGGTTGAATGGTAGCGGATAATCATTATCTTTGCGCTCATATTTTTTGAAAGAGTTATGGCAATATCCAACGAGAAGATCGAACAGATGATGGCCTCCATCCAGGAGCTGAAGGCGGCCAAGGAACAGGAAATCGAAGAGCTGCGCGTGAAATGGCTCGGCCGCAAGGGCGAGATTACGCAGTTGTTCGACGAGTTCCGCACGGTGGACAAGGATCAGAAGCGTGAATTCGGACAGCGGCTCAACGCGCTCAAGAACGCGGCCGCCGCGAAGATCGAGGAGCTGCGCAACACGCTCGAGGAAATGTCCGGCCCCGCCGCCGCTTCCTTCGACCTCACCAAGCCGGGCGACCTGCAGGAACTGGGCGTGCGTCATCCCATCTCGGTCACGCGCGAGGAGATCATCTCCATCTTCAGCAAGTTTGGATACAGCGTAGCGGAAGGCCCCGAGATCGAGGATGACTGGCACGTGTTCAGCGCGCTGAACTTCCCGCCGGAGCATCCTGCCCGCGACATGCAGGACACGTTCTTCGTGCAGCCCGAAGGGGACAACCCCATCCTGCTGCGCACGCACACCTCTTCCGTGCAGGTCCGCACCATGGAGCGCATGCGTCCGCCGATCCGCGTCATCTGCCCGGGCCGCGTGTTCCGCAACGAAGCCATCTCCGCCCGTGCGCACTGCATCTTCCACCAGGTGGAAGGCCTGTACATCGACAAGAACGTCTCGTTCGCCGACATGAAGCAGGCTATCCTGCTCTTCGCGCAGGAGATGTTCGGCGCCGACACGCAGATCCGCATGCGGCCGTCCTACTTCCCCTTCACCGAGCCGAGCGCCGAGGTCGACGTGAGCTGCAACATCTGCAAAGGCAAGGGCTGCAACGTCTGCAAGGGCACCGGTTGGCTCGAGATCCTCGGCTGCGGCATGGTCGACCCCAACGTCCTCCGCGCCTCCGGCATCGACCCCGAAGTCTACAGCGGCTTCGCCTTCGGCATGGGCATCGAGCGTATCGCCATGCTCAAATGGCAGGTCAAAGATCTCCGCAACTACTTCGAAAACGACATCCGCTTCCTCCGCCAGTTCGAGGCGGCGATCTAGTCCCGCGCGGGGTAGGTCCCGACGGATTTTGGGGTAGGTCGATTGGATTGGGCGGGACCTACCCCGGCAGATGAAGCGTACGCATGTTTTTTGGGGTAGGTCTGACACGTTTCGTTCGACCTACCCCAAAAAATACCGGGACCTACCCCGCCGGAACTGATCTTCGGTTACATCCCGTAAATGAAGCCGACCGTCCAGTAACTCATCGGGACACTGCCGGAAGGAAGCATCGGGGCGAATTTCGGATAGAATTTCACGAAAAAGCCCATGTCGCAGAAGGTGGCGCTGGCCACCACGGCGGCCGACACCCGGTTGAGATTTCCTTTGTTTTCGCTCACACGGGTCGTCCTGTTTTCGATATAATAGGTGTAGTAGGCCGTTGCCGGGAAGTTGACATCGAGTTCTGCGCCGACCGACACCTTGAAGTCGCCGAAGAGGCCGCGCACCATAAGCGGCGCGCTGAGGCTGAAGTTCTTGAAGCCACCGGTCAGTTTGGCGCCGTAGGGCATGTCCACATCACTCAGATTGATGGCCTGGATCTTCCGGTCCGCATCGAGGTAGAACTCGGCACCGTTGGCGGTGAAGCGGTTGAAAGCGCAGTCCACGCCAAGCGACAGGCCCAAGTTGGGAATCGGGAAGGCATCCAACTGCAGGACGTTGAAGAAGAACTCTCCGCTCACCTTGCGCTTGAAAGCATCCGTCTTCACGATATGGAAACCATAGCCCACGCGCGAAAGGACCTCGAGCTGCACCCTGTCGTCGGACGAAGCGGCAATGATGGCCCGGTCGCGTTCATCGGCAAAAGCCGGCGTCAACGCACATATAGAAAGAAGGAAAAGAAGGACCTTTTTCATGATTTTCAATTTATTGGCTGCAAAGATAGTAAAAGCGCGCAAAAGGCAGGCTGAAAAATTTTTCAAAAAAAGTTGCAGAATAATTTGGTTTATAAAATAAACTACTTTATCTTTGCATCGTGATTCAAGCTGAACCGGTGCGCAACGGGGAAGTCACGAGTCCGAAACGATTGTGATATTTTAAAAAACAAACGAAAATGGAAAACAACTTCTCAGCCGAAAACAGCCTCCGCCTGATTACGGAGACCATTGAACGCAGCCGTCGCACGATGGCGAAGAACTCCGGCAAGCCGATGATCCTCTGGGGTTCCCTCGTGGCTGCTACTTCTATCGTCATCTGGGCCCTCTGGACCAAGACCGGAACCCCGATGTGGAATCTTCTCTGGTTCGCCATGTCTGCCCTCGGCGGTATCTTCACGCACCAGCTCACGCGCAACCGCGAAAAGGTGCCCGCCACCGAGATCAGCCGCATCCTCGGCAAGGTCTGGATGTGGTTCGGCATCTTCGCCACGGGCTTCTACGTGCTCCTCTGGGTGGTCGCCCTCATCCGCTACGCCGCCCATATCGATGGCGTCGTCACCGTGGAAATGACCATGTTGCTGACGATGATGATGGGTCTGTGCGGTGCCATTTCGGGTTCGGTGATGAACTGCAAGACGGTCTCGGCGTGCTCCGTCGTGGCTACGGCCCTCTCGGTCATCTTCGTGCTCCTGGTGCCGGACGGATCGCCCCTGCAGATCCTTACCTTCCTGATCCTGGGCGTGTTCGCCCTGATCATCCCGGGTGTGATTCTTCAACGCAAAGCAAACGCCTAAAGCCATGCCCGAGAACGGTAAACTCTTCAAGCCGTTAGACCCGCTGCTCCATTCGGAGCTTCGCCTGGCGGTGATGTCCATCCTCCTCGACGCAGGCAGCGCGGACTTCGTCTATCTGAAAGCAGAGACGGGCGCGACATCGGGCAACTTGAGCGTGCAGCTCGACAAGTTGCAGCAGGCGGGCTATATCGAAGTGACCAAGGGTTTTAAAGGCAAGATGCCGCAGACGGTCTGCCGCATCACCGATGAAGGAAGGAATGCCTTCGCCAACTATGTCGAGGCCCTTCGCAGCTACATTTCGTCGGGAAACCGATGAATTCTTGAAAAAAAATTTGGGAGTGTAAAAAAAGTTCGTACCTTTGCATTCCCAACGCGGAGATTTTGAGCAAGTCGAGTGGAAAGAAAGCTCGCTTTCTTTTCCGAGACGCAGCCAAAATCCTGCCGCCAGGCGGAAATAGCTCAGTTGGTAGAGCACGACCTTGCCAAGGTCGGGGTCGCGAGTTCGAGTCTCGTTTTCCGCTCAAAACAAAAAGCAGCAGCCTTTAGGTTGCTGCTTTTTGTTTTGCGGAATGAGGCTCGAAGGAGCGACCCCGAAGCCCCCCGAGGGGGCAGCCGCCTCTGGCGGCGGGGGGTAACGCTATGATCGCGAGTAATGCCCGCGCATCGCGCGGGCTCGAGTCTCGTTTTCCGCTCAAAACAAAAAGCAGCAGCCTTTAGGTTGCTGCTTTTTGTTTTGCGGGAGTGGGATAATTGTTGTAAATTGCAAATGAAATATGTTTAGGCAAGACCTTATGACGACAACACACAAAGGCTGTTATGAAGCCCCTTCGACAACTGTCGTGGAGGTAAAAATGGAGATTGGTATTCTATTCGAATCCCCCGATGTTGGGTAAGCCAGCAGATTGAAGCACAAAGCGGTCTTCGGGCCGCTTTTGTTGTTTTTGGTCCCGTCTCGGATGAAAGTACACCGGAACTTCAGGAAGTTGACGCATAGGGTACAGATTGTTGACGGAGAGGGGACAGCTGTGTCGCGGATTGTTCCGATCTTTGTGGCCGTAAATGTTATTTCTATGGCGTCGAAACGCGAAGCATATGAAACCCCGACGATGCTGGTCGTGGAAGTGAAGCCGGAGGGGATCCTCTGCGGATCTCCCCAATCCGAGTTGAATGTCTTTTATCCGGTGGAGGACTTATGATGGAAAAGATGATGAGATTTATTTGTATCCTGGCGCTGGGCGCCATGGCCATCACGTCCTGCCAGCTGGAAGAACCGGTGCCGGAGCAGGAGGAGGGGACGCGTGTCAGCAAAGTAAGCGTTGCTGTCAGCGCCGGCCTCGACAATGGCGCGAAGACCAAGAGCACGGTGGCGGATACGCTGGGCGGCAAGATGCTGAAGTTCACGGCGGGCGACAGGCTGTATGTCTGCGGCGACATCAACGGAACCGAAAACATTCTGTCCGGTTACCTTTCCATCGACAACACAAGCATCAGCACCGATGGAAAGCACGCTACCTTCACAGGAATATATGGTGACGGCCTCCAGGCCTACGCCTGGAATGGCACCAACAACCAATATGACGTTGTAGACTATGCTTTTCTCACGTCCGATATCCTGGCAGCGTGTTCGAACGTCACGGCGACATTGGTAGACCAGCATTCCACCTTTACGGTTTCCGCCACCGATTATGCCAGTAAAATGCGTGGCTCCTTTGCCACCATGATCGCCGCCACGGTGGACGATCTGATGAGCCATAGCCTTCCGGTGTACGGCTTCTACGACAATGGCAGTTTCCCCCTGAGCGTGGGCGATTCCCCCAGCACCTGCACCCCCATCTTCAATGTGAACCTGAGCGGCCTTACGGCCGATGCCGAATATACCCTGGTGTACCGTAACGGCGATGATGCCTTCCACATCGATGAGACCAAGACCCTAGGCACCATCACTGCCAATGGCTCCGGCAATGCCGCCTTCGCCTGCTATGTTTCCGGCGTCACTACGGCCGAAGAATACCACGGCTTCCTTCTGACCAATACTGCCGACGGCACAGACGTGAAGATTACCGCCCTGGCCACCAAGGCCCTGGTGAGCAAGGTGTACAATGCTACCCGCGAGGTTTATCCGGCCAACGTGACGCTGAGCACCATGTACTCAACAGACGGAAATGGCAAAAAGTATTATGCCGCCCGCGACGGCCAGACGCTTACCGGCAACTTCGGTGGTTCTGAAGGCTATATCACCATTGCCGACGGGGCGACGGTGACGCTGAATCTCGAGGGTATCCAAGCTCCTCACCAGTGCGACCACGCCCCCATCCACTGCCTGGGCGATGCCAACATCATTCTGGCGGCCGGCATGAATACCTATGTCGTGGCCGGACTCGATAGCAACTATCCTTCTGTGTTTGTGCCTGAAGGCAAGACACTTACCATCAGCGGCACGGGCGAGCTAATTGCCGATGCAGGAAATAGAGAAAGTCTATAACTAATTGTAAATAAATACTTTAACTTTTTGACCTTTTCACGTTTGTCCCCCCAGTGTCCCCGAATTTTTTGAGGCCCCAGGCCTTTTCAAGGCGATTTTTGCCTCGGGGGACAAAATTTTAAAGGTGCGTCCCCGCTTTGCAGCAGGAGCGCACCGGGTGTTAACAATAGAAGTCTGGCATCAGACCTCCGGTGGCAAAGGTACGAAATTTCTTCGAAAAGCAGAGA
>JAFZRV010000014.1 GCA_017619655.1 Bacteroidales bacterium | reverse complement strand
TCGCGTCTGTTCGCACCAACTTTATTCGCCCTGTTCAGACTCGCTCTCGCTCCGGCTCACGCACCTGAAGTGCTTAACCTTGCTGGCACGAAACAACTCGTAGGCTCATTATGCAAAAGGCACGCGGTCGCCCTCTCGGGCTCCCACCGCTTGTAAACGAACGGTTTCAGGTTCTGTTTCACTCCCCTGTTCGGGGTGCTTCCCACCTTTCCCTCACGGTACTGGTCCACTATCGGTCTTCCGGTTATATTTAGCCTTGCGGCATGGTCGCCGCAGATTCAGACAGGATTCCACGTGTCCCGCCCTACTCAGGTGCCACCATCGAACATATCCCGTTACCCGTACGGGCCTTTCACCCTCTGCGGACCGACTTTCCAGACGGTTCCGGTTCCTGATATGTTCTTTAGAGGTGGTCCTACAACCCCGCTGGCGCCGTAACGTCAACGGTTTAGGCTCTTCCCATTTCGATCGCCACTACTTTGGGAATCGATATTTCTTTCTCTTCCTGCAGGTACTAAGATGTTTCAGTTCCCTGCGTATGCTCTAGCAAATGCTAGCGACAGGCCTTCAGCCTGACGGGTTCCCCCATTCGGACATCTCCGGATCAATTCCTGTTTGCAGATCCCCGGAGCTTTTCGCAGCTTACCACGTCCTTCATCGCTTCCGGAAGCCAAGGCATCCTCCGTTCGCTCTTCTTCTCTTTCTCGTACTTATAAGTGAATCATTTGCGACATTTACGTCTCAAATAGTTTTACTCGTTTGCCTTTGAAATTGCAGTCCCTATTTTCGCAACTCGAAAAAACTCGAATTTCTAATTATACAGACTATAATCTCTTTTAACTTCTTTACCTCGTTATCTCTCTCAGTATTGTCAATGATCTCTCAAATCCCTCCTCAGAAGTATCCCTCATCGGAAGGGACGGCAAAGGTACACACTTTTTTTGAACTTGCAAATCTTTTCGGAAAATATTTTAAAAAATCTTACCTTTGTGTCTATGGAAAAGATACTAGACAGATTTCTCCGCTATGTCGCGGTGGACACCCAGTCCAACGAGGAGAGCGAAAGCCAGCCCTCCGAAGCCAAAGAGTTGAACCTCCTGCGCATGCTGCGCGACGAACTGCAGGCCATGGGCGTCGAGGCGACCCTCGACGAATGGGGTTACGTGATGGGCACCATCCCCGCCAACATCGACAAGAAAGTCCCCGTCGTGGGCTTCATCGCCCACGTGGACACGGCTCCGGACGCCTCCGGCGCCAATATCAAGCCGCAGATCATCCCGAACTACGACGGCTCCGACATCTCCCTCAAGGGCGTGCCCGGCCTCGCGCTGAAGACCGCCGAGTTCCCCGAGCTGCTCGCGCACAAGGGTGAGACGGTCGTGACCACCGACGGCACCACACTGCTGGGCGCCGATGACAAGGCCGGCGTGGCCGAAATCATGGACACGGTCCAGTATATCATGGCGCATCCCGAATTCAAGCACGGCGAGATCAAGATCGGCTTCACGCCGGACGAGGAGATCGGCCGCGGCGTCGTGAAGTTCGACGTGCCGAAGTTCGGCGCCGACTACGCCTACACGATGGACGGCGGCGAGGCCGGCGAGCTGGAGTTCGAGAACTTCAACGCCGCCGGCGCGAACGTGCGCATCCAGGGCAGCAACGTCCACCCCGGCTACGCCAAGGGCAAGATGCGCAACGCCCTGCACATCGCGCAGGAGTTCGACGCGCTGCTGCCCGTCAGCCAGCGCCCCGAGTACACGCAGGACTACGAGGGCTTCTTCCACCTGATCGCCATGAAGGGTTCGGTCGAGGAAGCCAGCCTCTCCTACATCATCCGCGACCACGACCGCGCGAAGTTCGAGCAGAAGAAGCAGGTCATCGCGCAGTGCGGCGACTTCATCAACGCGCGCTACGGCGCCGGCACGGCTACCGTCACGGTGAAAGACCAATATTATAATATGCGCGAGCAGGTGGAGCCGCACTACCACGTGGTGGAGAAGGCCGTCAAGGCCATGGAGATGGCCGGCGTGAAGCCGCGCATCCAGCCCATCCGCGGCGGCACCGACGGCGCCAACCTCTCCTTCCGCGGCCTCCCGTGCCCGAATATCTTCGCCGGCGGACTCAATTTCCACGGCAAATTCGAGTGGGTGACCGTCGAGAACATGGAGAAGGCCGCGGCCGTCATCCGCAACCTGATCTCGCTCTATGCAGAGTAGGCAACTTGGCACCGAATAAGCCCGAAAACGAGTCAACCCCCAGCAAAAATGCCGGGGGTTGACTCGATAATGGCCGTTTTCGAGGCCAGCGTTATTCCTTCTTCAAGGCGGAAACGATCATGTAGGCGCAGATGGCGATGAGGGGCAGGATGGCGATGGCTTCGGCGCCGGAGGCGACGTGGCCGGGAGCCACGGTGTTCCAGGCGTTCATGAACCAGTCGACCTTGGCGAACTTCAGGATGGCGGAGACGACGCCCATGAGCGCGCCGCCGGCGATGAAGCCGCTGGCGATAAGGGTACCCTTCTCCTGACGGGCCGTATTGACGGCCGCGTCCTTGCTGCGGGTGCTGACGTACCAGGAGATGGCACCGCCGAGCAGCAGCGGG
>JAFZRV010000001.1 GCA_017619655.1 Bacteroidales bacterium | reverse complement strand
GGGCAGATTGCTCACGCGTTACGCACCCTTGCGCCGGTCGCCGCCATCGTATTGCTACAACGCGCTGCCCCTCGACTTGCATGTGTTAAGCCTGCCGCTAGCGTTCATCCTGAGCCAGGATCAAACTCTTCATTGTATAATCTTTATTATAACTCTCAAGTCGGACCCTGCAACTTTCAATTTCTTAAAGAAATCAACGCTTTGCTCTTCTGATTTTAATCGTGTTAAAATCGGTACTTGCTTGTACTTGTTCTTCCTATTCTTTCAATGAACTTGCCGTTCTTTCCGAAACGGGCTGCAAATGTAAGGCGATTTTTTTAATCCGCAAAAATAATTTCAAAAAAATTAATTTTTGTTTTGAATTTCTTCAGCACCCAGCTGCAGCACTATGTCAACTCACTCAATCGTTCCCTATCGTTTCCCGAACGGGACTGCAAAGGTACACATTAATTCGACAAAACAAACTTTTTTTCGACTTTTTTTGAAATATTTTTTCAGAACAGACGGGGGTAATTATCGTCCATCTGCTCCAAAATATGGGAGATCACGATGTTACGTATAAAGGCCGATTTGTTCCGGACAGAATACTTCTCACAGAACTGGTTGATCAGCGAACACTCCTTCTCATTGAAGAGGATGGTCTTGCGGTAGCGGCGCACCAGTTTGCTCTGGCGCTCGCTCCTGAAATCAGGGCTGAGACTGTGTTTCTGGGATTTCTTCTTCCGGGCCATACCTATTATATAGTTAGCGATTATTCGATCGGATCCCCGTCGGCATTGCACCAGGTCGCCTTGAGGAGCGAGTAGTCGGTGTCGCCGACAATCTTGATCTTGCAGCCGTATTTACGGCACCACTTCCTGCGGATGCTGTTGAAGCCTTTGGTGAGATAAGCCTCGAAGATCGGGCTGACCTTGAGCACGAAGGCGTTCAGCTTGCGCTCCTTCACGAAGTACGCGAGCTGGCGCTCGACGGCCTCGTCGAAAAGGATGGTCGGACCGACCTTGCCCGTACCGTTGCAGGTGGGGCAAACTTCCGTGGTATTGATTTCCGTCGCCGGACGGACCCGCTGCCGGGTAATCTGCATGAGTCCGAATTTGGTGAGCGGGAGTATGGTGTGCTTGGCGCGGTCACCTTCCATGAGCTCCTGCATGTGCTTGTAGAGCTGGAGACGGTGTGCGCTGTCGTCCATATCGATGAAATCGATGATGACAATGCCGCCCATATCGCGGAGGCGAAGCTGGCGGGCAATTTCTTCTGCGGCGTTCTTGTTGACTTCGAACGCGTTGTTTTCCTGGTCCTTCTGCTTGGCGCGGATGCCGCTGTTGACATCGATCACATGCAAGGCTTCGGTATGCTCGATCACGAGATAGGCCCCGGACTTGATCGACACGATCTTGCCGAACGAGCCCTTGATCTGGCGGCTCACCTCGAAGTGGTCGAGGATCGGCTCGTGGCCTTTGTAGAGTTTGACGATCTTCTCCTGCTCGGGAGAGATCATCGATACGTAATCGTCGACTTCCTTGTACACCGCCTCGTCGTTGACGTAGATATTGGTGAAGGAATCGTTGAGCAGGTCGCGCAGGATGGTCGTCGTGCGGCTGTTTTCGGTGAAGAGCAGCTGGACGCCCTTGTTCCGGGCCATCTTCGGCCAGGAGTCCTCCCATTTCTTGATGAGGCTCTTGAGCTCCGCGTCGAGCACGGCGGCCCGCTTGCCCTCTGCCGCGGTACGGATGATGACACCGTAGTTCGGCGGGAGGATGCTGTAGACCAGGCGCTCCAGGCGCTTCTTTTCTTCGCGCGAAGAGATTTTCTGCGAGATGCTGACCTTGTCGGCAAAAGGAAGCAGCACCAGGTTGCGCCCCGCGATCGAGATTTCGGCGGTCAGGCGCGAGCCCTTGGTAGAGATGGGCTCCTTGACGATCTGGACGGCGATGGGCTGGCCGGGCGACAGGAAGCGCTCGATCTTGCCTTCTTTCTCCAGGATGTCGTCGATCCGCTCGCTCCGGTAGAGCTGGGTCAGGTCGCTGTTGGGGTTGATGCTGCGGACAAAATGATCGAAGGCCTTGAAATTCAGGCCCAGATCGAGGTAATGGACGAAAGCGTCCTTCTCGTCTCCAATGTCGACGAAAGCGGCATTGAGCGAGGGAAGGATCTTTTTGACTTTGCCAAGATAGACATCTCCCACACTGTAGCCGCGCCCCTCCGTCTTCTCCTGGTTCAGCTCGATGAGCCGCTTGTTTTCCAGAAGCGCGATGGAGATGTCGGACGGGCCTACATCAATGATCAGATCTTTGTCCATACTTGTACAAAACAAAAATAATCTAAAGCAGACCGCGTCTGCTTTAGATTAATTCGATAATTAGAATTTCGGAGACAAATTATTTCTTCTTATGTCTGTTCTTGCGCAGGCGTTTCTTACGCTTGTGCGTAGCCATTTTATGTCTCTTATGCTTCTTTCCGTTAGGCATAATATGTATAATTTAAAGGATTACTTGCTGACCTTGGCGATGAAAGTCTTGGCAGGTTTGAATGCCGGCACATTGTGGGCGGGAATCACGATGGTCGTGTTCTTCGAGATGTTGCGGGCGGTCTTCTTCGCGCGGGTCTTCACGGTAAAGCTACCAAAACCACGAAGATATACGTTCTCACCATTTGCCAACGAATTCTTCACGCTTTCCATGAAGCTCTCAACCACGCTCTGCACTTTGATTTTCTCAACACCAGTGCTCTTTGCGATTTCGTTTACGATTTCAGCTTTTGTCATGATATTAGTAGAATTATATACGGTTAATTGCTATTTTTGGGGAGGCAAAATTAGAGTTAATTTTTTAATTTTCAAAAACTAGTGAAGATTTTTTTCGAATTTTGTTTGGCATAACAATTGACCATATACGGTGCCGGCTTTTTTATGCCCGGAAAACTGACATTTTGACACATTCGATATGAACAACAACGATATATTGAAAGAGCTGCTCGGCGGCTCCGGCTCCGAAGTCAACATCATCCCTGTCAACCTGGAGAGTTCGTCCCAGGACCTGAAAGAGATGGAACTCCCTTCGCTGCTGCCCATCCTGCCCCTTCGCAACGCTATCCTGTTTCCCAACACGGTGATCCCCGTCACGGTGGGCCGTCCCAAGTCCATCCAGCTGATCAACGACACCTTCCGTGCCGGAAGGCTGCTTGGCGCTGTGACACAGCTCGATGCCAAGGTCGAAGAGCCTACTCCCTCCGACATTTACCGCATCGGTACGCTCGGCCGCATCGTCAAGACCATCGAGATGCCCGACGACACCATCACGGCCATCATCCAGGGCGTGCGCCGCTTCGATATCCAGCAGATCAACATCACGGCGCCGTACATGATGGCGGAAGTGAGCTACCGCCGTGACAGCATCCCCGCCCCCGGCGACGCGGACATGGACGCCCTCACCGGCTCCATCAAGGACGCCGCCATCCAGATTGTCAAACTGACACCCCACATCCCCCAGGAAGCGGGCTATGCCATCAAGAATATAGAAGGGTACGAATTCATCGTGAATTTCATCGCTTCCAGCGCCGAGATCGACCCGCCCACCGAAAAGGTGCCGCTGCTCGAGGTCGACGACCTGCGGGAGCGTGCCCGCAAGTTGCTGGTGCTGCTCAACAAGCACATCGAACTGCTCAAGATCAAGGACGACCTCCAGAAGAAAGTCAAGTCCGAGATCGACCAGCAGCAGCGCGAGTACTACCTCAACAACCAGCTGAAAACCATTCAGGAAGAGCTCGGTATCAATGACGAGCAGCAGGACCTGGACGAGTTCCGCAAGCGCGCGAAAGACAAGAAGTGGTCTGCCAAGGTGGCCGAAATCTTCGAGAAGGAGCTCCGCAAGCTCGAACACACCAACCCCAATTCGGCCGACTACAACGTGCAGTACGCCTATGTCGATTTCCTGCTGGAACTCCCCTGGGACAACGTCTCGGAAGACAACCTCGACATGAAGAACGCCCAGCAGGTGCTGGACGAGGACCACTTCGGCCTGGAAAAAGTCAAGGAGCGCATCGTGGAATACCTGGCGGTCCTGAAGCTCAAGGGAGACATGAAGTCGCCCATCCTCTGCCTCTACGGCCCTCCGGGCGTGGGCAAGACCTCGCTCGGCAAGTCCATCGCCCGCGCGCTGGGACGCCAGTACGGGCGCATCTCCCTCGGCGGCCTGCACGATGAATCGGAGATCCGCGGTCACCGCAAGACCTACATCGGCGCCATGCCGGGCCGCATCATCCAGACCATCAAGCGCGCCGGCACCTCGAACCCGGTGATCGTGCTCGACGAGATCGACAAGGTGACGGAAGACTTCCACGGCGACCCCGCCTCCGCCCTGCTGGAGGTGCTCGACCCGGAGCAGAACACCACCTTCCACGACAACTACCTCGACATCGACTACGACCTGTCCAAAGTGCTGTTTATCACCACGGCCAACGACATCAGCGGCATCCATCCCGCCCTGAAGGACAGGATGGAGATGATCAACGTGTCGGGCTACCTCGCCGAAGAGAAAGTGGCCATCGCCCAAGGCTATCTCATCCCCAAGCAGCAGCAGGCCCACGGCCTGAAGGACGGCCAGCTGAATCTCTCGACCGCGGCGATCGAGACCATCATCGACAGCTATACCCGCGAATCGGGCGTGCGTGGCCTCGACAAGCAGATTGCCAAGGTGGCCCGCCTGACCGCCAAGAAGATCGCGCTCGAACAGCCGCTGCCCGAAACCATCGGCCCGGACGAGGTGAAGGCCTACCTGGGCCTGCCGACCAATTTCCATGACCTGCAGGAGGGCAACGAAGGTCCCGGCGTGGTCACGGGACTGGCCTGGACCCAGATGGGCGGCGAGATCCTCTTCGTGGAATGCAGCCTGAGCGAAGGCAAGGGCGTGCTCTCGACCACCGGCAGCCTGGGCGACGTGATGAAGGAATCCGTCACCATCGCCTACCAGTACCTGAAGGCCCACCCGCAACTGGCCGGGACAACGGCCAAGGAGCTGGCCAAGAAGGACATCCATATCCATGTGCCGGAGGGCGCCATTCCGAAGGACGGCCCTTCCGCCGGCATCACGATGGTCAGCGCCATGGCCTCCGCCCTCAAGGGCCAGGCCGTCCGCAGCCACATCGCCATGACGGGCGAGATCACCCTGCGCGGCAAGGTGCTGCCCGTGGGCGGCATCAAGGAAAAGATCCTGGCCGCCAAGCGGGCCGGCGTGAAAGTCATCGTGCTCTCGAAAGAGAACGAAAAGGACATCCTGGACATCAAGCCGCTCTACGTGGAAGGCCTGACGTTCCACTACGTCAACACCATTGACGAAGTGCTTTCCTTCGTCTTTGCCAACGAATAAACGCACATGGACGTCAAGATCGAAGAGAGCTGGAAGCGCGTGCTCGCGCCGGAATTCGAAAAGCCTTATTTTCAGGAACTGGTGCGGCAGCTGCACGAGGAAAAGCGTGCCGGACGGACGATCTACCCGCCCGGCCCGCTGATTTTCAATGCGTTCAACCTGACGCCCTTCGACAAGGTCAAGGTCGTCATCATCGGGCAGGACCCCTATCACGGGCCCGGTCAGGCCGAGGGGCTCTCCTTCTCGGTTCCGCACGGCATGCCGCTGCCGCCCTCGCTGGTCAACATCTACAAGGAGATCGAATCGGACCTGGGCGTGCAGCTGCACAAGGACGGCTCGCTGCGCGGCTGGGCGGAGCAGGGTGTCTTCCTGCTCAACGCAGTGCTCACGGTCCGGGCCGGGCAGCCGACCTCGCACAGCCGCATCGGCTGGGCGGAGTTTACCGACGCGGTGATCCGCACCCTGTCGGAGCTGCGCGAAGGGCTGGTGTTCCTGCTCTGGGGCAATTTCGCGCGTTCCAAGAGCGAGCTCATCGACAAGCGCAGGCACACCGTCCTCGAAGCCGCCCATCCCTCTCCCCTCGCCCGCGGCGCCTTCTTCGGCTGCAGGCATTTCTCCAAGACCAACCAAATCCTTACTTCTCAAGGAGTTACCCCTATTGACTGGACCCGATAGGCGTTTGTCTAACGCTTTTTTCGTTTTTTTCTCACAGGGTGTCTTTTTCTTTTATAAATTTGTATGATATATCGAATCATCAACATTAATAATTTATACCATGAAAAAAGTACTCTCTGTTGTGATTTGCGCAGCTCTCGTCCTGTCGGGCTGCGGCACCATGTCTAATACTGCAAAAGGCGGCGCTATCGGAGGTGGCTCCGGCGCGGCCGTCGGTGCCGGTGTCGGCGCCTTGATCGGCAAGGACGGCAAAGGGGCAGCCATCGGTGCGGCCATCGGTACGGCCGTCGGCGCCGGTGTAGGTGTCCTGATCGGCAACCGCATGGACAAGAAGGCTGCCGAACTGGCTGAACAACTCGAGAACGCCAACGTGGAAGTCGTGACCGACGCCAACGACCTGAAGGCCGTGAAGGTTACCTTCGAGAGCGGCATCCTCTTCAAGACCAGCAGCTTCGCCCTGAGCGACGCTTCGAAGGCCCAGCTGGAAAAATTCGCCAAGGACATTGCCGACATGCCGGATACCGACCTTACGATCCTCGGCCACACCGACAACACCGGTACGCCGGAATACAACGAGAAACTGTCTGTCGACCGTGCCGAATCGGTGGCGACCTACCTCAACAAGAACTGCGGCATCGACAAGAACCGCATGACCATCGAAGGCCGCTCGTTCCGCGAACCCGTCGCCGACAACTCCACCGTGGAGGGCCGTCTCCAGAACCGCCGCGTCGAGATCTACCTCACCGCCAACGAGAAGATGATCCAGGACGCCGAGAACGGCAAACTCAACTAATTGTCCGACCTTAGCACTGAACATCCATGGCATTCCAGGAAACAACCCGTACCTCCTACGGCAGCAAAGTCAAAGGATCCTTCCAGGGTATCCTCTGGGGCATCGTCCTGATCATCGCCGGCACCATCGTCCTCTGGTGGAACGAGGGCAAGGCAAAAAAGGCCAGTGACGGCCTTTCTGATTTCGAAAAGAATTATGTCGAACTGACAGACATCAGCACGATTGACCCTGCTTTCGAAGGGAAACCCATTCATGCCACTGGCGTAGCTACGACAGATGACATTCTCCGCGATCCTGCTTTTGGTATCGCGACAAATGCTATGAAACTCACGCGCAATGTCGAGTATTACCAATATGTCGAGCAGAGTGAGTCTAAAAGCAAGGACAAACTGGGTGGCGCAACCGAAACGACGACCACTTATGAATACGAAGCAAAATGGTGTTCCGATCCTGTGAATTCCAATGAGTTCAAAGACCCGGATTACCAAGGCAAAAACTTTGTCTGGCGTACGATCGAAGATTCGGAACAAATTGCCAGCAACGTTTCTTTCGGAGCGTACAAACTCACTGATCGCATTGTTAACGGGTTCCCCGCTGAGATTCCAGTTGAACCGAGCCTTACGGAAGATCAGATCAAACAGCTTCTCACCAATGTTACCGATTCTACCGTCACGGTGACTGTTCAGGGTAATATGGTCTATATCGGATCGAATCCCAATTCGCCTCGCATCGGCGATGTCAAAATCACCTTCAACCAGGCGAACCCTGCTTGCACGATCTCCATGCTTCAGAAAGTAGTGAACGGCACGTTTGAGGAATATATCCCGAAAAAAGGATCGTCGGTCGCCCGTGTCGAGATGGGCACGTCCAGTGCAGAGAATATGTTTGCCCACCAGGAAAGTTCTAACAAACTGATGCTCTGGCTGGTTAGAATTCTTGGAACCATTCTCGTCATTGCCGGCTTCCGCGCCCTGCTGGGCTTCATCAGCACCGTCTTCGCCGTGGTTCCCTTCGTGCAGCGCATCATCGGAACCGGCCTCGGCCTGGTGACGACCCTCGTCGGCCTGATCTGGAGCCTCATCGTGATCGCCCTGGCATGGGCCGCCCACCGTCCGGTGGTGGCCATCATCCTGCTGGTGGCCGTGGCCGCCCTGATCGCCTGGCTGGTCACCCGCTCGCGCAAGGCAGCCCTCGTGAAATAAGCAGCCATGAAAATCGCCCTCTTCCCCGGATCCTTCGACCCCTTCACCCTGGGTCATCTGGACATCCTCCGCTCCGCGCTCACGATGTTCGACAAAGTGATCGTGGCCGTCGGTTACAACAGTGCCAAGAGCGGCTTCTTCCGGCCGGATCTCCGCGTACGCATCATCCAGGACGCCGTGGCGGGCCTGGAAAACGTGGAGGTCTGCTCCTACCGCGGCCTGACCGTCGACATCTGCAAGGAAAAAGGCGCCAGCTGCATCATCCGCGGCCTGCGCACCACCACCGACTTCGAGATGGAGAGCGTCATCGCCCAGGCCAACCGGACCATGGCGCCCGACATCCAGAGCCTCTTCATCCCCGCCGGGCATGAATACTCCTTCATCTCGTCGACCGTCGTCCGCGACGTCCTCAACAACGGAGGCAGCGCCAAGTGCTTCCTCCCGAAAAACGTCGACATCGACAAATACCTGCAATTGCGGAAAGAGGAGGAATAACGATGAAACGGATTCTTGTCATAACGGCCGCGGCACTGCTGCTCGTGCTGGGCATGCGGTCCGCCGCCGCCCAGGAATCCAACACGCACACCTCCGTCACCGCCTATCTCCAGACCCTGCTCGCCGAGCCGGTCGACAGCATCAACCTGCATGTCGACCGGCTCATCGACTCGGTCGGACGCCAACAGCCCGAACTCCAGTCGAAGGTAGCCGGCATCGCGTTCGACTATTTCTCCACCTCGCCGGTCATGGGCCATGAAGCCGTGGCCGTGCACATCGCCGACGAGTGGTTCCTCAACAACAGGCTCAAACTGGAAAACGAGAGCCTCTACCCCATCCTCTACACCTTCGCGGAATTCAACCGGAGCTCGCTCGTGGGCAAGGACGCCCCCGCCCTGCAGATGCAGGGCATCGACAGCATCCCCGTGCAGATCCGCGACATCACCACGCCCCTCAAGGTGCTGTTCTTCTACGACACGGAATGCAGCACCTGCCGCAAGGAAACCCCGCTGCTGGCCGACCTGGCCCGCAGCTACCACGGCGCGCCCCTCACGCTGATCGCCATCTATACCCAAAGTGACCGGGCCGCCTGGGAGGCCTACGTACGGGAGTGGTTCGGCGACATCGACAATCCCGACGTCCAGGTCATCCACCTCTGGGACCCGGAAGCCGAAACCGGCTTCCATCAGAAATACGCCGTCCTGTCGACCCCGATGATGTTCCTGCTCGACGAGCAGAACGTGATCATCGGCAGGGGCCTCGACAGCGAAGCGCTCGCACAGATGCTGGGCCTGCAGAATGCCCAGGTCCTGCAATACAAGAATCTCTTCGACAATATTTTCGGCGTGTTCAATCCCCTGACGCTGGACAACGTGGAAGGCATCGCCGACGCCCTGGCAGCCCGGGCCGGCGACAACCGGAAGCTCTACGTCGAAGTGATGCTCAACCTGTTCAACTACCTCCGCAACAGCGACAGCTTCGTCCAGCAGCAGGGCGCGCTCTACGTGGCGGAAAAATACATCGCCGCCGAGCCCGACTACTGGTCGCCCGAGTTCCTGGAGCGCACTGTCTACGCCCTGGCCAAGGCCCGGCTCAATCCCGCCGGCCAGAAGGCCACCCAGCTCTACCTGCAGAAGAAATGCGGCAAGACCGTGCCCATGTACAACAACAAGCACTGGTACACGCTGGTGTTTTTCCACCTGATCGACTGCCAGCAATGCCAGAAAGAGCTGGCCGAGATCAAGCGCCTGAACCCGCAGCTCTACGACCTGGACATCCAGGTGGTGCTGGTCTATGTGGGCAAGGACCAGGAAAACTGGAAGAAGTTCGTCCGCAGGCAGCAGCCCATCCGCTGGACCTTCCTCAACGACTTCAAGGACCAGAGCAACATGCGGATGCTGTATGACCTCGACTATGTCCCCCACCTCTACCTGCTCGACCAGAACGGGATCGTGGTGGCCAAAGATATACGTACCAACGAACTAGAAGCCTTACTCCAACTCTTATGATCAGCGGCGAATACAAACGATTCTACGAAGCGCTCCTTCCGGTGATTCCGAAGGAACGGATGTTCCATGATGCCCTCAGCACGCTGGCCTACGGCACGGATGCCTCTTTCTATCGCCTGATTCCCAAGCTCGTGATCCGGGCCCGGGACGAGCGCGAGATCGCCGCCATCCTGCACCAGGCCGACGCCATGAACATTCCCGTGACCTTCCGGGCGGCCGGCACCTCGCTCTCGGGCCAGGCCCTCAGCGACTCCGTGCTCGTCATTGTCTCCCATGGATGGCAGAACTGGAAAGTGCTGGAGGAAGGCCGCAAGATCCGCCTGCAGCCGGGCATCCGGGGCGGCCGGGCCAACACCTTCCTGGTGAAATACGGTCGCAAGATCGGCCCCGACCCCGCCTCCATCGACTCCGCAATGATCGGCGGCATCGCCGCCAACAACGCCAGCGGCATGTGCTGCGGCACGGCGGAGAACTCCTACCAGACCATGGCGGACATCCGTGTCATCCTGCCCGACGGTACCATCCTCGACACGGGCGACAAGGACTCCTGCGCCGCGTTCCGCCAGTCGCATGCAGACTTCCTCGCCGGCATCGAGAAGATTGCCGCCGAGATTTCCGCCGATCCGGAGCTCGAGTCGCGCATCCGCCGCAAATACAAGATCAAGAATACGACGGGCTACTCGCTGAACGCCTTTGTGGACTACAGCGACCCCATCGACATCGTCAAGCACCTGGTCATCGGCTCGGAAGGCACGCTGGCCTTCATCTCCGACATCACCTACAACACGGTGGTGGACCACAAGTACAAGGCGCTGGCGATGATTACCTATACGAACATCGCGCTGGCCTGCGAAGCCGTGCAGATCCTCAAGAAGCAGGACAAGGTCTCCGCCGTGGAACTCATCGACCGCGCCGGCGTGCGCAGCGTCGACCAGACCCCCGGCATCCCGGAATTCCTGAAGACCATCGGTCCCGAGAGCTGCGTGATCCTGGTGGAAACGCGTGCCGCATCCGCAGAGGAATTGAGCGACAAGGTCGCCGCCATCACGGAAGGCATCGCCAACGTGCCCACGGAACTTCCTTTCGCCTTCACGACGGACGCCAGGGAGCAGGCCACGCTGTGGAAGCTCCGCAAGGAAATGCTGCCCACCGTCGCCGGCATGCGCCGCAGCGGCACCACGGCCATCATCGAGGACATCTGCTTCCCCATCGAGAAGCTCGCCGAGGCCACCGTCCGGCTGCGCGAGGTCTTTGCGGCCGACGGCTACGCCGACGCCGTGATCTTCGGACACGCGCTGGCCGGCAACCTCCATTTCATGTTCAACCAGGACTTCTCGACGGCCGCCGAGGTCGAAAAGTACAAGAAGTTCATGGACGACATCGTGAAGCTGGTGGTGGACCGCTACGACGGTTCGCTGAAGGCCGAACACGGCACGGGCCGCAACATGGCGCCGTTCGTGGAATACGAATGGGGCAGGCAGGCCTACGGGCTGATGCAGCGCGTCAAGCGCCTCTTCGACCCGAAGGGCATCCTGAACCCGGGCGTGATCCTCAACACCGACCCGATGGCGCACATATCCAACCTGAAGCCCTGCCCGTCCACGAAGCAGATCGTGGACAAGTGCATGGAATGCGGCTTCTGCGAGGGCTACTGCGTGGCCGAGGGCCTCACGCTCTCGCCGCGCCAGCGCGTGGCGGCGTTCCGCGAGATCCAGCGCCTGAAGGCTTCCGGCGAAGAACCGCACCGCGCTGCGGAGATGCAGAAGCTTTATCGCTACGCGGGCGAGCAGACCTGCGCCACCGACTCCCTGTGCAACCTGCACTGCCCCGTGAAGGCCGATGCGGGCAAACTCATCAAGGAGTTGCGGCATGAGGGCCACTCTCCCAAAGCCGAAAAGCGCGCCGTCTGGCTGGCCGGCCACATGGCGGGGCTGACGTCCCTGCTGCGCGGGGGCCTGAAGTGCCTGTACGGGCTGCGGCTGCTCTTCGGCAAGAAGGTATTCGGCGCGATGGCGCGCGGGCTCCGCTGGCTGACGGCGAAGAAGCTGCCGCTGTGGAACGAATATATGCCGAATGGCGCTACGCGTCGCTCCGGAATCGCGTCCTCCTCGCGAAAAAGCTGCGTCGAACGCGATACCACCCGCGCCGCTACGCAAAAAGTAGTCTATTTCCCGTCTTGTATCACGCGCAGCATGGGTACGACGAAAGCCTACAGCAAGGAAAAGGAAGTCACGCAGGTGACGGCCGCCCTGCTGGAAGCCGCTGGTTTTCAGATCATTTATCCCGAGAAGATGGATGCGCTCTGCTGCGGCATGCTCTTCTCGAGCAAGGGCTACGTCGAAGCGGGCCAGAAAGCGTCGAACGAGCTGAAAGCGGCGCTGGCCAAGGCTTCCGAAAACGGCAAGTACCCGATCCTCTGCGACATGAGCCCCTGCCTCTACACCATGAAGGCGAACTTCGGCGAGGAACTGCCGCTGTACGAACCGACAGAGTTTATCGAGAAATTCGTACTGGAGCATCTGACGCTGAAACCGGTCGACGAAAAAGTAGCTTTGTTCGCCGTCTGTTCGGCCAAGAAGATGGGCGTCGATCCCTGCCTGAAACGGGTGGCGGAGCGCTGCGCACGCGAGGTGGTCGTTGTCGATTCGAACTGCGACGGCTTTGCGGGCGACCGCGGCTTCTTCTTCCCGGAACTCAACGAGCACGGCCTGCGCGACCTCAAGCGCCAGGTGGAAGGCTGCGACGAAGGCTTCGACGTGAGCCGCACCTGCGAGATCGGCCTTTCCCGCAACAGCGGCCTGGTCTTCAAGTCCATCGTCTACCTGGTCGCCGAGGCGGCCGGGATCGATATCAGGAAATAGTCATTCATTAACGTCATGCCGGGCTTGACCCGGCATCTCCGTGCTTAACTGCTCCGTAGCGTAGTCATATTCGGAGCCCCTCGTGCTGTGCGGAATCGTGAAGACAAGCACTATGAACAGCACTGCGAGGATGACGACCCATTTGTTGAACTTCCACTTCAACGTAGCGATGGCCGCCAGGAAGAACAGGAAGGACAGGAGCGTCTTGTTGTCGGTCAGGTCCGTTCCGAAGGGGAAACCTGTCCACCACGGGCCGAAAGCCACATGCTGCACGAGCGGCCCGAGGATGAAACCGCCGATGAACAAGGTCACGGTCGTGACGATCAGCCACGTGCTGTATTTCTTGCGTGAAATGACCAGCAGGAAGGTATAGACGGCAAACAGCATGGCTGCGAACATGAACAGAATGTGCGGAATCAGGATGCCTGCCGGGACGTCATTCCGGAAACGGATGACGACCGGCCCGTCGACGGGATGGTCCTTCCCCCCTACTGTAATGTAATACTGCAGTTTACCGGCGACAGGCTGAACCGGCAATGCCGCCTGCAACGCATCGCCTTCCCAATTGAAATCCACCGTCGTGTATTCATCTGTCGTCGGATAGCGGCGGTAATGCAGCTGCGCATCGGCATGGGACGGCAGGCCTTTCAGTGTCACCATCTGGTCCTGCCGTACACCGCTTCTGGGTAATTTCAGCTGATAACTGTCCCCGTTCAGTTCGACGGTCACGCGCTTGGGATTGGTCGGACCGGTCATGCGCTGATACACGCTCAAGGTCAAGGTAATGACGACGGCAAGGAGCCAGCAGGCCCAATTTTTCATTTCTCGGCAGGATTAAGTTGAACTTGCAATACAATCGTTTCGTCACCCCGGAGCACTTTCACGGGGATAGTGGTGCCTGGCTGGAGTTCCGACAGGCGTTCCATGTATTCATTGATGTCTTTGACTGGCTTGCCGTCGATTTCCCGGATGATGTCGCCGTTCTTCATGCCTGCCTTGTGGGCGGGCTTTCCGGCCACCACGATATCGGCTCGGATTCCTGGAACCGTGCTTGCGCCTGTGACATCAGGCATGAGACCCAAAGATACCTTGAACTTGGCGTGGCTCATCTGCTGGCTGCCGGGCACATTGATGAAATCGGGTGCAGCAGGCATGCCCGCCAGTTGGGCGACCAGCTCCTTTGTGTATTCCAGGGCCAGCTGCATGCCGTCATAATTCAAGGAGGAAGGGACATCCTCAGGGGTGTGGTATTCCATGTGTCCGCCGGTCGTGAGATTGAAGACCGGGATGTCCGCTGCCACGAACGACGCCTGGTCGCTCGGACCATAACCGTCCGGCGTGCAACTGATCTGCAGGCCGGTCCGCTCAGCCGCCCTCTCCGCCATGGCCTTGAATTCCGTGCTGGTCCCCGTACCGGAAACGCTCAGGGAGCTGTCCCGCATACGCCCAACCATGTCCAGATTCACCATGGTGACGATCCCTTTGATATCAGCCGGGAGGTTGATGCGGTGGCTGTCAGCTTGTTTCATCCATTCGACAAAACTTTTGGAGCCGACAATCCCTTGTTCTTCCGCGCCGAAGAATGCGAAGATGATGCTCCGGAAAGGCCGATGCTTTTTGAAATACCTGGCCAACTCAAGGATCACGGCATCGCCGCTGGCATTGTCATCGGCACCCGGATGTACCCCAAGTGTGTCGGGACGGCGAGAGCCGGAGCCCTGGCCCCCCATGCCCAGATGGTCATAATGCGCCCCGACAACAATGTATTCGTTCCGAAGCTGCTTGTCCTTTCCAGGAAGGACACCGATGATGTTATGGGTGGTCTTCTGTTCTGTTTTTCCAAAAGTGAAGTCCTGGTAGAAACCTTTGTTCTTCTTTTCCCGGACGACAGGTTTTAGCTTCATCCTGCGAAACTTGCCGGCCAGATAATCCGACGCAAGGGTGTCACCGGCAGTGGCTGGGAAACGGCCGCCCAGTTCCGGCGAAGCCAGATATCCCACCGATTGCCGCATGTCCTCCTGGTTTTGCGCATGTGCCTGGAAGACAAGGGCAAATATCAGAATAAACAGAAACAATGATTTCCTCATGACACGATCCTTTTTCTCGAACGTTCTTTTTGAGCAGGCACAAAGATACGTTCCCGGGGCGAAATATTCACGCACTTCTCTCACAGCTGCAACGCTGATCAGAAGAATTTCGCGATTTCGTCGAGGTCGCGGTGCTTGGGCTGGTTCGGTTCTCCGGCCCTGTAGCCGAGTGCGATGACAGCCGTCACCATTTCTTCTGCCGGAATCTGGAAGAGCGTCCGCAGGGCGGAAGCGTCGCGCATGCCCATAATCAGCGTGTCGAAGCCCATGGCGCGGGCCGTCAGGATCAGGTAGGCATTGCTCAGGCCGTTATCGTAGGCGCCCCAGAAGTCGCCCAGTTCGTTGGTCTGTTCCCCGCGGAAGAAGCCGGACTTGCCTTTCTCAAAGGTCGAGACGATGAGCACAGGCGCGCCCTGGATGCGCTCCTTGTTGCCGCCCACCATGTCTTGCACGGCTGCCACTTTCTCCGGGCTGATAGCCACATAATACTTGCTGGGCTGGAAGTTGGCCCAGGAAGGGGCATTTTGTGTAGCAGCCAACAGCGTCCGGACTTCCGCCTCGGAGATGGTCTTCGTCGCATCGTAACTGCGCACACTCCGGCGTGAAGCAATCACATCGTTGAAGGAAAGAGTCTTGTTCCCGTCGCCGGCGCAGCCCGCCAGGGAAGTAAGGCAGAGCAGCGCAGCTGCCGCCAGTAAAATCATTCTGTGTTTCATGTTCTTTGGTTCTTTTTCGCAAAGATACACTTTTTCCGCTGCAATGTACACATCAGTCATTCAGTCTGTTACAACAACCCCTCCCTCTTGTACCGGAGGGGAGGATGTTCCATAAATAACTGAAAGCCAATTGTGTACATCGCAGAAAAACAAGGATGTATATTTTGTAAAAAGATGTAACTTTACTGCATGAAAACAACGTATTCCAACGTTAAGAATCCCAAACGCCTGACCTGGATTCTCGGTTCAGTAGTCATCGTCGGTTATGTCGCTTTCATTGCGATGATCGGAATCGATCATACCGGATGGCAGATCCTGCGGATGGTTCTGTATCTGGCCGCCATCGTCGCTCTTGTATGGATCCCCCTGACTTCCGTCAAATGCACGGTCGATGACGAGGAAGGTACGCTTACCACGCCCGAGAACAGAAAATGGCCGATCAAGATCGCCGATATCGACCGCATTACCCGTGTGACCAACAAGAAGGGCAAGTTGCGCTATCTGAACATCCACGAAGCTGGCGTCCGCTTCGTCGACGTCAAGTTGCTTCCCGCCCAGGCCGACGCACTGATCGAGCACCTGGTCAGGATCAATCCGGGCATCACGGTCCAGAACAGGAATTACATCTGATTGCCCGCCATGCCGTTACAGGCAGGCGACAATTTCCTCGATCGTATCGCAGAAGGTAATGGCGTCGGCCATGACCGGCTTCATGAAGCCGGCTTCCTGCATATTGGCCAGCAGTTGCTTCAACGGATCGTAATACCCTTCGAAATTGAAAACCAGGATCGGCTTCGCGTGCTTGTCGATGGCCCGGTCGCAGGCGTAGGTGAACAGCTCGTCCATCGTCCCGAAACTGCCCGGCATCACGACGCAGGCGTCGCTCATATCTTCCATCAACTGCTTGCGGGACGCGAAATCTTCCGTCTCGATAAACGACGAAAGCCCTTTCTGGACGACTTCCAGCCCACTCTCGCGAACTTCTTTCGTCCCGCGGAAACCTTTAGGAAAGACGCCGATGACCTCGCCGCCGGCTTCCCGCGCCCCGTCGGCCAGCGCACCCATCGTACCGACGGCCGCACCGCCGTAGACCAGCGTCATCCCGGCCTGCGCAATCCGGTGCCCCAGCTCGTAGGCCAGACCCTTGTATACCTCCTTGCAACTGGGCGCAGAGCCCAGATAGACAGCAATGTTTTTCATGTGAATCAGTCTTTCAGCAGCTCCGTCATGCGGGCGACCATGTCCGGATCGTGCGCCACGATATCGGGCCAGCGGCGCTTGAAGCCCGGCATGTCGCGCTTCGAGCGCGCGTCGAGGATCAGGTGGTCTCCCACCCGGCCGTCGCGCAGCGGATCGCAGTTGGCACCCAGCAGCCAGAGCTTGCGGTAGCGGGAGGCGTTCTTTTCGTCGCTGTCATACAACACCCGGATCACCCGGTCGATCTTCCGGTCGGTGAAGACCGTCGCCTTCCGCGTGGCGTCGATGCAGAGCTTGCTGCCGAAACCCGTCATCGGCGCGGCATGGTCGAGCACGTCGAGCGGGCCGCGGCTGAAGAGCAGGTCGCGGGTGACGTCCACGTTGCGGGCGATGGCCGCGAAAACGGCATCCCAGTTGCGGATGTCGACGTCCTCGTCGACCACCAGCAGGAACTTGTTGAACATCATCTGCCCGGCGCCCCAGAGCGCATTGGCCACCTTGAAGGCCTGGCCCTCGTACTGCTTGCGGATCCTGGCGATGGCGAAGTTGTGCCCCACACCCTCCTCGGGCAGGTACAGGTCTTCGAGTTCCGGCGCAATGGCCAGCTTGATGGGCGACAGGAAGATCTTTTCGGTCGCTTCCTGGATGTATTTGTCCTCCATGGGCGGAATGCCCACCACCGTCGCGGGATAGATGGCGTCGAAACGGTGCGTGATGCAGGTGACGTGGAATTTCGGATAGAGGTCCTCCAGCGAGTAAAAGCCCGTATGGTCGCCGAAAGGCCCTTCCATGAACTTCTCCTCGCTTTTCTGCACGTAGCCCTCGATCACGAAGTCGCAGTCGGCGGGGACCATAAGGTCCTGGGTGAAGCATTTGACCAGCTCCACCGGCTTGCCGCGCAGGAAACCCGCCAGCATGTATTCGTCGATACCCTCGGGCAGCGGCGCCGTGGCGGCATAGGAGTAGACGGGATCGCCGCCCAGGCATACGGCCACGGGCAGGCGGTGCGTGCACTCGGAGAGGTGCTTCGCGCCGGTCTTGTGCATGTGCCAGTGCATGCCGGTGGTGGCGTCGTCGAGCACCTGCATGCGGTACATGCCGACGTTGCGGATGCCCGTCACCGGGCTCACGGTATGGACCAGCGGCAGCGTGATGAAGCGGCCGCCGTCCTGCGGCCAGCACTGCAGAACCGGAATCTGGCTCAACTGCGCCGTATACTGCACGGTATCCTGGCAGGGCGCATGGCCCTTGTGCTTGCGCGGCTTCCAGGCGGAGGCCTGGCTGAGCAGCGGCAGCAGCTTCATCTTGGCGCGCAGCCCACGCTTCCCGCCCAGCACGCTGTCGACCATCGCGTCGATGCGCGCGCCGACACCCTCGAGCGAATCGACGCCCAGGGCGTAACGGATGCGGGCCTCGGAGCCCATCATGTTGGTCAGCACGGGATAGGCCGTGCCCGTATTTTCAAACAGCAGCGCTTTGCCGCCGGAGATTTTCTTCGACTCGATGTCCGTGGCACAGGCAATCTCCAGAACCGGATCCACGAATTCCGTGATCCGGCGCAATTCCCCTTTCTCCTCCAGGAACCTGACGTATTCTTTCAGTCCGTTGTACATGGTCGTTTTTCTTACAAAATTGCAATTTAGGAAAAAATCCGGAAAATGATTAAATTTGGGGAAACGAATCTCCTTATGAAAAAGCTGACATCCCTGCTCGCCGCCCTCTGCCTGACGGTGGCAGCCCTTGCCCAGCAGGCGCTGGGTCCCGGCACCGGGCTCGTTTCGCCCGAAATCAATCCCGACCACAGCGTGACGTTCCGCCTCTTCGCGCCGAAAGCCGTGACGGTTCAGCTCACCGGCGACTTCCTGCCCACGCGCTCCGTCGAATACGAGATGGGCGGCCAGAAACTGACCTACGACGCCCCCGGTATCGTCGACCTGAAAGAGGGCTGGGAGGGCGTCTGGACCTACACCAGCGCGCCGTTGGAAGGCGAACTCTATTCCTACAGCTTCCTGGTGGACGGCCGCAAGACGATGGACCCGTCGAACATCTACCAGAACCGCGATGTGGCGACCTGGACCAACATCTTCACCCTGAGCGCCAAGGAAGGGGACAAGGGATGGTACTACGAAGTGCACGATGTGCCGCACGGCACGCTGGCCCATGTCTGGTACGACAGCCCCACACTGGGCGCGCAGCGTCGCCTGACGGTCTATACGCCAGCCGATTATGAAGATAATCCCAAGGCCAAATATCCGGTGCTTTACCTGCTGCATGGCTCTGGCGGCGACGAAGACGCCTGGACCGACCTCGGCCGCACCGCACAGATCCTCGACAACTTGATCGCAGAAGGCAAAGCCAGGCCGATGATCGTGGTGATGCCCAACGGCGTGTGGTTCAACCAGGCCGCACCCGGCGCCGCCGTCAATATGTTCCAGCCCACTTTCGAGAACAGCCGTTCCCAGTCGACCATCGAAGTGGAGAACAGTTTCCCCGACATCATGGACTTTGTGGAGAAGCACTACCGCGTAGCCAAAGGCTATGCCAACACCGCCGTAGCCGGCCTGTCGATGGGCGGCCGTCAGTCCTGTATGCTGTCGATGCGCTATCCCAAGCGCTTCGGCTATGTCGGCCTCTTCTCGGGCGTCGCCACGACGGAAGGCAACGAAGCCGCGCTCGACGCCGTCTTCGCCGCCCATCCGAAGCTTTACTGGATTGCTTGCGGCCGGGCCGACGGCATCATGGTGAACTCCCGCAAACTGAAAGAATGGTGCGACGCCAAAGGCTATCCCGCCGTCCTGTACGAATCCGACGGCGGCCACATCTGGCGCAACTGGCGCGACTACCTCACCCTCTTTGCCCAACAATTATTCCGTTAACGAAACACGAATATCAATAACAATAATTACTAATATGACACCTACTCTGGAATTTGTAATCCGCCTCGTAGTCGCCTCACTGGCAGGAGCCATTATCGGCTTTGAACGAAAATACCGCGCCAAAGGCGCCGGCATCGGAACCCACGTGCTGGTGGCCACAGGCGCCGCCATGTTCATGCTCGTATCCCAGTACGGCTTCGAAGGAGCCGCACGCTTCGATGCCGCACGTGTCGCCGCCGGCGTCGTCTCCGGCATCGGTTTCATCGGTGGCGGCATCATCCTCAAGGTCCAGAACCGAGTAAGCGGCTTGACGACCGCCGCCGGCCTCTGGGTTACCGCATCTCTGGGTCTGGCCATCGGCGGCGGCCTCTATATCCTGAGCGGGGCCGCGCTGGTCATCGTCCTCTTCTGGTCGATCGTCACCCATACGACGGCCTCCAAGGTCGGAAAACGGCAGATCAGCGTCGTTCTCCTTGCGGAAAACAAAGAGCCCCTGATCGACCTCATCAAGTCGCTGGGCAACAAAATAGAAACGTATTCCCTCTCCAAAAAGGACGGCAGCTTCAAGGCCCTCGTCACACTCGATGTCCGGCATAAAGATTATACCGATGTCGTCGAGAAACTGTCCTCCATACCGGGCGTCGAACTCGAAAGCATCGAGTAAGGCTTAGAAACGCAAGGTGACATGCCCCAGGACACTCAGTCCTGCGACGGGGAAGAAGCCGATCTCGTAATAGCGGTGGTCATTGGGATGGCCGCCGCTTTCGTATATCGCGCTGTAGACCCAGCCGCTCTGGGCCACGCGGGCATTGAACAGGTTGCTGGCATCCACGCCCAGGTCGAGTTCCTTCAGGGCGCCGCGGAAGCGGAAGGTATAGCCCAGCGACAGGTCCGTCAGGCTGTAGGCCGGCAGCGAGCGCTCGGCGTTCTGCGTATTGTCAAGATACATGCGGTTCACGAAACCCGTGTGCCACTCAGCCCGGAATCCCTTGTAATGCAGGTTGATGAAACCATTGACAATGGCGTCGGGCGAATAGGCCAGCGCGGCGCTGTCGTAATGCAGGATGGTGACGCCCTTGTCCCAGTCTTCCACGTACTCGTCGAAATCGAGCAGACGGTTGCGGCTCAGCGCGGCGTTGGCCTCCAGGCTCAGCCAGGAGAGCGGTGCCCAGGCCGCCGTGAGTTCCACGCCCATGCGGTAGGAATCGGGAATATTGGTGGTCAGGGCCTCGCCGATGTCGCTCAGCTCGCCGGTCTGCACCAGCTGGTCCTTGTAGCGCATGTAATAGAGATTGATGCCGGCGCTGGCGACGGCGCCGGTCAGCTGGTAGCCGGCCTCTACGTCGTAGACGCGTTCGGCCCTCGGCGCGGGATACTTTCCGTTGTCGGTGAAATTGTTGCGCTCCGGTTCGCGGTGGCTGACGGCGAACGAGGCGTAGGCCCGGTGCGCACCGCGGCCGTAATTGACGCCGGCCTTGGGATTGAAGAAGTTGTAGCGGGCGTCGACGTCGAGCATGTGCTTGCTGATGGAGCCGTCTTTGTTGACGATATACTTGTCGTTGAAACCGGTCGTGATGAAATGGACGCGGCGGTACTGGAGGTCGGCGAAGACGCTCCAGTCCTCCAGGAAGCGGAAACTGGCCTTCGCGAAAAGATTGCCGTCGTACTTGGAAGCGTCCGAATTGTAGTATTTGTATGCGGCCTGGCCTTCACGGGTCAGCACATTGTACAGGTCTTCGTTGCTGATGTAGGTCAGGTAGCCGTAATGGTTTCCCCAGAACTGCTGGACGGAGAAGCCTGCGACGGCGTCCCAGGGCCCCTGCTGGTAACGCAGGTTCGATACGAGGCCGAAGGTGTGCTGCGTGAGGCCCTTCTTGCGGACGAAATCGCAGCGGCTGACGGTGTTCCCTGCCTCATCCACATAGACGGGCAGGCCGAACTTGGAGAGCTTGTTGTTGTAGCGGAACTCGCTGTACCAGCCGTGACCGCCGGTGTAATGGAGCGTGGCCGTGGCCGTCCAGGCATCCCGGAAACGGGCCGTGTAGTTCAGCAGATGGTGGTTCTGCCAGAAGTTGTCGGTCGTACGGGGCCAGTAGATGCCGTCGTTCATTTCATAGCGTTCCAGCTCGTAGTCAAGCGGTTCCAACTCATGGACGATCAGCCTTTCGTACAACGAGTTGTATTTGCCCAAACCCGCCTTGTACAGGTCCTTGTAGGTCCGGATGCCCGTGGAAGCGCCGAACGTGCCGTCCATGAGCGAAAGGTCGTCCGTTCCGGCGGTCACGCCGTTCCAGGCCTGGCCGGTCCGCTCGAAGTTGCCGATGAGCTTGTAGCTCAGCTTCCAGCTGCCGCCGAGCAGGGTGGCGCCGCCATAGTAGCTGCCTGAGTTCCCGTTCGTACCGTGCAGGTAGCCCTGTGTCGAGGTCTGGTTGTAAGCGGCGTCCAGCACGAGCCGGTTCCAGAGCAGTCCGCTCGTGAAACGCGTGTTCAGGTGAAAGGTATTGTACGAGCCGTAGGCCAGGTTGACCGTGCTGCCCAGCGTCATGGATGGGGCTTCGGTGGCCAGGGCGATGGTGCCGCCGAAGGCGCCGTCGCCGTTGGTCGAGGTACCTACGCCGCGCTGGATCTGCACGCTGCCCAGGAGCGAACTGTACGAGTTCATGTTGGCCCAGAACACGGTCTGGTCCTCGGGAGAGTTGAGGGGCACGCCGTCGAGGGTCACATTGATGCGGCTGCCGCCCGCACCGCGGATGCGCAAGTAGGCCGTGCCGGTACCCACGCCATTGTCACTCCAGGACACGATGCCCGGGGTCCGGGCGAAAAGCGTCGGGAGTTCCTTCCCGGTTTGGGAGAATTGCTGCAGTTCCGTGCGTCCGATATTGGCCACGGCGAACGGCGCGTCCTTGGCGGCACGCACCGCGCTGACCACGGCGGTCTGAAGTTGCTCGACCTGCACGGAATCCGGTTCCTGCGCGGCGGCGGGCATGGCGCACCAGGCCAGTCCTGCGGCGACCAGTGCAGCCAAACGATACGAAAGTTTCATGTTGATTCCTTAATTGTAAAGCTGGTGTATACAATAAGGGGAAAGAAGATATCTGTTTCCTACGCGGGCATTATCCCGATCAGGTCGTGAGGGTATCATCTCAGCCGCGGCCGTGGCCGCAGCACCCCTTGGCCTGCACCCTGCAAGCCGGTGCAAAGATAGTAAAACTGTCCATACGATGAATAACAATTTTTATCTGTAAGCATATTGGAATATTTGCTAATATTTATTAACTTTGTAGGATTGATAAAGGAATTTATTGAAACAATTAACATATTATGGCAGAAAAACAATTACTTCTGGGCGATGAAGCCGTGGCGCTGGGCGCGTTGCATGCAGGCCTGAGCGGCGTGTACGCCTATCCCGGCACTCCCTCCACCGAGATCACCGAGTATATCCAGGGCCATCCCCTGACCCGGGAGCGCCACGTCCACGACCAGTGGACCACCAATGAGAAAACCGCCATGGAAGGCGCCCTCGGCATGTCCTACGCCGGCAAGCGCGCCCTGGTTTGCATGAAACACGTGGGCATGAACGTCTGCGCCGACCCGCTCATGGGTTCCGCCATGACCGGTGCCAACGGCGGCCTCGTAGTGGCCGCCTGCGACGACCCCTCGATGCACAGCTCGCAGAACGAGCAGGACTCCCGTTTTTGGGGGACCTTCGGCATGATGCCCGTGTTCGAGCCTTCGAACCAGCAGGAAGCCTACGAGATGACCCGCGCCGCCTACGACTACTCCGAGCAGCGCACCATTCCCGTGATCATGCGCCTGACCACCCGCATGGCCCACTCCCGCGCCGTGGTCCAGCCGGCAGCGGAAATCCGCCCGCAGAACGAGCTCCACTACCCGGCGCATCCCAAGCGCTGGGTCACTCTGCCCGTCAACGCCCGTGTCCGCAACCGCGAACTCATCAAGAACTACGCGCAATTTGAAGAAGACGCCGCCTGCTCGCCCTTCAACAAACTGAGCGACGGTCCCGACCACAGCCTGGGCGTCATTGCCTGCGGCATCGCCTACAACTACCTGATGGAGAACTATCCCGACGGCTGCCCGTATCCCGTGCTTAAGATATCGCAGTATCCCTTCCCGCGCCGGCTTGCGCTCCAGCTCGCGGAGATGGTCCCGACCATCCTCGTGCTGGAAGAAGGCCAGCCGCTCGTGGAGAACATGCTCCGCGGCGTATTCCCCGCCCAGACGAAGATCCTGGGGCGCATCGACGAGACCGTCGTCCGCGACGGCGAGCTTTCGCCCGACGAGGTGCGCAAGGCCCTCGGCCTCCCCGCCCTGCCGGCCTTCGCCGCCTCCCAGGTGCTCGCGCCGCGTCCGCCGGCCCTTTGCCAGGGCTGCGGTCACCGCGACTTCTACACCGCCCTCAACAACGTGCTGAAGATCGACTACCCCAGCGCCCGCGTGTTCAGCGACATCGGCTGCTATACCCTCGGTTACATGGCCCCGTTCCAGGCCATCCACACCTGCGTGGAGATGGGCGCCTCGTTCACCATGGCTCAAGGCGCCGCCTACGCAGGCACCTGGCCCGCCGTCGGCGTGCTCGGCGACTCGACCTTCACCCACAGCGGCATGACCGGCCTGCTCGACGCCGTCAACAGCCACGCCGACGTGGTGCTCTGCATCTCCGACAACCTGACCACCGCCATGACGGGCGGACAGGACTCCGCCGGAACGGGCCGCATCGAAGCCATCTGCGCCGGCCTCGGCGTGGATCCGGCCCACATCCGCACCATCGTCCCGTTGCCCAAGAACTATCCCGACATGGAAAGAGTGATCCGGGAAGAAATCGAATACCACGGCGTCTCGGTGATCGTCTGCCGCCGCGAATGCATCCAAACCGCCAGAAGACACGCATCCAAAAAGTAAGTTCGCCATGAAACAAGATATCATTCTCGCCGGCGTGGGAGGACAAGGCATCCTCTCCATCGCCACGGTCATCGGTTCGGCCGCCCTCGAACAGGGGCTGTACCTCAAACAGGCCGAAGTGCACGGCATGAGCCAGCGCGGCGGCGACGTCCAGTCGAACCTCCGCCTCTCGTCGGACCCCATCCAGAGCGACCTCATCCCGCGCGGCGCTGCCGACCTGATCGTCTCGCTTGAGCCGATGGAAGCGCTCCGCTACGTGCCGTACCTCACGCCCCAGGGCTGGGTCATCACCAATACCGTCCCCTTCGTCAACATCCCCGACTATCCGCCGATGGACAGCATCATGGCCGAGCTCGGCAAACTGCCGCACCTCATCGCCATCGACGTGGACGCCATCGCCAAGGAAGTCGGCTCGCCGCGCAGCGCCAACATGGTGCTGCTGGGCGGAATCGCCGCCCTGCTCGACATCCTCGACCCGGAACAACTCCGCGACGGCATCCGCCGCATCTTCGGCCGCAAGGGCGAGGAGATCGTGGCCGCCAACATCAAGGCTTTCGATGCCGGTTTCAACTATGCGAAAAAAGAAAAATAGCGAACGCCTATGAACTACATGACTGCCGACGAAGCCGTCAGGCTGGTCCGCAGCGGCGACACCGTCTGCTGCCAGGGCAGCACCTCCGTTCCCGTCATCCTGCAGGAAGCCCTCACCCGCCGCGCCGACGAGCTGCGCGACGTGCAGATCGTCTCGGGCTTCAACATCACGGAAGGCCCGGCTCCGTTCTGCAAGCCGGAATACAAGGACTCCTTCCTGGTCAACAGCATCTTCCTCTGCGCGGACCAGCGCAAGCACGTGGCCGAGGGCTACGGCTCGCTGACACCCTGCTTCCTGAGCGAAGTGCCGGCCCTCTTCCGCAAGGGAGAGCTGCCGATTGACGTGGCGTTCATCAACTGCTCGCTGCCCGACGAGAACGGCTTCTGCAGCTACGGCATCGGCTGCGACATTTCCGTCGCCGCCGTGGAGACCGCCCGGGTCGTCATCGCGCAGGTCAACGAGGCCATCCCCTACCTCTACGGCGGATGCCTGATCCACGAATCGAAGATCAGCGCGGCGGTCCGCTGCAACGTGCCGCCCATCGCCATGCAGTTCGGCGAGCCCACGGATATTGAAAAGGCCATCGGTGCCAACGTGGCGGCCGAGATTCCCGACGGAGCCTGCCTCCAGATCGGTGTGGGCGGCATCCCCAACGCCATCCTCAACGGCATCCAGCACCACAAGCACCTGGGCCTGCACACCGAAGCCATGACCGACGGCGTGATCCGGCTGATGAAGGAAGGCGTCATCGACAACTCGCTGAAAAAAGTGCATCCGGGCGTCAGCATCGCGGCATTGGCCCTGGGTTCCAAGGAGATGTACGAATTCATCGACCACAACAAGACAATGGAGTTCTACGACGTCGCCTACACCAACAACCCTTTCCTGATCGCCCAGAACCCGAAGGCCTGCGCCATCAACTCGGCGCTGGAAGTCGACCTCACCGGCCAGGTCTGCGCCGACTCGATCGGCGAAATGATCTTCTCGGGCGTCGGAGGCCAGCACGACTTCATGTACGGCTGCTCGCTGTCGGAAGGCGGCAAGTGCTTCATCGCGCTGCCTTCTCGCACCGCGAAGGGCAAGGCCAAGATCGTCCCGACGCTCACGCCGGGCGCCGGCGTGGTGACGACGCGCTTCCAGACCCAGTACGTCGCCACGGAATGGGGCATCGCCTACCTCCGGGGCAAGAACCTGGCGCAACGCGCCAGGGCCCTGATCGCCATCGCCCACCCCGACGACCGGGAAGAACTCGAAAAAGCGGCCTGCAAGCGTTTCGGATACAGTTTCTTGCGGATTAAATAAAGAAAGGGTGCCCAACGGCACCCTTTCTCATCATAGGTTGCTTTGCATCACCGACAAGCGTTCCTCGTAGATGGTGCGTAGCCGTGCGACGGCATCGTGAAACGACATGTTTTCATCGCCATTGATGATGCGACCGCCATTTTGGGAAGCATCCTGGGCAGGATTCCACAGTTTGAAATTCAGCTCAGCCGAACGCTCAAGCATCTTTTCCATCGCATCAATATAGGCTGGGATGGTCAGCAGCGCTGGCAACAGCTCCCTAAAACGCTCCCGCACCTGCACCTGAAAAGCCGGATCTTCAAAAAGACGGGCATACCAGCAGGCATTGCGATTGACCAGGCCCGTCCGGGCCTGGGGGTTGTAATTGTAGGAAAGCACGCCCCAGTCGAAATCCCAGCAAGGGCCCGCGATCATCTTGCCATCCGGCTTGAAATGATAGAACACGCTGCCGGGATTGCCCAGCTCGTGGTTACCCATCACTTCAAAGACAATCCAGTAATCAATGAAGGAGGCGACGTCGATACGGGAAGCATAGCCCTGCTCCGGATCGGTAAATTTCGGGCCATACAGGATACTTGCCGTCTCCCCGATGAAATCCTTGGCGTATTGCACCTGGGCTGGTGTGATCTCGTCGGGATCAGGGTTTTTGATGCCGAACGGAATCCCGCCTTTCATCTCATTGCAGCGACCGTGAGGATCCATCCACTGAACCTCATTGTCGTAGTGGAAGTCCGACTCGATCAGGTAGCCGTCGTCGCCAACGTTCACCCGGTTCTTGTCGACACGCACCTGCTCGATGAGCAGGTAATTGCCCTGATGCACGCCGTTGAGCACCAGCTCCACGCTCTGGCAGCGCGGTGTCCAGTCGAGTGAGGTCAGTGAGGATACCTTCATGGCCACCAGGTTGCGCATCATCGTGCGATCCATGAAATTGGCCAGGAGGATCCAGCGCTTGTGTGCCGGCATGCCCAGGAGCGAGGTCTTCTTGTCAAGTTTCACCAGATAGGGCTTCTTGGGCCAGGTCCAGGTGGTATTGCCACGACCGCGCACCTGGCAGGCAAGGGTGAGCGTCGAATCCGCGTCGTCCGGAACGGTAAAGGTCGCATTCACATAGTCGGTCTTCGAACGGATGGCCGCCCCGCCCTCCGTGTCGAGATACAGCACGGGGAGCCCTGTCTTCTGCACACGCGTCGCCGGATCGGCATTCTCTGCCACACAGACGAAAGACTGGGAAAGGACCATCTCCAGGGGCGAAACGCGAATGCCCAGATAGACACTGGATTCATAGTCATCACGCCGACCCAGATCTGAAACGACGGCCCGGTAACGGCCCGGAGTCTCTGTCCTCTCCACGGCCGTCAGTTGGAAGTCGGTCGAAAGAAGCGTCTGCCCTTTCGCCAAATACAGGACTACGTCTTTTTCCAGGTCAAATGCCGCCTCCGGCTCATCGACGGAGAAGTAGAACGATTCACTGCCACTCGCAGGCAGGATAACGCGCTCCTGCTCCACGAGAACAGAGAGCAACGCCGCTTTCGGACTCTCCTGACAAGAGACCGAAAGCAGCATTACGCTCAACCAAACAAATAACCTAAAAATATGACGCATCCGTCATAATACTTGAAATGAAACGGGTTGTCCGGAGGCGCTGTCGCCCGCTACCCACAATTGGAAGTCACCAGGTTCCACTTTCGTGACGCCATCCAAGCCGAAGAAGGCCAGTTCCGAAACCGGGATCTGCACTTCCAGCGTGCGTTTCTCCCCTGCTTTCAGAGGCACGCGCTCAAAATGCTTGAGTTCTTTCACCGGACGGGTAATGGAGCCTACCAGATCGCGGACATACACCTGAACCACTTCAGTACCATCATACGCACCGGTATTGGTCAGGCCGAACGTCAACCGAATCGTGCCATCCTGCGGATAAGCCTCCTTATCCAGCGCGATGTCCGAATAGTCAAACGTCGTGTAGCTCAAACCGTAGCCGAAAGGAAAAAGCGGCCGGGCGCCATAGTCCAGATAATAGGAGGTGTTACCCAGCGAGGTCTGTCCCGCCTCCAGTTCGATGTCTGCAAGCAGGGTCTCGTTGTTGTAGGGACGTCCCGTCATGTTATGCGAATAATACATCGGCACCTGCCCTACCGTGCGGAGGAAGGTGACCGGTGTCTTTCCGGAGGGATTTACATCGCCGAAAAGGAGATTGGCCAGCGCAGGACCGCCCATCGTTCCCGGATGGAAGGAATAGAGCATCGCCTGGCAGTTGGGCAGGTCACGCTCGATGGTCAGCGGACGGCCAGCCATCACCGTGGCCACCACGGGCTTGCCCGCCGCCTTTAGGGCGACGAGAAGTTCGCTCTGCGTTCCGATCAGGTTCAGGTCGGCCAGGCAGTGCGCCTCGCCAGAAAGGATGGCCTCTTCTCCCAGGAACACCAGCACCACATCAGCACGGCGGGCGGCCGCCACGATATCGTCGAAGCGGGCGCGTTTTTCCCGGCTATAGCCGTACGGGACAAAGGTCACTTTCCCAGGGAAACGCTCCTTCAGCGCCTGGAGCGGAGTGACCGTATGGGCCTTCTCGCCGTCAAAACTCCAGGTACCCAGCTGGTCATGCGGAGCGTCGGCCATCGGGCCGGTAACCAGAATAGATCGGAGCTGCTCGGCCTTGAGCGGGAGGATACCGTCGTTTTTCAGCAGGATGGCCGATTCCTCGGCCGTGCGGCGCGCAGCGTCCAGGTGACTTTCAGCATATTGAACGGACTGTCCGGCATCTACATCCACATAGGGATTTTCAAACAGTCCCAGCAGTAGTTTGACACGAAGTATACGGCGGACAGCCTCGTCGATGGCCGATTCCTTCACTTTCCCACTGGCCACCAGTTCCTCCAGGTGGGAGATAAAACCGAAGGTCATCATGTCCATGTCAACGCCGGCATTCACGGCCTTGCAGGCCACGTCCTTGCGGTCGGTACCGAAACCGTGGGGAATCATCTCGCCCATGGAGTTCCAGTCGGTTACCACCAATCCGTCAAAGCCCCATTCATCCCGAAGCACATCCTTCAAGATGAAGGTATTGCCTGTGGAAGGTACGCCGTCGTTGTCGTTGAACGAGGTCATCAACGTCAGGGCGCCAGCCTTCACGGCCGCCTCAAAAGGCGGCAGGTAGACGTTGCGCAACTGGCGTTCCGTCAGGAAGGTACTGTTGTAGTCACGGCCACCCTCAGCGGCTCCGTAGCCCACATAATGCTTGATGCAGGCTGCCATGGCATCTGTGTCCAGGGTCTCGCCCTGATAGCCGCGTACCATAGCTTCGGCCATGCGGGCATCCAGGTAGACATCTTCCCCACTGCCTTCCGCCATACGGCCCCAACGGGGGTCGCGGGCGATGTCGAGCATGGGCGAGAAAGTCCAGCGGACACCCTGTCCGGTAGCCTCTACGGCAGCGATGCGGGCGCCCTGTTCCACCAGTGCCGGATCGAATGTAGCTGCCAGGCCCAGCGGAATCGGGAAGATCGTATGGAAGCCGTGAATCACGTCTCGCCCTACCAACAGCGGAATGCCGAGGCGGGATTCTTCCACGCAGATGCGTTGAAACTCATTGATTTTGACCGGATCCACTTCATTAAGGATGGAGCCGATCTGACCGTTGCGGAGCGCCTCGGCATAGTTGGACACCTCGCCGCCGGCAGACACCTGATTCATCTGCCCGATCTTCTCGGCCAGCGTCATCCGTGACAGCAATTGTTCGATGCGTTTCTCAATACCTGCATCGGAACCCACCGTCGAGGGCTTTGGCTGCGTACAGGCAGCCAGCAGCACCAGCACGACAGCCAGCACAAGGGTTCTAGTATATTTCATCTTTCCTTACTTTTTGTAAACACGTACATAATCCACCTTCATCGTACAAGGGAGCGCGCTTTCATCCACACCGGCATAGCCGCCCCAGTCACCGCCCCAGGCCAGGTTCAGGATGAGGTAAAATTTCTTGTTGAACGGCCATGTGCTGTCCCGCCCCGCCTTGTCGTTGCGGAATTCCAGCAGCAGCACGCCATCCACATAAGTCTTGATATAATCTTTCGTCCATTCGAGGGCGTACACGTGATACTCGTTTTCTGCACCCGGAATCGTGCGGGATGCTGTCTTCTGGGTGTTCTTCACATGGTTGTACGTCTCGCAGTGGATGGAAGAAGAAGTGATGTTCGCATCCACGCCGACCTCTTCCATGATGTCGATCTCACCGCAGGCCGGCCAGCCTTTCGAAAAATCGTCCGGCATCATCCAGAACGCCGGCCAGGTGCCCTTGCCTTTCGGCAGCCAGATGGCGGCTTCAAAATAGCCGTACAGCCATGATTCACGGCTGTTCATACGCGCGGAAATCACCTGGTTCCCGTCCTTGCGGGCCACGATGTGCAAAGCGCCGTCCTGCGTGTAGGACGTACGCCGGTCATCCGGCACATAGCGCTGCAACTCATGATTCACACGGCCGGGTGCCCAGTCTTCGTAGCGCCACTTGTCGATCAGGGCCGAAGAAGCCTCGGAAAAGCCATCCTGCCACACGAGTTCATAGCCTTCGGGCACATAGGCGCCAGAAGGAACAGGCGTACCCTCTTTCTGCGTGACAGTCAGGATCTTCTCATGCTCACCGCTGCGGAAATGGACTTGCTGTGAACGCGGCTGCGCAGAATAGCTTTTGTTGAACGTCACTTTCAGTTCCCCATCGCCCCGGCCAACGGTCCTCGGGCTGATCGAAAACCAGTAGTCCAGATCAGCTTCGTCTACCGTCCAGCTGGCGTTGGCGTGCGTCGTCACGGTCACCGTGCCGCCCGCGCCCTCGCCCGTCACTGTGCTCTGTGAAAAAGTCAGTTCCGGGACGAAGAATGCCTGCGACAGTTTGAGACTGACGGTCTTGTTGCCGCTCGTAAAGCGAAGGGTCGCCGTACGGGGCGCCGTCGTATAGTTGGGCTCCGCGGATACTTTCAGGATGCTTTCTCCCGCATAGACCTGCGGTGCGGAAACCAGAGCGTACCAGTTTTGTCCGTCCGTAGCAATGCTCCAGCTCGTGGAAGCATTCACCTTGAGCGAGGCCTCGCCCCCTTCGGGACTCAATATCAGCTCATTCGACGAAAAGGTGATCTCCGGTTCCCGCTCCGGTTCCGGGGTCGGAACCGGATTGCAGGAAACCAGCAGAAAAAGAAGTGTCAGTATGTGCAGCATCCTGTTCATTACTGAATGTACTCCTGAAGCACGATGTCCGTCACGACAATCTTCGTGCCGGCCGGCGTACGGCCGAAGTCGAAGATCAGCATGGCCGCTTCGGCATCTGCAGACGCGGGTTTGACCGCGACCTTGCGGATCGTCACCGTACCATCCTTCATATTGAGGGCATTGTCGTAGAAGCAGACCTTGCTGTCATCTTCCGGATCGTTCGTCAGTTTCATCGTGAACTGCGAGGCAGTGGTGGCCGTAACCGTGCAGATGAACTCGTATTCGTGGGATGCCAGCAACTGGATATCGGTATGCAGGGCAAACTGGCCCATCCACTCACTGCCACCGACACCGTCAGGAACCGTAAGTTCGAAGCCGTTGCCTTCGAGCATCTTGAAATCGGCAGTCAGGCCACCCGACCAGTCAGGACCGCTGAACCACTGGGTCGTGGTCACGGCAGCGGCAGGCCACAGGTTCACCACCTCAGGCTTGTCGCTGAGCGGAATATGCTTCTGGAGGCACAGGTCGGACAGGGTGATCACCGTCCCGGCCGGGAAACGGCCGAAGTCGAAGACCAGCAGGACGCTTTCCGTATCCTTGTTGAGCATGTGGTCGGCCGATTCGAAGAGCGTGACGCCATCGACGGCCACATTGCCGTTGTAGAAGAACTCATCGTCGGCCGGATCGTCATCCGCCGTCATCTTGACCGTCGCAGTGCCCGGATTCGTAGCCGCTATGGAGCAGCTGAAGTCGAAGCGTTCGCGGGCCCCAGCCGGGATATGGGTGCGGATCTTGAACTGGCCCATCCATTCACCGCCACCGATGCCCTCGGGCACGACGATGGTGATGTTGTTTTTGATGGAGATACCCGGTTCCAGACCACCGCCCCAGTCAGCGCCGCTGAACCAGTGTTCATAGTCGAACGTGGTACGGAGCAGGTTGGTCTCCGCGTTCGGACGGAACCAAGCCTCTTCCGGTTCGGGTTTCGGATCCGGCGGGATGACCGGTTCCGGATCGGGTTCCTTCAGCTCGTCTTTAGGGACGAAGATGAAATACCAGGCATTGCCGGGTTCGGCCTCACTGCCGCACCAGACATAAAGCTCGTGTTCGGTCAGACGGATGATATGATACACGCTCACGCCGGTATAGAAGCCCAGGAAGGCATTACCGCCGAGCGTCAGCGTCATGTTGTCCTCGTCGAGCGAGAAGGTCAGGTTATCGGCAGGCGTATAAGGCACGTCGAAGTCGCCGACAATCGGATTGGCCGTACCGGGGATACCGAGATGGTTCATACCGTTCTCGTTGGTGTAGATGTAACCCTGATTCTCCCAGATGAGCTTCGTGCCCCGCTGGATGAAGGTGTACTCGTTTTCATAGAGCGAGCAGCCCTCTTTTCCGTTGGGATCGCACTGCCACCAGGCCGGACCGTTCACCTCGGGCGCAGCATTGATGTCGCCGACACCGAAGTGGCCGCGGGTATAGCGTGCAAAGACCCAGGTCTTGCCTTCGGTGGCCTCTGCGCCACCTGTCAGGGCATTGAAGCCCGGCGTGTCGAGCAAGCCGTAATCATCGTTTTCGATACTGATTACCTTCGAGATCGTGGCGCTGCCACCCGGCGTATAGAGCGACATCGCAACCGTATATTCGCCCTTGAAGGGATAAGCTACGCTGACCTCATCACCCTTGGCGGTTGAGCCGTTGCCCAAGTCCCACAAGGCCACACCGGTCGTGGAGGACGTGTTCTTCAGAATAATGATGTTCGGCGTAACAGCAGAAGGCGAAGACGTAAAGGAGAGCTGACTCTCGCTGACGGGATCGCCGAGCTTGTAGTCATCCTTGTCCAGCGGTGCGCAAGCAAAGAGAAGCGCGACCGAGACGAACAGGAGCAAACTGACTTTGAATATGCTTTTCATCTTGATAGTCATTGAGGATTAACCATTAATAACCAGGATTCTGGTGAAGTTCGAACTCACCGGTGCCGGCAGTACGGCTCATTTCGCTCTGCGGGATCGGGAGGTATTTGTCCTTGCTCGGGTTGAAAGTGCGGACACTCTGGAAAGTGACATCGTTTTCAGTCAGCACGCTTGCTGCGTCACCCCAGCGGATGAGGTCCCAGAAGCGCATGCCTTCACCCACGAACTCTTTGCGGCGTTCCGACTTGAGGTTCTCCCAGGTCAAGGGGATGGAACCCAAGCCGGCACGGGTGCGGATCTGGTCGAGGCAGTCCTGGGCGGACACGCCGCCGACCGGAGCGTTGCCCTGAAGGCCAACGAGCTCGGCATAGTTGAGCAGGGTCTCCGCATAGCGGAAGAGGATCAGGTTGTTCGGATAGTTGAGGTCCACGGTGCCGATCGGCGAGCGGAGCGCTGTACGGGCGGCATACTTCTTCTGGAAGAGGCCTGTGTTCTGGAAACGCGGACCATAGGTACCGTCAGCGAATTTGTTGATGGAAGCTTCGCGGCGCACGTCACCCGGTTCATACATGTCCCAGGTAGCCTGACGCACCGGACCAAAGGCCCAGCCACCGCAGAACACGGGGTCGGAGAGTTCGTTCGGCGAGATATAGGCCGGCAGGTTAGTGCCGCAGCCGGTCCAGGCGCTGCCCCAGTCACGCTTACCATCGGAGATCTGGTTACTCTCGAAGATGGATTCCGGCGTAAAGTCGTTCTCATCAGCACCCGTCCAGAGAGCATCGTAAGCGATAAGGCCGTAGCGGCCGCTGGAGATGATGGCAGCCATGTTGGAAGCCACTTCACCGTATTTGGACTGGTCGTTCTGGTACATCACAACACGGGCCTTCAGCATGTAGAGGGCAGCCAGGTTGGCCCGCGCCTGCTTCATGGTGCCATTGGTGTACATCGGGAATTCGTCGCCCGCTTCAGCGGCAGCCCGCTCAGCTTCGGCGATGTCAGCCATGATGTCGCTGTAGATCTGATCGGCGCTCTTCTGCGGAGACATGAACGGATCTTCAAGCGGTTCGGTGAAGAAAGGAATGTTGCCGTAGAGTTTCCACAGGTGGTGGAGATAATAGGCACGCAGGAACAGGGCCTCGGCTTTGTAACCGGCCAGCTTGCGCTTGGCGGCGTCACTGTCAAAACCGACGGCGTTGTCGATGGCCATCAGCGTATTGTTGGCACGTGCGATCGCCGTGTAGTAGAGGCTCCAGATGCCGGTCGGACTCTCCGAGGCGGGAATCTGGAAGAGGGACATATGGTACATCCAGGACTGGTCGCCGGCGTCGCCGCCACCTTTGTAGATATCATCGGAGCGGAGGTCGGAGAGCAGCAGGATATGGTTGTAGTTGTAGTTTGCGTAAGAGTCCATCAGCAGCGGCTGATAAGTAGCCGTCAAGTAGGACAGGATCGCACTTTCCGTAGCTTCCGCACCGGCAGCGCCCTGATGGGTCGTGTGGGACGTAAGGAATTCCTCACCGCAGCTGGTCAGCACCAGGCCGGCGAAAGCGAGAACTGCTATTAATCTATAGAGTTTCATAATCGTCTGCAATATTGATTAGAAGGTGATGGAAGCGCCGAGGGTGATGGTGCGGGACTGAGGATAAATGCCGCGGTCCACGCCGATAGTCGTATAACCGTCGGATGCCATTTCCGGGTCGAAACCTTCGTACTTCGTGAAGGTCAGGAGGTTTTCACCGGCCACATACACGCGGAAGTTCTTGATGAAGACGATCTTCATCCACTTAGCGGGGAAGGTATAGCCGAGCTGGGCGGTCTTCAGGCGGACAAAGGATCCGTCCTTGACCCACAGGTCGGAAGAACGCCAGTTCTGATTCGGGTTCGCATTGGTCATGCGCGGGATTCTGTTGGAAGTGCCTTCGCCGATCCAGCGATCGAGCACCCAACCCGGACGGTTTTGGGCCGGAATATCACCACGCATGCAGTAGTCGAAGACATCGTTGCCGAAGGAGCCCTGGAAGAACAGGGTCAGGTCGATACCCTTCCAGTCGGCGGACATCGTCAGGCCGGCGGTCCAATCAGGCATACCCTTGCCGATCATCGTACGGTCATCGTCGTTCACATAGCCATCGCCGTTGACATCGACGAAGCGTACGTCACCCGGCTGGGCGTTGGGCTGCATCAGGTTGCCGTCGCGGTCCCTGTAGCTTTCGACCTCCGCCCAGTTCTGGAAGAGGCCGTTGGTCTTCATACCGTAGAAATACGGCCAGACCATGCCGTTGGAACCTTTCACGTAGTCACCAATGCCGGAAGCGCCGTTGCTCTGGTACACAGCCTCTCCGGATTCGTTACCGAGGTTGATCAGACGGTTGCGGAGCAGGGACGCATTAGCACTGACCGAGTAGTGGAAATCCCCTACCTGGTGCTGCCAGCTGATCTCAAATTCGTGTCCCCAGTTGCGCATGTCACCGAGGTTGGACATCGGTGCGCCCTGGCCCACATAAGCCGGAATCGGCTTGTCCATGAGCATACCTTTCGTCCGTTTGTTGTAGAAGTCATAGCCAAAGCTCAGGCGATCGCCGAACAGACGCGCATCGAAACCGACGTCAACCTGCTCGGATTCCTCCCAGCGAATGGTCGGGTTGGCCAGTGCGGCCGGAGATGCACCCGAATACATCTCGCCATAGGGAGCGGATCCGAGGCCGAAGTAATACTCCTGGCCGGTGTCCATCAGCGAAGCATAGCGGAAGTTACCGATGTTCTCGTTACCGTTGCGACCCCAGCTGGCGCGGAGCTTGAGCTGGTTGATCCACTCGGGACGGCCTTCGCGGAACCAAGGTTCGTTGGTCATGTTCCAACCGGCGGAAACAGCGGGGAACGTCGCCCACTTGTGGCCCGGGCCGAAGCGCGAGGAACCGTCGCGGCGGATCGTGAACTCGAGCATGTAGCGCTCGTCGAAATTGTAGTCGAAGCGGAAGAAATACGAAGCCAGGCGCTGGTGGTCATAACCGCCGGTGCCGCCGCTCGTACGTTCGTCATCCGTACTGCCGATGGCCGAATCAATATAGGCCATGGCCGGATTGGTCTCCTTGAGATTGTAGTCGGTGCCCGACACATAAATATAGGAGTAGCTCATCGCGGACTGGCCGAGCACGGCAGCGATGGAGTGCTTGCCGAACTGACGGTTGTAAGAGAAGTAATTCTCCACCTGCCAGCGAAGTCCTTCGTTCATACCCATGTTCACCCAGCTGGTCAGCGTCTGGTTCATCGAGCTCTTGTACTGCTCGAAGCCATAGCCACGGTTGCGCCAGAAGGCCAGGTCGGTACCGAAGCTGGTCTTGAACTTGAGGCCGGGAATAATATCGAGTTCCGCAGCGAAGTTGGCCACGATCTTATGGGTCTTGTAATAGGTGTTCGACGGGGTGTCGAGGTTGGCCACCGGGTTGGTGAGTTCCTGATAACCCGTCGGAGGAAGCGAATACACACGGCCGTCGGCGGCGACAATGGCCGTCGGATGCTCGGCCAGGATGCGGGCTGCTTCAGCCTCGGAGGCAAACACAGGAATCGAGGGGTTGAAACCGACGGCGGAACCCAGCACGGAACCGAACTCGGAGTTCGTCGTGATACCCGTCGAATTGATGTTGGAATACGCAATGTTGGCCGTCAAGGTCAGCTTGTTGAGGAAATTGCGCTCCTTCGACTCGAAAGGAATATAGGTATTGTTGGAGCGGACGGAAAGGCGGTCGTAGTTGGACTTGCCATAATTGCCACCAACGATACCGTCCTGCTTGAAGTAACCGAGCGAGACGAAATACATCGCCCTGTCGGTACCTCCGCTCACCGACAGCTGGTGCTGCATGATGGGCGCGTTATAATTAAAGGTCTCATCCTGCCAGTCGGTGCCTTTACCGGCTGCAGCGATCTCCGCAGCGGAATAGAGCGGGGCTCCGCCGTCGTTGATGCGGGCCTCGTTCATGATCACCATGTATTCCGTGGCATTGAGGACTTCTTTCTTGCGCCAGGGATTCTGCCAGCCGTAGCTGCCGTTGTAGGTGAGGGATGCCTTGCCTTTCTCACCGTTGCGGGTAGTCACCAGGACCACGCCGTTGGCGGCACGGGCACCGTAGATGGCTGCGGAAGCCGCATCCTTCAAAATCTCGACAGACTGAATGTCGTTGGGGTTCAGGTAATCGATACCACCGTCCACGGCCATACCATCCACGATATAAAGCGGATCGGAGTTGTTGACGGAGCCGATACCGCGGATCTTGATCTGGGAACCGGAACCGGGCTGGCCGGAAGCCTGCGTGATCTGCACACCAGAGACCTTACCTTTGATGGCGTCGTTGACGGTCGAAGCGCGGACCTTATTCAAGGCATCACCGTCGACTTTGGAAATCGAAGCGGTCACGACGCTCTTCTTCTGGACACCGTAACCGACCACGACAGTTTCATCCAGCATCTGGGTATCATCTTCCAGGATGATCTCCAGTCGCGGTTCATTCGAGACCGTTACCGTACGGGTCACATAGCCGATGCAGGAAACCTCCAGAACGGCGCCCGGCGTCACCTTGAGGGAGAATTCACCATCCAGGTTGGCGGACGTACCGTTGCTGGTACCCTGTTCGACCACGAAAGCGCCGACAATCGGCTGGCGCGCAGCGTCGAGAACGACACCGGAGACGGTGATGTTCTGCGCAAAAGCGGCCAGGCTCAATCCTAATGCAAGGATTATTGCAGCTAGTTTTCTCATACGCTTTTAGGTTTAAATGGGCGTTTTTGATTAAAAATGTAAAGTAAATTTGTTTAAAATCATGGTTTTGACTCTTGGCCAATACAAAAATAGATAGAAATGTAAGCCATGGTACGCGCAAGAATAAAAAAGTAGTGAAAAAAGAAATCGAATCAACTGGTTTTCAGCCGATTCGATTTCATATATGGGGCATGAAAAGTAGCGCTTAAGGAGCGAAATAGTACTACTTTCCGATCTGTTTCACGCGTTCTTCAAAGCTGTCACGATCACCGAGGGCCTTGTTCTTAACGGCGACCTTATAATTATAGATGGTGCTCAGGGAATAGTCCAACATGGACGCAATCCGCTTAGAATCATCCACACCCAGCCGGATCAAGGCGAATACCCGGAGTTCCGTATTGAGTTGCCCGCGCGGCGGATACACCCGCGCATCTTCCTGCAGCAGGGCATTGAACTGCTCCACGAAAGAAGGATGCATGGCCAGGAATGTCGTATCGAATGTGCGGTAAAATTCTTCGCGAGCCTTCTCCGAGCGCTTGGAGAAAGCGGCATCCTTGAGCAACAGATCGGCCCTCCCCCGCTTCACCAGGTTGCGCAGGCGGTTGTCCTCGCTCCGGAACAAATGAATCTGATTGGAGAAACTCTCTAGAAATGAAATGATGAACTGCTCTTTGACACGGTCGGCATCAGATATCTGCGCGTTCAAGCCGTTGAGCGCCGCATTGGCAGCAGTCAGGCGAGCGTTACTTAACTCTAGCTGCTTCTGCATCGCCGTCAGTTTCCGGGATCGGGACACATAGAACCAGCTGACCACCGAAAGTGCCAGGACGAGGACAGCCATCAGGATGGAGGTTGCGTCTGTCCATTTTTTCATGCGGATCTGACGCGCCGCGTACGCATCCTGCACTTCAATCAGAAAACGGGAGATCTGCCAGGGTCGGAGTTTGGCGTTGTAGAACAAAGCATCTTCCTGTGCGATGCGCAGATACCGGAAGGAACGATCTACATCGGCCGGCAGGATATTCTGTGCCACCATCGTCAGCGAAGCATAGTCTTTGACGGCATTGATCATGTCACTCTCGGCCGACCGGATCAGCCAAGCCATACGGTCGGTCTGGCGGCCTTGCCGTTCTGCGATCTCCGATAAGTAAAATGCATAGATGGCATAGGCATGCTCTTCGGGACGGGTGCCAGCCAGCAGAAGACGCCCGACACTGTCAGCCTGGGTGTAGCGGCCCTGTGAAAAGAGATCGTCCCGCAGGATGGTGCGCCAGGACTCAGAATCACGGGGAATCCTTTCATACAGGGCGGGACGGAAGGAAGCTGCGTTTGCAATATTAAGGCGTTCTACCATGCCGGAATTACCCGCCAGGTCCATGCTGAAATCATACAGGGCCAGCAGGTACTCCGTCATCAGGGCTTCTGACAACTGCGTCGTATCGATCTGCTGATATAGCAGGTTATTCGCTTCCATGTAGCTGCCCGCTTTGGCGTAGAGATGACCCAGGCGGATGGAAGCCTGGTTGTAGCGGTCGCGATCGCGCAACTCGTTCAATGCCAACTCCTGGCAATGCTTGAGATAATGCTGCGTCGAATCAAAGCTGAAAGAGAAATACTCCGAAGCTACATTCATCTCCGTCTCAAAACGCATGACAGGGTCAGACGTGGCCGCCACGAGCTTTCGCAGCGCATCCATCTGGTCTAGTTTCTTGGCCACATAGACTTCCCGGGCCGCCACATAGCCGTCCAGTTCACTGAGCAGATGACGCGTAGAACTATCCAGCCGGGCGGGACGTTGACAAGCGCTCAACAGCGCAAAGGCCAGCATCAGCGATAAAAGCAATATGGGTCGGGCGGAACGCATGGGAGGATCAGCAGCCTTTCGAAGTCATGATGTTCAAGACCATTTCATCGGTGATGCACATGGCGTCGGCACCGATGGCGGTCAGGTTGTGGATGGAACGGTCGATGTCGTCGTCCACGATGCCCTCCTGCGAGGTGACGCACTTGCCTTCCATGGCCAGCAGGGCCGACAGGATGGCGGTCGACACGCCGGAGGTGAGCTTCAGCGAGCACGAAGGCTTGGCGCCGTCGCAGATCATGCCGGTCAGGTTGGCCACCATGTTCTTCACGGCGGCGCAGCAGCGGGCGAAATCACCGCCCATCAGGTAAACGATGCCCACGCTGCTGCCCGTGCTGGCCACCACACAGCCGCAGAGGGCGGAGAGCTTACCGAGCGACTGTTTGATGTAGATGGCTGTCAAGTGGCTGAGGGTCAGCGCGCGGATCAGTTCTTCCTCCGTATTCTCGTTCATTTCCGCATAGACGCAGACAGGATTGGTGGCACAGATACCCTGGTTGCCGCTGCCCGAATTGCTCATCACGGGAATCATGGCACCGCCCATGCGGGCGTCGCAGGCCGCTGCCGTGCGAGCGATGATGCGCGAATAGATGCTGTCGCCCAGTATGCCCTTGGCCAGCGGACGGTCGATGCTCTTGCCCAGGTTGTGCCCGTAGTTGCCCTTGAGGGCCTCGCGGGCAGCCTTCATGTTGTAGTCGCGGGTCTCCAGGATGAAACGGATCTCGTCGAGCGGCGCGGTGGTGGCGTAGTCGTAGACCAGCTTGAGGTTCAGGGCGATGTCATCGCCGGCAGCGCTGGCGCCGCTCGTTTTCGGCAACACCTGCGCCAGGGTCGCGTCGTCCAACCGGCCGGGGGCGACATGCACGAAATGCGTGTGGCTGCCCGCGATCACGGCCGTGGCCTGCTTCTCCCCTGCTGTCACGATGATTTCGATATAGAGTTTCTCCGAGATGCCTTTCTTGAGCTGGATGCCGATGCGGTCCTCGGCGACAAAGCGCTTGCCGGCTTCCAGCGCTTCGGGCGTAAGGTCGCGCAGCACTTCGAGCTGGTAGTCGCTCTTGCCGATGAGGGCGCCCAGCGCGATGGCGATCGGCAGGCCGGTCATCCCCGTGCCGGGAATGCCCACGCCCATGGCGTTTTTCAGGATATTCGCGCTCAGCAGCGCCTCGATCTTTTCGGGCCGGCAGCCCAATTTCTCCACGGCTTTTGCCGTGCACAGCGCCACCGCCATCGGCTCCGTACAGCCGATGGCCGGCACCACTTCCTTATGGATCAGCGCCAGGATTCGTTCGCGGGTATTGGTATCGATCATTCTGTAAAGTTACGAAATAATTGCATTCGCGATGCGGCGGCATGCCTCTTCGACGATACTGCGCGGACAACCGACGTTCAGGCGGATGAAGCCTTCACCGCCGGTGCCGTAAGAGGCGCCGTTGTTCACGACGACGCCGGCCTCATCGTTGAATAATTTCATCAGCTCCGGCTGCGGCAGGCCCAGCGCCCGGCAATCCAGCCAGACCAGGAAGGAGGCTTCGGGCCGGATGACGCGAATGACATGGGCGTGCGGATCTTTCGAGAAGCAGTCTTCCAGGAATTCGATATTGCCCTCCAGATAACACTTCAGGGCGTCCAGCCACCGAGGCTCATGCGTATAGGCGGCCAGGGTGGCCACCATCGACGGCACCGAAAATTCATTCAGCTTCTGGTTGCGCAGCGCAGTCATATAGCGCTCCCGTTTTTCCGCATCGGGAATGACACACCAGGCCGTGCCGAAAAGGCCGGCGACGTTGAACGCTTTCGTCGGACTGCCGAACATCAGGCCGATGCGCGCCGCTGCGGGGCTGGCACTGCAGAAAGGAACCTGCCTATGGCCGAAAAGGGCCAGGTCGGCGTGGATCTCGTCGGAAAAGACGAGCACGCCGTGGCGCTCGCAGATGTCCGCAAGCCGGGCCAGTGTCCCGCGATCCCAAACCAGGCCGATCGGATTGTGCGGATTGCAGAGTACCAGCACTTTCGTGCGGGCGTCGAAGAGGCGCTCCAGCCCCTCGAAGTCCATCTCGTAGCGACCGTCGCGCAGCACCAGCGGATTTTCCACCACCTGGCGACCGAGCCGTTTCGCAAAATTAAAAAACGGATCATAGACAGGCGTCTGCACGACGACCTTGTCGCCTGGCTGCGTGAAAGCCAGATAGGCCTGGTTGATGGAGGTGATCACGCCCGGGCAGGCATTCACCCACTCCCGTTCCACCGTATAATCATGTTGCGTCTGCAGCCAATCGACAATCGCCTGGTAATATTCTTCCGGCGCATAGGTATAGCCGATGACATCGCGGTCAATCCGCTCCCGCAGGGCCTGGCTCACGACCGGGTCCGTCTTGAAATCCATGTCGGCGATCCACATCGCCAACTTGTCGCCTTCGGCACGACGGTACTTGATGCTATACGTGCCGGAGCGGTCGATGACTTCGTCGAAATTCCAGCCCTGCGCCTTGGCGGCTTTCGCGCAGCCGGACGCCAGTCCCAGGACGCCTGTCGGCAACAGCGTCGCAGCGCCTGCCGCTGCTGCACTTTTCAAAAAGGTACGTCTTTTCATAGTCTCCAACAAATTTACGCAACATTTCGGATATAATTTGCATCTTTGTAGTGTCGTTCGACCATCGACACAACTGGGGATGTACTGGTTTTGACGGTAAATGATGTCGGGCGGTAAGCATGCCGAGCGTCGTAGCCCCGCTCGTAAATCTCAGACTACAAGCCATAACTGGCAACAACAACTATGCACTCGCTGCCTAATCTGCCAAGCGGATTAGCTTAATCGCGCGGACCAGGTCCGTAGCGACGAGTATCCCGCCGGGGTTCCTGGCCTTCCCTCTCCGGCATATGGGGTATCATCCAGGAAGGATGCGGGCGCCGACGCTTCTACAGCGCCTTAAGTTTCAGAAGCTAAGGGACCGATGGCCCGCCTTCCGGCAGCCGGTCCCCGACAAGCAAAGGCAGGATAAGCATGTAGAAAGCCCCTTGGCGCTTTATTCGGACGGCGGTTCGACTCCGCCCATCTCCACAAGAAAAGCTGGCTTTAAGCCAGCTTTTCTTGTGGAGAGTCGGCCCGTGAAATGTTTGGTATCATATTTGGTTAAGTGATGGCTTCGTATACTAAAACCATCGATATATGAGAAAGATTTGTGCGTTGTTTACCGTCATGATGCTCGCGGCAACGGGCTGCGAGTTCGACACCGATCCTTTCAGTCAGGGCGATCCTTCGCAACAGGGCGTGGCCAGCCTGACCGACCCGGGCCTCGCCTGGAGCACCGACGCTTTCGAAGCCACGCTGGGCGCTTCGAACAGCTTCCCCACCCTCACCAACAACTATCATGTAGGCGTCAGCTATAGCTCCTCGCAGGCAGGCGTAGCCACGATCGATGCCAACGGCGCCATTTCGCTGGTTGGCAGCGGATCGACCCAGATCACGGCCTCCTCCACCGCCGACCAGACCTATTCGGCAGCCAGCGTTTCCTACATCCTGACCGTTCTGAACGCTTCCGGAAGCGATCCGGACGACACGTCGCTCAGCTTCGCCTCCACGGGCGACCCTTCTTCCGAAGACGACATCTCCACGACCACCTTCAAAGGCCGCATCACCATCACCTTCTCCGAAACGGGTGACGCCAGCGTGAAGGGAGATTCCTATGGCTATGTTACCGTGGACGGCAACAAGGTCACGGTGAACAATACGGCGGGCGACGTGCTCATCTACGAACTCAAAGGAAGCAGTTCCAACGGATATTTCAAGGTGTACGGCGCCAAGAAACAGGCCATCGTCCTGAACGGGGTCAACCTGACCAATCCGAACGGCGCGGCGCTCAACAACCAGAACAAGAAACGCACCTTCATCGTGGTCAAGGGGACCAACACCCTCTCCGACAGCGCGAATGCCAGCTATACCAAGGAAGGGAACGAAGACCAGAAATCCGTCCTGTTCAGCGAAGCGCAGCTGATCTTCAGCGGCAGCGGCCTGCTGACCGTCAACGCGCTGAACGCCCAGGGCAAATCCGGCATCGTTTCGGACGATTACATCCGCCTGATGGACAACCCGACCATCAAGGTCAACGCCGGCAGCGGCGCCGGACACGGCTTCAAGGGCAAGGACTATGTCCAGCTGTCGAACGGCGCCCTGGTCATCTCCACGGCGGCCGCCATGAAGAAAGGCATCAGCTCCGACGACTACGTGCTGGTAGAAGGCGGCACGCACATGGTCACCGTGACCGGCGGCGTGGCCTATGACGACGAAGATGCCGAGTACTCCGGCACGGCCGGCGTGAAAGCCGACAACTATTTCGGCATGACCGGCGGCTCGCTCACCATCAAGAATACGGGCGACGGCGGCAAGGGCATCAGTGCCGGAAGCTACGACTTCGATGAGGAAAACCACACGCTTTCCGACAGCTATATCTCCGGCGGAACCCTCAGCATTACCACCACCGGCCGCGAAGTGAACGACGTATCGGCCAAAGGCATCAAGATCGGCTGGGTGACCAAGAACGGCACCGGCGACCGCGCCACGGTCACGGGCTATGCCGGCAAGCTCACCATCAGCGGCGGCACCGTCACCGTGAACAGCACGGGCGGCGAAGGCCTGGAAGTGAAAGGCGACCTGACTTTCGACGGCGGCGAAACCGCAGTTACTTCCACGGGCGACGACGCCATCAACTGCCAGGGAGAACTCACGGTGAACAAAGGCTATGTCTATGCCTTCTCTTCCGCCAACGACGCCATGGACGCCAACGGCAACCTGATCTTGAACGGGGGCTACGTCATGGCCGTCTGCACCAAGGGAAACCCGGAAGTGGCCCTTGACGCCAACACCGAGGAAGGCAAGAAACTCTATATCAACAGCGGCGCCACGCTCGTGGCCTACGGCGGCCTGGAGAGCGGCTACTCCGCTTCGCAGACCGTGTACAGCATGAGCGGAACGGCCGGCGCCTGGAACGCCCTCCATAACGGCAACTCTTTCATCGCCGCCTTCAAGGCGCCGTCCAACATCGCCAGCTTCATCGTTTCGGCTCCTTCGCTTTCCAGCGGATATAAAGGAGTCGGCGTAAGCGGCGCCACCGCCTGCAACGGCGTCTGGGCGACCAGCGGCATCTCCGGCGGAACGTCCGTCAAGCTGTCCCAATATACCGGCAACAATGGCCCCGGTGGCGGCGGCCCCGGTGGTCCGGGGGGCGGCTGGCCCGGAGGAGGCTGGTAGCCCGATCAGGGCAGCCAGACGATCTCGTTGGCTGAAACCAGCTGTCCGTGGGTGATGGTGAAGCCGGGAAGCAGAACGCCGTCGACCGAGACGGCGCGGGCGGAAGCGGGGGCGCAGCGGCGGACAAGCCGGACGTCATGGTCCGGAAGATGCAGCACAGCCTCGTCGAACAGCGGCGTGAAGAGTTCATACCGGTCCGTACCCACACAGACAGGATAGAAGCCCAGCTGGGCGAAGATATACCAGGCGCTCATCGTGCCGTCGTCCTCGTCCATTTCCGGGGCATAGCCATCCGGCAGATTGCGGAATGCACGACCCACATAGGGCTCCGGGTATTCCGCATTTCCGCCATAGCGGTGGATCATCGCTTCGTCGGTCAACAGCGCGTGGACCAGGGAGTCCGTGCGGGCCGGCTGCCCGAAGAGATTGAACATGAAGGGTGTCTGGATGTCCGGTTCGTTGCCCTGGTTGAACAGGTGCTGCGAGAAGAATTCGCCGAGCTGATCGGCCAGCCGCTCCTCGCCGACCCAGTGGATCATCTGGTCGGCATAGATCGGAACGGCCCAGCGGTATTGCCAGCGCGTGCCCTGATACAGGCCGTTGCCCTTCATCTGGGCGAACGCCGGCGTAATGGTCATGAACTCTTTTTTCCAGGTCTTCCGGAACAGTTTTTTCGACTCGGCCAGGTATTTATTCGACGCCGGCCCGTCGCCGATGATGCGGGCGATCTGCCCCATCGCCCAGAGGTCATAGATGGTTTCCATCTTCTGGTCCGGAGAGTTGCGCGTCAGGCCGTTCTTCGCGCCGGACGGACGTCCGGCATCGGCTTCCGCCTCCATGGCGGGAAAAGCCGCGGCCAGGTCGAAGCCGCGCACGCCCTTCTCCCAGGCATCCAGCAGCATCAGCTGCGAATGCTCGGTGCGGACGGTGGGCACGGGTTCCTGCAGCGTGGCCCAGTTCTTCTTGCCGGTCCGGTAGAGGCTGACCAGCGAACGGCAGATATCCGCCGTCACTTCCGGATCGAGCAGGGTGATCAGCGGGAACTTGGCCCGGTAGGTATCCCACATGCTCCAGCCGCTGTAAAAAGTCCAGCCTTCAGCCTCGCGCTGCACGGCATCCGTGCCGACGTACCGGCCGCCGAACGTCGCGTTGAAGGGGCTCAGGAAGACCCTGTAAAGGCTCGTGTAGAACAGCGTACGCTGCTCGGGCGTGCTGCCCTCCACGTCAACCTTGCCCAGGACGGAAGCCCAGGCCCGGGCCGCATCGGCGCGCACCTGGTCGAAGCTGCTGCCGGAAAGGGCAGCCAGCTCCGCTGCCGCCGACGCTTCGCTGAGGGAAGACAGGCCGATACGGACCTCCACCCGGCGCGTCCCTTCCGGGAATCGCAGCTGCGCGGTCCGTACATCGGAGGCCGCGACGGTAAAAGGGACATCGGTCTGCAGCCGGAAATACAGCTTGTAGGCGCCTGCATTGCACACGGTGGAAGAAACCACCCATCCTTCGATATGCCGGTCGTCGACGATGCGCCAGGAAGACTTGTTGCGCCGGTGGTCGATGGCCGCATCGAAATCCACGAAAAGCGTAGGGTCGGCCCCGGACGGGAAGATATATTGTTCCAGCGCGCAGTGGACGCCGGCGGTCAGGCGCACGGAAACGCCGTTGTCCAGCCGGGTCTCATAGAAACCCGGAACCGCCGTCTCGCTGTCTTTGTCGATAGCCACGGGCGTCCCTTTCTCTGCCGGGAGAATGCGGAGATTGCCCCCCGCCCCTCTGCCGCCCACACCGCTGACGCGCGTGACCGACACGCCGGAGATTTCCGGCACGTCGAAATCGTAGCCCGCGTGGGAAGGAACCTTGCTGTCCGGCCCCACGGAAACCAGGCCCAGGGGCAACTGCGCCGCCGGACTCACCTGCCCGTGGTCGCCCGCCGTCCCCATGAAAAGGTTCACGTAGCGGCTGTTGTCCCGGCCTTGGGCGGATTCCACCAGGCGGACCTCCTGGCCGCTGGAAAGGATGTAGAGGGCGAGCTGGTCGTTCTCCCGGCCGAAGCGGCAGGCCGCTTCCAAAGAGTCTTCCGGAAAGAGGCGGATGCTGTCGAAATGATACAGTCCCGTTTCCGTATCCAGCCAGCCTCCGACGAAGCCGCCGTTGTCCAGGGCGTGGCCGACCACATAATGCAGTTCGGCCTTGTCGTGACTGCCCAGGGTAGACGAATAGGCCACGGCAATCCCTTCCTGCGGCTCTTCCCAGGTGCTGACGCTCAGCGTAAAGCCATCGGGGTGCGTCTGGCTGAAGACCCAGATGCTGTCGACCAGGGTCGTGAAAACGGTGGTATCCTGCGCACGGGCGGAGAAAAGGCCGACCCAGCACAGCAATAGAAAAAAGAGAGAACGTTTCATCAGGCTTCCTGCGGCACGGGCCGGAAATAGCTGAAATGGACATTGCCGTACTTCCGCTCCTTCACGAAGGCGGGATGGCCGGCGAAGCTGTACGCATCGGGGTGCTCCAGGATCAGGTAGCCGCCTTCGGCAACCAGCCCTTTTCCCAGGACCCGGTCGGGAATCGAGTCAAGCCCTTCGATGGCATAGGGCGGATCGGCAAAGACGATATCGAAGCGCTTGGTGCAGATGTCGAGAAAGTCGAAAACGTTCTGGTGCAGCACCTTGACCGTCTTGTCGACCCCCAGTGCCAGGGCCGTCTTGCGGATGAAGGCCACATGGGCCGGGTTCATTTCTACGGAGATCACCTCGCCGGCGCCGCGGGACGCGAATTCGAACGCGATGCTGCCCGTGCCGCCGAAGAGGTCGAGCACGGCTAAATCCTCGAACCAGAACTCGTTGTTCAGGGTGTTGAACAGGCCCTCCTTGGCGAAATCGGTCGTCGGACGCGCCTTGTAGCCGGCCGGCGGAAGGATGGCCTTCCCGCGCAGGGTGCCGCCGATGATTCTCATAAGACCTCCACGCTGGCGAAATGGCGGAAGAGATCCCCCTTGATGCCCTCGCCCGCTTCGCCGAAGAAGTGGACCCGGGTCAGCTCGGGATTGATCTGGAACTGCTTGAGCGCGGCGAAAAGATAGTACTGCGCCGTCACCTCGTCCCGGGCCGGGAAAGAATTGCAGAGAAGCAGGCGCTCGCCCGCCGCCACCACGATGTCGACGGCGTCCCCGCCCAGATGCACCACCACCTTGTTATAGCGGTCGAGGGCGGCTGCGGCCGACAGCATGTCGGCGATGCAGCGCGCTGCCGCATCGTCACCGGCATAAACAAGAACTGCCTTGTAACAAGGCAGTTCCAAACTCTTTACCGGTTCGGACTTCTCGAGAATGACAACTTGTGCAAGCTGGCTTGCCGCCGCTTCTTCCGAGAAGTACCCTTCGGGTATGAGGGTGTACTTCAGCACTACTCCCAGTTACCGGCGTTGTTGTTGGCGTTCTCGATGGAACCGACCATCAGGCCTGCGTAGCGGCCCGTGTCTTCACGCTCGGCCACGAGGTTGACGATCTGCTGGTGATCCATGCCCTTGAGGATGGACCAGTACGGCATCTGGGCCTCGAACAGCGGCACGTCCACACCGGAGACCTGCTTCACGATGCTGCGCATGATCACGGTGTCGCGTTTGCCGTTTTCATCCTCGGAGAACGGGATGTAGCGGAGTTCATTGACCTTGAAATCCGGACGGTTGCGGAAGAGCGTGTCTTTCACGGCCGTCAGCTGCGGGATACGGATGATGAGGTGCTCGTCGCCGTTCTGGTAGAGCTCATAGAGCTTCTGCATCATCTGGTCGCCCTTGAGGTTGCGGAAGTTCTTCTTCACGGCCTCGGTGTGGAGGATAGCCACGGAGTCGTCTTCCGAACCGATCTGCTGGATGATGGTGATCTTGCCGTTGTTGTAGAAATCGATCAGGGAATCCATCACCGGGGCATAGTGGCCGTAGGTGTCCTTGAAGGTAACCTGCAGGGTACGGATGTCTTTCAACCGCTCAATGCCGACGCTCAGGCGCTGGTCGCGCTCCTTGTTGAATTTCACCGGCTCGTTGATGCTCCGGTAGAGCAGGAAAGCCAGTGCGACGATGCAGAGAGGGAGAATGAAATAGGTCAAAAGTTTTCTCATATCGGTTAATTTTTAATATTGTCTGCCTAATACGCCAAAATTGATTGGACTTACAAAAGTAAAAAATTAATTTCAAGACTACAATATATTTTTAAATTTGCAGCAAGAAACTTGCGCGATTCCCATGCAGATCGACATCTCTTCCCTGGAGCCGCTGCTCCAAAAAGCAGACAAGGTGGTGCTGGTCGGACATTTCAATCCCGACGGCGACGCGCTGGGCAGCGTCACGGCCGCATACCACTACCTCAAAGGCCGCGGGAAGCATCCCCGCATCATCCTCCCCAGCCCCTATCCCGACAACATGGCGTTCCTGGAACCGGACGACCCGCGGGACCGCATGATGATCTGCGAGAACGACCTGGACGCCGCCAGGCGCGCCGTGGCGGAAGCCGACGCCGTCATCTGCCTCGACCTCAACCGCCTGGCCCGCACCGAATACCTGGAGCAGGACATCCTGGCCGCCCCGGGCGTAAAGATCCTGATCGACCACCACATCCCGGCCGAGCTGGAGCGCTTCGACCTGGCCATCTCCACCACCGAAGTATCTTCGACCTGCGAACTGCTGTTCTGGATCCTGCTGGCCCTCCCCGACATCGCCGGCGACCCGCGCCGCATCGGCGCCCGCTGCGCCGAGTCGCTCTACGTGGGCATGATGACCGACACCAACAACTTCTCCAACTCCGTACTCCCCGGCACGTTCGAGATGGCGTCGAAGCTCATCGCCCTGGGCGTGGACAAGAACGGCCTGCAGGAGAAGGTGCTCAGTTGCTACAGCGTGTCGCGCACCCGGCTGATGGGTCACATGGTCAAGGACAAGATGAAGGTGCTGCCGGCCTACAAGACCGCATACATGCTCCTGAGCAACAAGGAGAAAGAGCGTTACCACTTCAAGCCGGGCGACAGCGAGGGCTTCGTCAACCTCCCGCTGGCCATCAGCAGCGTGCAGGTGAGCGCATTCTTCACCGAGAACTTCGACAGCCAGTATGTCCGCGTGTCGCTCCGCTCCAAGGGAGAGATCGACGTCAACCGCTTCGCCAACCTTTTCTTCAACGGCGGCGGACACCGCAACGCCGCGGGCGGACGGCTGTACATGCCGCTCGACGCCGTTCCCGCCTACTTCGAACAGTCGCTGGCCCGGTGGGCGAAGGAAGAAAAATTTTTATAAGGCACATCTTTTGTATAATTTTGCGGATTATCCGAATTCGTCCGATGAAGCCGATGTTCCGTCTCTGCCTGTGCCTGGCCGCCGCCCTGCTGCTCGCCCTGTCGTGCGAAAGCGAGGTGCGTGAAGCCAACATCAACCAGAACAAGTACATCGACGACTACATCACGAAGAACTATTCCGACAAGGAGATCGTCCGCTACGAAGGCGTGGTCCGCGTCGTGCTGGCCAACAACCTGCCCACCTCGACCGCCATCGAAAGCGGAGACTCGGCGCTGCTCTACCTGAACGGTTTCACCTTCGGGCAGAGCGGGCCGCAAAGCCAGTTCACCTGCGACACCGCCATGGTCCGCGTCGGCAAAGGCCAGCTGATCACCGGCCTGGACCGCGGACTGATCGGCGCCCGGCTGGGCCAGGAAGCGCTGATCCTGTTTCCCTCGCAGCTCGGCTACGGGAAGCAGACCGTCGGACTGGTACCTGAAAACACAGCCCTGCTCTTCGACGTGCTGGTGGCTGCGATCAAAAAGAACGACTGACGTATGAAACGCAACAAGACCCTGTTCCTTTCCCTGCTGCTGATGGCCGCCCTGACCGCCTCCTGCGCGATCGAGCCCGCCGAGGACAGCGATATCTCCTACGATCACATCATGTCCGCCTGGATGCGCATCAACCATCCCGACGTGAAGCCTTACGGCAGCACCGGCGCCTATGTACTGGCCATGGAAAAGGGCGAAGGACTGTCCATCGGCGACAGCGCCTACATCCGCGTGCACTATACGAAGCGGACGCTCGACGGCGCGATCGCGGAGACCAATGTCCGGCAGCTGTCGGAACAGCTGGGCACCTATGCGGTTTCCTCGAACTACGACGGCAACACCTGGCGCATGACCCAGGGCTACCTCCCCGCCGCGCTGGAAGAGATCATCCGGACCATGCGCAGCGGCGGCAGCGCGACCGTCGCCCTGCCGAAAACGGCTTCCGGCCACGACTACTCCATGTATGACGCCTTCACGTCGACGGAAGAATCCAACAATTACCTCATCGACTTCACCATCGACACCGTCATCAACGACATCATCCAATACCAGGACCAGGAGATGCGCAGCTGGTTCCGCACCCACTACGACAGCGAGGCCACGATCGAGGACCATCTCTTCTTCAAGAAGCTGGAAGAAAACACGGCCGACACCGACACCATCTCCGAAGGCGCCACCGTCGTCGTCCGCTACATCGGCCGCCTGATGAACGGCGTGGTGTTCGACACCAACATCGCGGACTCGGCCAAGTTCTACCGCATCTATTCGGGCGACAAATCCTACGAAGGCCTGGAAGTGACCTACTACAAATCCGACGAGAGCAAATTCGAAAGCGAAAACAGCGTCGTGCCGGGCTTCGGCAAGGCCGTCCTGCAGATGAAAAACGGCGAAAAGGCCGTCACGCTGTTCAATTCGGAACTGGGCTATGGAGAAGACGGCAAGAATCCCTCCATCCCGGAGTATTCACCCCTGAGCTTCTGGCTCTACATCGAATCGGTGCAATAATCCGAAACAACCTTTATTCCGTTCGGTATCACTGAGATATGGACAGGGGTGATGCCGACGGCTTCCCCGTCCACTTCCATATAGGAATACGGCGTCGCAGAAATGTCGATGCGCCTGCCGCGGGTATGGATGACTTCCTTGACGCGGAAGATCTTCCCGTTGAGCAGGGTCGGAACATTGGCGAGGAAACGCACTTTGCTGAGCTTGCGGACCACGGTCAGGTCGATCAGGCCGTCGTCCGGGATGGCTTCGGGCGTCTGCATCATGCCTCCGCCGCAGTAGCGGCCCAGTCCCAGCGCCACGGAAAAGGCGGGACCGCGAAAGAACTCCTCCCCGTCGACCGACACGCGGAACGACAGGCAGCGATACGAAATGAAGCCCGCCAGCAGGGATTTGAGATACTGCTTGTCCCCGGCGCGTCCCCGCATCTTGGCCAGGTCGAAACGCCGGCATACTTCCGAATCGAAACCCAGCCCGCCGACGTTGACCATGTAGCGGCAATAGGCCTCGCCGTCCATACGGGTGTCCACCCGGGCGATGTCCTGCACGCGGGTGTGCGCCGCCGCACCGGCGACCAGGGCGACCGCGGCGGCATAATCGGAGGGGATGCGGTGGAAACGGGCCCAGTCGTTCCCCGAGCCGACGGGAATCAGCGCCACCGTCACTTCGGAGGGCGAAACTTCCTGCTGGGAATACAGGCCGTTGATGACTTCGTGCATGGCGCCGTCGCCGCCGACGACCAGCAGTTTCCGCCAGCCTTCCCGCACGGCATCGCGGGCCAGCTCGATGGCATGATAGGCATGGTTCGTTATGGCCGCAGAAAAGTCTATCTTGCTGTCTTTGAGCAGTTTTTCGATAATCGGCCAATCCCTTCGCGCCTTTCCGCCACCGGAACGGCTGCTCACGATCACGCGCCAGTCAGAGAGAACAGACATGAATCAGGTTTTAGTACTGCTAAGTTATATATTTTTTCTTAAATTTGCAGTTTATGGGAAAGATCATCGCAATCGCCAACCAGAAGGGTGGTGTCGGCAAGACCACCACCGCCATCAACCTGGCCGCGTCGCTGGCCGTCTTGGAATACAAGACCCTGATCATCGACGCCGACCCGCAGGCAAACACCACCTCCGGCCTGAACTTCAACCCCGATTCGAAGGAACACGACACCCTCTACGAGCTGCTCATCGGCGAGCGGAAAGTGGAGGAGATCGTCAAGGCCACCGACCTCGAGCGGCTCGACATCATCACCTCGCACATCAACCTGGTGGGCGCGGAGATCGAGATGCTCGACGTGCCCGGACGCGAGAACGTGCTCCGCAACGCCCTCGCCGGCATCCGCGACAACTACGACTATATCATCGTGGACTGCGCCCCTTCCCTGGGCCTGATCACCATCAACGCCCTGACCGCCTCCGACAGCGTGATCATCCCCGTCCAGCCGGAATACTTCCCGCTGGAGGGCCTCGGCAAGCTGCTGAACACCATCAACATCGTGCGGACGCGGCTCAACCCCGCCCTGACCATCGAAGGCTTCCTCTTCACCATGTATGACAGCCGTCTCCGGCTTCACAACCAGGTGGTCGAAGAAGTCAAGACCTACTACCCCGAAATGGTCTTCAAGACCATGATAACCAAGAACGTACGGCTGAGCGAAGCGCCTTCCTACGGCAAACCGGCCATCCTATACGACGCCCGTTCGTCCGGTTCCGACAACTACCTGAACCTGGCGCGCGAGATCATCCAAAAGAACGAAACATGGCAAAAAGAGACGCACTAGGAAGAGGGCTCGGCGCCCTGCTGGGCGATGTCGACCCGCTGCAGGGCACCCACGACATCCACCGCATCGTCAGCGGCAATCCCGCCGCCGTCAACGACGTCCCCGTCGACCAGATCGTCCCCAACCCCTACCAGCCCCGCAGCGAGTTCGACGCGGAGGCCATGGAGGAACTCACCGACTCGGTCCGCACCCTGGGCATCATCCAGCCCATCACCCTGCGCCAGACCGGGCCTCGCAGCTACCAGATCATCAGCGGCGAGCGCCGTTTCCGCGCCGCCTGCGCCGCCGGGCTGACCCGCGTGCCCGCCTATATCCGGCAGGCCGACGACGCCGCCATGCTCGAGATGGCCATCGTGGAGAACATCCAGCGCGAAGACCTCGACCCCATCGAGACCGCCCTAAGTTTCCAGCGGCTCATCGACGAATGCCAGCTCACCCAGGAAGCCATGGCCCTGCGCGTGGGCAAGAAGCGGACGACCATCGCCAACAGCCTGCGCCTGTTGAAACTTCCCGAAGAAATGCAGAAAGCCCTCAAGCTTGGCAAGATTTCTGTGGGACACGCCAAGGTGCTGCTGGGCATCGAAGACCCCGCCCTGCAGCACAAGCTGTTTGAACAGACGGTCCGAAACGACTGGTCGGTGCGCCGGCTCGAAGAAAGCGCGCAGGCGAAGCCGCAGGAAGCCCTGCAGTCCCCTGCCCCGGAGCCCGCGCTGCCCGCCGTGTTCCAGACGCTCGCCGAGCGCGTGGGACGCCATTTCGACGGCCAGGTAGCCGTCCGCGCCAACAACAAGGGCGGCGGCACCCTCACCCTCCGTTTCGACAACCCCGAACAAGTAGAAAACTTTATCCGCCAATTCAACCCCGAACCGTAAGCCCGTGCGCCGCATCCTCGTCACCCTCCTGCTGCTGACCCTCGTCTGTCTCAGCGCCAGTGCCCAGTTCCGGAGCACGCGCAACGACGTCTCCGGCAGGACCAGCACCGGCACCGTCACGGGGCCTCCGGGCTCCGAGCAGGCCAACGCGCAGGCCGGCCGCGACACCACCGTCCAGGCCGACACGACCCAGGGCTTCTCGCTGCGCAAGCTCGTGCGCGGTTATGCGGGACGCGACACCCTGACCCCGGGCTACATGCTGCTCGGCACGGCCATCATTCCGGGTGCGGCACAAATGTACAACCATGACTGGTGGAAAGTGCCCGTCATCTACGCCGGCATCGGCGCCGGCATCTACGGCGGCATCTGGAGCAACCGCCAGTACCAGGCGACGGGCGAAGAGAAATACCGATACATGCGCCTGGCCAGCTATGCGGCGGCCGGCGCGTTCTACTGGGGGCAGATGCTCGACGGTACGGTCTGCTTCAAGACCAGCCTCAAGGCTCCCGTTCCGGCCAAGTCCACCATCTACTCCCTGCTGCTGCCCGGCCTGGGGCAGGCCTACAACGGCGACTGGTGGAAAATTCCCATCTGGACCGGCGGCCTGATGGCCTGCGGCTATTTCTATCACTTCAACGACATGCAGTACAGGCGCTTCCGCTGGATCGCCCAGATGGACCGCCATAAGGACGAGACCGGCTACATCGGCCAGATCACGGCCAGCCAGGCCGAGACCTACCGCGACCTGTACCGCCGCTGGCGCGACTACTCCATCCTGGCCACCGTGCTGGTCTACGCCCTCAACGTCATCGACGCCCACGTCTTCGCCTTCATGTCGGACTTCGACGTCAACGACAACATCGCCTGGCTGGAAGTCCAGCCGACCGTCATCCAGCCCATCACCCCGCAATACGCTTCCTTCAACAGCAGCGGCGGCGGCTTCAACAACCCGGCCCTCGGCCTCAACCTGCAATTAACATTCTGACATATGAAACGTCTTTCCCTGCTCCTCCTGCTTGCTTCGCTGCTGGTCGCCGTTCCCGGACAGGCCCAGAGCGCCAAGGAGAAAAAGAAACAGACCCAGCTCATCGAAGAGCTGACCCGCCGCGTCGATTCCCTGCAACAGGCCTATGACTCGCTCTACAACGAGTACCAGATGCTCACCGCCCCGGCCAACGACAACGACGGCGACATCCTGGTGGACGACGACATCGAGAACCTGATCGAATACAATTCCGACAACATCGACTCGCTGCTGAACATCTACTACATCCAGAAGCAGATCGACGTCAACGACTTCGACGTGTCGACCCTCGATCTCGACTCGCTGACCAGCAACATCCCCGACGAGGTGTACATCGAGCGGCTCAAGAAGATGAATTCCTTCATCCCGGTGCAGTTCAACAAGGTGGTCAAGAACGCCATCATCCGCTACACCGAGCGCATGCCCATGGTCACGTCCCGCATCATCGGGCTGTCGACCTACTATATGCCGCTCTTCGAGGAGATCTTCGACGAATACGGGCTTCCCAAGGAGCTGAAAGCCATGGCCATCATCGAATCGGCCCTCAACCCCCGCGCCGTCTCGCGCGCCCGGGCCAAGGGCATGTGGCAGTTCATGTACAACACGGGCAAGATGTACGGCCTGGAGATGACCTCCTACGTGGACGAGCGCCTCGACCCGCTGACTTCCTGCCGGGCCGCGGCACGCCTGCTCAAGGACAACTACATGATCTTCGGCGACTGGTCGCTGGCCATCGCTTCGTATAACTGCGGCGCCGGCAACGTGAGCAAGGCCATCCGCCGCAGCGGCGGCAAGACCGACTTCTGGGAAATCTACGACTACCTGCCCCGCGAGACCCGCGGCTACATCCCCGCCTTCATCGCCGCCCTCTACACGCTGAACTACTATCCGGAGCACGGCATCGTGCCGGCCCAGATCAGCCTCCCGGCCCACGTGGACACCTTCGAGATCAACAAGAACCTGCACTTCGGCCAGATCTCCGAGAACATCGGCATCCCGATGGAGACCCTGCGCGACCTCAACCCGCAGTACCTCCACGACATCATCCCGGGCACCGAGCACATGTACATCCTCAACCTCCCGCACCAGTACACGCTGGCGTACGTGGACCTGCAGGACAGCATCTACAACTACAAGGACTCCGTGTTCTTCAACCCCGTGGCCGTCAAGAAGATCAAGGAAACGGGCGGCAGCGGCGAGCAGCGCGTGATCCACAAGGTGAAGAGCGGCGAGACCCTCGGCAGCATCGCCAAGAAGCACCACACCAGCGTGGCCAACATCAAGCGCTGGAACGGTTTGAAGAGCGACAACATCCGCGTGGGACAGCGCCTCTACATCTATGGCAGCGCACCGAGCGGCAGCGGTTCCACGACCCAGAAGAGCTCGGGCGGCAGCCAGAAGAGCAGCACCGCTTCCGGCAGCACGGCCGGAGCCTCCTACTACACGGTGAAGTCGGGCGACACGCTGGGCGGCATCGCCAAGAAGACCGGCGTCTCGCTCAACACCATCTACAAGCTCAACAACCTCAACAGCAAGAGCAAGATCTATCCGGGTATGAAGATCCGCACGAAGTAGGACACATATCCCTGCTGGACCTTCAGGTACAGGTCGACGTATCGGACCGGGGCGTACTTCACCAGGAAGTAGGCCCCGATTCCTTTTCCATAGTACGACTCCACGGCGAAGCTCTGGGGCACGTTCTGCTCGTAGAAGCAGATGCGCGAGGCCCAGTCCTCCGTGCTCCAGACCGTCAGGCGGGCCGCCAGGCTCCAGCGTTTCGACGGCTGCCAGCGCAGGCCCGCATAGGCCGCGAAGCCGTGCAGGTTGGCGTCGGCGCGGGCGCCCAGCTGCCAGGCCGTGCCCAGCGGCACGTCGCCCTGCAGGCGGAACTTCCAGTCACTGCCGTAGGAAACCTGTCCCTGCAGCAGCGTGCCGCCGCGAAAGGCGTAGGCCAGCAACAGGCGGCCCTTGAGCTGCTGCGTCCCCGCCTCGGCCCGGTAGCGCTTCCAAGGGTAATAGGTATAGGCCAGGTCGCCCTGCAGGGTCCAGGGGCCTTGGATCCAGCGGGCGGAGGCGGTACCGCCGATCTGGTTGGAAACGCTGCTCTGGCTCGAATACGCCCCGGCGTGCGTGGCGATGAAGGCCGGCGCATAGCAGCGCGCCGTGAAGCTGGTTTCGAAGTTGTACGAGGGGCTCCAGAGGACACCCGCGATGGCGGCGGGCGCCAGGTGGGCGTCGACCGCCACTTCCCCGAAGAGCCGCAGGCTGCCCAGCGTGCCGTACCAGTCCGCGCCCAGGTTGCCCCACCAGCCGTCGTATTGCTGGTATCGGTTGTAGTCCTGCACGCGGCGGCCGTTGTGCTTGTCGTAGCGATAGGCGGCGCCCGTCACGCCAAAGTGCCAGCGGCCCCGCTCATACGAGACATTCGCGCCCAGCACGTATTCGTGCAGCGCATGCCGGCGGGCGCGCTCCGTCTCGGTGACGTGCAGTCCGTCCGTGGTGATGGAGGTATAGCAGCTGTCATCGATGCGGGCGTCCAGCGCGTTGCGCGAGGCCAGCGCCGTCACGCGCCAGTTCCCGAAACGCCCGGTCCAGCCGGCGCCGCGGAAGAAATTCGACTCGTCGGTGGAGCGGTAGGGCTGCAGGCCGTTGCCACGCCGCGCGGCGGAAGACGGCGCCCCGAAAGCCGAGAGGCTGAAGGCTTTCCAGAGCACGAGCCCCTGCCCGAAGCGCGCCGTGAAGTCGCCGGCATAGAAGCCCTTCCAGCGTCCCGCCAGGGAGATAAAATCCGGGAAGCGCTCCTTCGGGTCGTTGTCGAGCACCGCGTGGAGCGACAGCTGCGGCGCTTCGAACGCATGCTTGGCCGTGAAGGACATGCCTGCCTCCTGCCATTTCTTCCGCCCCCTGAGGGTCGTGGTGTTGGAAAAGGAGCGCGCCGGGGTCGCCTCCCCGAAACGGATGAAGGGGCGGAGTTCCGCCACGATTTCGGGCGGGAAGCCGTCCACCAGCGCCAGCTCGGCCGCCGAGCGGATGGCGCCGTAGCGCTCCCGCCACGCGAGCAGGCTCTCCTGCTGGAACAGGGTCAGCAGCCCGCTCGCTTCCAGCTCGCGCCGCGTGGCCGCATTGAGGTTCAAGGGCTGCGCCAGCAGGCCCTCGTAGTGGAGGATCAGATCTTCGGCCGACGCGCCTTCGGCGGCCGCAGCCTCGATCTGGTCAACGACAAAGCGGGGCAGGCTGCCTTGCGCCTGCGCTCCAAAAAAGGGGAATACCAGGAAAAACGAGAGCAATCCCGACCCCACTGTCCATCTGCACATGGTCTCTCATTGAAAAAGTTGATAAAATGTCAAAAAGAAGTCCCTGCGGGCCTTCCACCGTACAAAGATAATGCGTAATTTCGCAAATCCAAATTCATTTTTTCCTATGGAAAGGATCTTTCTCAAAGACAAGTATTTCGTTCCCTACATCCCGTACGAGCGCATCGAAAAGGCCATCGACGAGGTAGCGGAGCGCATCAACCACGATTTCAGGCACTTCAACGGCGTGCCCATCGTACTCTGCGTGCTCAACGGCTCCATCCTCTTCACGGGCGAGCTGATGAAGCGGCTCAACTTCCCCTGCGAATTCTCGAGCGTGCGCCTCTCTTCCTATGAAGGGACGCTCTCCACGGGCATCACGCGCAAGGTACTGGGCCTCACCTCTTCCATCAAGGGCCGCACGATCATCGTGGTGGAAGACATCGTCGACACGGGCAAGACCATCACCGACCTCTACGCCCTGCTCCGCGACGCGGGCGCCGAAGAAGTGAAGATCTGCACCATGCTGCTCAAGCCCGACGTCTACAAGAAGGACCTCAAGCTCGACTACGTGGCCATGGAGATCGAGAACCGTTTCATCGTGGGCTTCGGTCTCGACTACGACCAGCTGGGCCGGAATTCCAAAGACATCTACATCCTCGACAAACAAGCATCCATGAAGCACTATCTGATCTTTGGCCCTCCGGGTGCCGGCAAGGGCACCCAGGCCGCACTGCTGGTCGAACGTTTCGGCCTGCGCCACGTCTCCACCGGCGACCTGCTGCGCCGCGAAATCGCCGCCGGCACGCCCCTCGGCCTGCAGGCCAAGACCCTCATCGACAAAGGGGAACTCGTTCCCGACTCGGTGGTGGAAGGCATGATCGCCTCCGAACTGGAAGCGAACCCCGACGTGAAGGGCTTCATCTTCGACGGCTTCCCGCGCACCACGGCCCAGGCGGAGCACCTCGACGCCCTGCTGGCCGAACGCGGCGCCAGGATCGACGCCGTGCTCTCGCTCGCCATTCCCGACGAAACGGTCTACGAGCGCATCCGCCACCGCGCCGAAGTGGAGAACCGCGTGGACGACACCAAACCCGAAATCATCCGCAACCGCATCGACAACTACCACGCCAAGACCGAACCGGTCATCGCCTACTACAAAGGCAAGGGCGTCTACAAGGAAGTCGACGGCCTGGGCACCATCGACGAAGTGTTCAACAAGCTCTGCGCGCTGATGTAGCGGCAGGCCCGGACCGACATGGCGCTGATCGGACTCGTCCTGAGCGGCTTAACGGCCATCCTGCTCATTGTCATCCTGCGGCCGCACCGACACCTGAGCGGCGCGCAGGAGCAGCCCGCGGAAACACCCGCACAACCCACCGCCGAGGCGCCTGCGGCCAACAGCACCGAGCTCTACAACCGCAGCCTGTCCGAATCGAAAGCCCTGACCATCCTCTCCGCCATCAGCAAGGTGGTCGTGGAGCAGCAGGCCTATCTGGACCCGCACCTCACCATCCAGGACGTGGCGGACCGGGCGGGCTATAACCGCACCTACATCGCCGGTCTTTTCAAGACCGAGCTCGGCGGTTTCTTCAACTTCATCAACGGCCTGCGCTTGGAATACGCCGAGAAATACAAGAAAGAGCACCCCGACGCCACCCTCAACGAGGTGATCTCCGAATCGGGCTTCGCCTCCCGCACCACCTACTACGCCGTGAAAGCACGCCTGCAGCAGGAATCCTAAGTTTTTCGTATCTTTGCAAGGATAGTATTGTATCCCATGAGTTTCGAGACAGGCACCAATTTCATCGACTACGTCCGTATCTTCTGCAAGAGCGGCGACGGCGGCAACGGCTCGATGCACCTGCACCGGGCCAAGTACGTGCCCAAGGGCGGGCCGGACGGCGGCGACGGCGGCCGTGGCGGCCACATCATCCTGCGCGGCAACAAGCAGATGTGGACGCTGATCCACCTCAAGTACAAGAAGCACATCAAGGCGGAAGACGGCGGTGCGGGCAGCGGTCAGCTGAAGCACGGCAAGCAGGGCGCCGACGTGGTGCTGCAGGTGCCGCTGGGCACCGTGGCGCGTGACGGCGAGACGGGCGAGGTGCTGTTCGAGATCCTGGAGGACGGCGAGGAGAAGATCCTGGCGCGCGGCGGACGCGGCGGCCTGGGCAACAACTTCTTCAAGAGCGCGACCAACCAGACGCCGCGCTTCGCCCAGCCCGGCGAACCGGGCGTCGAAGGCTGGTTCGTGCTGGAGCTCAAGGTACTGGCCGACGTGGGTCTGGTGGGTTTCCCCAACGCGGGCAAGTCGACGCTGCTGAGCGTGGTTTCGGCGGCCAAGCCGAAGATCGCGGACTACGCCTTCACGACACTCGAGCCGCAGCTCGGCATCGTAAACTACTACGACGACCGTTCGTTCGTGATGGCCGACATCCCCGGCATCATCGAGGGCGCACACGAAGGCAAGGGCCTGGGCCTGCGCTTCCTGCGCCACATCGAACGCAACGCGATGCTGCTCTTCATGATCCCGGCCGACAGCAAGGACATCGCGGAAGAATACCGCATCCTGCAGCGCGAGCTCAAGCTGTACAACCCGGAGCTGCTGGACAAGCAGCGCGTGGTGGCCATCACCAAGTGCGACATGCTCGACGACGACCTCCGCAAGGAGATCAAGCGCCACTTGCCGCGCAAGGTCCCGTCCGTGCTGATCTCTTCGCTCACCGGCGAGGGCATCCCGGAGCTCAAGGATGTGCTTTGGGAAACGCTCAACGCGGAAGTTTAATTCCTTATGTATCAGATCGTCGACTCCACCACCGACCCGGCCTGGAACCTGGCGGCGGAAGAATACCTGCTTACGCAACGCGGCGAGCCCTTCTTCCGGCTTTGGCGGAACGCGGACAGCGTGATCATCGGCCGGCACCAGAACGCCTGGTCGGAGATCGATGTCGACTACGTGACGCGCGAACAGATTCCGGTGGTCCGGCGCCTGACCGGCGGCGGCGCCGTTTTTCACGATCTGGGCAACGTCAACTATTCTTTCTTCGACCTGAAAGACAGAAAGTTCACCGATGTGGTCCTGGATGCGCTGCGGCCGCTGGGCATTGAAGGACAATGCTCCGGGCGCAACGACCTGACGCTCGCAGACGGCCGGAAATTCTCCGGAACGGCCATCTGCCGGCACAAGGGACGCGTGCTGGAGCACGGAACGCTGCTTTTCGACGCGTCGTTCGACCGGCTCTCCGCGACGCTGCGGCCGCGGCCTGAAAAGTTCACGGGCAAGGCCGTGCAGTCGGTGCGCAGCCGCGTCACCAACCTGTCCGAGAACCTGCCCGCCGCGATGAGCGTCGAAGACTTCATCGCGGCGCTGAACCGCCACATCGGTGCGGCGCTCGACTGCCAGCCCTACGCCTACACGGAAGCGGACCTCGCGGCCATCGCACAGCTGCGGGCGGAACGCTACACCAACCCAGCCTGGAATTTCGGCGCTTCGCCGGCCTGCGCCGTGACGAATGTGCGCAAGTTCCCGACGGGCCTGCTGGAAGCCCATTTCGACGTGGCGGGCGGCTGCATCCGCGGACTGCGCATTTTCGGCGACTACTTCTTCACGCGCCCGACGGAGGATTTCTGCGCGCTGCTGGAAGGCTGTCCGTACGACCGCAAAACAATCGCCGGCCGTCTCCAGAAAGAGCCGACCGGCGAGTATTTCTCGGGCTTGAACCCGGAGGATTTGTTATCGTTGCTTATTTGTAGCGACGCTCCTTCTCCGATACCAGGAGATCTTTCAACGTCGATACGCAATCGTTGACGGCACTTTCGAACGTGTCGCTGTTGCGCTCCACGACGAGTTCGTTGCCGGGAATGAAGACGTGCACCTTCACGTTCTTGTTCTGCGGATCGGCGAGCAGGGAGAGGTCGACTTCCGTGCGCACGATGTCTTCGTAGAATTTCTCGATCTTGCTGACTTTCTTGTCGATGTAGTCAAGCAGTTTCTGGTCTGCGTCGAACTTGATGGACTGTACTTTAATTTCCATGTTTACCTCCGTTTTTTGCTCTGGGATGAGCGGTTAAATATGTCTTTTTCAACTGTTCAAACGAGTTGTGCGTATACACCTGCGTCGCCGCCAGCGAGGAATGTCCCAGGATCTCCTTGATGCTGTTCAGGTCCGCGCCCCGGTTGAGCAGGTGCGTGGCCAGGGAGTGCCGCAGCACGTGGGGCGACTTCTTGCCGGTAAAACCCTCCACGCCGGCCAGTTCGCGCTTGACGACGTTGTCGGCGAAGGCCAGGTAGAGCGGGGCGCCGCTGTCGGTGAGAAAGAACTTTCCTTCCGGGTTTTCGGGATACGCTTCACCCAATTTTTCCAAATATAGCGAAATTTCCTGACATAACAAAGCCGGGACGGGGATTTCTCGCGGCTTGTCGCCCTTGCCAACCACCCGGAAAAGCCGGCGCGACGGGTCAAAGTCGGTCACTTTCAGGGCGCAGAGTTCGGCGCGGCGCATGCCGGTCGCGTAGAGGATGACCATGATCATCCGGTCGCGCAAGAGGGAGAAGTTGCCGGGGTCTTCCTCCACCCGCCTGCGGCTTTCGTCGAAGTAGTTGTCGATGGCCTTTTCCGTGTAGAAGACTGGCAGTTTCTTCTCCTGTTTCGGGCGGGGCACCTTGCTCACGGGATTGCTCTCCAGCAGGCCCTGGCGCAGCAGCCAGTTGGCCCAGGTGCTGAGGGCGGAGAGCTTGAGGTTCATCGTGCGGGCCGAAAGTCCCGCGTCGAGGCCGTGTGCGATGAAACTCCGCAGGTGCAGGGCGGTCAGGCTTTCCGGTGCGGGATCTTCCTCCAGGAAGGCATAGAAATCCGACACCGCCTCGTCATAGAGGCGGACCGTCCGCGGCGAGTAGCGCCGCTCGACTTGCAGGTAGCGGATAAAATTTTCTTGCAACACGTAACAAATTTACAAAATATTTCTCTATCTTTGCGGTCCCTAAGAAAAAGGAGGTGTAAGCAAATGATTATCGTACAGGTCAAAGAAGGTGAGAACATCGAGCGCGCGCTGAAGAAATTCAAACGCAAATTCGAGAAGACGGGTGTCATCCGTGAGCTCCGCTCCCGCAAGACGTTCGAGAAACCGTCCGTGAAGAAACGTGAGATGATGAACAAGGCCATCTACGTGCAGAAGCTTCAGCTCCGCGACGAGTAAGTTCGTCCCAAAGAATGACAGCAGGCCCCCTCTTTTGCAGAAGGGGCCTGTTTTTGTTATGGCTGCAGGTCGCGCAGCGGGATGGCCCGGAAGGTGATGTGGGCCTGCGAGCCTTCGTAGAGGACGCCGACCGTCTCGGGGTCGACCATCGTCAGGCAGGAATAGCCCCAGCATTCCCCCGCATCGAAGAGCACGGCGCCGGGCCAGGTCGCGCCGCCGTCGAAGCTGATGCGCAGCGTCATTTTGCGGCGCTCCTTTTCATCGGCCGGGTTGGCGAAGAGCAGGATATCGCGGCCCAGGCTGTTTTCCGCGGCCGGCACGTGCAGCAGCGAAGCCATGCAGACAGGATCGGGCAGCTGGCCGTCGGCCGCGTGCGGCGTCCAGGTTCGTCCCATGTCGCGGGTCACGTACAGGGCCCGGCCCGTTCCCCGGTTGTCCCGGATGCTGAGCAGCAGCACGCCCGGGGCGATTTCAGCCACCTGCGATTCCGTAGTATTGGTCTTCGCGTCCGCCGAGACGGTCCAGGTTTCGCCGTGGTCCCGGCTGTACATAATGCCCGCGGCGGGGGTGCGGTCGGGTTCCTGGTGCTGGAAGGGCACGACCAGCGTGCCGTCGGTCATCGTGATGCCGCGGCCCGGCGCCTGGAAGGTGAAGAGCCATTCCGGCTGCTTCACCTGCCTCGTCAGGTTTACGGGCGCGGACCACGTGCGGCCGTCATCTTTCGAGCGCACCATCAGCAGCTGCGGCGTCTCGTCCGGCTCGAATCCGTCGCCGGCGCTCCACCAGGCCGCCTTGCCGCCTTTTCCATGCACCCAGGCGGCAAAGACCAGCAGGTCGCCCGTTGTCTCGTCGAGCAGGATGCAGGGATCCCCCACCCCGTTCTCGGCGCGGGACAGGCCGCCGTATCCGCCCATCGAGAGGGCGACGATCATCGGCTCCCAGGTATTGCCGCGGTCGGTCGAGCGGCTGATGCCGATCTCGATGTCGCCCTGCAGGTCGCGGGCGCTGTCGTGCCGGATATCATAGACGGCGACCAGCGTGCCGGATTTCGTGGTGACGATGCCGGGAATCCGGTAAGCCGCCACGCCGTCGTCACCGGCCGTCCGGACCGTCACCGGCCCCTGCGGCGGCCGGACCGGCTGGCATTGCAACAGCAGAGCTGCCAGAATGATAAATAACAGCTTTCGCATGGGGAAAAGGGATTGTTTGGGTAAAGTTACGATTTTCTGGATGGTTTTTTATTAACTTTGTCTTGAATCCCTTGAAATCCCATACCATGGAAACTGCAAAAGTGTATTACACCGACTTCCGGACAACGGCGTTCGGCGAGAGCATGCCGGCCAAACTGAAACGGCTGGCCCGCACGGCGGGCATCGCCGACATCGACATGGAAGGCAAGTTCGTCGCCATCAAGATGCATTTCGGCGAACTGGGCAACATCAGCTACCTTCGCCCCAACTACGCCAAAGCGATCGTCGACCTCGTGAAGGAACTCGGCGGTAAACCCTTCCTCACGGACTGCAACACCATGTATCCGGGTTTTCGGAAAAATGCCCTGGAGCACCTGGAGTGCGCCTGGGAGAATGGCTTCACGCCGCTCTCCGTCGGCTGCCCCGTCATCATCGGCGACGGCCTGAAGGGCACCGACGACGTAGCCGTGCCGGTGGAAGGCGGAGTCTACACGAAGGAGGCCCTCATCGGACGTGCCGTGATGGATGCCGACGTCTTCATCAGCCTGACCCACTTCAAGGGGCACGAGATGACGGGCTTCGGCGGAGCTATCAAGAATATCGGCATGGGCTGCGGCTCCCGGGCCGGAAAGAAAGACCAGCATTCCGCCGGAAAAGCGATGATCTACGAGGACAAGTGCCGCGGCTGCCGCCGGTGCCAGAAGGAATGCGCCAACGGCGGCCTGGTGTATGACGCCGAAAAGCGCAAGATGCGCGTGGATGAAAGCCACTGCGTGGGCTGCGGACGCTGCCTCGGTGCCTGCAACTTCGATGCGATCGACTTCGCACAAAACCAGGCCATTTCCATCCTGAACGCCAAGATGGCCGAATATACCCAGGCCGTCGTCAGCGGACGGGACTGTTTCCACCTTTCGCTCATCGTGGACGTTTCGCCGTACTGCGACTGCCATGCAGAGAATGACGCCCCCATCCTCCCCGACATCGGCATGTTCGCATCCACGGACCCGGTCGCACTCGACCAGGCCTGCGCGGACGCCTGCCTGGCCGCAGAACCCCTTCGGAACTCGGTGCTGGGAGACCATCTGCACGACGAGAACTTCCACCATCACCACCACGATCATTTCAAGAACACCACGCCGGAATCCGAGTGGGAAACCCAGCTCATCCACGGCGAGAAGATCGGGCTGGGAAGCCGCCACTACGAACTGGTCTTCATGAAATAGGACTTCCAGACTATGAAAAAGGCATTTCTTTCCCTGTTGACAATCGGAATGCTGCTGGCGACACTGCCGGCGGCGGGACAGAACGGGTATTACAAAGACCTGTTCATGGACGGCGGCTGCTCGCTGAATTCCTATCCGGATCTGCCGGCGGCGGACTGGCTGGGGCTGACGATGGAGCAGCTCTCCACGGCACCGCGGCTGGAAATGACGCGGCTCGACACGCTGATGCAGAACTTCCTGCTGGTCAGCAACCCGCTCGACGAGAACGGCGCCCTCCTCTACCCCGACGGCGCGCCGCGCTTCCGCGCCGTGTACCTCAACGGCGGCAAGGCGCTGGGGCACACCAAGTCGCTGACAGCGGAAGGCCGCGAGCACTTCCGGACCTTCCTGAAGAACGGCGGCAGCGTCGTGGGCACCTGTGCCGGAGCCTTCATGGTCTCGCACGGATCGGTGCGCGACACGGGCTACGTCCCCCGCCCCGACTACCTGCACCTCTGGCCCGGCTGGACCGTGGGCACGGGCCTCGAGAAGTCCGCGACCGGCATGACCGTGGAACCGGGCTCCCCGCTGCTGCAGTACTATGATTTCGGCGGCGACATGCAGATCGACAGCATCCGGCACAATGGCGGCTGCTACGCCTATATGGAAGAGAACGTACCGGAAGGCACGGAAATCTTGCTGCGCTACATCGGCGACACGCTGAAACTCAAGAAATCCATCCACCAGAAGGTCAGCGCGTGGGCCTGGAAGGAATCCCCGCAGACCGGCCGCGTGGTGGTCATCGGCTCGCATCCGGAACGCATGATTTCGGGCGACCGACTGGAACTCATGGCAGCGATGATCCGCTACGCACTGGACGGCAACGGCACGACACGGCTCAAAGGCGTGCTCCGCAAGGGCGAGCCGCGGCACATGGAGCGCCGGACCGCCGACAACGACCCGGACTTTACCTGTATCGGCGACCGGCAGTATCACCATTTCGCTGTCGACGTGCCCAAGGGCGTCAGCGAGATGACCGTCACGCTCTCCGCACCGGCCCGTTGGACCGACCGCTTCGACCTCTGGCTCTTCGCGGACGGACAGGACTTTGCCTTCCGAGAGAACGCCCGCTGGAAAGACGTGAACCACGGCACCGAAAAACAGCTGACGATTCCCATTTCGAAGCCGGGACGCTATTTCGTCTCCGTCTTCTGCGCCACGACCGTCGACACGGTCGACACCTACTACGGCGTACAGTACACAGGCCGCACCGACGTCCTCAACGGGGTGCCGTATATCCTGCGGGTGGACTGGTAAAAAATCAGTCTTTCAGCTTTTTGTACTTGAAGCGCTTGGGTTCTGCGGAGCCCAGGCGCATTTTGCGATTGGCCTCGTACTCGGAGTAGGTGCCTTCAAAGAAATAGACCTGGGAGTCTCCCTCGAAGGCGAGGATGTGGGTGGCGATGCGGTCGAGGAACCAGCGGTCGTGGGAGACCACCACGGCGCAGCCCGCAAAGTTCTCGAGGCCTTCCTCCAATGCGCGGATGGTGTTGACATCCACGTCGTTGGTCGGCTCGTCGAGCAGCAGCACGTTGGCGTTCTCCTTGAGCGTCAGGGCCAAGTGCAGGCGGTTGCGCTCGCCGCCGGACAGCACGCCGCACAGTTTCTCCTGGTCGGCGCCGGCAAAGTTGAAGCGCGAAATATACGCCCGGGCGTTCACCTCGCGGTTGCCCAGCTTCACGTATTCGGAATTCTCGGAAATCGTCTCGTAGACCGTCAGGTCGGGATCGATCTGCTTGTGCTGCTGGTCCACGTAGGCGATCTTCACGGTCTCGCCGACCTCGAAGCTGCCGGCGTCGGGCTGTTCGTAGCCCATGATCAGGCGGAAGAGCGTGGTCTTGCCGGCGCCGTTCGGGCCGATGACGCCCACGATGCCGGCCGGCGGCAGCGAGAACGTCAGGTTCTCGAAGAGCACCTTGTCGCCATAGGCCTTGGTAACGCCCTTGCACTCAATGACTTTATTGCCCAGGCGCGGGCCGTTGGGGATGTAGATCTCGAGGCGCTCCTCTTTCTGCTTGGTGTCTTCGTTGAGCATCTTCTCGTAGGCGTTGAGTCGCGCCTTACCCTTGGCCTGGCGGGCCTTGGGCGCCATGCGCACCCACTCAAGCTCGCGTTCCAGCGTCTTGCGGCGCTTGCTCTCCTGCTTCTCCTCCATGGCCAGGCGCGCGCTCTTCTGCTCCAGCCACGACGAATAGTTGCCCTTCCAGGGGATGCCCTCGCCACGGTCCAGCTCGAGGATCCAGCCTGCCACGTTGTCGAGGAAATAGCGGTCGTGCGTCACGGCGATGACGGTGCCTTTATACTGCTGCAAGTGCGCTTCGAGCCATTGGATGGATTCGGTGTCGAGGTGGTTGGTGGGCTCGTCGAGCAGCAGCACGTCCGGTTCGCGGAGCAGCAGGCGGCACAGCGCCACGCGGCGTCGCTCGCCCCCGCTGAGGGTGGCCACGGATGCATCCGGATCGGGGCACTGCAACGCGTCCATCGCGCGCTCGAGCTTCGCGTCGATGTCCCAGCCGCCCGCATGGTCGATGGCCTCGGTGAGTTCGCCCTGCCGGACGATGAGCTCGTTCATCTTGTCGTCGTCCATCGGCTCCAGGAAAGCCTGGTTGATTTCTTCGTATTCGCGCAGCAGGTCCATGACTTCCTGCACGCCCTCCTGCACGACTTCCAGCACGGTCTTGTCGTTGTCGAGCTTCGGCTCCTGCTCCAGGTAGCCCACGGTATAGCCCGGCGCGAAGACCACCTCGCCGTGCGTCGGCGTCTCGATGCCTGCGATGATCTTCATCACGGTCGACTTGCCGGCGCCGTTCAGGCCGATGATACCGATCTTGGCCCCGTAGAAGAAGGAGAGATAGATGTCCTTGAGGATTACTTTGTTGTTGTGCGGCAGGATCTTGCTCACACCGTTCATCGAGAAGATGATCTTTTCGTCAGCCATGCTAGATGAGGTTGCGTTGTTTCATGAAATATTTGATCAGGTCCACGACCTTGTCTTCGTCGTCACCGAGGCGGGAGGCGTTGACGCAAAGGTCGTAACTGGCCGAGTCGCCCCACTTCTTGAACGTATAGTAGTTGTAGTACTCGGCCCGCTTGCGGTCGCCAACTTCGATCATGCGGCGGGCTTCTTCTTCCGTTTTCCCGCCGACCCGCATCAGGTTCCGCACCCGGCTTTCCAGGTCTGCGGCGATGAAGACCGTCACCAGCCGCGGCTCGTCGCGCAGGATGTAGTCGGCGCAGCGGCCCACGAAGATACAGTCCTCCTTCTCGGCGATCCGCTGCATGACCTCGCTCTGGATCTTGAAGAGCTGTTCTTCCGTCATCACGCTGTTCGTGCCGGCGCGGTTGTACAGGCCAAGGACGGAACGGAAGCTCTGGAGCGCCGTGCGCCTGCCCTGCGACGAGTGCTCGTCGCGCTGGGCGAAGCAGGACTCGTCCAGACCGCTCTCGCGGGCCACTTCGTACAGAAGTTCCTTGTCGTAAACCTTCAAGCCGAATTCCTGCGACAGGCGCCGGGCCACGCCCAGTCCGCCCGCGCCGATCTGGCGTCCGATGGAGATAATCAGATGCGGTTCCATATCATGCATTTGCTTCTTGTTCTTTTTTAAAACTCGTTTTCAGACGGGCCAGCAGGATCTCGGATACCACCAGCGCGGCCAGGTCGGAAGCCGGCATGCTGAACCACACGCCATCCGCACCGAACCACAGCGGCAGGATGGCCAGGAAGGGCAGCAGGAAGATCAGCTGGCGCGAGAGCGACAGGAAGATGGCCTTGTTGGCCAGGCCGATGCTCTGGAAAAAGTTGGTGATCACCATCTGGCGGCCGATGATGAAGAAGAGGAGGACCGTGATGCGGAAACCGTGCGCCGCCAGGCCGATCAGTTCCTCGTCGTGCGTAAACAACGATACCGCCGCGCGCGGGAAGAACATGCCCACCACGAAGCAGGTGAAGGTCACGACCAGTGCCCATTTGACGGTCAGATGCAGCACTTCCAGCACACGGTCATACAACTTTGCTCCGTAGTTATAGCCTGCTATCGGCTGCATGCCCTGGCATAAGCCCATGACGATCATCAGGAAGAGGAACACAAGCCGGTTCACGATGCCGTAGGCGCCGATGGCCAGGTCGCCGCCGTAGCGCTTGAACTGGTTGTTGATGAAGATCACCACGAAGCACGAGGCGACGTTCATCAGGAAAGGTGCCAGGCCGATGGCCAGGGAGCGCTTGGCGATGCCCCAGTCCAGGCCGAAGGTTTCCCGCGACAGGTGCAGGAATTCGCGCTTGTCGCAGATGATGCGCATGATCCAGATCAGGGACACGCTTTGCGAGATGACCGTCGCGATGGCGGCGCCCTGGATGCCCATCTTGAACACGAAGATGAAGATGGGGTCCAGGACCGTATTGAGCGTGACGGTCAGGATCGTGGCGTACATGGCTTTCTGCGGGTGCCCCGACACGCGCACGATGGAGTTCAGGCCGAAGTACAGGTGTGTGATGATGTTGCCGGCCAGGATGGGAATCATGTAGCTGCGTGCATAGGGCAGCGTGGCGTCGCTGGCGCCGAAGAAGCGCAGGATGGGATCGAGGAAGATCAGGGAGACGGCCGAGAAAACCACACCCACGAGCACGTTGAGGATGAAGACGTTGCTCAGCACTTTCTTGGCTACGGGGTAGTTTTTCTGGCCCAGCAGCACGGAGATCAGGGTGGCGCCGCCGACGCCGACGAGGGTGCCGAAAGCGGCGGAGAGGTTCATCAGCGGGAAAGTCAGCGCGAGGCCGGAGATGGCCATCGGTCCGCAGCCCTGTCCGATGAAGATGCTGTCCACCATATTGTAGAGAGAAGACGCCGTCATCGCGATGATGGCCGGCATGGCATACTGCTTCAACAGCTTGCTGATCTTCTCGGTACCTAATTCAAGAGGGATGTTTTCTGCCATATCACAAAGATAGCAAAAAATGCTATCTTTGTGATATGACCGGTTTTTCACTCATTATTGCGTTCATCGTCGCGATTGTTGCGATGATACTGTTGATTTCGAAGCTGAAGGTGCATCCGTTTCTGGCCATTATGGCTATCGCGCTGGCTCTGGCGCTGCTGGCGGGAATTCCGCTGAAACAGGTGCCGGGCGTCATCGGCTCCGGCTTTGCCGGGACGTTCACGTCCATCGGCATCGTCATCATCCTGGGCGCCTTCATCGGCGCCGTGCTGGAGAAGACGGGCGCCGCCTTCAAGCTCGCGGACCTGGTCATCCGGCTCGTCGGGCGGAAGCATCCCGAACTGGCCATCGAACTGATGGGCTGGGTCGTGTCGATCCCCGTGTTCTGCGACAGCGGCTTCGTCATCCTCAATCCCATCCGGAAGGCCCTGGTGCGGCAGACCGGCGCTTCGAGCGTCGCCATGACGGTGTGCCTGTCGTGCGGCCTCTACGTAGCGCACGTGTTCATCCCGCCGACACCCGGCCCACTCGCCGCAGCCCAGGCGCTCGGCATGGAGAACAACCTGCTGCTGGTCATCGGCATCGGTGTGCTGTGCTCCCTCTTCCCGCTCATCGCGGGCTATCTTTTCGCCAGGCACATCGGCCGGAAAGTGAAGAGCGCTGACGAGACGGCCTCGACGGGCGAAACCGTCAAGACCTACGAAGAACTGAAAGCCGAATACGGCCAGCTTCCGAGCGCCCTCGACGCACTGGCGCCGATCCTTGTGCCCATCCTGCTCATGGCGCTGGCTTCCTTCGTCTCCATGGCGCACGGCGACGCGTGGCTGGCCGACCTGCTGGTCTTCCTCGGCACGCCCATCATGGCGCTGTCGGTGGGCGTCGTGCTGGCCATCCTCCAGCTCTTCCGGGCCGGCAAAGGCAAGGATTTCTACCAGCTGACCAACGACACGCTGAAAACCGTCGGGCCCATCCTGTTCGTGACGGCCGCCGGCGGCGTGCTCGGCAAGGTCATCGCCTCATCCGACATGGTGAACTTCATCACGGCACACGCCGATACCTTCAAGGCCGTGGGCATCTTCTTCCCCTTCCTGCTGGGCGCCATCCTCAAGAGCGCGCAGGGATCTTCGACCGTGGCCATCACCACGACGGCCGGCATCGTGGCGCCGCTGCTCGCGGCGCTGGGCTTCGCCACGCCTGTCGACGCCGCGTTGGTCGTCGTTGCCATCGGCGCCGGCGCGATGACCGTCTCCCATGCCAACGACTCCTACTTCTGGGTCGTCACCAGCTTCGGCGACCTCACCCCGCAGGACGGCTACCGTACCCAGACCCTGATGACCCTGGTCATCGGCCTGGCCGCGATGGTCGAAGTATTCATCCTCAGCCTGATCTTCTAAATAAAGAAAGGCGGCCTTACGGTCGCCTTTCTTGCAATCTGCATAAAAATTAGTAGACCTTCGCTACTTCCCTGCCCTGCATGACGCTGAGGCCGTTGTGCGCGAGAGCGCCCATTTCGTCTTCGCCGGGGTAGATCTTCACCGGAGCGATCCAGTCCACGTAGGTGGCCAGGTCGGCCATCATGCCCTTGCCGTAGGCGATGCCGCCCGTGACGAGGATGGCGTTGACCTTGCCCTTCAGGACGGCGGCCATGGCGCCGATCTCCTTGGCGATATTGTAGAGGTAAGCGTCCGCAATCAGCTTGAAGTGCGGATCGTCGACCATCTTGTGCTCGATCTCGAGGAAGTCGTTCGTGCCCAGGTGAGCCACCGTGCCGCCGCGACCGTTGATCATCTTCTTGACTTCCTGCGCCGTATACTTGCCGCTGAAGCAGAGGTCCGCCAGCTGCTGGGCCGGCAGGCCGCCGGAACGCTCAGGGCTGAACGGGCCGTCGCCGTTGAGCGCGTTGTTCGTGTCGATCACACGGCCCTTGCAGTGCGCGCTGACCGAGGTGCCGCCGCCCAGGTGCACGACGATGAGGTTCAGGTCCTCGTATTTCACACCCTGCTGCGCCGCATACATTTTCGCGATGGCTTTCTGGTTGAGCGCGTGGAAGATGGAGATGCGCTTGAAGAGCGGATGACCCGCCACGCGGGCCAGGTCGCAGAGTTCGTCGACCACCACCGGGTCGGTGATGAAGGCGCGGCAGCCGATCTCGCCGGCGATGGCATGAGCCAGGATGCCGCCCAGGTTGCTGGCGTGCTCCCCGTATTCACCGGAACGCAGGTCGGCCAGCATGCGCTCGTTGACCTCGTACACACCGGACGGGATGGGGCGCAGCAGGCCGCCGCGGCCCACGATGGCCGCGATCTCCTGCAGCGCGATGTCATTCTCTTTCAGCGCGTCGACGATCATTTTCTTCCGGAACTCGAACTGCGAGACGATGTTGGGATATTTCCCGATCTCCTCGGCGGAGTGCCGGAGGGTCTTGGTGAATACCTGCTCGTAGTCTTCGAACACCGCGATCTTGGTCGAGGTGGAGCCGGGGTTGATGGCAAGGATCTTCATAGTCTCGGCTTATTTGGCGGTCAGGGCGGCCAGGGCGATGGAGTTCAGCTTGGTGTCGATGCTGTCGGCGCGGCTCGAAAGCACGCAGGGGGCCATGCCGCCGGCCATGATGGCTGCCTGGCGCACGCCCTTGCAGAGCTTGGAGTTGACCTTGTAGAATACGTTGGCGCTCTCGATGTTCGGGAAGAGGAGGCAGTCGGCGTCGCCGGCCACTTCGCTCTTGACCTTCTTGATGGCGACCGATTCGGGATCGATGGCCACGTCCAAGGCGAGCGGGCCGTCGACGACGCAGCCGGCGATCTGTCCGCGGTCGGACATCTTCGCCAGCAGCGCGGCCTCGACGCAGGCGGGCATGCCGTCGAGCATCTGCTCGGTGGCGGCGATGGCGGCTACCTTCGGGCGCTCGATGCCCATGGCGCGGGCCGTGGATGCCAGATACTTGCAGATGGCCAGCTTTTGCTTGAAGTCCGGCAGCGGAATGACGGCCATATCACTCACGATGAGCAGCTTCGGATAGTTCGGGTTCTCAATCACGGCCACGTGGCTCAAAACGGCCTTCGGCGGCAGGAGGCCACGCTCCTTGTTGAGGATGCCGCGCATGTACTTGTCGGTGCTGCAGAGACCCTTCATCAGGATGTCGCCCTGCCCGTCACGGACCATAGCGACGGCCTGTGCGATGGAATCCAGCTCGTTCTTGTTGTCGATGATGGTGAAGATGGACGGATCGATCTTCTCGTTTTCGCAGACCGCGAGAATCTTGTCCTTGTCGCCCACGAGGGTGACTTCGACGATGCCTTTCTCAATGGCCAGGGAAGCGGCGGTGATGGTGTGGTCGTCCACGCCCCAGGCGGCGACCATGCGTTTCTTGCTCCGGGCGCGGAGGGTGTCAAACAGTTCGTTAAAGTTGGTAATCATATCAGTATCCGTATTATTTATTGTTTACGATGTTCATGGTATCGGTGGCGATCACCAGCTCTTCGTTGGTGGTCACGGCCACGACGGTGACCTTCGAGCCCGGGCGGGAGAGGACCACGTCCTTGCCTCGCACCTCGTTGGCCTTCGCGTCGAAGTCGACGCCCAGGTACTCGAGCCCGCTGCAGACCTGCTCGCGGACCGGCCAGGCATTCTCGCCGATGCCGCCCGTGAAGACGATCAGGTCGACGCCGCCGAGGACGGCGGCATACGCACCCACATATTTCTTGATGCTGTAGGCCAGCATCTTGCGCGCCAGGGCGGCACGCTCGTTGCCGGTCTTGGCGGCGGCTTCGATGTCGCGGTTGTCGGCCGAAACGCCCGAGATGCCGAGCAGGCCGCTCTTCTTGTTGAGCAGCGCGTTGACCTGGTTGTAGTCGAGTTTCTCCTTCTCCTGGATAAAGGTCACGGCACCCACGTCGAGGTTGCCGCAGCGGGTACCCATGACCACGCCTTCGACCGGGGTGAAGCCCATGGAGGTATCCACGCTCTGGCCGTTGCGGATGGCGGTGATGGAGCTGCCGTTGCCGAGATGGCAGGTGATGATGCGGCTCTTCTTGAAGTCCATGCCCACGAACTTGCAGGCCTTCTCCGCCACGAATTTGTGGCTGGTGCCGTGGAAGCCGTAACGGCGCAGGCGATACTGTTCGTAGAAGCGGTACGGGATGGCGTACATGTACGCGTAGTCCGGCATGGTCTGGTGGAACGAGGTGTCGAACACGGCGACCTGCGGTTTGCCGGGCATGAGTTTCTCGACGGCCTGGATTCCCATCAGGTTGGCCGGGTTGTGCAGCGGCGCCAGCTCGCAGCAGCGGCCGATCTTGTCCATCACGTCGGCGTCGACGCGCACGCTGCCGGAGAAGAATTCGCCGCCGTGGGCCACGCGGTGGCCGACGGCTTCGATGCGGTCGAGCGAGTCGATGACGCCTTCTTCAGGGTTCACCAGGGCGTCGAGCACGATTTTGATGCCGGCGGCATGGTCGGGGACTTCGGCTTCGCCGATGCGTTCGACAAGGCCCTTTTTCATGAGGGTGAAATCTTCGGCGCTCCGCATGTCGAGCAGCTGATACTTCAGCGAGGAGCTTCCGCAGTTCAGGACAAGGATAATCATGTTATTTTGGAATTTTTTAGTTGTCTATCGTACAAAGTTATGAAAAATAATCGTACCTTGCTGGAAAATTGAAGGGATGCGGCAAGGTAGGTACATCGTGTGGTGTGCGCTGGCGGTTCTGGCCGGCAATGTGTTGGGCGATCGGCTGACACTCTCTCCCCTTCTCTATCTCGTTCTCTCGCTGGTGTTTGCCTTCATCGCGTCGTGCCGTCCGCGCAACGCCTGGCTGCTGGCCTGCCTGCTGATGCTGGGGGCGGCGTCTGTACAGCTGGGACGAATGCCGCCGCAAAGCGGGCCATCGGCGCTGGCGCTCCGGGCGGCGGCGGTCAAAGCGTCGTTTTCGGCCTGGCTGGGCGGCCTGCTGCCGCCGGGAGACGAGCTGTCCGTCCTGCAGGCGCTCTCGATCGGCGACAAGGGCGGGCTGACCCGCGACCTGCGGAACGCCTACCGCGAGAGCGGCGCGATGCATCTGCTGGCGCTCAGCGGGTTGCATGTCGGGCTGGTCTATGCCCTGTTGGGCTGGCTGCTGCGGCCCCTGGGCGGGCACCGCGTCGCCCGCTGGGCACGCAGCCTCCTCATCCTCGGGTTCTTATGGGCCTATGCGCTCATCACGGGCCTGAGCGCGTCGATTTCCCGTGCCGTGCTGATGATTACCTTCTACGAACTGTCAGGCCTGCTGTCAGGCGACCGCGACGCGCTCTCCGCGCTCTTCGGCAGCGCCCTGCTGCTCATGCTCTTCCGACCTGAATCGCCGCGCGACATCGGGTTTCAGCTGTCCTACACGGCCGTCCTGTCCATCCTGCTGCTGCACCCCTGGCTGAAGGGGCTGATGCAGACGCGTTCGCGGCTGCTGTCGCGGGTGTGGGAGCTGCTCAGCGTCAGCATTTCCTGCCAGGCCACCTGCGGCGTCCTGGCCTGGCTGTATTTCGGCACGTTTCCCCGTTATTTTTTGCTGACAACCCTGCTGGCCATCCCCCTGACCACGCTTGTGCTCTACGCCACGACCGCCACCGTCGCTACCGCCGGCCTCGCCGCGCTCCTCCCCGTCCTCTCCCCTGTCTCCTCAGTGGTCACAAATGCCTTGAACTGGCTCCTCCAGCTCCTCAACAACGTCATCCGGATCATTGCTGACCTATAAACCAGCTGCGCCGCACGCCTCCTGGAACATCCTGACGAGCGCCTGGACGGAACGAGCGATATCGTACGTTTCCATTTGAGCCACATACTGTTGCTCCATCGCTTCGCGCTCTTCGGGATGGTCGAGCCACCAGTCAATCTTGCGGGCCAGGTCCCGGGCATCGTGCTGCTGGAACAGGCTGCGTCCGTCCAGGGCGAACTGGTCTGCACCGGTGATGGGACCGGTGGCGATGACGGGCACGGCGCCTTGCTGCATCGCCTCCATGATGGACAGGCCTTCCACCTCGACGGTGGCGCAGTGAATGCAGAGATCGGCGCGGGCACCCAACTTCCGAAGCCCGTCGCGATCCAGAAATTCGAACAAAGGTGCGTAAGCAACAACGCCTTCCCGATAGAGGCGCTCCGCCATCCGGCGGATCTTTCCTTCCTGCGGTCCGCGTCCGGCAAACACCAGCTGGACTTCCCGGGCATGCCGGCAATGGCGCATCGCTTTCAGGAGCGTCGCCTGATCCTTTTCGCCGGAGAGCCGGCCGATACAGGCCAGCACATAGGGATGGTTCTGATGCGGTTTCCGGACACATCTGTCCGGGATCAGTCCATTGGAGAACTGGCGCAACGAACTGGAAAAGCCATTCTTCTGCAGGCGCTCCATCACATTCGCCGTGGGGCACTGGACATAGGACCACTTGTTGAAGCAGAGGTCTCGCCAGGCTTTCAGCAGCAGTTGGTTGGGCAGTTTCGCGCCACCCAGCCAAAGGGAGTAGAAGATATTCTCCGGATGCAGGTGGTAGGTCCCCGTCACCGGTTTCCCGAGGCGGCGGGCCACTTTTTCTGTCTTGATCTGCAGGACGAAAGGCTCCTCCATATGCACGACGTCCGCCCAGCGGACAGCTTCTTCCACCACCTTCCTGTCGGTGCTGGCGAAGCCATAGCCGTGCGCGTCGATAATGGGCTGGAAAAGGGGGAAATGGAATTTCGGGAGCGAGTATTCCGGCTGGGGACCGTCCGGGTCCGGGTTGATGCCCGATAGGACCCTGACCTCCTGCCCTGCCTCCCGCAGTGCTTTTACCGTACGTCGCGCCGACGCAGAAAGGCCATTTCCAGTTGCAAAGAAATTATTGAGTACAAACAGAATTTTCATCGCGCAAAGATAGTGCTTTTTCTTTTTCGTATATTTGTGGAAAAGAAAAACGATATGAAAAGGTTTGTTCTTATTTTTTCTCTGATTATCGGCATACTATCATCGTGCGGAACCACAAAATTGATTGACGATGGAGGCAACGGTGACCAGCCGTGGCTGAACTATCGGACGCTGGACGAATACATCGAGGTCATCAGCCCGCACTTCTTCGAAGGCGCGGCCGCGCGTGGCATCAGCACCGTCAACGGCAGCACTACGCCCCTGCTGATGGTCGACGGATTCGAAGTCCAGAGTTTTGACAGCATCGACCTGCACGACGTCGTCGCTGTCGAGATCATCACCGACTCCCGCGTCGCCGGCTACGGCGTCCGCGGCGCCAACGGCGTCGCCCTGGTCACCACCAAGCATTCGTGGAACGCCAACAAAAAGTACAAGGATCGGAACTGAGAAGCTGGATCAAGTCCGGTATAACTAAAAAAGCGGATGGCTCCTTGGGCCATCCGCTTTATTGATTAGCTGAGTAGCAGCTTATTCGAGCGAGATCAGCTTGTTGTAGTCGGTCTCGTTCTTAGGAATCTTCCACGTCCACTTGTTGCCGTCGCCCACGTTGATGGTCACGGCGTAAGCATCCTGGAAACTGCCGCCCTGCGCTTTGGTCTTACGGATAATCGGCTCGTTCCAACGCTTGTAGTCGTACCAGTCGAAACCTTCGCCCCAGAGGTCGATGCGGCGATACAGCTTGACCTCGGTCAGCAGTTCGGCACCCGTCTTCGTGCACTTGTAGGCAGGGTCGAGGTTTTTGTTGAGCTCGTTCAGCAAGCCCTGAACCTTGGCATCCTGGCCACCCAGATGGCAGAGTGCTTCAGCCTCGGTGAGATACATTTCAGCAGAACGGTAGATATTGAACGGACCGCCGCCGGGCAGGAATGTGCACAGGAACTTGAACTGCATGTATGCGAAAATGGTGCTGGTAGAATACAGTTTGGAAGCGAATTGCTCTTTCGCGCGCTTGGAGAAAGCGGAACCGGCCTTGTTGACGCTGGTGCAGGCAGCCCATTCTGCTTCAGTGGGTTCGAGCCACATATTGCGACGGACGTCCGTAGCGGGAATCTGGTCGTAGAGCTCTTTGCTGATAGCCAACGGTTTGGTGCGCTGCATGGAACTGGAAGCATTGGAAGCCTGATAAGCGAAGAAGGAGTAGTAGTAAATGGTCTGGTCTTCTGCCTCATAGACACCCCAGATCCATTCGTCGTTCGCATCGGAGAAGCCACCGTCCATATACTGCTTCTGGCTCATCAGCGGGTGACCCTGACGGGCCAGCGGAGCCATCTTGGCAGCCGTGGACCAGTCCTCACGGACGAGGGCAGCACGTGCATACACAGCGTAGGCGACACGGATATCGGGTTTCCAGAACTCATCGCCACGGTTCAGGCCGGACTGCTGAAAGAGGCTGATGGCTTCGTCAAGGTCTGCGTAAATCTGGGCATAGCATTCAGCCTGGGTAGACAGGGCAAGGTCATAGGTGCCATCCTCGTTCGCGCTGGTGGTGAGGCGGAGCGCCACACCATGGGTAGAGCCGTTCTGGCTGTCCACCCAGCGATAGGCATAGAGTTGCATCAGCATCGTGAAAGCGTGGGCACGGAAGACCAGGGCCTGTGCCTTGTAGAACTGGCGCTCGGCCTCAGGGCCTTCAGCTCCGTCGATATTTTCAATCACCTGATTGGCGTTACCGATGATCTTATAATAGTAGTACCAGGGGTAAACCAGATACGTCGAGTTCACGCTCTCGTTCATCGTGTGGTTCCAAAGGGAAGCCCAGCCGGCCTGGTCACTGCGCTGGCAGTCATTACCGAAGTTGCCGTACCAGGTCTTGATGGACCCTTCGCCATTGAGGCCCTGGGTGCTCAGGTACTGCGTGGTCATCATCTTGCACATACCGTTGATGGCAAGCTTCACGTTGTCGGTCGTGGAGAAGATGGTAGCGGGAGAGACGGCACTCTCCGGGGTAGTTTCCATATAATCCTTGGCGCAAGCAGAGGCCAGCACAAGGACTACGGCGCAAAGAGAGATTTTAATAATATTTTTCATATAATTCGTCTCTTAAGGGTTAAAATTTGACATTGATACCTGCGGTGAACACGCGGGCGGTGACGAAGGTGTTGGTGCTCGTCACGCCACCGAAGCTATATTGCGGGTTCAGACCCTTGCGGGCTGCGAAGGTAAAGAGGTTTTCGCCGGAAGCCGTGATGGACAGTCCCTGGATCTGAAGCGGGGTGAGCCAGTGCTTAGGCAGCGAATAGGACAAAGCGATATTCTTGATCACCAAATAGTTGCCGGAAACAAGCCAACGATCGGAAGTACCAGCGTTATTGGAAATGCTGACACCGTTATACGTCGAGAAGGTGTAGTTCATCGGCGTTCCGTTGGGATCGATACGGTCCGGGGAAGTTTCCGTCATGCCGGCGGGAGCTCCCGTCCAGGCATTGAGGTTGTCCTGGTGCACGCTGCTCGGGTTGGCGCTCACGCCCATCTTGCCGGCATAGATACCGTCATAGACCTTGGCACCCAGGCCATAGGTGAAGATGGAAGAAAGTGTCAGACCCTTCCAGGTCAGGTTGAGGCCGAAGCTGCCGTACACGGTAGGGGTGGCGGTGCCGGACCAGTCTTTCTTACCATAGGAACCAGGGTTCCACACATACGGCTCGCCGTTGATGATGGTGTAGTTCTGAGCAGCCATCAGGGAGTGGGCGTTGCCATCCTCATCTTTGGCAGTACCATACAGCACATTACCAGTGGCCGTGTTGTCATCGGTGATATAGAAGCGCTCGTCATCGAACTTATAAAGCGACAGACCCGTCATCTGGTCCACACCGGCGAACTGATAAAGCCAGTATGCATAGCGGTCACCGCCTTCCACATAGCGTTTGGTACCGTCCACGATACCTTCCTTGCGGTTCTGTTCAGGAAGCGACAGGATCTTGCTCTTCAGGAAAGTGGCATTGGCCGTGAAATTGAGTCTGAAGTTACGGTTGCGGACAATGTCGATGTCAGTCTCGATCTCGACGCCGCGGTTGGACATCGTACCGATGTTCTGGGTAATCGACGGGTTGGTGCCGCCCGTGGAAGTTGCACCGGCGGTGATCGGAAGGATCACATCGAAGAGCAGGTCCTTGTTACGGCGATCGAAGTATTCCACGTTCAAATTCCAAATGTTGAACAGGCGTGACTCGATACCGACGCCCCAGGACTGACCGGTCTCCCACTTGAGGTCATAGTTCGGCAGCTGGGAAATCCAGTAGGCGCCCTTGTTGGCGTTCTGGCCGGAGGTATACAGGGCTTGGTAGCCATAGAGACCGGAACCGGAGTCGTTACCCACTTGGCCGAAGTCGGCGCGAAGCTTGAGGGTATTGACCCAACCCACGTTCTGCATGAAATCCTCGCGAGAAATCATCCAGTTTGCACCGATGGACCAGAAGTTACCCCAGCGGGCTTTGGTAGCGAAACGGGAAGAACCGTCACGACGGAAGGAAGCTTCCACGTTATACTTGTCTTGATAGTTGTAACGGACGCGACTCAGATACGACTCGGTGCGGTAGTTATTGCCGTAGTTGTAAAGGCTCGTGATTTCCGTGAAGTTACGCAGGTTGTTGACATTGGGGAACACCTCGGAAGTCTTGTAGCCATACAGATAGTCGTAATGGTTGGCGTAGTTTTCGTGACCGACGAGGACGTTCACGCTGTGGTCGCCGAACTGGTGGGCCCAGCGCAGCTGCTGCTGGAACGTGTAGTTCTTGTAATTGTACTCATTGCGGCTACCACGGCCGTTGTTACCCTTACCGTCGCCGATGACGCCGCTGTCGTAGCTTTGCTCGATATCGCTGCGGAGGTTGAGGTTGCCGTTGACGGTGAAGGTAAAGTCTTTCAGGAAGTAGAACTCGATCGATGCGATGGCGTTCATCGTATTGCGCGTGCTCTTGTCCTGGTTGAGCTCGTTCTCCCAGATCACATGGCGGTCCACATACTGGTTACGGGTATCGACCTGAATGCCGTTCTCGTCGTAATAGTAACCCGGGTCATACTGCTTGTTGCCCTGGGCGTCGAGAATGTATTCACCCGTGTTGACATCGTGGAGGTGAACCGGATAGATAGGAGCGATGTTACGGCAATACATGAAAGGGTTCACATAGGCGTTGGAACTCGTGGAGGTATTGAGGTAGCTCTGGTGCGTAGCGTTGACGTTGAAGCCCAGTTTCATGTAAGAGGTAGGCTTGACATTGACGGCGGCGCGGCCGGAAAGGCGGTTGAAGCCGGAAGTTCTCAGATAGCCGTTCTCATCCAGGTAACCCAGCGAGAAATAGTAGTCGCTCTTATCGGAGGCACCGGCTGCGGTGGCGTTGTATTCCTGGCGGAAACCGGGCTTGATGGTCTGGGCGAACCAGTCGAGGTCGTCCACATAGCCCGGCTTGATGGTGGCGTCGGAAACCAGCTGGCCATTCGAGAAGAGGGCGTCAGCCGACTTGTTCCAGATGTTGAGCTTGAGGCGGTCGCTGATCAGGTTCGCGTTCGCATAAGCGGCAGCATCGGCGGCAGAATCACCATAATAGTACTGACGGTCGTTCTTGAGGGCCATCCAGTTGATATCCATGTATTCACGGGCATCAGCCAAGTCGTACTCGGGAATACCTCTCTCATACACACCGGCCGTGGCGCTGAACGAAACGTTCAGACGGCCCGATTTGCCTTTCTTGGTGGTAATCAGGATCACACCGTTGGAAGCGCGGTTACCGTACAGGGCGGCGGAAGCGGCGTCCTTCAGGACGGTCATAGACTCGATATCAGCAGGGTTAAGGTCGGACAGGTTACCACCATAGGGAACACCGTCGATGACATACATAGGGCTGGAGCTACCATTCACGGTACCGTTACCACGGATCATAATGGAAGGATCGGAACCCGGGTTACCGTAGGTGCTGTTGACCTGGACACCGGTTACCGTACCTTCCAAGGCGGATGTCACGGTGGAAACCGGACGGGTCTCGATCTTGTCGGAGTTGACGTTCGAGATAGCACCTGTCAGGGTCGATTTCTTCGCGGCGCCATAAGCAATGGTGATCACAGCTTCTTCCAGATTCTCCATGTCGGTGGCCAGGATCACATTGATGATGCCGCGGCCTTCAACGGCGACTTCCTGGTTCAGGTAGCCGATGGAGCTGAAAATCAGCGTCGCATTCTTGGGAACGTCGATGGAGTAGTTACCATCTCCATCGGTGGCGGTACCGGTCATCGTACCCTTCACCTGGATCGAGGCAAAAGGAACGCCTTCGCCGGTAGCGGAGTCGGTCACCGTACCTTTGACCGTGATGTTCTGTGCCAGGGCGGTACCCAGTGCCAGAACAGTCATCAGGCAGGTGAGCAAAATTCTAAGTTTCCTCATAAATGATGTTTTAGGTTAAAAAATAATTGTATTTGGTTTGTTTTTGTTCGCTTTTGTTCGCAGACAATCCACACAATTTAGACAAAGGTACAAAAAAAAAGCGCTCCCACAAGCGGGAAGCGCTTTTTTTCATAAAAATTGAAGAATTAGTCCTCGAATTTCTGGTTCAGCAGCTCGATCATCTTGATGGCAGCCTTGGCGATCGGGGTACCGGGGCCGAAGATGGCCACGGCGCCGTCGCGGTAGAGTTCGTCGTAGTCCTGGGCCGGAATCACGCCGCCCACCACCACGAGGATGTCCTCACGGCCGAGCTTCTTGAGCTCCGCGATGATCTGCGGGACGAGGGTCTTGTGGCCGGCGGCCAGCGAGGAAACGCCCACGATGTGCACGTCGTTCTCGACGGCCTGGCGGGCAGCCTCTTCCGGGGTCTGGAAGAGCGGGCCCATATCCACGTCAAAACCGCAGTCGGCATAACCGGTGGCGACCACCTTGGCGCCGCGGTCGTGACCGTCCTGGCCCAGCTTGGCCACCATGATACGCGGCTGACGGCCTTCCTTCTTGGCAAACTCGGCCACCATCTTCTTGGCGGTCTCGAATTCGCTGTCGTTCTTGACTTCCGAAGAATAAACACCGGTGTTCATACGGATCACAGCTTTATAACGTCCAACAATCTTTTCGCAGGCATCGGAGATCTCGCCCAGGGTGGCGCGGGCCTTGGCGGCCTCGACGGCCAGGGCGAGCAGGTTGCCCGTCTTGGTCTCCACGGCGTGGGTGATGGCGTTCAGGCAGGCCTGGACCTTGGCCTCGTCGCGGTGAGCGCGGAGGTCTTTCAGGCGGGCGATCTGCGATTCGCGCACCTTCGTGTTGTCCACGTCGAGGATCTCGATGGGATCTTCGTGGGCCAGGCGGTACTCGTTGATGCCGATGATCTTCTCCAGGCCGGAGTCGATGCGGGCCTGCTTGCGGGCGGCGGCTTCCTCGATGCGGAGTTTCGGCACGCCGGTCTCGATGGCCTTGGCCATGCCGCCGAGGCTCTCGACTTCCTGGATGTGGCCCCAGGCCTTGTGCGCCAGCTCGTTGGTCAGGCTCTCGATATAGTAGGAGCCGGCCCACGGGTCGATGCTGCGGCAGACCTGCGTTTCTTCCTGGATATAGATCTGCGTGTTACGCGCAATACGCGCAGAGAAGTCGGTCGGCAGGGCGATGGCCTCGTCGAGCGCGTTGGTGTGCAGGGACTGCGTGTGGCCGAGGGCGGCGCCCATGGCCTCGATGCAGGTACGGGCCACGTTGTTGAACGGGTCCTGCTCGGTGAGCGACCAGCCGGAGGTCTGGCAGTGGGTACGGAGCGACTGGCTCTTCGGGTTCTTCGGATTGAACTGGCCCACGATCTTGGCCCAGAGCATACGGGCGGCGCGCATCTTGGCGATCTCCATGAAGTGGTTCATGCCGATGGCCCAGAAGAACGACAGGCGCGGTGCGAAGGCATCCACGTCGATGCCGGCCTTGATACCGGTGCGGATGTATTCCATACCGTCGGCCAGGGTGTACGCCATCTCGATGTCGTTCGTAGCGCCGGCTTCCTGCATGTGGTAACCGGAGATCGAGATCGAGTTGAACTTGGGCATGTACTGCGAGGTGAAGGCGAAGATGTCGCCGATGATGCGCATCGAGAACTCCGGCGGGTAGATGTAGGTGTTACGCACCATGAACTCCTTGAGGATGTCGTTCTGGATGGTACCGGCCATCTCTTCGAGCTTGACGCCCTGCTCCAGGCCGGCCACGATGTAGAAGGCCATGACCGGGAGGACGGCGCCGTTCATCGTCATGGAGACGGACATCTTGCCGAGCGGAATCTGGTCGAAGAGGACCTTCATGTCCTCGACGGAGCAGATGGACACGCCCGCCTTGCCGACGTCGCCCACCACGCGCGGGTGATCGGCGTCGTAGCCGCGGTGGGTCGCCAGGTCGAAGGCCACGGAGAGGCCTTTCTGGCCGGCGGCCAGGTTGCGGCGGTAGAACGCGTTGGATTCTTCAGCCGTGGAGAAACCGGCATACTGACGGATGGTCCAGGGCTTGTTGACGTACATCGTGGAGTAAGGTCCGCGGAGGAACGGAGCCACGCCGGCGGCGTAGTTCAGGTGTTCCATGCCTTCCAGGTCGGCGGCCGTGTAGAGCGGCTTCACGTCGATCTTTTCCGGGGTGTGCCACAGCTCTTCCTGGCCAGCGGCGCAAGCGCATTTCGGGTTCGCGCCCTTCGTATAGTCGATATCGTTGAATTTCGGTCTCATTGTCTGTCCTCCTGATTAAAGTTCCTTGACGCCCAGTGCTTTCTGGTACTCCTTGAGGGTATCCAGCACGTTGCATTTCACATGGATGTAGTTCTTGATGCCCTGCTCCTCGAGCTGCGGACGGCACTCGGGATCGCCGGCGACCACCACGATGGCCTTGTCGCCGATGAGCTGGGCGATCTTCGGAACGTTTTCGAGGTACTCGTCGTCGGCCGAGCAGGCCACGACGATGTCGGCCTTGGCCTTGAGGGCGGCCTCGACACCTTCTTCAATGGTCGAGAAGCGGTTGTTGTCCACCACTTTGATGCCGGCCACGGCGAAGAAGTTGGAGCTGAACTGAGCGCGGGCACGGCACATGGCCAGGTTGCCGAAGGTCAGCATGAAGGCCATCGGCTGACGGCCGTTGCGGTCGGTAGCCAGGCGCATGGCCTCGAACGGCTGGGCGCCGCGGTAGGCGCAGAGCGGCTCGGCCATCTTCTCGGCCTCGCAGCCGCCCTTTTCGCAGCAGCAGCCGCCGTCGCGGGTGACGATCTCCTTGGTGATCTCGTCGCCGGCCTTCTCGAGGAAGTTCGGGAACTGGTTGGTGCCCAGCAGGGTCTCGCGGCGCTGGGCCAGGAGTTTGTCTTTCTTGTCGGAGACGGCCTTCACCTGCTCCTGGACGAAGCCGGCCTTGAAGGCCTCGGTGTAGCCGCCCTTCTCCTCCACGTCCTTGAAGAGTTTCCAGGCGGCGTCAATGATCGACTGGGTGAGTTCCTCGATGTAGTAGGAACCGGCCGCCGGGTCGACGATCTTGTTGAAGTGCGATTCTTCCTTGAGGACGGACTGCACGTTGCGGGCGATACGGTTGGAGAATTCGCCCGGTGCGCGGAAGGCGTCGTCGAACGGAACGACCTCGATGGAGTCGACGCCGGCGATGGCAGCGCTCATGGTCTCGGTCGTACCGCGGAGCATATTGACATAGGCGTCGTAGACCGTCTGGTTCCAGCGGCTGGTGACGGCGTGGACGTGCATCTTGCACGCGCAGTCGCAGTCGACGCCCCAGGCCTTGACGATGTTGGCCCAGACGACACGGCCGGCGCGGAACTTGGCGATCTCCATGAAGTAGTTGGAGCTGATGCCGAAGGTGAACTTGATGCGCTTGGCCACCTCCTCGGCCTTGAAGCCGAGATCGACCAGCTTGGCGATGTACTCGTTGCCGATGGCCACGCCGAAGGCGAGTTCCTGTACGAGGCTCGCGCCGGCGTTATTGAAATCATAGGCCTGCACGTTGATGACCTTGATCTTCGGGTACTCTGCGACGGCCTTGACGGCGTCTGCCAGGAAGCCGTAGGACTTCTCTTCGCAGAAGGTACCCTTGACGGTGAGGCGGTGGAGCGGGCTGAAATCGAACGAGGCGCGGACTTCTTCCGGCTTGACGCCCTGCTTCTTCACCACGGCGAGGAAGCTCTTGAGGGTCTCGGCGCTGTGCTTGGGGCAGCACTTGCGGAAGTTGATCTCGACGGCGGAGATGCAGATGCCCTTGAGCAGGGTTTCCATCTCGGCCACGGAGAGGTCCTTCTTGTCGGCGAGGACGAAGCCCAGCGACTCGACGCCCTTGTTCAGGATGTCGAGGGCTTCCGCGTTGGCCTTCTCAAGGCCTTCGCACAGGCAAATGTCCTGCCGGGTCAGCCAGTTGTTATCGTTCTTGATGCCGCGGACGAAAGGGAATTGTCCGGGCATCTCGCCCAGGGACTTGATGTCGCCCAGGTTCTCGGCGCGGTAGTACGGGCGCACGGAGAAACCTTCGTGGGTCTTCCATACGAGTTTCTTCTCGTAGTCGGCCCCCTTCAAGTCCTTGATAATTACCTCATCCCACTGTTCTGTTGAAACAGGAGGAAATTCAGTAAAAAGTTTTTCTGCCATTTTTATACGTTTTAATTATAGTGTGTTAGATTTTGAGCCAATCTTTCTTTATCCTGCAAATTTAGGATTTATTTCTTATTTTTGAAACCGAAAATACCGCCATGAAACGAATTTTGATACTTATCCTGGCTATTTGCCTTGGCTCAGCACTTTACGCTCAGCAGACACCCGTCGACTCCACCCGCTGGCAGCCCGACGAAAGCGTCGCCTTCGCCCAGTACGACACCTTGGCCCTGGAGATGGACTTCTACTTCCCCAACGACGACGCCGAAACCCACCCCTGCATCATCTACTCCTACGGCGGCGGCTTCATCATGAGCAACCAGCGTCACATCGAAACGCGCCGGCTCTGCCGCATGCTGGCCGACGATGGCTACGTGGTCGTGGCCGCCGACTACCGCCTGGGCCTGAAAGGCGTCCGGTTCAAGGGCCCCGTTTCGATGGTCAAGCCCCTGGAAAAGGCGGTCCTGATGGCTGCGGAAGACGTGATGAAAGTCACGCGCTACGTGCTGGACTACGCCTCCGAGCTCTGCGTCGACCCCTATCGGATCATCCTGGCGGGCAGCAGTGCCGGCGCCATCGCGTCGCTGCAGTGCGACTTCGAGCGCTGCAACCGCACCGAACTTGCGCAGCGCTATCTCCCGGAGGGCTTCCGCTACGCGGGCGTAGCCGCTTTCGCGGGCGCCATCTTCTCGCGCAAGGGCCTGGAATACAAGCACGACATGCCCGCGCCGACGCTCTTCCTGCACGGCACCGCCGACAAACTGGTCCCTTACAAGCAGGTCAAGTTCTTCGGCATCGGCTTCTATGGTTCCGACAAGATCGCCAAACAGTTCAAGGAACGCCACTACCCCCACAAGATCATGCGCTTTACCGGCGAGGGCCACAGCGTCGCCGCCCGATATTTCGCCAACTACGACGACCTCCGCTGGTTCCTTCAGAAGATGGTCCTCGACCCGCACCACTACGAGATCGACGAGACCATCTCCGACCCCTTCCATCAAAAATCCTCCTGGGACAGCTACGACCCTTCGAATCTCTATTAAAGCTTAGTGCAGATATCCGCTTCCACGCGGGACAGCTTTTCAGCCAGGGCAGCCATGTCCTGGCTGATTTTCTGGTTGGTGATGCGCGCGTAGATCTGCGTAGTGCGGATGTTGGTGTGGCCGAGGATGCGGCTAAGGGTCTCGACGGGCATGCCGCGGTTGAGCGCCAGCGTGGCGAAGGTGTGCCGGCCCACGTGGAAGGTCAGGTGCGTGCGGAAGCCGCAGCGGCGCTCCAGCGCGTGCAGGTGCACGTTGCAGCAGTTGTTGCTCGGCACGGGAAAGAGCCGCCCGTCTGGCAGCGTGCCGCGGTACTTCTCGATGAGGCGCAGCGGCACGTCGAGCAGCAGCACATTCGAATCCGTGCGCGTCTTGTGCCGCCGCGTGACGATCCACCAGTTCCCGTCGAAGAGCTGCCGCAGGTTCCCCTCGCGCAGGTTGCTGATATCGATGTACGACAGCCCCGTGAAAGCCGAGAACAGGAAGATGTCGCGCACCCGCTCCTCCACGCGCGACGCCGTCGGTTCCTGCATGAGCCGGACCAGTTCTTCTTCCGACAGCCAGCCCCGGTCCACGGGGGTGTAGCTGTTGATATAGTCGGCAAAGGGATCGGCCGGCAGCAGGCGCTCCCGCAGCGCCAGTCCCAGCACGTGCTTCAAGCTGATCATATAGCCCCAGACCGTGTTGGGGGCCAGGCCGTGCCGCTTACGGAGCCAGGTGTCGAACCCGTCGACAAACGAGGCCCTGATGCCCGATAGCATCACGTCGTCACGCCGGTATCGAAACCGGACGTATTCCGTCAGGTGATGCAGCACGGTCTGGTACCGGGCATACGTCGAATTCGACCTCCCATATCCTACTTTTCGGGAAAACTCCAGATTGTGGCGCGCAAAAAACGCCAGCACGCCCTCTTGCTTCTTTTTCATCATCAAAGATTTTAAGGTTACATCGCTATGTCGCCCCAATTCCGCGCCAGAAATCATGGTTTTTTAACCTAAAACATCATTTATGAGGAAACTTAGAATTTTGCTCACCTGCCTGATAGCCATGATGATCTGCGGAGTCACCTTCGCACAGAATATCACGGTCAAAGGCGTGGTGACTGACGCCAACTCCGGCGAGACCGTTCCCTTCGCCTCCATTCAGGTGAAAGGCACGATGACCGGTACTGCGACAGATGCCGATGGTAACTACTCCATCGACGTCCCCAAAAATGCGACGCTGATTTTCAGCTCCATCGGCTACCTCAACCAAGAGGCTGCCGTCGAAGGACGCAGTGTCATCAACATCCTGCTGGCACCCGACACCGAGAGTCTGGAAGAGCTCGTGGTCGTCGCTTACGGTGTCGCCAAGAAAGAGTCTGTGACGGGTGCCGTCAGCACCGTCAAGGCTGAAAGTATTGAAAAACGTCCTGTCTCCAGCGTCACGAACGTTCTCGAGGGTATGACTACAGGTGTGATGGTCAATCAGGGCGGAGACCCGGGCAGCGACGCATCCATCCGTATTCGCGGTTTCGGTTCTCCGAACGGTAACAACTCTCCGCTCTATGTGATTGACGGCGTTCCGTTTAGTGGTAACATCTCCGACCTCAACCCGAACGATATCGAGTCCTTGACCGTCCTGAAGGACGCTACTTCTGCCGCTCTGTACGGTAACCGCGCTTCCAACGGTGTGATCCTGATCACCACCAAACGTGGCAAAACCGATAAAGCGACCCTCTCTGTCAGCGTCAATCAAGGTGTATACAACCGGGCCATTCCTGAATATGACAAACTGGACGCCAAAGATTTCATGCAGGTCTTCTTTACGGGTTATATGAACAACCTAATTGGCAGCGCCGGCATGTCGAAAAATGATGCTATCGCTGACGTTCGTACCAACCTTCTTACATACATCGGCAACTACAACATTTTTGACGTGCCGACCGAGAACCTCTATGACGCCAACGGAAAATTCAACTATTCCGCCAATATCCGCTCCGGTTACGACGATCTTGACTATTGGAAGTATACCATGCGCAACGGCTACCGTCAAGACTATAATGTCAGTGGATCTGGTGCTTCTGAAAGAAGCAACTACTATTTCTCAGTGGGTTATCTGGATGAAAAAGGACAAACCGTCAGCTCTGATTTCTCCCGTTGGAGTGGCCGTGCCAATGTGAGCATCACGCCTGTTAAATGGTTGAAAGCCGGTCTCAACGTTGGCGCATCCTGGCAGAAAGGCCACTATCGCAGCACAGGAACGGCTTATGCCAATCCACTCTACATGGCCCATGTCATGGCTCCGATCTATCCAGTCTATCTCCACAATGAGGATGGCAGCTATCTGCTCGACGGAGAAGGCAACAAACAGTATGATGGCGGTGACCTCTACGCACGCCCTCAGTACCTTTCCCGTCATGCCCTCTGGGAATCGGAACTCGATCTTCGCTACTACCAACGACTCACCTCCACGGCACAAGCCTATACTGATATCACCTTCCTGAAGGATTTCACGCTGTCTATTAAAGGTGACGTGAGCCTGCGTGTCAACAAAGACCGTACTTATAACAATGCCATCATCGGCGATGGCGCGGGCAATAACGGCCGTACGAAACGGGAAGATTATCTCTATACCAACTATACTTTCCAGCAGCTCCTCAACTGGCGCCATAGCTTTGGCGACCATACGATCGAGGCTTTGGTTGGCCACGAGAACTTCTACTACAATTATGAGTATCAGTACGATTACAAAACAGACCAGACATTTCCGGGTGGAGTCGAATTGGACAACTTCACCGTACTCACTACAATGAGCGGACAACAGGAGGGTTATCGCCTTGAGAGTTACCTTTCTCGTCTGAAATATGACTACGCAAGCAAATACTTCCTCGAGGGGTCCTTCCGTCGCGACGGATCTTCTCGCTTCTACAAGGAAAACCGCTGGGGTAACTTCTGGAGCGTAGGTGCCACTTGGGTCATCAGCCGCGAGAACTTCATGAAGAGTGTCGGCTGGGCTGACAATCTCCGTCTCCGCGCTTCGTATGGACAGGTGGGTAACGACCGCTCAGTGGACTACTATGGCTACATGGCACTCTATTCTCTCGGCTCCAAGTATGGCGGAAAAGGCGCTTCTTATAAGTCACAGAACGAAGCGCTCGACTTGGTCTGGGAATCTGAGAACTCTTTTAGTACCGCCCTCGAAGGCCGATTCTTCAATCGACTTAATCTTACTGTGGAGTACTTCAACAAGACCACTAAGGACCTGCTTTTTGATGTTGAGCATCCGACATCCGTAGGTGGTATCTCAAGCGGTAGTGTCACTGCAGCCACAACAGCCAATATCGGTTCTGTCCGTAACCATGGCGTTGAATTAAGTTTCGACGTGGACATCATCCAAAAGCGTGATTTCAACTGGAATTTCGGCGTCAACGCCACCTGGATGAAGAACATTATCCTTAAACTTCCTGAAACGGATATCACCAATTATGACGGCCTTCAGAACGCTATGCGTAACGGAACAAAACTTTGGGCAGAAGGCCACGGCATCTATGACTTCCACCTCTATCAGTTTGTTGGCGTCGACCAGATGACAGGTCTTGCTCTCTATGAAATCGATAGTGACAAATACTATATTCTCGACGAGAACAAAATTGGTGACCGGTGGGACGAATCCGAGAAAAAGATGGTCCACGATTACCAAAAGTCGCAGGTTCCCGAACGGTACAGAGTGGTTATCAACGGGAAAGAATACGTTATGAATACCACCTATGCAAAACGCGATTGGTCTGGCTCCTCTCTTCCGAAAGTTTATGGTAGTTTCAATACGGGGATTCGTTGGAAGAACTTCAATCTTTCGGCCCTCTTTACCTACGCTCTCGGCAGCAAGTGTATTGACTATAGCTATCAGGACCTGATGAGTGTATCGAATTCTCCGCATACCTATCATGCCGACCTGCTCAATTCCTGGTCTGAGGTTCCTTCGGGAATGACGGAATCTTCTGCCGACCGCATCAATCCGAATGGAACGCCGCGCATTGACGGCTACTGGAACAGTGACTCCAACGCCACTTCCACTCGCTTCCTGATGAGCGGCAACTATTTGGTGATCAAAAACGTCAACTTGAGTTACAGCTTCCCTCAGAAGTGGGTCAAGAGCATCGGCCTCGGCAATATCGTCCTCAGCGCTTCCGTCGATAACCTTTGGTCTTTTACTGCCAAGAAGGGTCTCAATCCTCAACAGTCTTTCGGCGGTACTATTTACGGATATACGATCAATACTCCACGCGTTGGAACGATCGGTGTCAAAGTCAATTTCTAATGAAAGCTAATCTATGACGAAAATGAAACAATTATCTATCATAGCACTCGCCTTAGCGGCTCTCGTTTCTTTTGGATGTGCGAAAGACTATCTGGAGACTTATCCTACGGGAAGCGTCAAACCCGAGACCGCCTTTGAGACAACCGAATCGGCGAATGTCACCATCAACGGCCTCAATAAGATCATGAACCGTCAATACGGTGCTTACGGCCAAGGATACAATGGCGAAGGTACTATTCGCCTTTATATCGGTGACTATCTGGGAGACAAACTGATGCCCGGAAATAATACCGGTTTCATGAACTCTGCCAACGGTGACCTCTACCACTCCAAAACTGCCAGTTTAGGCGGTTATGCTTGGTATTACTATTATACCTTGATTGGCAACGCCAATGCCGTTTTGAACAACATTGATAATGCTGCCGGCGGAGAAAGCGATAAAGAATACATCAAAGCGCAAGCGCTTTGTTATCGTGCTTATGCCTACAGCAATCTTGTCCAAATATACGGTCGTCGCTGGTCTGACGGTCCTGATAAACTGGCTTGTGTTCTTCGTTTAACGGGGGATGAGCCGGACAATCTCGACCGTTCTACGGTTGGAGACGTCTATAAGCAAATCTATGCAGACCTGGATCAAGCCATTAGCCTGTTTAACTCCTCGGGCAAAGCCAATAGCCGCAAGAATGCCTATACAATGGACCTTGACGTGGCCTATGCCATCTATGCCCGTACAGCCCTTACCCGCGAAGACTGGAACACAGCGCTCAAATATGCCCAACTTGCCCGCAAGAGCTATCCTCTCATGAGCGTTGCCGAGGAAAAGGCCGGATTCTGCAATCCGACCAGCGAATGGATCTGGTATCTGTACGGTACCGATGACGAGACGCTGTACTATTATTCGTATTTTGCTTATATTGCCTACAACTCCAATGCTGGTAATGTCCGCAATTACCCGAAACTGATCAGTAAGCACCTCTTTGACCAGATTCCCAAAACGGATATCCGACGCGCCTTCTGGCTTGATCCGGCCGACTACCCTGGTACGTATAACACGAATACCAATAAAGCGTCCAAACAGACAACTGCGAACAAGCTTTATGTTTACGGATTTAAGTATGCTCAAGAAGATGGTCGTGTAGGTCTCTACTCTACGGCTTCGGTTTTTGCTTACATGCAGTTCAAGATTCACGATAACACCAATCCGGGTGTCGGCAACATGGTTTTGTTCCGCTCTTCCGAGATGCTGCTCATCGAAGCAGAAGCTCAGTATCGCATGAATAACGAAGCTGCGGCACAGGCACTCCTCGTCGAGTTGAATGCCACTTCAAAGCGCGATCCTGCATACACTTGCACGGCCACCGGCAACGCCCTGATGGAGCAGATCAAACTTTATCGAGGCATCGAACTCTGGGGAGAAGGCTTCTCCTGGTTTGACCTCAAACGCTGGGGCGACAGCATTAGCCGCAAAGCTTATAAGGACGGTGGCAACTGGATGTCCAGCTACGCTATCTCCTATGGCCCGAATGAGAAGAACAACTGGACCTGGTGCATCCCGCAGCAGGAGACAGACTACAACAAAGGCATCTCATCGACTGCCAATTAACCTATCAAAAAACTATTTCTGGAGAAAGGTGGCTCAAAAGCCACCTTTCTTTTTATCTAATTTGTTGTTCGAGAAAGGTTTGAGACTTTCTTTCATTATCTTACCATGAGAGGCATCGTTCATCTGTCTCATCCCTTTCGCGTCAGCAAAAGTCGTCAATTCGGCCCCAAGCCTGCCGCGAAAAGCATCAAGCAGCGCACTGATGCCGCTCGCGTCAAACCCAACGCCGCAGACAAACGCTAGAAAAACGGTTTTCCACGCCAAAGTTGGAAAACGGTTAATCTTTCATCCGAGTTTTTTCTTGAAAGCGAGATGCTGTATTTTAGCGATGCCAGACTGGAACAAATGATTTGGCAAAATCAACTTTTATGTTTATTTTTGTGGAGGATTAATGATGAAGAAGAATGTGTTGTTGGCTCTTTTGGAAGATGGGGATAAAGTCAGTCTTTATTCACCTCGGTTTGAAAATGAGCAGTATACCGAATTTGAGAAGTTTCTGCTCTTGTATAAGGATGCTTTCCCTGACGATGTAAGTCAACTGGTGTATAGATTGGATATCATTAAGCGAGATGGAGCGGATGATCGTCACTTTAGATATGAGGGGACGCGAAGGGATCGGGTGATGGCCCTGCCATCCCATTTGGAAACCACAAAACTCCGATTATACTTACTCAATATTCAGTCCAAGGTCCTGATACTGGGCAATGGCGGTATAAAGAATTCGGCAACCTACGAAGAGGATGTGTTTCTGTCCAAGTGTGTTGATACGTTGCAGAAAATTGACATTCAGTTAAAGGAATTGGAACAAAAAAGAATAATAACTGTTAAGGGCACAAAACTATTGGGAGAATTATCTTTTGTCATAGATGAAGGAGAAGAAAACTAATACAATAATGGACGGCATCAGAGAGCAGATGTCTCCGGAAATGAAAAAGAGAATGGACATATCGGTGGCCATCGCCAACAGGATCTATGAGATTCTTGACGCCAAGGGCATGTCGCAAAAAGACCTTGCACAAGTGCTTGGAAAGACGGAAACCGAAGTCAGCCGTTGGCTTTCTGGTATGCACAACCTGACAATCGGAACCATTGCCAAGATTTCGATTGCATTAGATGAAAATCTCATAACTGTTCCTCTCTCTCAGCCAAGCTAAAAAGCATTTCATCCCCCGCCGATGTACTCATGAAAACCGTTTTTCCCGCGCCAAAGTTGAAAAACGGTTAATCTTTCATCCGAGTTTTTTCTTGAGGGTCTGAGATGTTATCTTTGCTTCAGATAAGGACTGAAAGAATGTTCTCAAATTTGCGAACAATCAAAAGAATCCTTATCTTTGTTGTCAAATGATCGTTGTTTTTGAGAAAGAGTATCTTCAGGAGTTGTATGTGCAGGGGAAAACGACAAACCGCAAATACTGGTTCCAACCGCAGATTGTGGCCAAGTTCGTGAAAGTAGTTAACTTGATGAAGCAACAGGAAAATGTGATGGGTCTTAGGAAGTACGGCTCTTTGCATTATGAGAAGCTTCAAGGAGATAAAGAAGGAACAGCATCGGTGCGCATCAATGATCAGTACCGGATTGAGTTTACCGAAACGGTCGAAGAAGGTAACACCGTTGCAACGATCTGCAGCATTACAGAATTGTCGAATCACTATCAATAAAGAGAACGCTATGGCACTCGCAAAAGAAATGAATCCGAAAATGATTGCCAACAATCTTAAGCCATTCCAGCCCACGCATCCTGGAGAGGTGCTAAAAGACGAGTTGGAACATAGGGGGATCTCGCAACGCGGCCTAGCCCGGCAGTTGGGAATCTCCTATTCCGTGCTGAATGAGGTCCTGAACGGCAAGCGTGTTCTCAATACAGAACTAGCCCTGATGATGGAAGCCGCACTCGGTGTTGATGCCGCACCGCTTCTTGCCATGCAGAACGAGTACGACATGCTAATGGCGGAGCGCGACGCTTCTTTCATGGAGAAGCTGCGGCACATCCGACAGATTGCTGCGGCGCTCTGATTCCCGGGCACATTTTCCGGCCATATTGTGGCCGGGTCGGGTTTGAAATGCGTCCCGGGCACGTTTTAGGCCTAAAACGTGCCCGGCAGCCTCTCCGGTGTATTCATGCTGGGACCTCAGCGGCTTCTTCCAATCGTAAAAAGTTGGAAAACGGTTAATCTTTCATCCGCGTTTTTTCTTGAGGGTCTGAGGGATTATCTTTGAGAAGAAAAAAGAGAAGAAAGTTCCCAGATTTGGGAATTATTCTTTATCTTTGCAGCACTGTCTGTAAAAGGAGGTTTGTGATGAAGATACAGATAGAAGACAAAGACCTGGAAGACTTGATCTTGACAGGAGCGAGCGGCAAGTATTGGCAATTAGCTCGTAACAAGCAGTTTATGGAGGCTTTAGGACGCGTTTATCGTCTGCTGGAAGCCGTGCAGAGCGTGAAGGAGTTGAAACTATACAGTTTTCTGCATTACGAGCAGTTGAAAGGTATACGTAAAAGCTCGGTTCGCATTATGAATGGCCGTGTTGAACGGCTGGTATTTGTAGAAATCAACAACGGATTGGAAATCCAATCGTTGGAATTGGATCGCGATCACTATGGAAAAAAGAAATGAAGCGCCGGCCAGAATGGCCATTCATCCAGGGAGCATCTTGAAGGAAGAAATCCGGGAAAGAGGGATCAAGCAACGGGAGCTGGCCCATCAGATGGGGATACAACCGTCACATCTAAGCGAAATCATCAGGGGAAAGCGTCCTGTCAACAAAAGCATAGCCGACAAGTTGGAGCGTGTGCTGGGCCTCCCATCCATTAACTGGATGCGCCTGCAACTCGCTTATGAATACGATATGATTGGCCTTCCCCGAGAATCAGGAGTAATCGAGCCGGTTCATCCCGGAAAGATCCTGAAAGTTGAATTGGCCCATCGCGGTATTTCTGTCTCCGAACTTGAAACGAAGATGGGCATACCCCCTGGCCGACTCGATGAACTTCTTGCAGAAAAATGCAGGTTGGAGGCGGGACTTGCCATGATGCTGGAAGCAGCCATCGGGACAAATGCCTCCTGGCTCCTCTCACTGCAGAACGAGTACGACATGCTCATGGCGGAGCGCGACGCTTCTTTCATGGAGAAACTGCGTCACATCCGCCAGATTGCTGCGGCGCTCTGATTCCCGGGCACATTTTCCGGCCATATTGTGGCGGGGTCGAGTTTGAAATGCCTTCCGGGCACGTTTTAGGCCGAAAACGTGCCCGGAAGGCTCTAACACGCAGGAAAGCCGGGGCCAACCCGGCATCTTGCTATTTCAGGTAGTCCTCGAAATACATCGTGACCTTGTCCATCAGGTGGACGCGGTCGACGCCGCGGACGTTGTGGGGATGGGTCGGGTACGGGAAGTAGTCGACCTGCACCTTGTTCTTGATGCAAGCCTCGATGAAGCTCAGGCTGTGCTCCCAGACCACGGTGTCGTCGATGGCGCCCTGGCAGATCAGCAGCTTGGACTTCAAGTTCTTGGCCTGCGGGATCAGCGAGGTCTTCGCGAAGCCCTCGGGGTTCGTGGCCTCGGTCTCCATGTAGCGCTCGCCGTACATGATCTCATACCACTTCCAGTCGATGACCGGGCCGCCGGCCACCGCCACCTTGAACACCTCGGGATAGTTGACCGTCAGGGAGATGGTCATGAAGCCACCGTAGCTCCAGCCGTGCACGCCCACGCGCTCGCTGTCGGCCCAGGGGTGCGACAGCAGCCACTTCATGCCTTCCATCTGGTCGGCCATCTCAGCCTGGCCGCACTGCTTGTGGATGGCCTTCTCATAGGCCGCGCCGCGGTTCGACGTGCCGCGGTTGTCCATCGTGAAGACGATGTAGCCGTGCTGGGCCATGTAGATGTCCCAGGTCGACATGCCGCCGCGGGTGTTGTCGGTGATCAGCTGTGAGTGCGGACCGCCGTAGACATAGAGGATGACCGGATACTTCTTGGCCGGATCGAAATCGAGCGGATAGACGAGGCTGTACCAGTTATCGTACTGGCCGTCGGCGCTCTTGACGGTGCCCATCTCGATCTTGCAGTTGGTCAGAAGCGGGTTCTCGGCAGGCGACTCCCAGAGGGTCTCGAGCTTCTTGCCGTCGGTGGTGCCCCACTTGATGACGGTCGGCACGCCGAGCGAAGTGTAGCTGTCGGAGAAATACTTGCCGTCGGGCGAGAGGGTGCAGGTATGCCAGCCCTTGTCGCGGGTCAGGCGCAGCATCTTGCCGGTCTTGGTGTCGACACGGAAGAGGTGCCGCTCCACAGGCGATACTTCCGCCGAATAGTAGTAGATGAAACGGCCACGCTGCGCTACGTACTCGCAGTCGGCGTCCACGGCGGTCAGGCGCTTCGGCGCAAACTTGCCGCTGGCCGAGCAGAGGTACAGGTTCTTGTAGCCGTCGCGGTTGTCGGTATAGTAGAGGAACTGGTCGGGGTCCGCCTCGAGGAACACCAGCTGCGTCTGCGGCTCCACCCAGCGCTCGTTCTCCTCGGTGAGCAGCGTGCCCAGGCAGCGGCCGTCGGCCGCGTCGTACACGTTCAAGTGGACGTGCTTCTGCGGGCGGTCGAGCACCTGGATGTAGAGCTTGTCGCCGGCCGGGCCCCAGGTCACGTTGGTCAGGTAACGCTCGTCGTCGAAGTCGGTGACGTCGAGCCAGGTGGTCGTGCCGGCGGCGATGCCATACACGCCCACGGCGATCTGCTCGGAGGTCATGCCGTTCATCGGGTAGCGGATCTCGCGCAGCGTGCCGGTGCGGGTGGTGATGTCGAGCAGCGGGAAGAGGGTCACGGCGCGCTCGTCCTTGCGGTAGAAGGCGATCTTGCTGCTGTCGGGCGACACGAAGATGCCGCCGTTGATGCCGAACTCGTTGCGGCTCACGCTCGTGCCGCAGACGATGCCCGGGTCTTCGTAGGCCGTGATGGCGTGCTCCACGCCCGCCTTGTCGGTATAGTACAGGTTGTTGCCGCGGGTGAAGGCGAAGCGGGCGCGGGGTCCGCGCGGGGCCATCGGAGGCATCATGCCGCGGGGGCTGTCGACCAGCGCGATGACCTGCTTGTCACCGGTCCAGCGCGTCATGGGAACCGGGGTACGGAGGCCCGTTCCCAGCACCGCTTCTTCCATGGTCATCATCCGGCGCGATTCTTGCGCCAGGGAGAACTGCCCGGCTACCAGCAGGGTCAGCACAACAAGAATTATTCGTTTCATACCGTAAAGTTAGGCTTTTTTGTATAACTTTGTTTTTTACTAAAACCCAAATCATGGCTAAACAAGCTAAAAGAATACAGACTTCCATCCTCAACGCGTCGGAACGCAAGGCCCTCGTCTGGCTGGCCGAACGGCAACCGCGCTGGGTCACTTCCGATATGCTCACCTGGCTGGGCGTGTTCGGATCCTTCCTGATCATGGCGGGATACATTCTGTCGAACTTTAATATCAACTGGCTCTGGCTCAGCAACTTCGGACTGATCGTCAACTGGTACGGCGACTCGCTCGACGGCACCCTGGCCCGTGTCCGCAAGACCCAGCGCCCCATCTACGGCTACTACCTCGACCACACGGTGGACGGCATCAACGAGACCATGATGTTCCTGGGCATCGGACTCTCCCCCTTCCTGAACCTCTACACGGCCCTGGCCATGCTGGTGGTGTACCTGCAGCTCACCCTCAACGTGAGCATGAACGCCCACCTCAAGTCCGAATTCAAGTTGACCTATGCCGGCCTCGGTCCCACGGAGTTCCGCATCATCGTGATCATCCTCAATACCCTGCTGATCTTCATCAAGCCCTGGCAGCAGTTTGAGCGCGTCTACCACATTCTGGGCAAGACCATCTACGCCCACGCTCTCGACGCCCCGGGTCTCATCATCCTGGCCATCCTGATCCTCATCTACTTCGTGTCCATCATCCACGATACGCGCTACTACGCCAAGATCGACCCGATGCCGAAGCCGAAAGACCAAAAGGACTAGCGAATGCCCATCATCAGCGTAGAAGAGTTCCAACGCCTGCTGCCGAAGCTCGACAGCAAGGCCGGCGCCGCGCTGATCAAGCGCTGCATGCACCTGGCCGCCATCGACCGCGTCAACGCGCTCTACGACCACAACGCCCACATGACGGGGCCGGATTTCACCACCGGGCTCCTCGAAGAGATCGGCATCGACTACCAGGTCGGCAACGCCGAACGGCTGAAGGAACTGCCCGAAGGCCCGTTCATCACCATCAGCAACCACCCCTACGGCCACGTGGACGGCATCATCCTGGTGGAACTGTTCGGCCACCTGCGTCCCGACTACAAGGTGACGGTCAACCAGCTCCTGGCCCACATCCGGGCCATGTCGCCCAACTTCATCGAAGTCGTGCCCCAGGGCAAGGAAGGCTCCTCGCCCAAGGCGGCCAGCCTGTCGGGCATCCGCGAGACCCTCGCCCGCCTGCGCGACGGGCATCCGGTGGGCTTCTTCCCCTCGGGCGCCGTGTCGGACCTCAGCCTGAAAGAGCATGCCATCCGCGACCGGCAGTGGCAGGAGCCCGTGCTGCGCATCATCCAGAAAGCCTGCGTGCCGGTAATTCCGGTGCGCTTCTTCGACCGCAGCTCCATGTTCTACTACCGCCTCGGCCTCATCGACTGGAAGGTGCGGCTGCTGCGGCTCTGCTGGGAAGTGTTCAACAAGCGCGGCAAGGACGTCCGCCTCGGGATTGGCGAGACAATCACTGTGGAGCGGCAGCAGGCCTGCGCTTCGCTGGAAGAATACAGTACCTTGCTGCGCAGCAGCGTCTACGACATGCCCTTGCCCGTGACTTTCGTCCGGCGGAGCACAATGGATCTGGCCGCATGGAAAGCCTGACTGGGAAAGTGGCGCTGGTGACCGGCGCCAGCTCGGGCATCGGCGCCGCCATGGCCCGCGAATTCGCCCGCCGCGGCGCGGACCTGGTGCTGCTGGCCCGCAACCGCCAGCGGCTGGAAAACGTACAGGCCGACTGCCTGAAATTGGGCGCGGCCCGCGTCACGCTGGTGGAGGCCGACACCACGGACTACCCTGCCATCGACGCCTTCGCGGCCAGTCTGGAACGCCCCCTCGACTTCCTGGTGCTCAATGCCGGCATCTCCCAGCGCTCCCCTGCCCTGGAGACTGCCGAAGCGGTGGACCGCCGCGTCATGGAAGTGGATTTCTTCGCCCCGGTACACCTGGCCAAGGCCCTGCACCAGGCCGGCAAATGGGCGCCCGGCATCCACATCGCCGCCACCTCGTCGATCTCCGGCCTCTTCGGCTTCCCGCAGCGTTCCGCCTACTGTGCCGCCAAGCACGCCCTCAAGGGCTTCTTCGAGGCGCTGCAGCTCGAGACCGGGCTGAAAGTCACGCTCCTCTTCCCGGGCCGCATCAACACGCCCATCAGCCTCAGCGCGCTGGAAGGCGACGGCAAGGCCCACGGGCAGATGGATCCGGGCCAGGCCGGCGGCATGGACGTGGACAAGTGTGCCCGCCGCTGTGTCGACGGCATCGTCCGCGGCAAGCGCCAGGTCCGCGTCGGCGGCAAGGAGATGGTCTCCTGCTTCGCCTACAAGTGGTTCCCGGGGCTTTTCTTCCGCCTCGCCGGGAAGGTATCCGCCGTCTAAAGGCCGGTCGATGACGGATTTTCAAAAATAATTTGATAAGAAACCGAAATATTTCTATCTTTGCGGTCCACTTCTGGATGTGGCGCAGTTGGTAGCGCACCTGGTTAGGGACCAGGAGGTCGCTGGTTCAAGTCCAGTCATCCAGACCAGAAGCATGGCCGCCCGAGGCTCGCCATGCTTTTTTCAACTAAAGGTGAGTTGTCCGAGTGGTTGAAGGAGCCTGCCTCGAAAACAGGTGTGCGGGTGACCGTACCGGGGGTTCGAATCCCTCACTCACCGCAAGAAGCGTCTGCATCCGCAGACGCTTTTTTCATGCGGTGAGTGAGGGATTCGAACCATTCATGCTCCCTAGCGTTACCCTCTCCCCAAACCCCTCTCCTCGGGAGAGGGGCTTAGTCGCGCTAGCGCGACAATCCCGCGGTGAGTGAGGGATCGCGCAGCCCTTTAGGGCGAGCACAATCCCGAAGGGAATGCGCAGGCGCCTTGGCGCCGAGCACAATCCCGCATAGTTAAGAGATATCATTCGCTTTCGCCAAATAGCCGCAAAGTCATCGGCTCCACACACACCAATGGAACCGATTGTGACACGCTACGGGTTGCTTTACTATGTGGACATCCAAGCGGATATAGTGGGGTGCTGATAACTTTTTATGCGAATCGCCCTCCAGCAGGAGATGAAGGGCGATGAGGGTATTGATATTTTTTTGAGGACTATATGAGGATAATCCAACGGCCGCCTTTTACGCCACCTTCACGGGTCAACACGCCCTTCTCTTTGAGAGCTGTGATGTCGCGATCGTCATCCAGAAGCCGAGAATCTAGGTGAGCGCTGTTTGGCGGATTATTCGTCACCCGTTGCGACCAGGACACCCGCTTTTGATGCGACTTGTCCGTCGTAGTCAAGTGCAAAGATCATGGTCTTGGGATTGTCTATGGTGCATGGCGGCCAGACTTCAGGCCCTGAGCCGTTGGGGTTGCCGGTGGCGGCGAAGCGGGTCCAGCAGGTGATCATCTGCTCGGCCAGGTCGTAGTCGCCCGGGATGAAGGGACGCCAGCAGAATCGCAGCGACTTGAACATATACCAGAGCTCGGAGGAGTGGAACGCGCCCTGCAGCACGCCTTCGCGGCCATCTGTGGGCAGGCGACGGGCAAACTGGTAGGCGTAGGCCGGGATGCCGGCTTTCTCTCGCAAGAAACAGAAACGCTCGATGCCGTCGGCCAGGCCGCGCATGTCATCCAGCGTCCCGCCGATCATATAGGGCACGTTGGCAATGCGGCCGGCCTTTGCGGCCTCATTGAAGGTTTCTGTCAGCGCATAGCCGTCCACCACCGGCGAGAGCCGGAGATACTGCTTCTTTTCCATCATATAGCGCATCAGGATGCCCAGCATCTCTTCGGGGGAGGCGGTGCGCATCTGCTCGAGCGTCTCATAGCCAGCCCATTCCATCAGTTCCTGGCCCATCGTCTCGGCTTCCGCCAGAGGCGTGCCACCCAGCAGAGGCTGGTCGGAAACGCCGCCGCCGCTCTGTATGATGGCGCCGGCTACCAGGTCCTTGGACAGCGGCGAGGTCACCAGCGTCTGGACGCTCATCGCGCCGGCGCTCTGTCCCATCAACGTGATGTGGTCGGGGTCGCCGCCGAACTGGGCGATGTTGGCCTTCACCCATCGGAGCGCCGCGATTTGGTCGAGCATGCCGTAGTTGCCGGAGAAGCCGTGTTCGCTCTCCGCCGAAAGGGCCGGATGCGCCAGGAATCCCAGCAGGCCCAGGCGGTAGTTGAACGTGACCAGCACGCCTCCGTGCCGGGCCCATTCCTCGCCGTCCATTTCGGGCTCGAATCCCCATCCAGCGGAATAGCCTCCGCCGTGGATCCATAGCGTGACGGGAAGTTTCTTCTCTGTTTTGCCGGCTGCCGGCGTCCATACGTTCAAATAGAGGCAGTCCTCGCTGAAAGCCGGATCGCCGTCAAAAAAGAATTCCGGTGTATAGCCGCCTGGCGTGTGCGCCGCCTGCCAGGCGGGGTTGCCCCAGGTATCGGCCACTTTCACTCCCTCCCAGGGAATGACGGGCTGCGGCTCCTTCCAGCGCAGTTCGCCCACCGGCGGGGCGGCGAAAGGAATGCCGCGGTAAACGGTAACGCCCGGTGTCTCAGTGGGAACACCTTGGATCTGGCCGCCAGCAATGGTAAGCACAGGATTCTTTTCGGCGCAAGCGGCCATCAGCCAGACAACCGCCGCAAATAGGAGGATTCGTTTCATACGGATTCGTTTTCTTTTCTAAAGGGGAAGGGTGATGTCAAATGATGCCCAGCTCCGTGGCTTTGCGGAGCATTTCGGATACATTCTTGACTTCCATTTTGGAGTAGATACGCTGGCGGTGGGTGTTGACGGTGTGGACAGAGAGGAAGGTGCGTTCCGCGATTTCAGCCGCTTTCAAGCCCTCGGCGCTGAGGCGGATGATTTGGATTTCGCGTGATGAAAGGCCGATATCGGCAATCCGCCTGCCGCGCTCGATGAGGATGTCGCCCACATAGTTGGCCACGTCGGCGTTGATATTGTCTGCCCTTGAAACCAGCTGCCGGCACTTTTCCCGGATCTTATCCGGTGAGAGAGAGGAAGCGTCCCTTGACAGTTTGGCAATTTCTCCGGCCATGGCATTGGCCGGATTCTTGAGATCCCGCGATAGAATATCGATGATCTGCTGCTTGCTGTCGCTCTGCCGCTGAAGTTCGGCCGCCCTGCGGCGCGCCTTCCGGAGATATCCCGTCACGAGCACGATGGCGAAAGCGGCGAGGCAGAGAGCGAGAATGAGAACGGCAATCTGGTAACGGCTGCGCACCAGGCGGTGTTCCTTTTCCTGTACCTCGAAGCGGGTCTCCATTTCCTGCAGGGTTTCGTCTTGTTTCTGCTGGATGTATTTCTGCATCCGGTACACATAATCGTCGTGGAAATCAAGGGCCTTCTGCGGCGCATCAATGCGCGTGTAGAGCCGCACCAGCCGGTCGTCCAACGCGGCAGCCGTGAAATAGTCGCTTTCCTTGAGTCCCTGCAACACCTGCTCGAAGTATTGGATGGCTTCCTCGTTTCTGTCGCCCTGCTGGAACCAGCGGGAGCGGAACATAATGCCGTTTCGGCGCAGGCGCGTAATATCGTATGTTTCTGCCAGCGCCTGCCCGCGATCCAGGTATTCCCCCGCCATGCGGTAGAGATCAGGGTCTATGGGATCACTCCAGCGGTTCTTGTTGATATAAAGGGATCCGATGACATAGCAGGCTTCCGCCTGCTGTTCTGGAATACCCACATCTTCTGCCAGCGCGAGGGCCTCTTTCGCATAGTCCAGACCTTCGTCGTTGCGGCCTGTCTCCGGGGAAATCTCCGCATAGGAGCAAAGCTTCGACTTGGAAATGAGGATGTCGGCCAGTTCCTTTTTGAATCCGTATTCCCGGGCGATCGTTTCCGCCTGCAGCGCCTTCTCCCACGCATCTGCATCGCGGCTTGCCATGATGTCAATGCCTACGATCGTGGACAAGGCGCGCACCTCTCCCAGCGCATCTCCAGCCCCTTGCGAAAGGGACAAGGCGGAGAGCGCTTTCTCCATGGCCTCTTCGAAGTGCTGGTTGGATATGTCCCGGTTCGCCTGTTCCAACAAGACGACAGCCTTATCGGGGGTGTCTTTGAAGCGGGTTTTCCCACCATCGCCGCAGGAGATGAGGCTGATGGACAGGAGGGGAAGAATAAGGTAATGGAGGACTATTTTCATAGTACAAATGTAATCGGATTGCCGAAAAAAAGCAAAATAGTGCTTTTTCAGTAGGCTCCGACAAGCAGATTACTGAAAAATCATTAATCTCATGTCGCAAATAAAGGTCACTTTTGCAGTGTTGAAACAGCAAACCAATAACACATCTCAATCATATGAAAACTATTGTAAGATTTCTGGCCGCCCTGCTCTTCATCTTCACTGTTCCGGCCATCGCCAACGCCCAGCTGGGCACCCGTGCCAATGCCCTTAAGCTTCTTGAACAGGCGCGTCAACAGACAGCCGACGAAGAGAAAACAGAGGAAACCACAGCGTCTTCATCCGTCGCGGAAGAAGAGGAACGGATCCATGTGACCTTGTCTGCATTTGACGTAGATTATTCGGTAGCGGAGCAGACAGATTGGACCTATGCTTCCTACGCGCAGGACATCATGGCCGACTACGCCTACTGGTTGAACCGGCTCAAGAAGTCCGTGATGAAAGGAACCCCCTCGGAACTCGATTACGAAGCAGCTGTGCGGGTAAACTTCGGCAAACCAGATTTCGAATACTTCGACATCCAGTATTGCCGCTATGACGGTGTCCCGCAATTCACTATGGAGCAATGGCAACTGGAGGCCAAGCAACTGCTCAAGGCCGTGAACGAAATCGAGGCTGTCGGTCTCCCGGAAAGTCCGGACTACAGCGGCGACGACAAGGCCACCAAGAACCGCAAGCTCAGCCAATACATGTGCGAGAAAGCCGGAGCCTATATCAAAAGGGCGAATGCGTCTACCAATCAGAAAACCAAGGAGTTTAATTTCAGCCGCGCATACAATGCCCTGAATACGGGGATCGACATGAAGTGGATTTCCGGTGATGAAGATGCCTTCCAGACAGTAAGCGCTTCGCTCCAGCAGTTGTATTCGGAATTGCCGGAGGATGTCAGGGAAAATTATCCTGCCTCGTATTCCGTTTCGGACATCAAGGCTTTCCGCGAGAAACAGAAAGCGTCCGGCGGTACATCCAAGGATAAGGAGCGTTTCCAGATGAAGAAAGCCGCGATGGTGAAACTCTACAAGTATGCCGCCCAGAACAATGACACGGCACCGATGATTTCCGGAAATGTAGCATGGCTCAGCCAGGCCGTCGCAGAAAAGTGCCCCGAATGGGGAAAGGTGGTGGCTTCGTCCATCGATACGGATTATGAGGTGACTGTCAATGCGCTGGGCGTCCCGGTTTTCCGTACCCATACTTCAAGTGTCGTGTGCGAAGACCAGGGATACAAAGTCTTGCATTACGTCTATCTCAAAGAAGACTATGCCGGCGGAAAGTACGGCGCTACGGAAATCCGTCCCGGCGGCCTCAAGTGGAATGACAAGTGCCGACTGGTGAAATAATACCGCACAGGCCGGCAATCCTTCAAATAGCCGCATGATCATAGGCAAATGCGGCATCCCCCGCGAGCGACGCAGATGATACGGCCGTATCATCTGCGTCGCTGACAAATAATGAAACAACAGTTCCGTTCTAAACGTTTATAAACGGATATAAACGTTTAGCCTATGGTTCTATCTTTTTTTCTGCATTATCTTGCGGGTTATAAAATTATAACCTATCTTTGCCATGCCAACATTATTCAAACTATTTGGGCTGATCTTTCGCATTTACACAAGGGACCATCAGCCGCCGCACGTACACGTGATCTCACAAGAGGGAGAGGCCATCTTCATCATTGACCAAGAGGTCACAGTAAAAGACAACAAAGGAATGAAGCCGAAGGATGTCAGTCTGGCGGTTTCTATTCTGGAGGAAAACAAGGAGATTATCCTGGAAGAATGGAATAGACTACACGGATCATGACAATCGTTTCCATCAGATTCGAAGGCGACAGAATCATCGGGGCCACTGATGACGGTCGGGAGTTATGGCAATCTTTGCTGTACTATCCCCGCCTGCGTTACGCGGACGATTCGCAGAGGAACGACTACACTTTCGATGCTTTCGGCATCCACTGGAATAAGTTGGATGAAGACATTTCGTTTGAAAGTTTCGAGTATCCACACCCGGAGCCGGAAGGGCTTGCCCGTTTTTTTCTGTCACATCCGGAAATCAACGTATCTGCCCTGGCGCGCAGAATCGGCATGAAGCAAAGTCTGCTTTCTGCCTATATCAATGGCCTGAAGCATCCTTCAGAAGAACAAACCCAGCGCATTGTAACCGTACTGCACGAACTCGGACAAGAGTTACTGTCCGCTCATTATTGATACTCCAGCCCTTCGAGAAGCCTTTCGAAGGTGTGCATCAGGTCGTCCAGATCAATCATCAGATTGTAGAGACCGTCTTCGGAAAGGACGCTGCGGTTCACTTCCGGGCCGATTTCCCCGTTTTCATCCGCCTCGAAATCCCGGATCCATTGTCCGGAAGCCATATATTCCTTGAGGCAGTCCACATCCGATGCCATCGATTCCAACTCTTCGGCCTTCTCGCCCAGGATGGCCGATACCTTGCTGAGCCTGTCAAAGGCTTCGCTCATCCGGTTGATCCGGGCATTTCTTTCATCGATTCCGGTCATCATCGCAGTTTCTTTATTCCCGCTCGGCGGCCTGGATCAGGGTGATGTTGATCCATTATTGTACAAAAATAAACAAAAAGCGAGTTCTTTCCCAACTGAAGGTTTATTCTTACCTTTGCGGCCGGATGAAACGGGACACGCTCACCGGCAATCTGGCGTGCTTTGCGGCTTATGCCCTTTTCGGCTTCAACATTATCAGCTGCAAGCGGATCGCGCTCGACGGGAATATCACGCCGATGGCGCTGTTCTGTCTTCGATCCTTTGGCGCCGCCGTGTTGTTCTGGCTCTGGTCGTTGTTCACCGCGCCGCGCGAGCATATCGCCCGGGCGGACGTCTGGAAGGTGGTACTGGCTTCGTTCCTGGGACTGTTTATGACACAGCTTTCGTTCCTGTTCGCGATCACCCAGACGACGGCCATCGACGCGTCGATCATGGCGACACTGAGTCCGGTCATGACGCTCGTCATCTCCGCCATTTTTATCAAGGATCGCATCACCTGGTGCGGCGTGGCGGGCATCCTGCTCAGTATCGCGGGGGTGCTGATCCTCGTGTTCAACAGCGTATCCATCAGCGCCGGAGCGGACCATACGTCGGTCTGGGGCATCCTCGGAATGGTGGCGAACTGCCTGTGCTTCGCATCCTATGTAGGCATCTTCAAACCGCTCATCCAGAAGTATTCGGTGGTAACCTTCATGAAATGGATGTTCCTCTTTTCGTCGCTGATGGCACTGCCGTTCGCGTTCAGCGCTTTCAGCGCATCGAATCTGGCGGCGGTTCCCTCCGGTGTGATGGGGCACGTGGCCTTCGTGGTCGTGGGCGCCACGTTCATCGCCTATTTCCTAATTCCCTACGGGCAGAAGCGGCTGAGGCCGGTCGTGGTTTGCATGTATACCTATGTGCAGCCGGTGATTGCGATGGTGATCGCGCTGGTCATGGGCCTGGATACGCTCGGGCCGCTGAAGATCGCCGCCACCCTGCTGGTTTTCCTCGGCGTCGGCCTGGTGAATTTCGTGCCGCCGACGAAGGCCTGTCCGTGAATGTTTCGAAAATAATCACTATCTTCGCTCATCGCAGAAAAACAAACGATATGAAAAGACTCCTTACCATAGCACTGTCGATGATGCTCCTCCCCTTCCTGGCCAACGCGCAGGAAGGCCTCAAGAAAGTGTATGACGAGACCCTCGACCAGAACGTACAGATCGACCAGGCCCTGAAGCAGGCCAAGGCAGAAGGCAAGTTCGTCGTCTGCCAGGTGGGCGGCAACTGGTGCCCGTGGTGCCTGCGCTTCGCCGATTTCATCACGAAAGATGCAGAGATCAGCCAGCTGATCGACAAGAACTTCGTGTATATCCACGTGGACTACTCCCCGAAAAGCTTCAAGGACAATCCTGAGAAGAAGCAGCGCGCCGAAAAGATGATGAAGCGCCTCGACAATCCCGGCCGCTTCGGCTATCCCGTCTTCGTCGTGCTGGACGCCAAAGGCAAGGTCCTGCACATCCAGGACTCCAGTTTCCTGGAAGAAGGCCAGGGTTACGACAAGGCGAAAGTGCTCCGCTTCTTCAAGAACTGGACCCCCGGCGCCGTAGCCGGCAGTAATCGTTGATCATGAAGAACTTCTTATTCCTTGCGGGGCTTCTCCTCCTCCTGGCGGCACCGGCGCTGCAGGCGCAGGAGCAACTTCCCAACATGTCCCTGGACAAGTGGGAAAAGAAAGGAAAAGTGTGGTATGCGACGGGCTGGGACTCCGGCAACAAGGGCACGACCACGATCGGCAAGAACGTGACCGAGCCCGAAGAAAACTTCGTCGCCGTCAAGGGCCCAGGCAAGAAAGCCGCGCGCCTCAAGAGCGACTTCGTCGGCGTGCTGGGCATCGGGAAATTCGCATCGGCCTGCCTCTACACCGGCTCTTTCGTCAAGGTAGTGAGAGCCAGCGGCTCGCAGCTGTCGTTCGGCGTTCCCTTCACCCAGCGGCCAAAATCCCTGCACGGTTATTATGCCTACACGCCCGGCATCATCGATTACGCCGGGGATGGCCAGAAGTCGAAACTGGGCCAGCTGGACCACGGGCACATCGAGATCTACGTGACCGTCTGGGACAAGCCCTTCCTCATCGACAACACCCGGAATATCGAGCTGGATCCCAAGGCCCCCGACGTCATCGGCTATGGCGTGCTGGACTTCGCTTCCGCCACCGACGGCTACGTGGAGTTCAATGTCCCGATCGTCTATACCAGCGACGCCACGCCCACGTACATCGGCATCATGTCGTCCTCCAGCCGGCTGGGCGGTTCCTATACCGGTTCCACCCAGAGCGTCCTGTACCTGGACGAACTGGAATTCCGCTATTAAAAAAGGATTCGGGCTTTCCGGCTACAGATTCTGCCGGTATTCCGTCGGTGTCATGCCGAACTTCTGCTTGAACTGCTCGCGGAAAGTGGGCGGCGTGAAGCCTACGCTTTCAGCGATGTCAGAGAGAGACATGGCCGGTTCTTCCTGGAGAAAGTGTACTGCGTCCTGCAGACGCATGGCGTTGATGTAGGCGGTAAAGGACTGCCCGTCGGCGTAGGTGGACAGCAGGTCGCTCAAGGTACGGCGACTGATGCCGAAACGGTTGAGGATATCCTGCCGCTGCAGGGATGCGTTGGCATAGAGCCGCTCTTCCCGGATGGTCCGGTCGATGGTCCGGAACAGTTCCGGATCAGGGACGGGATTGCCGGGTGCAGGTTCCTTGGACTGTTCGTTGATCATCCGGACCAGGGCCCGGTTCTTTTCGCTGATTTCGTGCCGCTGGCGGGCGAAATGGTAGGTGAAAGCCGCCACCACCAGCATCAGCGCCACAATAAAGACAAGGATGATATTCTTCCGGGCCAGCCGGCTCTCCGCATCGCGGATCTTCCGGTCCTGTTCCTTGGCGTGGTAGCGCGCGGCATAATCCTGGGCCTCGCTTTCCTTCAGCTGCTGGCTGAGCTGCCGCTGCAGGGCGGAATAGCGGTTCATGTAATCCAGCGCCTCGGCGGGCCGGTTCTGGGCCGTGGCCGCATCGGCCCGGTCCTTGAGGATGACGGCGTAGTTTTCGTTCAAGGTGTCGGCTCCCATCCGGGCTTCCGCTTCCGCATCGAAGGCCAGAAGCTCGTCCCACTCACCCAAAGCCTTCCAGGCAGGAGCGAGCATACGGCGGCCGCCGAAACTCCGACCATAGTCCGACTGTTCGCAAAGCGCGAGATATTTCCGGGCTTCTTCGTACTGGGGCGGGGTGCTTAAGGCATAAGCCCGGGCCAGAAAAGCCCAGGCCTGCGCCTTGTAGAACTGGCAGTAACGCGCCCGGTCCTCGCCGATGGGCGGCAGGCGGAAACTGTCTTCGGCATAGGCTTCGGGGCGGCGCTCATAATCCTCCAGCTTCTGGACGATGGCCATGGCTTCGGGAATCATCTCCGCGTAGCGGCCTTCCTCTTCCAGAACGCCGATCTTGCGCTTGCGGGCCACGATGCCGGCATCCATCCGGTCCACGCTGGGGGCTCCGGCATCCAGGGCTTCGATCACCTGGTCCAGTTTGGCCAGACCCTCTTCCTGGCGGCCCAGATAGGTGAGGACCATGCCGATCTCCGCTTCCATGCGCAGGGCTTCCGTTTCATTCCCCTGGCTACGGTTCAACTCCGCCAGTTCAACGGCACATTTCAGCCAGTGCTCGTAATCTTTTTCCATGCGGTAACAATCCATCATGAGCTGGAGCACATGGCTGCGATTGTCCGTCGTAGAGGGGCTGACGGCGCGGGCCGAATCGCGGCGCAGCATGTCTTCGCAAAGGGCGATGGCCTCGTTCAGGCGCGGGTCTGCCGGCGAATGGGCATAGACCTTGGCGCGCAGGTAATCGGCCGTGAAGGCGTCGATGTTGCCGACGATCACGGCCGAGTCGATGATGGTGAGCGCCCGCTGAGGATCCGTGCCGTAGATCAGCAAGGCGGCCCGCTCGGTATAGAGCGTATCGGATGGTTGCGGAATGTGTGCGGGAGCAGGCTTGCTGCTTCCCGTACAAGCCGAGAGCGTCCAGACGACGCCCGCCAATATACTAATGAGACGACTTGCGTTCATCGCGCATTTCCCTGTGTACATCATCTGCCGCACGCAGCACTTTCTTCACGACTTCTTCCCGATCATCCTCCGGCACGGCGCGCCACTCTCCCATCGCCGTAAAGAGTTCCGGGTTCTGCTCCTTGAACTTCTCCACGATGCGGTCGGCCCAGATGGAACGCGACGCAGGCGCGACCACGGCCAACCAACGCTGGGGAATCATGCTTTTGATGGTATTCTCTTGATTCACGATCCTTCGTTTTCTACGTTTTCTAAAGCAGAAACGAAAGTAGTGAAAAAGAGAAGCCGGAGCAAAGAACGGATGCCCGTTTTTGGCACAGAGCCAAATTCGTGCATGCCGAAACCGCACATTCCTATTCCGTCTTCATGCTGACCGGACCGTCCCAGTCGGTGCTAAATTCATAGCCGTTAGACAGTTTGAAGTCGGCATGGACGATATAGCGGTTGGACTGGACGAAATCGACGCGGAGAAGGCCCCGCACCAGCGTGGCATCGGTGTACGACCAGTCGGCCGTGACGATCATCGGTGTCCCTTCGCTGGAAGAATAGATGAAGTAACCGTCTTCGTTGTTGTTGGCATAGACCCCGACGAAGGCGTCGCTCAGCGGTTTCGTAAAGTCGAGCTCCTGGCCCAGCTGCTCCTTGGTGATCCACGCCTTGAGATTCTGGGTGGAACCGTCGGCCGGCCAGTGGGTCAGCACGATGTCCAGCTCCTGATAGCTGTCCATGCCCATCAGGTAGAGATGGCCCGAGGCCTGGTCGATGCCGTAGGATTTACCTCCTTTCTTCAGCATGTACTTGTAGACTTTGACCCGGCACTGGGAAAGGACGTTGCCGCAGCTGGCCGTGATGGCGGCCGAGCCGCCGTCCTTCGCCGTGATCCGTCCGTTGGCATAGGAGACGATGCTCTCGTTGGTGCTGTAAACCTGCAGCTCGTCGGTGTTGGTGGCGTCTTCCGGATAGCACTGGATGCTCAAGTCCAGGCTCTCCCCCACGAACAGCGTGGCCGAAGCGGGCTGGATGAAGATGTCGGTGACAGGGATGTCTTTCTGGCACGCGCACGGAATGAGCAGGGCGGCCAGCAGGGAAAGAAGCAGAAGTGAAGTATGTTTCATAGCTAAATGGTTCTTGGAAATTCAACGGATGGCGGGCTCGCGCCAGTGCAGACCCGCACGATAATACAGGTACATCGCCGTGGCGATGATGACATGGCTGATATCGAAGGAATTGAAGTTCTCCGAGCAGCTCAGCTGCCCGATGAGGACGACCGGGATCAGGGTCATGACGCCCGTGGCCACCCAGGCCAGGACGTTTTCGCGGCGATAGCCGGCCTTCCAGAGGCGGAGCTGCAGGGGCAGCGAGAAGACATAGAGAATGATGCCGATGTGGATCTCGGCATACAGGAAACTCATTTTCCAGAGGGTCAGCGCCACGACGGCCACGCTCTCGACCGCCACGGCCGCCAACAGCGCTTTCCGCAGCGGAAGAGGCCGTACCTGGTCGGCCCGCTCGATCATGGCCAGTGCGTAGCAGCTCACCGACAGGACATTGGTAAGCCAGTTGGGCAGCATGTTCCGGTCTCCCGGCGGGAAGGCATACGCGAAGGCATGATTCAGGAAACCGCCGAATACCGTGCTGAAGCCCATCAGCAGGAAGAACAGCAGGTACCAGCGTTCGCAGCGGCAGGGATGCGGCCAGCGACGCCGGAGCCGAACCCAGGCATAGAAACTGACAGCAGCGATCAGCAGGTCGGTCGCCGCCGTCATGGGTTCCTGAATAGGTGGGAATGTCAAATGCATCCCCAAAAATAGTGAAAAATTCTTACTTCTCGCCGAGTACGCACCACTTCACGACCGGGATGCGCCGGACCACTTCGTACAGCAGCGGGGAGAGCGTGAACACAGCCACGGTGAGAATCAAATACATAGCCACCGGCGGAAGCTGGGTATAGGTTTTCATCATATAGCCCAGGCTGGCGATCACCAGGTAGTGGACGATATAGAAACCGAAGCTGGAGCGCGTCATGTAGCCCGCGAAGCGGCCGGTCCGGTCGAAGCGGGCGTTGAACCAGCCCATCAAGGCCAGGCACGCCAGCCAGCCGTAGAGGCAGTTGAGCGGAGAGCCCATGTACCGCGGCGCGGTATTGTCCTGCCCGAAGGTCGTGACGATGAGGACCGCTCCGGCCACGACAGCGCAGGCCAGCAGCGGAATCCACGCCTTCTTCACCTTCTCCTGCACGGCGTCGTGCGAAAAGACGAAGTAGCCCAGCAGGAAAGGAACCAGGTAGAACAGCGGTTTGTAAAGATTCCATAATCCGTCTGCCGATTCGGGGCGGGGATTCTGGACGAGCGTCTGCTCTCCGGCCCAGAACAGCACGCCCAGCAGGATGATCACGACAAGCCCGGCCTGGCCGCACCAGTTCCAGAACCTGTCCTTTTTGTCGAGCGCGCGCACGATCAGCAGCACCAGGCACAGCAGCCAGAGCAGCTGGATGAACCAGAGCGGGCCGATACCGCTGACCGACCACATGATATACTTTCCGATTCCCGACACGTTGAGCAGGCCCTCCCGCCTGGCAACCGCCGTATTGAAATAGCCCACCATCCACTGGAACACGAACAGGCCGATGGTGCTCGGAACCAGCAGTTTCCGCGTGCGGGCCCGGAACCACTCACGGGCGCTTTTCTTCTCCAGTGCATAGCGCGCGCTGATGCCCGCCAGCAGGAAGAGCAGCGGCATGAACCAGGGGTACAGGATGTACATCACGACATCCTGGTACTGGGGGCACTGGGGATATTCGCCGAAGCCGCCGATGCCGCCGAAGACACCTTTGTTATTGTAGAAATAAATGACATGGTAGAACAGCACCAGAAGCACGGTCAACCAGCGCAGGTTGTCGATCCAATGCTTTCTCATTGTGTCAGGCCCTCCATCGCCTGGTCGATAATGGCTTGAAAAACGTCCGTTTTCAACAACGCGATGCCTTTCTGGTCACCCAGCATCATCAGCGTGTCGCCCGGCTTGATGTCGTAGATCTTGCGGGCATCCTTCGGGATCACGATCTGTCCCTTGTCTCCCACTTTCACGACGCCGAAAAGATATTTGCCGTCTTTTTCTTGCATTTGTAGGAATTGTTAGAAATTTCCCACAAATATAACGCATTTTTTGTTTCGAGCATATTATTATTGCATTGTGGGGTAGGTCACGGGGGAAAACGGGATAGGTCGAATGATTTGTGCCGGACCTACCCCGAAAAACGGCCTTATACTTCATCTACTGGGATAGGTCCCGACATTTTTAATCGACCTACCCCAAATATTACCTACACCTATCCCTAAACCAACGGAGACCTACCCCAATCGCGCCATGCGCTAAGCCCCTCTCCCGAGGAGAGGGGTTTGGGGAGAGGGTAACGTAGCGGATGAGATGGGTTCGAATCCCTCACTCGAAGCAAAAAGCCGATGCGAAAGCATCGGCTTTGAAGCGGAGAGTGAGGGATTCGAACCCCCGGGACGTTGCCGCCCAACAGTTTTCAAGACTGCCGCCATCGACCACTCGGCCAACTCTCCGGGATTTAGGTGGGCAAAATTAAGAAATATTTTCCGTATTATCGATTTTCTCGGCTTTCGCGAAGAACTTCCACTGGAACAGCAACAGGTAGAAGGCGCCGCAGGTGATGCAGCTGTCGGCGATGTTGAAGATCGGGCGGAAGAAAATCACGTGACGGCCGCCCCAGATGGGGAAAGTCTCCGGCAGGGTCGTGTCGATGATCGGGAAATAGAGCATGTCGACCACCTTGCCGTAGAACAGCGGCGCATAGTCGAAGATCACACCGTAGAAAATGGAATCGATCTCGTTGCCGATGGCGCCGCAGAGGATGGCCCCCAGGCCGAAAAGGACGCCGGTGGGCGTGTTCGGCCGCTTGAGCAGCTTGCGGAGATAGACGATGATGACCGCGATCAGCGCCAGGCGGCAGAGGCTGAGCGCCAGCTTGCCGAAGCCCTCGCCGAACTGCAGGCCGAAGGCCATGCCGTTGTTTTCAATAAAGAGAATCTGGAACCAGTCGCCCAGCACGTGGATGCTCTGACCGACGGTCATGTTGGTCTTTACCAGGACCTTGACGACCTGGTCGACAACCAGCAGCAGAAGCACGAACAGCGTGACCCGGGTGCCTTTCGAAAGCTTCATCGACAGCCTAACGCTTGTTTTTCGCCTCCACGCTGAGCGTAGCGTGCGGGACCAGGCGCAGACGCTCCTTCGGAATCAGCTTACCCGTCTCGCGGCAAATGCCGTAGGTCTTGTTCTCAATGCGGATGAGCGCGGCTTCCAGGTTCTGGATGAACTTGTACTGCCGGGCGGCGAGCTGGCTCGCCTCCTCCTTCGCCTGGGAAGCAGACCCTTCCTCAAGGACCTTGAACGACGGAGAGGTATCCTCCGTGTCGTTGCTGCTGCTGTGGTCGATCTGCGACTGCAGCATCTGGTAGTCCTTGCGTGCCTTGGCCAACTTCTGCAGAATCAGTTCCTTGAACTCCTGCAGTTCTTCGTCGCTGTAGCGGACCTTCTCTACAGTCTCCTCTTTCTTCTCTTCCATCGCTATCGTGGGTTTAAAACTAAATTCAAATATAACGATATTATTTCAATCTCACAATACCCAATGCAAGGGTTCCTTCTTCCCATTCGACCTCGACCGCGTTCTCAGGCTTGGGTGCGAAACGGATGCTGCGGGCCAGGGTCTGGGCGCAGACATAGCTGCCGAAGCGCTCCAGGGCCTCCTGCAGGGCGGCATTGGGCTCGATGACCACCTCGATGCGATCGGTCACTTCGAAGCCGGAACTCTTGCGGAGATTCTGGATGCGGTTGATCAGCTCGCGGGCCAGGCCTTCCTGACGGAGCTCGGGCGTGATCTCGACGTCGAGAGCGATGGTCAGGGCGCCCTGCGAGGCGACGAGCCAGCCCTGCATGTCTTCCGAGCTGATCTGGTAGTCGCCGGGGTTGAGCAGCACTTCCCCGCCCGGCAGCGCCAGGGTGTAGGCGGTTCCTTCGGCTTCAGCACGTTGGATGGCCGAGATGGTCGGCTGGTCGAGCGTAGCGAAAGCCGCGGCGATCTCTTTCATGCGCGAACCGTAGACCTTGCCCAGGTTCTTGAAGTTGGGCTTGATCTTCTTGGTGAGGATGCCGTCGGTATTCTCCACGAACGCCATCTCCTTCACGTTGACTTCGGCCAGGATGAGGTTCTGCACGGCGGAGAGCTGGGCGCGCACCTTGTCAGAAATGACCGGCACCAGCATCTTGGGCAGCGGCTGACGCACCGGGATGCCCACTTTCTTGCGGAGGGCCAGGACCATCGAGGTGGCGTCCTGCGAGAGGCGGACGCGCTCTTCCAGGTCGGCGTCGATGCGGGAGGCGTCGGATTCCGGCATCTGCACGAAGTGGACGGAGCAGCCTTCGGTCGGGTGGACGGGCGCGGTCAGGTCGAGGTAGAGGCGGTCGGCAAAGAACGGTGCGATCGGGGCAATCAGCACGGACACGTTGAGGAGGCAGGCATAGAGGGTCTGGTAAGCGGACTGCTTGTCTGCGGTCATCTCGCCGGCCCAGTAGCGCTTGCGGTTCAGGTGGACGTACCAGTTGGATAGGTCGTCGCAGACGAAGCTCTCGATCAGGCGGCCGGCGGTCTTCATGTCGTAATCGTCGTACGCGGCGCGGACGTCGCGGATGAGGCTGTTCAGGCGGGAGATGATCCACCGGTCGATCTCGGGGAGAGATGCCCGGTCGGGGCCGGGAATCCAGTTGTCGATATTCGCGTAGAGGGCGAAGAAGGCGTAGGTGTTGTAGAGGGTGCCGAAGAACTTGCGGCGGACTTCGTCGACACCGCCTTCGTCGAACTTCAGGTTGTCCCAGGGCTCGGCGTTGGTGAGCATGTACCAGCGGAGCGCGTCGGCGCCGTAGGTGTCGAGGGCCTTGAACGGGTCGACGGCATTGCCCAGGCGCTTGGACATCTTGTTGCCGTTCTTGTCGAGCACCAGGCCGTTGGAAATCACGCGCTTGAAGGCAGGAGTACCGCTCACCATCGTGTGGATGGCGTGGAGCGTGTAGAACCAGCCTCGCGTCTGGTCGACGCCTTCGGCGATGAAGTCGGCCGTTGCGCCGAAACGCTCGCTGCCGAGCTGCTGCAGGCCTTCCTGCGCATAGGGCATCGCGCCCGAGTCGAACCACACGTCGATCAAGTCGCTCTCGCGGACCATCCTGCGGCCGCTGTCGGAGACCAGGAAGATGGTGTCGACAAACGGACGGTGCAGGTCGATGGCGTCGTAGCCCTTGCCCTTGATGGGGTTCTCCGGCATGAAACCGGCGGCCACGGCCTTGTCGATCTCGTCGCAAAGCTCCTGCACGGAGCCGATGCATTTTTCTTCTTTGCCGTCCTCGGTGCGCCAGATGGGCAGCGGCGTGCCCCAGAAGCGGCTGCGGCTCAGGTTCCAGTCCTGGATGTTCTCCAGCCACTGGCCGAAGCGGCCCGTGCCCGTGGAAGCGGGCTTCCAGACAATCTGCTGATTGAGCGCCACCATCTCGTCCTTCACCGCCGTGGTCCTGATGAACCAGGAGTCGAGCGGATAGTAGAGCACCGGCAGGTCGGTCCGCCAGCTGTGCGGATAGCTATGCACGTGCTTCTGCACCTTGAAGGCGCGTCCGTCGGCCTTCATCATCACGCAGAGGTCGATGTCGAGGGTTCCCTCTTCATCCACCTTCTCGAAGTATTTCTTGTAGCCGGCTTTCACATAGCGGCCGGAATAAGGTTCGTAGGTAGGGTCGACCGACGCGGCATAAGCGGGATCCATGTCCTCGAGGCGCATGAAGCGGCCCTGGCGGTCCACCTGGGCCTGCGGGTTGCCGTCGCGGTCGACAGGCATGATGGCGCCGATGCCGGCGGCTGCCGCGACGCGTTTGTCGTCGGCGCCGAAGGTCGGCGCGATGTGGACGATGCCCGTACCGTCTTCGGTCGTCACATAGTCGCCCGGGATCACGCGGAACGCGTCGCCGTCCGGCTTGAACCAGGGAATCAGCTGGCGGTAGCGGATGCCCACCAGCTCGCTGCCCTTGACCGTGCCGTCCAGCACTTCGAAAGGAATCTTGGTCTTGGCGTTGAACCAGGCGTCCACCAGGTCCTTGGCCACGATGTAGACGGCTTCGGCGCCCGCATACGGGTTGGCGCTCTTCACGCGGACATAGTCGATGTTCGGGCCCACGCAGAGGGCGGTGTTCGAGGGAAGGGTCCACGGCGTGGTGGTCCAGGCCAGGATGCAGAGCGGCAGGCCGTCGACGAAGTACTTTTCGGAAGCGGCGTCACGGATGACCTCGAACTGCACCGTGGCGGTCGTATCGCTCACGTCCTTGTAGCAGCCGGGCTGGTTGAGCTCGTGCGAGCTGAGGCCCGTGCCGTCGGTCGGCGAATACGGCTGGATCGTATATCCCTTATAGAGAAGGCCCTTGTCGTAGATCTTCTTCAGGAGGTACCACAGGGTCTCGATATAGCGGTTGTCGTAGGTGATGTACGGATTGTCCATGTCCACCCAGTAGCCGATGCGCTCGGTCAGGTTGGCCCACTCCTTCGTGTACTTCATCACCTCGCGGCGGCAGGTGGCGTTGTATTCCGCCACCGAGATCTTCGTGCCGATGTCGGCCTTGGTGATGCCGAGCAGTTTCTCGACGCCCAGCTCGACCGGGAGGCCGTGGGTATCCCAGCCTGCCTTCCGCTCCACAAAGTGGCCCGTCTGCGTCTTGTAGCGGCAGACGGCGTCCTTGATGGAACGGGCCATCACATGGTGGATGCCCGGCATGCCGTTGGCGGAGGGCGGTCCCTCGAAGAAAATGAACTTGGGCGCTCCCTCGCTCATTTTCAAAACCTTCCGGAAGGTATTCTCTTTTTCCCACTTCTCGCGGATCTCATTGCCCGTAGCCACGAGGTCCAGCTTCTTGTATTCGGCAAATCGCATATCGATGAACGGTTGTTACAGTATGAATTTGCAAAGATACGATAATTCACTAATTTTGGGCACCGAAAGCAAAAATCAGTACCATGGGTGTCATCGATATCGTCATCGTATGCTGTTTCCTGCCGGCGCTCTACTTCGGCGTCAAGAACGGACTCGTCAAGCAACTGGTCGCACTGGCCGTCATCTACTTCGGCATCACGCTCTCGCTGCGCTTCTCCGTCCGGGTCTCGGACTGGGTGGTCGAACACGTCAACATGCCCGAATTCTGGGCGAAAGCCGTTTCATTTATCGTGATCTTTTTTGTAGTTGCGATCATTTTAAATTTATTTGGCAGGCTCATCGAGAAAATTATACAGATTTCCCTGCTTGGCTGGCTGAACCGGCTGCTCGGCGTCGTGTTGACCATCTGCCTTTTCACCCTGCTGCTTTCGGCCCTCGTCTATCTGGTGGATTCGGCCAATAACATGCTGGAATTCATCCCGAAAGAAAAAATCGAGGAATCCCGTCTCTACCCCCGGCTCCTGGCCATTTCCCAGGATGTCTTCCCGCTTTTCAAGGAACTATTCAAGACGGCGGAAGTTTAACTTTTTCTTTTTTCCAGGTCCAGCGAAGAAATTGCTTTTCTGCGGGCGGAAAATCGATTCCGCACCGCAACTTTGCGTTTAGAAACTGAACGCGAGGGAGCCGTGTGCGAGATCGTCTGATGGGCGGAAGACATGTGCTGGAGAGCTCCCTCTTTTAACCGGAAAAGCAAACCCAAACGACACCTGTGAAAACGGCCATCCGACAACACGACATCACGGACTGTGCAGCTGCCTGCATCGCCTCCGTCGCACGCCATTATGGAGAAGACATTCCCATCTCCCTGATCCGCGAGGCGTCGGGCACCTCGCAGGCGGGCACCAGCATCAAGGGCATCCTCGACGCTGCCCAGGCCATCGGTTTCCGCGCCACGGGCTACAAGTCCGACGACAAGGCCCTCGCCAGGCTCCGGGACCTGAAGGAGCCCGCGATCCTGCACATCGTCAACGAGCGCGGCGACCTTCACTTTGTCGTACTCTACGCCCTCATGTCCCGCTATGCCCGCGTCATGGACCCGGCACGGGGCAAGCACCTTCGCATATCCCTTGAAAAACTGCAGGAACAGTGGACCGGCTACCTGGTGACTCTCTCACCGGACGCGGCGCGGGAAGGCGACCGACCCCGGCAGCAGCACCCTTCTCTGTTCTCCTGCTTCCTTCATATCTCCTGGAAAGAATTCGGGCTGATGCTCGCCGGCTCCGTCGTCTACATCGTCGCCGGCGTCTGTACCGCCCTGTTCCTGCAGTATATTATCGACCATGTCCTGCCGGCCGGCAGCCGCCACTCCCTGCTGCAGGCCGGCCTGCTCATGCTGGCCGTCATGGCCTTCGCCCTGACCACCGGCTACGGCCGCATCCGTTATGCCCTGCGGCTCAGCCTCCAGCTCGATTCACACCTCATCCTCACATACCTGACCCACTTATTCCGGCTCCCTGCCGGGTTTTTCACCCGGCGGGGCGCGGGGGAACTGCATGCCAGGGTCGGCGATGCCGCCAAGGTGCGGAGCTTTCTCATCGAAGGCACCGACACCCTGCTGACCAGTTCCCTCATTCTCCTTGTCTCGTTTACCCTGATGTTCACCGTGCATTGGCGGCTATCCCTTTTCATGCTGACATTCATTCCGATCTATCTGGTATTATACCTGGTCGCCCATCGGGTGAACAAAAGGGTAAACCGGGACATTATGGAGCAGTCGGCCGTCTTCGAGGAAAAGACGATCGAAGGCATCGGCGCCGCACGGACGGTCCGCCATTTCGGCCAGGCCGAGCAGGTGCTGCAGAACATCGAGAAAGAATACCGCATCCTGGTCCGCAAACTGCTGCAGGGCGGGCGCTGGGCGAACGGCTTCGCCACCGCTTCCGACGGCATCGCCCGGCTCCTGACCCTGACCCTGCTGACCGCCGGTTCCCTGTATATCTTCGACGGCAGCCTCAGCATCGGCGCCCTGGTATCGTTCTATTCCCTGACGGCCTGGTTCTCCGCGCCGCTGGGCGAGCTGGTCAAGCTCAACGACAACTGGAACGACGCCCGCATCGCGTGGGAACGCCTCGAAGACATCAACGGGCTGCCGCCGGAGGAAGCCGGCTTCGGGCACTTCACGCCCCGGCCCGGGGAAGACCTGCACTTCGACCGCATCTCCTTCTCCTACCCCGGCTGCCCCGAACTGCTGCACGACTTCAGCCTGACGCTGAAAGCCGGGGCCATCACGGCCATCCAGGGCGCCAGCGGCTGCGGGAAGAGTTCCCTCGCCGCCCTGCTGATGCGCGACTACAGCGTGCAGCGCGGCGTCATCCGGCTCGGCCCGCACGATATCCGGCTCTTCGCCCTGGACGCCTGGCGGAAGTTCGTCTCGATCGTCCCGCAGGAGCCGCAGCTGCTGAACGCCACCCTCCTGGAAAACATCGCCGGCTTCGCGCCGGAACCCGATATCGAACGCGTTGTCCAACTGCTTGACAGCCTGCAGCTGGGCGACTTCATCCGCGAGCTGCCGCTGGGCATCTTCACCCGCATCGGCGAACGCGGTAGCACGCTCTCGGGCGGCCAGCGCCAGCGCATCGCCCTGGCCCGGGCCCTGTACCGGCAGCCGTCCGTCCTCATCCTCGACGAGGCCAGCTCCTCGCTCGACGACCATGCCCGGCAATGCCTGCTGGAAGAAGTGGTCCGCTTCCGCGACCAGGGCGGCACCGTGATGATGATCACCCACCAGGCCGAGAACACGGCCATCGCCGACCGGACGATTCAATTGTAAGAAAGATATGTGCGCACGAACAGGTCAATCCCGGACACCTGCAAGGACGGGAATCACTTAACACTCACACAGATGGAAGAAAAACTGATGCATGAATGGGGTTTGAGGGAAATGACTTCTTCCGAACTCCAGCTCCGGGGCGGTGCCGAAAAGAAACTGCTGACCACCATCCTGGAAAAAGTCCGCAACCTGATCGACACGATCATGGACTACCTGCCCAATCTGATCAAGGGCTTCAAAGATGGTTTTTTAGGAATCGATATGGACAAATAGGAGGAAACGACCATGAGAGTATTGGAAATCCAAGAGGCCGCACTCGTCTGGGGCGGCGTAGACAAGAAAGCACAAGACGCACTCTATACCATCGGGTATGTGATCGGCATCCTGGCCCGATTCATCGGCGCGTTGTTCCTGCTCAAGAAGGACAAGCCGACCGTGTAGCAAAAACCGGGTCTCTCTCCGGAGAGACCCTCTTTTTTCCCTGTCATGAAACGAAGTATCATCTTCCTGTTGCTCAGCGTTTTCGCAGCTCCGCTTCCCGCGCAGGAAGCCTGGCCGCTCGAGCGCTGCATCCAGTATGCCCTGGCCCACAACCTCGACATCCGCGAGAAGCAGGTCGAAGTCGCCGTGCGGCAGACGGAGCTCACGCAGCAGCGCCTGCGCTGGCTCCCCACGCTGGCCGTGCAGCTCGGAGAAGACCTCAACTGGGGCCGCAGCGTGGACATGCAGGAACTGGTCATCATCCACAACGCGCTGACGCATGCCACCGGCGCCTCGGTCGGCGCCTCCCTCCCCCTCTTCGAAGGGCTTTCGCGCCACCATGAGCGGCTGGCCGCCAAAAAGGCCGTGGAAGTGGCCTCGCTGGAGGCCGCGGACCTGCGCAGCGCGCTGGAAACCGACGTGACCCGCGCCTACCTGGAACTGATGCTGGCCAAACAGATACACGCCTATTCCCGGGAAAGCCACGCGACGATCGTGCAGCAGCGCGAACGGACGGCCCGGCTCGTGGAAGCCGGCAGCCAGCCCAAAAGCGCCCTGAACGAGATGGAAGCGCAGGTCGCGGCCGAGAAAGCGGCCCTGGTCAGCGCCGAATGCCGCGTCCGCACGGCCACGCTCTCGCTGACCCGGCTCATGAACCTGCCGGGCGACACGCCCTTTTCCGCCGGCGAGCACTTCGGCCCCGATACGGTCGCCGTGCGAGTGGCCCTGCTTACCGATGCCCAGGCCGACGCCTGGCTGCAGCGCGATCCGCGCCTCCGCAGCGCCGAGGCCCGCATCGCCCAGCGGCAATACGAAGAACGCGCCGCCAAAGGGCGCTTCTTCCCCACCTTGAGCGCCTCGGCCAGCTATGGCAGCTTCTACAGCAGCACCAACGACACACCGTTCCGCAACCAGCTGGAAGAGAACCGGAACCCTTCGGTCTCCCTGCGGCTCCAGATCCCGCTCTTCGACAGTTGGCAGGCCGCCACACAGCTGAAAAAGAGCCGCCTGGCCCTGGACATGGCACGGCTGAGCGCCGAAAAGATGCAGACCCAGGTGCTCGAAGAGATGCGGAGCGCCGGCATCGAAGCCGAAAACTGCCTGCAGCGCTACCTGTCGTCGGAAGAGACGCTGCAGGCCATGCAGAGCCTGCTCGAAATCACCGAAGCCAAGTACAACTTGGGCGCAGCCACCGCTCTCGACTACCTGGTAGCCCGCAACAACCGCCTCAAGGCAGTCTCCGACTACCTGCAGGCCAAGTGGCAGTACCTCTTCCAGTTGCGGCTGCTCGAACGCTACCGGCCATGAAGCTTCCGACCCGCATAGCCCGGAATAAGAAGGCGTGGCTGGCGGCCGCCGCGCTGCTTCTGCTGCTCCTGCTGCTGCGCCCCGGCAAGGGCGGGCGGCTCGACGTGACGGTGCAGGCGCCCGAACGCGCCACCCTTGTCGAATCGGTGCCCGCCTCGGGCATCATCCGGCCCGTCGTGGAAGTCAAGATCACCCCCGACGTGTCGGGCGAGATCGTGGACATCTATGCCAAGGAGGGCGACCGGGTCAAGGCCGGCGACCTTATCCTCCGCATCCGGCAGGACCTGTACCTGTCGCAGGTGGACCAGGCCAGCGCCTCGCTGGGAACGCTGCGGGCCCAGTACAGCCGCCAGCGGGCGGAAGCGCACCAGGCCCGGGTCAACTGCGAGCGGACCCAGCTGCTCTTCGAACAGGGTGCCGTCTCCACCGCGGAACTCCAGCACGCGAAGACCGAACTGGAGATTGCCCAAAGCAGCCTCAAGGCCGCCGAGTACGCCGTCCGCAGCGGCGAGGCCCAGCTCAAGGAAGCACGCGAGAACCTGCTGAAAACCAGCCTCTACGCGCCCATGGACGGCATCATTTCCCAGATGGACGTGGAGAAGGGCGAGCGGGTGGTCGGCACCAGCCAGATGAGCGGCACGGAACTCTTCCGCATCGCCGATTTCAGCCGCATGGAAGTCACGGTCGAGGTTGGGGAAAGCGACGTGGTGCGCATCGAAACGGGCGACAGCGTGCGGGTCGAGATCGACGCCTACCCGCGCCGCAGCTTCCGTGGAAAGGTGGTTCAGATTGCGAATTCTGCAAAAGTTGCTAACTTTGGCGTCCGGATAGAGCTCCTGCCCGATTCCTTGAAATTCCTGCCCGGCATGTCCGCGGCCGTGACCATCCTGACGGACCGGCGGGATTCCTGCCTGACCGTTCCGGTCGGATCGGTCTTCACCCGCAACCGCGAAACCTGTGTGTGGGTGGCCGGACCCGGCGATGCCGCCCGCCTGCGAAACGTTGTCACAGGCATCCAGGAACGTGACCGGATCGAGATCCGGGAAGGCCTGTCGGAGACGGACCGCGTGGTCACGGGACCGCCGGAAGCCATCTCCCAGGGAATCAGCGAAGGACGGAAGCTGAGACTGTCCGCAAAACGACATTGACGATGAACGAAAGAATCCTGATGATCGAAACCAGCACCGAGTGCTGCTCCGTGGCCCTGTCGGAAGGCGCGCGCATCCTGGCCCGGCGGATTGACGAAACGCCGCGGATGCAGTCGTCCATGCTGGCGCCCTATATCGTGGAAGTGCTCCAGGAAGCGGGAATGACCGCCGACGACCTGGATGCCGTGGCCGTAAGCGAGGGCCCCGGCTCGTACACCGGCCTGCGCGTCGGCGTCTCGACCGCCAAGGGCATCTGCTTCGGCGCCCGCAAGCCCCTGCTGGGCATCGACACCCTGCAGATCCTCGCCTGCCAGGCCCTCACCGTCATCCCGGGCGTGACCCGGGATTTCGACCACATCGTGGCCATGCTCGACGCACGCCGCATGGAAGTCTACGCCGCCACGTTCGACGCTGAAGGCCGGAAGTGCAGCGACACCGCCGCCGTCATCCTCGACGAAACGAGCTACAGCCGGGAACTGGAAGCCGGACGCGTGCTCTTCATCGGCACGGGCGTCGAAAAGTTCCAGGCCATCCGCCCGCATCCCCATGCCTCCTTCCAACCCTGCTTCCCCCTGGCTCCGGCCATGCTGCAACCGGCCCGGGAAGCCCTGCAAAAAAAAGAGTTCAAAGACGTTGCGTACTTTGAACCCTTCTATTTAAAAGACTTTGTGGCCGGCGTGAGCAAGCACGCCATCCTTTGAGGCTACAGATTCTTCCGAATCAGCGACTCCAGCTCGGCTTTGTCGAACACGTCGGTGGCGATGATGTCACCTTTGCGGTCGAAGACGAACATCGTCGGGATCTTGATCACGTTGTAGGCCACGACAGCCGGCGACTGCACGCCCAGGCCGTCGTTCACGTTGATCCAGGGCAGGTCCTGGCTGCGGACGGTCGCGGCCCAGCTGGGCTTGTCCACGTCGAGGCTCACCTGGTAGATCTCCATGCCTTTGTCGTGATACTGGTCGTAGAGCGCTTTCAGGTCCACGTTGAACAGCTTGTGTTCGGTCTGGCCCACGCTCCAGAACGAGAGGATGAGCACCTTGCCCTTCTGGTCGGAGAGTTTCTGCTGCAGGCCGTCCATGTCGGGCATCTCCAGGTCGGGAAAACTCACCACGTCCACGTCGCCGAAACGGGAGGCGAATTCCAGGTCGCGCTGGCGGGCGTCGACCGCGTCACGCAGGGCCAGCACATATTCCGATTTCGGATAGACCAGCGTCAGGGAATCGAGCGTATTCTTGAAGAGGATGGCGTCGGTTTCCTGGCCGAAGACAGGCAGCTCGTCGCTGAATTTCTGGAAGAGCACCACGGCGGAGGTAATGGACTTCGGGTGCGTGACCACGTATTTGATGGACTCGCGCTTATAGTCGACATAGAGCTTGCCCAGGCGTTGGTTCAGCGCACTGAGCTCCGCGGCAGGGGTGTTTTCGTCCACGGGCTCCATGAGGGCCGCCATCTCGGCGGACGCCTCGGCGAAGCGCGTGTTGACTTCCTGGAACAGCAGGGATTCCTCGGAACCGGTGATGGTGAAAGGGCCCGCGGCCGGCACGTCGACGGTCACCTTGTCGGACGGACGCAGGATCATCGAGGCCACCGGATTGCCACCCAGGTAGAGATAGTAGAAATACGGATCGTTGCCCGTCAGCTTCACCTTGTAGTTGAAGCGGCCGTTGGCGTCGGTCTTGATGGTATCGACCGCCACGAGGCGGTTATAGTTCAGTTTCTGGAGCACCACGGAAGAATCCTTGGCATTCTCGACGGTGGCGCTGATATGGGCCACCGGGCCCCGGTTGCAGGCAGTCAGCAGGCCGAGGGCGGCGAACAGGATAAGGATACGTTTCATGGCTATTGCGCTTGGAAAGCGGCGGCGATCGACGCGGCGATGGCGGCGAACTGCTCGGGCTTCAGTTGTTTCTTGGGTTTACGGAAATCCAGGTCGCCTTCGGTCTGGAGCGGAACCAGATGGATGTGCGTGTGGGGAACCTCCATGCCCAGGACGGCCACCCCCACCCGCTTGCACGGGACGGCGGCGCGGACAGCCCGGGCCACCTTGGCGGCGAAAGCCCACAGGCCGGCATAGGTCTCTTCGTCCAGGTCGAAAATGTAGTCGACTTCTTGCTTGGGGATGACGAGGGTGTGTCCTTCGTTCAGCGGGTTGATGTCGAGGAAGGCATAGTAACGCTCGTCTTCCGCCACTTTCCAGGAAGGAATCTCGCCCGCGACGATACGGCTGAAAATGGATGCCATGGCTAGATCGAGATTTCGAGGATTTCAAACTTGATGACGCCCGAAGGGACGGTGACCTCGACGACCTCGCCCTTGTGGTGGCCCATCAGGGCCTTGCCGATCGGGGTGGTCATGGCCAGCTTGCCCTCCAGGATGTTGGCCTCGCTTTCGCCCACGAAGGTGTACGACACGGTGGAACCGTTGCCCAGGTTCTTCAGCTTGACCTTGGTCAGCATCTGGACCGTATCGGTATTGATCTTCGATTCGTCGATCACCTTGGCGTTGGCGATCAGGTCTTGCATTTTGCTGATCTTGAGTTCGAGCATGCCCTGCGCTTCGCGCGCCGCATCGTATTCTGCATTCTCCGACAGGTCACCCTTGTCGCGCGCTTCGGCAATGGCTCTCGAGATGACAGGACGCTCGGCAATCATCGCAGCGAGTTCTTCCCGCAGCTTATCGAGCCCTTCCTGCGTTACATAATGTGCTTCTCCCATGTTAAAAACAGTTAAAAAGAAAAGAATCCCATCCGTGTGGGACCCTTTCAACGTTCAATCTTTCTGCAAATATACAAATAATTTTACACAACCACAATTTCGCCCGCCTTTTTGCGGTCGATGCACAATTGTTCCTTGAGCGCTTCCAGCGAATCGAAGCGCCGCTCGTCGCGGAGCCGGGCACAGAACTCGATGTCGAGGTCCAGGCCGTAGATCTCCTGGTCGAAGTCCAGGATGTGGGTCTCGATGGTCCTGGCGCCGCCCGCCGTCACGGTCGGACGCAGGCCGATGTTGCACACGCCCTGCCAGGTCTGGCCCAGCACGCGCACCTTGACGGCATACACGCCGTCGGCGGGAACGAGTTTCAGAGGCTCGTAGAGCTGCATGTTGGCGGTCGGGAAACCGATGGTGCGGCCGATGCGGTTGCCGGCCACCACCACGCCGTGCAGGCCGTAGCGATAGCCCAGCATGCGCTCGGCCAGCGCCACGTCGCCCGCAGCGAGCGCGCGGCGAATCTGCGTGGAGCTGATCACCACGTCCAGGCCCTCGGAGAAGGCCTCCACCCGCACCGGGGTGACGCCGCAGCGGGCCACGGTCGCCATCATCTCGTCGGTCGAGGCGAAAGCGTCGTGCCCCAGCCGGTGGTCGTAGCCCAGCACCAGGGCCGTCACGCCCAGGCGCCCGACCAGATACTCCCGGATGAAGCTTTCTGCGGACAGCTCGCTGAAGGCCCGGTTGAAGGGCAGCACCTCGAAACGGTCCACCCCGTAGGCCTGGCAGCGTTCGCGCTTCTCCTGCAGGGTGGAGAGCAGGCGCAGCCGGTCGGCATCCTGCTGCAGCACGCTGCGCGGATGCGGCCAGAAGGTCACCAGCAGGCTCTCCTCCCCCCGCTCACGGGCGACGGCGCACAACTGGTCGATCACTTGCTTGTGCCCCAGATGCACGCCGTCGAAAAAGCCGGTAGCCGCTACAGCCATTTCACCAATTCAAAGTCCTGGCGGTGCGGCAGGTCGGGATTCTTGGCATAGATGCGACCCGCTGCCTCATACGTGCCGGAGAACTCGGGAATGATGGTCGCGCGGTAGGTGGCGACACCGTCCTGGCAGTCGACCAGCTGGAAGTCGTACAGCGCCACGATATGACGCTCGCCCTTCGCGTTCTGCTCGGTCAGCAGGATCTCGGCGCCGATATCTTCCGGATCGAGATCGCCCAGGGAAAGCACCAGCTCCGAGGTATAGTCCTGGCCCATGTTGAGCAGGGACTTCGCATTGGCGTTCTTGCTGAACGACTTCACTTCGATGTTGTTCCACTCCCGGCGCACGCGCTTCTTCCAGAAGGCGATGTCGCGGGCCAGCGCGAAGTCGTTGGCGAGCAGCTTGTCGGAACGCTCCTTCAGCGGCTCGTAGTACTTCACGCAGTAGTCGGTCATCATGCGGTTGGTGGTGAAGTTGCAGGCCACCTGCGCCACGGTATTCTTAATGGTCTCGATCCAGGTCTTGGAGATGCCGTAGGTATCCTTGTCGTAGAAGCTCGGCACGATCTCGGTCTCGAGGATGTTGTAGATGGTCGAGGAGTCGAGGTCGTCCTGGAAGGACTGGTTGTCGTAGGTGCGCTCCATGCGGAGGGCCCAGCCGGCGCCCGGCTTGTAGCCTTCCACCCACCAGCCGTCAAGCACGGAGAAGTGCATGACACCGTTCATCACGGCCTTCTCGCCGCTGGTGCCGGAAGCTTCCTGCGGACGGGTCGGGTTGTTCATCCACACGTCCACGCCCTGCACGAGCAGCTTGGCGATGGTGATGTCGTAGTTCGGCACGAACACGATCTTGCCCAGGAACTGCGGCATCTTGGAGATGTCGATGATGCGCTTGATCAGGTCCTGGCCGGCCTTGTCGGCGGGGTGCGCCTTGCCGGCGAAGAGGAACTGCACGGGGTGCTGCGGGTTGTTGACGATGTCGTTCAGGCGCTCGAGGTTGCTGAAGAGCAGCGTGGCGCGCTTGTAGGTGGCGAAGCGGCGGGCGAAACCGATGGTCAGCACGTCGTCGCGCAGGGTCTTGCGGATCTTGACGATCTCGTGGGGCGAATAGTGGCTGGCGAGCGTTGTGTCGGTCATCATGTCCTTGATGGCGTCGATCAGGCGCTTGCGCAGGGTCTGGCGGGTACGCCAGATCTTCTCGTCGGGCACTTCGTAGATGCCTTCGAAGCAGCGTTTGTCGTAGTGGTGGGTCTTGAATTCCTTGCCGAACACCTTCTCGTGGATCTCTTTCCATTCCGGCGCCGTCCAGGTGGGATAGTGCACGCCGTTGGTGACCGAATCCACATGGAGCTCCTCGGGGAGGTAGCCGGGCCACATCGGCGCGAAGATCTGCTGGCTGACGCGGCCGTGGAGCCAGCTCACGCCGTTGATCTCCTGCGACAGGTTGGCCGCCAGGAAGCTCATGGAGAACTTCTCGCCCGGATTTTCCGGATGAATCTTGCCCAGGCTCATGAAGGTCTGCCAGTCGATCTTCATGCGCTCCGGATAGTGCGAGATATAGATGCGGAGCAGGTCCTCGTTGAAGGCGTCATGGCCGGCCGGGACCGGGGTGTGCGTGGTGAAGAGCGAAGAGGCGCGCACCACTTCCAGGGCCTCGGGATACGAGAGATTGTCGATCTGGATGAACTCGCGCAGGCGCTCGAAGCCGTTGAAGGCGGCGTGGCCTTCGTTGCAGTGGTACACGTCGGGATGGAGACCCAGGGCACGGAGGGCGCGCACGCCGCCCACGCCCAGCAGGAGCTCCTGCTTGAGGCGGTTCTCCCAGTCGCCGCCGTAGAGCTGGTGCGTCACCTGGCGGTCTTCGGGCAGGTTGTCCTCGTAGTCGGTGTCGAGCAGGTAGAGGTCGGTACGGCCCACCTCCACGCGCCAGATACGGGCATTGAGGTTACGGCCCGGGAACGCCACGCTGATGGTCAGCCAGTTGCCCTTCTCGTCGCGGACGGGCGACGCCGGGATCTTCGTGAAGTCCTGCGGCGTGTAGTCGGCGATCTGGTCGCCGTAGGCGGACAGGCGCTGGGTGAAGTAGCCGTGGCGGTACAGCAGGCCGATGGCGGTCATGTGGACCTTCATGTCGGACGCTTCCTTGAGGTAGTCGCCGGCCAGGATGCCGAGGCCGCCCGAATAGATCTTCAGCGAGGTGTCGATACCGTATTCCATGCAGAAATAGGCCACATGGGCGCCGGTGCGGGAATCTTTCTCCTTCATGTAGGCCTCGAATTCGGCGTAGACCTTGTCGAGGCGCTCGAGGAACACGGGATCCCGTTCCAGCTTGAGGTACTGTTTGAGCGGAATCTTGTCGAGGAAGAGCAGCGGGTTGCCGTTGGTCTCTTTCCAGAGCGTCGGGTCGATGCTGCGGAAGAGCTCGATGGCGGGTTCGTTCCAGCACCACCAGAGGTTCTTGGCCAGGGCGTCGAGGTGCTTGAGCCGCTCGGGCAGCTCGCGGCTGATGAAAACGCCCGTCCAGGACGGCTGGCCGGCGGAATAGCGGGCCACGGGCTGGTGGTCGTCGGGTATCTCGGTGAAATCCTTGCGCGAAGCCCGCACCTTGGCGATGGCCTGCGTATAGGCTTCCTTGTAATAGACGATGTTGTTGTGCCACAGGGCGATCTCGGAGACCTGCTTGGCATTGGCACGGTCGGCGGCAGCCTCTGCGGGCTTCTTGCCGGCGGCTTCGACGATGCGGAGGGCGACGGCGTCGACCACTTCCGCGTAGTTGGCGTCGTTGCGATCGATGACCGTGATGCCCGGATGCGGCTCGGCGGCGTGGGCGCGGACCCAGAGGCCGAAACCGGCCAGCGAGGTCGTGACGGTCGGCACGCTGAAGGCGAGCGACTCGAGCGGCGTATAGCCCCAAGGCTCGTAGTACGACGGGAAGACCGTCAGGTCGAGGCCCGGCAGCAGGTCGTAATAGCGCATGTTGAACACGCCGTCGTCACCATTCAGGTAGGTGGGCAGGAAGAAGACATCGAGCTTGTCGCCGACGGCGTTGACGAGCTTCAGCTCGCGCAGGCGGCGCATGATGATGTCGTAGTCATCCATCAGGTAGTGGCTGGTCTGGGTGGTGTACTGGCTGCCGCTGCCGGCCATCTTGGCCAGGAGCTCGCGGTCCGGACCGTTGTTGCCGGAAGGAACCATGATGAAGGCCAGGATCTTGCGTCCGCTGTAGCGGGAAGCGACCTTGCCCAGGGCGTCGAGAAACACGTCGATACCCTTGTTGCTGAACTCATAGCGTCCGCCGATGCCCACCAGCAGGCTCTCGTCCTTCAGGTTCTCGCCGGCCATGGCGGAAGCCACTTCCAGGAGTTTCTTGCGGGCGGCGGCACGGCAGGCGTCGTACTGGTCGGGACTGGGCGTGAAACTGTTCTCGAAACCGTTGGGCGTGATCACGTCGCAGGCACGGCCCAGGAACTGCTTGCACTCGCGGCCGGTGATCTCGCTCACCGTCGTGAACACGTCGGAAGCGACGGCGGCGGCTTTTTCCAGCGAGTGGCGGGCCACTACGCCGTATTCGTGCGCCAGCTGGTCGGCCTGCAGGCTTTCCAGCCCGTCATACAGCGGGATGTTCTTTCCGGCCACGCAACGGCCCACCACCGTGGCATGGGTGGTGAAGATGGTGCCGATGGGCAGGTTGGTCATCTTCACGTAGAGCAGGCCGGCGCCCGTCATCCACTCGTGGAACTGGGCCAGCACCTTCTCGTGCGGTTTCACGTTGTAGCGCACGAAGCTCTCGATGACCTTGCCGGCCGCATAGCCGAACAGGGCCGATTCGACATAATCCCAGCCGCCGCTGATGGAGTCCACGCCGAAACGCTTCCAGAGCTCGGTGAGAATGTCGTCCTTGTGGCTGATGAAGGTCGTGAAGTCGACCAGGATGGCCACCGGCTCGCCGGCGACGTTCCAGTGGCCCACGCGGATGCGGAGCCCCTCCTCCGCCGCATGGCGGCGCCAGGAGCGGAACAGGTTGGGGTCTTCGGTGAATTCCGGGTTCTGGGCGACGTCGCGCCAGACATCGGGGCCGATATGGATATGATGATGTTTCTTAAAAGAAGTTCCTAAATAGAGGGCTTTGGTGGCAATAACGGTATGTATTCCGCCTACCTTGTTGCAAACTTCCCAACTGGTTTCGAACAGGTAGTCGGGCATCGTGAATCTTTCTTCCATCTTGCTTACTTGGTTTTCTTGGCTTTGAGTTTCTCCTTGATGCGCAGTTCAAAGTCTGCGAGCACGTTCATATAGTTGATGAAGGCCTCATACGGCGTGTCGTACGGGTTGAAGTAGCTGTGGACACTGCCGTCGGAGAAGAATTTGGTGCACATGTAATAGAAATGGTCGCTCTCCTGCAGCTTGCGGAAGATGCTGACCAGGTTGTCGTCTTTGGTCTTGTATACGTCGGCCTCCAGCGCATAGAGCTTGTTGAAGGCTTCCTCCTGCAGGTCGTTGCCGAGCCAGGCGCTGGTGTCGCGCTCCTCGTCCGCCCAGGAAATGGGATACGGAACGTGCAGCGGGGCCACCGGCTGGTAGGTGCGGGCGGCTTCGGACGGCGTGCAGAACGCGAGATTGCGGGAAAGCACGGCGGCGGGAAGGGCATTCATGAAATCGAAGATACCGCTCGCGCTGCGCTGGTGCTCGCCGAAGGTCTCGTAATCCATGAAGAGGTTCAGCACATCGTCCTTCTCCAGGGCGGAAACGGCCCAGTCGGCGAATTTCTCGGCCGTCAGCGGCCAGCTGTTCCATCCCTTGTCGGAGAAGCGGAACGCGATGTCGTCGCTCAGGGTGAAGTTGCGGAGCAGGACCTTCATGCGCGGATTGACCGCATTGGCATACACGAAGTTCGGGCTCTTCCAGCCCAGGATGTGCTTGGCACCTTCGGTCAGCATGACCTCGTAGCCCATGTCGGCCACGGCGGCGCCGATCATGTCGGAGTAGATGAGCTCCGTGTTGCGGAACACGGCGGGCTTGACCCCGAAGAGGCGCTTCATCAGGTCGGCGTGCTGCTTCACCTGCTTCTTGAACTCGGTCATCGAGGCAAGCGAGGCGAGCGAATGGGAATAGGTCTCGCTCAGGAATTCCACGCAGCCGGTGGCGGCGAGGGCCTTGAAGCTGTCGATCACCTCGGGCACATAGCGCTCGAACTGCTCGATGGCGGTGCCGGAGATCGAGAAGGCCACCTTGAAGGCGCCGTTATGGCGAAGGATCAGGTCGTGCAGCATCTTGTTGGCCGGCAGATAGCAGCGCTCGGCCACACGGCGCACGATGGTCCGGTTGGAGAAATCGTCGAGGTAGTGGAAGTCGTTGCCGATGTCAAAGAAGCGGAACTGCCGCAGACGGTCGGGCTGATGGACTTGAAAGTAGAAACAAACTGACTTATTCATAGCGATACTTTTTTATTTTCCGTTCACGGCCGATTCATAGACAGCACGGACTTTCACCGCGGCGCTGTCCCATTTCAGGTTGTCGACTTCCTCGCGGCCTCTCTCCGTGGCCAGGTGGGAGAGCGCCGGGTAGTTGAGAAGGCCGTACATGGCGTCGGCGAGGGCATTCACGTCCCAGAAATCCACCTTCACGGCGTATTTCAGCACTTCGGCCACGCCCGACTGCTTCGAGATGATGGTCGGCACGTCGGATTTCATGGCCTCGAGCGGCGAGATGCCGAAGGGCTCGGAGACCGAAGGCATCACGTACACGTCGGAGAGGGCGAACATCTTCTGCACGTCGTCACCGCGCAGGAATCCCGTGAAGTAGAAGCGGTCGGCGATGCCGAGCTTCGCCACGTAGCGGATGCAGCGGTTCATCATGTCGCCGCTGCCCGCCATCACGAAGCGGGTGTTGGGGCAGACCTTGAGCACCTTGGCGGCTGCCTCGATGAAATATTCGGGACCTTTCTGGAAGGTGATGCGGCCCAGGAAGGTGATGACCTTGTCGTGGACGCCGCGCTGCACGGAGAGTTTCTCGCGGCCGGAGAAGTCCACGGCGTTGTGGACCGTCACGACCTTGGCGGGATCGATGCCGTACTTGGTGATGACGATGTTGCGCGTCAAGTCGCTGACGGTGATCACCTTGTCGGCTTCCTGCATGCCGCGCTGCTCGATCTCGAAGACGCGGGTGTCGATGTTGTCGGCGCTGCCGCGGTCGAAGGAGGTGGCGTGGACATGGATGACCAGCGGCTTGCCGGACACGCGCTTGGCGGCGATGCCGGCGTAGTAGGTCAGCCAGTCGTGGGCGTGGATCACGTCGAACTGCTCTTCAGCGGCGATCGCGCCGCCGACCATGGCGTAGCGGGAGACTTCTTCCATGAGGTTCTTGCCGTATTTGCCGGAGAACTGGTATTTCTGGCGGAAATAGAACTTGAATTCCTCGTGCTGGTTGCGCTGCTCCTCTTCCACGAGGTCGGTGAAGTCGACCGGGTCGATGTAGGGGTGCAGGTTGGAACCGACGCGCAGGAACTGGACCTTGCCCAGGAACTCGTCGATATTGGGATACGCATCGTACACGGCCACGTCGCTCGCGTTGATGATGCGCACGGCGCTCTGGTCTTCGTCGCCGCTGGCGGAAGGCATCACGAACAGCACCTCCACGCCGCAATGGGCCAAGCCCTTGGTCATGCCGTAGCAGGCCGTGCCCAGACCTCCCGCGATATGGGGCGGGAACTCCCAGCCGAACATCAGGACTCTCATAACGATTCCTCCTCCTTATATTGCTTGATCAGATATTTCACCCGGATGATCTCCGCGACGCTCAGCGCCGAGTTGATGGCGCCGTGCGGAATGTACGGCGGATCGCCGTCGTAGATCTCGGCCACCGCGGCGATGCCGTGGATGTTGAGGTCTTCCTGGAAGCCGTCGACCAGTTCCTGCGCCTTGCGCACGAATGAAGGGCCGAAGAGCTTGAAGCAGCCGGTCACATAGGCGCCCAGCAGCCAGGGACGGGTGCAGCCGTTGTGGGTGGCGGTGTCACGCTCGATCTGGTTGCCGTCGTAGCGCGAACGGTAGAGCGGATTCTTCGGCGAGAGGGTGCGGATGCCGCGCGTGGTCACGAGTTCGCGCTCCACGGCGTGCAGGATCTCGGCCTGGACATCTTCCGAAACGGGGCTGTACGGCAGGGAGCACGCGTACAGCTGGTTGGGCCGCGTAAACACGTTCTGGCCCTTTTCGTCGACATAGTCGGCCAGGTGGTGGCGGGCCTCCACCCAGAAGAGGTCGTAGAAGCAGGCCTCGATGGCGGCCTTGACTTCCTCGCAGCGTTTCGTGAAGCTGCCGGCCTTGCCGAAACGGCCCTCCATCTCGAGGGCGAAGCAGACGGCGTTATACCAGAGGCAGTTGGTCTCCACCTGGTAGCCGCGGCGTTCGGTCACGGGCTTGCCGTCGACGTAGGCGTTCATCCAGCTCAGGGCGACGCCCGGCTTCTCTGCCCAAAGCAGGCCGTTGTCGTGCAGTTTCACTTCCGGGCGGCCGTTCAGATAGCTCTCGACCACCTGTTTGAGGAACTTGCCGTATTTCGTCCAGGCGCCTTCCGCGTCGCCGGTAAACTGAATCAGGTGCTGGACGGCTTCCGTGAGGCGCAGCGGCGATTCCACTTGGTCGCTGCCCTTGAGGAAGGGCTTCTTCTGCTCCGCCATGAGGTCGGACAGGATCTTTTCGAAGCGCTTCACGTCGCCGTTGTTGTAGAGGGTCAGGCCCGGAAGGGTGATGGCGGTTTCGCGCATGCCGCCGATCTCATGCCAGGAGAAGCCCGTGCAGATGCGGGATCGCGGCCCCTCTTCCGCGAAGAGCTGCTCGGCGGCGGCCTTCAGGCAGTCGTCGTAGTTGTCGCGGGGCATGCGGCGCTTGGCTTCGCGGGTGAACTGTGCCTTGAGGTTGCGGTGTGAGACCGGCTCGACGGAAGCGGAGAAGACGATGCTCTCCCCTTTCTCCATCGGCAGTTCGAAAAAGCCCGGCACCAGAAGGTCTTCCATGCAGTCGAAGCCGCGGCGGTATTCTTCCTTGTAAACCGTATTCTTGTACCAGTCCGGCGCGTGGACATAGTCGCTTTTCTTGGATATCTGGAGATGCAGGCGCGGGAAACCCTTATAGAGACAGAACGACACGCCGCCTTCTTCGGGACGGTAGTGCGTGTCGGCGTCCGGATTGGCCACGGTCAGCGCGTGGATGCTGCGGAAAGCCAGGTAGGGCTTCAGGCGCAGCACGGTGTGCGAGTGGGCGTCCAGCAGGGTATAGCGGATCAGCAGCTGCCCGGCACCCACCACGAAAAGGATTTCTTTCTTGAACAGCATGCCGCCCACCCGGTAGGTGATGACCGGGAAGGGATCCATCTCGAAATCGACGATGTATTTGTGTCCGCGGGGTTCGTAGATGTCACCGTAGCAGTGGATGCCCAGGTTGAAGGGCATGCCGTGCTGCAGCAGCGTCTCGTCGAGGGCCGACAGCAGCATGTAACGGTGCCCGCCGAAACGGTCGATCGGAACAGCCAGCAAACCGTGATACTTCCGGGTGTTGCACCCCACGATGGTCGTGTTGCAGTAACCGCCGGCCCGGTTGGTGGCCAGCAGCTCCCGCTTCAGGGAGTATTCGAGATTCACGAGCTCCGCCTTGTTGAATTGCAAATAAGCCATGGTCTCACAGGTATTTAATCGCGCAAAGTTACAAAAAAGAATTGGTTTTATACTTATTATATTCTCTGATATTATCTTATAGCTTCTTTAGCACTTGTACGGTGCGGCTCGGCAGGTAGAGATGGAGGATGTCCTTCTCCCCTTCCCGGACCGTCTGGTGACGGACCTTGGGATCGTTGCGGGAGAAGCCGCCGAACTGCGGCGCGTCGCTGTCGAGCACCAGCGCGTAGCTGCCGCCCGGCACCTCGAAGCCATAGTCGTTGAACGAGAATTCCGGGTTGAAATTGAACGCGAAGACCAGGCCGGCGCGACTGAGCAGCAGCACTTTCTTCTCCTCGTCGCAGCGCAGGCAGGTGGGCGGCACGCCCAGCAGCGCGGCCTCGCGGGCCAGCTGCAGCATGGCCTGCTCGAAGCACCAGAGCCCGTGGTAACGCAGGGCCGGGTTGTCCACGAGCGACCACTGGCGGCGGGCATAGAAGAACGACCAGTCGTTGCCTTCGCGCGGGAAGTCGATCCACTCGGGATGGCCGAATTCGTTGCCCATGAAGGTCAGGTAGCCGTCGCCGGCCGTGGCCAGGGTCACGAGGCGTATCATCTTGTGCAGGGCGATGCCGCGGTCGATGGTCAGGTTCTGGGAGCCGATGTTCATGCTCCAGTACATCTCCTTGTCGATGAGGCGGAAGATGATGGTCTTGTCGCCCACCAGCGCCTGGTCGTGGCACTCGGCGTAGCTGATGGTGCGCTCGTCGGGGCGCTTGCCCGAGAGCTCGTGCCAGATCTCGCCCATGCTCCAGTCCCAGTCGCTGCGCTCCTTGATCCACTTGATCCAGTGGTCGGCGATGCCCATGCTCATGCGGTAGTCGAAGCCGATGCCGCCTTCGGCGATGGGGGCCGCCAGGCCGGGCATGCCCGACATGTCCTCGGCGATGGTGAATGCGTTGGGATTCAGCTCTTTGACCAGAATATTGGCCAGACCCAGGTAGGTGATCGCGTCGCCGTCCTGCCCGCCGTCGAAATAGCAGGCATAGGAAGTGAAGTCGCGCTCCAGGCCGTGGTCGTAGTAGAGCATGCTGGTCACGCCGTCGAAGCGGAAACCGTCGAGGCAGTATTCCTCCATCCAGTACTTGAGGTTCGAGAGCAGGAAGTGGATGGTCTGGCCCTTGCCATAGTCGAAGCAGCGCGAACCCCAGGCGGGATGCTGCCCGCGGGGCCCGTCGTGGAAGTAGGTGGTATAGGAACCGTCGAGGCGGCTGAGGCCCTCCACTTCGTTGCTTACGGCATGGCTGTGGACCACGTCCATGATCACGGCAATGCCGGCCTGGTGCGCCGCGTCGACCAGCGCCTTGAACTCCTCGGGCGTGCCGAAGCGGCTGCTCAGGGCGAAGAAACTGGACACCTGGTAGCCAAAGCTTCCGTAATACGGATGCTCCTGCAAGGCCATGATTTGCAGCGTGTTATAGCCCGTCTCGATGACGCGCGGCAGCACGTTCTCCCGGAACTCGGTGAAGGAACCCACTTTCTGTTCCTCGGTACTCATGCCGATATGGGTCTCGTAGATGAGGGGGTTGTCGATCTTCGGGCCGCGTTTCTTGCGCCAGCGGTAGGCCTTGGCCGGCTCCCAGACCTGCGCGCAGAAGGCTTTCGTCTCCGGATCCTGGACGCAGCGGGTGGCATAGGCGGGAATGCGCTCTCCCCCGCCGCCGGGCCACTCGACAAACCATTTGTAGCGGTCGCCGTGCGCAACCTTGTCGCCGGGCACGCGCAACTCCCAGTTGCCGCCGCCCAGGGGCTTCAGGGCCCACTCGTCGCTGCGGCGCCAGCCGTTGAAGTCGCCGGTCAGGTAGATCTTGGCGGCGTTGGGCGCCCACTCGCGGAACACCCACTCGCCGTTTTCGCGGTGCAGGCAATAATAGAGGCTGCCGTTGACGGCATTCTTCAGGCGCTTCCCTTTGCCGGCAATGGCATCTTTCACGCGCAGGATCTGCTGGTTACGGCCTTCTACAGCGTCTTTGTAGGGCGCCAGCCACGGGTCTTTCTCGTAGATCTTCATAGCTTGTCCTTATTCGTTTTGCATCAATTTTTCGATTTCTTCCTGGCTGCCCTGGATATAGGCGCGGCACCAGCGGATGCGGTCCATCGCCTGTTTCACGTCGCCGCCGATCGTGGCCAGGTCCCGTTCGGGATCTTCGATCTTCGCCAGCAGCGCCTCCAGTTCAGCGAACACTTCCTCGTACTTTTTCTCTTCTTTTTTCATGTCTTCTTGACTTGTTTGACTTCGGCTTCGACCTGGCCGTCCCGGAACAGGAGCGAGAGGCGGTCGCCGGGTTGGTAGGCCGCGGCGCTGTCGGCGCGGCGGCCGTCTTTGAGGGCGATGAGGAACCCGCGTTCCAGCGCCCGCCGGGGATTGATGGCGTCGAGCCGCTGCTCGATCTTGTCGAGCCGGTGCAGGGCTTCGGCGTGCCGGTCCTGCGCAGCATGCAGGATCTTGATTTTCAGCGCATCGAGCGCAGCGGTCCGTGCCAGGGCATGGGTCCGGACGGCCAGGTGGAGCCGCTGCAGGAGGGTGTCGAGCCGCCAGGCCTCCGCCGCGAAGCGGTCGATCAGCCAGTCGGCCAGCGCCGTCGGCGTCTTGAGCTGGGTGTGCGCCACCCGGTCGATGATGTGGTAGTCGTGGTCGTGCCCGATGGCGGTCAGCACCGGCAGGGGGAACTGCGCCACATTGACGGCCAGTTCGTAGTCGTCGAAACACACCAGGTCCATGGCGCCCCCGCCGCCCCGCAGGATGAGAACGGCGTCGAAGGCGTCTTCCTCCGCCGCCACGGCGTCGAGCGCCGCGATGATGCTCGCCGGCGCCGCGTCGCCCTGCATCAGGGCCGGGAACAACCGCAGCTGGAAGCGGAAGCCGTATTCATTGCCGGAGAGCTGCCGCCGGAAATCGCGCCAGCCCGCCGCCGTCTCGCTCGTGATCACCGCCAGGCGCCGGGGCAGCGGCGGAAGCTCGAGCAGGGCGTTCATCCCGAACATACCCTCGGCCTCGAGCCGGGCCAGCGTCCGCTGCCGGGCCAGTTCCAGTTCCCCCACCGTGAAAGAGGGGTCGATGTCGTAGACTGTCAGCGAGAGGCCGTAGAGCGCCGAGTAGCTCACCTGCACCCGGACCAGCACCTGCATGCCCGGTGCCAGCGAGCGCCCCGTCTGCGCCTCGAAAAACGGGCGGATCATCCGCCAGGAAGAGGCCCAGACCACCGCGGACGCCTTGGCCAGCAGCGCATTGGAAGCCGGGTCCTTTTCCACCAGCGTGAGGTAGCAGTGTCCGGACGGATGCTGCTTCAGTTCACTGATTTCCGCCCGCAGCCAGACCATGCCAGAAAACTGCGCGTCGAGCGCGTTTTTCACCTGCTCCTGCAGGGCCAGCAGACCGATGGAATCCTTCTCCGCCATTTCCTACAAATATACACAATTATCCCGATTTTTTTGTACTTTTGCATAACCAATTCTCCGCATCCATGATCATCAAGCAGGCCCTCTTTGCCGGAAGCAGCCAGCGCACGGACCAGAAGCCGAAAATCCGTCATCCGGAATTCGCTTTCATCGGACGGAGCAACGTGGGAAAATCGTCGCTGATCAACCGTCTCTGCGAGGTCAACGGCCTGGCGCACACCTCTTCCACCCCCGGCAAAACCCAGCTTGTCAACCATTTCCTGATCAACGATGCCTGGTACCTCGTGGACCTGCCCGGCTATGGCTATGCGCGCATGGGCAAGAAGGGCCGCGAGAAACTCCAGGAGATCATCAGCGACTACATCCTCCACAGCGAGGAGATGGTGCTGCTCTTCGTCCTGCTCGACGCGCGGCACGAACTCCAGCAGATCGACCACGACTTCATCACCGAACTCGGCGCGGAGGGCATCCCCTTCGCCCTGATCTACACCAAATGCGACAAGCTCGGCGTGAACGCGCTCAAGGCGCAGGTGGAGCACAACGCCGAGATCCTGCGCGAGACCTGGGAAGAGCTCCCGCCCACCTTCTGCAGTTCCGCCGAGACCGGGCAGGGCACCGAAGAGATCCTGCAATACATCGAATCCATCCTCGGACAACTATAACTATTTATTATATACATACTTCCATGCAAGAATACGATCACAAACTGAAGATTTTCGCCTGCCGCGGTTCCCACACCTTCGCAGAGCAGATCGCGCAGAAACTCAACACGAAACTCGGCGATTCCGAGCTGACCGTCTTCAGTGACGGGGAGTTCCAGCCGCAATTCACGGAAAGCGTCCGCGGTTCCGCCGTGTTCATCGTCCAGAGCACCAATCCGCCGGCCGACAACCTCTTCGAACTCCTGCTGATGATCGACGCCGCCCGCCGCGCCTCCGCGTACAAGGTGATCGCCGTCATCCCGTATTTCGGCTGGGCCCGCCAGGACCGCAAGGACCGTCCCCGCGTCTCCATCGCCTCCAAGCTCGTGGCCAACATGCTGACGGCCGCCGGCTGCGACCGCGTGATGACCTGCGAACTGCACGCCGCCCAGATCCAGGGCTTCTTCGACATTCCCGTCGACCACCTTTGGGCCAGCTCCATCTTCATTCCCTATATCCAGGCCATGAATCTGGAGAACCTGTCGATCGCTTCTCCCGACATGGGCGGCGCCAAGAAGGCCAACGTCTATGCCAAGCATCTGAACGCCCCGCTGATCATCTGCCACAAGGACCGCTCGAAGGCCAACGTCATCGGCAGCATGACCGCCATCGGTGAGATCGAGGGCCGCAACGTCGTGATCGTAGACGACATGGTCGACACCGCCGGCACCATCACCAAGTGCGCCGAGGTGCTCATGGAACGCGGCGCCCTGAGCGTCCGGGCCGTCTGTACGCACCCGATCCTCTCGGGTCCGGCCTACGACCGCATCAACGCCTCCCCCATCCAGGAATTCCTCGTCGCCGACACGATTCCGCTCAAGACCGACAAGGACAACCATAAATTCACCGTCTTGTCCATGACCGGCACCTTCGCCGACGTCATCGACCGCATCTACCACAACGAGCCGGTCAGCGACCTGTTCATCCGCTGCTAGCCATGATCCTCGAACCCCACATCGATATCGCGAGCGTCCACGAGCGCCTCGTCAGCAAGATCCGCGGCTATTTCGCGGGCGCCGGCAAGACGAAGGCCGTGATCGGGCTCTCGGGCGGCATCGATTCCGCAATCGTGGCCGCCCTGGCCGTCGATGCCCTCGGCGCGGAGAATGTCCACGGCATCCTGATGCCCTCGAGCTTTTCTTCCGAAGGTTCCGTCGCGGACTCCGTGGCCCTGGCCAAGAACCTGGGCATCCGCTACGACATCGTCCCCATCGCGCCCATTTACGAGCAGGCCATGGCGTCCATGGCGTCCTTCTTCACGGACGGGCAGTGGAGCGTGGCGCAGGAGAACCTGCAGGCCCGCCTCCGCGGCGCCATCCTGATGACCTGGTCGAACCGCTTCGACGCGCTGCTGCTCAACACCTCGAACAAGAGCGAACTCTTCACGGGCTACGGCACGCTCTACGGCGACCTCTGCGGTGCGATCATGGTGATCGCCGACCTCTACAAGGTCCAGGTCTACGAGCTGTCGCACTACGTGAACCGCCTCCACGGGAAAGAAATGATCCCGCAGGCGATCCTGACGAAGGCGCCCTCGGCCGAGTTGCGTCCGAACCAGAAGGACACCGACTCGCTGCCGGCTTACGAAGACCTCGACCCGGTGCTGCACGCCCTTTGCGAAGAGGAGCTGAAGCCCGAAGACGTCGTGGCCCGCAGCACCGACGCCGCCCTGGTGGAGCGTATCGTCCGCCTCAAGCGCGGCGCCGCCTTCAAGGCGATGCAGATCCCGCCCGTGCTGACCGTGGGCAGCCATCCGATCGTACCTCCTTTCAAGCAGATCTGAGTACGATGAAAGTGATCCTCCTGGCCATCCTGCTGCTGGCGATCGGCGTCGCCGGCCTGGCCGTCACCATCCTGGTAAAGAAAGACGGCAAGTTCCCGGACGGCGAGATTTCGCACAACAAGGCGCTGCGCAAGCAGGGTATCATCTGTGCCAAGGAGGAAGAACTGCGATTGTGGAAAAAGCGTAATCCCCGGGCCGCAGCCCAAGGACTGCGGCCCGATACCTGTCCGGAAAGCGGCTGTGACGGCTGTGCTTTCGGAGCATTTAAAGATCAAGCATCATGTTAGTAAACAGCACCATCCAAGACCGCATCTGCTTCGTCGAGATGCAGAACGCAGACCATTTCAACTGCCTGAGCACCGAGATGTGCCAGGAACTGACCGACGCCGTCAACCAGGCCTATCGCGAAGAATGCGTGGGCATCGTGCTCAAGGCCCAGTGCAACAAGGGCGTCTGGAGCGCCGGCCACGACATCCGGGAACTGCCGCAGGACGGAGAAGACCCGCTGGCCTACAACGTCCCCATGGAGCGGTTGCTCCGCAGCGTTCAGGACGTGCCCATTCCGGTGATTGCCTGCGTGGAAGGGACGGTCTGGGGCGGTGCCTGCGACCTCTGCCTTTCCTGCGACATGATCGTGAGCACCGACAACGCCACCTTCGCCATCACACCGGCCAAGATCGGCATCCCGTACAATGCGTCGGGCATCATGCATTTCATCAATCAGCTGGGCATCAACAAGGCCCGCGAGATGTTCTTCCTGGCGCAGCCCATCACCGCACAGGACGCCTTGAACGTCGGCCTGATCAACCGCATCGCCAAGCCCGAGGAGCTGGACGAGCTCCTGGAGAAGCAGTTCCTGGCTCCGCTGCGGCGCAACAGCGTGATGAGCATCAGCGCCATCAAGCGCCAGTTCCGCGCCTTGAGCAAGGCGGCCAACGTGATGCCGTCCGAAACGTTCGAGCGCATCAATGCCTACCGCACGAAGGTTTACCAGGGTGGTGACTATCTGGAAGGCATCCGCTCGTTCCTCGAGAAGCGTTCGCCCGAATACAAGGGCAAAGCCTCCGACCTCGACGACTAGAGAAACTAGAGAAATAAGCGTAGCAGAGCGGGTGGTGTCCGGTGAAGCGACCTTTTTTCGGGAGCAAGACGGACACCAGAGCTCAGCGGAGCTTATTTCCTTTCGGTGACGTAGCGGAAGAAGGGATCGATGTCCTTCTTGTTGGCGAAACGCGTGATGTAACAGTGGTTGCCCAAATCGTCCGACAGGGCGTCGGGCACGCGCCCCTGGAAACAGATCGCCGCACCGTACTTCTCCATGACTTCCTCATGGCTGTGCGCATACGCCACACCATCCCGGCGGGAACCGTACGCACAGTAGAACGACGTCCCTTCCGGCTTGCGGCGCTCGTCGAAAGCCACCATGTCGGCCCAGATCTGGAACACGTCGGTCGAGTGGGCGTAGTTCATCATGTCGGGGGTGTAGCCGCCCGGCGGGCGCATGTTCACCTCCAGGCCCACATAGTCCCCTTTCTTGCCCAGCCCTTCGCGGTCGCGGTCGAGCTGGAAGAACTCCAGGTGCACGAAACGGCCCGGCGTGTCGAAGGCCTTGACCGTCCGGCGGCCGATGGCGGCCAGTTTCGCCGGCACCGTCTTGTTGACCCAGTAGCAGGTGTCCAGGTTGCCGTGCACGATGTCCATGATGGGCGTGGGGAACACGGAGTTGTTCTCGAAGACCGGCTCCAGCTGCGAGTTGTAGATGGCGTCGTAGCTCACGAGCAGGCCCGTGATGAATTCCTCTACCACGAAGTGGCCGAAGTTCGGATGGTTCTCGAGCCAGGCTTCCAGCTCGGCGTCGCTCTGCAGTTTGAAAGTGCCGGAGGCGCCCATGCCGCTGTCGGGCTTGGCGATGACCGGGTAGCCGGTCTTCCGGACGAAGGCGCGGATGGCGTCCTTGCCCTCGGCGCCCTTGACCTGCCGGGCCGTCGGGATGCCGCCGAGCGCATAGTATTTCTTCATCTCGGACTTGTTGCGGATGGCGGCGATACGGTCGCTGTGGATGCCGCTCGTGATGTTGAAGTCGGTCCGCAGGCGGGCGTCCTGTTCCAGCCAGTATTCGTTGTTCGACTCGATCCAGTCGATCTTGCCGTACTTGTGGGCGAACCAGGCCACGGCGCGGTACATCTCGCCGTAGTCTTCCAGGTTGTTGACTTTATAATAGTCCGTGAGGTTCTGGCGAAGCTCCCACGGGAGGTTTTCGTAGTTGGTGTCCGCGATGCCCAGCACGTTGATGCCGTTTTGCTTGGCGCCGGCGCAGAAGTGCCAGTAGGTCTGCGGAAAATGGGGGGAAATGAAAATCAGGTTCATGAATGAATAGGATTTGTTTTCGTCACAGATGCGGCGCATGCCGCCGCCGGAAATCTCCCAGGCTTCGCCATGGAGGACGCTGCGGCCGTCCTTGACCCGGATGTAGCCGCCGTCAGGGAAGGTATAGAAACGGCGGCCCAGGCTGTCGGGAAAGGCCACGTCTTCCAGCAGGCGTTTCCCGTCGACCTGGAAATGGCGCACCTGTTCGAGGTGCGGGATCAGGTTCAGGTCGGTCAGCCCGAGGCCGCTCAGCCAGCGCTGATAGGTCGGGCTGGTCACTTCGCCGGGAAGTTCGGGGTGGGCGTAGACATTGTCGGCACAGTTCATGGAGCCGGCGCTGCAGCCCATCACGACTCCGCGGAAATCTTTCAGGAGTTCCCGCAGGCCGATCTCATGGATGAAGCGGTTCTGCGTGGGCGTATGCCCGCCGCACATCACCACCCAGTCGGCCTTCGCCACCAGTTCGGCGGCGCGGTGCGCGTTGCTGCGCTCGAGCATCGTGATGGTGCCGGTCCGGATGCCGGATTTGTGGATGCAGTCGCTCATGCCTTTCTTCACGGAACGGGTGAAGCCGCGGTCGTCGGGAGCGGCGCTGACCAGCAGCACGCGCGGTGCGCGCCGGCCGCCGGTCACTTCCTGCAAGGCGGCTTTCACGGCCGCCAGGAAGCCGTTGTCTTCCGTAAAATGGTCTTCTCCGTAACGGGTGGGACTTCCGGTGAGAAAGAGTGTCATACGGCCGCAAAGATACAAAAAAAGCCCTTCCCGGGCTTTTTTTGTATCAGTGTCAGCAATAGGAATGCTTATTTCTTCTTCAGTTCGTCGCGGATTTCGCGGAGGAGCTGGATGTCTTCGGGAACGACAGGTTCTGCCGGCGCCGGAGCGGGTTCTTCTTCCTTCTTCTTGGTCATCTTGTTGATGCCCTTGAGGACGAAGAAGATGCAGAGTGCGATGATGAAGAAGTCGACGGCGGCCTGGATGAAGTTGCCGTAAGTGAGGTTGACAGCCGGCTTGACGACTTCGCCGGCGGCGTCGACCACTTCGCTGCGAAGGGTGACGGCCAGTTTGGTGAAATCGACGTTGCCCAGCAGCGCGCCGATGAGCGGCATGATGATGTCTGCGACCAGCGAGGAGACGATCTTGCCGAACGCACCGCCGATGACCACACCGACGGCCATGTCCATCACATTGCCCTTGAGGGCGAATTCCTTGAATTCTTTAACGAGTCCCATAGTTGTATAGATTTAATTGTGAATGATCACGGCATCTTCACAAAGATAACTATTTTTTTCGGATGATGTTCAGGCCGTCACGCAAGGGCAGGATGAAATTGTCGACGCGCCCGTCCCCGGCCACCAGGTCGTTGAAGGCCAGGATGCCCCGGGTCTGCTGGTCGCGGGGCGCCTCCCCGGCGCAGACTTTTCCGTCCCATAGCACGTTGTCGGCCACGATGAGGCCGCCCTGAACGACGAGGTCGAACACCGACTGGTAGTAGGCGACATAGTCCCGCTTGTCGGCGTCGATGAACACGAGCCCATAGCGCTCGGTCAGGCCCGGCAGGATGTCGAGGGCGTCGCCGATGAGCAGCCGGATGCGGTCGGCCAGGCCCGCCCGTTCGAAGCCTTCGCGGATGAGGTCTTCCATCTCGTCGTTGATCTCGAGGGTGTCCACGCGCCCTCCCTCGGGCAGTGCGCTGGCCATCCACAGGGTCGAATAACCCGAGAAGGTGCCGATTTCCAGCACGCGCTGCGGCTGGAGCAGCTGCACGAACTGCCGCAGCAGCGCGCCGACTTCCGGTCCGGACACCTGGCGGCCATGGCTCGTCCGCAGCCAGGACTGCCGCTCCACCCATTCCAGCGCTTCACCCTGCGGGGTGGACATGTCCCGAACGTAGCGTTCCAATGCGTCCATATTACTTGAAAATCAAGGTGCTGAGCCTGTCTTCCGCCAGCACGTCGCACGCCGCTTGCCGGAGGCTTTCCGGCGTGATGGCTTCGATGCGGCGGCGCACTTCCTCGTCGGGCATGATCTTGCCGAAGACCAGCATGCTCTTGGCCATGGACAGGGCCTGGGCCTCGCCGTTGTCGGCAGCCACGGCCAACTGGCCGATCAGCTGGCGCTTGGCGACGCGCAACGCACGCTCCGAGAGCGCCTTGTCGCGCACGGCGGCCAGTTCCGCATGCACCAGTTCCAGGCATTTTTCCAGATTGGGCTTCTCGCAGCCGAAATAGATGAGCATCGAGCCGCTGTCGGCGAACTGGGTGAACGAGGCGTCGATGGAATAGACCAGCGCGTTCTTCTCGCGCAGCAGCTGGTTGAGGCGCGAATTGGCGCTCGGGCCGCCGAGCAGGTTGGCCAGCAGGATCAGTTCCATGCGGCGGTCGTCGTAGTACGAATAGGCGGTGGTGCCGACGATGCAGTTGATCTGATGATTCTTCTTGGAGACTTCCTTCTCGAAACGGGGCGGCACGGGCAGCTGCTGCGGCACCGCGGGGCGGTCCGGGCGGGCGGCGGGCCTGTAGTCGGCGGGGATATAGCGGGCGACGGACTGAAGGGCGATCTTTTCGGCGCGCTGCGGGGTCATGTTGCCCACGATGGCGATGCACATCCGCTCGGGGCGGAAGTTCTCGCGCACATAGGCGTGCAGGGCGGCGGAATCGATGGTTTTCAGGCTCCGGGTCGTGCCGAGGATGGGACGGGCCAGCGGGCTGGGATCGAAGAGCAGGCGCTCGAATTCTTCGAAAATGCACTCGGAAGGAGAATCCTTGTACATGTTGATCTCGTCGATCACCACGCAGCGCTCCTTGTCGAGTTCCTTCTGCGGAAAGGTGGAGGTATAGGCCAGCTCGAAGAGCAGGTCCACGGCCTTGGCGGTATCTTCCTTCAGCACAGTCGAATACAGGACCGTCTCCTCCTTGGCGGTATAGGCGTTGAGCTCGCCGCCCAGCACTTCGAGCCGGTTGCTGATCTGCTGCGGCGTGCGCCTGGCGGTGCCCTTGAAGAGCATGTGCTCGGTCATGTGGGCGATGCCGCTGTGGGCCGCGGGTTCGTCGCGCGTTCCCGACTGGATGGCCAGGGCGCAATACGCCACTTGCGAGCGCGTGCGGCGGAAAGCGAACTGCAGGCCGCAGTCGAAAGTCTTTGTGTAAATCATGCGGCAAAAATAGACATTTTATTGCTATATTTGCAGACTATGGAACAATTCATCGTATCAGCCCGGAAGTACAGGCCCAACAGCTTCGAGACGCTGCTGGGACAGGAGAACATTGCCAGGGCGCTCAAGAACTCGATCCTGCGCGGCCAGCTGGCGCACGCATACCTGTTCTGCGGCCCGCGCGGCGTGGGCAAGACCAGCGCCGCCCGCATTTTTGCCAAGACCATCAACTGCGCCAATCCGGGTCCGGACCTGGAGCCCTGCGGTGAATGCGAGTCCTGCCGCTCTTTCGCGGAGGGCCGTTCCTACAGCATCCATGAGCTTGACGCCGCCTCCAACAACTCGGTCGACGACATCCGCGCGCTGACCGACAAGGTGCGCATCCCGCCGCAGGTGGGGCGCTACAGCGTCTACATCATCGACGAGGTCCACATGCTCTCGCAACAGGCCTTCAACGCGTTCCTCAAGACGCTCGAGGAGCCGCCGGCCCACGCCATCTTCATCCTGGCGACCACCGAGAAGCACAAGATCCTCCCGACCATCCTCTCCCGCTGCCAGACCTACGATTTCAACCGCATCAGCGTCGACGACATGGTGCGCAACATGAAGGACATCGCGGCCAAGGAGGGGGTGACGGTAAGCGACGACGCGCTGCACATCATCGCGCAGAAGGCCGACGGTGCGATGCGCGACGCGCTGACGCTCTTCGACCAGACGGTTGCTTTCTGCGGCAAGGAGATCAGCTACGAGCAGGTGATCAAGAACCTGAACGTGCTCGACTACGACTACTATTTCAGTCTCACCGAAGACTTTCTGTCGGGCGATTACGCCCGGGCGATGCTCACTTTCGACGAGATCCTTTCGAAGGGCTTCAACGCCCAGAGTTTTATCGGGGGTCTGAGCAGTCATTTCCGCGACCTGCTGGTCTGTAAGAACGACGCTTCGCGGAGTCTCCTGGAGCTGGCCCCGTCGGTGGCCGCGCGCTACCGCGAATTTGCCGGCCGCTGCGACGTGGGCTTCCTTTTCGAGGCGCTGACCATCACGACGGCCTGCGAATCCGCCTACAAGCAAAGCGGCAATCCCCGTCTCCTCATCGAGTTTGCGCTCATGAAGATTTGCAACATTGTTGCAAACTTCGCCAAAAACGCAGGCTCCGCCGCTCTGGTGTCCGTCCCGCTCACTGAAAAAAGCTCGCGGCTCCGAACACCACCCGCGGCTACGCCTGCTAGTCCAGCGAAGCCTGAGCAACAGGAGGTGAAACAGCCGGAGGTAAAGAAAACGCATTCGACCGGACTGTCGATCAAGGAGATGATGGCCCAGGCCAAACAGGAGCCCGTCACGGCCGAAACGACCGCGACCGAAACAAACCAGGCCGCGCCCGACGCCGCCAGGCTCACCGACGTCTGGAAGGCCCTCGCCGAAAGCGAAAACAAGATGCCCCGCCTGTCGTCGGCCCTCTCCAACACCACCCCGACGATGAACGGCAAGGATATCCATTTCGAGGTCGGCAACCTGGCCCAGAAAGAATGGATCGACCGCACCTGCCGGCCCCGCATGGAGGCCTTCCTCCAGAAACAATTCGCAGACAGGGAGATTCGCCTCATCGTGGACGTGAAGGAGACCGCAGAAACCGGCCGCGGCATGTACATGCCCTCCGACAAGGCAAAGTTTTTGCAGGAAAACTCGCCCGAATTCAACGAACTGCGAAAAGATTTTGAACTCGAGATCAGCTAGCGATGAAACTCTTTTGTACGAACCTGGTCAAGAAATACGGCAAACGGACCGTCGTCAAAGGCGTCTCCATTGAAGTGGAGCAGGGCGAGATCGTCGGCCTGCTCGGCCCCAACGGCGCCGGCAAGACCACCAGCTTCTATATGATCACCGGGCTGATCAAGCCCAACGACGGACGCATCTTCCTCGGGGAGGAAGAAATCACCAAACTCCCGATGTACCGCCGCGCCCAGAAAGGCGTGGGCTACCTGGCACAGGAAGCCTCCGTGTTCCGGACCATGAGCGTCGAGAACAACATCCTCTCCGTCATGGAGATGGCAGGCTTCGACAAGGTGTACCGCATGGAGCGCCTCGAAAAGCTCATCGAGGAATTTGGCCTGCAGAAGGTGCGCAAGAGCATGGGCGTGCAACTGTCCGGCGGCGAGCGCCGCCGCTGCGAGATCGCCCGCGCGCTGGCCATCAACCCGAAGTTCATCCTGCTCGACGAACCCTTCGCCGGCGTCGACCCGATCGCCGTGGAAGACATCCAGCACATCATCGCCAAGCTCAAGACCATGAACATCGGCGTGATCATCACCGACCACAACGTCCACGAGACCCTGGCCATCACCGACCGCGCCTACCTGCTCTATGAAGGCTCCATCCTCGAGAGCGGCACGGCCCAGCAGCTGGCCGACAACCCCGAAGTCCGCAAGAAGTATCTCGGACAGAACTTCGAGCTCCGCAAAGCCGTGCTCCACGACCGCGTCGAATAAGCGCTACCCGAAGCCCCTGAAGTACAACCCGCACTTGCCGAAAGTGCGGGTTTTTTGTGTGTTGAAAAAATGTTTGTGTAAATTTTTGGAATAATTTGGAAGAAAGTGGAAAATTTTCTTAACTTTGCAACACACATCACTGAACGCATATAGGATACGATGGCGAAGTTTATCGGTTGCTACAAGGCAAAGGTCGACGACAAGGGGAGATTGATCTTCCCTTCCGCCTTCAAATCCAGTATGGGCGAAGGTGCAAGCCTTCGCTTCGTAGTAAAAAAGTCTCTCTTCGCAGAGTGCCTCGAAATGTACGCCTACGATGAGTGGGAAAAGGATTCCGAAGCGGTCAGAAGCCGTTTGAACCCCTTCAACAGGGAGCACGATACCTTCTGGCGGGAATACATGAGAGGCACTGCGGACGTAGAGCCGGACGGAAAGCTCGGACGCATGACCATCCCCAAGGCCCTCCTCGAGAAGGCGGGCATCGACAAGGAGGTCGTCTTTGCGGGAAGCAACCACATGATCGAGATCTGGGACAAGAAGAAGTACGAGGAGCGGGAGATGGACAGCAGGGACTTCGTGGCATTGGCCGAAAAGATTCTCGGATAGCAGAAGGAGATTCCCGACATGTCTGCGTACCACACTCCCGTCCTCCTCAACGAGAGCATTTCGGCGCTTGCCATCCGCGAAGACGGCGTCTACGTGGATGCGACTTTTGGAGGAGGCGGTCACAGCCGCGAGATCTTGAAGCATCTCGGCCCGAAAGGACGGCTGATCGCATTCGACAAAGACCAGGAAGCCCTGGCGAACGCGCCCGATGATCCGAGACTGACCGTTGTACACAACGACTTCCGTTTCGTGCACAACTTCGTGAAATACTACGGATATGCGGCGGTGGATGGAATACTGGCGGACCTGGGCGTATCGTCGCACCAGTTCGATACGGGAGAACGAGGCTTCTCCTTCCGTTTCGAAAACGCGCCGCTGGACATGCGCATGAATGCTGACGCACCGGTGTGTGCAGCTGATATAGTAAATAGTTATAGTGGGGAAGACCTGGAAAAGATCTTCCGGCTTTACGGCGAGGTGGAAAGCAGCAGGCGGGTCGCGGAACTGGTGGTTTCGGCCCGGGAAAGAAGCCCGTTGAAGACCACGGACGATTTAGGCAGAGCGATTGCACCTGTTCTGCCTAAATTATTTGAACATAAGTATTTAGCAAAAATATACCAAGCGCTGAGGATTGAAGTCAATGGCGAGATGACTTCACTGGAGGGGTTTATGAAAGGGGCTTTCCGATCGCTCGGGCAAGGAGCACGGCTGGCCGTCATTACATACCATTCTTTAGAGGACCGCATCGTCAAGACCGCAATCAGGGACGGCTGTCAGGAAGGACAGCTCCAGCGTGTGAACAAGAAACCGATTCTTCCTTCCGAGGAAGAAATTGCTTCCAACACGCGCGCGCGCAGCGCAAAACTGAGGGTCGCCGAAAGGCAGTGAGACGATGAAAAAACGGGACAAGGACCAGCAAATCCAGCAGAAAGGCCGCTTCAAACGGCTCGTCGACAAGGTGGTCAGCTATCTCAGCGGAGACAAGCTGATCGAGTGGGGCGTGGACCGTCAGCTCGGTTTCATCTTCTTCGTGTTCCTGATCATCTGCGCCTCCATCGCCTGGAGCCTGATGGTGGAACAGAACCTCGTGCAGGTACAGAGAAACGAGAAGGAGCTGCAGGAGCTGCGCATCAGCTACCAGCAGCGCACCCTCGACCTGGTGGGCATGAACAACCGCACCCGGATCAACGGTCTGCTGAAAGCGAGCGGCTCGAAGCTGCACGCGCCGGTGGAACCGCCTAAACGCATTGAATTGGACAAATAAGGGCTATGCAGGTCAATATCCGAAAAGTCGGCGCCTTCTATCTGCTGTTCATACTGCTCGCAATGGTAGCGGTGGGACAGATCGTGAACCTGCAGTTCATCAACAAGCCCGGGCGCAGCTATTCGAAGAAGACCACCCGCGAAGACGTGCTCCCCTGCACCCGCGGCAGCATCCTGGCCGACGACGGGCGCTATCTCGCCTTCTCCATCCCCGAATACCGCATGGGCATGGACTGCGTCCAGCCCGACTCCGCCCTCTTCGCCAGGAACATCGACTCCCTGGCCATCTGCCTGGCCGGTTTCTACAAGGACAAGAAAGCCGCCCAGTATAAGAAAGAGATCGTTGACCGCCGCAAGGAAGGACTCCAGGGCGGTCGGCGCTACCTCTTCCTCAACCGTCGCCTCCTCACCTACCAGGAGATGAAGGAAGTCTCCTCCTTCCCCATCCTGCGGGAAGGTCGCGGACGCGGCGGGCGCGACGAAGTGAAGGTCGACCACCGCACCTACCCCTACGGCCGCCTCGGCTTCCGCACCCTCGGCTACATCAAGGACCAGAGCGAGATTCCGAACATCGGCATCGAGGGCAGCTGCGACTCCATCCTCCGCGGCACCGACGGCGTCCAGCCGATGCGCCTGACCGAAGGCCGCAACTGGATCGTGGACACCGACCGCGAGACCATCCAGCCCGTGGACGGCCTCGACGTGCAGCTGACCATCGACATCGACCTGCAGGACCTCGCCCAGAACGCGCTGATCAACGTCCTCAGCAAGACCAACGAGGTACACGCCGGCACCGTGGTGGTGATGGAAGTGGCGACCGGCGAAATCAAGGCCATGGTCAACCTCGAGAAAAACGGCAAGGGCGGCTTCGACGAGACCTACAACTACGCGATCGGCCGCAAGGGCGAGCCGGGCTCCGTCTTCAAGGGCGCCACGCTCACCACGCTGCTGGAAGACAAGAAACTGACCATCGACACCGAGGTGCCGGCCATCGTCACCTGGAACTACGGCGGCGGCGCCCCGTTCGTGGACCACTACCTCGACCGCTACTCCACGATTTCCGTCCGCCGGGCCTACGAGATCTCCTCGAACAACGTCTTCCGCATGCTGGCCGCCCGCAACTACGACAAGAATCCGAAGGAATTCCTCGACAAGCTGACCAACGAACGCCGCATCACCCACGACTTCCCCTTCGAGCTCAAGGGCATGGCCAAGGCCAACCTGAAGGACCCCGACGTGAAGACCGGCCGCGGCGCCTGGAACATGAAGGACCTGCCCCAGATCGCCATGGGCTATACCGTCGAGATCACCCCGCTCCATACCCTCAACTTCTACAACGCCCTTGCCAACGAAGGCGTCATGATGCGTCCCCACCTGGTACGCAACTACCAGAAGGACGGAGAGATCGTCGAGCAGTTCAAACCCGAGAAGCTCGGCAACGTCTGCAGCAAGGAGACGGCGCACGAAATGTGGAAGGTCATGCGGGGCGTGGTGGAATCGCCGGGCGGTACGGGCTACAACATCTTCAAAGGCTGCCCCGTCGGCGTCGCCGGCAAGACGGGCACCGCCCGTATCGTGTTCCCCAATACCGGCCGCTACGAAGACCGCGCCGGCCACAAGATGCACCAGGCCACCTTCGTGGGCTTCTTCCCGTCCGATGCGCCCAAGTATTCGATGATCGTGGTGGTATATTCCGAGCCCACCTACAACAACTTCTACGGCGCTACCTGGTGCGGACCGGTGTTCCGCCAGGTCGCCGAAGGCATCTACGCCTCGGCGATAGACTGGCAGGACCCCCTGCCCAGAAAAGGCTCCCTCCCGAAGAGCGACGAACTCCTGAGCTTCCAGGGCAAGGAGGACATCCATAAAGGACTGGTCCCCAACGTCAAAGGAATGGGACTGCGCGAAGCGCTCGCCCTGCTCGAGAAATCGGGCTACCATGTCTCCTTCGAGGGACAGGGCATCGTGGAGAGCCAGGTCCCGGCCGCCGGAGACACCGCCAGAGACCTGAACATCACCCTCAAACTGAAAGAACAATACCTGCAGCATGAAACTGAATAGCATATTGAAAGGCATCGACGTCGTGGACGTCAACGGCAGTCTGGACCGGGACATCTCTTTCCTGACCTTCGACTCGCGGACCTGCCGCGAAGGCGCGCTCTTCATCGCCGTGCCGGGAACGGCCGTCGACGGACACGCCTACATCGCCAAGGCCGTCGCAGCGGGCGCCGGCGCCGTCCTCTACCAGAATGACACGCCGGGGCTGGACACACTCGGCGACGTCACCCTGGTGAAAGTGGCCGACAGCCGCAAGGCCCTCGCCCTGGCCGCCGACAACTGGTACGACCATCCGTCGGGCAAGCTGAACCTCGTGGGCATCACCGGCACCAACGGCAAGACCACGACCGTCACCCTGCTCTACAACCTCTTCACCCAGCTGGGATGGGCCTGCGGCCTGATCTCCACCATCGCCAACTACATCGACGGCGAGCGGCTGGAGACCTCGCACACCACGCCCGACCCCATCGAGCTCAACGGCCTGCTGGCCAAGATGGTGGAAAAAGGCTGCAGCTATTGCTTCATGGAAGTCAGCTCGCACTCCGTGGACCAGGAGCGGATCGCCGGCCTGCAGTTCAAGGTGGCGATCTTCTCGAACCTGACCCACGACCACCTCGACTACCACAAGACCTTCCTCGCTTACCGCGACTGCAAGAAGCGTTTCTTCGACGGACTGCCGAAAGACGCGTTCGCCCTCACCAATATCGACGACCGCAACGGCGAAGTGATGGTGCAGAACACCCGCGCGCAGGTGCGCACCTATGCCTGCAAACGCATGGCCGACTTCCGCTGCAAGATCGTAGAGGAGAGCCTCGAGGGCATGCTGGTGAGCATCGACGGCACCCAGGTCTGGACCCGCTTCATCGGCGCGCACAACGCCTACAACCTGCTGGCCGTCTACAGCACCGCCGTACTGCTCGGCGCCAAGCCCGAAGAGGTGCTGGTGCAGCTGAGCGCCCTCGGCCCGGTGGCCGGCCGTCTCGACTTCGTCCGCGGCGGCAACGACCTGACCGGCGTGGTGGACTATTCCCACACGCCCGACGCACTGGAGAACGCCCTGAAGACGCTTCGCGAGACCTGCCAGGACCGCTGCCTGGTGTGCGTGTTCGGCTGCGGCGGCGACCGCGACCGCACCAAGCGCCCGGAAATGGGCGTCATCGCCGCCAAATACGCCGACCGCGTCGTGGTCACCTCCGACAATCCGCGCACCGAGGAACCCGAAGCCATCATCCAGGAGATCCGCGCCGGCATGGACACGGCCGCCCGCGCCAAGAGCCTCTTCATCACCGACCGCCGCGAAGCCATCCGCACCGCGCTGATGACCGCCCCGCAGGGCGCCGTCATCCTCGTGGCCGGCAAGGGACACGAAGACTACCAGGTGATCGGCACCACCAAGATCCACTTCGACGACAAGGAAGTGATCGCCGAAACCTTTGAAGAAATGAAATAAACGCGAAGCCCTATGCTCTATCACCTCTTTGAATACCTCAACAACGCAGGATACGACTTCCCGGGCGCCGGCCTGATGCACTACATCTCGTTCCGCGCCATCTGTTGCGCGGTCGTGGCCATCCTCTGCTCGATGCTCGTGGGCAAACGGATCATCGCCACGCTGCAGAAGAAGCAGATCGGCGAGACCATCCGGGACCTCGGCCTGGAAGGCCAGCTGCAGAAGAAGGGCACCCCCACGATGGGCGGCATCATCATCCTGATCTCCATCCTGGTCCCCATCCTGCTTTTCGGCGACCTGACCAACGTCAACAACCTGCTGCTGATCCTGACCACCGTCTGGCTCGGCCTGCTGGGTTTCCTCGACGATTACATTAAGGTATTCAAGCACAACAAGGACGGCCTCAACGGCAAGTACAAGATCGTGGGGCAGGTGCTGCTCGGCGTGATCGTGGGCCTGACCCTCTATCTCACGGCCGACCCGGGCATGAGCTACAGCCGCACCACCATCCCCTTCTTCAAGGGCAACGAGTTCGACTACAAGTGGCTGATTCCCTTCTCCGGCCCCGTGGTCCGCGCCCTCCAGGGCGGTCTCTACGTGCTGGTGATCACCTTCATCATCACCGCCGTCTCCAACGGCGCCAACCTGACCGACGGCATGGACGGCCTGGCGGCGGGCGTTTCGGCCATCATCGGTGCGACGCTCGGCGTACTCGCCTACCTGTCGGGCCACACGGGTTTCGCCGAATACCTCAACATCATGTACCTCCCCAACATCGGCGAGGTGACCGTCTACGTCTTCTGCTTCGTGGGCGCCCTGCTGGGCTTCCTCTGGTACAATTCGTTCCCGGCGCAGGTGTTCATGGGCGACACGGGCAGCCTGGCGCTGGGCGGCATCATCGCGGTGCTGGCCGTCATCATCCGCAAGGAGCTCCTGCTCCCCATCCTCTGCGGCATCTTCCTCGTGGAGAGCCTCTCCGTGATTATCCAGCGCTACTACTTCAAATACACCAAGAAAAAGACCGGTACCGGCGTGCGCGTGTTCCGCATGTCTCCCCTGCACCACCACTTCCAGAAGGAGAATCCCGACGCGCTGCTCCAGAAGCCGGCCCGTATCCAGCCTGAAAACAAGATCGTCGTGCGTTTCTGGATCGTCTCGATCCTGCTGGCGGTCATCACCATCGTAACCTTGAAAATCAGATAAACATGAAAAGAGCAGTCATTCTCGGCGGCGGCGAAAGCGGCGTGGGCGCGGCAGTCCTGGCGAAGGTCCAGCACTACGACACCTTCCTCTCGGACAGCGGCACGCTCAAGGAACAGTTCCGCAACCAGTTGCAGAAATGGGAAATCCCCTTTGAAGAAGGCGGCCACACCCCCGAAAAGGTCCTCAATGCCGACCTCGTGATCAAGAGCCCCGGCATTCCCGAGACGGCGCCGCTGGTCGTTCGCCTGCGCGAGCAGGGCACGCCCATCATCTCCGAGATCGAGTTCGCCGGCTACTACGACACGGCCAAGAAAATCTGCATCACCGGCAGCAACGGCAAGACCACGACCACCTCGCTGATCTACTACCTGCTGCAGAACGCCGGCCTCAACGTGGGCCTGGGCGGCAACATCGGCAAGAGCTACGCGATGCAGGTGGCCACCGAAAAGCACGACATCTACGTGCTGGAGCTCAGCAGTTTCCAGCTCGACGGCATGTACGACTTCAAGGCCGACATCGCCGTGCTGATGAACATCACGCCCGACCACCTCGACCGCTACGACCACTGCTTCCAGAACTATATCAACGCCAAGTTCCGCATCACCCGCAACATGAAGCCGGAAGATTGCTTCATCTTCTGCAACGACGACGAGGTGACCATCGGCGAGCTCAACAAGATCGTTGTCCAGGCCCAAAAGCTGCCTTTCACCCAGAACGGCACGCTGGAACAGGGCGCCTGGCTCGAGGACGATACCATGCGGGTGCGCTACGACGGCGACGAATTCGACATCCTGGTGCAGGATCTGGCGCTGGAGGGCAAGCACAACGTGTACAACTCGATGGCGGCCGCCATCACCGGCAAGATCATGAAGGTCACCAACGAGACCATCCGCCGGTCGCTGACCACCTTCGAAGGCGTGGAGCACCGCATGGAGAAAGTGATGACCGTCGGCGGCGTGCTCTATGTCAACGACTCGAAAGCCACCAACGTCAACTCCACCTGGTACGCCCTCGAAAGCGTCCAGACCCCCATCGTCCTGATCCTGGGCGGCACCGACAAGGGCAACGACTACGAGCCGATCGCCGAACTGGTGCGCGAGAAAGTGAAAGCCATCGTCTGCCTGGGCGTGGACAACAAGAAGATCAAAGACTTCTTCGGCGGGATGGTGCCCGTCTACGAGACCCTTTCGGCCGGAGACTGTGTCAATAAATGTGCGGAACTCGCCGTTTCGGGCGACACGGTGCTGCTGAGTCCCTGCTGCGCCAGCTTCGACCTATTCAAGAACTACGAGGACCGCGGACGCCAGTTCAAGGAAGCGGTAAGGAGGCTGTAGCATGAAACAGTTCTGGAAACTCAAGGGAGACCGGGTCATCTGGATCATCGTGGTGTTCTTCGCCATGATCTCGATCGCTGCCGTCTTTTCGTCGAGCAGCTTCCTGGCTTCTTCCCGCGGCATCAGCAAGGTCGCCATCTTCATGGAGCAGACCAAGTCGGTGCTGATGGGTTTCCTGGCCCTGCTGGTCTGCTACCTCATTCCGCTGCGCTTCTACCGCACCTTCTCCTTCGTGATCTTCGGCAGCTCGGTGTTCCTTCTGATGCTGCTCTTCATCCCGGGGTTCCGGGTGGAAATCAACGGCGCCATCCGCGGCATCCGGCTCTTCGGGCGCACCTTCCAGGTCTTCGAGTTCGCCAAGATCGGCGTGATCCTCTACCTGGCGCGCGCACTCGAACTTTGGGGCGACGACCTGAGCGACTTCAAGCAGTTCGCCCTGAAGATCCTGCTGCCCGTGGGCGTGGTCTGCCTGCTGATCATGCAGAACAGCTTCTCCTCCGCCCTGCTGATCGGCCTGATCAGTTTCCTGATCCTCTTCTTCATGAACGTGAGCCTCAAGAACCTGGGCATCACGCTGGCCATCCTCTTCGCCGTCGTGCTGCTGATGTTCCTCACTTACCATGCCTTCTTCGCCGGCCGGCCGCAACGGCTCGAGTCAGGCGTGGGCAAGCTCTTCAACCGTTTCGGCACGGTGGAGGGCCGCCTGACCGCGCACTTCCAGAAAGAGGAGGAAGACCTGGAGAACCTCTCCCGCGCGGAGCAGCAGCAACGCATGGACAAGGACCGCCAGAGCGAAAACGCGAAGGTCGCCATCTCGGAAGGCGGCATCTTCGGCAAGGGACCGGGCAAGAGCACGCAGCGCTACTCCCTTTCCATGGCCTTCTCCGACTTCATTTACGCCTTTATCGTGGAAGAGTACGGCCTGCTGGGCGGGGTATTCGTCATCCTGCTCTACCTGATCTTCCTCTTCCGCTGCATACGGCTTTGCCAGCGATGCAAGGCCACGTACTCCAGCGTCCTGATCGCGGGCCTCTCGTTCCTGATCACGACGCAGGCTTTCCTGCATATCCTGGTGAACGTGCGCATCCTCCCCATCACCGGCCACACCCTGCCGCTGATCAGCCATGGCGGCACGGCCTACCTGGTGCTGAGCGGGGCCTTCGGCATGATCCTCTCGGTCAACAAGCAGCTGGAGAAACAGGACGCGATGGAACGCGCCGCCCGGGAAGCCGCGGAAGCGGCCATGGTGACCAGCATCGCCGAAGCGGACGGCTACCACCAGGACACCACCGATACAACCGAATTCAACTATACGACTCCCGATGAATAAACCTCGCATCATCATCAGTGGCGGCGGAACGGGCGGACACATCTTCCCAGCCCTTTCCATCGCAGGTTCGATCAAGGAACTCTGCCCCGAAGCGGACATCCTCTTCGTGGGGGCGGAAGGAAAAATGGAAATGGAGCGCGTTCCCGCGGCGGGCTACCGGATCATCGGCCTGCCCGTGGCGGGCCTGCAGCGCAAGCTTTCGCTCAAGAACCTCGCCCTGCCGTTCAAGGTGGCCAAAAGCGTCCGCAAGGCCGGCGACATCATCCGGGAGTTCAAGCCGGACGTGGCCGTAGGCGTGGGCGGTTATGCCAGCGCGCCGCTGCTTTGGAGCGCCTCGCGCAAAGGCATCCCCTGCCTGATCCAGGAGCAGAACTCCTATGCGGGCCTGACCAACAAGATCCTCTCGAAGCGCGCCGCCTGCATCTGCACGGCCTACGAAGGCATGGAGCGCTTCTTCCCCGCCGACCGCATCATCCTCACCGGCAACCCGATACGGAAGGAGATCGCCCCGGCGACGAAGGAGCAGCGCGAAGAAGGCTATCGTTTCTACAAGCTCGACCCGGGCAAAAAGACCCTCTTCGTGGTGGGCGGCAGTCTCGGCTGCGGCACCCTGAACCGGGTGATGCGCGACTGGGTGGAAAACCGCGCCGACAAGGCGGACTACCAGGTGATCTGGCAGTGCGGCAAATTCTACAAGAGCGGCGTGGACGCCTTCATGGCCGGGCGTACGGTGCCCAATCTTTTCTATACGGACTTCATCCAGCGGATGGACCTGGCTTATGCCGTATCCGACCTGCTGGTCTCCCGGGCGGGCGCCGGCACGATCTCGGAACTCTGCGTGGCCGGGAAAGCCACGATCTTCGTCCCCTCGCCCAACGTGTCGGAAGACCACCAGACGCACAACGCGATGGCGCTGGTCAACAAGGACGCGGCCCTCATGGTCCGCGACGCCGAGGCAGACACGAAACTGCTCGACACGGTGGAAGGTCTCATCAACGATGAGGCCCGCCTTGCAGAACTGGAAAAGAATATCCTGAAACTCGGGCGCAAGGATGCGTCGGAGGTGATTGCCAAGGAAGTATTGAAACTGGTAAAATAAAAGGAGATGCCGGGTCGGAGCCCGGCATGACGAATATGTATTCGCATTATTACTTTATCGGCATCGGCGGCATCGGCATGAGCGCCATCGCCCGTTATTTCAAGCACCAGGGCTTCGAGGTGTCGGGCTACGACCGCACCCCTTCGGCCCTGACCCATGCCCTGGAGGCGGAAGGCATCCCCGTCCACTACGAAGACGACGTGACGGCCATTCCGCAGGACATTCCCCATACCTTTGTCATCTATACGCCCGCTATACCCGAAGACCTGAACGAGCTGCAATACGTCCGCGGACACAGCTATCCGATGTGCAAGCGCTCGAAGGCCCTGGGCGAGATCGCCCGCGGCCAGGAATGCCTCGCCGTGTCGGGCACCCATGGCAAGACCACGACGAGCACCCTGCTCGCCCACATCCTGACCGCCAGCGGCGAAGGCTGCAGCGCCTTCCTGGGCGGCATCTCCAAGAACTATGACACCAACCTGCTGCTGAGCAGGAATCCGGTGCTCGTGGCGGAAGCCGACGAGTTCGACCGCTCCTTCCTGCAGCTGCATCCCCATATCGCCGTGGTGACGGCCACCGACGCCGACCACCTCGACATTTACAACGACCATGCGCACGTGGTCGAGGCCTTCGGGCAGTTCACCGCCCAGGTCGACGCCGACGGCGCCGTCGTGGTCAAGTACGGCGTCGACGTGCCCCTGGCGCAGACCAGCGCCAAGGTCTGGCGCTATGCCTACGACAAGCCCTGCGACTTCTACGCGTCGGACATCCAGCCGCTGGAAGGCGGACGCTTCGACTTCACCCTGAACCATCCGGGCGGACGCATCGAGCACTGCACGGTCGGCATCCCGGGCTGGGTCAACGTGGAAAACGCCGTGGCCGCATCGGCCGTCGCCCTGCTGCACGGCACCGCTCCGGGCGCCATCCGCGACGCCCTGGCCAGCTTCCAGGGAGTCAAGCGCCGCTTCGACATCCATGTCAATACCCCGCGCATCGCCTACATCGACGACTACGCCCACCATCCCAACGAGATCAAGGCGGCCATCAGCTCGATGCGCAACATCTTCCCCGGCCGGACGCTGCTCGGCATCTTCCAGCCGCACCTCTACACCCGGACCCGCGACTTCGCGCCCGAATTCGCCGAAGCGCTCAGCGGCCTCGACGCCCTGATCCTCCTGCCCATCTATCCGGCTCGTGAAGAACCCATTCCGGGCGTCAATTCCGAACTCATCTTCGACCAGGTGACCCTCCAGGACAAGGTGCTGATTCCGAAGGAACAGCTGATGGACCACCTGAAATCCCGCGACATTGACTGCCTGGTGACCTTCGGCGCCGGCGACGTCGACCGCTTCATCGAACCCATCGAAACCTGGCTCAAGACCCTCGCATGACCAAACGCATCCTCCTCACCACGCTGATCGTGCTGCTCTCGGGCGGCCTGCTGGGCAGCTATTTCTACTTTACCGGCCGCCTGGTGTCCCAGGGACAGCAGCAAGCCCGCTGCCGCCGGGTGGAGATCATCCTGCTCGACTCGCTCGAAAGCCACATCGTGGACCGGGAGGAGATGCAGCGCCTGCTCGCCAGGCAGAACATCGGCCAGCTCATCGACAGCATCGACCTGCATCAGCTGGAAACGCAGGTCCGCAGCATGGGCGAGGTGGTCAGCGCACATGTCTATACCGCCGACGACCGGACCCTGGCCGTCCGGATCGTCCAGCGCAAGCCTGTCATCCGCTTCGAAAACGGCCAGTCGCGCTGGTACGCCGATCCGGAGGGCTATCTCTTCCCGGTGCGCCATCCAGCCGACGTGCCCGTGGTCACCGGAAAAATCCCGCTCGCGCTCGAAAACAACTACAAGGGCTTCGCCCCGGCGGCAGAGCGCGACTGGACCGGCAGCCTGGTGGAACTGGCCCGCTACATCGACAGCAAGCCCGTGCTCAAACGCGAGATCACCCAGCTCGACATCGCCCCCAACGGGGACATCGTGCTCTATACCCGCACCCCCGGCCCCTCCATCATCTTCGGCGACGCCGGCGACTACGTGACCAAGTTCCAGAAACTGGAAGCGTGGTGGCGCAACATCGAGCCCCAGCTGGAAGCGGACAAACACTACAAGACAATCAATTTAAAGTATAACCAACAGATAATTTGCAGGCAGCTATGAGCAGATACGCAGCAGCATTGGATTTCGGCAGCTCCAAGATCGCGCTGGCCGTCGGTGAGAAGACCGACAGCGGCGTGCGCATCGTGAGCTACCACGATGTCCCGTCGGCCGGCATCGAGAGCGGAGAGATCGTCAACGACTTCAAGGTCGAAGAGGTGGTCCGCGGGCTGGTCGAACAAGCGAAGGCCGATCTTCCGGAAGAGATCGGAAGCGTCACCTTCGGCATTTCCGGCAGGGTGCTTCACAGCAAGAACGTACCCATTCAGATTACCCGCCGCGACCCGTCGTCCTACATCATGGAAGACGAGGTGCGCCAGATCACCCGGGCCCGGTACAAGACCGCGCTCGAGGGCGACGAGATCGTTTTCGAAGCCGTCCCCCAGAAGTACAGCACCGAGGACCGCATCGGCATCACCTACGACGAGATCATCGGCATGGTGGGCGGGCAGCTCGAAGTGGACTACCAACTCTTCTACGGACGCAAGTCGCTTCTCGACCGTCGCGTCAACATCCTCAGGAAACTGGAGATGCAGCCCGGCAAGGCCATCCTCAACGCCATCGCATCGGCCCGCGCCGTGCTGAGCCGTCCAGAAATGGAAAACGGCGTGGCGCTGGTGGACATCGGCAAGGGCTCCACGGAAGTGGCCATCATCAAGGACAACATCGTGCGCCACGCGGCCATCATCCCCTTCGGCGGGGAATCGGTGACCGGCGACATCAAGAACGTGGCCAACATCACCCGCGACTGGGCCGAGATCGTCAAGCTGCGCCATGGCCGCTGCTGCGAAGAATACGCCATTGAAAACAAGAAACTCGTGCTCAAGAGCGAGAACGAGACCGTGGAAGGCGAAATCGAGATGAGCCTCCTCACCCGGACCGTGGAGGCCCGCCTGAGCGAGATCTTCGATGCCGTCCGCTACGTCATCGAGCAGTCGGGCTATGCCCGCCGCATTTCCGCGGGCGTGGTCATCACCGGCGGCGCCAGCCACCACGAAGACCTGCTCCAGCTCGCCAGCTCCCTGCTCGGGCAGAAGGTCCGCCTGGCCGCGCCGCAGGGTTCCATCGACAACGGCAGCGTGGAAGAGGCCTACGACGTGTACGCTTCCACGGCCGTGGGCCTGGTGCTCGAGACCCTCGACCCGATGCTCTCGCACGCCATCGACCAGAGCGCCGAAGCCCAGCCCGCCCGGCAGGCCGAAGCCCAGCGCATCCAGGAGACCCTCTTCGAACAGGAACCTGCAACGGAACCCGAGGAGAAGCCGCTCTCCAACCGGGAGCTGCGCGAACGCCGCAAGGAGGAAGAGCGCCGCGCCAAGGAAGAGCGCAAGCGCGCCGAAAGGGAACGCAAGGCCGCCGAAGAAGAGCGGAAGAAGAGCGAGAAGAAGGGCCCGAGCTTCATTGACATGTTATTTTCTGACAACAACAACGCTTAAGAGATATGGACGCAGATTTGATCCCTACCAGCTGGGAAAAACGCGGTAACATCATCACCGTCGTCGGTGTGGGCGGCGGTGGCAACAATGCCGTTTCCTATATGTATTCCTTGGGACTCAAGGATGTCGACTTTGTGATTTGCAACACCGACACCCAGGCACTGCAGAAGAGTCCTGTTCCCGCCAAGCTACAGATCGGCCCCATCCTGACCAAGGGTCTGGGCGCCGGCACGGACTATACGGTCGGCCGCCAGGCCGCCGAAGAATCGATCGAAGAGATCGGCAAGCTGTTCGGAGGCGACACGCAGATGGTCTTCGTGACCTGCGGCATGGGCGGCGGCACCGGCACCGGTGCGGCTCCGCTCGTGGCCAAGACCGCCAAGGAACTGGGCATGCTGACCGTCGGCGTGGTCACCGTCCCCTTCCGCGATGAAGGCAAGGAGGCGCTGTACCGGGCCATCGAAGGTATCAAGGAACTCAGCAAACACGTGGACAGCATCCTGGTGATCGACAACCAGAAGCTTTATCAGCTCTACGGCAAGATGAATATCTTCACCGCTTTCAACAAGGCCGACGAGGTCCTGGCGACGGCAGTCAAGAGCATCGCCGAGATCATCACCAGCAGCGGCTACATCAACGTGGACTTTGCTGATGTCAAGAAGGTCATGAAAAACAGCGGCGTCGCCATCATGGGTATCGGCGAGGCAGAGGGCGACGACCGTGCCATCAAGGCCGTCGAGATGGCCCTCAAGTCGCCGCTGTTGAATGACCTGAACCTGCGCAGCGTCAAGAACGCCCTGATCAACATCACCGGCAGTTCCGACGCGGAGAACGGCATCTCGATGGAGGAACTCTCGCAGATCATGGAGTTCACCTCGCAGTACACCGGCGCCACCATCAACTTCAAGCGCGGTATCGTCTTCGACGATTCGATGGGCGGCAAGATCAGCGTCACCATCATCGCCACCGGCTTCGAGATGTGGCAGCTGCCGGTCATCGACGAGAATGAGGTCAACAAGGGCAACCGCATCGAGGTCCCCTATCGCAAGGACCTGTTCCAGAACCGCAAGAAAGGCACGCCCATCGCCCCGGACGACGGCAAGCTCCTCAACAAGAAACGCGTGACCGGCATCCCCGCCCTCATCGTCGAGGATGTCCGCCTCATCAAGGAACTGGAAGACGAGCCGGCCTGCATCCGCCGCGAGCGCATGCTCAACCCCGAAAAAGTAAACGTTTCACAGGAAGTCAAGGAGACTCCCGCAAGCGAATAAGACCATGGAAAGACGACGCAGAGTCCGCTTCGCGCCCAGTCCCACGGGTCCGCTCCACATGGGCGGCGTCCGCACGGCGCTCTACAATTACCTCTACGCCAAGCAGGCGGGCGGCGATTTCATTCTCCGCATTGAAGACACCGACTCCCAGCGCTTCGTGCCGGGCGCCGAAGCCTACATCATCGAAGCGCTCCGCTGGTGCGGCATCTACCCCGACGAGGGTGTCGACGCCGCCGGCAACGTGGTGGAAGTGGCTTCCGCCCAGCATCCGCACGCCCCGTACCGCCAGTCGCAGCGCCGCGGCATCTACCGCCGTTACGCGGAAGAGCTGGTCGAGAAGGGCTACGCCTACTACGCCTTCGACACGGCGGACGAGCTGACCGCGCTCCGCACGGCGGCCGAGGCCGAGAAAAAGACCTTCACCTACAACTGGGAGACGCGCGGACAGCTGAAGAACTCGCTGACGCTGCCGGCCGACGAGGTCGCGCGGCGCGTGGCGGAGGAAACGGGCTGGACCATCCGCTTCAAGATCCCGGAAAACCGCATCGTCAAGATGGACGATCTCATCCGCGGCCACATCGAAGTCAACAGCAACACGCTGGACGACAAGGTGCTGTGGAAACGCGTGGACGAGCTCCCGACCTACCACCTGGCCAATATCGTCGACGACCACCTGATGGAGATCACGGAGGTCATCCGCGGCGAAGAGTGGCTGCCTTCCCTGCCCCTGCACTATCTGCTCTACGAGGCCTTCGGCTGGCAGGACACGCAACCGCGCTTCGCGCACCTCTCGCTGCTGCTCAAGCCCGACGGAAAGGGCAAACTCAGCAAGCGCGACGGCGACCGCCTGGGCTTCCCGGTGTTCCCGCTGCGCTGGGTCAACGCCGAGGGCGAAGTGTCGCGCGGCTACCGCGAGGACGGCTACTACCCCGAAGCCTTCGTCAACATGCTGGCCTTCCTGGGCTGGAACCCCGGCACGGAGCAGGAGCTCTTCTCGCTTGACGAGCTGGTGAAGGTGTTCTCGCTGGAGCGCGTGGTCAAATCGGGCGCCCGCTTCAATCCCGACAAGGCCAAATGGTTCAACCAGGAATACCTCCGGGTACGGCCGATCGAGAAACTGGTGGCCGAATTCCGCGCAGCCGAGGGTGCACGCATCGCCGGCTTCAGCGACGAATATGTGGGCGGCGTGCTTGAACTCATGCGCGAGCGCGTCCACTTCCCCACCGAGTTCCACGACGCGACGGTCTTCTTCTTCGAAGCGCCCGCTTCCTACGACGAGGCCGCCGTGGCCAAGTTCTGGAAGGACGACATCCCGACGCTGATCCCGCAGGTCCGCGATTTCATCGCTGCGCTCGATCCCTTCACGAAGGAGCATGTCGGCGAGTCGCTGGAGGGCCTGATCAAGGAGAACGGCTGGCCCATGGGCAAGGTGATGAACACCCTTCGCCTCTTCCTCGTCGGCAAGAGCGTCGGCCCCGGCGTCGCCGAAATGATGGCCCTCATGGGCAAGGACGAAGTCCTGCGCCGCATTGATAAAGGAATTAAAACTTTGAAATAATGAAGATCGGACTTGCATCGGATCATGCTGGCTACGAGTACAAGCAGCAGCTGATCGCCTACCTGCGGCGGAAAGGCATCTCCGTCGTGGACTACGGAACCCATGGAACGGCGAGCGTCGACTATCCCGACTTCGCCCACGCCCTGGCCGAGGGCATCGAGAAAGGCGAGGTCGACCGTGGCATCGCCCTCTGCGGCACCGGCAACGGCATGGCCATGAGCCTCAACCACCATCCGGCCATCCGCGCCGGCCTGGCCTGGAACCGCGAGATCGGCGCCCTCGTCAAACAGCACAACAACGCCAACGTCCTGGTCATGCCGGCCCGCTTCATCACCCTTGCGATGGCGCGCCTCATCGTGAAGACCTGGCTTGAAACCGAATTTGAAGGTGGAAGACACCAGCGCCGCATCGAGAAAATTCCTTGTGCTTGACGGCTGCCCCGTGGAAGACGGCATGCCCGCCTTCTTCGAAGCGCACCTGTCGCACGACCTGGCGGACTATCCCGACGGGATCGTCTTCCCTTTGGACAAGCCCTACCGCTGGACCTCCGCCGACCTGGTGCGCAAATGCAAATTTACCCTGCAGAAACACTTTGGCCTCCGCAAGCTGAAAGTCGGCCATGCCGGCACCCTTGACCCGCTCGCCACGGGCTTGCTACTGGTGTGCATCGGCAAGGCCACCAAGCTTGCGGAGGTACTGCAGGCGTCGGAGAAAGAATACCTGGCGACCGTCGAGTTCGGCGCCACCACTTCTTCCTTCGACCTGGAACAGCCCATCGACCAGCTGTTTCCCTACGAACACATCGACGAAGCGGCCGTCCGCGCCGTCCTGCCCTCCTTCATCGGGCCGCAGGACCAGGTGCCGCCGCTGTTCTCGGCCAAGATCGTCGGCGGGCTGCGCGCCTACGAATACGCCCGCAGCGGCGAGCCGGTCGAACTCAAGACCAACCGCATTGAAATCTACGACATCGCGCTGGAAGGCTTCACGCGGCACAACGTGATGACCGGCGACGGATATACGGTCGACCCCGTCGTCCGCAACGTCCACAACTACCACACCTCGCAGACCAGCGACGGCACCCGTCCCGCCGCCACGCTGCGCATCCGCTGCTCCCGCGGCACCTACATCCGCTCCCTCGCCCGCGACCTGGGCCTCGCCCTCGGCTCCGGCGCCTACCTCACCGCCCTCAGGCGGGTGGCCAGCGGAGACTTCCGGCTGGACCGATGAACCTATCCTTTGAAACCATGAAACGAAATTTCTTCCTTCTTCTCTCCCTGTCGGCCATCCTGATGCTGACTGCCGCCTGCAACGGCCAGCAGCAACCCGTTCAAAAAGGCGCACTCGAGGTTATCAAGGCCCGGACCAGCATCCGGAGCTTCACGGGTGAAAAACTGACGGAAGAGCAGATCAACACGCTGCTCGACGCCGCCATGGCCGCGCCGACCGCCGTCAACGTCCAACCCTGGCGCTTCATCGTTATCACCGACGACGCCGTCAAGTCCGGGCTCTACCAGGGCGAACAGCACAAGCATATGGTGGAGACCGCCGGCGCCGTCATCGTCGTCTGCGGCGAAACGACCCGCATGGTTCGGCCGCATGGCGCTGCCGGGGATGCGGAACTCGTCGCTACACCCAACAAGTACTGGTTTGAAGACTGCTCGGCCGCCACGGAGAACCTCCTGCTGGCCGCTACCGCCCTCGACCTGGGCGCCGTCTGGCTCTCCTGCTACCCGAGCGAGCGCATCGTCGACCGCATCCGCGCCTATCTCGGCATTCCTGAAGGCGTCACGCCCCTGGCCATCGTCCCCGTCGGCTACCCCGCCGAACAGCCCGAACCCAAAGACAAGTGGAAACCGGAGAACATCCACTACGACAGGTGGTAGCGGCCTCTGCGCTGCCTATCTTGACACTGTAATCGCTTCCTCGCGGACGGCTTGAGCCTGTTGCCCTGCCGTGAGCGGCATGGTTCATCTATCTCGTCCCTTTCGCGGCAGCCAAAGGGGCGGATTTAGGCCTTAGCGCGCCGCGAAAGGCATCAAGCGGCGCATCCACACCGATCGCAGCAGACCACACAGTGCAGGCAAGCAGCAGGCGGCAGCCTAAGGGCGGTTCAGGCCCTTTGCTTTTTCGGGCAGCGAAGGATGAACCAGATGGACAGGGCAAGTCCGAGGATGACCGTGATGATGGAGGCTTCGGCGCCGAAGACTCCGCCGGTGAGGATGTCAGGTCCTTCCACCGTAGCTTTCAGGAGAGATTCACCGGCATTACTGCCCGAGACCTCGAAACCGAAGATGTTGCCCTGGACGAAGTTCCAGGCCCAATGGATGCCGATGGGCAGCCATAGGTTGCCGGCGTATTTGTAAGCAGCGCCCAACAGCAGGCCGGCTTCGATGGCGATGGCCAGCGAAGACCACCAGGTGGCGCCAGGCTGCGCGATATGCACGAGACCGAAGAGGATGGCCGAAACGACCAGGGCAATGGTAAAGCCCCATTTCTCATCGATCCAGCGGAACAGAATGCTCCGGAACAAGACCTCCTCGCAGATAGCTACCATCAGGAAATGGAAGAAAGCCGTCACGAGGGGCAGCGCGACGCCCGGCTGAACCGACTCGATCTTGTAGAAGCCAAAGAGCATCATCACCAGCGTCACGGCCAGCATGAATCCGGCGCCGTAGCCCAGGCCCTTGGCGGTGTCGGGAACGATCCGTTGCGGGGGGATGTCCGGGGCCGGCTTTTTTTCAAACCAACGGACAAACAGGGCATACAGCAGGAGCATTCCCACCGAAAGCCCGACAGCCACAAGAATCTTCAGCCACGCGGGCTGAACGGACTCATTGGCAGTCTGGGCAAAGCCGTAATAGAATAAAGCGAGGGCAAAACCAGCGATCAGCAGCAGGATCCATTTCCAGACGGGCATTGATTTGACAGACATGGCGATTCTTATTAAAAAAGCCCGTCGTGTGTGACGGGCCGTAGGTTTTGGTGGAGTATACGAGGATCGAACTCGTGACCTTTAGATTGCGAACCTAACGCTCTACCAACTGAGCTAATACCCCGCTTGCGAACGCAAAAGTACGCGATTTCCGGCAAATGTGCAAAAAATAACTGCGATGCCGGCGTCAGTACATCATCTTGAACGTAGCGTTGGTAGCGTTGCGGTTCTTTGCGGCGTTGAGTTTGCCGAAGTTCCACTTCACGGAAATGAAGAAGCGGCGCCCCAGCTGGTTCTGCATCGTGTCTTCCACGTAGTTCTCAGTGGTGATGTGGCGCGAGGTACGGGAACTGTTGAGGATGTCCTCGACGCGGAAGGAGATGGCCCAGGCCTTGATGTTCTTGGTGATGCCGGCGCTCCAGCTGACGAAAGGATCGTTGTATCCTTCCGGATAACCGTTGTACAAATAGTAGGAAGCGTCGGTTTTCAATTCCCAATCGTGCGGCGTGACCCATTCGACGGAGCCGTTGATGTCGTGCCGCCAGGTTCGGGTGTTCGCCGTCGGATCGAGCGAGTAGGAAGAAGCATTCATCGTCGTGCCGTAGCCCGCTTCCAGCGTGACGGCATCCGCCTTATATTCGAGAAACACTTCAGGGCTGAACTGGAAGTTGTTGGTCAGGCTTTCGCTGAAGCCGCTCTTCCCGCTGTAGAACAGGTCGCCCGTCTCATTGCCCCAGAACCAGCTCATGAACTGCATGTAATCGAAGTTGTCGATGTCGATTCCGTCGATCCGCCGGGTGTTCTGATAACTGACGGCGCGGTTGTAGGAGAACGTGATAAAGCCGTCGAGTTGCAGCCGCTTGTCTTTCGTCAAGGGTATGCCGAAACTGATATACGAGTTTGGACTGAGCGAGGGTTTCCGGGAATTGACCGGAATGCTGTACTGGATGCCGTCCGCATCGAACCAGCTGGCCGTCACCATGGGACGCATCGTCATACTGCCGCCCACTTGCAGGCTGACGTGCTGCTGCTTCACGGGATCGTTGAGAGAAGCACTGAGACTGGCATTATGCCGGTAGGCTGGTTTCAGGTAGATGTTGCCGGCTCTTAACCGCGTAGGCACCGAGATATCGAGCACGGGCAGCAGGTTGGTATTGGAAGGGCGCTGGGAACGGCCCATGTAGTTGAGATAAACCCGCGACTGATTCTTCATCCAGCGAACGTTCAGGTACGGGCTCCAGTCGAACAGCCATTCGCCTTTGCCCGTGGTGGTCTCGCGACCAAGCGACTTGGTGTAGGTCTCATTGAGGGTCTCCTGCGTCTGGACGCCGAGCTGCACAGAGGTCTGTTCTTTTTTGTACTGGAACTGTGCGCTCTGGCCCAGGACAAAGAAGGTATTCTTCGACTTCGTGGAATAATACTCGTTGGGCTTCGTATAATCGCCACGGTCCACGATGGAGGGCTGGAAGCCCGGCTTGCCGCCGGTCCGGTCGAAGGCGTCCTTGCCGTTGTCGCGTACCGAACCGTAGGCATCTGCTTCAAGGGAGAGCACCCAGTTCTTGGCGATGGGTTCCACGTAGGTGATTTGGGCGTTGCCGCCGTACGTGCGGTTGTCCGTCACATAGAACAGGTCCTTGGTCGTGGGATCCGTACCCTGTGTCAGCCAGGTCTGGGTGAATTCCCGGCTGTCGGCGTCGTAGTCTTCCAGCGTTCCACTGGCGTTCAGGGTCAGGTTGCGCCGCTTGTCGCCCAGGTTGCGGATGCCCAGGCTCAAATTGCCGTTGTAATAGAATTTCCTGGACTCCAGATAGGAACTGGACGAGGAGCTGTTGAGACGCGATCCGCCATCCACGGCACTGGCGCTGTTGTCGTTGTAGCGCTCCGCCTTGCCGCCCGTGAAGCGGAAAGTGGGTTCGAAGGTGAAGAGGAACTTGTCGCGGTTGGTGTTCTTGAGCTCCAGCGACACTTTGGCGATGTCATCCGTCGTGAAGTTCTTCGCATCGCTGGTGGAGAAAATGTCGCTGCCGTTCTGGACCCAGGTGGTCCGTTCGGCCTTGTTGCGCGCGTCGCGGAAGGAGTGGCTGTAACTGGCCATGCCGGTGCTCTCCAGGCCCTTGAGGCGCGTAGTGTTGTAGTTGACGCCCAACTGCCGGTAGGTCTGGATGCCGCCCGAGGCTGAGCTGGAACGTTCCCCGTCTTCGTCTATGAAAACGACCATGACGAGACCGTCTTCAGACATGGGCGCATTGTAGGCGTTGCCGATGACCACGAGTTGGTCCTTCTCGCTGTAGCCGGAGACCATCACGTTGCCGTTGTAGAGGAAGCCGCGGTTGTCCACCATCTCATCCTTGCGGTCGCCCGCCAGCGTGGAGCCGGCACCGGCTTTGGCATTGCCGAACCAGCCCTGTTGGAATTCCTTCTTGAACTCGAGGTCCATCACCTTCTCGCGGTCGGTCGCCACGCCGGAGAACTGCTCGGCGTCGCTCACCTTGTCGATGACCTTCACTTTGTCGACCACCTGGGCCGGCAGGTTCTTGAGGGCCATCTTCGGGTCGTCGAAGAAGAAGGTCTTGCCGCCCACCGTGATTTTCTTGATTTCCTCGCCATTGTATTTCACGGTACCCTCGCTGGTAATCTCCATGCCGGGCATGCGCTTGAGCAGGTCCTCCAGCATGGCGTTCTGCCCGAGGGTGAAGGAGGCGGCGTTGAAGATGATGGTGTCCTGCCGGATTTCGATGGGATTGCCGATGGCCGACACATGCGCCGCGTCGAGCATCTCATGGTCTTCCTCCAGATAGATCGTGCCCAGATCCTTCTCCTCGCTGCTCCACGAGAAGCTGAAGTAATGTTCCTTCGTGTAAGGCTTGAAGCCCATCAGCTCGACCGTCAGGTTATAGGTGCCGCGCGTCACCTTTTCGATCTTGGCCACGCCGCTCGTGTCGGTCAGGGTGAAGTTGGTGATGAGCGTGTCGTTTTTCGCTTTCAGGTAGACGGAGGCGAAGTCGACGGGCTGTTCGGTGTCCTTCTGGAGCACTTTCAGCTTGACGGTGCCTTGTACCATAAACATATCGCTCGAAATCGAGTAGACCTGGGCATTGGCCTGCAAAGCCGCCACGCACAGCACGAGCAGCAGGGAGATATAACGGAAAGTACGCATAATCAAATTTGGGGTTCGCTGTTGGGACGCAAAAATGCGGCCAAGGTTAATCTTGTTTTCGCAAAGGTATAGTATCTTTCCGGCAATTCCTAATTTTTTTCGGAGAAAAGACAATGCCGGAAAGTTTCGCCCGCCCCGGCGCCGTCGGGTCTGACGCGAGCGGTTTGGATGCGCCGCTTGATACCTTTCGCGTCAGCATACGCGGCATATCCGGGCCCGGGCCCGCCGCGAAAGGGACGAGATGGATGAACTATGCCGCTCGCGTCAGGGCAACGGGATAAAGCTGTCAGTTTTTTTTCTTGACGACGATGTCGGGGACGTTGATGTCGGCGCGGCCGGCGTACCAGGCGCCCTTACCGTCTTCGAACGTGAAGTCGCTGATGACGAGCGTGACATCGTTGAACTCGCCGCCGTTCGCTTCCCCGTCGATATCGGTCACGTCGACCTGCAGCTTCGAGAGCGGGAACCCGCTGGAAACGACTTGATACACCCCGTCGGGGTCCGTTTTCAAGGTGTCGAGCGGCCAGTAGTTTTCGTCGTAGATCACGCCGGGTTCGTTGTCCATCCGGTTGCCGAGGGCCACCTGCAGGCCCGGAACGGGCTTGCCGCTTTCATCGATGACCTTTCCCTTGACAGCCCATTCGGCCGAGGGAGTTCCGTACATGCAGATCGGCCAGCAGCCGGTCGAGCCGATGCCGACCAGGGCCAGCAGCAAAGCGAAGAACCCGCTTCTTTCTTTCCGAGTATGGGTTTTATGCATCTTCATACCAACGAATGATACACAAAGATACGCGCTTTTTTCTTAAGTTTGTATCAGAAAGTATGGAAAGCATCCGTATCGGTATTGCCGGAACCGGGAAGATCATTCCCGAGTCCGTGAAGGCCCTGCAGGAGACAGGCTACGAGGTCGTATCCATTTGGGGACGGCATCCAGAGAAGGCGCAGCCGCTCGCGGAGCGCTTCAGGATTCCGCGCGTCTGCGCCAGCTATGTTGAACTGCTGGCATCCGGCATCGACTTTGTCTACATCGGTCTGGTCAATACCGTCCATTTCGATTTCGCGCGGCAGGCGCTGGAAGCCGGCCTGAACGTCATCCTGGAAAAACCTTTCTGCTCCAGTGCGATGCAGGCCCGTACCCTCGCCGAAATGGCCCGCAGCAAAGGCCTGTATCTCTTCGAGAACATCTCCAGCCTGTACCTGCCCGCGTGGCAGGCCCTCCGGGATCAACTGCCCGACATCGGAACGGTCCGGTTGTTCCAAGCCGACTTCTCGCAGTATTCGTCCCGTTATGACGATTACCTGCAGGGCCGCATCGCCCCGGCCTTCGATCCGGCCTGTGAAGGCGGCGCCCTCCGCGACCTGAACGTCTACAACCTGCACCTGGCCGTCAGCCTGTTCGGCACGCCCGGGGAAGCCTTGTATCGCGCCAACCGCGGACCGAACGGCATCGACACGTCCGGCGTGGCCCTGCTGGTCTATCCGGGCTGCCTGGCCGTCTGTTCCGCCGCCAAGGATTCCGGCAAGCCGTCCGGCGTCACCATCCAGGGCGAAAAGGGTTGTCACCACATGGAAGGTACGCCCAACGGCGGAAGTGACCGTCTCCGCCATCCTTTCGCCGCTTTTCGCGACATGTACTTACAGAACAACCGCAGCGCCATGCTCGCCGCCCTCGACCACACCCTCGCCGTGATGGAAGTGCTCGACCGCCTGACGGCCGCTGACCAATAATACCGCCATGAAGCGTTTACCCATCTTGCTGCTGACCCTGCTGCTGCTTCTCCTGCCTTCCTGCTGCCGCAACGGCCAGAAAGGAAATGTTCCGCTGCCGGTCCGCGGGCTGGCCATCGAAGCGCCCAAACCGGACGCGCTCGACCGCTTTCTGACTTTTATCGAGGAGGAGCTTGTGCCGGCGCATTTCAACCTGCTCATCCTCCGGGTGGACTGGAACTACGCCTATGTGTCGCATCCGGAGCTCAGCGATCCGAACCCGCTGAGCCTGGAAGAGGTGCGGCGCATCGTCGCCCTCTGCCTGGAGCACGGCATCCGCGTAGTGCCCCAGATCAACCTGCTGGGCCATCAATCCTGGGCCGAAACCACCCTCGCCCTGCTGCGCGAATATCCCCAGTTCGACGAAACGCCGTCCATCAAGACGGAGAACTACAGCGAATGGCCCAACGCCGACAGCCTCTACTGCAAGAGTTACTGCCCGTTGCATCCTGAGGTCCATGATGTGGTGTTTGCCGTGGTGGATGAGATTTGCGACGCATTCGAAGCGGATGCGTTCCACGCCGGGATGGACGAAGTATTCTACCTGGGCATGGACGAGTGTCCGCGCTGCCACGACCACGACAAGGCGGAACTCTTTGCGGACGAGGTAACGCTGATCCACGATCACCTGGCCGAAAAAGGCCGTCAACTGATGATCTGGGGAGACCGGCTCATCGACGGCCAGACCACCGGCATCGGCGAATGGGAAGCCAGTTGCAACGGCACCTGGCCTGCCATTGACCGCATTCCCAAAGACATTTTCATCTGTGACTGGCACTATGAGCGCGCGGACCTGACCGCCGCATATTTCGCCCTCAAGGGGTTCCAGGTGGCGACGTGCGGCTACCAGCTTCCGGAAGTCTGCCTGCAGCAGATCGCCGACCAGCGACGCTTCCGGAGCCAGTCCGCACCGGAAACCGCCGAGCGCTTCCAGGGCTATATCCACACCATCTGGTCGGGCGCCGGTCACTTCCTGAACCGCTACTACGCCTTGAAAAAGGAAAAGCCGGCGGAGAGCGACGAACCCGATGCCGTCCGGGCCTTGCTGACCGTCATCGAAGCCTTCAAGCAGATGCCCTGATCCAAGAAACTCATAACAGTATGAAAAAGATACTCCTTTCCGCTATGCTGCTGCTCCTCGCGGGCAGTTTCTGCCATGCCCAGCTTCCCGAGGGGAGCTGGTCGGGCGCCATTGACGTTCAGGGAACGAAAGTTTCGCTGGTATTCAACTTTACGGACGAGGGCTGCCAGCTCGACGTGCCGGACCAGGGCGCACGCGGAATTCCCGCCGCCGCCCGGCTCACGGAACTGGGCGCTACGCACATCGACGTGGCATCCATCAACGCGAGTTTCGAAGGCTTCCGCATGGGCGACAAACTGGTGGGCACTTTCACGCAGCATGGCGTGAAATTCCCGCTGACCCTGACGCCCGGGGCGCTGGTCCGCAACCGGCCGCAGACCCCGCAGCCGCCCTTCCCGTATGCGACGGAGGAGGTCAGTTTCAGCAACGGCGACGCGGTCCTGCGCGGAACCCTGACCCTGCCGGCAGGCTATGACCGTACGACACCCGTGCTGCTGATGGTCACGGGTAGCGGCCTGCAGAACCGGGACGAAGAGCTGTTCGAGCACAAGCCTTTTGCGGTGATCGCCGACTGCCTGGCCCGGCGGGGCATCGCCACGCTGCGCTACGATGACCGCGGCTTCGGCGAATCGACCGGCGATGCGACCTTCTGCACCACGGAGGACCTGAAGAAGGATGCCGCCGCGGGCGTTGCGCTGCTGCGCAAACGCTTTGACCAAGTCGGCGTACTCGGACACAGCGAAGGCGGCACCATCGCGCTGATGCTGGCGGCGGAAGGCCAGGCCGACTTCATCGTTTCGCTGGCCGGCATGGTGGTCTCCGGTGCGGAGACCCTGCTCGCGCAGAACCGTGCGGCACTCCCGCAGGCCGGCATCGACGCGCAGACGACGGAACTGTATTGCAAGGCGCTGGAAGAAACGTTCACGGCCGTGAAGGAGGGTCAGCCGCTTCCGAAACCCACTGACTACAAGCTGCCGCAGGCGTTGCAGCAGAATCTCCAGCTGGTACAGGCACAGCTGCAGATGCCGTATCTGCGCTATTTCGTCAAACTAGACGTCTCGCAGCAGCTCGGGAAGATTTCCTGCCCGGTCCTGGCCTTGAACGGCACGCGCGACACGCAGGTCGATGCCGCCCGGAACCTCGGCGCTTTGAAAGAGGGCTTGCCTGAAAACCTGCCGAACCGGCGCATTGCCGCCTGCGACGGGCTGAACCATCTCTTCCAGCACTGCACGACCGGCCTCTCCGACGAGTATCCGCTCATCGAGGAAACTTTCGCCCCGGAAGTGCTCGGCATACTGGCGACCTGGATTTCCAATCTGAACCGGCCCTAGGCTGCGCTGCGCTGTCGAGTGCCCGGATTATTGTTGATTAAAGAATTGTCTTATGCAATACTTCCAACCAGGGCACGCGCAATCCAATTACGGAGTTTACGCCACAACGACCACTGGCGTACATCTTCCAGCGTTACTGGTACGCACCGGACGGCGGCATCTTCACGGAACAAACGGCAAGCATCCACAGCTATCTCTTCATCGTAAATAACAGCTTCCACCTCAAGGTTGAGAAAAAAACTCATATTGTCCATATTGGCCGACCCGATGGCGGTAAGGTAATCATCCGAGATGAACTGCTTGGTGTGCAAGATGCTTCCTTGCCACTCGTGGATTTTCACGCCGGCAAGAAGCAACTCCCGGTACAAGGATTCGCCCATCCATTTGGCTTGACGTACATCGTTGATTCCGGGAACAATCCATTCCACATCCACCCCACGGCCGGCGGCGTCCTTCAAGGCCTTCAAAGTTGACGCCGGCGGCGGAGTATAGGGGGTGTAAAACAAGAAATAGTGCTTAGCATGGTTGATGGCCCATTCGAAGCAGTTCCTTATCGGAAGATGCTTGTCAAACGGTGATTCCGGAACAATCTGCACCGTCTTCTGCCGGTATTGAATCAGGCCGGGAATGGAATCATTTACCGCCTTGCGCACGCTCTCGTCCGTGATTTTCAGCGGTGGTAAATCAGGATCCACTTGTTGTTGGGCATCCAAGAATGTCGTGCCTAAATCCTTAACCGCCGGCCCGGCAATACGGATATCGCAGTCCCGCCAATGGTAATATTTGTCCTGAATGTTCCGGCCGCCCAAATAACCGACCTTTCCGTCGACAAGAGCAATCTTGCGATGCTCGCGGTGGGCGCCTTTGGCTTGCCATATATAATCCTGTAGCCAGAGAGGACGGTGATAGAGATAGGATTGTACCCCGTCAAGACGGAGCGTCATGAGCCCTTCCCTGTCCTCTTTGACGCTGGCGCCCTTGTCCACGATAAGCCGTACGTCTTTGTCGGCGTGCGCCTTGTCCCTAAGGATGTCCGTAACCACTGTTCCGATGGAATCGAGCCGGACGCGATAATGCTCGATATACACCGATTCCTCTGCTCCCCGCAGGTCATCCAGCAGAAGCGCGAATTTCACGTTGGCGTCCGGGAGGACACTCAGCGTGTTGCTGTCCGTGGGCGGCATTTGCGTGTCGGAGGCCAGAAGAGCCGCCAGCTCACGATATTCCCCTCGCACACTGACAAAAGAATCCGGATTCTCGGTGACTACGGTCGTGAGCATGGGGGCCCGATACCCACACGCCATCAGCAGCCAGGGGCACGCCAGGAACAACACCCATCGGAATACGCCGCGGCACTTGTTCATCCCGTATAAGTTATTTGATCAGATAAACCAAGCCGATGAGAAGCGTCTTGTTATTGGCTTTGAGCGGGGTGCCCTCATAGGGAATAGTACCGCCGATACCGTTTTCATAGCTTGCGTACAGCCTGAACGACAGGAAGTCGACACTGCCCTGCACCCCGTAAATAAAGCCGTAAGCTCCGCTGCCGGCACTGAGACCCAGATACACAAGACCCGGGAAATCCAGGGACAGTCCGCCGCGCGCTTCCCAATACGGGGCGCAATAGCTATAACCGGTATAGCGCCCGGAAGCATCCAAGGAAAGCCTTTCCCAGAAAGGCAGCATATAGCTCGCCACCACCTGGGCGGTCAAAGGGAGCCCCTTGGCCTTGAAACGGCCATCCACAGACTTGGGCTTGATGACGCTCAGCACCTCTTCTCCTGTTGCCTTGAGTCGGGCGGTAAGATGTTCCTCGTCCAGTTCATCGGCCGAGAGGTCTTTCATGCCCTCAAAGGTGTAGGAACCGGCCGATGTGCCTGCATTCCCGTAATACCAAAGAATGCCGCCCAGGTCCAGCGCCGATGCAGACAGGGAGAGCCCGTCGAATGGTTTCCAGACAAGGCCCAGATCCACGGCGAAGCCACCGCCCGTCGGCGCACCCAGTTTCCCTTTTCCGGAGAAACTGGTATAGTCCAGATACCCCTCGTCATCTGTACCGATTTTCTTGTTGCGGTTGGTGAGATCAATATCAGCGTCCAAGTCCAGGCGGTACTGCTCTTCCGTGGTGATAAGGTTAAACCGCCTTGTAACGATGTCCACACTGTTGAGACCCACCAGCAGCTTAACCCTGCCGCCGATGGAAAACTTGTCACTCAGCGGAAGCGCGTAGCCGTAGGCAAGCTCTCCGTAAACATTCCCGAATGCCCTGAGGGAGGAAAGGTCATACGGAGACTGTGACGTTCCCGTCTTCAGGATCCGGAAAATCTCTTTGGGAACGGACAGGCCATAATTGACCCTGGCGCCAACTTCCAGACTGTGGAAGCCCCGAGAGCCCTTCCAACCATAAGAAACGAGCTTGTAGTCTATCTGGTTGTATTTGCTGTTCACCGGCTTGAGGTTCCCCAGAAATTCTTCGGCACTTACCGAAGAGTGCAATCCGGTAACAATCTTGTCTCCTTTGGGATAATAGATGGCCGAAGCGCCCACGTTGTTCCTGCTGGTAGAGTTGAATTCCCCGATGCGGACAAAACCGTTTTCAAGGCTGGCGGTTGCAGCAGGGTTCTCCAGTGTCTGGCTCCATGCACTGATGCCGATGGCAAAAGCCAAGAAAGAAATCGCCAACTTTTTCATAGGCCCTGGACAGTTATTCCGCCGGATACCGTGACGCGGAGCTTGTTAAAACGAATGGTCTGGTTCATATTCAGGCGCTTGTCGCCTTCCCCAGTGGGGGCTTTGACAGAAAGGTTCAGCTGGAGGCCGGCGATATCCGGGATGGTCCCTTCCTGGGCTTTGATGCGGATAGCAAGGGGGGAAACCACCGGGGCACCGCTGCAGCCGGAGGCAATGGAGAGACCCGGCGTAACGCTTACGTCATCACAGACGACCGTTTTCACATTCCCCTCCCCATCGTCTTCCTTTACCATAACGTCCACGCTCTCCAGCACCAGGGTGACGGGAATCTCGCTCACTACGTCCGTGGAAAGGAGCACGTCCTTTACCCGGAACTGGCCCAGCGGCAAATCCAAGTCATTGACAGGGATGGGAATCTGCATCGGCAAATCTTTTCCAAATGCCAGCTGGGCCTTGTAGCGATAACCCATCGCTATGGAACTCCAACCGCCCAGCGGGTCCTTCTCCAGGAAGGATGCCGGAAGGTGAAGGACCATATTCTCCGTCGAGCAGACATCTATGATACTTGGGCCGTTAAACGCCTCACTGAACAATTCAAAATGATCGGACGCTGCACTTATCGGCACTTTGTTAAACACCTCGGAAGCGCTTAGGAGCGTTAGCTTTCCCGATACGGCCATCCCCTCCGTCAAAGGATTCACCACATAGAGGGAAAACTCCTGCAAGGCCGGCATGAACCCGAGCCACGCTGGACCTTCGGCAGCAACACCCGGATATCCCGTGAAATCATCAATACCCACATCCAGAGGCTGGGTGGGATCGGCCGCGCCCATATGGAGAAGAAGCACGGGATTGCTGTAGATGGTCTCTTCCTTTTCAACGACAAAGTACCCTTCGTCATCTACCTTGAAAAGGCCGCTGAGGGTACTTCCCAAATCAACGTCGCCCAGAAACTGTTTGGGTGAAAGGGGACCGATGTCGGCAATGGGAATGCTCACCACGTCCGAAAACAGGGTCATTTCTTTGTCAACGCCATCGGAGATGTCATACTCCATTTGTTTACAGGAAGAAACCAGTATGAGCGAAAAAATAAGAAGTACCGTCTTTCCGGTGACGGCAAGATGGAAAAGGGTAAGGACTCGTTTCATCATTGTGCAAATGTAACGAATTCTCTTCCTTTTTTCGCTATTCCTCCATGAAGATTTCGCCTTTGAGCATCTCGACGGATTTCCTGGCGAATTCGTAGCCGCGGGAGCCGGGGCGGGCGACTTTGAGGTATTTTTCGTAGTATTCCAGCGCCTGCTTGTACTTTTTCTGCCGCTCGTAGCAATAGGCGATGGTCGAGAGGGCCTGGATGTAGGATGGATTGTAGCGGTAGGCTTCCTTGTAGTGCGCGATGGCCTGGTCGAACTGATTCTCGCCGTAGTATCCCGTTCCGTATTGCTGGTGGATGCGCGAGACCAGGGATGAGTCGGGCTGGATCATCGCTTCGGTCTTCTCGAGCCAGGGCCTGACGTTTTCGAAAGACCGGAGCATATCGGTCTTCACGGCGGCAATGGTCCACGCCAGGTTGGCGTCGGAGGAATCGAGGGCCCAGGCTTTCAACAGTTCCCGCTCCGCCATATAAGGCACGTTCGTGTGCCAGTAGCTCTGCCCGAGGTAGTAATGCAGCGCATAGTTGTCGGCGCCCAGGTCCTCCAGCTGCTGGAAGATCACGAGCGACGAATCGTATTGGGAATTCAGGTAATAGGCCAGGCCCTGGATAGGCGCCACGGTGAAATTGTCCGGATCGAGTGCCAGGTAGTCGTCCGTCATGGCGATGACGCCTTCGTAGTCCTTGTCGCTCAGCAGGATGTTCGCCGCCTTGCTCACGACCGCCTCGTTCAAAGGCTTGAGTGCGAGTGCCTGGCGGTAGTAGACCAGAGCCGAATCACTCTGTCCCGCAAGGTTCCAGGCATCGCCGGCCAGCGCGACCACGGCCGGAATGGAATCCCGCGCCAGCACGCCCCGGGCAAGGCTGGCACTGGCCAGATAATCCTTCATCCGGAAGGCGAGCTGCATCTCCCGGATCTGGTAGAAGAGGTTGTCCGGTGCGCGCAGGCTGAGCAACTGGTAGGTACCTGCCGCCGTCGCGTAGTCGCCGTTCGTGAAATGGCAGTCCGCCAGTTCGGAAAGGACTTCCTCGTCGAAGACCTCCGGCCGCACCAGCGTCGACAGCCGCTCGATGGCCGCATCGGTCTTGAAGATGCTTTTCAGGTAACGGGCCTCCGCCAGGGTTTCGCGGCGGACCAGCGAATCGGCGGGCTGTGCCGCCGCCGTGACGACAGTCATCGCGGCGGCCAGCACGGCCAGCGACAGGACAAACGGTTTCATGCTACTTCAGCTGGAAAAGAACCGGATAATTGTAGATGACCCGGACAGGTTCTCCGTTCACATAGCCGGGCGTCCATTTCGGGGAATTCGAAATGACGGCGACGGCGGCATCGGAAAGGATTTGATCCGGACTGCGGAGCACTTTGACATCGGTGACGCTGCCGTCTTTTTCAACGGTAAACTGAAGCGTCACGCGGCCCTGGATCTTCTTCTCTTTGGCTTCCGGAGGATACTGGAGGTTCTGGTTGACCCAGTGGGAGAACTTGTTGGCATCACCGCCGTCGAAACGCGGCTTGGTCTCCACCAAGGCGAAGGAAATGGGTTCCGATTCATCTTCAACAGGGACGGCTTTCGTTTCGGGCGCGACCGACGGAAGGGTTTCCGTTTCGGCGGTCTGCTCGACGGCCGGAGTTGCGGATTCGCGGGACGTACACTCGGCCAGCAACAGGACGGTCGCAGCGAGCAAGGGGATCAGGAGCAGCAGGGAGAACTTTTTCCAGGCTGCCCCGGCAGGGGTTTGCATCATGGTAATACGGTTTTTGAGTTGGGCGTGGTTGAAGCCGTTGGCCAGGAGGAAACGCTTTTCCCCCACGGCTTTCTTCACGAGCAAAAGTTGGTATTGGGTAGCATCGATGCCTTGGTTGAGGACGAAGTCGTCGGCTTCGTATTCGTGGAGAAGCTTCAACTCGCCGCGGCAGACCCACACCAGCGGGTTGAACCACTGGAAGACGGTCAGGAGCGAGGAGAGCAGCAGGTCGGTGGAATGCCCGCAGCGGACGTGCGTCTTTTCATGCGTGAGGATGGCGGGATAGCGCGCAAAGTCGCTGCGGCTCAGGACGATGTGCCGCAGCCAGCTGAAAGAGGGTGTATCCTGGTCCAGCAGGTGCAGCGTATAGCCGTCGTGCCGCTCGCCCGGCGTGTGCCGGAGCAGGCGGAACATGCCGCCATAAGAGCGCAGGTAGTAGATCAAGGTGGCTGCAGCACCGGCCAGATAGAGGGCCAGCAGGCAGGCGGGCCAGCCCGGCAGGGCGAAGGCACGGCCGGAGGCGACACCGGCAGCGGCATCGGCGGCGCTTTCGGCGACGCCGGCCACGCCATCCGCCACCCCGATCACCGCAGGAGCGATCCACATCGTGTAGAGGGTCGGCGTGTGGAAGCGCAGCGGAATCAGCGGCAGCAGCAGGCACGCAACGCTCCCGAGCAGCAGCACGACGCGGTTGAAGCGGAAATGTCCGCTCCGGCGCATCACCAGCAGGAAGAATGCGTCGAATACCGCCAGCAGCAGCGTGCTCTTCAGCAGATATAACAGGAAGGCGTTCATTTCCGTTTGTTTTCAATTTGTGCGATCAGGGCCTTGAGTTCGTCGAGGTCCATCTTTTCGTCTTCCACGAAGCGCGATACGACGCTCGCGTACGAGTTGTCGTAAAACTTCTGGACCGTGTCGGAAATCACCAGGTCGGCGAAGTCCTGTTCGCCGACGACGGCATGATAGCGGTAGGCGTTGGCGAACTTCTCGCGCGCCACGTAGCCTTTTTCTTCCAAAAAGCCCACCTGCGTGGCGACGGTGTTGTAGTGCGGTTTCGGTTCGGGAAAATGCTTGAGCAGATCCTGGATGAACATCGGCCCGTGGGCCCAGAACAGGCGCAGGATCTCGTCTTCTTTGGCAGTCAGTTTCTCCATTTTCGGCGGTTTTGGGAGTTTACCTCACTGCAAAGATACAACATTTTTTCTTATTTCCTAAATTTTTTCGTAGATAAACGAAATTTTATCAGACACCCTCCCCTTCCAGCAGGATGACCTTCACATATTCACCGGTTATCTGCTTGCGGCCCAGGCGTTCGGCCAAATGGCTCATGCCGGCCTGCGAGTCGGCGATGAGCACCAGGCAGCGCCGGCCGTCGGAGAGCCGGGGGCCGAGGCACATGCCTTCGTAATTCGCCAGGGCGATATCCAGGCCGGTCAGGCGCAGGGAGATGCGGGTTTCGAACGAATACAGCAGCCGCTTCGCCAGGATGCGGTGCGGATCTCCGCCCGGCGTGACGAGATAGAGTTTTACGCGCGCAAAGGACTGCCGAAGGATGTCGCGGGCCTGTCCGGACGGCACGTAGACTTCCCGCTCCAGCACAATGAGCCGGCCGTCGTCCAGAGCAGCCAGCGCCGAGATGCCATACACATAGGCCTGCGCCGAGGAGGCCTCCTCCGGCGACTTGGAAGGCTCGTCCATCTGGTAGAGATAGCGCTCCGCGGGCTGGAAGCGGCTGTCAAAGCGCTGCAGGCGGTGCAGGCGGGAAGGATTCCCCTCCGCCTTCAAGGGTTTTTCGGTCGTTGTCCAGAAACTGCCCGTAGCCGCATGGTAGGTCAATGCCTCGAAGCCGGCATTGTCGGTCATTTCGGAAACGCCCATGTCGGCAGGGACCGCAAAGGATCGGCCCGTCGGGCATCCGTCCAGGTCATATTCCCGGATCGACTGGTCGCGCTCGGCGGAAACATACAACTTCCCGCCGGCATACACGACGCCTTCATTGTCCAGATGAGGGCCCTCGGCCGAGAGCGTCGCCTCCGGCACGGAGCGTCGGACAGCGGCCGTCTGTATGTGGCCGTCTTTCCGCATGGGAAGTTGAAAATAGACGATGCCGCCGCCCGGCAGCTTGTCGTCCACGACGGCATACTGGTCGCCGGAAATAAAAGCAACGCCGGAATACTGCCCCGCTTCCACCGGCAGGCGCCGCTGCGGCAAGGCCTTCACGCGTATACCCGTATCCTGCCCCGCCGCCACGAAAACGCTCACCGCCACGCCTATCCACGCAGCCAGCAATAACAAGCAGATACGGAGTCTCCCCTTCATCGACGATTTCACGCTATCTTTCGCAAAGATACGAACAATTCGTCATATGCGGCCCCCGTGGCGACGCAGACGATTCATCCATCTCGTTTGCGTCGCTGCCAGTTATTGGCCTTTTCCGGCCGAAACCTGCGGCCGACGCAGACCAAGCGGCGCTTTCATCTGCGTCGCTCACAGGGGAACGACGCAAATCCCTTAACCGTTTATATCCGCTTCGACTTCATCTCCGCTTCGGAAATGCGGATGGGGACCATCGCATTGATCTCCGACAGTTCTTCCGGAGACAAGTCTTTCAGACTCTTGCCGTAAATGGCCTGCGCTTTTTCCTCCCTGATTTCCACGAAAACCTGGAAGAGCAAATCCTGCATATGCCGGTAGACGCCATAGCTGGTTCCCCGGTCCACCTGCAAGGAGAAGCGGGCTTCTTTCCCACGTTTTCTCAGGAAGTCCTTGCCGACCCGGAGCATCTCCGCATCGTCCTGGCGAGGTGCATCGCCGAAGAAGTACTTGTCGTTGGCGTTGATGCGCACCACGAAGATGTTATCGCGATTGACGCCCGGCATGAGTTCCTCTACCTCTCCTTTGCTCTTTCCTGCGGGGAACGGAGGCATGTTCCGAATCGCACCCTCCTGATCGGAAGGCGAGGCGTAGCGGATCCGTACGGAACCGATATTCCGCAATTCTTCCCGCACATCCTGAATAACACCTAAAGGAACATTGTCCGCCGCGCTGATCTGTACGGTTGTTTCTGGCTTAACGAAATCCTTCAACTGAGCGATGGCATAAACCTGTCCGCCGGATTCAAGACTACCATTAGCGCGGACATTCAGTACGACCGGTGCTTTGGCATTGGCAGCGGTATGAATCATGAATCTCACCGGCTGGAACAACACGGTGGCCAAGGGTTTGCCATCCTTCAGGGCCGGAGTCCATTCCGGGGAGTTGCAGATCAGACTGGCCACTGCCTTGTCCACTTCTTCGCAGAGACCGGAAACAATCTCCACGTTTCCTACCTTCCCGTCTTCCCCCACTACAAACATGGCGACCAAGGTACCGGCATAAAGACAATCGGCCGGGTAGAGCAAGCGGGTATTGAGCCAGCGGGCAAAGTTTTCGCGGCATTCGGGCGCCGTGTCGAAGTCTTTCGCGGCTGTCAACTTGATTTCATTCACCCGATTCACGTAAACCACATCCTCGGGGTTTACAGAGGCATCGGCATACTTCGTTACAACCACTTCGGGAAGAAAGTGGTCGAATTGTTCCTGCACCGATAAAAAATCACTATCTTTGTCAACAGGAACGTAGATAGTTCTTGCCTGTAAGCCAAGGGCCAGGCAAACGAGCGGGAGCACATACAGCACCCGCAGGCCCCGCGAAAGGGGCGATCTGGATTTTGACATCATAGTAATACGATTTTTAAGGATACTGTGATTAAAGCTGTTAGCAACTGAGTAGCCGCTCTTGCTGACAGCTTTTCTTATGAGTAGATACTGATATTCCTTGAGGTTGGCCCCGGCGCGGAGCACCGAGTCGTCGGCCTCGTATTCGTGCAGTTCCTGCAGGTCGGCGCGCAGCATCCAGATGGCCGGATTGAACCACTGGAAGGCGGAAAGGACATCCACCAGCAGAATCTCTGCGGAATGGCCTAAATTGACGTGCGCTTTCTCGTGGGCGAGAATGGGCGTGAGGTCGGCCTCCCAGTCCTTCCGTGAGAGGACAATGTATTTCATCCAGCTGAACGGGTCGATGTTCCGCTGCGTGACGATAATCTGGCTGCCGTCTTCTTCCCGGATCCGTTCACCCTGGCGGATAATGCGGGTTACGGAAAAGATGGAAATGACAACCCGTGCCAGCACGAAGGCCACGCCAGTCCAGAACAGGATGGCAAGCGCCATCGGCCACCAGGGCGCTGTCGCTTTAACGACTGGCAACAAGTCAGGAGATGGCATATCAGTCATCACCTCCATCGCTGCAGGAACTGCCGATTCGACTGTCTCCAATGGTTTATGGATCGTGATAATGCACAGTGGAAGCAGAAACGACAACACCACCGTCCCCACCAGTACCACCCGGTTGAATCGGTGGAAAGTTTCCTTTTTCAGGAGGAAACGGTAAAAAAGGTAGAAGACCAGCAGCGCAACTGCCACTTTGCCCTCGTATGTAAGGAAGTTCATCATTGCTGTTCACCTTTTTCGACGATGTCGATCAGTTCTTTCAATTGATCTACGGTGATCTTGTCCTCTTTCACCAAAGCCGAAACTGCACTCAGATAAGAGTTGTCGAAATATTTGTCGATCAAACCGATCAACGAACGCTGCTTATACTCCTCGCGCGACACTTTGGCGAAATACTGATAGGTCGGTCCGTAGGCTTTATGGTCGATAAACCCCTCCTCCTGCAGCGTCCGCACCTGGGTGCTGAGCGTCGAGAAATGCGGTCTGGGCTCCGGGTACAGCTCTCGTAGCTCCCTAACAAACAGCGGTCCCTTCTCCCAAAAATGGTTCATGATCACCTCTTCTTTTTTGGTCAGTCGTTTCATAGTCGTCCATTCTTTCCACAAATATAGCTAAATTTTTTAACTATACAACTATTTTTGTTTAATTATTCATCTAAATTTTCTAAAGAGCCGAAGTGCGCAAGGAAATACCTCCACCTAGTATCCGAGACAGAGGCATCGTCGCAATTGCCCGTCAGTAGCGTATTTCTTACAAGTATTCCAGAGGCTCTTTTGAAGATGCTCATACAGGGCGACGCGACGAGCGTGATCGATTTGATAAATGGATGACGCTTCGCTTCCTCGAACCATACGCGGAACATAGGTTTCATCAATCAATTGGCAGAGCGCCAGATCACTGATCCTGTTCGGGTTGTGCTTTCCGCTTTCATTTCGAAGCAGCTGACCGATATCATTGTCGGGTATACCCTGCTCAATCAGTTCCAGGGTGATGAGCGGGCTGGAAGATTTTTCTGCCTGCTGATCCTGCAAGCCTTTCTCATCGCCGATCTTATTCATTTGATAGAGGTAATTGCGCGGAGTCCCATACAGTGACTCGACATGTGCTGTTTCCAGAATGTCTTCTCGCAGAAGCAGGCCTGAGGCGTCCATCCGGTAGTTCTCTGGAAGGGAAATCCTGCTCGGAAGATACTTATAACGCTGGTCGGCAGAAAGCAGTGGCGGGTCCTCCTTCCCTAAATGCTTCCGGAAAAAAGCATTGGCAGAACAGTGCCTATAGCCGTACGGCGTGAATGCAAGTCCGTGATGCAGTGCTTGTCGGTTGACGTAGTTGAGTGCTGCCAGCGTATGGTGAAAGCCATCGACTTCCAGAATGAACGGATTCCGTTCACCCCACATTCCTTTGCGTTCATATTTCGCATTGAAGAATCGGGAGAGGGAATACCGCACTTTTGTAATGAATACTTTGGGACTGTCCGTTTGTGCCAGACAATGCAGATGTGTGGTCAGGATTCCGTCGGCCAGTAGCCGGGAATCTGTTTCAAGGATGGCAGTCGCCAGGTAGTTGAAGCCGCGGGTCAGGTCGGCCTCGCTTCGGAACAAGAGTTCGTCTTCGGTAGAAGACAGGGAGATATGGTAAGTCTTCCTCATGCATTTCGTTTTCTTCGTTACACAATCCGTTCGCACATTTTCTACCGCTGCGTATCATTCGCTACAGTCGAAATGCTAAAGACGAAGGTACAAAGATTTGTTGATGCAGCAAAGAAAAAAACATCTTGCGCCGCTCCCCTGCGAGCGACGCAGATGAAAGCGCCGCTTGGTCTGCGTCGGCCACAGGTTTCGGTCGAAAAGGGCCAATACCTGTCAGCGACGCAGACTAAATGGATGAATCGTCTGCGTCGCTGACAGGAAATGAAAGAAATGCCGGGTCGGGGCCCGGCATGACGAATGACGAAAGCGCAGCTGAGCGGGTGGTTTTACTCCCGATGGTCGTGCTCTCGCCTACGGCTCGGGTCGGCGCAGCGCGGCATCAGCCGCTAGCGGAAGCCGTTGCGAGAGCTTGTGGAATAGCAGGCTGGAGCGGCAGGGTTTGGGGCGGAGCCCCAGTAAGCACAAGGGAGCAAGACGGAAACCAGAGCGAAGCGTAGCGGAACGTTAGTCCAGAGGCTTCTTGGAGCGGTTGAAGAAGGCGGCGACGGTCAGGCCGGAGATGATGTGCCAGACACCCCACCAGGCGGTGATCACGAGCATGCCGCCGTGCGGCGGAAGGCCGGCGAAAATCGAGGTGCCGAGCAACAGCACCAGGCCGAGGCCCGAGTTCTGGATGCCCGTCTCGATGGTCAGCGTGCGGCGGTCGCGGCGCGGAAGCTTGAAGAGCGAAGCCACATTGAAACCGGTACTCAAGGCCAGCAGGTTGTGGATCAGCACGATCACGAAAATGTACTTGATGGACTTCAGGAAGGCGTCCATATTGCCCAGGAACGAGAGTACGACCATCGCCAGGAAGAAAATGATGCTCACCCACTGGAAGGGCTTCTTCATCTTTTCCGCCAGCTTCGGCAGGTAATGGGACGTCAGGATACCCAGCGTCAAGGGAATGCCGAGCAGGATGAAGATGGTCTTGAAAACATCCCAGAGCGGAATCACGAGGTACGGCACTTCGCCGTGGACCGACGCGAACTTCAGGAAGAGGTTGCCGTACAGCCAGAAATTGAACGGAGTCATCAGGACGGCCAGCGCCGTACTGATGGCCGTCAGGCACACCGAAAGCTCGATGTTCGCCTTCGCCAGCGAACTGATGAAGTTGGAAATGTTGCCGCCCGGGCAGGACGCCACCAGGATCATACCCAGGGCCATGGTCCAGGAAATCCAGCCCACCGAGTCCAGAAGAAGGGCCAGCAGGAAGGTGAGCAGCGGCAGCAGGATCAGCTGGCAGCACGCGCCCAGAATCACGGATTTGGGTTTCTTGAAGACATCGACGAACATATGGGGCTTGATGCCCAGGGCCACGCCGTACATGACGAAGGCCAGGACGATGTTGATGGTGTTCATGCCACCCGCATTCATCGTGACGTTGATGCTGTCAATGGCGGCTTCGATTTCAGGTCTCATGGTTCAGGTTCTATTGAGCGATAAAACGATATAGGATCCAGCCGGGCTGGGATTTGACGGCTTCGGAAGTGGCGGAGAAGCGGGAGCGCTTGGCCGCCTCGACCGCGAAGGCATGGAGCGACGCGTCCGCCGAAGAATCCTCGGCGCGGACCTTGGCCGCAGTCACGCGGCCCGCCTGGTTGACCACGATGTCGACCAGCACATCCCCGGCACCGTAACCCTTATAGGCCGGAACCGGCAGGCTCAGGGCCTTGCGGCCTTCCACTTCATACGAGATGACGGACGGACCCTGGAACGCGGGGGCCGGCTTGTCAGACTCCTCCCCTTTCTTCTCCTGGTTCAGGTCTACCGCCTCCTCTGCCGCTTTCTGGGCCATGGCGTCGCGCTTCGACGCATCGAGCTTGCGCTGCAGCTCCTTCGCCTCGTCGTAGACCTCGGAAGGATTCTTGAAGCGGTCGTCCTTGAGCTTGCTGCCCGCGTCTACCGCCACATTGCGGATGCGCTGCTGCGGCTGCCGGGCCAGCTGGTCCTCCAGGTTCCGGGCCACCTGCTCCTGCATTTCCACTTCCCGCTGCAACTTTTCCAGTTCCTCCTGCTTCGTGAAGTCGAGCACGAAAGAAGTCTCGGTCGACGCGACGCGGCCGATCGAGACGAGCAGCAGGACGATCAGGACGGACAAATGAAACACCAGGGTCGTATAGAATCCGACCCGGTCTTCCTTATTCTTGCCGCCCCATAGCTTCATTTATTCCTGTTCTTTTTCGCGGGCCATCTTCCGTACGCCGGAAAGCAACACGCTGATAGCCACTTTGTTGTGCCCACCCTGCGGGACGATGATATCGGCATAGCGCTTGCTCGGCGCTATGAACTGCAGGTACATCGGCTTGACCGTCTTGGTGTAGCGGTCGATCACCCACTCCACGTTCTTGCCGCGCTCGACGATGTCGCGCGTGATGACGCGCATCAGCCGGTCGTCGTCGTCTGCATCCACGAACACCTTGATGTCGAGCTCCTTCATCAGTTCCTTGCAGGTGAAGATGAGGATGCCTTCCACGATGATGATATCGGCCGGCTCCACATGCACGGTCGCTTCCTGACGGGTGCAGGTAATGTAGGAATAGGTCGGCTCGTCGATGGCCTTGCCGGCCTTCAGGTCGCGGAGCTGGTCCACCAGCAGCTTCCAGTCGATGGAATCCGGATGGTCGAAGTTCAGCGCCTGGCGCTCCTCCATCGAGAGATGGCTCTGGTCTTTGTAGTAGGAGTCCTGCGGGATCACCACCACGTCCTCGTGCGGCTGCATCCTGCGTGCAATCTCCTTGACAACCGTTGTCTTGCCGGAGCCGGAGCCCCCTGCGATGCCGATAACCAACATAGTTTTGCGTTTAAGTATGCGATAGGTTTAAAATTCTGCCGTCTTGGGCGTACGCGGGAACGGGATCACGTCGCGGATGTTGCTCATGCCGGTGACGAAGAGCAGCAGGCGCTCGAAACCGAGGCCGAAGCCGCTGTGCGGGCAGGTGCCGAAGCGGCGGGTGTCGATGTACCACCACAGGTTCCTCGTATCCATGTGGAGCTCGGCGATGCGCTTGTTCAGCTTCTCGAGCGAAGCCTCACGCTCGCTGCCGCCGATGATCTCGCCGATCTTCGGGAAGAGCACGTCCGTGCCGCGGACCGTCTTGCCGTCGTCGTTCTGCTTCATGTAGAAGGCCTTGATGTCTTTCGGGTAGTCGGTCAGGATCACCGGCTTGCCGAAATGCTTCTCCACGAGGTAACGCTCGTGCTCGCTCTGCAGGTCCACGCCCCAGGACACCGGGAATTCGAATTTCTGGCCGCTGGCCTCGAGGATCTTGATGCCCTCGGTATAGGTCAGGCGCACGAACTTCGTGGACACGACGCTCTTGAGGCGCTCGATCAGCTCCGGATCGATCATCTTGTTGAGGAACGCGAGATCGTCCTGGCAGTTGTCGAGGGCGTACTGCACGAGGTATTTGATGAACTCCTCTTCGAGGTCCATCAGGTCATTCACGTCGTAGAAGGCCATCTCAGGCTCCACCATCCAGAATTCGGCCAGGTGGCGCGGGGTGTTGGAGTTCTCGGCGCGGAAGGTCGGGCCGAAGGTGTAGATGCTGCCCAGGGCCGTGGCGCCGAGCTCACCTTCCAGCTGGCCGCTCACGGTCAGGGAGGTCAGGCGTCCGAAGAAGTCCTGGCTGTAGTCGACACGTCCGTCTTCGGTGCGCGGCGGGTTGTCGAGGTCGAGGGTCGTGACCTGGAACATTTCGCCGGCGCCTTCGGCGTCGCTCGCCGTGATCAGCGGGGTATGGAGATAGTAGAAGCCTTTGTCGTTGAAGAACTTATGAATGGCGAAAGCCATGGCGTGGCGGATGCGGAGCACGGCGCCGAAGGTGTTCGTGCGCGGGCGCAGGTGCGCGATCTCACGCAGGAACTCCATGCTGTGGCCTTTCTTCTGGAGCGGGTACGCTTCGGGATCGGCCGTGCCGTAGACCTCGATCTCGCGGGCCTGGACCTCCACGGCCTGGCCGCTGCCCATCGAGGGGACCAGGTCGCCTTTCACGCAGAGGCAGGCGCCCGTAGTGACCTGTTTCATCAGCGCCTCGTCGAACTTCTGCAAGTCGCAGACCACCTGGATATTGTTGATCGTCGAGCCATCGTTCAGGGCGATGAACGCCACGTTCTTGTTGCCACGTTTGGTGCGGACCCATCCCTTCACCACAATGTCCTGCTGGGGCTGTCCGCTCAAATAATCCTTGATTCGTTTCATGTTATCGTGTTACCATTTGATAATTGTCGATGCGGGGCTTTCGTTCCAGCACTTGTCAACCACCGTCACCACATACTGGTGGCGGCCGTCCCGCTTCTCGGCGGGCTTGAAGTGCGTGTCACGGGTGATCTTCACGATGGCGTCGCTGCGCGTCAGGTCGACGGGTTCGCCGGCGCCGAAGCGGTAGACCACATAGAAATGCGGCTGCTGCAGCACGTCGTCGGTCTCCACCGGCTGCCAGGAAAGGCCCTTGCCGGACACCTTGATCCAGGCCACGGCCTCGGGCGCGACGGCGTCCAGGTCGGTATAGGCGGGAATCAGCGCCAGGTTGCGCTGATACACGGTGCGGAGGGAATCCGCCAGCGAGAAGGGTTTGGCGTCGGCCGGGGCGGGCCGGGGCGTGTACCAGGGCTGGGCCTGAAGCGCCAGCGACCAGCCGGGCCACCACACGTTGCCGTCGACGTTCGGAAGATCGCGGACCAGCTGCATCTTGCGGGCCGTCTGCGTCACGTCCGGCTTGTCGAGGTCGGGCGCGCTGAAGGTCGAGATGCTCTGGCCGATATAGAGTTGTCCTTTGTAGTTCTGGTCGTTCCACCAGTGAATCAACACATCGTAGTCCGCGCGGGCGAAGCCGATCCGCCAGTAGAGCTGCGGCACGATGTAGTCGATGTAACCTTTTTCCGCCCAGGCGGGCACGTCGGCGAAGAGCTGCTCGTAGTTCGAGAGCCCGTCCGTTTCGCTGCCGCTGCCGTCGGGGGTGTCTTTCTTGTTGCGGTGGATGCCGAACGGCGAGATGCCGAAGCGCACCCACGGCTTGATGGCCTTGATGGTGTCGTTGATCTCGTGGATCAGCGTTTCCACGTTGTGCCGGCGCCAGTCGTTCTTCTGCCAGTACTCGAAGCCCTGGGCGGGGCCGTATTTCGTGAAGGAGGCATCGTCGTGGAATTCCTCGAAGGTCTCGGGATAAGGATAGAAATAGTCGTCGAAATGGATGGCGTCGACATCGTAACGGGTCACGATGTCGGCGATCACGCGCACAGTGTGCGCGATGGCTTCCGGTTCACCCGGATCGAAATAGAGCTGCTTCCCGTAGCGCTTGAAGATCTCCGGTTTCTTGAAATAGAGATGCTCGGGACTCAGCTGTTCCTGGTCGTTCGACGTCACCCGGTAGGGGTTCAACCAGGCGTGCAGCTCCATGCCGCGGGCATGGCACTGCTCGATCATGAATTGGAGGGGATCCCAGAAGGGATCGGGGGCGACGCCCTGCTCACCGGTCAGGAAGCGGGTCCATGGTTCGATGTCCGAGGCGTAGAAAGCGTCGGCCTGCGGCCGGACCTGGAAGATCACGGCGTTGCAGCCCATGTCCTGGAGGCTGTCCAGCGTAGCGGTAAACCAGCCTTGGATCTGCTCGCGCGTCAGCGTCTTGATCTGCTGGTTGCCGACGATGTGCAGCCACGCTCCACGGAATTCGCGCTTGGGCAGTTCCTGCGAGAAGGCAGGAACTGCCACGGTCAGCGCGATCAGACAAAGGGTGAGAAAGCGTCTCATCAGTCAAGATTAGAACTGCACGCCCATGGCGGCGCAGATTTTCTTGGGAATGTCGGTGTTGTCCTGCCGTGCGGCGAAACGCTCGGCGCCGACACCCTTGGCCCACACGGGCACGGGGCCGCCGCAGTGGGAATAGGTCGTCCAGCCGATGCGGGCTTCCTCGTTGACGCTGTCGATCGATTTCGGGTCGTTCATGTACTGCTCCACATCGGTCGAAGCGGAGGCGCTTTGGATCTTGTCGATGACGGTCAGGTCGTAGTTGTAGCCTTTACGGCCCAGGGCGAGACCGCCCGTTTCATGGTCGGCGGTCACGACGATCAGGGTCTCGTCGGGATGGCGCTCATAGAAGGCGTTCGCCACGGCGATGGCCTGGTCGAAGTCGAGCACCTCGAAGATGGTGCCGGCCAGGTCCTCGCTGTGGGCCGTCCAGTCGATCAGGCCGCCCTCGGCCATCAGGAAGAATCCCTTCGGATTGCGTTCCAGCACGGTGATGGCGGATTCCACGATCTGCGACAGGGTCAGCGCGCCCTCGGGACGGCCGAGCGCATAGGGGCAGATGTCTTCGGAACCCTCCGCTTGGATCAGGACGATCTTGTCGGCGTCTTTCTTGGTCTGGAAATCCTCATAACCGTAGGCCAGGGTGTAACCGCCGTCGGTGATCATGTCCCAGAGCGAAACTTCCTCGTTCCCCTCCTTGCCTTTCGGATGATAGAGGCCGCCGCCCGCGAAGAATTCAAAGCCGGTGCCGGGGAGTTCCTTGCCGATTTCGTAGTAATTGCCGCGCTTGATGTTATGGCCGAAGAAGGCGGCCGGCGTGGCATGGTTGATCGGCGTGGTGGACATCACGCCCACGCTGTAGCCCGCATCGTGGATCTTGTAGGAGATGCTCGTCTGCCAGGTCGTGGAGTCCGGAGCGATGGCCAGCATGCCGTTCTTGGTCTTCTCACCGGTCGACAGCGCGGTTCCGGCCGCGGAGGAGTCGGTGATGATGTTGCTGGCCGAGAAAGACGTGGCCTCGCCCATCACGGGGAACTGCGTGAAACCGAGCGGATCCATGCCGATCACACCGCGTTCCTGCGCCTTATAAGCCTCGGCGGCGGCCACATGGGTCATGCCCATGCCGTCACCGATGAAATAGAAGACGTATTTTGCATGTTTTTCCTGCGGGGTGCAGGAGACCGCCAGGAAAAGCAGGGCGGCCGCTGCCAGGGTCTCGATGATTCTCTTCATACCAATTTGTCTGAGGGATAAAAGAAAGGGTGGCACGAAACCACCCTTTCTTCAGTTCAATCGTTCGCTATTTCTGAGCAGTGCCTTTACGAGCACCATACATGATCTTCAAAGCCGAGCAACGGCGAAGCTCCTGCTTCACGTCGGTGATGATACCCATGCGGGTATCCTTGTCAGCCTTGATGTTGACCTGCATGAACGGACGGTCGACCTCGGAGATTTTCTCACGCTCTGCGGCGATGAAGTCGCGGATCGGGCTCAGGTCGTTGTTGTCCTTGCAGATGACGTCGTTGAGCTGGATACGGGAATCCGTACCGTACTCTTTCTGGTACTGCTGCGAAGGCGTGCCGATATAGATATAGGTAGCCAGGTCCTTCCGGTCGAGTTTCGCGATCTCCGTCGCCATCGGCGTGGTGACGCGAACCTTCGTATCGTTCTGACGCATGGAGGTACACACCATGAAGAACATCAGGATGATGAACACGATGTCCGGCAGGGACGAGGTATTCATCTGCGGAAGTTCACCTTTGTTTTCTTTGATGAATTTTGCCATACTGAATTCTCCTATTTCTTTCTGACGTCCTTCGGTTCCGCTTCGGAGATCTTCTGCGGGACGGCCTTGCGGACCATTTCCTGCTGTTCCTCACTCAGCTTGGAATACTTCTTTCCGAAGGTCTTCATGGAGAAGTCGTCGCGGAGCTCGTTGATGGCCTTGATCAGCTCGTTCTGGACGGTGATGTAGGCCTGGTACGTGGTACCGCGGTCGTTCTGCAGGGAGATGACACCTTTGGAAACGGGAACCGGTCCGAGACCCGGGATATCCTGGACTTCTTTCTCAGGAAGGTTCGGGTCGTCGTAAGGGTTGGTCATGAATTCTTTGATCTTGTCCTTCAGCTGGCTGACATCCATCGGTTGACTGCCGGCCAACAATCTGTCGTTGGAATTGATCTTCACCTGGATGATATTCCGACGATTGACCTTCAAGTCCTCCATCTTCTGATCTTCCGGAGGGATGGGCGGAAGGAGACGGGAGATACCCTCCTCCTTGTCCATCGTGGTCACCATCAAGAAGAATATCAGCGCGATGAACGCAATATCCGCCATAGATGAGCCGTTGATTTCAGGAACCTTTTTCTTAGCCATACTTCAGAGTCTTATTTTTTGATTGCCTTGCGGGCCGCACTCCAGATTAACGAGAGGATGGCCACGCAGACCACGAAATAGGTTACATAAAGCACCGTGTCGGCAAACTTGAAGTCGCCGTCGGCAACCGTAGCCTTGGTCTCGATCGGCGTACCCGGGGCGAGAAGCCATGCGCCGCCGACGACAACGACCACGCCGAGGATCAGGGTGATCAGGCGCAGCAGTTTCTTCTTGCTCTTGAACGCTCCGAAGAGGGGGAAGAGCAAGGTCACGCAGAGCGCCAGGCAGACCAGGGCGTAGATCCAGTACAGGAAGGCATCCAGGGACGCGCTGTCAGTCGTGGTCGGCTTAGCCGTGAACACGATGGCAAAGAGCACCAGAGACACCACGAAGAGGATCAACTCCAGAATCTTCCAAGGCCTGTTCTCTCTTTTTTCGTTCGTTTCTTTCATAACAAAATCAATGAATGAAGGTTGTTGTTTTTGTTATTATTTGCTGTACTTGACCAGCATGTCCACGAGCGAGATGGAGGAGTCTTCCATATCCACGACGATCGTGTCGATCTTGGAGATAATGTAGTTGTAGAAGAGCTGCAGGATGATAGCGACGACCAGACCGCCGACGGTGGTGATCAGAGCGATTTTCATACCGCCAGCAACCAGTGCCGGGCTGATATCGCCGGCGACCTCGATGGCGTCGAAGGCCGAGATCAGACCGAGCACGGTACCCATGAAGCCCAACTGCGGAGCGATACCGATGAACAGACCGATCCAGGAAAGACCTTTCTCGAGTTTACCCATTTCCACGGAACCGTATTCGATGACCGACTTCTCAGCTTTTTCAATGCCCTGGCCGTCTTTCACGCGGAGAAGGCCCTGGGTGAAGATACGTGCCACCGGGCCCGGGGTGTTCTTGCAAAGCTCGAAAGCTTTTTCAACACCTTCGTTCTTGAGGCAATCTTCAATCTTGTCGAGAAGCTTCTGGTTGTTGTTCTGTGCGATGCTCAGGGTGATGATCTTCGCGATAGCGATAGCCAGACCGAGGATGAGGCACAACAGCACGAGAGCCATGAAGGTGGCGCCACCTTCGATGAAGAGCTTCTTCAGCTGCTGGTGGATCGGGGTGTCGTTGTTCGTTGAAGCGAACGGATCGACGACCTCGTCGTCGGCTTGAGCAACAGCTTCAGTCTGCTCGGCAGGCTGATCCTGTGCAAAAGTCTTCTGGTACTCAGCAGAAATGGTCAGAAGGCCAATGACTGCCAAAAACATGAAAATTTTTTTCATAGGTTTTTTGATTAATTATTAAACACTGAATTTTAAATAGTTATAGTCTCATTTTTTCACTTTTGGAGGCACGTAGTCCGCCAAAAATTCTTTGCAATTTAATAATTTTTTTGGAAAGTATCACTATTTCTAAGAAATTTCTCCACTGACGCCCTTTTCGAATTTCTCACTAACCGTCTTATTATCAGCATACTGTCCCAAAAGTACAAATAATTTGGTGACAGCGGCTTCCGTCGTCATGTCCTTTCCGCTCACCAGGCCGGCCTGCCGGAGGATGTCGCCGTTGGCGTAAGCGCCCATATCCACGGCGCCCGCCTGGCACTGGGTGACGTTGACGATGACGCCCCCGGCCCGCGTGAAAGCGCTCAGCGCGTCCAGGAACCAGGGCTCCGAGAGCGAATTGCCCGAACCGTAGGTCTCGAGCACGACGGCCCGCAGACCGGGAGTTCCGAGCACGGCCTTCACCAGAGGTTCGGTGATGCCCGGGAAAATCTTCAGCACGGCCACCCGCGTGTCCAGTTCGGTGTGCAGGCGCAGCGGCCGGCCCCAGCGGCGGGGGTGGTAGATGGCCGTGTCGTTGTAGCGGATGTGGATGCCCACCTCCGCCAGCGCCGGATAGTTGGGCGAGCGGAACGCGCTGAAATTCTCGGCGCTGTACTTCGAGGTGCGGTTGCCGCGGAAAAGCTGGCTGTCGAAGTAGATGCAGACCTCGCAGATGTGCGGATGCCCCGCTTCGTCCTGCTCGGCGGCGAGCTGGATCGAGGAGATGAGATTCTCTTTTCCGTCGGTCCGCAGCATGCCGATGGGCAGCTGGCTTCCCGTGAAGATCACGGGCTTCTCCACGTTTTCGAGCATGAAGCTCATGGCCGACGCGGAGTAGGCCATGGTGTCGGTGCCGTGGAGCACGACAAAGCCGTCGTAGAAGCCGTAGTTGGCCTTGATGATGCCCGCCAGCTTGATCCAGAAGGCGGGGCTCACGTCGGAGGAGTCGATGACCGGGTCGAACGACAGCGCGTCGATCACATAACCGAACTTCTTGAGCTCGGGCACCTCGCGGGTGATCTGGGTAAAATCGAAAGGCTTGAGCAGCTGCGTCTCGGGGTCCATCTTCATGCCGATCGTGCCGCCCGTGTAGATGAGGAGAATCTTTCGGTCCATCGTATGCTATAGCTTAAACAGCCTGCGCGCATTGGCCGTGGAAATCTCCCCGACGGCTTCGGGCGCCAGGCCCTTGATCTGTGCAACTTTTTCAGCCACCAGCCGCACATAGGACGGCTCGTTGCGTTTGCCCCGGTATGGGACGGGCGTGAGCCAGGGGCAGTCGGTCTCCAGCACCACGTCGTCGAGCGACATCTTTTCGAGCGCCACGGCCACGCCGGCGTTCTTGTAGGTCACCACCCCGCCGATACCGAACTTGAAGTCGGCCATGCCGAGCAGCCGGCGGTACATCTCGTAGCTGCCGGACCAGGCGTGCATCACGCCGCGGAAAGACACGCCGCGTACCTCTTCGAGCACGCGCAGGAAATCGTCGGTGGCTTCGCGCAGGTGGATGATCACCGGCAAATCGGCCCGGGCCGCCAGGCAGATCTGTTCGGCCAGCACGCGCATCTGCTGCTTCACGAAGTCTTTCGACCAGTACTCGTCGAGGCCGATTTCACCGATGGCATACCAGCGGCGGTCGCCCAGGTGCGCCTGCACGAAATCGAGCTCCTCCTGCCAGTTCTCCCCCACCGAGGTCGGATGCAGGCCGATACAGGGGAAAGCGAAGCCGGGCAGGGCGTCGGCCGTGGCCACGAGCGCATCGTGGCTGGCGCGGTCGATGCCGGGCATGACACAGGCCTCCATGCCGGCTTCCCGGGCACGGGCCAGCACCGCGTCGAAATCGTCGTGGAAGGCTTCGTCGTAGAGATGGCAGTGGGTGTCGATCAACATTCTTACAAAGTTAAGAAAAATTTGCTTCCATCGGCTACCACCCGGCCCTCCATTTCGAGTTCGAGCAGGAGCAGGTTGACGGCCCGCGGATCGAGCTTCGTGAGGGCGGCGACCTCTTCGGCGGAGAGCGGGGCGCGGGCTTCGAGGCAGCGGAGCACGCGGCCGCGCTCCGGCGGGTCGTCGGGGCGCACGAGCTGCACGACAGCCCGGCGCTGCCGGGCGGAGATCCAGCCCATGGCCAGCGGGAGTGCGTCGGCGTCGGGCACGAGGGTCGCCTCATGCCGGGCGATGAGCTCGTTGCAGCCCGTGAACGAAGCGTCGGTCATGCGGCCCGCCACCGCGAAGACTTCGCGCTGATAAGAGGAGGCCAGCGAGGCGGTGATCAGTCCCCCGCCCTTCTGGAACGACTCCACCAGCAGCGTGGCATCGGCCATGCCGGCGATGATGCGGTTGCGGCGCAGGAAGGTATAGGCGACCGGCTGCGTGCCGCGTGGAAAATCCGTGACCAGGGCGCCTTTCTCGAGGGCCCGCTGCGCCAGGTCGCGGTGCTGGCGCGGATAGATTTCGTCGAGGCCGCAGGGCAGCACGCCGATGGTCGGCAGGCCGACCTCCAGGGCGGTGGCATGGGCGCAGCCGTCAATGCCGAGAGCCATCCCGCTGACGATCAAGGGCTTTACATTCATGTCGGCGAGACGGCCGACAATGCGTCGGCAGCTTTCGCGTCCCGTCCAGGTGGCCTTGCGGGTGCCGACGACGGCCAGGGCGCGCTCGGCGTTGAGATCGGCGTTCCCCTTGCAGTAGAGCAGCAGCGGCGCGTCGGAACAGGCCGCCAGGCGCCGGGGATAGGCGGGGTCGTCGAGACCGAGCAGGCGGATGTCGCAGCTGCGGGCCCAGGCGACTTCTCCTTCCGCCCATTCGAGCAAGTCCGGATCGAACAGCAGGTCGAGGTACGGCCCGCCGTTGTGAAGAACGGTGGCGAGGGTGCGGCGCGGGGTGCTGAAGACCCCTTCGGGGCCGCCGAAACTTTCCATCAGCTGCCGGCCGATGGCACATTGGTACGCGAAGACCTTGCTCAGCGCACAGAGATAAACATAGCGATCGGGCTCCATATCTTTTTTTTCGCAAGATACGGAGCCCGATCCACTTTAGGCCGGCAGAAAAGCAATATCCTTTCCGACGACGAATTTAAATAATCAGCATGGCATCGCCATAGGTGCCGAACTGGTATTTCTCGTCGACGGCGACCTTGTAGGCGTTCATGATGTGCTGGTAGCCGCCGAAGGCAGCGGCGTTCATCAGCATCGTGCTGTAGGGAAGGTGGAAGTTGGTGACCATGGCGTCGGGGATCGAGAACTGGTACGGCGGGAAGATGAACTTGTTGGTCCAGCCGTCGAAGGCCCGGATCTCCTTCTTGGTCGTCACATAGGTCTCGAGCGCCCGCACGACGGTGATGCCCACGGCGAAGACCTTGTTGCCGCGTGCCTTGCAGGCGTTGACCTGGGCCGCCGTCTCCTCGGAAATGGAATACTGCTCCGAATCCATCTTGTGCTTCGAGAGGTCTTCCACGTCCACGTTGTGGAAATGCGCGTTGCCCATATACAGCGTCAGGAAAGCGCGCTCGATGTCGCGGATCTCCATTTTCTTGAAGAGGATCTTGCTGAAGTGCAAGCCGGCCGCGGGGCAGGCCACGGCGCCTTCCTTCGATGCGAAGATGGTCTGGAAACGCTCCTTGTCAATCTCTTCCGCATGCGGACGGATCCACTTGGGCACCGGCAGGGAACCCATCTGGTAGAGGGTCTGGCGGAACTCTTCGTAACTGCCGTCGAAGAGGAAGCGCAGCGTACGGCCGCGCGAGGTCGTGTTGTCGATGACCTCGGCCACCAGGCTGTCGTTCTCGCCGAAATAGAGCTTGTTGCCGATGCGGATCTTGCGCGCGGGATCGACCAGCACGTCCCAGAGACGCTGGTCGCGGTTGAGCTCGCGCAGGAGGAAGACGTCGATCTCGGCGCCGGTCTTCTCCTTGTTGCCGCTCATGCGGGCCGGGAACACCTTGGCGTCGTTGAACACGAAGAGGTCGTGCGGCGCTGCGTAGTCGATGATATCCTTGAAAATCCGGTGCTCGATGTCACCCGTATCCTTGTGCACCACCATCAGGCGGCACTCGTCCCGTTCCGGGGAAGGATACTTGGCGATCAGTTCCTGCGGAAGGTCAAAACCGAATTGGGAAAGTTTCATTTTTTAGATTTTAGACGCGAAAACAATATTTATACGGATAAAATCCAAAAAAGTTTCATATTATCCGTTTTTCAAAGCCGCTTCCAGCACATTGTCCGTGGTCAGGTAAATCGGATAGAAAGCGTCGTCGTTCATCGGCGTGTTGCGGCCGATAAGGGCCCGGAGCTGCACCAGGATGAGTTCGCCCGAGACCGCCCAGTCTTCCTCCGTGGGAACGACCCCCTGCGCCTTCGTGAAGGCGATGAAGCCGTCCTTGAGGTTCAGGCCGTCGAGGAAGCGGTTGAGCGTGGGCAGGTCCTTGATCTCGCGCAGGGCGGCGCGGTTGCGGTCGGAAACCTGGTTGGCGTACTTGGCCTGCAGGCTCTGGCGGTTGCACGCGCCCAGATAGGGCGAATAGCGGGTGGTGTCGAGCGGCACGAACACGTCGGGGATGATGCCGCCCCCGCCGTAGACCGTGCGGCCGGCCCGCGTCTCGAACTTGAGCGAATCGTTGACCTTGATGCTGTCGACGCTGGTCATCTCGCCGTGGAGGTAACGCTCGTAGATGTCATAGCCGTAGTCTTCGCCGTAGGGCTTCTGGATGCAGCGGCCCGACGGCGTATGGTAGCGGGCCACCGTCAGGCGGATGCCCGAGCCGTCGCTGAAGAAGAGCGGTTCCTGCACCAGGCCCTTGCCGAACGAGCGCAGGCCGTAGAGCGTCGCGCGGTCGTTGTCCTGCATGGCCCCGGCGAAAATCTCGCTGGAGGAAGCCGAGCCTTCGTTGATCAGCACCGCCAGCGCGATGTCGCGGCAGCTGCCGCGGCCGTCGGCATACACGTCGTTGCGGGGCCGGTTGCGGCCTTCCATGTAGACGATCAGGTCGCCTTTCTCCAGGAATTCATTGGAGAGCATCAGCGCCTGGTCGAGATAACCGCCCGTATTGTCGCGCAGGTCGAAGACCAGCCGCCGCATCCCCTGCTCCCGAAGGGAAAGCGCCGCCTTGAGGAATTCCAGGTAGGTGGTGCGGGCGAATTTCGAAAGCTTGATATAACCGGTGGTGTCGTTGAGCATATAGGCCACGTCCACGCTGTTGACCGGGATCACGTCGCGGACGATGGGGAAAACGATGGGCTCGTCCACGCCGTCGCGCTTCACGCGGATCTCGACCTTCGTGCCGCGCTTGCCCTTCATCAGGCGCACCATCGAGTCCTGCGGGGTGTGCGTACCCGCGATCACCCGGTCGTCCACCTGAAGGATGCGGTCGCCCGAGAGCAGGCCCGCCTTTTCGGAGGGACCGCCCGGGATTACCTGCGAGACCACCGCCGTGTCGTTGGGCACGGAGAACTGGATGCCGATGCCGTCGAAACCGCCCTGGAGGTCTTCTTCCGCCTCCTGCAGCTCCACGGGCGGCAGGTACACGGAGTGCGGGTCGAGCTGGGCCATGATGCCCGGCAGGATCTCCTCCGTCACCGCCTTCTGGTCGATGTCGTCCACATAGTCGCGGCCCACCGTCTCGAGGACCAGCAGCAGCTTGGCCCAGTCCCCGTCAGGGATGGTCACCGTCTTTTTCTTTCCACCGAACCACAGTTGCCCGAGCGTGACGAGCAGCAGCACGATGACCACGCACCAGCCGATGGTGGTCCATCTTTTCTGATCGGAAGGCTCCATAGCTTACAGACAGTCTACTTCGATTCTTTCAACCTCGATACCGGCGCGGCGCAGCAGGTCCACTCCGTCGACAAGCCGGTATTCCCGGGCATAGACCACCCGGCGTATGCCCGACTGGATGATGAGCTTGGCGCATTCCATGCACGGGGAATCCGTGATGTAGAGCGTGGCGCCGTCGCTGCTGTTGCCGCTCTTGGCCACCTTGGTGATGGCATTGGCTTCCGCATGCAGGACATAGGGCTTGGTCACGCCGTTCTCGTCTTCACACACGTTCTCGAAGCCCGCGGGCGTGCCGTTGTATCCGTCCGAGATGATCATCCGGTCCTTGACCAGGAGGGCGCCGACCTGCCGGCGGGTGCAATACGAGTTTTTCGCCCACACGGCCGCCATCTCCAGATAGCGGCTGTCGAACTTTCGCTTCTTGTCTTCCATCTTATGCGTTGGTTCCTCTTTGATACAGGTAGCGCTTGATGCTGCGCTTCGGGGTCTTTTCGAATTCCTGGTCCACGATCTCGACACGGCTCAGCTTGCAGTACTGGTCGAGCTCCAGGTTGGCCAGCATCATGTCCTCGTTGAGCTTCTCCTCGAGCTGTTCGCGGTCCAGGCCGTCTTCCTGGGCCTGTTCGAAGTCCGGGTAGATCAGCGCCACGAGCTTGTAATTGTCTTCGATGACGAGCGACTCCACCACGTAGGGCATATTGTTGAGGATACTTTCGATTTCTTCCGGATAGATGTTCTGGCCCGAAGGACCCAGGATCATGCTCTTGCAGCGGCCGCGCAGGTAGAGGTAGCCGTCGCTGTCGACGACGCCCATGTCGCCGGTGCGGAACCAGCCGTCCACGAACGATTCCTTGGTCGCCATCTCGTTCTTGTAGTAGCCCAGGAACACGTTGTCGCCCTTGACCAGCACCTCGCCCGGAATCTTCTTCGGGTCGTCGGAGTCGATCTTGATGCGCATGCGGGGCGCCGCCTTGCCGCAGGAATAGAGCTTGGTCTTGTTCCAGTGGACGTAGGTGATGATGGGCGCGCACTCCGTCATGCCGTAGCCGATGGTGAAGGGGAAGTTGATGCGTTTGAAGAAGGCTTCCGCCTCGCGGTTGAACGGGGCGCCGCCGATGATGACTTCGCCGAACTTGCCGCCGAAGGCCTGGACCAGGTTCTCGCGGATCTTGGTCTTGACCACCTTGTCAATCACGGGAAGGTTGAGCATCAGCTTGATACGCTTCTTGCTGATGAACGGGACCAGCATGTTCTTGTAGATTTTCTCGATGATCATCGGCACGGCGATGATCGTGTCGGGCTTCACGGCGGCCATGGCCTCGAGGATCACTTTCGGGCTGGGGAGGCGCGTCAGGAAGAAGACCTGGGCGCCGATGGTCATCTCGAACAGGAACTCGAAGATCATGCCGTACATGTGGGCCGTCGGGAGCATGGAGACCATGCGGGAATTGCAGTCCATCTGCGGCTCGGCCTCATGCGCGAACTGGATGTTGGACAGCAGCGCCCGGTACGGGATCATCACGCCCTTCGAGAAACCGGAGGTGCCGGACGTATAGCTGATGAGCGCGAGCTGGTCGGGCAGGTCGACATAATAGCTGAGCTTGTCCGGCTTGAGGCCGCCGGGATAGCGCTCGTTCATCCGCGCCTCCATCTCCGACATCACGGCCGGGGCCGTCGGATTGAGGGACTTGAGCACCTGGAAATCGGTCAGTCCCACCACCACCTCGAGTCCGGGGACTTCCATCTCGGACATCGTGTTCCAGATGGCCTCGCCCACGAAGAAGATGCGGGCCTCGGAGTGGGTCACCAGGTGGCTGAGGTTGGCGGGCTGGAATTCGTGAAGGATGGGCACGACGACGGCGCCGTAGGTCATGATGGCCAGGTAGGCCACGCCCCAGTTGGCCTGGTTCTTCGAGCAGAGGGCGATGCGGTCGCCGGGCTTGATGCCGCATGCTTCGAAGAAGATGTGCAGTTCCGCGATCTTGCGGGCCACATCCTTATAATAAAGGGTATTCTGATTATAGTTCGAAAGGGCGGGACGGTCCCAGTTCTTCTTGAAGGATTCTTCGAAGAGGACATTGAGGGAGCGTCTCCGGGAGGGTTTCTTTGCCATAGCTACTTGTTATGAAAATGCCTGCAAACTGCAAAGATGGGAATAAAGACCGTTATTTGCAACCAATTCTTCGTGAATTCCCTCTTCGACGATGCGGCCGTCCTGCACCACGTAGATGCGGTCGGCGTGCCGGATGGTGGACAGGCGGTGCGCGATGACCAGCGACGTGCGCCCTCCCATGAGCCGGTCCAGGGCTTCCTGCACCAGGCGCTCGCTCTCCGTGTCGAGGGCGGACGTGGCTTCGTCGAGGATCAGGACGGGCGGGTTCTTGAGCACGGCGCGCGCGATGGCGATGCGCTGCCGCTGGCCGCCCGAGAGCTTGGCGCCGCGGTCGCCCACAGGCGTGTCGTAGCCCTGCGGCAGTTGTTCGATGAAACTGTCGGCGTGGGCGATGCGGGCGGCTTCCCGCACGGCTTCCGGGCTGACGTCTTCGCGGCCGAAGGCGATATTGTTGTAGACCGTATCGTTGAACAGGACGGTGTCCTGGGGCACGATGCCCATCAGGGCCACCAGTTCGTCGAGCCGCAGCTCGCGGATGTCGGTGCCGTCGAGGCGGACGGCGCCCTCCTGCACGTCGTAGAAGCGGGGCAGCAGGTCGGCCAGGGTGGACTTGCCGGCGCCGGAAGGCCCCACGACGGCCACCATCTTCCCCTTGGGGATGGCCAGGCTCACGTCGCGCAGCACCGGCTCGCCTTCATACGCGAAGGTCACGTGGTCGAAACGGATCTCTTCCCTGAATTCCCGGACAGGCTTGCGGCCGTCCTCGATGCCGGCGGGCGCGTCGAGGATGCCGAAGATGCGCTCGGCCGAGACGAGGCCTTTCTGCATGGCCGCATAGGACTTCGAAAGGGCCTTGCCGGGCTCCAGCACCTTCCAGTAGAACATGATGTAGACGATGAACTGCTGCCAGGTCATGCCCAGGTTGCCGTGGTAGTTGAGCCAGCCGCCGTAGAACAGCACGGTGGCGGCGATGCTGATGCCCAGGAACTCCGACACGGGCGAAGCCATTTCCTGACGGTTGCGCACGCGCAGGATAACGCTGCGGTGCCGCTCGTTGTCCCGCTCGAAGGCGCGCTCCACATAGTTGCGGGCCGAGAAGGCCTTGATGACGCGCGAACCGGAAATCGCTTCTTCGAAATGGCTCACGATGCGGCCCATGAGGCTTTGCGTCTCCACCGAACCGGCGCGCAGGGCACGGGTCAGCCGCGTCACCAGGAACGCCGAGACCGGCAGGGCCACCAGCGACACGAGCGTCAGGCGCGGCGACATGTAGACCAGCATGGCCAGGAAACCCAGCACCAGCAGCGGCTCGCGGAAAAAGACATGGAAACTGCCCGCCACGGTGTTCTGCACCTCCGCCACATCGTTCGAGATGCTGGAGAGCACGTCGCCCTTCCGGCGCTCGCTGAACCAGCCCACCGGCAGCGAGGCGATCTTTGCGAAAAGGTCGCGACGGATGCTCTTCATCATGCGGGTTTCCAGGCGCACCACGATGCGCTGCGAGAGATAGCGGCAGACGTTCGACAGCAGGCTGGCCAGGATGATGGCGCCGCAGACGAAGAGCAGGCCGCGGATCACGCCGCCGTCGCGGATGATGGAGGACAGCAGCCATCGGAAACTATCTGTGAAATAGGACAGCGACCAGGAGAACGCCGGCCGCCCGCAGGCCGCGGCGGCCGCCTCGTTGTCGAAGAGCACGGTCAGGAGCGGTCCCAGCAGGCCATAGTTGATCACGCCGAACACCACGGACAGGATGGAGAGCAGCAGGTATCCGGGCCAGTAGCGGCGCAGGGGCTGTGCATAGGAAAGGACGCGGCGGAAGGAATTCATGGCGTTGGCTTGCCGCACAAAGATACGAAATTTCATTTTTTTAACTTACCTTTGTCAGAATTAGCAACAAATCGTAAGCAATCATGTATAATTTCTGCGAATATAACATCAATCCACTGGTCGAGGCCATCGGAAAAGAACCGAAGGACTTCACCAAAAAAGACCTGGAGAACTTCATCATCCAGCACGACGTCCGCATCGTCAACTTCCGCTATGTCGCGGCCGACGGCCGGCTCAAGACCCTCAACTTCCCCGTGACCAACCGGCAGTATCTCGACACGATCCTCTCCTACGGCGAGCGCGTGGACGGTTCCAGCCTCTTCCCCTACATCGCCGCCGACAGCAGCGACCTCTACGTGATCCCGCGCTTCAGCACGGCCTACCTCGATCCCTTCCAGGAGATTCCTACCGTAGGTTTCCTCTGCAGCTACTTCACGAAGGACGGCGAGCCGCTCGAGAGCGCCCCGGAATTCACCCTCCGCAAGGCGCACAAGGCCTTCCGGGAGCGTACCGGCTACACCTTCGAAGCCATGGGCGAGCTGGAGTTCTACATCGTGGACCGCGACGACGAGATGTTCCCGGCCGAAGACCAGCACGGCTACCACGAATCCACCCCCTTCGCCAAGTTCGAGTCGTTCCGCGCCGACGCCATCCGCTGCATCGCCGAGGTCGGCGGCCAGATCAAGTACGGCCACTGCGAGGTGGGCAACTTCACCCTCGACGGCAAGATCTACGAGCAGAACGAGATCGAGTTCCTGGTCAACCCCGTGGAGTCGGCGGCCGACCAGCTGCTGATGGCCAAGTGGATCCTCCGCTCCCTGGCCTACCAGTACGGCCTGGACATCACCTTCGCCCCGAAGATCACGACGGGCAAAGCCGGCAGCGGCCTGCACTTCCACACCCGCATGATGAAGGGCGACCGTTCCGTCATGATGAAAGACGGTTCCCTCTCCGACGACGCCCGCCGCGCCATCGCCGGTTACATGAAGTTCGCTTCGTCGCTGACCGCCTTCGGCAACACGAACCCCACTTCCTATTTCCGCCTCGTGCCGCACCAGGAAGCGCCCACCAGCGTCTGCTGGGGCGACCGCAACCGTTCCGTGCTCGTGCGCGTGCCGCTGGGCTGGGGCGTCGACCACAGCATGTGCGCCCTCGCCAATCCGCTGGAAGATCCCAACGACTTCATCCTGCCCGACAAACAGACCGTGGAGATGCGCTCCGGCGACGGCAGCGCCGACATCTACAACATGCTCGCCGGCCTGGTGACCGCCGCCCGCACCGGTTTCGAGATGCCCGACGCGCTGGACGTCGCCGCCCGCACCTACGTGGACGTCAACATCCACGACAAGAAGAACGAGGCGCTGCTCAACTCGCTCGAGCAACTCCCCACCTCCTGCCACGAGTCAGCCCTCTGCCTCGAGAAAAACCGCGCCCTCTACGAGAAGGACGGCATCTTCTCCCCCAGCCTGATCGACGGCACCATCGCCAAGCTCAAGGCCTACAAGGACCAGAGCATACGCCACGAGGCCGCCAACGATCCCAAGAAGATGGCCGCGCTCGTCAAGAAATTCTATTACTGCGGATAGGTTTTCGGGCCAGGACCCCGGCCGATTCGGGCAAGGTCTCATTTTGTCGGCAGGACCTTGCCTGCCGAAATTGGCACACAGGCCCTTCAGACCAATCATAACGGGCAAGGTCTCAACAATAAAAAGAGACCTTGCCCGTTATGACACCCCATAGGGGTCCCGGCTGTCGCAAGAGACTTACTCGTTCACCGGTTTCTCGACGTACGGTTTCACCGAGACGAGTTCCACCTTGAAGGTGAGGGCTTCGTTCGGAGCGATGTCGGCGCCGGCGCCACGTTCGCCGTAAGCGAGTTCAGCGGGGATATAGAGCATGATCTCACCGCCTTCGCCCACATACTGCAAGCCTTCGGTCCAACCCTTGATGACATTGCCGAGCGGGAAGGTGACGGTCGTGCCGCGCTCGTAGGAAGAGTCGAACACCTTGCCGGCGATGTTCTTGCCCTCATAGTTGACTTCGACGGTGTCCATGGCGGTCGGCTTGACGCCGCTGCCCTCACGGACGATCTTGTAGAGAAGGCCGGATTCGGTCTTGACCACGTCTTTGTCCTTCTCGATGGAAGCGAGCATCTTCGCGCTCTTGTCGACCATCTCCTTGCCGAGGGCCTCGGTGCGTTTCTCCATGAAACCGTTCACCACGCTCTGGAACACGGCGTAGTCAACCTCGACACCCTTGCCGGCGTCCTGGATACCCTTGATGATGGCGTTGGCGCTCAGCGGGCCGAAGTTGCTCTGCATCATCTGCATGCCGGTGGAGTAACCGATCATGTAGCTCACGGAGTCGATGTCGGATTTGGTGATGCCGGCGGGCTGGGAACCGTCGGACGTTTTCTTGTCGCAAGATGCGAGCATCATTGCGGAAACTGCGCAGACAACTGCGACTGCAAAGATCTTTTTCATGTTATGAATCATTGAATTGTGTTCTTTTGGAGCCGCAAAGATAGCAAAAGTTCCAAAAAATTGTCAGAAACTGTGGCATTTGCCGTTTTTTTTGCTAACTTAGTGGTATGAACGTTACTTCGCAAGAGCTGCACGACAAACTCAAGACCTTTTTTGGCTGGGACGCCTTCAAGGGCAACCAGGAAGATATCATCAAACACCTCATCGAGGGTGGCGACGCCTTTGTGCTGATGCCTACCGGCGGCGGCAAGTCGCTCTGCTACCAGCTGCCCGCACTCTGCCTGCCCGGCACGGCCATCGTCATCTCCCCTCTCATCGCCCTGATGAAAAACCAGGTCGACGCCATCCGCGGATTCATCCAGAACAAGGAAGGCATCGCCCACTTCCTGAACTCCTCCCTCAACAAGACGCAGATCGCCGAAGTAAAAGCCGACTTGCTGTCGGGCGTCACCAAACTCCTCTACGTCGCGCCCGAGTCGCTGACCAAGGAAGAGAACATCCAGCTGCTCAAGCAGCTCCATATCTCGTTCTACGCCATCGACGAGGCTCACTGCATCTCCGAGTGGGGCCACGACTTCCGTCCGGAGTACCGCCGCATCCGCGAGATCATCGCCCAGATCGGCAAGGCGCCCATCATCGCCCTCACGGCCACGGCCACGCCCAAGGTGCAGTCCGACATCCAGAAGAACCTCGGCATGCTGGACGCCCGCGTGTTCAAGTCTTCGTTCAACCGCGAGAACCTCTATTACGAGATCCGCGACAAGTCGAACCCCAAGCGCGAGATCATCCGCTTCATCAAGGACAACCCCGGCAAGAGCGGCATCATCTACTGCCTGAGCCGCAAGAAAGTCGAGGAGATCGCCCAGCTGCTCAACGTCAACGGCATCAAGGCGCTGCCGTACCACGCCGGCATGGACGCCGCCACGCGCGCCCACAACCAGGACGCCTTCCTGATGGAGGAAGTCGACGTGATCGTGGCCACCATCGCCTTCGGCATGGGCATCGACAAGCCCGACGTGCGCTTCGTCATCCACTACGACATTCCCAAGAGCCTGGAGGGCTACTACCAGGAAACGGGCCGGGCGGGCCGCGACGGGCAGGAAGGCCAGTGCATCGCCTTTTACAGTTATAAGGACATCCTGCGCCTCGAGAAATTCATGCAGGGCAAGCCCATCTCCGAGCAGGAGATCGGCAAGCAGCTGCTCATGGAGACCGTCTCTTACGCCGAGTCGAACCAGTGCCGCCGCAAGATCCTGCTCAACTATTTCGGCGAAGACTATCCGGAGGCCAACTGCGGCATGTGCGACAACTGCCTCTATCCGAAGAAGCAGTTCAACGGACAGGAAGAGATGTGCACCGTCATCGAGCTGATCCTCTCGCTGAAGGAGGCCTTCAAGGCCGATCACCTGGCCAACATCCTGGCCGGCGAGAACAACTCGATCATCAAGTCGTACAACCACCACCGCCACGAACTCTTCGGCATCGGCCGCGACCGCGGCGTCCGTTTCTGGAGCGCCGTCATCCGGCAGGGCCTCATCCTGCACCTGCTCGACAAGGACATCGAGCGCTACGGCCTGATCTTCGTCACCCCGGAAGGCCGCGCCTTCTACGAGAAGCCCTACGAACTGCTGCTGACCGAAGACCGTGAATTCGTCGACGGCGAAGACGACGACGATGACGAGATGCCCATCGGTGCCGGCAAGCACAGCGTCAACGCCGGAGGCGGCGGCGACCAGCAGCTGCTGGCCATGCTCAAGGACGTGCGCAAGGACCTGTCCCGCAAGATGAACCTCCCGGCCTGGGTCATCTTCTCCGACCCGAGCCTCGAGGACATGTCCATCCAATATCCCGTCACTGTGGCGGAACTCAAGAACTGCCAGGGCGTGGGCGAAGGCAAGGCGCGCAAGTACGGCCAGCCTTTCGTCGACCTGATTGCCAAGTACGTGGAGGAGAACGACGTGATCCGTCCCGACGACTTCGTGGTCAAGTCGGTGGTCAACCGTTCCGCCAACAAGGTCTACATCATCCAGAGCATCGACCGCAAGCTGCCGTTCGAGGACATCGCGCGGACGAAGGACATGGACTTCGAGGAACTGCTCACCGAGATCGAGTCGATCGTCGGCGCGGGCACCCGCCTCAACATCGACTACTACATCCGCCAGACCATCGACGACGACAAGGCGAACGACATCTACGACTACTTCCGCGACGAAGCCGATTCAGACTCCGTGATCAACGCCCTCAAGGAGCTCGGCGGCGACTACACCGAGGAGGAAGTCCGCCTGGTGCGCATCAAGTTCCTGTCGGAGGTCGGAAATTAATTTAGCTCTATCCACTCGATCGCTGCGTCGCGGCCCCAGTAAGTAAGCTGCTTCTTGGCATAGTGGCGGGTGTTGCGCTTGATCAGGCGCACGGCTTCCGCCAGATCGTAACTGCCGTCGAAATAGCCGAACAATTCCTTGTATCCCACGGTATTGAGGGCCGGAAGCCCGCGGTACGGCAACAGGCTGCGCGCCTCGTCGAGCAGGCCTTCGGCCAGCATCTGGTCGACCCGCGCGTCGATGCGGGCGTAGAGTTCGGGGCGCGGGCGCGTGAGGCCGGTCTTGACGATGGCGAACGGGCGTTCCTTGGCGGGCCGCGTCTTGAACGCGGAGTACGGGCGGCCCGTGGCGATGGTCACTTCCAGCGCGCGGACGATGCGCTGGCCGTTGGCCGGGTCGATGACCGCATAGGAGGCCGGATCGAGAATGCGAAGGTCGGCGCGCAGGGACGCCACCCCTTCCTCGCGCAGGCGCCGGGACAGTTCCGCTCGGATTGCCGGATCTGCGTCCGGGAAGTCGTCCAGCCCGTTGCAGAGGGCGTCGATGTAGAGGCCGGAACCGCCGGCCATGACCACGGTGTCATGGTGCTGGAAGAGCCGGTCCAGCAAGGCCAGGGCCTCCAGTTCGAAAGCACCCGCCGAGCAGGGCTCGGTCACGCTGCGGTCGGCCACGAAATAGTGCGGAACGGCCGCCAGCTGGGCGTCGGACGGCCGCGCGGTGCCGATGCGCATCTCGCGGTAGAACTGGCGGGAGTCACAGGAGACGACGGGAGAACCCACGCGGAGCGCTTCGGCGACCGCATAGTCCGACTTGCCGACCGCCGTCGGCCCCAGTATGATATGTAAGGTGGACATCCGGGATTAGTCCTTGTCTTCTCCCTCGTCGTAGAGTTCTTCCCCTTCCCCGTCGTCGAAGATCTTGTCGTCGTCATCTTCGTCCTCGTCATCCTCGTCGTCGAGGTCGTCGAAGTCGTCGTCGAGCGCCGCGAACTTGTCGTCCCGGACAGGATGCAGCTTGGGCACCACGGGCTCCTCTTCGAAGCGCGCGCGGAACTGGTCGGGATTCTGCCCCTTCTCCTCCACGAGCGCAGGATAGGCCCGCATCGGCAGGTAGCCGGTCTCCCCTTCGAGCACGAGGCGGATATAGCGGTCGTTGCGCAGGTCGAAGACGAAGTGGAGCTCCGTCTGGCCCCGTTCGACCACCTTGTCGAACGTGACGGTATCCATCGCGCCGTCGCCCATGTCGAACAGGCCGTACTCGCCGCAAAGGGTTCCTTTTTCGTCATAACCTTCGAACATCACCATCTGGTCGGGCGAGAAGCCCAGGTTGTCGGTGATGAAGCTGTTGAAGCGGAACAGCGTCATGTCGCCCTTGATCTCATACACCCGATAGAAGATCTTGCTTTCGGGAATCGTTGCTCTGAATTGGTAAACCATAACACAAATTTAACAAAAAAATTCTTACATTTACTCGATGAATGCAATTTCCGACACCTACCGCTCCATCGCCGCCCCCGCCAAGGGTATCTACAAAGAGCTGGGCAGCAAGTTTCTGGCTTTCGCCTACCCCGTGGAGACGGAAGATGCGGTAAAACGGATCCTCGAGACGGTCCGGAAAGAGTATTTCGACGCCCGCCACCACTGCTACGCCTGGCGCCTGGGGCTCACGGGCGAGCCCTACCGCATGAACGACGACGGGGAGCCCTCCTCCACGGCCGGCAGGCCCATCCACGGGCAGCTGCTGAGCAACGGACTGAGCGACATCCTCGTGGTGGTGGTCCGCTACTTCGGCGGCACGAAACTCGGCGTGCCGGGCCTGATCCGGGCCTACAAGAGCGCCACGCAGGATGCGATCGCCAACGCCGAGATCATCGAGAAAGTGGCCGGCGAAACCCTGACCGTCACCTTCGACTACCTGCAGATGAACGACGTGATGAAAGTGCTCAAGGATATGGATATCACGCCTTTGAGCCAGCAGTTCGACCTGCGCTGCACCCTCGTCGCCCGGGTGCGGCTGACCCGTGTCGAAGAGTTTCGCAAACAATTGGCATTTTGTCAAATAAATTGATTATATTTGCGGATTACCGATAACAAATTAAATCCATATCTAACTATTTATATCCATTATGAAAAAAGCTTACAATTTCAACGCAGGACCTTGCGTGTTGCCCCAGCAGGCCATCGACGCAGCGATCGCGGCATTGCAAGATTTCAAGGGGACCGGCATGCCGGTCATATCCGTGTCTCACCGTTCGAAGGAATGGGAGGAGACCATGAACGAGTGCCGCGCACTCTGGAAGGAGCTCCTCAACATCCCCGACAATTATGAAGTGATCTTCCTCGGCGGCGGCGCTTCGCTCCAGTTCCTCTATGTGGCGATGAACCTCCTCGAGAACAAGGCCGGCTACCTGGAGACGGGTGTCTGGGCCAAGAAGGCGCTCAAGGAAGCCAAGGGCATCGGCAACGCCATCTGCATCGCTTCTTCCGCCGACAAGACCTACAGCTACATTCCGAAGGGCTACGAGATCCCGAAAGACCTCGACTACTTCCACATCACCACGAACAACACGATCTACGGCACGGAGATCAAATACGACATGGACTGCCCGGTGAACCTCGTGGCCGACATGTCCTCCGACATCATGAGCCGTCCGGTCGACGTTTCGAAGTACGCCCTCATCTACGGCGGCGCGCAGAAGAACGTAGGCCCCGCCGGCGTGATCTTCGCCATCATCCGCAAGGACATCCTCGGCAAGGTGACCCGCTACCTCCCGACGATGCTCAACTACCAGACCCATATCGACGGTGAATCGATGTTCAACACCCCGCCGGTGTTCCCGATCTTCGTGATGACCGAGACCCTGAAGTGGCTCAAGGGTATCGGCGGCCTTCCGGTGATGCACAAGATGAACGTCGAGAAGGCACAGATGCTCTACGACGAGATCGACCGCAACCCGCTCTTCGTCGGCACCGCCGCCAAGGAAGACCGTTCGATCATGAACGTGTGCTTCGTGATGGCTCCGGGCTACGAGAACCTCCAGGACGAGTTCATGGCCTTCGCCAAGGAACGCGGCATGGTGGGCATCAAGGGCCACCGCAGCGTCGGCGGCTTCCGCGCCTCCATCTACAACGCCTGCCCGAAAGAGGCCGTCCAGGCACTCATCGACTGCATGCGCGAATTCGAGAAACTGCACAAATAACAGGGCGTCATGAAAGTCTTAGTCGCTACGCAGAAACCGTTTGCGAAGGCCGCCGTCGACGGCATCCGCAAGATCGTCGAAGAGAACGGACACACCCTCGCCCTGCTCGAGAAATATCCCGGCGAAGCCGAACTCATCGCCGCCGTCGCAGACGCTGACGCCCTCATCGTCCGCTCCGACAAAGTGACCCCCGCCGTGGTGGAGGCCGCCAAGAAACTGAAGATCGTCGTGCGCGCCGGCGCCGGTTTCGACAACCTCGACCTGCCCGCCTGCACCGCGCACAACGTGGTCGCGATGAACACCCCGGGCCAGAACTCCAACGCCGTGGCGGAACTCGCCCTCGGCCTGATGATCTTCATGAACCGCAACCAGTTCACCCCGGGCACCGGCAGTGAGCTCAAGGGCAAGACCCTCGGCATCCAGGCCTACGGCAACGTCGGCCGCCTCGTGGGCCAGCTCGCCATGGGATTCGGCATGAAGGTCCTCGCCTTCGACCCGTATCTCCCCAACGAGAAGATCGAAGCCACGGGCGCCAAGGTCGCTCCGTCCCTCGAAGCCCTCTACGAGAACTCCGATTTCGTGTCGCTGCACATCCCCGCCACCCCGGAGACCAAAGGTTCCATCGGCCGTAACCTGGTGGGCCGCATGCCGAAAGGCGGCTGCCTGATCAACACGGCCCGCAAGGAAGTCATCAACGAGGCCGAGCTCTTCGACCTGATGACCGAGCGTGAGGACCTCCGCTACGTCGCCGATGTGGCTCCGGACCGCGCCGCCGAGTTCGCCGAGAAATTTGGCAAACGCTACTTCGGCACCCCCAAAAAGATGGGCGCCGAGACCGCCGAGGCCAACATCAACGCCGGCCTGGCCGCCGCCAACCAGATCTGCAAGTTCTTCGCGACGGGTGACCGTACCTTCCAACTCAACAAATAAGCAGCCATGGTAAAGGTCAAACCGTTCGCCGCCATCCGGCCCCCGAAAGCCATCGCCAAGGAAGTCTCCGCCCGCCCCTACGACGTGATGAACTCCGTCGAGGCCAAGGCCGAAGCCGGCGAGAAATCCCTGCTCCACATCACCAAGCCCGAGATCGATTTCAACCCGATCGCCGGCGAGCACGAGCAGCGCACCTACGACAAAGCCGTCGAGAACTTCAAGCTGTGGCAGGAACGCGGCTGGCTGAAGCAGGACGACAAGGAATACTACTATGTGTATGCCCAGACGATGGAAGGCCGCACCCAGTACGGCATCATCCTCTGCGCCAACACCGACGACTACGCCACCGGCGCCATCAAGAAGCACGAGCTCACCCGCAAGGAGAAGGAAGACGACCGCATGGTCCACGTCCAGATCCAGAGCGCGAACATCGAACCTGTGTTCTTCGCCTATCCCGACAACGCCGAGATCGACGCCATCATGTTCCGCTACATCGCCCGCGTGCCCGAATACGACTTCATCGCCGATGAAGACGGCTTCGGCCACAAACTCTGGGTGATCGACGACCAGAAGGACATCGACCGCATCACGGAGATCTTCGCCGGCATCCCGGCCTTCTACGTGGCCGACGGACACCACCGTACCGCGGCGGCCGCCCGTGTGGGCGCCGAGCGCCGCGCCAAGAACCCGAACCACACGGGCAAGGAGGAGTACAACTACTTCATGGCCGTCTGCTTCCCGGACAACCAGCTGAAGATCATCGACTACAACCGCGTGGTCAAAGACCTCAACGGCCTGACGCCCGAACAGTTCCTCGATGCCCTCAAGAAGGAATTCACGGTCGAATGCAAAGGCGACACCTACAAGCCCACGGGACTTCACAATTTCTCGATGTATCTGGGCGGCAAGTGGTATTCGCTGACCGCGAAACCCGGCACGTACAACGACAACGACCCGATCGGCGTCCTCGACGTGACGATCCTCTCGAACCTCGTGTTCGACAAGATCCTGAACCTGGGCGACCTCCGCACCTCGAACCGCATCGACTTCGTGGGCGGCATCCGCGGCCTCGGCGAGCTGAAACGCCGTGTCGACAGCGGCGAGATGGTCGCGGCCTTCGCGCTCTACCCGGTCTCGATGAAGCAGCTGATCGACATTGCCGACACCGGCAACATCATGCCGCCGAAGACCACCTGGTTCGAGCCGAAACTCCGCAGCGGCCTCGCGATCCACAAGTTCTAACGGCGCAACGCGCAACAAAAAGAAGCCGTCCGGAATGCGTTCCGGACGGCTTTCTCTTTCTCCCGACGCTTTATTCGAGTCCTTTCTCCAGGAATTTCACATAGGCATCCACGTCCAGGTTGTAGCTGCGGGCCGGCACCTTGTTCTTTTCCGTGACCGGATCAAGGATCACGTAATAGGGCTGGGCGTTCACGTGGTAGCGCTTCATCATGAAATACGAGTTGATCTTGCCCAGGCTCTTGAGGACCTTGCCCTCGTCGGTCGTCACCCAGTCCTCCGGCTCAAGCACTTTCTTGTCGTCGCCGTAGAGCGAGCAGACCACGTAGTCGTTCTTCATGAGCTTCAGCACGCGGGGATCGCTCCAGACGCGGGATTCCATCTCGCGGCAGTTCACGCAGCCGTGGCCTGTGAAGTCGAGCAGCACGGGCTTGCCGACCTTCGCGGCGTAGGCGCGGGCTTCCTCGTAATCGAAGAACGCAGGGATGCCATACGGCAGATGCAGGAAATCCGCGTATTTGCGGTCGGCAGGCAGGCCGCTTCCATCATCCTGCGGCTGTCCCACCACATAGCTTGTCCCACCGTGCTGATTCGGATCGAGGACGAAGTCCTGCGTGGTGATGGGCGGCAGATAGCCCGAAAGGGCCTTGAGCGGCGCACCCCACATGCCGGGAATCATATAGACCACGAAGGTGAAGTCGATGATCACGAGAATCAGCCGGAACACGCTCAGATACTCCACCGGCGTGTCGTTCTCGAAACGGATCTTGCCCAGCAGGTAAAGGCCCAGCAGGGTGAAGACCACGATCCAGATGGCCAGATAGACCTCGCGGTCGAGCAGGCCCCAGTGATAGGTCTGGTCGGCCACGCTCAGGAACTTGAAGCCCAGCGCCACCTCGATGAAACCCAGCACCACCTTCACGCTGTTGAGCCAGCCGCCCGATTTCGGGAGCTTGTCCATCAAGGAAGGGGCGAAGGCCAGGATGGTAAACGGCAGGGCGAAGGCGATCGAGAAGGCGAGCATCGTGATGATGGGCTCCCAGAACTGGCCCTGCGTACTCTTGATGAGCACCGAACCGACAATCGGACCCGTGCAGGAGAACGACACCAGCACGAGGGTCAGGGCGACGAAGAACACGCCGACCAAACCGCCGCTGTTCGATTTCGAATCCGACTTGTTCAGCCAGGAGTTCGGCAGCGTGATTTCGAACGCGCCGAAGAACGACGCCGCAAAGAGCATGAATATCAGGAAGAAGACGATATTCGGGAGCCAGTGCGTAGCCAGCCAGTTAAAGATGTCGGCCGTGACGGTCGCACCGCCGGCGAAATAAGTCACCAGGATGATGACGGCGATGGGTATCGTATAAAGCGCCACGATGGAAAGGCCGAAGGCGGCGGCCAACCACTTGCCGCGGCCCGGCTTCTGCTCCTCGCCCTCAGCCGTCTGGTTCTGCTTCAGGAAGAAGCTCACCGTCATCGGGATCATCGGGAAGACGCAAGGCGTGAGCAGGGCCACGAAACCCCACGCGATGGCCTCCAGGATCAGGCCCCAGATGGATTTGCCTTCGCCGGGCGCCTGGTCGTTGGCGCTATCCTCCGCGGCCGGTTCTGTCGCAGAAACCACAGGAAGGCCCTCTCCGGCCGGAAGCGTCACCATCATCGTGCACTCGTCCGGCGGGATGCAGTTCTCGTCATTGCAGGCCTGCCATTCCACCGTCACCGGAACCGTCACTTCATTTCCCTGGAGCAGTTCCACCCGCTGACAGATGACCACCGGACTGTCGCAGGTTCCGATTTCGATGCCGAACACATCATCAAAGCCTTTGTGGACTTCCGAAACAATGTATGGATCGCCGAGCAGCTTGACTTTGTCGCCGGCCTCGACCGTGAAGACCGTGCCGTTGGGGCCGCTGGAACCGTAATCTGTCAAATCGTAGATATGCCAGTTGCCGAGGATCGTACCCGTCGCACGTATTTCATAAATATTGCCCTCCACCTGCACGGCCTCAGCCTTCCAGGAGACGGGTTGTTGCTGCGCCAGTGCCGGAACGGCCAGCAGCAGGGTCAGCAAGAATAAAAACTTTTTCATAATGAAGGATATCGTGTAATTGGGTTTCCCCATCTCCGCAAAGATACAAAAGAATATTATATCTTTGCAGGAGGACACGATGAATACCCTGATGAAATACTGGCTGTTCCCGCTGCTCGGCCTTTGTGCCGCACTCGCCGGGTGCGCCCCGGCCGGACCGGAGCTGCAACTGCATTACGATGCGCCGGCCACGTATTTCGAAGAGGCGCTGCCCTTGGGAAACGGGCGGCTCGGCGCCATGATATACGGCGGTGGCGCCGAAGAGCGCATCTCCCTCAACGACATTACCCTCTGGACCGGAGAACCGGACAAGGGGCCCTGGGGCGAAGCCGCGGCCTACGTGCCAAAAATCCGCGCCGCACTCGAAGCCGAAGACTATCCCCTCGCCGAAGAATTGCAACGGCATCTCCAAGGGCATTTCAGCGAGAGCTACCAGCCCCTCGGCGCTTTGTGGATCAGCCATCCGCCCGGTGAGGTCACGGCCTATCGGCGGGCGTTGGACCTTTCCACGGCCACTGCCCGGGTCAGCTACCGGCGGGACGGCCATGCGTTCCGGGCGGACTATTTCGTAACCGCCCCCGATTCCGCCCTCGTGATCCGTTTCACATGCGAAGATCCTTCTAACGATACGATTCGTCTGGCGATCCCCCACCCCCATACTCTCTCAGTGGAAGACAGCCGCATCGTGGTTGACGGTTATGTCGCCTGGCACGCCTACCCGAACTATTACAGCGTCGCGGGCGAACGGCGCGCGTATGACCCCGGTCGGGGCATCCATTTCCGGACCATCGCTTCGGTCGAGACCGACGGCACGATGGAGGCCGCCAACGACGCCCTGGTGGTTCAGGGTGCAAAGGAAACCGTCATCCGGCTGGTCAACGCTTCCTCTTTCAATGGCTTTGACAAGGATCCCGTCAAGCAAGGAAAGCCTTATCAGGCGCTGGCAGAAGCACAAGCCGCTGCCGCCGCCGCAAAACCCTTCACCGCGCTGCATCGGACCCACGTCGCCGATTACCGGAAGTACTTCAACCGCGTTTCCCTCGACCTGGGCAAGACAGATCCTGCCGTGAAGGCTCTCCCGACTGACGTTCAACTCGAGCGATATGCGAACCTGGGCGAAGCCAACCCGGAACTGGAAGCGCTCTATTTCCAGTACGGCCGCTACCTGCTCATCAGCTCTTCCCGGACGGCAGGCGTCCCAGCCAATCTGCAGGGACTCTGGAACGAGCAGATGGATCCGCCATGGAGCTGCAACTACACCATCAACATCAATCTGGAAGAGAATTACTGGCCTGCCGAGGCCGCGGCGCTGCCCGAAATGCACGAAGTGCTGCTGGACTTCATACGGAACCTGTCGCAGGGCGGACGCACAACGGCGGCCAGCTACTACGGCGTAGGCGAAGGCTGGGCGGCCGGCCACAATTCCGACCTCTGGGCGATGTCTTCACCCGTGGGCCTGGGCACGGGCGATCCCAGTTGGGCCAATTGGCCGATGGGCGGCGTATGGCTGTCTACACACATATGGGAGCATTACCTTTTCACACGCGACCAGGCGCGTCTGGCAGCCGATTATCCCGTGCTGAAAGGAGCGGCGCAATTCTGCCTGGGCTGGCTGGTTGAGAAAGACGGGGAACTGATTACATCGCCCGCCACTTCACCGGAAAACCGATATATCACCAACGCCGGCTTCCATGGCGCTACGCTCTACGGCGGAACAGCCGACCTGGCCATGGTCCGCGAGTGCCTTTCCGACGCGGCTGAGGCCGCGGAGCTGCTGGGAGATCAAGCTTTTGCGGTGCAGGCGCGCGAAAGCCTGGCCCGACTGCGACCCTATCACGTCAGCGCTGACGGCCGGCTGCAGGAATGGTATCATGACTGGGCCGACGAGGATCCGAAGCACCGGCACCAGTCCCATCTGTTCGGCGTGTATCCCGGCCATTCCATCGCGCCTGATTCGGATTTCGGGAAGGCGGCCCTGCGTTCCCTGGAGAGCAAAGGATTTGAAACGACCGGCTGGAGTTGTGGCTGGCGGGTCAATCTCTATGCGCGGCTGGGCGACGCGGAAAGTGCATACCGCATGTACCGGCGCTTGCTTCGCTACGTCAGTCCTGACGACTACCACGGGGAGGATGCCCGACGTGGCGGCGGGACCTATCCCAATCTGCTGGATGCTCATTCTCCCTTCCAGATCGACGGGAATTTCGGGGGAACGGCCGGCATGGTGGAAATGCTCCTTCAGTCCACACCCGATTCCGTCACGGCGCTGCCGGCCCTGCCGGCTGCCTGGCCTTCGGGTTCCGTCAAGGGCCTCCGCACCCGCACGGGCGAAACGGTCGACATCAGCTGGCGCGACGGCCGCCTCACCCGCCTTCGCCGCCGCTAAATACTGGAAGGAAACGGGTTATTGCTGCGGCCATCCGCGACAACTGCGAGATGGTTCATTGCCTGCTCCAGCCGTGGGACGACCGGGGCGAAATGGGTGCCTTCCGTCCATGCAAAGGTGGTCGGGATGCCTTTCTCCGTGAGGATGTCGGCCACTTCTCGTGTTTGGGCGGCGATATCTTTCAGATGCGGGTTTTTTCCTTCGGCTTCCTTGCGCCCGAGGGAGAGACAGACGCTTTTCAGTCCGGGTGCGGGCGGCTGCTCCCGCAGCCACGGAAGGAAACCCGGATACCAGAACGAGCCGGAAATGGCGGCGATGCGGTTGAAGATGCCGCTGCGGACCGCCGCCCAGACGGCGAACAACCCCGCCAGGGAAACGCCCAGCATCCACCGCTCATCGGGAACCAGGCCCAACTGTCGTTCAATGCCGGGCACGATATCAGTTTCCAGCCTCCGCAGATAGGCCTCGGCGTTCCCGCCGAAAGCCTTGCCTTTCTTGAAGACCGGTGCGGCAGGCCAGGGCGTCAGGTCGTTGTTCCAATCGGCCTGCGGCAGCAATACCAGTCGCACGCCATAACGCTCCCGGGCCGTCTCCAGCCACGCCTCCACGTCGGGCGCCTGCCCTTCCAGCATCGGTATATAACAAACGACAGCCATTCGAAAACAAAGATAATGATTATCTTTGTACATGCTTATCTGACAACTAGCTTCATCATGCAATTCAAATCGGGAATCGGCTGGAAGGCATGCTACGACAGCGAGACCGGCCTCTATACGGCGGAGACCTCCGGCCCCGGTGCGTATGACCTCTACGAGATTACCGCTGAGATCTATGACAAGCTCGGGGCGGAAGGAATGAATGCCGACGACTGCTGTCGACTGATCTACAAGGGCGGCCGCCATCTGTATATGGATGTCAACGACCGATGCGGCCCACCGTATACGGTCATCCTTGACCATAATTATCGCACCCTGTGCCCTTGGGCGCACATTGTCGGCGGCGACCACGTCTGGAGCGACGAACTGACCGATGCCGCCGTTGAAATCTTCCCTTCCGAAGCCAACAACCGCGAGCAGCGTCGAAAGAAGCGGGCGGAGCGGGAACGGCAAGCCCATCAGGCCTCGGAGAAGCCTCTCACGAAGGATGGAACACCGACATCATTATGATTCTCCGCTGGGTGGGATGACCATGGCCAGCGACGGCCGGTCGCTGACGGGACTTTGGTTCGACCGGCAACGGTATGCACCCCCTGCCAGCGACGGACCGCGTCAGGGTCAGATACTGCCGGTCTTCGATACAACCTGTCGATGGCTTGATGTCTACTTCAGCGGTGGCGTCCCCAATTTCACGCCGCCGATATCGCTGTGCGATACGCCCTTCCGAATGGCTGTCTGGGAAATCCTGAAGACCATCCCGTACGGACAGACCATGACCTATGGCGCGTTGGCGATCCGCCTGGCTCAACAGCAAAGTCTGCAACGCATGTCAGCGCAGGCGGTTGGCGGAGCCGTCGGCCACAATCCCATCGCGCTCATTATCCCCTGCCATCGGGTTATCGGCGCCGACGGCAGCCTGACCGGCTATGCCGCCGGCCTTGACAAAAAACGCTTCCTTCTTCAACTCGAACAAATCATCTAGTCATATGCATTCATTCAAAGATAGTTTCGGATACCTGCTGGGACTGATCATCTTCGTCCTGGGCATTCCTGCCTTGATGGTACTGGCCAGCGGAGGTCCGTATCCTTCCGTGCGGTCCACCCTCTTGCACTTTTTCGGGTCGACGCTCTCCGGCTGGATCGCCATGATCGGCCTGGCCCTGAGCATCTGGACCATTGTCTATATGAAGCGCGTAGGCAAGGGCAACCCCTTCGATGCCTACGGTCATGAAGTGGCTCCGCGAACGAAGCACCTGATGACGGAAGGTCCCTACCGCATCTGCCGCAACCCGATGCTGCTGGGCATCTACATCTACCAGGCCGGCTGGCTCAGTTACATCTGGACATGGGGCGCCGCGGCGGTGCTTCTCGTCGAGGTGATCCTGCTGTCCCTGCAAGTCCGCAGCGAAGAAAAACGCCTCACCCAGGACTTCGGCGACGCCTACCTTGCCTACAAGAAACGGACAGGCCGCTATCTTCCTTTCCCGATCTGCCTGAAAAGGCACCCAGAGCCGCCCTGCAACGGACACAATTGACCTACAGGCTGTTATTAACATCACACCCACTCACGGGAAAGGGGAGAAATTTACATAAATTACTGACTGACTGTTGCTTTCATTGCAGCAGCAAAATTAAATTTGGCAGTTTGAGGAATGTTTCCGACCTTTGAAACAAATCAAAAGTGGCGAGAGATATGCAGGGTCGAAAGAAACCGGTGATCAAGCCAGGCGCCGTACACCACATCTACCAGAATACCCGTCGGGGTCATCTAATTTTCTATTCCGTCAAGGACTATCTAGTCTTTTTGTCTATTGTGTCGTTAACGGCACGCAAATATGGTGTTCAGATCCTGGGCATCTGTATGATGGCCGATCATATTCACCTCCTGGTCAAGATTCGGGAGCCAAAGCAGCTCACTTCTTTTGTTCGGGATTTCATTGCACTTTTTACGAGGAGGTATAACACGTATTATTGTCGAAAAGGAAGCCTTTTCAACCCATATGGATGTATGCCCAAGATCGGACATAAAAAGATCAGAACCGCTATTGCCTATCTGTATAACAACCCCGTGGAGAATCATTTGGTGAGCAAGGCGGAGAATGACCGATGGAATCTTCTCGCTTATGCAGAAAATCGATATCCGTTTTCAGATAAGCTCAGGATAGACTGCGCCCGTTGGGTACTTCGGAAGGCCTTGTATGAGGTCAAGGATTCGTATCGATGCCGTCAGCCGTTGGAATACGCAATGATTGAACGAATAACTTCAGAGCTTTCCTCCAGAGAATTGCAACAGTTTACCGACTATGTCATCCGAACGTATAATCCCGTAGATTATGAGGCGGTCATCCGCTATTACGACACCTATGAAAAGATGCTGACGGCTATTAATTCAAATACGGGCAGCGAGTATGACATAAAGGAAGATACTTTCGGTAAAGACCATCGGATTTTCAGACGTATGATTCACTGGCTGTCCTATAAACAAACTCAATCATCCATGAAAGATATCTTGCTATTACCAGCCACAGAAAGGAAACGGCTGGGGATGCAGTTGTCACGGCAATTGGGCGCTACTGAAAAGGAAACCCGCAAATTACTGTGGTTATGACCGGAGATGATCGAGCAAGGCCCGGCAGCCGATGAGGATGTCGTCATAGGCGGTTTCGAAATCTCGTGTATACCACGGATCGGCGACTGAACGATGGCAACCGGCGTAATCCATCAGCAAATGCACTTTGTCTTGAGGGTCACCACCGGCAATCCGCCTTATAGCACGGATGTTGGCCTCGTCCATCCCGATAATCAAATCGTACCGCTCATAGTCGTCTGCCGTCATCTGACGGGCAGTCCTGGCAGCATCGTATGAAATGCCGTGCGCCCGAAGTGTCCGCGCAGCCAGTGGATAGATCGGGTTGCACCATTCTTCGTCACTGACCGCAGCAGAGGCAATTTCAAACGATTCGGAAATACCTGCCTGTTGCAGCAGGTGCTTCATTACCGCCTCCGCCATCGGACTTCGGCAGATATTTCCCAGACAAATGAACAAGATTCTTTTCACGTCGGCAAAGATAGGCGTTTATTTTTTATTTTCGCCGCTGCAACGGACACATCAGTCAGTCAGTCATTTGCGTGAACAACACCCTCTGGCGGAAAAGGAGTGTTGTTTTCATAACTTCCTGTTAATCTGACGTGTCCGTTGCAGCGGCGGAGAAAAGGGATTGAGAGGGATAGAGGCTGGGATATTTGTGCAGGAAAAGTGCGTTTTTTTTGCGATCTTTGTAATATGTTCAACAAACACGATATTTCAAGAGATGCCTGCCAGCTGTTCGGGGCGCAGGCACACAAGGGATATGACTGGTGGTGGCATTCGTTTACGGGACATGATGCCGAGACCGGGGAAGCAAAGGCCTTCTTCATCGAGTTCTTCCTTTGCAATCCGGCACTGGGCGGAAACGAGCCGGTTTTCGGGCAGTTGCCAGAAAACCGGACGGCGGGTAAACGGCCGTCGTACCTGATGGTCAAAGCCGGAGCCTGGGGCGAAGATGCAGCACAACTGCATCGATTCTGGGGATGGAAGAATATCCGTGTGGACTGGGGTGTTCCGTTCGTCGTTGAGGCGGACGACTGCTTCCTGACGGAGACTGAGACTCGCGGCCGCGTCAGTGTAAAAGGCGCAAAGGAGCATCCTGAGTGGATGTGCGATGACGGCGAGATGTCGTGGAACATTCAGATCGACAAACAGGTGGCTTTCAATGTGGGCTTCGGCGCCGACAAAGTGTTCCGCACAGCCGAGGCATTCGAAATGTTCTGGCATGCCGAAGGGATGAAGGCAGCCTTCAGCGGCGAAGTCATCTGGAACGGCCGCCGCTACCGGGTCAGCCCGGAGGACTGTTACGGCTATGCCGACAAGAACTGGGGCAAGGACTTTACCTCGCCCTGGGTATGGCTCTCATCGAACAACCTGACCAGCGAGTTAACCGGCAAGAAATTGACCGACAGCGTGTTCGATATCGGCGGCGGGCGGCCGAAGGTCGGCCATGTGGCGCTGCCGCGCAAACTCCTGTCCGCCTTCTGGTATGAGGGCAAGCCCTACGAATTCAACTTCTCGAAAGCCTGGACGCACGTCCATACGGCGTTCGACTGCCGGGAGAGCGACACGCAGATTATCTGGCACGTGGAGCAGCACAGCCGTTCAGGCCGAATGGTGACGGACATCACCTGCGAGAAGAAGGATATGCTGCTGGTGAATTACGAGTCGCCCGACGGCGCCAAGCGCCACAACCGCCTCTGGAACGGCGGCAGCGGCATCGGAACCGTCCAGCTCTTCGACCCGGACGGAGGCCTCGTCGACCGCGTCCATGCCGAAAACGTCGGCTGTGAATACGGGGAATACGACTGATTTGTATCTTTGTAGCTGATATGATCCGCAACGTTATCTTCGACTTCGGCGCCGTCCTGGTGGACTGGAATCCGCACTACCTGTTCGACGGGTATTTCGGCGATGCCGAAAAGGCGACGTGGTTCCTGGATCACATCTGCACCAATGAGTGGAACCGGCAGTTCGACGGCGGCAAGCCTTTCGCGGAAGGAATCGCCGAGTTGAAGGCGCAGTTCCCGGAATGGGCCCGCGAAATCGACGTATACTGGGACGAGTGGGAGAAGATGATGGGCGATGCGATTCCCGGCATGTATGAGCTGGTGGCAGACGTGAAGGCGGCGGGCTACGGTGTCTACGGTCTGACCAACTGGTCGTCCGAGACCTTCTACCGCATCGAGAAGAACTACCCCGTCTTCGCCCTGCTCGACGGTAAAATCGTTTCAGGCGACGTGCGCCTGCTCAAGCCCGATGCCGCCATTTTCCGCTGCCTGCTGGACCGATACGGGCTGAAGGCAGAGGAGTCGGTTTTTATCGACGACACGCTGCCCAATGTCGAGGGCGCCCGTGCCGCCGGCCTGGCGGGCCTTCCCTTCAAGAATGCCGCGCAACTTCGCAAAGCGCTGCAGGAAATGCTGCCCAGGCTATGATGAATACCGACACCATACGGATACGCGGCGCGCGGGAGAACAACCTGCGCGACCTGTCGCTCGACATCCCGAAATACCAGATCACCGTTTTCACGGGCGTTTCCGGTTCGGGCAAGAGTTCACTGGTGCTCGATACCATCGCGGCGAAGAGCCGGCGGGAACTCAACGACACCTTCCCCACCTTCGTGCAGCAGTATCTGCCGAAATACGGAAGGCCAAAAGTGGACGAGATCGAAGGCCTGCCCATCGCCATCGTCATCGACCAGAAGAAGCCCGCGCAGAACTCCCGTTCGACAGTCGGCACATACACAGATATTTACGCGCTGCTGCGCCTGCTTTTCTCGCGGGTCGGCCAGCCATTCGTCGGCTATTCCGACAGCTTCAGCTTCAACCATCCGCAGGGCAGCTGCCCGCGCTGCGCCGGTCTGGGCGAGATCCGGGAGCTCGACATCCACAAGCTCGTGGACTTCGACAAGAGCCTCAACGACGAGGACACCATCCACTACATCGCCTTCGGCAAGGGCGGCTGGCGCTGGATCCGTTACGCGCACAGCGGCCTCTTCGATCTCGACAAGAAGATCCGGGACTACTCGCCCGAAGAGCTGGACCTCTTCCTCAACAGCCCGCAGATCAAGCTGAAAAACCCGCCGAAAAACTGGCCCAAGACCGCCAAGTACGAGGGTCTGATCCCGCGCATGTACCGCAGCATCATCAACTCGGAAGAGGGCCTGCTGCACGCCGCGGTGCTGAATCCCATGCTCACGATGGGCGTCTGCCCGGACTGCGGCGGCACGCGCCTCAACCCCAAGGTACTGACCTGCAGGATCGAGGGCCTGAACATCGCGGAGGTCTGCGCGATGCCGGTTTCGCGCCTGAACGCCTGGATCGCCGCGCTCACCAGCCCGCTGGCCGCCGACCTGAAGGCCGCCATCGGCGCCCGGCTCACGGCCCTGGAAGAAATCGGGCTGGGATATCTCTCACTCAACCGGCCCGTCGGCACGCTCTCGGGCGGCGAGGCGCAGCGCTGCAAGATCGCCAAGTACATCAACTCGTCGCTGGCCGACGTGCTCTATATCCTCGACGAACCCAGCGTGGGCCTGCACCCGCGCGACATCGAGCGGCTCCAGCGCTCCGTACGGCGCCTCCGCGACGCGGGCAACACCGTGCTGTTGGTGGAACACCACCCCGAGATGATCCGCATCGCCGACCATATCGTGGACCTGGGACCCGGACCCGGCATCGACGGCGGCCGCATCCTCTTCCAGGGATCCTGGGACGCACTGCTGCAGAGCGGAACGGCCACGGGCCGGCTGGTCGAAGAACGGCTGCCCTTCAAGGCTATGCCCCGCGGCGGGAACGGCTCGTTCCGGGTGGAGAATGCCACGCTCAACAACCTGCAGGGCATTTCCGTCGACTTTCCGCTGGGCGTCTTCGGCGTGGTGGCCGGTGTCGCCGGCTCGGGCAAGAGCTCGCTGATGGAGTGTTTCCGGCAGCAGTATCCCGATTCGGAACAGGTGATCTACATCAGCCAGAAAAACATCGGCGTGAGCCTCCGCTCCACGCCCGGCACCTACATGGACGTGGCGGGCGACATCCGCAAGGCCTTCGCCAAGGCCCACAAGATGAAGGAGGCCTATTTCACCTTCAACGGTGCGGGCGCCTGCCCGGTCTGCGGCGGCAAGGGCGTCATCGTCTCGGAAATGGCCTTCATGGACGCCATCGAGACCACTTGCGAAGCCTGCGGCGGCCTGCGCTACAAGCCCGAGGCCCTGCAGTACAAGCTCACCAGCCCTGCCACCGGCGAAACCCTCGACATCGCCCAGGCCATGGACCTCTCGGTCCGGCTGGCCTCCGCCTTCTTCGCCGGCACCGTCATCGAAAAGAAGCTACGTCCCCTCGTGGACGTGGGCCTGCAATACCTCCACCTGAACCAGGCGCTCTCCACCCTCTCGGGCGGTGAGCTGCAGCGGCTCAAACTGGCCTCGTTCCTCGGCGTGGAGAACAAGATCTTCATCGTGGACGAGCCCACCGACGGCCTGCACATCCAGGACATCCGCCGTATCATCGCGCTCTTCGATTCGCTCGTGGCGCGCGGCAACACCGTTTACATGATCGAACACAACCTCGACGTGATCCGTTCGGCCGACTTCCTGCTCGAACTCGGCCCCGGCGCCGGCGAGGCGGGCGGCCGTCTGCTCTATGCCGGCACCCCCGCCGGCCTCAGCGCCTGCCCGGCCTCCGTCACGGCCCCCTACCTCCTGACCTGAACCGCTTTCTTCCATGAACCTACTGGCCTGTCTCCTGATCCCCGTCATCCTGCTCTCCGAAACCCTCGGATCGGCACACTACGAAGTCCGCTACAAAATGGGCGTGATCGACACCCGCGTCGTCACGGCCGAAATCACCTGGGAGGAATCTTCCTGGAACGGCGTCCCGGCCTACTATTCGGCGGCCGTCATCCAGACGACGCCCTTTTTCCGGATGTTCCTGGCATCGGACTATTTTGCCGAAACCTATTTCAGCCAGGCATCCCTCAAGCCCCTGTACTTCGACAATCCGTTCCAGCGAAAAGGAAAGGACGGAAAATACGAATATCTGTTCCACCAGGACAACGGCGAGATCGAATCCTGGGCGACCTGGGGGGAAAAGACCGATTATACCACTTTCCCCAATGACGGCCGCACGGTGGATTTCCTCTCGCTCGTCCACTTCATCCGCTTTATCGACCCGTCCCTAGCGGAAAAACCCCTGCCCATGCATATCCTGATCTCCGGCAAATCGTATCCGGCGGAACTCCTGTACCAGGGGGAAGACAATGAGAAGGAGCCGGGCATGCCGGCGCACAAGTTTCTCATCCGCCTGACGGAACGAGGCCTGATGGAGAACGGAAGCGGCAATGAAGTCTATGTCTGGCGCTCCGCCGGGGCCGACCGGAACATCATCGGCATGAGCACTGAACTGAGCACCGGCTCCATATATGCACGCATTTACACAAAATAATACTAATTTTGTACTTTAATTCCTAAAGAAGATCCCACCATGATACTGAAAGTCTGTGTCGGCAGCTCCTGCCATCTCAAAGGGTCCTACGACGTGATCGAGGCCCTGAAAGACATCATCAAGAAATGCGATGTCGAAGACCTGGTGGAACTCCGGGCCAGCTTCTGCCTGGGCTTCTGCGCACAGGGCGTCACCGTCAAGGCGGAAGGGCTCGACAATCCGGCCGTGGAAAAACTCGGCAACGGCGACATGCTGCTCCACAACGTCAACAGCGAAAACGTCGAAGAGCTTTTCCTGCGAGACATCTATCCCTTCATCAAGAAATAGCCCCCGCCCATGGCCTCGTATCTGTTTTCCAAGAACGTTCAGTGCAACGACTGCTACAAGTGCCTGCATGAATGCATGGTCAAGGCCATCGCCATCAAGGACCGCGAAGCCACGATCCTCGAAGACCGATGCATCCTCTGCGGACACTGCACGCGGGTCTGTCCCCAGAACGCCAAGGTGGTCGTCAGTGAGGTCGACCGGATCCGCATCCTGCTGAACTCCGGAAAGAGAGTCATCGCCAGCGTCTCGCCTTCCTTCGTCTCGAACTTCGGCATCTCCAATTTCTCGGTCCTGAAGCTGGCGCTCGCCCGGCTCGGCTTCGCCGACGCCGAAGAAACCGCCGTGGGCGCCGAAGCCGTCACACGCAAATACAAGGAACTGCTCGAAAGCGGCACCTACGACAAGTTCATCACCTCCGCCTGCCCGGCCGCCTGCCAACTCATCCAGAAATACTATCCCAAGGCGCTGAAGTACCTGGCCAAGGTCGATTCCCCGATGATCGCCCACGCCAAGATGCTCCGGGAACAGAACCCCGGCGCCAAGATCGTCTTCATCGGCCCCTGCATCGCCAAGAAGAAGGAAGCCGCCGAAAGCGGCCTGGTTTCCGGCGTGCTGACTTTTCAGGATCTGCAGGCAATGTTCGACGAGAAAGGCATCGTGCTGTCCGAAATCATGGACGTGCAGCTCGAGCCCGAGAAATCGCACGCCAATTTCGCCAAGACCTATCCCGTGTCCCGCGGCATCATCAATTCGTTCGTCCAGCGGCCGAAGGGCTATGCCTACCTGGCCATCGACGGCATCAACCGCTGCATCCGGGCGCTTGACAGCATCGAGCACCTCGACCACGTGTTCCTGGAGATGAACGTCTGCAAGGACGGCTGCATCGGTGGTCCCTGCATCATCAAAAAGGACGGCGGCACCATTCGCTCCGCCTGCGAGGTTTGGAACTACGTCGACGCCGAGAAACAGAAGTATCCCGCCGACGCCGAGGCCGGCAAGACCCGCGTCATCCTCGACGCCGAGTATCCGCGCCTGCGGACCAAAGGCCGCCCCGCCTCCAACCGGGAGATCGAGGAAGTGCTCCACCGCATCGGCAAGTACAAGCCGGAAGACGAGCGCAACTGCGGCTCCTGCGGCTATTCCACCTGCCGCGAGAAGGCCTGGGCCGTGATCAACGGCTACGCTGACATCGACGTGTGCCTGCCCTACATGCGGCAGCGCGCCGAAACCATGTCCTACGAAATCATCCACAACAGCCCCGAAGGCATCGTGGTGCTCAACAACGACCTCCGGATCCTGGAGATCAACAACAAGGCCCTCGAACTGCTCGGCATCGAAAGCACGGATTTCAAAGGCCGCATGGCCGCCGACTTCTTCGATCCCGCCGCCTTCACCTATGCCCTCAAGCAGGAAGCGAGCATCTACGAGGACGAGATGTTCATCCCCACGACCAATACCTACGTGAAGCTGACCGTCAGCAAGATCCCGGAGCAGCACATCCTCTTCGGCATCATGAAGGACGTGACCAGCATCGTCAACTACAACCAGCAGCTCGACACCGTGCGCCAGAACACCATCCGCACCGCCGACGAGGTCATCACCAAGCAGATGCGCGTGGCGCAGGAAATCGCCTCCCTGCTCGGCGAGACGACCGCGGAAACCAAGGTCGCGCTGGTCAACCTGAAAAAGATCCTCGAAGAAGACAAAAAGGAAGAGTAATGGACCTCTGTCTCGAATACGGTTGCTCTTCCCTCAACAAATACGGCGAGGAGCTGTGCGGCGACCAGGTGGAGCTGTGCCAGAATGATGACTGGACGACGCTCGTCCTGGCCGACGGGCTGGGCAGCGGCGTGAAGGCCAGCATCCTCTCCACGCTGACGGCCAAGCTCCTCTGCAAGATGATCGCCAACGACATCGACATCATCGACTGCATCGAGACCATCATCCAGACCCTGCCGGTCTGCAAGGTGCGCCGGCTCGCCTACTCCACCTTCTCGGTCATCCACGTCAACCGGCAAGGCGAGGGCTGCCTCTTCGAGTTCGACAATCCGCAGGCCATCTGGTACCACGACGGCCACTGCCTGGATTTCGCGCGCGACGAGATGATCATCCGCGGGAAAAAAGTCTACAAGAGCACCCTGCAGCTCCAGAAAAACGACCTGGTGATCGTCATGAGCGACGGCACCGTCCATGCCGGCGTGGGCAAGATCCTCAACTTTGGCTGGACGCGTCCCCAGATCATGGAGCACCTCGAACGGACCATCCGGCCCGAGATGTCCGCCCGGGCCGTCGCCTGCATGCTGGCCTCCGCCTGCAACGACCTGTATCTCGACAAGCCCGGCGACGACACGACCGTCGCCGCCATCCGTATCCGCGAGCCCCTGCATGTCAACATCATGGTCGGCCCGCCGGTCGACCGGGAAAGCGACGACTTCTACGTATCCAGCTTCCTGGAGGGGGACGGCAAGAAAGTGGTCTGCGGCGGCACCACCGCCCAGATCGTTGCGCGGCACCTCGGCAAGACGCTGGAAACCAGCTTCGACTTCCCGGACAAGGACGTCCCGCCCATCGGCTTCATCGAAGGCATCGACCTGGCCACGGAAGGCGTGCTGACGATGCGGCGCCTGCTGGAGCTGTCGGACCGCTACCTGTCCATCAGCGACCTGAGCGCCAAGACCTTCCCCCGGAAGGACGGCGCGTCCCAGCTGGCCAACATCCTCTTCGAGGAGGCGACCAGCATCCAGTTCTTCATCGGGCAGAGCGTCAACAAGGCCCACCAGGGCCTCGAGATCGACACCACGATGAAGCTCAAGCTCGTGGAGCACCTGGCGGCCAACCTGCGTGCCATGGGCAAAAAAGTGACCCTATACTACGACTAACCGAAAACCACCTCTCTCATGAGCGTTACCAACAAGATATTCGATACCAACGTCCAACTCGTCAAGTACAAGGTACTCAAGGAAGTCATCAAGCACGCTTTCGCCGGAGACCTCGAATCCGCCCGCATCGACATTGCCAAGGACATCGCCGCCGGCAACAAGGAAAGCATGCATTGCTGCATCTATAAGGAGCGTGCGATCTCCGAAGAGCGCGTCTGGATGGCGATGGGCGGCGACCGGACGAACATCAACCCGATCGCCGTCATCGACATCGCCTGCGACGAATGCCCGATCGACGGCATGCTGGTCACGTCCGCCTGCCGCGGCTGCCTGATGCACGCCTGCAAGGACGCCTGCCCCCGCGACGCCATCTCGATCGTCGACAAGCACGCCGTCATCGACAAGGACAAATGCATCGAATGCGGCAAATGCAGCCAGGTCTGCCCCTACGAGGCCATCATCACGCGCCACCGCCCCTGCATCAAGAGCTGCAAGGTGAAAGCCATCTCGATGGATGCCGACCGCAAGGCCATGATCGACTATGAGAAGTGCATCGCCTGCGGCGCCTGCGTGTACCGTTGCCCCTTCGGCGCCATCACCGACAAGTCGTTCGTCACCGACATCATCGACATGCTCAAGGGTTCCGAAGGCGGAAAGAACTACCGGGTCTATGCCGTCATCGCTCCTGCCATCGTGAGCCAGTTCCATTTCGGCCGCGTGTCGCAGGTGGTGACCGCCATCAAGAAGATCGGCTTCCACCAGGTGGTCGAAGCAGCCCTCGGCGCCGACATCACGCTCTACCACGAGGTGAACGAATGGAAGGAGAAACGCCTGCTGACGACTTCCTGCTGTCCTTCGTTCGTAGCGTTCCTCGAAAAGAACTTCCCGGAACTGACGAAATACGTCTCTTCCTCCGTCTCGCCGATGGTGGAAGCGGCCCGGCTCATCAAGCATTCGGACCCGACGGCCAAGGTGGTCTTCATCGGCCCCTGCAGTTCCAAGAAGATGGAATACCGCCTGCCCAAGACCGGCGGCGCCATCGACAGCGTCCTTTCGTTCGAAGAGCTGCAGGCCTTCTTCGATGCGCTGGACATCGACACGACGGCCCTGGAAGACAGCAGCCTGGACAACGCCTCGTTCTACGGACGAATCTTCGCCAAGTCGGGCGGCGTGGCCCGCGGCGTGGCCGACGTGGCCGCTTCCTATGGCGTGGAAGGCGTCGAGCCGGTCGTGATGAGCGGCATCGACGAGTGCCGGGCCAACCTGCTGCGACTCAAGCTGGGCAAGGCCACGGCCAACTTCTTCGAAGGCATGGCCTGCGACGGCGGCTGCATCAACGGCGCGCTCTGCCTGACACACAGCCCGAAGAACATCGCCGATGTCGAAGGCTATGGCAACGAGGCCAAGGAGAAAACTATCGAGAACTCCGTCAAGCTTTACAAGCTGACCCAGAATCTGAAATAATCCGCCGCACGACGGCTGTGACGGCGATCGCAGCCACGGACAGATAGAGGAGGATAATGAAGCAGATGGCCATGCGGTCGCCCTTCTTCACGCTGTCCGGATCGAAGACGAAGCGGATGCTGTGGCTGCCGGCCGGCACGAACATGGCCCGGAGCGCATAATCCGCGCGGAAATACTCGGCGTCCTTTCCGTCGATGAACACTTTCCAGCCATACGGGTAGTAGATTTCCGAAAAGACGACAAACTCCGGATTGTGGGAAGAGAAGCTGTATTCCCGCATATTCGGCGCATGGTCGACCAGCTGGACGCTTCGCTCAGGGTCCGGCGTACGGAAGACCGTCGCCGCGCTCGTGGTCGCGAAGCGGGCCGATTCGGCGCTGACCAGCGCCTGCGTCTGCAGGTCGTACGCGTTCAGGACGAGCAGCTCCGTTTCCTCGTCGGGCATCGCCTTGATCTCGTCGACGAACCAGGCATTGCCCAGCGCATCGGAATTCAGTTGCGGCTGCGGCGTCCCGTTCTCGTCGTTCATTACGAGGTAGCGCGCATTGAGCAGGTTGACCACCGAAACATGCCCCTTCAGCAGGTGCGCATCGATCAGGTCCTGGTAGCGGCGGAGCTTGGCGGCGCTGTAGCCGCCGACGGAGTGAAGCCGCAGGGACGTGCGGGCTTCCGTGTAGGCCTGTCCGGTGGAAAGGTTCAGCACGCGGAAGAAGCCGGGTTCCTGCAGGATGGCGCTTTCCCAGGGCTGTTCCTGATAAGCCTCGTCGTTGCTGCTGTAGGTCACGAAATTGCTCTCATTGAAATAGCGCCGGTCGATCGGCCACATGTCCAGCACGACCAGCAGGCCCAGGCACGCGATCATCAGGCCCCGCTTCAGCTTCCCTTTCACGAAAAAGAAGAGAACCGCGGCGCCCGCCAGGATGAACGCGGCCGAACGGACGCTGTCGTGCACCAGGATCCACTTGCGCTGCGCGATCACCGCCCGATACATCCATTCGTATTCCGAGGCATCCCAGCTGGCATCGCGCTCAGACACGAAAGAAAGCAGCGAAGGGCCCAGGACGGCGAATAGCAGGCAGACCCCCGCCGTGATGCCGGCGGAAATCAAAATGGCCCGCAGGGCCTTGGCCTTCTCCACACCACCGTCCAGCAGGCGCTGCACGCCCATAAACCCGAGCAGCGGAATGGCGATCTCCGCCACGATCAGAATGGAAGCGACCGCCCGGAACTTGGAGTAGAACGGGAAATAGACGAAGAAGAAACGCGAGAGCGGCATGAAATACTCGCCCAGCGCCAGCAGCAGGGAAAACACCGTCGCCACCAGCAGGCCCCATTTGGCAGGCCCCCTCACCAGCAGCAGGCCCAGCAGGAAGAGGAAACAGACCAGCGCGCCCACATAGACGTTTCCTTCGGTAAAGGTCTGGTTGCCCCAGTACAGGGGCACGTCTTCGGAGAGCTGGCGCGCATTTTTCGCGGACAGGCCGTCGGCGACCAAGGTCTTATAGAAACGGGAATGCGCATCCACCACGACATGGGACCGGCCGCCCACCACGCCGGGGATGAGCAGGGAGAAGGACTCCAGCGGACCGTAGTTGAAGTTGGTGAGGAACGTAGTGGTCTCCACATCGGAATGGGAGCCGCGGTTGGTTTCTTCCACGAACTCCATGTTGGCGAAGACGCTCGACGCGTTCGCCAGGGTTCCCACGCCCACGCAGGCGGTGAAGACCGCCGTCGCGAGCACGAAATCCCGGATCCGTTTCCGGCGGATATGCACCACCAGCTGGGCGATCCAGAGGACGCCGATCAGCAGGATGATGTAGTAGGACATCTGGGGGTGCGAGGTGATGCCGGCGGCGGTGAAGACGAGGCACGCCACGGCACCGAGCCCGTATCGCTTGCGGAAAAGCAGCCAGAATCCCGCCAGGACCACGCTCATCAGGGCGATCGTCGTGGCCTTGGTGTTATGCCCGGCCCCGACGATGATCACGAAATAGGAAGACAGCGTGAGGGCGAAAGCTCCCGCGATGCTCAGCCACTTGTCCGTCCCGAACGAACGAAGCAGCAGGAAAAAGCAGAAGAAGTAGAGAATGAAAAAACCGGCCGGTGTGCGCCGCCCCACCTGCTGCAGGGTTTTTACCGGCGCCAGCCAACGGTCGGCCTTGTATTGACCTGACTTCACCTGGTAGACGGGCATGCCTGAAAACATGTTGTCCGTCCACCAGGTCACTTTCCCCGTCTCCTGGTGGTAATTGTAGGCCTCGCTGGCCGCACACCGGGCATTGACGTTGTCCGAGGCATAGAGGACCTTGCCTTGCAGTGCGGGATAGCAGAGAACGACGGAGGCCCCGACAAAGAGGACCGCCGCCACGAGGTAAGCCCCGTATTGCCGGAGAAAGCGTTGAAAAGTCATGTCAAAGATCTATCCGGAAGCTACCAGGCCAGGGCGCTGGCGCCGAGGATGGCGGCGTCGGAATCCTTGAGCGAGGAATACAGCACCTTGATGCGGCCCTTCCAGATCTGGAGCTGGTTTTCTTCCATGGCAGCCACCAGGTCGTCGTGGAAGTACTTCTTGGCCTTGGCCAGGCCGCCGAAGAGCACGATGGCCTCGGGTGCGCTGAACTTGACGAAGTCGGCCAGCGAGCGGCCGAGGATTTCACCGGTCGTCTTGAAGATCTCGAGCGCGATCTTGTCGCCCGTTTCGGCGGCGTCGAACACGTCTTTCGAACTGATCTTCTCCGGATCGATGCTGCGGAGCGGGCTCTTCACGTCGGGGTGCTTCGCGAGCTGTTCCTGCGCGGTGCGGCGGACGCCCATGGCGCTGCAGTAGGTCTCGAGGCAGCCCTTCAGGCCGCAGTTGCACTGGCGGCCGTTGCGGATGGCGATGGTATGGCCCAGCTCGCCGGCGAAGCCGTCGTGGCCGTAGACCACTTCCCCGTTGACCACGATGCCGCTGCCGACACCGGTGCCGAGGGTGATCATGATGAAGTTCTTCATGCCGCGCGCCACGCCGTAGGCCATTTCGCCCATGGCGGCCGCGTTCGCGTCGTTGGTGACGGTCACCGGCAGGCTGGTGAAGCTCTTGACCAGGGCGGCCAGGTCGACGACCGTGGGCTTGCCCTCGGCGTCATAGCTCCACTTCAGGTTCGGGGCATATTCCACCGTGCCTTTGTAGTAGTTGCCGTTCGGGGCGCCGATACCGATGCCTTTGACCTTTCCCTCCCGGACGGTCTCGGCGATCAGGCCCTTGATGGCCTTGGTCAGTTCGTTGATGTAGTCGATGAGTTCTTCCTGCAGCGAGGAAATGACAGTCTGGGCGATGATCTCACCCTCTGCGTTGACGACGCCGAGCTTGGTGCTCTGTCCGCCGACGTCGATACCCATTACAAGTTCTTTGTCCATGGCTTGTCTTTTACACGGGGATGTTCTTGTTCACGTTCTTGGAGCCGGAGACGGCATAGAAGATCAGGTAAGCCAGGCAGACGACGAGGAGCCAGTAGCTCTGGATGGAGCCCACCTTGTCGGCGATGGCGTTCTGGACGAACGGGATGATGCCGCCACCACAGACCAGCGTCATGAAGATGCCGGAGGCGGCCGCCGTATATTTACCGAGGCCTTCCGCCGAGAGGTTGAAGATGCAGCCCCACATGATGGAGGTGCAGAGACCGCAGAGGGTCAGGAAGCCCAGGCTCCACGGCACGGTGTACTTGCCGATGGTGATGGTGGCCGATTCGGGGATGAACATGGCCAGCAGGATGAACAGGATGGCTACCGCGGAGGTGAAGAGCAGCATCTTCTTGCTGGAGACCTTGCCGCCGATGACGCCGCCGACCAGACGGCCGATCAGCATGCAGAACCAGTAGGCGCCGATGAAGGTGCCGGCGATGGCCGGACCCACGCTGGGCAGGGCGGAGAAGTGGATGTTCGCCGTATTCGGGATACTGACCTCGATGCCCACATAGAAGAAGATGGCGACGGCGCCGAGCACGAAGTGACGGAAGCTCAGCGGGCTGTACTTGTCTTTCTTCAGGTTGCCGGCCAGGCGGGCCGCTTTCTCCGCGGGGGTTTCCATGTGCGGTTCAGGGATCTTGGTGAGCAGGATCACGATGAACGCGATGGCGAAGATGACCATGGCGATGACCATCACGGGAGCCGCCTTGGCCACGGTGGCGTTCTCGATGGAACCGCCCACGAGCCAGCCGACGAGGACCGGAGCGAGGGTACCGCCGATGGAGTTGCAGGAGCCGCCCCACTGGATGAGCTGGTTGCCGCGGTTGCCGCCGCCGCCCAGGGTGTTCAGCATCGGGTTGACCACGATGTTGAGCATACACATGGAGAAGCCGGCCACGAAGGCGCCGAGCACATACACGAAGAAGCTCTCGGCATAGCCGGAGAGGAACTGGATGCCCACGCCGACGAAGCCGATGATGACGGCCAGGAGTGCGGTAAACTTATAGCCCTTGCGGCGCAGGATGATACCGGCGGGAATGCCCATGCAGGCATAGGCGATGAAGTTGGCGAGGGTACCGAGCTGGCTGAGGGCCTTGCTGGCGCCGAACTGGTTCGTCACGACCACGCCCATGGAACCGGCGAGGTTGGTGACGAAGGCGATCATGAAGAAGAGGGCGAACATCACGATGATAGGAATCGTGAAGTTCTGCTGTTTCGTTGGGGTTGTAGCCATATTTTGAAGTTTGATTAATTGTCAGGAAACGGTTTATCGGGTTCCGCCGAGCACCTTGCCGAGGATGCCGCCGAGCAGACCGCCGCCTATCTGGGACTGAGTCTTGGTGGCGCCGGCGCCCTTGAGGGTGAGGAGGATGTCCTGGAAATCGACGTCACCGTCGCCGTCCTGGTCTTTCAGGATGCCGGAAAGCTTGCCCATGACGGCGGGGATCAGCGCGGCCAGCTGTCCGTTGAGCAGGTTGCCGAGCTTGAGGTTCTTGAGGACATTGTTGGTGAACAGGCTGCCGGCCAGCGCGGTGATCGGACTTTTATCCGCCGTGGTATTGCCGGTGAGGAGCGCTTTGACCTGCTCCACGCCACCCACTTTCGTGATGGTCTGGGTCAGGCTTCCGAGGATGGAATCGGACAGTCCGTTGAGTACGGTGTTTTTTGCCTGTGCAGGGATTTCCAAGGCACCCGCCTGGGACTTGATTTCCCGGGCGATGGTGTCCAAAATAGAGTTAGCCATAATTATAGAGTATTATTGTTGTAGGCAGGTTTGCTGCTGCTAAGTTAGCAAAAAAATGTCTATCTTTGTAAACTCAAAAAGAAAAAAACAAGTATGGCAATCCTTACCGGAAGCATTTCCCAAATCATCGGGCCTGTGGTCGACGTCCACTTCACGATTCCCGAAGACCAGCAGTCCCGGCTCCCTTCCATCCACGAAGCGCTGCAGGTGACCCGGCCCGACGGAAGCACCCTCACCATCGAGGTGCAGCAGCACATCGGTGAGGAAACGGTCCGCACGGTGGCCATGGATTCGACCGACGGCCTGCGCCGCGGCATGGAAGTCCGCTGTACCGGCGACACCATCACGATGCCCGTGGGCGCGCAGATCCGCGGCCGCGTGATGAACGTGGTCGGCGGGGTCATCGACGGCATGGACCAGCTCGACCGAAGCGGTTCCCTCCCCATCCACCGCGAGCCGCCGAAATTCGAAGACCTCACCACGTCGCAGGAAGTGCTGTTCACCGGCATCAAGGTGATCGACCTGCTGGAACCCTACCTGAAAGGCGGCAAGATCGGCCTCTTCGGCGGCGCCGGCGTGGGCAAGACCGTGCTCATCAAGGAGCTCATCAACAACATCGCCAAGAAGCACAACGGCTTTTCCGTGTTCGCGGGCGTGGGCGAGCGTACGCGCGAGGGCAACGACCTGCTGCGCGAGATGATCGAGTCGGGCGTGATCCGCTACGGCAAGGAATTCGACAAGAGCATGGAAGAGGGCCACTGGGACCTCTCCAAGGTCGACCGGGAGGAGCTCAAGAAATCGCAGGTGGCCATGGTCTTCGGACAGATGAACGAACCGCCGGGAGCCCGCTCTTCCGTGGCGCTCTCCGGCCTGACCCTCGCCGAGTCGTTCCGCGACAGCGGCAAGGCCGACGATCCGAAAGACATCCTGCTGTTCATCGACAATATCTTCCGTTTCACGCAGGCCGGCTCCGAAGTGTCCGCCCTGCTGGGACGCATGCCTTCGGCCGTGGGCTACCAGCCGACGCTGGCCACGGAGATGGGCCGCATGCAGGAGCGCATCACCTCCACCAAGAACGGTTCCATCACGTCCGTGCAGGCCGTCTACGTGCCGGCCGACGACCTGACGGACCCCGCACCGGCCACCACCTTCTCGCACCTCGACGCCACCACGGTGCTGAGCCGCAAGATCGCCGAGCTGGGCATCTACCCGGCCGTCGACCCGCTCGACTCCACCTCCCGCATCCTCGACCCGAACATCGTGGGCGAGGCGCACTACCAGACCGCCCAGCGCGTGAAGCAGGTGCTGCAGCGCAACAAGGAACTCCAGGACATCATCAACATCCTGGGCATGGACGAGCTCTCCGACGAGGACAAGCTCACCGTCAACCGCGCACGCCGCATCCAGCGCTTCCTCTCCCAGCCCTTCCACGTGGCCGAGCAGTTTACGGGCGTCCCGGGCGTGATGGTTTCCATCGAAGACACCATCAAGGGCTTCAACATGATCATGGACGGCGAGGTGGACCACCTCCCCGAACAGGCCTTCCTCAACGTGGGCACCATCGAAGAAGCCATCGAGAAAGGCGAGAAACTCCTCGCACAAGCCGGCAAGTAATGCTCACGCTCAAGATCATAACCCCGCAGAAGGAACTGCTCTCCGCCCGGGTCTCGCTCGTCGAGCTGCCCGGCGCGATGGGCCGTTTCGAGGTGCTGCAGGACCACGCGCCGCTGATCTCCTCCCTCGCGGCGGGCACCATCCGCTACGTCGAGGGCCAGGAAGAACACCGCATCGAAACGCAGCCGGGCTTCGTGGAAGTCCGCGACAACGTAGTGACCGTATGCATCGGATAAAGACGATACTTCTCCTGCTGGCGCTGCTGCTGCCTTTCACGGCGTCCGCAACGGAGCACGATGCGCCCTCCAAGCCGGGCGAGCTCGACATGGAGAGTTACATCTTCGGCCACATCGGCGACGCCTACGAATGGCATATCACCACCGTCAACGGCCATCACATTTCGATTCCCCTGCCCTGCATCGTCATCGACGACGGGCTGCACGTCTTCCTGTCGAACCATATCGAAGAAAGCGGCTACACGCTCAACGAAAACGGCAAGCTCGTCAACGCCGCCACCGGCAAGCGTCCCGTCGACCTCTCCATCACCAAGAACGCCTGCAGCCTGATCCTCAGCTCTATCCTGCTATTGGTGATGGTGCTCGGCACGGCGCGCTGGTACAAGCGCCACGACGTGCTGAAAGAAGCGCCCCGCGGCTTCCCGGGCCTGATGGAGATGCTCATCACGATGGTCGTCGACGACATCATCAAGGAAGGCGTCGGCGAGGACTACGAGCGCTATGCGCCCTACCTGCTGACCGCCTTCTTCTTCATCTTCCTGAACAACCTGCTGGGCATCGTGCCCTTCTTCCCGGGCGGCGCGAACCTCACCGGCAACATCGCCGTGACGCTCTTTCTGGCCATGTGCACTTTCCTGGCGGTCAACCTTTTCGGCAACAAGCACTACTACAAGGATATCTTCTGGCCCGAAGTGCCCACGTGGCTCAAGGTGCCGGTTCCGCTGATGCCGCTGATCGAGATCATCGGCATGTTCACCAAGCCCTTCTCGCTGATGGTGCGACTCTTCGCCAACATCCTGGCCGGCCACATCATGCTGCTGGGCGTGGTGGCGGTGATCTTCCTGACCGCCGAGCTGGGGCCCGCGCTCAACGGCTCGATGACCGTCATCTCGGTGCTCTTCGGCGTCTTCATGGACATCCTCGAACTGCTGGTGGCGTTCATCCAGGCCTATGTCTTCACGATGCTCTCGAGCGTCTTCATCGGCCTGTCGCGCCAGAAACCCGAACACGAAAAACAATTGGAAACATCTAAATAATCACAAAACCCATGTTATCAGCTATCATTTTACAAGCCGCTGCAGGTGCGGCCCTCGGTAAATTCGGAGCCGCCATCGGTGCCGGCGTCGCCGCCATCGCAGCCGCCATCGGCATTGGCAAAATCGGTAAATCCGCCCTCGAAAGCTCGGCCCGCCAGCCGGAAGCGGCCAGCGGCATGCGTACCACGGCCATCATCATCGCGGCCCTCATCGAAGGCGCCTGCCTGTTCGCCATCCTCGTCTGCCTGCTGGGCATCATCAACGGTTAGCCCATGTCCCTGATCACGCCTGACTTCGGACTCCTCTTCTGGATGACGCTGATCTTCGGCATCGTCTTCTTCGTGCTGGCCAAATTCGGCTTTCCCGTCATCCTGGGCATGGTCAACAAGCGGGCAGACCGCATCGAGACCTCGCTCCGCCAGGCGGAAGAAGCCGACCGGCAGCTCAAGGAAATGGCCGAAGAGCAGAAGCGCATGATCGAAGAGGCCCGCAGGGAGCAGGCCCGCATCCTCAACGAAGCGGCCGCTTCCGGTGAAAAACTGATTCAGGAGGCGAAGGAGCAGGCCAAGGCACAGACCAGCGCGATGATCGAACAGGCGCGCGAGGAGATCCGCATCGAGCAGGACACCGCCCGCCGCCAGATCGCCGACGAAGTCACCGGCCTGGCCATCGAAGTGGCCGAGAAACTCGTCCGCGGACATCTCGACACCGCTGAAAAACAGAGCGCCCTCATCGACAAGATGATCGAAGAGGCCCGCGCCAACCGCAACCCCGTTAACTGAAGCCCCCGCCCATGGATGCCGGATTGATCGCCAGCCGCTACGCCAACGCCCTGCTGCTCTATGCCACGGAGCAGAAGGCGGAAAAGCGCGTCTTCGACGATGCGGATGCCCTCAGAAAGGCCCTGCAGTCGAAAGAAGACGTGCCCGGCTGCATCGAGCGGCTTTGCGAGCCGATGCAGCGCTTCCTGGCCCTGGTGGTCCGCAACAAGCGCGTGGACTACCTGCCGGCGATCCTGCACGACTACCGGGTGCTCTATCGCAAGGCCAAGGGCATCACGCGCGCCCGGCTCACGACGGCCACCGAGAATCCCGAACTGGTCGGGAAACTCACCGAACTGATGAAGGCGCAGGGATTCAGCCAGGTCGATTTCCGGACCGAGGTCAATCCCGACCTCATCGGCGGTTTCATCGTCCAGATAGAAGACCGGCGGCTGGACGCCTCCATCGCCACGCAACTGCAGACCATCCGCAAGGAATGGGAAGAAAAAAACAGAAAAACACGCAAGAATGGTTGACAATCTGAAAGCAAGTGAACTCTCCGAGGTGCTGCTCAAGCAGCTCCACGACATCAACATCGACGCCAAGTACGAACAAGTGGGCGAGGTACTCCAGGTCCACGACGGCGTGGTCCGGCTCTACGGCCTGACGAACGCGGAAGCCGGCGAGCTGCTCGAATTCGACAGCGGCGTGATGGCCGTGGTCATGAACCTCGAGGAAGACAATGTCGGCGCCGTGCTCCTCGGCTCGACCGAGAAGGTGAAGGAGGGCATGACCGCCCGCCGTACCGGCCGCATCGCTTCCGTCCGCGTAGGCGAGAAGATGGTGGGCCGCGTGGTCAATCCGCTCGGAGATCCGATCGACGGCCGCGGCGAGATCGCAGGCGAACTCACGGAGATGCCGCTCGAGCGCAAGGCGCCGGGCGTAATCTTCCGCCAGCCGGTGAACGAACCGCTCCAGACCGGTCTCAAGGCCGTCGACGCCATGATTCCGATCGGCCGCGGCCAGCGCGAGCTGATCATCGGCGACCGCCAGACGGGCAAGACCGCCATCGCCATCGACACGATCATCAACCAGCGTGCGAACTTCGAGGCCGGCAAGCCGGTCTACTGCATCTATGTAGCCATCGGCCAGAAAGGCTCGACCGTGGCCAGCATCGTCAACATCCTGCGGGAGAAAGGCGCGATGGACTACACCATCGTGGTGGCGGCCAACGCCGCCGACCCGGCCGCCCTGCAGTACTACGCGCCCTTCGCCGGCGCCGCCATCGGCGAATACTTCCGCGACACGGGCCGACATGCCCTGGTGGTCTACGACGACCTGTCCAAGCAAGCCGTGGCCTACCGCGAGGTGTCGCTGATCCTGCGCCGCCCGTCCGGCCGCGAGGCCTACCCGGGCGACATCTTCTACCTGCACTCCCGCCTGCTCGAGCGTGCCGCCAAGATCATCGACCAGCAGGAAGTCGCCGAGACGATGAACGACCTGCCCGCCAGCCTGAAAGGCAAGGTCCGCGGCGGCGGCAGCCTCACCGCCCTCCCCATCATCGAGACGCAGGCCGGCGACGTGTCGGCCTACATCCCGACCAACGTGATCTCCATCACCGACGGCCAGATCTTCCTTGAGACCGACCTCTTCAACCAGGGTTTCCGCCCCGCCATCAACGTGGGTATCTCCGTTTCGCGCGTCGGCGGCAGCGCCCAGGTCAAGAGCATGAAGAAAGTGGCCGGCACGCTGAAGATCGACCAGGCCCAGTACCGCGAGCTCGAGTCGTTCAGCAAGTTCTCGAGCGACATGGACACCGTCACGAGCCTGACCATCGACAAGGGCCGCAAGAACAATGTGCTGCTCATCCAGCCGCAGTACAGCCCGATGCCCGTGGGCGAGCAGGTGGCCATCCTCTACTGCGGCACCAACGCCCTGATGAAAGACATCCCGCTGTCGAAAGTGCCTGAATTCCAAAAGCGCTTCCTGGAGCGGATGCGCAGCGACCATCGCGCCGACGTGCTCGATCCGCTGGCCAAGGGCAAGATCGACAAGGTCATCACCGACACCATCGAACGCGAGGCGGCCCAGATCGTCGCCTCCCTCAACCAGTAACAGGAAGCCATGGCATCGCTCAAGGAGACAAAGACACGGATCGCTTCGGTCAGGAGCACCCTGCAGATCACTTCAGCCATGAAGATGGTCGCGGCGGCCAAGCTCCACCGGGCCCAGCAGGCCATCGCCGGCATGCTGCCCTATCAGGAGAAACTGCACGGCATCCTGCAGAACCTCCTGGCTGACCGCAACGTCCGTGCGGCGCTGGACACCCCGCTGCTGCAGGACAACGGCAGCCAGCGCGTGGCCGTGGTCGCCTTCTCCTCGAACAGCTCGCTCTGCGGCGGATTCAACGCCACGGCCGTCAAATCGCTCCTCGGCGAACTGGAAGCCCTGGAGAATGCCGGCCTGCAGCGCGAACAGATCGACCTGTATCCCGTGGGGCGCAAGGTGGCCGAAGCCGCGCGCAAGACCGGCTTCAGCATCCGCCGCGACGCCTCGTCCCTGCTCGACAAGCCGGCCTACGAGCCGGCCGCCGAACTGGCGCGCGAGCTCACCGAAAGCTTCGAAAAAGGCGAGGTGGGCCGCATCATGCTGCTCTACAACCACTACAAGTCCAACGCGGCGCAACCGCCGGTGCGGGAGGTATACCTGCCGCTGGAACTGCCTGCCGCCGCCGAGAACCAGGGCGACGACGACCTGATCGTGGAGCCGGACCGGAAGGAAGTGCTGGAAGCCCTGCTTCCCAAAGTGCTGCTGCTCAAGGTCTATACGGTCCTGATGGACAGCTTCGCAGCCGAGCAGGCCGCCCGCACCGTGGCCATGCAGTTGGCCAGCGACAATGCCGACGAGCTCCTCGACCAGCTCACCCTCGAATACAACAAGCGCCGCCAGCAAGCCATTACGAGCGAACTGCTCGACATCGTGGGCGGCAGCCTCGCATAATTTGACGACATATCTAAAACATAACCTGTCATGAAAAAAATCTTTTACTCGCTCGTCGTTCTGGCGCTCGCCGTAGCCTGCGGCCAGAACACCATCACCATCAAAGGCACCATCGCCGAAGGTGAGACTTTCCCGGAAGACCAGCTCGTCTATCTGTGCGACGGCAAGACCGTCCTCGACTCCGCCGCCGTGGTCGACGGCCAGTTCGAGCTCAAGGCCCCGGCCAACCCGGAGAAAATGTACACCGTCGTGGCCAATTTCCGCGAGCGTGCCCCGCGCGACCGCAGCTGGAGCTACAACGTGATCGCCGAAAAGGGCGTGGACCAGCTCACCTTCGGCCCGACCGGTCCCAAGTGCCAGCTGGAAGGCAGCAAGATCAACCAGGCCATGAACGACCTCAACAGCCAGATCAACGATGTCACCCGCGAATACCGCGAGAAAGCCGCTGCCCTGGACGACAATGACGAAGCCGCCGCGGAAGCCCTCTACGAGGAGACCATGGGCAAGGTCAAGGACATCTGCCTGGCCGCCATCGACGAGAACAAAGACAACTACATCGCCCGCTACGCCCTCCAGAACATCATCTACGACCTCCCGCTCGAGGAACTCGACGGCATCCTGGCCAAATGCGGCAAATTCGTCTCGGAAGACGAATCCATCGCCCGCATCCGCAGCTGCAAGGTCGCTGAACAGGCCACGGCCGAAGGCACCAAGTTTGTCGACTTCTCCGGCAAGACCCCGGAAGGCGCCGACATCAAGCTCTCCGACATCGTCGGTCAGGGCCGCTGGGTCCTCGCTGACTTCTGGGCATCCTGGTGCGGCCCGTGCATGCGCGAAATCCCGAACATCAAGCGCACCCACGAGACCCTCGCCGGCGACATGTTCACCGTGCTGGGCGTCGCCGTGTGGGAGACCAACGGTGACAACACCAAGAGCGCCGAGCGCATGAAAGAGAAAGAGATGACCTGGCCGCAGATCTTCGTGGGCGACGACAAGACCCCGACCGATGTCTACGGCATCACCGGCATCCCGACCATGATCCTCTTCGCCCCCGACGGCACCATCTACAAACGCGGCGAGGAACTCCGCGGCGAAAAGATGATGGAAACCGTCCGCGACATCATCAACCAGTAATCCTATCCCATGAAACGAATCGCCATGCTTTTGGCCGCCGCCCTCACCCTTTTCGGCTGCACCCCCGACTACAAGGCTTTGTACGACGGTGTGGTCGAAGAGCTTTCGCAGGAGCGGTATCAGGGTCGCAGCGTCCGCGGTGACGGCGACATCCTGGCGGCCCGCTACCTCATCGACCAACTGTCCGCCATCGAGGGCGTCGTGCCCTGCGAGGCGGCCGGCCCCGAGGAGACGGTGGCGCGGCCCTACCTCAAAAGCGTGGTGGAACCCTCTGATGCGGGACGTTGGAACGTGCTGGAAGACAGGGAGAAATATCTTCCCTGGCTCCAGCACTTCCAGTTCCCGATGAACGTGATGCACGGGGCCATGTCGCTCTCGGTGGACGGCGTGGACTACGCCCCCACCTTCGACTATACGGTCAAGGAGTTTTCGCCCGCGTGCCACGGCTTTTTCAAGGTGAGCATCCTCGATGAAGAGGCCTACCGGCCCGAAGGCTTCATCGAGCACCTCAACAGCGGCCTTTACCGCGACCAGTTCGTGCTCATCGACTGGAACCGCTACCTGGAGGCCCTCCAACCCGATCCCTTCGACAAGTACCAGCCCTGGCTGACGCAACTCGACCAGGTGGGCGGCATTCTCCTCCGGAAGGAAGCGCAGTTCCCCTATTTCAAGGCCCGCTCCTGGTACCAGACTCCCTGCCCCGTGCTCTTCGTGAACGAATCGTTCCCGACCGACGCGCGGGAGATCGAGTTGCACCTCGACGCCGAGATGCTGCCGGTCCGCGATGCGCACAACATCGTGGCCTGGCTGCCCGGCACGGACGCCAAAAGCGACACCTACTACACTTTCATCGCCCACTACGACCACCTCGGCTTCATGGGCGACGAATTCCTCTTCCCGGGTGCCAACGACAACGCCTCCGGCGCCGCGATGCTGGTGACCCTCGCCAAGTATTTCAGCAAGCACCGCCCGCGCCACGGCGTGCAGTTCATCCTGTTCGACGCCGAAGAGGAGAACCTGCTGGGCGCTTTCTTCTACTGCGAGAACCCGCGCAAGCCGCTCGAGGGCGTCCGGTACCTGGTCAACCTCGACATGATCGCCGACGACGGCGACCGTCTTTCCACGGAGATTTCCGAAACCGGCGCGGCCGGCCTGGCGCAGTTCCGCGCCCTCAACGAGGACGGGCAGTTCCCGCCCTTCGACATCGCCCTGCAGCCGCTCTCCGACAACAGCGACCATTATGCCTTCGCGCAGAAGCAGGTACCCTGCATCTACTTCGAAGTGTCCGGGTCCATGCTGGAACACTACCACACGCCGCGCGACACTTTCGCGCACACCAGCGACGTCAACTTCGACCGGCTGTTCCACCGCCTGATCCAATTTGTCGAGACCTATGAGAACTAAACGGCTGCTCCTCTTCCTGCTGCTCGCCCTGGCCTGCGTACTGCCCGCCCGGGCGCAGAAACTGGCACTGGGCGCCGGTGCCGGCACGGACGGTATCAGCGTCGAACTGGCCGCGGCGCTGGGCGGCCATGTGCAACTGCGGACCGGCTACGGCTTCTCCACCGGGCTGCTGGGCGTGAACGTCCCGAACATCTCCGTACCCGAGCATCCGGGCAATCCCTCCGGTGCGACCGTCGCGGTGCCGATGACCGTGAAACTCGGCATCAACGAAGGACGTCTCCTCTTCGACTTCTTTCCCGGCTCGGGCGATTTCCACCTGACGGTCGGCGCCCATCTGGGCTCGCCCACCCTCGTACGCGGCACGCTCAAAGGCCTGCCGTCCGACTACAACACGGCCGGCCTCTATGTGGACGGCTATCTGGTCAAGGCCACGGGCGGCGTCCTCGAAGCGTCGCTCTGCGGCAAAGGGCTGGGATCCGGCTCTTTCGCCGTCAAACCCTATGCAGGCGTCGGCTATGGTCGCGCCCTCAAGAAAAACAGCCGGGTCTTCTTCTCCGTGGACCTCGGCGCGCAATACCAGGGCAAGCCTTTCTTCCAGGCCCAGGGTGAAACCGTGACGGGCCGGAAGAAGACGGTTCCGCTTTCCGACGATGTGCTGGAAAACCTGATTCCGGGTTACAGCGGATACGCCGAACAATATCTCGGGTGGCTGGTCGTCTGGCCGACGCTCTCCGCCCACTTGTACGTAAAACTGTTCTGACACGATGAAGACTTTTCTTAGATTCTCCGTCCTGGCAGCCCTGCTGCCGCTGCTGTTCGCCTGCGACATCATACCGGACAACGACGATCCCGTCCTGCCTGAGCCGGCCTACGTCTCCTTTGCCGGCAACCTTTCGATCGGGACACCGGGCACCAAGGCCGCCACGGACCCCGCCCCCGTCGGCAGCATCGTCAGCATCGAACTGACCGAGAGCGGCCTCTATTTCCTGGGCAAGGTCGCCGATGAGAAAGGGACCGTCAACTATAGCAATGGAAAGTTCAGCGCTTCCGGCAACGAGTACAAGCTCAACGGCTACGGGTCCATCTTCTTCGACAACAGCCGGTCCGGCGCGGTCTCGCTGGTCCTCCAGCCGAACGGCGGCGCCGCCGAGCAGGTGCAGGCCACGTTCCAGAAGCCGACTTCCACGAACAAGGTCTACCGCGCCTGGAAGGTAGACAAGACACGGCTTACGGTCAAGGGCTGGACCACCGTCGGCGCTGATTTCACGGGCTGCAATTTCCGCGAAATCGCCGACTTCCTGCGCGCCAACAGCCACAAGGTCCCCAGCGAGGTCCCCGACCGCAACATCTCGTCGCTCTCGCTGACCGGCACCGAGAAGATGATCTTCGCCTACAGCGACGGCTGGGCCGACATGAGCGAATTTTCGCTCCACGGCAACGTCATGCACTATTCCTGGGAGCAGCGTCCGAAAGGCTTCACCTTCGAATCGGACGAAGCCGTCATCGAATACATGGACGGCAAATGCCTCCTGACCATCTCCGGCCGCATCCAGAACTCCTCCACCTCCGGCTCCGTCACCTTCGTCCTGTCGCCGCTGGAGTAGCCGGCGGGGGGGGCTGCGGCTTGCTGCGGCTTGCTGCGGCCAAACCCGCGTCGGCCGACATCGCTCTGAACGCCCTCTGCGGGACTTTCCTCGACGCGAGGGGCCGAAATCGGCCCCTCGCGTCGGCTCTACCCCTCAAAATCGCCCCCAGGCCCCCTTCCCACAGGGGTCACCCCGACGCCACGTTGGCGAAAAAAGCAGCCTCGAAAAGACGATTTTTTCCGAGGCAACAGCATCAAGTTAAAAAAACGAGTATAAACGATTATAAACGTTTAACATCGCTTACGGGCTTGTTTTTGAGAGTCGGTCGGGTATATATTTGTTGGAAAGATTCCACACTGAGCGGGAAACTAGTAACTATTTTACTACTATTATTTGGAAAGAATAGAATTTTAGTTATTTTTGCACCAAGAAAGGGAGGACGGGGCGTATGACGATGAAAGTGAAACAGGTCATTGAGCTGTTAGAGGCGAACGGATGGACATATATGGGAACGAAAGGAGACCATCACAAGTATTTCAAGGAAGGGGCCAGGCGGCCCATCATCATTCCCGGAAATAATAACGATGACCTGGCAGAGGGAACTTTACAATCCATTCTGCGTGAGGCTGGGCTTAAGTAATACTTAGTAAATAGGAAATCTTATTATGAATACACTGCACGCAACCATTGAGAGTCTGGAAGGCAACTATTCGGCCTACATCGAAGGCCTGGATGGCGTGGTGGCTACGGGGGCAACCATCGAGGAAATCGAGTCGCATCTGAAGGAAGCGGTGGATGTCTTTGTGGAGAGCTGCCAGGAGTTGGGGTGCGAAATCCCTGAAGTCCTGCAGGGAGAATACCAGATAGCGTACACTATGGACGTAAAAAGCCTGCTCAACCTGTACAGGAAGATCTTTACCAAGGCAGGACTGGAACGTCTAACGGGCATCAACCAAAAGCAGCTGTGGCATTACGCCAACGGGACTTCCGTACCCCGCACGGCGCAGGTCCGGAAAATCGAAGATGCACTTCACCGCCTGGGCAGCGAATTGCTTGCCGTACACTTCTCGTAATAGAAACTACGGCAACTGCGTGCCGTGGAATTCGGGGGCGCGGGTGAAGGCGGAGAGGTCGGAGAGGTTGGCGGGGGTGACGCCGCGGCCGGGCATGACAATGATGCGGTCGCCGGCGCGGCGGACCAGCTGGGAGAGGAGGCCGCGGCCTTCCCAGGCCGTGGCGGCGCGACCGGAGGTCAACAAGCGGGCGCAACCCAACTCAATGATCTTTTCCAGTGCATCGAAGGAATCTTCCGTGCATACATCGTAGGCGCGGTGGAAGGTCACGGGAAGCGGCTGCGAGGCGGCGACGAGCTGCCGCATGGCGGCGAGGTCGATAGCGCCATCAGGCGTCAATGCCCCGACGACGATGCCGGCCGCGCCGGCCGAGCGGCTGTATTCGATGTCCGCAATCATCTGCTGGATCTCGTCTTCCAAATACACAAAATCCAACGATGTTCTCGGGCGGATAAGGACATTGACGGGGATCGTCAAGGCCTGGACGACGTCGTGAATCAGGTCGCGGGACGGCGTCACGCCGCCGACCGAAAGGTCGGTGCAGAGCTCGATGCGGTCGGCTCCGCGGGCCTCGGCCGAACGGGCCTCTTCGAGCGTCGTGCAGCAACTTTCGATGACCGGACCGTCAGGCCCGGAAAGCCAGTCGCCCTCATCCTTGGGATAGCGCTGGGCAAAGCCGGGAACGAGGCTGAAACTCATAGCTGGGCGATGACGCGTTTGAGGTCTTCGGCGAGCGAGGTGTTGTAACCTTGCGAGAAATAAACGATGTGGCCGAAACTGTCGCAGATGGTCACGACCGGCAGCTGGCGCGATTCGCTCTTGACACCGGCGCACAACATCTCCCGGATGGAACCGTCTTCGTCTTTCTCGACCAGCACAGGCCTTCCCCACTCCGCCAGCACGGGCGCCAGTGCTTCGAGCTGGCGCCGGGCATGGACCGACGGCTCGTCACGTTCCCCCAGCACAGCCAGCAGATAATAGCCCCGGCCGGTCTGCGGCAGGAAACGGTCGGCATCCATCGTGCCCAGCACCGAAAGCTGATCTTCGGCCCGACGCATCACCAACGGCACCTGCGTGGTTTCTCCTTCCTGGATGGTGAAAAACTCGTTGTGCGACAGCACGCTGCCGTCGGCCAGGCGCGTGCCTGACGTGAGCATGTAGCAACCCGCTTCGATTTCAAGCGGGAAGATGCTGTTCCAGGGATTGTGGTCCGAATCCTCCCCGACCGTGCACAGACGAGTCGTTCCCGTTGACGGGAAAAGCTGTGTCAAGGTGAACTGGTAATAGTATTCCGGCGCATCCGGTCCGTCGTAGACCAACTCCAGCGTGCCCTTGCCGACGGCCGGCTGCTCTTCGTGATCCATCGCGGCATAGCCCGTCAGCGGGTCCAGCTCCTCTTCCAGGCCGCTGGCCCGGCACAAGGCCACATAGAAGATGTCGCGGTTCTGGCGGTCCGCCTTGCCACTGTGGAGCACGTCGATGGGCGCCATGCGGAGACCCTGGGGATTGCGCTCGTTCTCCAGTGCGATGTGGGCGCTGATCCATTTCACGATCTCCGGCCGGGTCTTCAGGCCCAGGGCGGCCAGTTCGGCAAAATACGGTTTCAGCGGCTCCAGCTCCACACGCGGACAGTCGCGAAGCGGCACAAAAGCCCCATCGATGTGCGCATAGGCGTCTTCCAGCACGTCGCGGGTCACGTCGCCCCGGTCCTTCGCGCTCAGCGAAGCGAGCAACGCTCGCGCATTCGCGTCGTCGTGCGCCGCCAGGAAGGCGTCGATGACGGCCGCATTGCCCTTGGGACGGGCTTCGCGCAGCGCATCTTCGGCCTTCAGCCGCTCTGCGTTGCGAGCCACCTCTCCCTCCGTCGCGCCAGACGGCAGCGGATCTTCCGCCGGCGGTACGATGTCCAGGTCGAGCGCGAACCGCTCGCCCATCGCGTGGTCCAGCGCCACCGTCACCGCCTCTCCGTCGATCACGGCCAGGCCGAAACGGCCGTCTTTCGCCGCCCAGGCCACCATGTCGCCGCAGCCCATGTCGAGCGCGGCCCGGCCCTGGCGGTCGGTCGCATAGCGGGCTACCGTATAGTATTCTCCGTAGTTATAGATCTTGAACTCGACGTTGGCGCCGGCCACCGGTTTGCCCGCTTCGTCCACGACGGTCACGACGCTGCGCCGCGCCGGCACGTAACCGCGGATGACGTTGATCTCCGTATAGCACGGCGTGCGCTGGATGACGTCCTCGTCGCCGTGGTAATCGCCGAACACCTTCGTATGCAGGATCAGCGCGCGCGAAACCGGCCCGGTGAACCAGGCCATGTTGAGCCGGGGCTCCGGCTCGCAGGCACCCATGAACTGCCACTTGCCGTCGACATAAACCTCCACCCAGGCGTGGTTGTCGTCGGTATGGGCCCAGCGCGGCGTATAGACCTGCCGGGCGGGAATACCCACGGCCCGCAGCGCCGCCACGGCCAGCACGGACTCCTCGCCGCAGCGTCCGACGCCCCGCTGAATGGTCTGCAGGGGCGAAGAGGTGCGCCCGTCGGAGGGCTGGTAGGTAGCCATTTCATGGCACCAGTGGTTGATTTCCAGCGCCGCCTCGGCAATCGACAGCCCCTGCACACGGGCACAGAGCGTGTCGGCGTACAGCGTTCGGAAATCGTCGAGCGGCTCGTTGTTCACGCGCAGCGGCAGCACGAAGTGCCGGAACTCCCGTTCGGGAATGTCCCAGCCCATACGGTCGCGGACCTCGAGCGTCTTGTCGACATTCGCCTGCCAGTACGCCAGCGGCTGGGCCGCCAGGTCGGGCCAGGGCATGTTGGCATACAGGAAATCGACGTAGCGATCGGCCTCGGTCTTCGGACCGCTGCTGCAGGACAGCAGCGCGGGAAGGACCGCCAGCAGGAGAACGTATTTTTTCATAAACTACAGGATCGAAACCTCATCCACGAAAATATGGGCGCGTCCTCCGGCACCGTCGTGCCAGTCGGGCAGGATGCCATAATTGCGGGCCAGGACCTTGACGTAGCGGGCGTCCGTGTCGAGCGGCAGGCTGAACTCATGGATCTGCACGGTGTAGTCGTCCGGAGCGACCTCATGCGTCAGGTGCCCCTGCTGCTGGTACTCCCTGCCGTCGAGCGAGGTGGCGTATTCCACCCACACGGGCAGCACGATCCAGGCGCCGGTATCCTGCAGGAAACCCGCGCTGAGACCCGCCAGGTGCTTCACCTGTCCCAGGTCGATGACCGCTTCGAAATCGCTGTCCTGGAAGCCCTGCCAGCCGCCGAGCCGGAAGTTTTTCTGGCCGCGGATGCCGTCGACGATGGCATTGTCGCCGCCGCCCGTATACATCTGCTCGCTGGGATGGGTCAACTGCACCTTGTAGCTGTTGTCCACCCGGCGCAGCGTGGTCTGCATGGTGAAGCTGCGGTTGCCCTGCACATCGGTGCAGTAGGCGTAGATGGTGCAGCTGCGGCTGACCGTGAAGGGGCGCTCGTAACGCTCGAAGTCCCCGCCGGCCGGACTGCCCTCCGGCACCATCTGGTACCAGATGCGGTAATCCTTGTCAGCCGCTTCGATCTCCACCTTGGTGAAGGCGTTGAAGGTGGCGGAAGGCACCTTGAACCAGGGGTTGACCACGATGGTCTGCTCCACGGCCGAGACGGGCCGCTGCGAAGGCTGGGTGCCGAAATTCACATTGGGCGTCTCGTCCATGCCGAAGATGAAGGTATGGCCCTCTTCGATGTCGGCGAAACGGATATAGGCTTTGGTGTAGGGCTTGCCGTCGCGCATGATGTGGTTGACGTAGCGGTGCGTGGCGCTGGTGCGCGGCGCGCGGACCGTGAAGTCCTTGCCGTTCTCCAGGTGGATCACGGCGTTGCGGAAGACCGGCGAGCCGAGGGCGAACTGGTCGCTGCCCGGCGTAACGGGGAAGAAGCCCAGCGCGCTCATCACGTACCAGGCCGACATCTGGCCGCAGTCCTCGTTGCCGCAGAGGCCGTCGGGCTGTGCGGTGAAGAGTTCGTCCATGATGCGGCGGACCATCCGCTGGGTTTTCCAGGGAACGCCGATATAGTCGTAGAGATAGGCGATGTGATGGCTCGGCTCGTTGCCCTGGACGTACTGCCCGATCATGCCGGTCATGTCGGCCTGGTCGCGGCCGGCGGTCTGGCTGGAGGTCGTGAAGAGCTCGTCGAGCCACTGCTCCATGGAGTCGTCGCCGCCGCTGACCGCCACGAGTCCGCTGACGTCGTGCTGCACATGGAAGGAATACTGCCAGGAGTTGGCTTCGGTGTAGTGGTTGTTGACCTCGGTGGGATCGAAGGGATCGAGCCACATGCCGTTGACGCGGGGCCTCATGAAGCCGGTGGACGGATCGTAGACGTTGCGCCAGTACTGCGAACGGGTCAGGAACTGCGATTCGACGTGGCGGTCGCCGGCGATGCGGGCCACCTGGGCGATGCACCAGTCGTCGACGGCGTATTCCAGGGTCCGGGACACGTCTTCGTGCACCTTGTCGCCGAGCACGAGACCGTTGTCACGATAGACGTCGATGCCGTATTCCGGGTAGTTGGCCGTAGCCACCAGCGCTTCCAGCGCCTTGTTCAGGTCGAAACCCCGGATGCCCTTGACCACGGCGTCGGCGATCATCGGCGCGGCGCTGTAGCCGATCATGCAGTCCGTCTCGTTGGCGCTGAGCTCCCAGCGGGGCAGCTTGCCCTGCTCCTCATAGATAGAGAGCATCGACTTGATGAAATCGACGGTCCGCTCCCGCTCGATGATGTTGAAGAGCGGATGGAGGGTGCGGTAGGTATCCCAGAGCGAGAAGATATGGTAGCGGTCCCAGCCGTCGGTCTTGTGGACCTTGCGGTCCATGCCGCGGTATTCCCCGTTGGCGTCGGAATAGAGGCTCGGCGCGATGGCGGTATGATAGAGGGCCGTATAGAAGATCTGCATGGTTTCCCGGTCCCCTTCCACGTCGATCTTGGAGAGGAACTTCTCCCAGGCGTGGCGGGTGGACTCGCGGAGCAGGTCGAAGGAGAAGATGCCTTTCTTCAGCCAGATGTTCTCCGATTCGAGGTTGGCGCGGGCATTGGTTTCGGACACCGAGGAGATGCCCACCCGCACGATGAGTTCACGGGAGCGCGAGCCGCCCGAGCGCTCCGCGAAAGAGAGCAGGGCGCGGATTCCGTCCTGGTTCTCCCCGGTCCCCTGCTCGATCACCATGTCCGAGATCGGGCGGGAGAATTCCATATAGAAATAGACGATCTGGTCGTCGGCCCACCATTCCGAGCGGCGGAAGCCCTGGATGGCATAGTCGCCCACCTGCGTGATCTTCGTGCCCAGCAGCTTGTCGCGCGGCACGAGGTCGAGCATCAGCTGCGGCACGCTGCCTTCCGGGAAGGTATAGCGGTGCACGCCGATGCGGCGGCCGACCGTCAGCTCGGCATCCACGTTCCAGCGGTCCAGATGGACGCTGTAGTAGCCGGCCGACGCCGTCTCCCGGTCGTGCGAGAAGGCCGAACGGTAGCTCTCTTCCGGCCCGGGCTCCGTAAAGCCGGTCACCGGCATCACCCGGATGTCGCAGAGGTCGGCACAGCCCGTGCCGCTCAGGTGGGTGTGGCTGAAACCGTTGATGGTCGTGTCGCTGTAGTGGTAGCCGGAGCAGCCGTCCCAGTTGTGCTCGCGCGTGTCCGGGCTGAGCTGGATCATGCCGAAAGGATACGCGGCGCCAGGGAAGGTATGGCCGTGGAAATCAGTTCCGATGAACGGATTGACCAGGTCGGCATGCTTTGTGCGGAGGACACCGGCCTGTAGCAGGAACGGAATGCCTGCCAGCAAGACGAGGAGAATCAGATGTTTTTTCATAGTTGTAAAAATACAAATTTTTGGTTAATTTTACCGGATAATCCATGCGAAATATGAAAAGAATCCTTCTGGCATGGTCCCTTCTGCTGCTGTTGCTGCCCGAAGCCCGGGCACAGGCCGGCGCCGTGGTATACAGCCTGCCCCGCACGACGGTCTGCCTGACGGTCGAAGCGCGGCGCGAAGCCTTCACCGCAGGACCCTATGCCGCCTTTGCCCAGAAATACCTCGGCGTGGCCGCCCGCACCCAGAACGAGACCCGCTATACCCTGCAAAGCCTTACCCTGACCCCTTACGTGGAAGCCGACCCTGCGGTCCGCTACACCATCTCCATTCCCGAGCGCGCGAGCGTGAGTTTCCTGCAGCTTTGCGCACAGGGCCTGGTGGTGATGGCCGACAACTATACCGGCAAGCCCGCCGACTGGCGTTTCACCAGCCAGGCCGGGGGCGAGCGCTTCGAGGGCGTCGACCCCCTGGGCAACCTCGGGCATGAGACCACCACCCTCTACAAAGCCGTCCGCAAGGACGAAGGCTATGAGCGCGTGCCCGTGACCCAGGACAACGTGGTGGAGAAATCGCCCGACCGCAAGGCCGCCGACGCCGCCGCCACGATCTTCAGCCTGCGCGAGAAGCGCCAGCAGATCGCCACGGGCGACACCGACGCCACCTTCAGCGGCGAAGCCCTGCAGGCCGCCATCGACGAGCTCACCCGCCTCGAAGAGCGCTACCTCACCCTCTTCTACGGCATTACCGAGGAATCCGTCGAAGTCAAGCGCTTCGACGTCACGCCCTCCGCCGAGACGAAGGACCAGCGCTACACCGCCCTGCGCGTGGGCGCCCAGGGCCTGCAGCCCGCCTCCGCCACGGAAGGGAAGCCCGTGACGCTCGAATTCGTGGCCGAGCCCCTCGCCACCCCTGAAGCCGCCTCCGACCGCAGCAAGGACGTCCTCGTCCACTACCGCATCCCCGTCATCACCCGCTGCCGGGTCAGCTACGACGGCCGCACCCTGCTGGAGAGCCGGGTTCCCGTGTACCAGCTGGGCGAAGAAAGCACCCTGCCCCTCAACTCCCTGCTCGTCCGATAATCCATCGATATTTCTATAACACTGCATTATGCCTATCCGTAAATTAGAACCCAAGAACGTGTGGAACAATTTCTACGCGCTCACCCAGATTCCCCGTCCGTCCGGCCATACCCAGAAAGTCGCCAAGTTCCTTGTCCAGTTCGGCAAGGACCTCGGCCTTGAATCGTTCCAGGACGAATGCGGCAACGTGATCATCCGCAAACCGGCCACCAAGGGCATGGAAGACCGCAAAGGCATCATCCTCCAGGCCCACATGGACATGGTTCCGCAGAAGAACAACGACAAGAAGCACGACTTCGTCAAGGATCCGATCGAAACCCGCATCGTCCATGAGAGCGACGGCGACTGGGTGTATGCCTGCGGCACCACCCTCGGTGCGGACGACGGCCTCGGCGTGGCGGCAGCCATGTCGGTCCTCGAGTCCAAGACCCTCAAGCACGGCCCCATCGAGGCCCTCTTCACCGTCGACGAAGAAACCCGCATGGTCGGCGCCAAGGCCCTCAAGCCGGGCGTCCTCAAGGGAGAGATCCTGCTCAACCTCGACTCCGAGACGGAAGGCGAACTCTACGTGGGCTGCGCCGGCGGCCTCGACGCCAACGTCACCTTCAAGTACAAGACCGCTCCGATGCCCAAAGGCTACGCAGCCTTCGCCATCGGCGTAACCGGCCTGCGCGGCGGCCACTCCGGCATGGAGATCAACGAAGGCCGCGGCAACGCCAACAAGATCCTGGCCCGCGTCCTGATGCCGATGGTACGCCACTTGCGCGGCAAGCTCGTCAGCTTCGACGGCGGCAACATGCGCAACGCCATCCCGCGTGAAGCGGAAGCCGTCATCGCCCTCCCCGCCGACAAGGAGAACGCGGCCGGCAAGATTATCGACGCCACCCTCGCCACCCTCAAGTCGGAACTCGCAGCCATCGACCCCAACGTCTCGCTGACCTACGCTCCCGCCAAAGCCAAGACCGTCATGGCGGGCACGACCGGGCTCAAGCTTCTCCGTGCGATCTATGCCTGCCCCAACAATGTCGACCGCATGAGCCTCGAGGTCAAGGATCTCGTCGAGACCTCCAACAACCTGGCCATCGTCAAGACCGAAAAGGACACCATCGAGATCAAGACCCTGATGCGCGGCTCGACCGATTCGCTCAAGCTGGACCTCGCCGAATCGATCCGCTGCTGCTTCGAGCTCGCCGGCGCGAAGGTCTTCTTCGACGGCGGCTACTCCGGCTGGGTGCCCAACATGAAGTCGCCCATCCTGAAGACCATGAAAGAGCAGTACAAGAAGCTCTTCGGCAAGGAACCCGCCGTGATGGCCATCCATGCCGGCCTCGAGTGCGGTATCCTGGCAGGCGCCTATCCTACCTGGGACATGATCTCCTGCGGCCCGACGCTCAAATCGCCCCACTCCCCGGACGAGCGTTGCTTCGTGCCCTCCGTCGCCAAATGGTGGACCTTCATCCAGGCCGTCATCGAAGACGCTCCGAAGAAATAATTTGTCAATTAGAAAATTATATCTATCTTTGCAGCCCTTTGGGAAAATCCCGAAGGGCTTTATTAATACTTTTAATCCACTGAAATGTTAAAACAGTACGAAACCGTTTTCATTGCAACTCCCGTTTTGTCTGATGTCCAGATGAAGGAAGCGGTTGCCAAGTACACCGGCATTATCACCGACAACGGCGGTAAGATCGTGTGTCAGGAGGATTGGGGCCTGAAGAAACTCGCCTACCCGATCCAGAAGAAAACTACCGGCTTCTATCACCTGATCGAGTTCCAGGCAGAACCGGAGTTCATTGCAAAATTTGAGACCCAGTTCAAACGCGACGAGCGGATCCTCCGCTTCCAGACTGTGTCGATGGACAAGCACGCGATCGCTTACGCCGAGCGCCGTCGTGCCAAACTGAGTGGCGCAACCCAGCCGGCCGAGGCTCCCGCCGAAGCTCCCGCTGCCGAATAAGCATACGACTATGGCACAGAACGACGACATCCGCTATCTGAACCCCGTCAATGTCGAGGTCAAGAAGAAGAAATACTGCCGCTTCAAGAAAGCAGGCATCAAATATGTCGACTACAAGGATGCTGAATTCCTGAAGAAGTTCCTCAACGAGCAGGGCAAGATCCTTCCCCGCCGTATCACCGGTACTTCCCTGAAGTTCCAGAAGAAAGTCTCGCAAGCCGTCAAGAGAGCACGCCACCTGGCGCTTCTCCCGTATGTAACCGACCTGATGAAATAAGGAGGAAACACCATGGAAGTCATTCTCAAACAAGACATTCAGAACCTTGGTAACAAGGACGACATCGTGACCGTGAAGAATGGTTACGGCGCAAACTGGCTGATCCCCCAGGGCCTGGCCATCATGGCTACCCCGACCGCCAAGAAGATTCATGCCGAGAACATGCGTCAGCGCGCTCACAAGGAGCAGGCGCTCCGTGACGCTGCCGAGAAACTCGCCGCCCAGCTCGCCGAGGTGACCGTGAAGGTCCCCGCCAAGGTGAGCGAAACCGGCAAGGTGTTCGGTTCGGTCAACAATATCCAGGTCGCCGACGCCCTCGTGGCCGCCGGTTTCGACGTGGACCGCAAGAACATCACCCTCGTGGGCGACGCCCTGGTCAAACAGGTCGGCGAATACGAAGCCGTGGTGAAATGCTACAAAGACATCAAGGCCACCGTTAAGTTCAACGTTGTCCCTGAAGAGGCCTAAACCTCATTTTAACCTAAAACGCGATACCGGCCGGTCTCGAAAGAGAACCGGCCGGTATTATTTTTACAGGTCCCGCTCGATGTCGGACCAGCGAAGCTTCTTGCGGGAAAGGAAGAAGCGGAGGATGATGCTGCGGTAGTAGACGCCGATGTTGTTGCGTTCTTCCTCGAAAGGAGACGGATCTTCCTCGCGGCGCAGCCGGCGGTAATCGCGGTGCGCCTTCCAGACCGCCGTGAAGAACGACCACTTGCCCGTCAGCAGATAGACGCAGGCCGAGAGGCCGTCGAGCACCCTGCGGACGAAGATGCGCCGCGCCCGGACGCTGTCCGGCAGGTTCTTATAGAGCATCAGCAGGTTGTTGCGGTAGTTGAAGTAGAGTTTCCGCGGGGAATTGTTGGGCAGCGTGCCGCCCCCCACGTGCCAGACCGTCGACGCGGGCATGCACCACACCTGGTAGCCCAGCAGCTTGGCCCGCCAGCAGAAATCGATCTCCTCCATGTGGGCGAAGAACAGCTCGTCCAGGCCCCCGAGGTGGTGGTAGATCGCGCTCCGCACCATCATGCAGGCACCGGTCGCCCAGAAGCACTCCACGGGCTCGTCGTATTGCCCGCTGTCCTTCTCCAGGTTCGAGAGGATGCGCCCGCGGCAGAACGGATAGCCCAGGTGGTCGATGAAGCCGCCCGCCGCGCCGGCATACTCAAAACGGTCGCGCTCGGCCATCGACAGCACCTTCGGCTGGCAGATGCCCACCTCGGGATGCTCCTCCATGAAAGCGGCCAGCGGCTCGAGCCACTTCTCCCCGACCTCAATGTCGGAATTGAGCAGCACGTAGTAGTCGGCGTCGATTTCGCGCAGCGCCCGGTTGTAGCCGCCCGTGAAGCCATAGTTCCGGTCGAAGCAGAGGGTCCGGATCTCCGGATGCTCCGCCTGCAGCCACGCCACGGAACCGTCGGTCGAACCATTGTCCGCCACCACGATGAAGGCGCCCGGACAGGTGGTCCGCTCGATCAGGGTCGGCAGGTAGGCCTGCAACATGCCCAGGCCATTCCAGTTGAGTATGACAACCGCTATATCCATAGATTACTTGACGATGATGAACGATTTGCAGATGATGCGCATGAAAGCCATCAGCACCAGCGCACCGGCAATGAGGATGCTGACATAAAGTTGTTCGCGGATGCGGTGCCGGAGGATCAGCACGTCGGGATCCTCGTCGAGCACCTCGGCCAGGTCGACTTCCGGCAGCTCCAGGTTGGACCACTTCGCCACGATGGTGCCGTCGTTGAAATACACGGCGCCGCCGTTGCTCCGGTTGAGCGTCATGAGCGACTTGCGGTCGGCTGTCACGTAATCGCCGGACGGCCCGTAGAGCACGATGTCGTGGCCCTGCAGGAGCGCCGACTTGCGGAACTGGTCGATGCGCGCCATCTGGTCGGCATCGAGCGATTCGGGCGAATAGACCGTCACGGCCAGCAGCGGCCCTTCCAGCTGGTCCAGGGTAAAATCGACCTGGGCCATCTTCGTGGAGCCGCCTACCTGCACGGTCTTGCTGTCGAGGTAGGTCCAGCTGTCGTCGGGCAGCTGGTCGAGCGTGAATTCTTCGGTATGGCCGTCCTTGGTGTACAGGAAGGTGGTCTCGTAGCGCGCCTGGTTTTCCTGCGCGAGTTCGTCGAGGCTGTTGCCCACGCGGTAGGCCGTGAAATCGACCTGCGGGATGGTGGCCAGCGCGCGGACCGACACGGCCAGCGCCAGAACGGCGAAAATGCCCACGAAGGTCCATTCGAGCCAGGCCGGCGCCACGCGGGTCGCCCGCTTGCGCCCCAGGAAAATGATGATGGCCAGGGCCAGCAGCACCACGTTCTTCAGGAAGGTCTGGGTATTGGTCAGGTGGATGGCTTCGCCGAAGCAGCCGCAGTCGCTGATGGGATTGAAGAGCATCAGGTAGAGCGTCAGCAGCGTGAAAAAGGCGGTCATGACGAGCGTCACCCAGGCGATGATGCGGATGCGCAGGCCGCCCAGGATGCAGATGCCGATGGTGAATTCGGTGACGGCCAGGGCCATGCCCAGCCCCACGGCGGCGGGCTCCAGGGCGCCCAGGTGCATGAAGTCGAGGTACTCTTTGACGATGAGGCCCGTACCGACCGGATCGACCAGCTTGAGCGCACCCGACACGATGAAGGTCAGGGCGAAGAGGAAGCGGAAAAGGGCGAGCAGAAACCTCATGGACGGGTATCGATTTCGTGGCGGATGCGGCGGAAGATGTCGGCGGCGGGCAGCATCTCGCCCCTAGGGTCGCTGCAGTCGATGCGGATGAACTGCGGATCGCGGCGGCACTCGTCGAGATAGTGCTCGCGCACTTTCATCTGGAAACGGATGTCGGCTTCGTGGATGTCGGCCTTGCCTTCCAGATAGGCCCGGTCGCCGCCCTTGCGGTTGAGCTTGAGCTTGGCGTCCACGAAAGAGATGGGCACGTCGAGGAAAAGATTGAGCGTCGGGCGGGGAATGTCGTTGTGCTGATACTCGAGCGCGAAGATCCAGTCGCGCAGGGCGGCGGCTTCCTTCGCGTCGTCCAGCTTGGCGCACTGGAAGGCGATGTTGGAGTAGACGTAGCGGTCGAGGATCACCACGCGGCCTTCGTCCATCCAGCGGCGGATCCCGGCGGCGGCGTCGCGGCGGTCTTCTGCAAAGAGCAGGGCCACCAGCTGCGGATGCACCTGGTCGATGGCGCCGAAATCACCCCGCAGGAACTTGGCGATGAGCTCGCCGTATACGGGCGCCGCATAGCGCGGGAAGTGGAGGTATTCCACCTTCCGGCCCAGCGAAGTGAAGTAGGATGTCACCATCTTGAGCTGCGTCGACTTGCCGGCGCCGTCCAATCCTTCGAGAACGATCAGCATAAAGTATTATCTTTGCAATACAATCTGTAAAGATAAGAAAAGATGAGCATCGGACAAACGAAAATCATGGGAATCATCAACCTCAACGAGGACTCCTTCTTCGCCCCGTCCCGGGCGGCGTCGGTCGACGCTTTCCGCCGGCGGGCCGACGCGCTGCTCGACGCAGGCGCCGACATCCTCGACCTGGGGCCCATGTCTTCCCGGCCGGGCGCCGTGCTGGTCGACGCGGAAGAAGAATGGGCGCGGCTGGAGCCCGTCGTCGAAGAAGCGGCCCGCCACTACGCGGACGTCACGTTCTCGATCGACACCTTCCGGGCCTCCGTGGTGGTGATGGCCTATCAGGCGATGGGACGCTTCTGGATCAATGACATCTCTTCGGGAGAATGGGACGAGGCGATGCTCCCCGTGGCCGGCCGGCTCGGCCTGCGCTACGTCGCGATGCATCACCAGGGCGATTTCACTACGATGCACCAGCCCTATTCCTACGACGACGTGGTCGCCGCCGTGAAGCAGTATTTCCGCGATTTCTCGGTCCGTGCCAAAGAGGCCGGCGTGTCCGACTGGATCCTCGACCCCGGCTTCGGCTTCTCGAAAAGCAACGAAGACAACCAGACGCTCTTCGACCGGCTCGACGAGCTCAAGTCTTTCCGCCGGCCGCTGCTCGTCGGCGTCTCGCACAAGCGTTTCATCTGGCAGCCCCGCGGCCTGACGCCCGACACCTGCGACGAACAGGTCCGGGAATACGAAGAGCGCGCCGCCGCCATGGGCGCCGACATCATCCGCACGCACCTGATCCGGTAGCGCAGCGCAAGCCTATTGCACCAAACCCGTGGCCTGGTTCCAGGCGAGGGTCTTGTAGTAATTGTTGAGCACCGTGTATTCGGGCCTTGGTATGTAGATGCTGAGGCCCGAATAGTGTGAAATCTTCAGGTCGAGGAAATAATCGGTGGCGTCCCGAAAGATGACGGCCGCGTTGAGGGCCCGGTTGAAAGCCTGGTATTCGCTGTCGGTGGCCACTTGCTGCACGAAGTCGTCGATGTCGTAATACCAGTGCTTGTTGTAGCGGAAATAGGGCTGGACCTTGCTCCGGTCGAGCATGAGGATCTGGTCCCGGTGGTTGTGGAAAACCGTCCGGCAGGCTTCGGCCAGTGATGTCAGGCCCAGGGTGTTGACCACGCTGACGGTGGCCGAACAGTAATCGTCGGAGAAGGAGCGGTAGTGGGCCATGTAGCTTTGGGCGACGCTGCGCATGGCGGCCTCCGTCGGCTGGTTGAAAATCGTCTGGATAATCGTTTCGTACGGGAAGCCGTCGGCCAGGATCTCGGTGGGCGAGAAGACGATGTAGTCGCAGACATTGCGCATCTCATAGGCCAGTTCCACATTGCCCATGAGGCAGCAGTCGAAGATGATGAAGTCGTAGTGGAAACGGGAGAGGGTCTTGCGCAGGTCGAGCAGGTCCATCTCAGCCCCGTTGTCTTCTCCGAAACTCTTGAGGGTGTCGTCTCCCGATTTGACCATATGGGCATACGGATCGGCCTCTTCGGAAAGCCGGCCTTCCCTGGCCCGCTCCTGGGGATGAAGGTAATAGCCCGGCGGCAGGAAGCCGCTGCCGTGCGACCAGAGCGAAATGCCATGATGGGCCGAAGGCCAGGCCGCCTCGGCGTCGGCCAGGACGGTTGCCAGCGTCTGCGCATCAGCCGAATTCGTATCGAACGGATATTCCCGGATGATATCTTCCACCAGGTTGCCCTTGCGGTCCCAGGACAGGCGCACGAGCGCCGGCGCTTCATCCATGAAATGGTGGTAGACCAACATCACTTTTTCACTCCCGCGGGTCGTCGGGAGCCAGCCGTTCCGGATGCTGTTGTAGTCGCTGACCGCTTCATATGAGAGCGAATTGTTGCCGGCGAAATACACCAGCAGCATCTGGCGGTCCTTGGCCAGGCGCTCGTCACGGTCACAGGCCGTCAGGCACAGCAGCGCGCAAATCAGCAGGAGAAAACGTCTCATAAGTCGGTCCAATTCCATGGAACAAAATACAATACTACGAAAAAACCCTATCTTTGTCAAATAAAACCGTGCCAAGTACATTTTTATCGACATTTATATGAGACTCATCAAAGCCATGATCATTGTGAGCGGACTGGGCCTGGTGCTGACATCCTGCGGATCGAAGACCGGAGACCCCCAGTTCAAGTATTCCATCGACGAATTCGCGGACATCGAAGTGCTCCGCTACCAGATTCCCGGCTGGGAAGACCTTAGCCTTCAGCAGAAGGAATACATCTATCACCTGTGCGAAGCGGCCAAGTCGGGCCGCGACATCACCTGGGACCAGAATTTCGCGTACAACCTGGAAATCCGCCATCTGCTCGAGAATATCCTCGAAAACTATGAGGGCGAACGCAAGGGCGAAGAATGGGACGCCTTCCTGGTCTATGCCAAGCGCGTGTTCTTCAGCAACGGCATCCATCACCACTATGCCAACGACAAGATCCTGCCGGGCTGCAGCCGCGCGTATTTCACGTCGCTGGCCCAGGCCGTGGGCGCCGACACCGAAAACATGACGTACCTGTTCGACGTGATCTTCGATCCCGACCTGTTCCCCACGCAGCAGTATCAGGGTACGGACAAGGACCTCGTGCAGGCTTCCGCCGTCAACTTCTATGACGGCGTCACCGCCCAGGAGGTCAACGACTTCTATGCGAAGATGGAAGATCCGAACGACCCGCACCCCATCAGCTACGGCTTGAACAGCAAGCTCGTGAAGGAAGACGGAAAGATCGTCGAGCTGACCTGGAAGGCCGACGGCCTCTACGGACCGGCCATCGAGACCATCATCGGGCACCTGGAAGCCGCCCGCGAAGTGGCTGAAAACGATATCCAGAAGAAATACATCGACGAGCTGGTGGACTATTACCGCACCGGCGACCTCCGGATGTGGGACCAGTACAACATCACCTGGGTCGGCGACACGCAGAGCGACGTCGACTTCGTGAACGGTTTCGTCGAGGACTACGACGATCCCCTCGGCCGCAAGGCATCGTGGGAAGGCATCGTCAACTTCCGCGACCGCGAGGCCTCGAAACGCACCGAACTCATCAGCGGCAACGCCCAGTGGTTCGAGGACCACTCGCCGATCGATCCCCGCTTCAAGAAGAAAGAAGTGAAGGGCGTCTCGGCCAAGGTCATCAACGTGGCCGTCATCGCCGGCGACAACTATCCCGCCACGGCCATCGGCATCAACCTGCCGAACGCCGACTGGATCCGCAAGGAACACGGCTCCAAGTCCGTGACCATCGCCAACATCACGGACGCCTACGCCCTCGCGTCGGAACAGCGTCCGAAGAGCGTCCTTTCGGAATTCGCCTGGGACCAGGCCGAGATCGACCTCTGCAAGCAATACGGCAACGTCACCGACAACCTGCACACCGACCTGCACGAATGCCTCGGCCACGGCTCCGGCCAGCTCCTGCCCGGCACGCCGGCCAACGCGCTGAAGGAGTTCACCTCCACGCTGGAGGAGGCCCGCGCCGACCTATTCGGCCTCTACTACATGGCCGATCCGAAACTGGTGGAACTGGGCCTGCTCGACAGCCCCGAAGCCTACAAGGCCTCGTACATGAGCTACATCCGCAACGGCATCATGACGCAGTTCAGCCGCGTGGAACTCGGCAAGCAGAATACCGAGGCCCACATGCAGAACCGCAAGCTCATCGCCGACTGGTGCTACGAACACGGCCAGGCCGACAACGTCATCGAGAAGAAGGTGCGTGACGGCAAGACCTATTTCGTGGTCAACGATTTCGAGAAGCTCCGCGGCTTCTTCGGCGAACTCCTCGCCGAGATCCAGCGCATCAAATCGGAAGGCGACTACGAAGCCGGCAAGGCCCTTGTCCTGAAATACGCCGTCAACATCGACCCCGAACTGCACAAGGAAGTGCTTTCGCGCTATGCCAGCCTCGGCCTGAAACCCTACCGCGGCTTCATCAACCCCGACATCGTGCCGGTGGTCAAGGACGGCAAAGTCGTGGACTACAAGATCGTCTACGGCGACGACTTCCTGCTGCAGCAGCTCCAGTACGGCAAACAATACCGCACGCTGTAATCACAAAGAAGCCCAGGTCGGGAGACGGCCTGGGCTTCTTGTTTCAGGAAACCTTTCTTATTTCTTGAAATATCTGTTATACAGACCTTCGAAGCCTTTGCCGTGGCGGGCTTCGTCTTTGGCCATCTCGTGGATGGAATCGTGGATGGCGTCGTAGCCCAGCTGTTTGGCGCGGGTGGCGATGGCCTTCTTGCCTTCGCAGGCACCGGCTTCGGCTTCCATGCGTTTCTTCAGGTTGGTTTTGGTGTCCCACACCACTTCACCGAGCATCTCGGCGATGCGGGCGGCATGGTCGGCCTCTTCAAAGGCATAGCGACGGAAAGCCTCGGCCACCTCGGGATAACCCTCGCGGTCGGCCTGACGGCCCATGGCCAGGTACATGCCCACCTCCGAGCATTCGCCGCGGAAATGGTCCTGGAGACCCTGCCAGACTTCCGGGTCGCAGCCTTTGGCCACGCCGATCACGTGTTCGTCGACGAAGGTCAGACCGCCTTCGCTCTCGACAACTTCATTGAACTTTTCCTTCGGTGCCTTGCAAAGCGGGCATTTCTCGGGGGCCTCGGGGCCTTCGTGCACGTAACCGCACACGGTGCAAATCCATTTCTTTTTCATAGTGCTGTGATTTTAAATAGAATAATCTTGTTAGATGAACTTAACAAATATACGTAATTAATTGGTAACCACAAAAAATTATCATATCTTTGCGGTCCGCTTAAAAAGGGAAACCTTTTGGTGCAATGGGAGCCGGACCCGATCCGGCTTGAGTAACACATTTTAAAACAAAGACAATGAAACATTTCGAACTCAAAGGTAAGAAGAGAATTACCGGCAAGAAAGCTGACGTCAAGAGCGTCCGCAAAGAAGACCGCGTTCCTTGCGTCATCTACGGCGCGGGCGTAGAGAATGTCTCTTTCTCGGTCGACGAGAAGGAACTCAAGGGCCTCACCCACACTCCGTACTCCCACATCGTGGATCTCGACATCGAAGGTACCAAGCATCAGGCCGTCCTCAAGGCGATCCAGTATCACCCCGTGACCGACCGTGCCCTCCACGTGGACTTCCTGGCCCTCGACCCGAAGAAGCCCGTCACCATCGACGTGCCCATCAAGATCACCGGTAACTCCATCGGTGTCCGCCAGGGTGGCAAGCTCAACGTTCCGACCCGCAAGCTCAAAGTCTGCGGCCAGATCGAGAACCTCCCCGACGAACTTCCTGTCGACATCACCGAACTCGGCCTTGGCAAACAGATCAACGCTGCCGACCTCAAGTACGACGGCTTCCAGATCGTTTCGCCGAAGGGTACGCTGGTCTGCGCCGTCCGCGCAACCCGTAACTCCGCTGCCGCCGCTTCCGAGACGCCGGCTGCTGAATAAGCTCTTCCCCTATGAACTATCTTGTGGTCGGACTGGGCAATATCGGCGAGGAATACGCCGCCACCCGCCACAATATGGGATTTATGGTATTGGATGCCTGGGCTCAGGCATCCAATGCTGTTTTTACGCCCAGCCGCTACGGCGCTGTTGCGGAGATTTCCTACAAAGGGCGCAAGTTTACGCTCGTGAAGCCCTCCACCTACATGAACCTCAGCGGCAAGGCGGTGCGCTACTGGCTGCAGAAAACCAAGGTCCCGAAAGAGAACCTGCTGGTGGTGGTCGACGACTTCGCCATTCCCTTCGGGACCCTGCGCCTGCGCAAGCGTGGCTCCGACGGCGGGCACAACGGCCTCAAGAGCATCGACTACGAGCTGGTGAGCGACGACTACGCCCGCCTGCGCGTAGGGACGGGCAACGGCGGCTTCGCCGAAGGCCATCAGGTGGATTTCGTGCTGGGGGAACTGTTGCTCGAAGAAAAACGCGCCCTGCCTGAACTGCTGGAGCGCGCTGTATCCGCCATCAAATGTTATGGTACCGAAGGCATCGACCGGGCCATGACGCAGTTCAACCGCAACAAGCCCGCCACGGCGGCTGCTCCGGATCAGTCTTCTTCTCCTTCAAAGAAAGAATCGTAAAGCGACTCCATGTCGCGGCGCTCCTTTTTCGTCGGACGGCCGGCTCCCCGGTCGCGCCGGATGAAGAAGGTCTCGACCGGTGCGTGCAACTTGTCGAGTTCGCTCTGCGGCGTCAGGTTCTCGGCGAAGCGCGGCACATCTTTCGCGCCCACCCGCTTCTCCAGCGGGGCCAATACCTTATAAGTATAGAGAATGGGGCCCTTGCGGACGGTGATCACGTCGCCCGCCTTCACCTCGCGGGCCGGCTTGACGTCGGCGCCGCCCACCGTCACCTTGCTGCCCTTGCAGGCATCGGTGGCGTCGGTGCGGGTCTTGTAGACCCGGATGGCCCAGAGAAATTTATCGATTCTGACAGCGTCCATGGCAAAAAAGGGCCGCTCGAAGGCGGCCCCTTTTTTTTCAGAAAATGGAAAAACTATTTGGAAGCTTCCACGGAAACTTTTCTGAATTCTTTCATCAGTTTGGTGAGTTCCAGCGCGTTCTTGCGAGCACGGGTACCGGCGGCTTTGTTACCTTTGGTCACCTGGAGAGCAGCATTCGTCTTGAAGGCTTCGATCTCGGCATTGATTTTTTCAACGAGTTCTTTCATGGTGGTTTTAGATTAATTATTAATAAAAAAGGTAAGAATTTTCAAAAAATCAACTGGTTACGAAGTTAAAAAGATTCTGCGGACAATCCAAATTTTTGTGTAAAAAAAATGGAAAATCCTATTTCTTTTCCAAAAAATCCGAACGTCGGACCACGTCACGTCCATATCCGGGCTCATCTTCCTCCAAACGGATGCGTACGCCCCTTCTTCCAGCCGCTTTCGTGCTGACATTTTTCAGCGCCGGATAGCTTCCAGTCGCGATGCGGGTCAGGCAGGCGTTGATCAGGTCCTCGCTGGCGCCGAAGTCATGGTAGACATCGTCGGGACGACGGTTGTTCGGAGCGAAGCCATGGTCCGGAATCGCCTCGAGCTCGCTGTTCATGTTGTAGAAGCAGATGGGCAGGAACACCCATTTGAGCTTCGAAAAATCGTCGGCGTAGAAACGGTCGTAGTCGTCGTCACCGCCCGGATAGATGAACACGTACATGCCGTTGGGCTTGCCGTAGGTGGTGTCGCCCACCATCTGCAGTTTGTCGCCGAAGTACGGACGCAGGCCGTTCATCACCATCTCGCTGGCGGAAGCGGAGCCCTCGCCGGTGATGAAGTAGATGGCGTCGAGGTCGAGGCGGTTCGGATAGACCTTGTCCCAGACGGCACGGCTGTCCGCATCGTCGGGCCGGAGGGAAGAGATGATGGAATAGGTATTCTTCTCATCGCTGTACGAATTGCTCAACGACTGCATGTAGCTGTTGTGGTGACGGATCACATAGGGCTTCCCTTCGGCGGATTTCGGGGCCAGGTAGTCGATCAGGCGCTGGCTGGCACGCGAGTCGCCGCCGCCGTTGTAGCGCAGGTCGATGATGGCTTTCTTCACCCCGGCTTCGTGGAAGGTCTTCATGGCATTGTCGATGTCATCGAGGAAGTTGGCCAGGAACGACAGGTAGTGGAAATAACCCACGGGTTCGCTGAGGCCCGGCACGTCGCCCGGCTGGAAGACATGGGTGATCAGGCCCGGCCGCGTGGCCAGCGAGGCGGCTTTCGCGACGGTAAAGGTGGTGTCGCGGCCGTCGACCAGCCGGAAAGTGAAGGTCTGCGGGGTCTTGCCGTAATTGTTGTTGAAATAATTCAGGTCTTCCTGGGAATCGATGGACGAGATGTCATAGCCGTTGATGCGCCGCAGCCACGCGCCGCGCGTCACGCCGAACTGCTCGAAAGGCGAGCCGGGATACATATAGCGGATACGGATGCCATAGTCGCCGAACTCGACCGGCTGGGCGAGGCTGACGCCCCAGGTGCCGTTGTACACGCCGGTTTCGCTGGAAACGTAGTATTCCTTGTCGCACATCCAGCTCCAGTGGTCCCGGTTGTCCAGCAGCGCGTCAAAGAAATCGTAGATCTCGTAATCATACGGCTTGTAGGCCGCATTGCGGCTCTTCACCTCGGCCTGCCAGTAATAGTACACGTCCATGTACTCCTTGCGCAGGAAACTCTTGGCCTTGTAATCGGGGTCAGCCGCGATCTTCTCGGCCTCCTCGTCCTTCACGGGCGGATCTTCATTTTCCGGGCATCCCTGCAGGACCGCGAGCAGCGGAAACAGGGCCAGGAACAGCCAGATTCGGGAGGAAATATGCGCTTTCATTTTCGTTTTCTTTTCATTATCTTTGCAAAGATAACGTTTTTCTGATGAATTCGGCCGCCATTCTCATCGAAAAAGTGTCGTCAGCCATCTGGGGATGGCCGATGATCATCCTTCTGCTCGGCACCCATATCTACATGACCATCCGCCTCCGCTTCCCCCAGTTGCGGGTCGGCAAGGCCATCAAACTCTCCGTGACCAAGGACGCGAATTCCCATGGCGACGTCAGCCAGTTCGCCGCGCTGGCCACGGCCCTGGCGGCCACCATCGGCACCGGCAACATCGTCGGCGTGGCCACGGCCGTGGCGCTGGGCGGCCCCGGCGCCGTGTTCTGGTGCTGGATCACGGGTGTCTTCGGCATGGCCACCAAGTATTCCGAAGGCCTGCTGGCGGTCAAATACCGCGTGAAGACGCAGGACGGGCGCATGCTCGGCGGGCCCATGTTCGCGCTGGAGCGCGGCCTGCACGCCAAATGGCTGGCCGTTCTCTTCGCCGTTTTCACGGCCATCGCCGCCTTCGGCATCGGCAACACCGTGCAGGCCAATTCCATCTCCCTGCTGCTCAACCAAACCTACGGCCTTTCGCAGACCGTGGTGGGCATCATCCTCACGCTGCTGGTGCTGCTGGTCATCGTATTCGGCGTCAAAGGCATTTCCCGTGTCTGCTCGGCACTGGTGCCCGTCATGGCGCTGTTCTACGTGCTGGGCTGCTTCGTAATCCTCGGCCTCAACTGGTCGTACCTGGGCGAGAGCCTCCGCCTCATCGTCAGTTCCGCCTTCAATGCCCGCGCGGCCGGCGGCGGCTTCGTCGGCACCACCGTGCTGATGGCCTGCCGTTTCGGTATCGCCCGCGGCCTCTTCTCCAACGAATCGGGCCTCGGCTCGGCTCCCATCGTGGCCGCTGCCGCCCAGACCCGCAACCCGGTGCGTCAGGCGCTCGTTTCCTCCACCGGCACGTTCTGGGATACCGTAGTGGTCTGCGCGCTCACCGGCCTGGTGCTGGTCAGCAGCATCGTGGCCCATCCGGACATCGATTGCACGCAGGGCGCCGCGCTTACCAAGGCCGCTTTCGACAAACTGCCCCACATCGGACCGCTGATCCTCTCCGTGGGTATCGTCACCTTCGCCTTCTCTACCATTCTCGGCTGGTCGTACTACGGCGAGCGTGCCGTGGAATACCTGACGGGCCGTCACTTCAAGACAGGCCGCATCGTGGTCGCCATCTACCGCGCGCTGTTCATCGCGGCCGTGTTCATCGGCTCCGTAATGAGCCTGTCGGTGGTCTGGAACCTGGCGGACATCGCCAATGCGCTGATGGCCATCCCTAACCTGATCGCCATCCTGCTGCTGAGCGGCGTGATTGTCCAGGAGACGAGGCAGTATCTGTGGAACAAGCGCCTCGACGAAGACAGCGAAGAAGAACCGCCTACTTTATAACGTATACGTCTTCTCCGTCCTGGAGATAAAAATACTCTTCCCGCGCGAATTTCTCGAGCGAGTCGCGCTGCGACTTGAGCTGCTCGAGCTTGCGCTCCATCTCGGAGATTTCCCGTTCGTAGAATTCGATCTGCTGCCGCTGGCTCCGGAGGGTGCGGCGTGCACGCAGCATCTGCCCCACGTTGTTGGTGTCGAAGAAGCCGATCCACACCACGAAGATGAAGGCCACGATGAAATACTTGTTGAGCAGCACTTTCCCTAAGGGGCGCTGCCTGAACCAGCGGTACCGGGCCTTGATTTTGGTGAAGAACGACATGCGGGCGGATGTTTTCACAAAAATAATGAAAAAAAGAATCCTGTGTGTCAGCGATCGGCGGAATCCGGTTCGGGTCCGTCGTAGACATCGTCTTTCGGCGGCTGGGGAAGGTGCGCCTGCAGCAGATGGGCGCCGCCGGCAGCCGGGGTGAGCGTAACGGTGTCGAGCGAGGCGGGTACCAGCATCACTTCGCCGGCTTGCAGCGCCGTGCGGCTTTCTCCGGCCTCCACCGTCAGCGATCCTTTCGTGCAGATGTACACCACACAGCTCTTGAACGCTTCCATCTGCACCTTCGCCGGCGTGGTCAGCGACAGGCTCGTGATGATGAAATGCGGGTCTTCGGCAAGGACGCGGACGCTTTCCCCTTTCTCGACAGCCGCGACGGGATCCGTCTCCAGATGGCAGCAGCAGGCAGCCTCGTCGTATTTCTTGTAATTGATGCAGTCCAGCGCCTCTTCCAGGTGCATGGCGCGCCGCGTGGCGGGATTGAATTCCCGGCCCCAGTCATAGAGGCGGAAGGTCCGGTCGGAAGTCTCCTGGATCTCGGCGATCTTCAGGCCGCCGCCCGCCGCATGCACCGTGCCGGGCAGGATGAAGAAACAGTCGCCCGGCTTGGGCGTGTAGGCATTCAGCAGTTGCTCGGCCGTACCGTCCTGGCAGGCCTTGTACAGCTGGCCGGCATCGGTATCCTCCTTGAAACCCATCCAGATGCGGGCGTCGGGTTCCGCTTCCAGCACATACCAGAACTCGGTCTTCCCGTAGTCCTCGAAGCGTTCGGCCGCCACCGTGTCGTCGGGATGGACCTGCACGGAAAGGCGGTCCTGCACGACCAGGCGTTTGATCAGCAGGGGAAAATAGAGGTTATGCCAGTCGAAGATCTCGTCGCCCACCAGGTCGCCCAGGTAGGTTTCCAGGATGTCCGGGAGATCGTTGTCTGCCAGGAATCCTTCCGAAACCACGGACGGCGTGTCTTCGAAACCGCTCAGGTCCCAGTACTCGCCGCCCCAGGCCTTAGGCATCCACTGGGGATGGAATTTGAGGGGATACAGTTTTTTCATGCAAGATATAAATGGTAACGACCGACACGATCACGCAGCAGCCGTAGACGATCCAATAGGTCGTCGTCGGCAGGATGTCGATCCAGCCCGCATCGATGGGCAGGTCGGGCCAGACGCGCGAGATGACCGTAGAGATCGAATTGTTCAGGAAATGCAGGAATATGGTGGCCCACAGGCAGTGCGTCCGCCAGTAGACCCAGCCCAGGAAGAGGCCGATCAGGAAAGCGGGAATCGACTGCCAGGGGTTGAGGTGCATGAAAGCGAAAAGGAAAGCCGACCAGCAGATGGCCTTGACCGGTCCCTTGCTTTTCAGCATGCCGCGCAGCATCAGGCCGCGGCAGAGAAATTCCTCCATCAGCGGCGCCAGGATGCAGGTCGCCAGGATCATGTCCCAAAGCTTCGATTTGACGAAGACCTCCTCGAAAAGGGACTTGACCCAGTCGGGCATCGGAATCCAGTTCGTGGTGGGCTCGAAGACCACCGAGAGCGCCAGCATCGCCACGCTGATCAGCACGAAGAACAGCACGGGGTGCAGTTTCCCGAAATGCGGATCGTTGATTTTCAGCGGCGAAACGCCGGCCTGCCGGTTCTGCATGCCGCGCCACCAGCCCCAGGCCAGCGGCAGGAGCATCATCAGGAAATAGCCGGCCGAGTGGCAGAGGTATTCCGCGGCGAAGCTCATGATCACGCTGCCGACCATGACCAGCAGCACCAGCCACCACGATTCCCCCAGGCCCGGCTTATAGAATTTGAATTCTTGGTAAAATTTCATCGCTTGATGAACTCTACGCGGCGGTTCTTGGCGCGGCCTTCGTCGGTGCTGTTGTCGGCGATGGGCTCGTGGGCGCCCTTGCCGACGGCGGTCAGGCGCGAAGCGTCGATGCCGTTGGCCACGAGGGCGGCCATGATGGCCTCGGCGCGCTGCTGGCTGAGCGGGTCGTTGACTCTATCGGAACCGGTGTTGTCGCAGTGTCCCTGGATCTCGAACTTGATGGAAGGATCGTCCTTCATGATCTTGGTAATGCGGTTGATCTCACCCGTAGACTCCGGTTTGATGGTCGCTTTGCCCGTATCGAAGGTGATGGCGTAAGTCACGATCTTGCCATCGCTGGCCAGACGGTCATAGAGCGGAACAGCACCCTTGGCAATGCGGACATTCTTGATAAAGAAAACGTGTTCGTGCTGGTTGCAGCTAATCCAGAAATAATCCGGCTTGGCCGCATTGGGAATATTCACCACACGGTTCTCGTCGAAATAGACTTTGTAGGCTCGCTTGTTAAAGGAAATGGCTACGTGATGCCAGGCATTGGTGGCGACATTGTTCAGCGTGGCAGCGCCGCTGCGGGTTTCATCCAGACTGGGGAGAGGCCATTCGTAGCTGAAATAGGCATCATTCAAGACACGTTCCCCGGAAGAGACCTGGTGGCTGAACTCAAAGGTCCTGTCTCCACCATAATAGGCGCGGATCCTATCGTTGTCTTTCAAAGTGACCAGATAGGTGCCCACTTTCCAGCTATGCGGATTGAAATCGGTACCATAATCCGGTCCGTAAACCACATACACATCGTATTCGATGGTAAACTGGTCTGTCAGATAAGGCTTGTTGTCGTTAAACAAAGGCGTAATCTCGCCATCATCGGCCAAGGCAATGCATTTGACACCGTTCAATTCCACAATCTGAGCATAGCCATTAAAAACATCCCACATGGAAGGAAACTCGCCGATCTGTTCGTTCTCCTGCGTATCTTCGAAAATGATCTCGTCACCTGCGACGAAATCATAATTGTTCCAGTTGGCTTTCGCCTTATTGGCCGTTCCGTCGGGTTTGCGGGCTCCACACTCCTCGCAGAATGCACCGGTGTTGCCCGTATGACCACATTCCGGACAGGTCCAGGTGTTGTCGGTCGCCTTAGGTTTCGGCGCACCACACTCAGCGCAGAATTTGCCGGTATTGCCCTCATGACCGCATTCCGGGCAGGTCCAGGTGCCATCGTCCTTTACTTGCTTAGCTTCCGTCACTTCTTCCTGCTCCTCGTTCTCGGCTTTCTTGTCCTTCTTTACGGTTTTCCCGTCGAGGACGTCGTTGACGCCCTTCTCCACCTTGTTGCCGAGGTTGTTTTCCACAGCGTTCTTGGCACGCTGTTTCATCTTGTTGAGCAAGTTGCCCTGCGCATAGGCCCCGCCGCACACCAGCAGCAGCGCCGTTATCAATAAGACGAATTTTTTCATTTCAAAACGTTTTAACTCCGAAATTTATAAAAACCGAACAAGAAATCCAAATCAGACTATCCGGGTTTGCTTGGAAAGCCCCTTCACATCCGCTACGGCGATCCGCACCTGCCTCCCCGCAAAAACTCCGTGAAGGGGCTTTCCAAGCAAACCCGGGCGTAGCGGAGCGTTTAAAGGCCGAGTTCTGCGGCTTTCTGCTCCATGAGCGCGTAGGCCGCGTCGTAATCGTTGGGAATGACGCCGTCGAGGATGGCCTCCTTCACGGCCTCCTTGATCAGGCCGATCTCCCGGCAGGGCGGAATGTGATACTTCTCCATGATGAGCTCGCCCGTGATCGGATTCTTGAAGTTCCGGACGGCGTCCTTCGCTTCCACCTCCACCAGCTTCTCGCGGACATGCTCGTACTGCTGCTTGTAGCGCTCGACCTTCTGCTCGTTCGCCGAGGTGATGTCCGCCTTGCAGAGCAGCATCAGGTCGTCGATGTCGTCGCCCGCCTCGAAGAGAAGACGACGGACCGCCGAATCCGTGACCTCGTCGGTCACCAGGGCGACCGGCCGCATGTGCAGGCCCACCAGCTTCTGGACGTATTTCATGTCGTCAGTCTGCGACATCTTCAGCTGGTTGAAGATACCCTTGACCATCTTGGCCCCCACGAACTCGTGCGCATGGAAAGTCCAGCCCGTGCCCGGCTCCCAACGCTTGGTCGGCGCCTTGCCCACGTCGTGGAGCAGGGCCGCCCAGCGGAGCCAGAGATTGTCGCTGGCGGCCGCCACGTTGTCGAGCACCTGGAGGGAGTGCTTGAAATTGTCTTTGTGCGCCCGGCCCGAAACCGTCTCCACCCCTTTGAGCGCCGCCAGCGCCGGAAGCACATAGGGCAGCAATTCACATTCGTCCAGCAGGTAGAAACCGACGGAAGGCTTGGGCGCCTTCATGATCTTGTTGAGCTCGTCGGCGATGCGCTCGGCCGAGAGAATCTTCAGCCGCTCCTTGTTGCGGCGCATCGATTCGATGGATTCCGGCACGATGGTGAAGCCCAGCTGCGTGGCAAAGCGGATGCCGCGGAGCATGCGGAGCGGATCGTCGCTGTAGGTGGTGTCCGGATCGAGCGGGGTGCGGATCAGGCCGTCGTTCAGGTCGCGGATGCCCCCGAAAGGATCGACCAGACTGCCGTAATCGTCGCGCTGCAGGCTGAAAGCCATGGCGTTGATGGTGAAATCGCGGCGCTGCTGGTCCTCTTCCAGCGTGCCGTCTTCCACGATGGGCTTGCGGGAATTGGCCCGGTACGACTCGCGCCGCGCCCCCACGAACTCCACCTCCATGCCGTCGCAATGCAGCATCGCCGTGCCGAAATTCCGAAAAACGGACACCTTCGTATGCAAGCGCTTCGCCACCGCCTCCGCCAGCTCGATGCCGCTGCCCTCGACCACGATGTCGATGTCGTTGTTCACGCGCTGCAGGAAAAAGTCGCGCACGTAGCCCCCGATCACGAAGGCACGCACACCCTGCTCGTGCGCGGTCTGCGACACGATATCGAAGATTTTTCCCTGAAGCGCCTGTGCAAACATATTGCAAATATACAAATATTGAGATTCCCGGTCAAGCCGGGAAAGACGATAATCTAAGTATGGAAGCGAAGCTAAGCGGGTGGTATGCGGCGCAGCGACCTTTTTTCGGGAGCAAGACGCATACCAGAGCGAAGCGGAGCGGAATTTTATGTATATTTGTAGTCTATGGCCAAGACGACGACAGACACCGTTCAGGAGTACAAGGCGCTGCGCGAAGAAATCCTTCGCGGCGACATTAAACCCTTCTACCTGCTCTTCGGCAAAGAGCACTACTACATCGACGAACTCTGCAGACTGCTGATGGAAACGGTGATTCCCCCCGAAGAACGCGACTTCGGACAGCTCGTGTACTACGGCGCCGACGTCAGCGCCAACCAGGTGGTGAGCGCCGCCCGCCAGTTCCCCATGATGATCGCCCGCCAGCTCGTCGTCGTCAAGGAAGCCCAGATGATGAAGAAAGTCGAGGACATCGGCGTCTACTTCGAAGGCATCCAGCCCACCACCGTCCTGGTGGTCTGCTACAAGACCAACAACGACCCCACCAAGAGCGGCAAGAACATCGACAAGCGCTCCACCTTCTACAAGAACGCCAAGAAAGTCGGCGTCGCCTTCGAATCGAACCCCATCCCCGACTACCGCATCAACCGCTGGATCGACGGCTTCGTCGCCGAACAGGGGCTCAGCATCGCCCCCGACGCCGCATCGCTCCTGGCCGAATCGGCCGGCACCGACCTGCAGAAACTCGCCCTGGCCATCGAAAAACTGCGCAAGATCCTGCCCGAAGGCCGCCAGCGCATCAGCATCCAGGACGTCGAGGAAAACGTCGGCATGAGCCGCGACTATTCCGCCTTCGAACTGACCAAGGCCCTCTCGCTCCGGGACGCCGCCAAGGCCTTCCGGATCGTGGGCTATTTCGCCGACTCGCCCAAACGCTTCCCCCTCCCGATGACCATGGCCGCCCTGAGCAGCCACTTCATCCGCCTGCTCCGCTACCACGCCCTGCTGCAGGACGGCGTCTCGCGCAACGACATCCTGGCCCAGCTGGGCATCAACCCCTACTTCGGCGGCGAATACGACACCGCCATCCGCAACTATCCCGTCAAGAAAGTGATGCGCATCATCGCCCTGCTCAAAGACTACGATCAGCGTTCCAAATCGAACACGCGCGGCGAAGCCTCCGACGGAGACCTGCTTAAAGAGCTGACTGCCAAGATTCTGGCCTAAACGTCCGGCCAGCCTTCCGGAATTTCACACAACGGATCGAAACCGCTGCCGTCGGAGCGGCGCTGCAGGAGGTGCGTCGACGCGCCGTTGGTCACCAGCACGTAACGGACCGGCAGCACACGGGTGTAGCGGAGGACCTGCTCCACCAGCGCGGCACCCAGCGGCACGCCCGGCGCCTTGCATTCCACCAGCAGCAGGGGCTGCAGCGCGCGGTCGAACACCAGCACGTCGGCCCGGTAGCGGCGGCGGTTGTAGGTAAAGCCGTATTCGCTGCTCATGCGCGCGAGCGAGAGGCCGCAGTTTTCGTGGAGCCAGCGGATGACCTGCTGCCGCACCTCCTCTTCGGGTGTGCGGGCAACGTTTTTCCGGCGCAGGGGATCGTAGATCTCGTCCATGCGGCTCGCGGCTTTTAGATGCGCTGGACAATCATGCCGACTTTCTGGAATTCGTTCCAGAGCCAGAGGTATTCCTCCGTGGCCTTGACCACGATGAGCTTGACGATCAGCGTGGTCTGCTCACCGGCGGCCAGGCGGTACTGCAGCTCGCATTCCACCTCTTCCCCCTCGGCGGAAGGGATTTCCTCGGTGTAGCGCACATGCAGGTAGCGGGTCTGGTCGTCACTCTGGATGCGATAGGTGGCACGGTCGCGGCTGGCGGCGCGCTGGTACACATTCTGGTTGTAAGCCAGGGCGATGGACCCCTTGAGATAGAGGCCCTCCGTGTAGGAAGCCTCCAGCTGCTGGCGTTCCTGCGACTTGGTGACGACCGGCTCGGGGGGCTCGGGACCGATCGGATCGGGCCGCGGGCACGAAACGGCCATCGTGGTGGCGACCACCACGAACAGCAGGGCCATGCGGCAGGCGAAAGTCAGGTTCCGTTTCATTCTTTTACCTCCAGGATTTTGGTGAGCGTCTCCCGCGTCCCGTCGGAATAGACGATGACCGCGGTGATCTTGTGGGCGCCTGCATGGGTAAAGGTATAGACTTCGTCGTTGACGGGCTGGCTGTCGACAGACCAGGTCACGACGGCTTTTTCATCGGTCAGGTTGAGCAGGAAGAGGCGGATCTGTTCGCCCTTCTGCCAGCTGCGGTCCATGCCGCCGATGAGCGGATAGTCGCTCAGGCGGCTGAGGGCCTGGAACTCGAGACGGTACACGCGGCCCGTGACGTTCCACTGGCTGTAAAACAACTCACAGTAGTAGGTCTCGCCCGGGAGCAGGTTCTCGAACACATACTCGTTCTTGCCGCCCACCACCACCGTCTGGCCGCTGATGTCGTTGACGGCACCCCAGCGGATGTTCCACTGGCCGCTGCCGCGCTTGTCGCTTTCCCAGCTCAGCTGGGCGGAGGTCTGGCCCGGGACGATGGAATAACCGGTCATCACGGGCAGGTCCCAGCTGTTGTCGAAGACCAGCTGGCAGCTGATGCCGTCGGCGCCGCGGGTGATGTCGGTCAGACCCAGGCCGACGCCCTTGCCGCTCCAGGCGCGCAGCGGGAAGAGATAGGCGGAATGAAGGGTCCGCACGTTCTTCGGGCCAGGATAAAACGCGTCTGCCACATCGGTGGCCTCGGCGCCCGTCGAAGGGACGAAGCGGACGCAGGGATGGGCGGCGCTGCCGTTGACGGCATTGGTCGTCCAGCGCATGCGCGCCGTCATCGAGCCGGCCATGTTGCTGCTCTTGTCCACCTGATAGACCACCAGGCCCGCGCCGCCGACGGCGGCATCCCATTTCGAACCGTCGCGGTATTCGAGCCAGAAGTCCTCGCCCGAATTGCCGGTGGGCAGCAGATAGGCCTGCGTGGCCTGCTGCACCGGCGGTACGAGCAGCGCCTGCTCGTTGCGCAGCGTCGTGGTCCGCACCAGGCCGATGAGCTGGCGCTCGAAGATGGTCAGGTAGGGCGGCGTGCGGCCGTCGTTGTTGTAGTTGCCCCGGTCCATGACGGAGAGGGTGCCGTACAGGCCGGGTCCCTCCCCTTCTTCCTCGTCATTGACGTCATAGAGGTCGGGAAGGCCCAGGAAATGGCAGTATTCGTGGCAGATGGTGCCGATGCCGGCGAACTGGTAGCCCGACGGTCCGGTATATTCCGAGTACAGCGAGAAATTCGAGATCTTCATGCCGTCGATCCACAGGCCCAGGTCGGCGACGTTCCACGACTGGGGCCAGAGGGTGTTGTCACCGCCGCCTTCGGCCTCATTGTGCCCGGCGAAGAAGAGGAAGACGTTGTCCACCACCCCGTCGCCGTCGAAGTCATAGCGGGTGAAATCCACCCCGGCCGCATCGGCCGCCGCACAGGCATGCTGCACCATCTGCTTGACGTTCTTGTCGGTAACGCCGTCCAGGTTGGCGCCGTACATGGCTTCATTGTAGGGCAGGGTCACCACGTCGCAGACGTCGAAGCTGAAACTGCTGCTGCTCCCCAGGTTGTCGCGGAACCAGTCGAGCACGCTGCCTGTGGCCCCGTTCTCCGCGTAGTACTGCTGGTTGAAGAGGTTGTAGATGGTGTTGCGGGGAGAAGGAATGGTAAACTTCCGGTCCTGGAACTGCACGGGAATCACGAGGGTCCGCACGCTGACGGAGGCCTTGGTGGCCAGGAAGAAGGCTAGCGAGCCGCCCTCGGGATTGAGTTGCTTCTTGAGCAGGGGCTTCTCGGGCGGCAGGGAATCGGTCACGCGCCACCAGCCCTGCGCGTCCTGGCACACGGGGCGTCCGTCGAGCGTGGTCTTCCACGAACGGCTCTCGTCGCCGTGCAGCAGGATCATCATCACGCTGCCGTCGGGCTGCTGCACCCGCACGGGGTACGGCCAGGCCTTCACGGCATCCAACTGCAGCGAAAAGGCCAGCAAGGCGAACAGCACGATGAACAGTTTCCGAAGCATGGCGCAACGTTTGAAACTACATAATTACAAAATTCTATCCACTTCACCAAAAATTCATCCCGCAAGTTTGCTATCTTTGCATCCGATGAACAACCGGACTTCCTATCGTTTTACCATCGTCGTGCCCCTTTTCAACGAGCGGGACAACCTCCCGCGGCTGGAAGAGCGGCTGGCCGCCTACCTCGCAAAGGCGGCCGTGCAGCCCGCCTGCGTGCTCTTCGTGGACGATGGCTCCACCGACGGCGGAAGCCCGCTCCTGGAAGCCATGTGCCGGCGGCACGATGCCTTCTTTTTCCTGCACTTTGCCCAGAACCGCGGCCTGAGCGCCGCCCTGAAAGCCGGCTTCGACGCCTGCGCGTCGCCGCTGGTGGGCTACATCGACGCCGACCTGCAGACCGATCCGGAAGATTTCGACCTGCTGCTGCCGCATGCGGAAGAACATGCCATGGTCATGGGCATCCGCACCGGCCGACAGGACAGTTTCGGGAAGCGTCTGATTTCCCGTTTCGCCAACCGCTGGCGCCGCCGCCTCGTCCACGACACGGCCCAGGATACGGGTTGCCCGCTGAAAGTGATGCAGACGGCCTATGCCCGGCGCCTCCCCTGCCTCAACGGCATGCACCGCTTCCTGCCCGCGCTGATCAGCAGCATGGGCGGCGACTATCTCCAGATTCCCGTGCATCACCACCCGCGCACCGCCGGACAGAGCAAGTTCAACCTTAAGAACCGCTTCTGGGGCCCGATCCGCGACACCTTCGGTTATCGCTGGTACCAGCGCCGCTGGACCAACTACACCATCGACAACAGCAAACTGGAAGACAGCCCGCTCGACTGATGGACCAGCTCTGGATCTTTGCCCTCGGAACCCTGGCGCAGCTGCTCTTCACAGCCCGCATGCTCGTCCAGTGGCTGCTCTCGGAAAAAGCCCGCAAGGTCGTGAATCCCACCGTCTTCTGGATCCTGAGCCTCTGCGGATCGCTGCTCTTCCTGCTCTACGGCTGGCTGCGCAACGACTTCGCCCTGATGCTGGGCCAGTTCATCGGTTACTATGTGTATATCTGGAACCTGGGCGCCAAGGGCGTCTGGGCCAGGACCGGCGCCTGGCAACCTGTGATCATCGGGCTGCTGGTGCTCATTCCGGTGGCGGCCGGCGTCCATATGGGCCTCCACTGGCCCGAGGTGTCCGCCACGCTCTTCCACAACGACGCCATCCCCCGCAAGCTGCTGATTTTCGGCTCCGTCGGCCAGATCATCTTCTCCCTGCGCTTCCTCTACCAGGGCATTTACTCCGCCCGGCGGAAGAGCTCGCTGCTGCCCCTCGGCTTCTGGCTCATCAGCATCCTCGGGGCCACGATCATCCTGGTCTACGGCATCCTGCGGCGCGATCCCGTGGTGGTGGCGGCCGAAATCTGCGGCCTGGTCACGTATATCCGAAACCTGATGCTATGGAAGGGGGAGCGAAAAGCCTGATGCGGCGGATGACGGATTCGCAGTGGGTGCGGCTGGCCTTCTACCTGCTGCTCTTCCTCCCGTTGCTGCTGCGCCGGGAGCCCACCCCCGCGAACGAACTGAAATACCTGCAGATCGCCGACGAAGCCCTGCGCGACGGGCATTTCTGGTGCCTGTACCTTGACGGGGCGGCCTATGCCGACAAGCCCCCGCTTTACTTCTGGATCATCCTGCTGTTCCGGAAGCTGCTGGGCTTCCACTGCATCCCGCTGCTCGAGCTCTTTTCGCTGCTGCCGGCCTTCGGCATCCTGGTGCTTTTCGACCGCTGGTGCGGCGCGCGGCTGGCCCGCTGGCGCATCGTCGCCGAAATGGCGCTGCTGACAACCGCCTATTTCCTGGGCGGCGCCGTGGTGCTGCGCATGGACATGCTCATGTGCTTCTTCATCACGCTGGCCATGTGGCTCTTCTGGCGCATGGACCAAGGAGACCGGCGCTCCGGCCTGCCCTGGTGCTTCGCCCTGGCCGTATTCGGGGCCATCTTCACCAAGGGACCGGTGGGCTTCCTCTTCCCGCTGCTGGGCTGTTTCGTCTGGCTGCTGAGCGAACGCCGGCTGCGCTGTTTCGGCCGGGCGTGGGGCTGGCGCACCTGGCTGGTCCTGGTCGCGCTCTGCGGCATCTGGTGGGGTTTCGTCTACCTCGAGGGCGGGCGCGACTACATCGACAACCTGCTGGTCCACCAGACGGTCGGGCGCGCCGTCGACGCCTTCCACCACAAGCGGCCCGTGTACTGGTATCTCGTCGTGGTCTGGTATGCCATGGGACCCTGGTCGCTGCTGACCGTCCCCGTCGGCGTCCGGGGCGCCGTCCGGCACCGGCTGCAGCCGACGGAGCGTTTTTTCCTCCTGATTTCGGCCGCCTTTTTCGTGCTCATGTCGCTCTTCAGCAGCAAGCTGCAAATCTACCTGCTGCCGATGTTCGGTTTCGTCAACTACGCCTGCTTCCTGATCCTGGCCGCCCGGGAGCCCGAAATGCCCCGCCAGGGCCGGCGCATCCGCGGCGTCTGCTACTTTGTAGCAGGCCTGATGCTCGCGGGCGTGCTCGTCGCCGGCATCTTCTTCCCCGATATTTTTTAGCCGATAAAGTATAACTTTATCCCCAAATCGTTATTTTTGTGGATTAAAGCAAAGAAAATGGCACAGAATCCCCCTTTAGCAAGACTCGAACTGAGTCGCAGTGGTATTCGGAACAACTATATCCATTTCCGCTCCCTCCTGAAGCCCGAGACCAAGATCCTGATCCTGGTCAAGGCCAACGGCTACGGCCACGGCGCCGTGCCCTTCGCCAAGGAGATGGAGCAGGCGGGCGCCGCCTACCTGGGCGTGGCCCTGCCCGGCGAGGGCGTGGAACTGCGCAAGGCCGGCATCAACCTGCCGATCCTCGTGCTGACCACCGGCACCGACGACTATCCCGAAATCATCCGCTACGGACTGGAACCCGGCATCCCCGACCTTTTCGCGCTCACGCGCCTGCGCGATGAGCTGCGCTGCATCGGCCGCAAGGACTACCCCGTTCACATCAACATCGACACGGGCATGCACCGCCTGGGCTTCATGGAAAAAGAAGTCCCCGCCCTCATCGACTTCCTGGCCGAAAGCCCGGAGATCCACATCGAGGGACTCTACACCCACCTGGCCGCTTCCGACGAAGTGCAGCATGACGAATTCACCCTGGGCCAGATCAAGCTCTACGAGAAGCTCAGCACGCAGATCATGCAGCACCTGCCTTACAAGCCGCTGCGCCACGTGCTCAACTCCGCCGGCATCGAGCGTTTCACCGAATACCAGTACGACATGGTTCGCCTGGGCATCGGCATCTACGGCATCAGCGCCATCTCCGACCCCCGGCTGAAACCCGCCGCTTTCTTCCGCTGCCCCATCCTGCAGATCAAGGACCTCCTGCCCGAGGACGGCACCATCGGCTACGGCCGCCACGGCATCCTGCACGACGGCGTCACCCGTTCCGCCACGCTCTGCGTGGGCTACGCCGACGGCATCAACCGCCACCTGGGCTGCGGACGCGCCAGCTTCGAGGTCAACGGGCACATGGCCCCCACCATCGGCAACATCTGCATGGACATGTGCATGCTCGACGTCACCGGCATCGACTGCCAGGAAGGCGACATGGTGACCATTTTCGGCGACAAGCCCTCGGCCGGCGACCTGGCCAAGGTCCTCGACACCATCCCGTACGAAATCTTTACGTCGATCCCCCGGCGCGTGAACCGCGTCATCGTGGACTGACCCCGTTTCTGAAACTGATAACTAAAACCAAACAAATCATTTACTACCATGGCAACTGAGAAACTCGACATCATGCAGACCATCAAGGACGGCGTCCAGTATGGCCTGAAGAACTTCTTTCCCCTCCTGCTGATGGTCATCCTCTACGCAGTGACTGTCTGGATCCCCTATCTCAATATCGGTACCACCATCGGCCTCTACAAGGCCGTCATCGGCATCGGCCGCGGCGAGACCATCGATCCGACCTCCATCTTCTCGAAAGACAACTTCAAGAACCTCAGTGGTTTCTTCCTGCTGCTCGGCCTGCTTTACATCGGCATTGTCGTCGCCTGCTTCTTCATGTTCATTCCGGGCATGGTGATGAGCATCGCCTGGGGCTTCGCGGTCTATTTCTTCCTCGACAAGAAAGTGTCCCCGCTCAAGTCGCTCCAGCTGAGCTATGACTCCACCTACGGCAACAAATGGCGCATCTTCCTGGTCGGCATTGTCTGCGGCTTGTTGATCGGTATCATCTGTGGTATCCTCGCCGCGATCCCGAAGGTCGGCTTCGCGCTGTCCGCCATCGCCGTCGTCCTTGCCTGCGCCATCATGGTGGCCGTCGAAGGCGTCATGTACAACTTCTTCTCCAAGAAGGCCGACGAGATTCTGAACCAGAAAAACAACGATCCTGCCTGCCCGGCTGAGCCCGTGGTCGAGGCCGAAGTCGACGAAGTGATCGACACCGTCCGCACCGAGGCGTAAGTATCCCGCAAGCTTTAGATGCACAAGATTTTTCTGCCGCTGTACCGCTATTTCCGCGGCCACAGGGCCGTGATGTACACCCTGCTGATTGTCAGCACGCTCGTATTCCTGTTTTTCGGCCTGCAGCTCCGCTACGAAGAAGACGTGGCGAAGTTGCTGCCGCGCTCGAGCGTCGACAGCGAGCTGGCCTTCAGCGATATCGAACTCAAGGAAAAGATCTTTATCCAAATCACCTCGGCCGATCCCGAGCATCCGCTCGATACCTGGACGATGAGTGACTACATCGACGAGTTCTGCGCCGATCTGCTGCAGCGCGACACCGCGGGCCGCTACATCATCGGCATCCTCAGCTCGATCGATCCGGGCACGATGCTCGGCGCCATGGACTATGGTTTCGAGCACCTGCCTTCGCTCATCGACACGGCGTTCTACGACGCCTTCGCGGAAGCCCTGACCCCGGCCGCCATCGAGGCGCAGATGGCCCGCAACCGGGAACTCATCGACGCCGACATGACCGGCCAGACCACGCAGATGGTCTGTACCGACCCGCTCGACCTGCGCGACATTTTCCTCGCGCGGATGTTCCCGGAGGGCCTGGGCGCCGGCTCCGTAGGTGATTTTACCATGGAAAACGGGCATTTCTTCTGCCCCGACCGCACCGTGGCGCTGGCGTTCCTGTCCTCGACCGTCAGCCAGACCGACTCGGGCACCGGTACCCGCTTCGCCCGCATCCTCAACCAGGCGCGGAACAGCTTTGAGGCGGCCCATCCCGATGCGCGCGTGCTCCTGCACGGCAATCCCCTCGGCGGCGTCTCGAACGCCAGCACCATCAAGACCGACCTGGTCTGGACCATCGGCATCTCGCTGCTGATCATCCTGGTCATCCTGCTGCTGTGCTTCCACCGCTTCCGCTTCGTGATCCACCTGCTGGCGCCCGTTCTCTACGGCACCTTCTTCGCCCTGGCCTGCGTCTACTGGATCAAGGGCATCATGTCGTTCATGGCCCTGGGCATCGGCGCCATCATCCTCGGCGTCGCGCTGAGCTACTGCCTCCACGTGCTCATCCACTACTATTTCGTGGAAGACGTGGAACAGATGCTGCGCGAGGAATCCACGCCCGTGGTACTGGGCTGTCTCACCACCATCGGCGCCTTCCTGGGCCTGCTGTTCACCGAAAGCGACCTGCTGCGCGACTTCGGCCTCTTCGCCACTTTCGCGCTGCTGGGCAACACCGTCTACGCGCTGGTGTTCCTGCCGCATTTCCTCAAGAAAGAAGACGTCTGCTACAAGAAAGACAAGGGCTTCAAGGCCGTCGACCGCTTCAACAACCTGCCCTGGGACCGCAACCCGTGGATCCTGGGCACGATGACCTTGCTGCTGGCGCTGGGCATCGTCATGAGCCCGCGCGTCGAATTCGACACCGACCTGCGCAACCTCAACTACGTGAACGAGCCGCTGGCCGAAAGCATGGCGCTCTACAGCGAGAAGAACGAAAACGGCAGCATGTCGCAATACTATGCCGCCTACGGCGAAACCCTCGACGAAGCGCTGGAATGCAACAAGCTCCTGCGCGACCGGCTCGACTCCCTGGAGAAGACCGGCCTGCTGACCCGCTACTCCTCCCTCGTGCCCGTGCTCTTCCAGACGCAGCAGGACCAGCAGGACCGCATCGCCGCCTGGAAAGCCTTTTGGACGCCCGAGCGAATCGCCCGGACACAGCGCGACCTGGCCGCCGCCGCGAAAAAGCAGCAGCTCGATCCCGGCCTCTTCGCGCCCTTCTTCGCCCTGCTGGAGAGCGACTACGAACCCGCCTCCCTCTACGAGGCCGGCGTGATTCCGCACGAGATGATGTCCAACTTCGTCGAACACCAGGTCAGTGGCCGCTGGATGGTCTTCTCGACCGCCGCCTTCGACCCGGACGACAAGGACAAGGTCAACGACGCGCTCGTCAACGGACCGCAGTCCGTGGTGCTGGAGCCGTTCTACTATTGCCGCGACATGGTGCAGATCGTCCACGACGACTTCCAGCTCACGCTGCTGATCTCCTCGATCTTCGTGCTGCTGGTCCTGCTCGTGGCCTTCCGCAACATCTGGATTGCGCTGGTCGCGTTCTTCCCGATGTTCCTTTCGTGGTACGCCCTGCAAGGCTTCATGGCGATACTGGGGCTGCAATTCAACCTAATCAACATCGTCATCGCGACCTTCGTCTTCGGTATCGGCGTGGACTACAGCATCTTCGTGATAGAAGGCCTGCTGCAGGAAGCCCGCACCGGCTCGAAGGAGCGGCTGGCCTACCACAAGGTCGCCATCTTCTTCTCGGCCGTGGTGCTGATCATCGTCATCGGGTCCCTGGTCTTCGCCCGCCATCCGGCCATCAAGTCGACGGGCGTGATCACCTTCATCGGCATGATCTTCACCATCCTGATGACCTACTCACTGGAACCGTTCGTCTTCCGCTGGCTGATGCGCTTCCCCTATTTCCGCAAGCAGTTCGAGAAAGACCGGACCAAAGCACAATAAAACGATGGAATCCCTCGACGGCAAACGATACCTGGCCATGGTCTGCAGCGGCGCTGCCTGGCTCAACGCGCAGCGGCAGCTCATCAACGAGCTGAACGTCTTCCCGATTCCGGACGGCGACACGGGCGACAACATGTTCATGACGCTCGAGGCCGGCTGCCGGGTGACGCCGGGTCCGCTCGGCGAGACCGCCGCCGCCGTCTCGCAAGGGATGCTGACCGGAGCCCGGGGCAACTCGGGCGTGATCCTCTCCCGCATCTTTGCCGGCATCGCACAAGGCCTGTCCGGCCTGGAAGAAGCCGGGCTGCCGGCCTTCGAACAGGCGATGGCCTGCGGCGTGGAAGCTTCCTACAAGGCCGTCGCCAACCCCGTAGAAGGCACGATGCTCACCGTGTTCCGGGAGGGTGTCGCCGCAGCGGCGGGAAGCGACGGATTCGACGCCTATTTCGACACCCTCTGCAGCGCCATGGACCGCTCGCTCCAGCACACCCCGGAGTTGCTCGATGTGCTGCGGAACGCCGGCGTGGTCGACAGCGGCGGCGCCGGCCTGCTCCAGATCGTGGAAGGCATGCGCGCCGGCCTGCACGGCGAAAGCGCCGCCCTGCCGGAAACGGGCGCGGAAACGGCCCGGCAGCCCGTCGACCTCTCTGCCTTCACCGAGGACAGCGTGCTGGAATTCGGCTACTGCACCGAATTCCTCCTCCGTCTCCAACGCAGCAAGGTCGACCTCGAGCACTTCGATGAAAGCGTGATGGCGGACTGGCTCGGCGCCCACGGCGAATCGCTGGTGTTTTTTCGCGACGGCAGCATCATCAAGGTGCACGTCCATACGCCGACCCCGGGCGAGATCCTCAACCACTGCCAGCAATACGGCGAATACCTGACCGTCAAGATCGAGAACATGACCCTGCAGCACCATGAAAACCGTATGGACGAGCGCTACCGCACGAAAGGCAAATCCCTGGGCGTGGTGGCCGTGGCTGCGGGCAAGCCCCTCCAGGAAGCCTTCCGGGAGATGGGGGCCGACGAAGTGATCGAAGGCGGACAGACCATGAATCCGCCGGTGCAGGCCTTCCTCGACGCTTTCGACCGGATCGGTGCGGAGAACGTCCTGGTCCTGCCCAACAACAGCAACATCCTGCTCACGGCCCGGCAGGCCGCCGTCCTATACGGCAAGGCGCATGTCGAGGTCCTGCCTACCCGGAACCTTGGCGAAGGCTATTTCGCCCTCGCCTCCATCGATACGTCCGAGACCGTCGAAGAGATCGTCGCCGAAATCGGCGAAGCCCTGGAAAGCACCGTCACCGGCATGGTGTCGCGCGCCATCCGGGACAGCCAGGCCGGACACACCGGCGACTATCTGGGCATCAGCGACAAAGACATCCTCTGCGGATCGCCCGAGCGGCAGCAGGCCCTGCTGGACCTGGCCGGCCGCCTCGATACCGGCAGCCACGATATCGCCCTGCTCCTGACCGGCGCCGACGTGCCGGCCGAAGAAGCGGACGCCGCGCTGGAGAAACTCTCCGCCGCCTGGCCCCGCACCGAATTCACCCGCATCGAAGGCGGGCAACCCGTTTACGATTATATCCTTCTGCTATGTTGACACTTTATACCGATACCGACACCGACATCACCCCCGCTGTTGCAGCACACTACGGCTACAAGTTCATCAGCATGCCCTACAGCGTGGATGCCAAGACCATCTATCCTTACGTGGACTTCGACGAATTCGATTCCCGCGCTTTCTACGACATGCTCCGCGGCGGTACGATCCCGACGACCAGCGCCATTTCCAAGGAACGCTACCTCGAATACTTCGAGCCTGAATTCGCCGCCGGCAACGATATCCTCTATGTCCACTTCTCCCGGGCCATGACCGTCACCTTCGACGCCATGGACCAGGCCGTGGCAGAACTGCGGGCCAAATATCCGCAGCGCCGCTTCGCCGAAATCGACACCAAGGGCATCACCACCGTCAGCTACGCCATCGTGCGTGCCGTGGGCGACCTGCACCTGGCCGGCCGGAACCTCGACCAGCTGCTCGACTGGGCCAGCACGGAAGTCAACCACTACGCCATGTATTTCTTCGCCGACGACCTGAAGTTCTTCCGCCGCAGCGGCCGCGTGAGCGGCCTGGCCGCGACGATGGGCACCCTGATCGGCATCCGCCCGATCATCTACATGTCGCCGGAGGGCAAGATGGTCTCCTGCGGCAAGACCAAGGGCCGCGTCAAGGCCATGGAACTGCTGGTCGACCGCGTAGCCGAGCTGGGCGATGACTTCAAGAACTACCGCTTCTACATCGGGCACACCGATGCGCCGGAAATGGCCGAGGAGGTGGGCCGCATGATGAAAGAGCGTTTCGGTCAGGACCTGACCATCGAATATGTGGTGACCAACCCCACCGCCGGCAGTCACTCGGGCCCCAACGGTGTCGGCGTCTGTTTCCACGCAATCCACCGCTAAGATGATCGCCATACGGGAAGTCAAGACGCGGCGCGAGCAGCGGGAGTTCCTGGAATTCCCGCTCCGGCTCTACAAGGGCAATCCCTGCTTTGTCCCGCCGCTCTATGCCGACGAGAAAAAGATGTTCCGGAAAGACTACGTCTATTCGGACTGCTGCCAGTGGGTCTGCTACAACGCCTATCGCGACGGCGAGATGGTCGGCCGCATCCAGGGCATCATCCAGGAAGCGTCCAACCGGAAGAACGCCGAGCGGCGCGCCCGCTTCAACCGTTTCGACGCCATCGACGATCCGGCCGTCTCCCGGGCGCTCTTCGAGGCGGTCGAGACCTGGGCCCGCGGCAAGGGCATGGACACGCTCTGCGGCCCGCTGAGCTTCTCCGACCTGGAACGCGAAGGCCTGCTGATCGAAGGTTTCGACCAGCCCCAGACCTTCGAAGAGCAGTACAACGCCCCCTATTACCAGCAGCACATCGAGCAGCTGGGCTTCGCCAAGGAAGTCGACTGGACCGAAAGCCGTATCTATGCGCCCGAGCCTTCGGAAGACGAGGAAGACCTGGACAAGCTCACGGAATTCATCTTCCGCCGCTACAAACTGCATTTCGGGGCGTCGAAAGGCACGAAAGATTTCCTGAACCGCTACAAGGACGGCATCTTCGAACTCCTCGACAAATCGTATGAGGGCCTGTACGGCACGGTGCCTTTCACCGAGCGGATGAAGAAACTGATGATCGACAATTTCCGGCTGGTCATCGATCCGAAATACACGGCTGTCATCCTCGACGAGAACGAGCGCATGGTCTGCTTCGGCTTCGCCATCCCCGCCATCGCCGCCGCACTGGTCGGCACGAAGGGTAAATACACCCCGCGGGTGCTCTGGCGCCTGCTCCGCTGCATCAGGCACCCGAAGGTCATCGACCTGTGCCTGATCGGCGTGGATCCGGAATACCTGAACAGGGGCGTCTCGGCGGCCTTCGCCTCCGCCATCATGCATATGCTGCGCGACACCGACGTCGCATATGCCGAGACCAACCTCAACCTCGAAGACAACTACGCCATCCTGAACCTCTGGCGCCGCTTCAACGCCGTCCAGGTGAAACGCCGCCGCGCCTACGTGAAGAAACTCGCATGATCAAGATCCTCATCGACTGCTTCGGCGGCGACCATTCGCCCCAGGCGCCCGTGGAAGGCGCCCTCGCCGCCCTGGCGAAAAACCCCGACCTGTACCTGATCCTGACCGGCGACGAAAACCGGCTGCAGGCCGAACTCTCCGGCAAGTCCTACGACCCCGCCCGGCTGGAAATCGTCCACGCCCCGGAAGTGATCGGCTGCGACGAGAAGCCGACCGACGTGATCCGGCTCAAGCGGAACAGCTCGATGATGAAAGCCATCATCCTGCTGCGCGACCGCGACGACATCGCCGCCCTGGTCTCCACCGGTTCGACCGGCGCGCTCGTCACGGGCGCGCTCGTGCGCCTGGGCCGCATCCCGGGCGTTATCCGCCCCGCCTTCTGCCCGCTCCTCCCCACCATGGACGGCGGCATCGTCGGCATCTGCGACAGCGGTGCCAACCCGGAAGCCACGGCGGTCCACCTGCGCCAGTTCGCCGTCATGGCCAGCCTTTACCTGGAGAATGTCTATGGCGTGAAGCAGCCCCGCACCGCCCTGCTCAACGTGGGCAAGGAGCCCGAAAAGGGAGACGACATCCGCCGGGAAGCGTACCAGCTGCTGAAAGAGACCCCTTCGGTCCATTTCGTGGGCAACATGGAAAGCCGCGACCTGCTGTCCGGCGCCTACGACCTGGTGGTGGCCGACGGCTTTTCGGGCAACGTGCTGGTGAAGACCACCGAGGGAACGGCCATCGAGCTGCTCAAGAAACTCAAGAAAGACATCTATTCCCGGTCGCTCTATAAGTTGGGCGCCCTGCTGATGAAGCGGATGTTCATGGAAGAAAAAGAATTCATGAACTACCAGAACTACGGGGGCAGCGTGCTGCTCGGCACCGAAAAGGTCGTCGTGAAGGGACACGGCAGCAGCAAGGCCGTCGCCGTGGAGAAATGCATCGAGCAGGCCTACCGCATGGAAACCAGCCGCCTTTCAGCCAAGATCGAAGCGGAAATCGCCAAATACGAACACTACGAAGATTAACCCCGTCATGCCCGGCTCCGACCGGGCATCTATACCGATATGTTTGATAAAGTTCAGGCCATCCTGGCCAAGCAGCTCCGGAAAGATCCGGCCATCATCACCCGTGAATCAAAGATCAAGCGCGACCTGGGCGCCGATTCCATCGACATCCTGCAGCTGCTCATGCGCGTAGAAGACCAATACGGAATCGTCATCCCCGACAAGGCCCTGGCCACTTTCGAAACGGTGGGCGACGTCGTGGACTACCTGGAGCAGCAGGAAGCCGCGCAATAATCAGTACGTGAACTTGTATTCGGTGGAGATGCCGCCGAACTCCTCGAGCACCATCCGCACGGGCAGGTTCTTCTTGTATTCCATAATGATCTTGGAATAGCCGCGGGGGGCTGCCTTGCGGGCCTTCATCTCGACGGTCTTGATACCGTTCTTTTCGGAAACGGTCAGGTCGGCGTCGTTGTCCTTGGCTGCGGTCTCGTACTCACCCATGATACAGTTGAGCAGGGTGTTGCGGAGGTTGCGGAAACGCGCGTTCGTGCTCGTGTCGATGGAAAGCTGCTGGCCCTGGGAATTGGAGCGGAGCATCGGGCCGGAAATCACCAGGTATTCCCCGGCAGGCTGGGTGTAGGTCATGGTCAGCTGGTCCGGTGCGATGAAAGAGACGACGCCTTCGGAACGGATGACCTTGCCGGAAGCCTGGATGGTCCGGGCCTGGGTGAAACGGCAGTCCAACTGCTGGGCGCCCGCGAGCCACGTGCAGCACGTGAGCACAAAAAGTAACAAGTATTTCTTCATTTTCGGATAATTTCGCGTTTAAAATTGCGCAAAGATAGCGTAATAATTCCTGATTATTCCTAATTTTGTGCCAAACGACGCAGAAATGTCAGCAATCGAACCCTATTGGAACACGGCGCAAGACCTGACCCAACTCATGTTCAGCATCAGAAAAGTCGAACGACAAGGCTATTTCGATGTTTCGAACATCCCGCAAGCCACCCTTCCTTTTCATGCTTTTTCCTTCCTGACCGAAGGCGAAGTCCTGATGGAAATCGAAGGAACGACCTGCCTTTGCAAGGCAGGCCAGATCCTGCTTCTTCCTGCACGGACGCCGTTCCGCATCCTGTATTTCAACGGGAACGCCGGTTTCGAATGCGGTTTTTCCATGCGCACGCTGAAAGATCCGTCCCACCCTTGCCTGCACAGCCCGCACCCGCTGCTGCAGACCCTTTCGGACGAAGACGCACACTTTACGGAGCTGCTCCTGGACAAAATGCTGGCAGCCTTCCAGCAAAACGACGTGCAACGGATCGCCAGTGCACTTGATTTCTTCCTCTGCGGCATCAAAGCACCGGACAGCCATCCGGGAAACCCCATCGTAAACCGTTTCCTCGAACTGGTCTTCGACCGCAGCCAGAAGCCCGGAAAAGTGACGACCTACGCCGATGCGCTCTGCATCACGCCCAACTACCTGAACCGCCTGGTCCGCAACCAGACGGGCCACTCCGCCATGGACTGGATCGAAATTTCCCGCCTGAACCTGGCAAAACTGCTGCTACGGCAGAACCAGCTGCAGATCGCCGAAATCGCCTCGGCCGCCGGCATCGACGACCAGTCGTATTTCACGCGCTTCTTTAAGAAGAGCGAGGGCTGCACTCCGTCGCAATACCGCGACAGGATCCTGCAGAGCGACAAAAAGGAGCGCGAAAAGAAGCGCTAGGCAAACAGCATCTCCATACAGAACGACGAGCGGTCGCCCACGCGGCCTTCCACCACCCATCCGCCTTCGACCGGAACGCGGAAGATCTCGACCGTATCGCCCGGGCAGACTTCCTTGTTGAAATTGATGCGGAGGGAGCGGAGGCGACGTGTGGTCACTTCTTCGTAGTCCAGGCAGTCCATGGCCCAGACCACATAGCGCGCGTTGTTGGCATGTCCCAGGAAATCGACGTCCGAATAACCCACCCGGTGCTCCGCCATCTCTTCCAACTCCCCTTCGGGCAGGGTCACCTTGCCGCAGGGTTCTTCGATGGCATGGTCGTGATACTCCGTATCCAGCGGCAGCTTGTCGGCGAGGTGCTCGCGGCGCAGGAGCCGGCGGGAGTTCACATCCAGGATCAGCCAGGAAGAAGTGGCCAGCACCGCCGGTTGCCCGTCAGCGCTCAGCATCCGGAAATCGCGCACGTAGAACGGGCCGTCGAAGCCCTTGTGCCAGGTCTGCAGCTCCACCAGGTCTTTCCAGCGCGGCATGTTCAGGAACTCGATGTGCATGCGGGAGAGAATCCAGGCCGTGCCGAAACGCTGCAGCGCCTCGAAGCCGAAACCCAGGGAATCGGCCGACACGGTGGCCAGGTCCTGGGCCAGGTCCATGAAAGCGCCCGCTTTCAGGTAGTGGGCCACATCGGTATCATAGCAGGGCACGGCAAAGCGCCGGACGGTCATTTTATCGGAGTCAGACATGGGTTCCGTCATTTTTTTCTCAAAATTAACGATTGTTTCACTATTTTTGCACGTTCCGCATGAATATTTCGCCTTCGGGCGAGACTTGCACCATGAAACGATTCGCAACGATCCTTTTGCTGCTGCTCGCAGCCAGCCTGCAGGCCCAGTCTTTTTCCTTCGGGAATGAGACCCTGACGTATTCCGTCCGCCACAACCTGTTTCCGGGCACCATCGGCACGATGACCTACCAGACCCGCGACGCCGGCGACAACTGGCAGGTGGACGCCACGCTCAAGGCCTCCGTGGGCGGCTTCTATACGCTCGACTGCACCTACGGCTCCGTCTTCCGGAAAGACGAGGCGCTGACGCCCGTTTCGGCGACCCGCAGCCAGACCGAAAAGAAATACTGGGCCAAGGGCAGCTACGAATGGCTGGCGCCCGGCCAGGTGCACATGGACATCACCAAGAGTTCCCGGCCGCATCGCGACGAGGTCCTGGAATGGGCCGGCACGGTGCGCGACCTGCTGGGCATGATCTGGTGGCTCCGCACCCTCGACTACGACCAGGCCGGCCTCCGTCCGGGCCCGAACGCCCTGCTGATCGACCACGACGCCCTGCCCGTAACGATCGCCTCCTACCAGAAAAAGACCTTCAAATATAAGGGACAGTCCGTGCCGGTCATCGAAGTCACCCTCTCGCAGGAAGGCAAGGAAGCCCTGCACCTGACCCTCTCCGACGACGAGCGCCGCCAGCCCCTGCGCTTCTCCATCGGCCTGCCGTTCGGCACCATCAAAGGCACCCTCAAGTAAATCATGCACCTGACCCCCGTCGCCAGCATCCCGTTCCGACTCCGCTCCCAGAAGCTGGAGCAGCAGACGCTGCAGGGCGATGCGTTGCAGCGTGCCGTACTGGAGCGCCTGCTCCATACGGCGGGCGACACTGCGTACGGCCGGGCGCACGGCTTTGCCGGCATCCGCGACTACGAAAGCTTTGCCCGCCAGGTCCCCGTCAACAGCTACGAAGACCTGAAGGACGACATCGAACGCATGCGCCACGGCGAGCGGAACCTGCTCTGGCCGGGGCAGATCCGCTGGTTCGCCAAGTCGTCGGGCACCACCAACGACAAGTCGAAATTCATCCCGGTCAGCCCCGCCGGCCTGCATGACACCCATTATCAGGGCGGCTACGACACGGTGGCCTTCTACCTGAAGAACCAGCCGGACAGCCGCCTGTTCGACGGCAAGGGCCTCATCCTGGGCGGCAGCCACGCACCCAACTACAACGAGAAGAACAGCCTGGTGGGCGACCTGAGCGCCATCCTGATCGAAAACATCAGCCCGTTCGTCAATTTCTTCCGCGTGCCGGACAAGGAGACGGCGCTGCTCTCCGACTTCGAGACCAAACGCGAGCGCATCGCCCGCGCAACCCTGCACCAGAACATCACCAACATCAGCGGCGTTCCTTCCTGGATGCTCTCGGTCCTGCACCGGGTGCTCGAACTGGCCGGAAAAGACAAGATCGACGAGGTCTGGCCCAATCTGGAAGTCTTCATGCACGGCGGCGTGGCCTTCACGCCCTACCGCCGGCAATACGAGCACATCATCACCCTGCCGAACATGCACTACATGGAGACCTACAATGCCAGCGAGGGCTTCTTCGGCATCCAGGACGACCCGGGCGATCCGGCCCTGCGCCTGATGACGGGCTACGGCGTGTTCTACGAATTCATTCCCCTGGAGGAACTGGGCAGCGAACATCCGCAGGCCGTTCCGGTCTGGGGCGTGGAGACCGGGCGCAACTACGCCATGGTGATCTCCACCAGCTGCGGCCTGTGGCGCTACCTGATCGGCGACACGGTCCGCTTCACGTCCCTGGAGCCTTACAAGTTCGTCATCACGGGCCGAACGAAGCACTTCATCAACGCGTTCGGCGAGGAGCTGATCATCGACAACGCCGAACAGGGCCTGGCCTGGGCCTGCAAGGAAACCGACGCGATGGTGCTGGAATACACGGCCGCCCCGGTCTTCATGGACGACGAGGCCCGCTGCCGCCACCAGTGGCTCATCGAGTTCTCGCGCCCGCCCGCCGACCCGGTGCGCTTCGCCGCCCTGCTCGACCACAAGCTGCAGGAAATCAACAGCGACTACGAGGCCAAGCGCTTCAAGGACATCACGCTCCAGCAACTCGAACTGGTGATGGCCCGACCCGGCCTCTTCCATGCCTGGATGAAGCAGCGCGGGAAACTGGGCGGACAGCACAAGGTTCCCCGGCTGAGCAACAGCCGTGACTACATCGATCCGCTGCTCCAGCTGAACAGCGCTACAGGAATTTAACGAAACCCCGGACGATCATGAAAACGCCGAAGGCGGTCAGGCAGATGCCGATCGTCTGGTTCATGATGCACAGGCGCCGGGGGTTGAAGAAACGCTTGAAGAAGCTGGCGCCCTTGGCCTTGAGCAGGTCGCAGCTGAAACTGGTGAGCAACGTCACGGCGAAGAAAAGCAGCGTACGCGGCTTGTCGCCGTCGAAATTGCCCGCCGTCACGGCCACGGCACTCAGCCAGAAAAGCAGCACGAAAGGATTCAGGACATTGAGGAAAAAGCCCTTGCCGAAAAACACGAACCAGCTCGGTGCCTTTTCCGGCAGCGGATTCTCCACGCCGGCCTGTTCCATGGCCTGCATCCCGTCCTGCATCTTCTGGTAGGCATCCTGCCCGCCGCGATGGAAAAAGGTATACAGCCCGAACAGAATCAGGATGATGCCGGCGACCAGGCTGAACAGGAACATTTCCCGGTCGTTCTCCGTTACCAGACGGATGGAGGTCAGCACGCAGAGCGAGATGATGATCATGTCGCAGGACAGCACGCCCAGGGCCAGCCACGCCGCCGAGCGGAAGCCCCGGTCGATACTCGTCTGCAACAGGGTGAAGAACACCGGTCCGAATCCGAAGACCAGTGCCAGCGTCAAGCCGAAGACAACCGCGTCGAAGAAAAGCTTGACCATTACTTCTTCAGGGATGCTACATAATCCTGCCACATGGCGTAGCGCTCCCCTTTCAGCACGCGGGGGAACTTGGTCGCGCCGCCCCACTTGCCGATCTTCTCTTCCATGAAGTTATAGAACACGTGCGTGGGCAGTACGTCGATATAAAGCTCGCGGATGGCCTCGGTGCGCTCCACGGCATAGTCGTCGTTGAGCCGGCAGAGATAGCCGTCTATCTTCCGGATGGCCTCCTGCGGATCGATGGGGTCGTCGCTGCCCAGATACCAGTGGTGGGCGTACATCGTGCCGTGCTCCTCGCCCGCCACGGTAAACTCCGTAATCGTCACGCCCATCTCTTCGGAGAGCATCTCCACGGCCCGGGTGATGTTGTCCTGGGACAGGTGCTCGCCCGTGATGCTCAGGAACTGTTTCGTGCGGCCCGTGATGACGATGTCGCAGGCATCCTTGTCGAGGAAGCGGATGGTGTCGCCGATCAGGTAGCGCCAGGTTCCCGCACAGGTGGAGAGCAGCAGGGCGTAATCGACACCCTCCTTCACCTCCGACAGGGTCAGGGTCTCGGGCTGGGCCACGATCTCGCCGTTGTCATTGAAGTTCATCCCGTTGAAGGGAACGAACTCGAAATAGATGCCGTTGTCGACCAGGAGCTGCATCACGCGGCGCTTGAGGTCGACCTGGTAGGCGATGTATCCTTCGGAAGCCAGGTAGCTTTCCACCAGGATGACTTCCTTGCCGAAGATGCGGTCGAAACTCTTTTCGTAGGGCGCGAAGGCCACGCCGCTGTGGACATACACCCGCAGGTTCGGCCACAGGTCGTGGATGGTGTTGAGATGATATTCCTGGATGATGCGCTCCAGCAGGATCTGCACCCAGGCCGGCACGCCGACCACGACACCGATGTCCCACTTCGGAGCGGCCTTGACCATTTCGTCGAGCTTCTCCGACCAGTCCTTGATCTTCGATATGCGCGCGCCCGGCTTGTAAAAGAATTCGAACCACTTGGGGATGCGGCTGGCCGAGATGCCCGACAGGTCGCCCGCATAATAACCGCCGGCGCGGCTGTAGGACAGGTCGGTGCTGCCGCCGATCATCAGGACGCCCTTGTTGTAGAACTCGGCCGGGAAATCATAGCGGACAGCCGAAACCAGCTGCCGGAGGCTCGCTTTCGTAATGGAGGAATTCAGGGCGCGGGTGATGGGGATATACTTGCTGGAAGCCTCGGACGTGCCGCTGCTCAGGGCAAAGTACTTGACCCGGCCGGGCCAGCAGACGTCGCGCTCCCCGTTCAGCGAGCGGTACCACCACTGGTCGTGCATCTTGTTGTAGTCGAACACGGGGACCCGGCGGCGGAACGACTCCCGGATATTGCCGGAGCGGAGGATTTCCGAAAAATGATAGGCCCGTCCGAACTCCGTGTCGCGCGCCTTGCGCAGCAGTTTCTTCAACTCTTTCTCCTGTGCTTTCACGGGCTTGACGCGACGCTGTCTGCGCTCCACCGGAATGTTTTTCAGCTCGGCGGCCGCTTTGATGATGGTTCCTAAAAGGGGTACGGGCATGGTTTTCGGTTTAATTATCATGCAAAAATAGCTAATTCTTGTAAAGAATGATTATTTTTGTGTTTCTAACGCTTATTGTCGACCACTTCGTACCCATGCCTGTCAACGAAACCGTCATTCTCGATCTGGACGCCATCGTCGAAAACCGATTCGGCGACAAGAAGATACCCAAACCCCTCGTCCGCTGGCTCAAGAAATTCATCCACCAGGACCACATGAACGGCTACCTGAAGCAAGGCTGGCTCGGTGTCGAGTTCGCCGAACAGGCACTGGTCTACTACGACGTGCACCTGACCGTCAAGGGGTTGGAGAACATCCCGGACGACGGACGCTATACCTTCGCCGGCAACCATCCGCTGGGCGGCATCGACGCCCTGAGCGTCATCGGCCAGGTGGGCCGCAAGTTTGACGGCAACATCGTCATTCCCGCCAACGACCTGCTGATGGCCATCAAGCCCATTGCCGAATACACCGTGCCCGTCAACAAGCTTGGCGGCCAGAGCGCCGACCTGGTCGGAAAAATCAACGACGCGTTCAATTCCGACCGCCAGGTCATCATCTTCCCGGCCGGTCTCTGCTCCCGCAAGATCGACGGCGTGGTGCAGGACCTCCCCTGGAAGAAGACCTTCATCACCAAGAGCCGGATGTCGCACCGCGACGTCGTGCCCGTCTGGTTCAGCGGCGAGAACTCCAAGCGCTTCTACCGCATCGACAAGCTGCGCAACTTGCTGAAACTCAAATTGAACATTGCCATGCTCACACTTCCCGACGAGCTGTACAAGACCCAGCACAAGTCCTATACGCTCGTGTTCGGCAAGCCCATCCCCTGGCAGACCTTCACCGATGAAAAACGTGACGCGGAGTGGGCCGCCTGGGTACGGGAGAAAGTCTATGAGCTGAAAAATACGGAAATGCATGAAAGCTAAAACCATCATCGCCCCTGTCGACAAAGAACTGCTGAAACAGGAGCTTACCGATAAATGTTTCCTGCGCGACACCAACCACGCCGGGAACAAACTCTATATCATCGACAACCAGAGCGCGCCCAACATCATGCTCGAAATCGGACGCCTGCGCGAAATCGCTTTCCGCGAAGGCGGCGGCGGCACCGGCAAAGAAGTCGACCTCGACGCCTTCGATCTGGACCCGGCCTTCAAATACAAGCAGCTCGTCCTCTGGGATCCGGAGGCCGAGTGCATCATCGGCGGCTACCGCTACGTGCTGGGCGACGACGTGATGTACGACCGATTCGGCCAGCCCATCATGCCCTCTTCCCACCTGTTCCGCTTCACCCAGCGCTACCTGCGCAACGGTTTCCTGCGGACCATCGAGCTCAGCCGCTCCTTCATCCGTCCGGAGTACCAGAGCTCCGAACAGGGCATGAAAAGCCTTTACGCCCTCGACAACCTGTTCGACGGCCTGGGCGGCCTCATCGTGCTCTACAAGGGCCGGATGGAATACTTCTTCGGAAAAATGACCATCTACCCGTCATTCCCGGAGCGCGGCCTGGCCATGCTGCTCTACTTCCTGCGCAAGCATTTCGGCTCCTGGGAAGCCGAGCTGCAGGAACGTTTCGACCGCATGGTCATCCCCAAGAACCCTGTCAAAATCACGATGTCGAGCGACTTCGGCAAAATCTTCACCGAAGACGACTTCGCAGCCGACTACAAGATCCTCAAGCGGGAAATCCAGCAGATGGGCGTCAATATTCCCCCGCTGGTCAATACGTACATGAATATGTCGCCGACGATGAAGTCGTTCGGCGCTGGCATCAACGACGAATTCGGTGATGTCATCGAGGCGGGCATCCTCATCAAGTTCGACGAGATGCACCCGGACAAGGTGCGGCGCCACCTCAACTTCCCGGCCCTGAGCCGCTACAAGATGCGGCTTCTGCGCAACAAGTAGCCAGGGCCGGCGCCGGCCTTAATGCCGGCGCCAGGGGAAGATGGATTTCTTTTTGTGTCGGGCGTGCCGCTCGGCACGCATGGTACCGATCATCGCATAGATCTCTCCCCATTCGGGGATGCCGCCCAGGTTGCGGTCGTCGATATAGACGTCGGCGATCACCTTGGCGGACGTGCGCTTGAAAAGGGCGTCGTCGGGCTGGTTGCTGTTGACCGCATAGAAATCCAGCCCGCGCTCGTGGCAGAACGCCACGGCCTCCTCCAGCTGCTTGTCTTCCCGGGAGGTCCAAAGGATCAGCCGGTTGCCTTCCTCCTGAAGTTGTTTCAGGCATTGGATGGCAAACGGCTTCTCCTTTCCGATCTCCGGATAGGCGTATTCGACGATCGTGCCGTCAAAATCTACCGCAATGGTCATTTGTTAAAGAGACGTTTCCAGAACGATTTCTTTTTCTCCTCCTCGTAGGCACTGTAGCTGTTGCCGTAGCCATAGCCGTAACCATAGCCGTAGGATCCGAAGCCCCAGCCGTGGCGGCGCTTGATCTCGGGACCGTTGAACACGATGGCCATGTTGGTCAGGTGACGGTTTTCGTTGAGTTCGTCGAGCTGCGGGAGGATACGGCGGTCGAGCTGGCCGCTGCGCAGGACGAAGAGGTTGCAGTCGACCACGCGGTTGACGATCAGCGGCTCAGACAGCATCTGAACCGGAACGCCGTCGAGCAGGATGTAGTCATATTGATCACGCAGCTGCTTGATCAGCTCGTCGAAACGCGGACGGCTCAGCAACTCACCCGGATTGGGCGGCGTGGAGCCGGCCGGGATGAAGTCGATACCCGGCTTGACCTCCTTGTGGAGGATGTCGTCGAGTTGCAAGTCCAGGTCGTAGAGGTAGTTCGACAGGCCTTTCGTCTTATGCTTCAGCTCCAGCTCTCCGGAGAGCGAGCGCTTCCGCATGTCGGTATCCACGAGGACCACCCGCTTCTTCGCATCGGCCAGGCAAGCCGCCATGTTCGCCACGATGAAGGTCTTGCCCGAATGCGACGAGTACGACGTGGTGCCGACCACCATCGGCAACACGCAGTCCGGATCGAGGAAGGCCAGGTTGGTACACATCATGCGCATGGCTTCGGTGAAGATGCTGCGCGAGTTGGATTGATACACGAACGGCGACGGCTCCTTCGATCCCTTCAAGCGATACTTTTCCTTCCACATGAAGTTCCGTAACTCGCGGTTGTACGGAATCTCGGCCAGGAACGGTACGTCGATGTTTTCTTCGATCTCCTTGCGCGTCCGGATCTTCGTATCGAGGAAGAGGCGGGCGATCAAGATGACGACCGGAATCAGAAGGCCGGCCAGGAAAGAAAGAATCGCGACTTTCTTCTTATTGGGGGATGAGGGCGAATACCAGACCACGGCAGGGTCGACAGCTTTGATATTGTCATCTGCCATCGCCTGAGAAAGGGCGTTCTCCTCCCGTTTGTTGAGCAGGAAGATATACAGGGCTTCCTTGATGGACTGCTGACGTTCGATCTCCACCATCTCGCGCGCCTTGGCCGGCATGGACGCATACTTCCGGATGGAAGCGTCCTCCCGTTTGGCGAGGTCGTTCCGGGAAAGCTTCAGACTGTTCTGCAGGTTCTGGATGAGCCCGAGGACGTCGTTCCGCTGCAGGACCATCGAGTTCTCCATCTTCTTGACCGCAGGACTTTCCTTGCTGCTGGCCGCGATCAGTTCGTCACGCCGCATCAGCAGCTCGTTGTACTGGTTGATGGCTCTTTCCAGGTTCGGATCGTCCAGGCCGGTATTGGCCGGAATCATCTGGAAATCGTCCGCCGCCTCCAGGATGTAGTCGCGAAGGTGGGAGGCCAGCGACATCCGGGTTTCGATTTCGATGATCTCGTTGTTGAAAGTACGGCTTTCCGTGAGGTAGTTGAAGGCCGCTTCATCCACATCCATCAACTGGTTGGAACGCTGGAAACGGGCCAGATTGCCTTCGACGCCGCCCAGTTCCTCCTCGATGATCTGCAGGCGTTCCTCAATGAAATCGGCCGTATTGACCGCCACCTTGTTCTTTTCACGGATGGCCTCTTCATTGTACTTGACTACCAGCATATTCAGGATATCCGCCAGACGGTGGGCGTTTCCATCCCGCATCACCAGCGTCAGGATGCCCTCTTTGTGCGTAACGGAAAGCTGATTGACAAAGCGATTGGCGACCACATATTCTTCCTCACGCCTGACATGGATAGGAATATTATAAGAATTGGGGCCATAGTTGTCTGTCGGATAAAATACCACTTTTCCTTTCCCCAAGCGAACCGTATCGCCAAAGGCGGCCACCTGCATGCCGGCCTTTCCCATATCAATGCGGATAATCTCTCCTTCCAGCGGCGTCACATGGATATCGAACAATCCGGGATCATCCACTTCACGGGAAAACTTGACGACAAAGGGCCCTTGGGCCGTATAGCGCTCGACATCACGGAACTTGATATGTTCGGTATAGCTGACGTCGATGCCCAGCTCTTCGACAACCTCCATCATCAAGGTCCACGACTTGAGCTGGAGCTCTTCGTAGCTCACGGACACGGCATTGATCATGTTGTCGTACGTATCGAGCCGGGCGGAACGGGTTACGCCCTGGCTCGGATCTTTCAGGATGGCCGTCACCTTGTTGGTATAGACCAGCGGCTTCCTTGCGTAAATCAGATAGCCGATGCCAAGCGCCAGAATCATGCAGACGACAAACCAGATCCAGTTTGCCAGCAGGTAATAGACGATATCGACCAGGTTGACCTGCTCGCTGCGCGTCACTTTTTGGGATGCATTCTTTTTCATAGGCTTATCGGGATGTCCAGAGGAGCATATAGGCGATGGCAGAGATAGCGGAGATGGCCGGAGCGAAAATCTTCAGGAATAGGTCGCCGCCGGAGGAAAGGCGGACGCCGCGCGGCTTCACATAGAGCACGTCGTTCTGCTGCAGCCAGAAAGCGGGGGAATCGTAGAGCGACTTGGACTGGAGGTTGACCGTATAGGCCGTACGCTGGCCGTTCTCGGTCCGCACCACCATCACGTCGGGAATCTTGGAATTCTGGTTCGTACCGCCGGTATAGGAAAGAGCTTCCAGGATGTTGATGCTGTTGGATTGGACCTCCAGCACACGCTGGCCTGTCTCTCCCAGGACCGTGACGGTGAAATTTTCCAATTCCACCTTCACCATCGGATTCTTGATATAGCCGTGGGAGATGATCTGGCCCTCCAGCTCTTCTTTCACTTCCCGGAGGGTTTTCCCTTCTACGTGGACGGCGCCCAGCACCGGGAAATCGATGTTGCCGCTCGCATCGACGCCATACGTCGTCCCTCGCAGCGGAGTACCGGTCGTCTCCTTGATGCGCTGGAGAAGAATGGTGTTGAACGGTGAGGCCAGTTCCGGCTCGTCGGCGAAGACCTGGATGCTGAGCCGGTCATCGACTTTCAGGCGAAGTTCCGGCGCCGGCTGTGCCGCCATGGGGACATTGTATTCCAGGTCCCGCAGGTAGCCGAGCTGTGAAGGGGTTGTACAGGATATGGACAAGATGATCATCAATGCCCAAATCCACCATTTACAGTTTGTTTTCATATATCTTGATAATTTTGTCGATCATTTCTCGGGAAGTGAACAGAGTCTCGAAGCGCTCCATGGCGCCGGCCGAGAACTGCAGGTAAGTATCCGGATCGTCGCAGATCTGCTGGATGGCCGCGGCGATGCCTTTATAATCGTGCGGGCGCACGTTGAGACCGGACACGCCGTTGTCGTTGACCCACGACACCCCGGAATGGGGAATCAACGTGGCCACGATGGGCTTGCCGCAGGACATGGCTTCGATCTGCACCACGCCGAAGGCTTCGGTGCGGCGGTCCGAACTCAGGACGAACACGTCGCAGGCACCGAACCAGTTGGGCACGTCCCAGGTTTCCAGATAGCCCAGCAAACGGACTTTCTCCTGCAGACCGTTGCTGTCGATCTGCTGTTGCAATTCATCCTTCAACGGTCCGTAACCGCCGATCAGGACGCGATAGTCGTCGCTCAGATACTTCGCCGCCTCCACCAACGTGGCAAAATCCTTATACGGCACCAGACGGCCCAGGGCAAAGACCAGTTTCTTGCCGGGCATCGAAGCGCGGATGGCCTCGGCGGCCCGGTAGTCATAGACCACCGGAACGATGCCGATGGGCACGCAGATTACTTTGTGCTGGACCCGGCTCAGGTCGCGGGACTCGCGGATATAGACCGGCGAAGTGCCGATGATGCGCTCGGCGCGATGGATCAGCCAGCGCTGGAGAGGGCTGTAGAAGAACAGCAGGACTTTCTGAGTCAGGATATCGCTGTGCCAGTGCAGGAATACCCGGCCCTTGTAGCCGCTGAGCAACAGGGCGAGGGCCGCCATCGGGTCGGGATGGTGCACATGGATGATGTCATATTCGGCGGCATGCTTCCGCAGCCATTTGATCATGGCCTTCGACAGCATGGTCTTGGCCTTCATGGCCTCGGCCGGTACGCAGATCACCCGTCCGTAAGGACCGAGGGTGATCTCCCGGCCGTCTTCCGTCTCGCGGCAGAGGTCCTGGTGTTCCGGGTCCACGGGATCCGTCTTCATATAGGCGCAGAGCATGTCGCAGGGAATGCCTCGCTCGGCGAGACCCCAGGTCAAATCCCACATCACCTTTTCGACGCCGCCGCGGATCGGATAAAATTTACCGAGTTGTAAGATCTTCATAGAGCCGAATATAATGCTGATAACAGTCTTCTTTGCGGAAATGGGCCAGCGCCCACGCGCGACAGCGGTCCGTCGTGGCAGCCCGGTCGGCGGCGGCCAGTTCGCGCACCCGCGCGAGCATGCCGTCGACATCGCCCTGCTCCACCACGAAACCGGTACCGTCGGTCACCGATTCCACGCTGCCGCCGGTCCGGTAGGTCACCACGGGCGTGCCGCAGGCGATGGCCTCCAGGTTGACCGTCGGATAATTGTCCTGCCAGGTAGGATTCACGAACACCGTCGAGCGGGCATACAACGCGGCCAGACGGCCGATATTTTCGGTTCGTTCGATCAGTTCCACGCCGGCCGGGAGCTGGCGGCGCTGCTCTTCGGTGGTGCGGCCCACCAGCACCAGCTTTTCGCCGGTGCGCAACTGGCCGGCCAGGCGCATGAGGTCGCTCCAACCCTTTTCCTCGAGCCAGATGCTGGCCACGCCCAGAATCTGCGTCCCTTCCGCCTTCCCCTCCGCTTCCTCCGCTTCGGGCCGGAAGGTATCCAGGTCTATGCCGTTGTGAATCACCTGATAATGCTTGTCGGCCAGGATGGATGAAGCCATCTCCTGTCGGATCCAGTCGGAGACGGGAACGATGGTCAGGTTTTCGAGCGCGCCGAAGGCCCGCTGCTTGTCGCGCAGGTTGCGGGCGGAGCGGTCGAAGAGCCAGCTGGCCGGGAAAGCGCGTTTCTGCGGGCAATGGCCGCAGCCCGTCTGCCACTTGCTGCAATGGGCTGCCGAATAATAATAGCAGTGCCCCGTGTAGAGCCAGCAGTCGTGGATGGTCCAGACCACCGGCTTCCCACTCTCCTGCAGATACTTGAAGAGTAGTGGATAGTTCAGGAAATAGCCGTGTATGTTGTGGATATGAATCACGTCGGGATCGATGGTCCGGATGCGTTCGATGAACTGCCGGGTACCGCGCTTCGAAGCGAGTCCGTGCGCGTCGAAAAGCCGCGTGGCTGCGGCGTGGACAGCCAGGTCGAGCTTGTCCCCCACCGGCACCAGCTGCGAGCTGTGCTGCGGCATGCCGTCACGGGCACCGCTGTAGGCTACATAGCTGTCCCAGCCGGAAGCCATGGCCAGTTCGCCGATCTCGCGCATGATGCGCCCGGTCGAGGTGTTGAGCCGGACCACGGGATTGATCTGCAGCAGTTTCTTCGTCATGACAGCAAGGATTGGAAACAGGCCTCCCACTGGGCCATGACGGCCCCCTCCGCGTAGGTCTGTGATATCTTTTTCGCCCCTTCGGACATCCGTTCGAGCAAGGCCGGGTCTTCCATGACCCGTTGCATGGCGGCCGCCAGCGCAGGGATATCCCCTTCCTTGACCATCAAGCCATTCTCCTCCGGACGGATGATGTCGCGAGGGCCGCAGAGGAAATCAAAGCAGACCGCCGGCACGCCGCAGGCCATCGCCTCGATCATCACCATCGGGAAACCCTCGTAGTGCGAACTCATCACGAGGAAATCGCTGGCCGCGTATTCTTCAAAAATATGGCTGGTCGGCTTGTTCACCCGGGCCGACCCGGCAATGCCCAGGGTCCTGGCTTTCTCTTTCAGCATGTCCTCCCACTCCCCTTGCCCGAAAATGTCGAGCCGCCAGTCGGCACGCAGCGAAGCCGGCAGCAACGCCCAGGCCTCCAGCAGCCGGTCGAAGCCTTTCTGGTAGTCGAGCCGCCCGACGGCGATGACGCGGCGGTTGTCCGTCGTGTGGGTCACCGCTGGAATCTCGAGCGCGGCATTGGGAATCACCTGCAGGTTGGGCAGCGCGCCCCAGTTCTCCGCATCCTCATGAGTCAGGACCACGAAGCGGTCGAAACGCCGGACAATCTTCTCGTCCTGCCGCGTCCGCAGCCGGTCTGCCAGCCCCAGCAGTCCCGAGCGGTTGTACTGCAGCCGGAAATATTTGTTGAAATGCAGTTCCAGCACCTTTTTGCTTCCGTCTTGAATAGACGGAATAAAGGAAGATTCGGAAGGATACAACGACACCACAATATCGGCCTTCTCCCGCATCAGCAGTTCCGTCAGCTTCCGGCGATGGAGCTTCCGTTTCTTGAGATAGGACAAGGTCTTGGCAATGGGGTTCCGTCCCTTGTCTGCCTTATAGTTGATCGCCAGGTCCACCATCCGCACCTCAGGCGGGAAGTCGTAGAAAGGCGGGCGGCCGTTCTGGTCTGTCGTCACCAGCATCAACGCGCAATCCCCGCGCCGGGCCCACCAGCGAAGCTTGTTGAGCAGCACCCGTTCCATTCCGCCGGGGTTATAGACATCCGCCATGCAGTAGATCAGCTTCATGGTATCATGATTTCTGAATCACCGATCAACACATCCCCTTCCTCCATCTCGTCAGCGGCGACGCAGAACAGCAGGGCATCGATAAAGAAAATATCTGTCGCCACCTTGGCCCAGATGATAAAAGTCAGCGCCACCAGCAACAGGGAACATATCAGGAAATTCCGGAACTTCCGATTGAGCGATAAATGGCAGTAGAGGAAATAGACCGAAAAGATGAGCAAGCCGATCACACCGCAATAAAACACGAAATTACAGTATCCGATATCCGTATCGTTGATGTAGTCGGCAAAGGTTCCCCGCCCGATCATCCAGGTCCGGAAATCATCGGGCCATATCCACATCGTCTGCATCAGGTGATCGGAAGAAGTCGTATGGAACTCTCCTGTTTCCACCCAGTTGAAGAAGGCCTCGAAGCCGAAACGGAAATAGGCCTGAAAAGGAGCGCTATGGTGATAGATGATAACCGTCACAATCACAATACCGGTCAGGGCCAAAATGAAACGGTAGATCATTTGGATCGTCCTGAGGGTCATGAATCCTCCACGGCGGAATTTGATCAGTGAAAAGAGGATATACGCCAACCCCATTGCGGCGCCCACCAGCGTGGTTCGGGAGATGACCGCTCCGAGAATCATGATGATACTGTAATCGATCATGGCGGATACCAGATACCAGCGATGGGCCTGCAGGATTCTGTTGGTTGCGATCTGATGGGCGATTAACACCAAGACGGTGGAAAAACGGATACCGGCGGGATCGAGTGCGGCTCCGACACCATACAGACGGTGTCCATGCTTATAGAAACCCTGACCCACATTCATGAATTTGTCTACCAGTTCCTCGATGGAAGTAAAATTGTCGATGAGCACCGCCGAGATGCACTGCGCCACACAGACATACGCCAGATAGCGGGTCAGCAACGGCAAATCCACCTCGTCATAGCCCAGCCGCAACGCCGAATACACACCATAGGCGCCTGTCATCCAAGTCAGATAGGAAACCACATAAGAGGCGTAGGTCATATCATGGGAGTCCGCCGCATAGACGCAGATCAGGCACCAGACCGAAAAAACCGTCGCTATGATTCCGGAGATGAGGGTCTGCTCCGAAACCATCAATCCGCGATTCCGGATACCGTTAAACACAAAGGCTGCTATGCCAAAGACCGCCACCAGCATCTTGGAATTGATGGAGGTGGGGATAAAGGTAAAGGAGATAGGGAAGAGATAGAAACTTACCACTACCGTCAACAAAATACCTTTCAGCAACTTGAACATAGCCTATCGGTAAATGAACCCGTAAACCATCTTGTGGATCAAAACATAGTAGAGCCTGACGCCCAACCAGCAGCGACGGGCCGCCATTCCCTGTAGGATGCGGGTGTGACGCGGCAGGTCATCCCCTTCCGTAGCATGGGCGTTGGTCTCGGGAAACCAGTTGTACCAGGTTTCATAATCGCTCTTGGCGGGAGAGATCAACAACGGACGCTTCAGGTAGAGCTTGAGTTCCGTCATGGCCTGCGGGACTTCTTGGCTGAAAGTCGAATCCCTGAAAGCACGCTCCGCTTCCGCCAGGTTGGTTTCGATCTGCGCCCGCTTCGCCGGTGCAAAGCTACGGCTGATGGAGGACGTATTCTGCGCATTCCAGCGATAGAGAGCTTCGTGCAGCTGCACCACTTTTCCGGCGTTCATATAGGCGCGCAACATGAACTGCATATCCTCCCCCAGGTCGGCACCCGGCACAAAACGGATGTGATGCCGCTCCACCAGCTCCCGACGGATCAGGAAGAGCCACAGATTCCAGCGGGAGGCCCCGCCCGTAAGACCGCGGAAGGCCTGGAGCGGCGTCGAATAATCGGCCTGCCTCATATAACGGGCCCCTTGGGAAAGACCCCGTGTCCAGTCCCATCCCACCACGTCGGCTGGGCCGTCGGCGGTTTCTGCCGCAGCTGCGGCATGGGCCAGCATATCCGGCTCCAGCAGGTCATCGGCATCCGCAAAGGCCAGGTACTCGCCCTGCGCAACGTCCAACGCGCGGTTGCGCGCGGCGGCGGCACCTCCGTTGCGCTCGGCCAGCAGCAACTTGCAGGAGAGATCGCTCTTCCGGCAGAAATCCTGCAGCAGGGCCACCGATCCATCCGTGCACGCGTCTTCGGCAAAGAGCACTTCGAAATCGCGGAAACGCTGCGCCTGGATGCTTTCCAAGGTGGCGGAAAGCGTCCGCTCGGCGTTGTATACAGGTATGATCAAGCTGACTTTCACTGCTTGTTCTGCGACAAGGCGACGATCCGCTGGATAAAGGCAGGATCCGAACTATTGAAACGACGAGCGAAGAAGACCGGGCTGGCAGCGAGGAAATCATAATCATTCGCATCCCAGTCGATATCCCTGGCACCCTCACGCCAACAAAGCACACGCATGCTGCCCAGTTGTTCGGAGGTCGTACTAAAAAGCCTATCCTTGAAATCTGGCGTCCAGGCAAGCGTATGGAACGCGCTCTCGTCTGGGATAAACGTATGCGTAAAGGTGGCCTTGATCCATGCCCGCCGGCTTACGACATAGCGGGCGAAATCATCGGGGATGCTCACGAACTGTGTCCCTTTCTTGAAATCCACCTTCCGGTTGCGACGCAGGCCCAATGCCATTTGGAAGCGAAGGAACAACGCCCTGACCATACTGTAAACCGTACGCTTTTTACTGAAATGGCGGGGGAACAAATGCCAATACTGCATCCGCCGGGACAACATGGGTGTCATTTCGGTCAAGGCATAGCCGATGAACAGTTTCCCGTCGTTCCGGTCACAGAAATCATGAATATAGTCCTGGCTCTTCAACGGCAGATCCACGCCAGACAAGAAATGATAGTACTGATAGGTGCCATGTTCGACGGCTGCTTTCAGCAGCGCAACCTCCGCTTCCACCATCGACAGGTCGCCCCATCTGACATCCATACGCTCATCGATGAAAAACAGTTCGCTCTTGCTGGCATGAACCTGGGGCAGCGTCGCTACCTTCTTGTCAATATGCAGGAAAATATCATTGCGGCTGTCATCCAGACAGTCAATGAGCAGTTGCAGCATATCGAAGGCATTGTGCGCCAGGATAAGATATGCATGTTTCATGTAGGAATCTCGATTTAAAAAGATTACTGAATCTTTCTTCCCGTAAACTTCCGGGCCCAGAGGCAGCCGGTCTCCTTCAGTCCTTCATAGGCTTCCAAGGGGAAAGTCCGCGGGCTGTCAACGCCGAATTCGGCATACAGGAGCTGGGGGTAATGAAAGCAGGCTCCTGCTTCTGCATGTGTCATCAGCTCCGAGGGAGCGAAGAACTCATCGGGGCAAAAGGACCACTTGTATTTCTTGAGAATCCGCTTCTTGTTGTCCACCAGATAGCGGCAAGCCTGCTCTGTCAGGCTAAGCCACTGATCGGCCTTATAAAAAACACCATGCCGCAGATGTCTGATTCCCAGTGTTTTTTGCACGCGCAGCGAAGCCCTCCAAGCGAGTTGGCAAGCCGTACGCCTGACACGATTCGAACTCTTGAAATCCCGGATGGGAAAGTGGAAACGCCGCATCTTGAAATCCGCTTCTCCGTCATTGCGCTCCCAAAACCGGAGAACTGTCTCGTCGGGATGGCTGTCATAAAAGCGGATCAGTTCTTCCACCGGCCGCAAGGGCAGATGGACGCCGGACAGAACGTGGTAGTGCGTGTACGGACCGTTTTTCAAAGCGGTTTCCATGAGCAGCAACTCGATCTTGACCAAAGAGATATCACCCCATCTGCCGTCTATCCTATCTTCCAGGACGAACAAACGCCCGTGCTGAAGCGGCTCGAGGGCGGGCAGCGTCTTGACTTTCCGGTCGAAATGAAGGTAGAAATCGTTGTCCGGGCTGTCCAGCTTGCCGAGCAGCAGCCGCAGGACATCGAATTCGTTGTGTGCCATGATGAGCCAGGCGTTACGCATGGATCAGGTGTTCGTAGAAAGTGTTTTTCGTATCGCCCTGAATACCGGCCGCTTTCCAGTTCAGCTTATGGAAATCCGACATTTGGGTCAGCTGGCGGAAACGCTCCTCCGCGTACGGTTCGAACAATTCGAACTGCAATACATGCGGCGGAATGTTGGAATACCTCGGCACGGCTTTCCACAGTTCGGGATATTTTTCCGTGGCCAGATGGAAAAAGAGATGGTAGATGTAATAATCGATCACTTCGTCCGTGTGTCGCCAGTAATCCAGCAGCAGCGCCTGCATCGCGCACAGGATCGGGTGCTCCTTGTCGGCCACGATCAGCCAATTGGACAGGACGCTGGCATAAGCCTGGTTGAATTTCCAGTTCTGGAACACGAACAGGGGTTCGTCGAGCAGCGGCATCCGATATCCCGTGCAATAGACAGAAGAATCGATCCAGGCTCCCCCATGCTTCACCAGGAGCATCGTACGCACGATATCTGCAAAGTGCGCGCCCCCGATGACTCCCTTGCGGTGCTTCTCCAGGATAAACTCGGGTATGTCGATATAATCCTTCAGGTTATTGTAATCGACGATCCGAATCTCATAGTCCGGCAGTTCGCGTCTCAACGAAGCCAGGCAGGCCTTGCACAGGGCGGGCGCCTGGTCCTCTCCCTGCAGCCAGCACCACCAGATGACCCTGGGGTGCTCCCCGGACAAAACCGGTTGCGGCAATTCCTGAAGGAAGCGGGCATACTTTCGCTTGAGGAAGCAGTAGGCCTTCCATTGCTGCGTTTCCGCATGAATGGTGGAACTCTTCTTCTCGTTGTGGAGGAAGAAAGAGCGGTCAACCTTCCTGAACAGCGTCCGGTAGGTTTCTTTTAGAATGTCGGTAATCACGGATCGTTTCGATTACATAACGTAAACTTTCCATCCGGAACAGCCTGGCCAGGCCCAGATAGAGCGCGGCACCGACGGCCAATTGGAGCAGCAGCACCAGATAGATATTCCACGGCAACTGCCCGATGGCAAACGCAGCGCCGCCGGCAAGCAAGGCCAGCAGCAACTGCGGCAGGATATCCAGCAACTGCTCTCCATACCGATAGTCGATCAGCCGCTTGTTGGGAATCGCGTTGACCGCGGAACTGATGACGGAATACACGGCATTGCCGGCAGCGATGGCCAGCGGACTGATCAACATCGTGCCCAGGATGATGGCCAGATAGAAAGGCTTTTTGATGAATTCCAGCTTAAACGTAATGTCGCTGCGGCCAATGGCGTTGATGGCCTGCAAGTTGGCGGAGCCCATAACCGCGAAGATATACCCCAGGCTGATGACCTGCATGAACGGGACAGCACCCAGCCACTTTTCGGTAAAGAGGATCAAGACCAGCTGCTTGGCGGTGGCAGCCAGCATCACCATCAATGGAGCCAGAAAAAAAGCACTAGTCATCATGGCCCGGCGCATCGACTGTTTGACCGCCGGCTTGTCATCCTGCAGTTTGGTCATGGCCGGAAAGAGGACGGTCGAGATGGTTCCGTTGACATTGTCGTTCACCAGGCCGGGAATGCTGTTTCCCCGATTGTAGAAAGCCAGGTCGGCCGGCATGAAACGCAAGCCGATGAGGAAGCCGCGCAATTCGTTGAACAAGGTGCCCACCAGGTTCGCGGCAGTCAGGTTGAACCCGAAGGAAAACAATGTCTTCAAGCGTTCCCAGGAAAAACGGAAGCGGGGAATCCAGCGGACCAGTAAAAACAGGACCAGCACGACCGTGACGGAGCGTACCAGCGTTTGAAACACCAGCGCCCAGACGCCATAGCCGCCATAGGCCATTCCAATACCGACAACCGCCGAAACGAGGGTGGCGGACAGGTTCGCATAGAAATACTTCCTGAAATCCATCGCGCGCATCACGATAGCGCCCTGGACACTGTTGAAACTGGTGAAGAACAAGGCGACAGATGACACGCGGACAATGTCTGTCAGCGCTTCCGCCTTATACATCCTGGCGATCAAGGGCGCGCACAGGAACAGGATCAGATACAGGACGGCGGACAGCAGGAAGCCGAAATGGAAGACCGTATCCTTATCCAGTTCGTCCACTTCTTTTTTCTGAACGAGGGAGGTCCCCAATCCGCTGTCGGCCAATACATTCGCCACGGCCATGAAGATGGCGGCCATGGCCACGACGCCGAACTCGTCCGGATCGATCAGTCGCGCCAGGATGACGGAAACGACAAAGGAGACGACCTGGACGGAGCCCTTCTGGAGCAATTGCCAGAAGACCCCCGTAATGGTCTTGTGTTTCAGATTATGGCTATTTTCCGCCACGGGAAATCACATCATTGATTCTCGCTACCACCTTCTCGGAAGCATGGCCGTCGTCGAAGTAACGGATTCGCTCCCGGAAAAACACATCGACGCGCTGCTGATGCGCAGCATCGAACAGTTGCGGAAGTGCCCGCAAAAGTTCTTCATTCGTGTTGGTCCGGACAAACGGCAATTCGTCGAACAAAGGGCGAAGCCCCCTGCAGTGAGCGCGATATTCTTCCATGTCCGGCGTGAAAAGGACCACGGGCTTCCGCTGGAGCGCAAAGTCGTACATCATGGAAGAATAGTCGGTGATGAGCAAGTCCGCCGCCTTCTCCAGCTCCTGGGTATCCGAGAAGAAGGATCCGTTCAGAAGCCGTTCGGAATACTGAATCTCTTCAGCGCGTTGCTGGTCATTCGGGTGAAGACGAACTAGAAGCGCCCACTCCCGTCCCGTCTGCTGTTTCAGTCCGGCTAAGACCGCCTTGAAATCCGGGAAAGGGAAAAACTCCCCATGGTCCCGGAAAGTCGGAGCATACAGGACCATGGGCATGTCTTCCGGAAGCCCGAGCCGGCTGCGGATCTGACGGGGAATATCGGACTGCGTGTCAAAAAAGAGGTCGTTCCGGGGAAGGCCGACTTCCATGATTTCACCGTCATACCAGAACGACTCGCGGACGATGCCCGAGAAGAATTCACTGCCCGAAAGCAACAGGTCCGTCTGCTTCGAATCGGCCTGTGTCTCCTCCAGATACTTCTGGCTCAACTCACTTTCCGCTTCTTTCTCGATATACTTGAGCGGAAAATCGCCGTGCCAGGTCTGAATGTAGTACTGGTTCGGCTTTTTCTGCAGCGGGAAGGCATTCTTGACATTGTTCACGATGACACCGGCCGTGGCCAATTCAATCCGTCCCCAGCGGGAGTAGAGCTTGACGGTCCGGATTCCTTTCGGCAGGATGACTTTTTTTCTGTCTGACACCAGCCAGACCAATTCATAGCCAGCATGCTGGCGCATCAGTTCGGCGGCAATATACTTCGGATTGTCGCCCCAGCCCCGGCCGAAGAAATTGGCGAAAACGACCTTGCGCCGTTTCACCGGGAGAAGATTGAGAAAACGTTGAAAAAGTCTCATGCGCGGTCCAGCATGTTCAAGAATTCCTGCGCGCACCAAAGCTGCCACTTCTGATTGCCGGTAAGCCGGTCCATCGGGATATCCTTGCGGAACTCAGGCCGATCCGGCCCGGCCCAGTCCTTGAAGATGGCATCGACCGGACGCGGCATCGGAATCTTGAAAGGAATCTCCAAATCGGGATACTTCAGCGCAAAGAGACCCCGGACCAGGTATTTGGGCTCTCCACCACGGACACGGTCCATATCGAGGGGATCAGCCATCACCAGTTTGGCATAGGGATCATAGTAAGGCAGCCAGGCAGCACCGAATGCGTTCATGTAGGAACTGGAGCTCTCGATGGAGAAAACCTCGTCCATGAAACGCATCACGTCGATGCCGTCCTTGCCGATGCGATAACGCTCAAACAAAGCAGACTGATCGACAGGACGGTTCAGCACCAACGCCGGCTCCAGGAAGGTATACCGACGGGCAAAGCCATCAAAGGTCCAGACAGGCGTGATCAACTTGTCCATACCGCCGAAGATAAGGTCAGCGCTCTCTCCCACCAGCATCAATTGCACGCCGTCGCGTTTCGCCAGTTCAGCCGCCTTGAAAATCTGCGGCTCGATAGAATGAACCGGTGCGAATTTATGCCGGATTACAAGAGGCGTATACTTCTGATAGTCCTTGAAATCAATGTTGATCAGATGATGTTGGAGTCCCAGTCGACGGCAATAATTTTTGGCGCGCTCGACATCCTGGTCAAACACGCCGGCCAGGTCCGTGGTAAAAGTATACGCATGGCTGCCCGGCTTCAGATAAGGAGCCAGGGAAGCGCTGTCCATACCGCCCGACAGGAGAATACCGATATGCTCATATTTGTCATACAGTGCCTCGACCTGCTTACGGATCTCACGATCAATGTCTTCGGAACTTCGAACCGGAATGCGTTCGGGCATCGGAACGGGAAGGAATGAGACATGGCGGAACCCTTCGGCAAATTCCACCCCTTCTTTCCAGAGGAAGCGGAAAGCCATGTAACTGCTCAAGCAAAAATCCCTGTCGACCATAGTATCTTATTTGACGTCGTAAAGATCGTAACCACGGACGGCATCCAAAGCCTTCTTGATCTGCGTCGAGGAGACGCCCTGCGTATAAGGGAAATAGACGATTTTGACACCCTCTTTGCTGAACTCCTTCTCATAGTTCATCCACTTTTCAGTACCATACCAGTCGTCACCCACGAAGAGGAAAGACGCTCCCAGTTTCTTGCAGGCGGCCAACTTGTCCATGTCATACTGCGGAACTGCCGCATCCACATACTTGCAGCTGCGGACGATTTCGATCCGGTCTTCGAAGGGAATCATGGCTTTCTTTCCTTTGTAAGCCACCAGTTCGTCGATGGTGACACCGACGATCAGCTTGTCGCACATGCCTTTGGCGTTTTTCAGCAGATTGAGATGCCCAATGTGAAAAAGGTCGTAAACACCTGTAGTATAACCGATTGTCATAACTATATATTTTATTGTTTTTTTCCTCGTTTAAAATGGTAAACCACGCCGAAATAAACGCCGACATCCATGTCCAGCTCGAAACTGAACCATCCCTGCCCGTCATACGGATCAGCCCAGAATGTCATGCCCAAGTCTGCGAACAGGCCGAATCCGGAAGGGAAATTGTACTCCAAAATGGATCCCACATTCATGCCCCCGGCCCAATTGGGGTCGTTGACAACCCTGAGGGGATGGTGCGGATCGCTGAAACCGAATGTGTAGGCTACCCCCGGGCCCACATACAGCTTGGGGCTGAAAGGATAGAAGGTTTCTCCCAATTCCCTGACAGCCAGCACATAATCAGCAAACAGACTGACACTGTGGAAGGAATAGGGATAGAGCATGTTGTAATTCGTCGAAATGCACGTGGCGTTCTTCTTGCCATAGGTCGCCGTCAGGCGCAGCTCATGCCCATTGACGACACTGTATCCCAGCGAGGCGCCAAAAGCCGGCATGACGGGCGTCAGCCATTCCCCTTCATACTCCCTAAAGATATGCGACCAGTCTCCGTTGAAATAAACCGGGCCGCCCTGCAAGGAAACAAACCAACGCTTCCCATATTCGTAGGGCGTCAGCTGCGCATGCAGCGAAGCCGCCCCGAGCAGGAACGCGAGCAGAAGCACGAAGGTTTTTCGAAATGCGCTGTGCAACAAGATGTTGATATCAGAGTAAGACTTCGTCTACGTGCCTGCAGGGCAGACACGCGACAAATGCGAATGACAAAGACGCCATACGGGGGCAAAAGTACGCTTTTATCCCCAGAAAAACAAGAAAATAGGCCTTGCCTACTTGAAATGATAGATGAGGCCGAACGAGAGTTTTATGTTCGCATCCACGGGAAAACCGACCGGCTGCATGCCGTTGTACCAGTCGCCGAAAAATTCGAGGCCCAGGTCGATGAACCAGCCGAAACCGCCGGGACTGTCAAACTCCCAGATCCCGCCGAAACGGAAGCCCGGCACCAGGTTGGGGCCTTCCACCACCTGATAGGGATGGTCCACCTCGGTGAAGCCGTAGGTATACGCCATCCCCAGACCCAGATAGTTCTTGAAACTGCCCTTGAGGAAGTTCTCACCCAGCGCATTATAGCACAGGGACAGGTCGGTGAACACACTGGCCGCCTTGAAACTGTAGGGGTAGAAGCCGTTGTAGGGTTTGCAGGCGCTCACATGGAAGCCGTAGTTGCCCGCCACGCGCAGATCCCAGGCATCGTTGAAATTGTACCCCAGGGCCACGCCGGCGCTGGGCGATATAATCTTCCAGCCATGTCCATAGCTCCAGTAGGAGGTGACGTTCTCGGCCGGGAGGAACTGGGGCCCGACCTGGGCGGAGATATACCAGCGCCCGCCGTACTGATACGGCGACATCGGCTTGACGCGCGGCTTGGCGCAGAAGCCTGAAACCGTCAATGACAAAGCGACCAGCAGAAGAAAAATCTTGCGAAGCATGCGGGAAAGATTATTCACCACAAAATTAGTCCATTGCCGCTAAAAAAACAAACGCAATTCCGTCTAAAATCCGTAACTTTATTGCGTAAACGCCGATGGACCATGGAAAACGGGACTTGGAACGTCTTTTTGGAGCTGCTGCGCGCGGGGCTGTGGGAACAGGACCTGCGCCTGTCCGCCGTGCCGGATGCGGCCGGCTGGGAGCAGTTGATGCGCATGGCCCGCAGCCAGAGCGTGATGGGACTGTTCCTCCGCGGCCTGGTCCATCTGCCCGCCGACCAGTTGCCGCCGGAGGCGGTGCAGCAGGACCTGCTGCGCTGGCGGACGGCCCTGGAGCGGACCTTCGAGCGCCACGCCCGCGTACAAGCCCTTCTGCTGGAAGAACTGCCTGCCGCCGGCGTACATCCCGTAGTCCAGAAGGGCAGCGAAGCCGCCAAATACTACCCTCGCCCGGCCATGCGGCAGGTGGGTGACATCGACCTCTACTGCCCGGAATTCGACCGGGCGCTGGCCCTGGTCCCGGAAGCGCGGATCGCCTCGGACGGCGCGGCCGTGTTCGAGCGCGACGGCGTCACGGTGGAACTGCACCCGCATTATCACGACGTGCATCTTCCCGCCGCACAACTCCCCGCCCCCGGCAGTCCCTGCGGCGAACTGCTGCTCCTCTCGGCCCATGCCTTCAAGCATGCCATCGGCGCCGGCGTGGGCTACAAGCAGCTCTGCGACCTGACCCTGGCCCTCACCCGCCTGGACGGGCACTACGACAAGGCCGAACTGCGGCTGGCCCTGCAACGGGCCGGCCTGCTGCGCTGGCAGCGGCTGCTCTGTTCTCTTCTGGTGGAGGACCTGGGGCTCGACCCGGCCCGCTGCCTGGACGGCTTCCGCCCCTGTTCTCCGGAAGCCCTGCGCCGCATCGTTCGCGAAGCGGGCAGTTTCGGCAAGAACCAGCGGCAGCAGGAGCACAGGAAATCGGCCCTGCAAAGAAAAGCAGCCATCGCAGGTTCTTTTCTGCGACGGCTGCCTTTTTCGCTTCGTTTCGGCGCCCGGGAAACGCTCGCCACGATGGGAGAACTGGCCCGGGGAAACCTTCAATCGAACTAATGGAAGGCTATCGTAACCGGTGATTGATAGTATGGCTGATAGGTCACGAAACTGGGACCCAGGTTCGGGCAATTCACTTTCGTGGCATAGATACTCATGGATACCTTGTCGACGTTGAAACCCGTCACGCCGTATTCAGAACTGTCTGCCGCCGAATCGCCCAGCAACGGAAGGTTGGCCAGGGTGATGGACTTGAGCAGCCAGTTGGTCTGGTTGGCCACGACCACCCGGACCAGCGCATCGCAATTCGAGACCATGATGGAATTGGTTGCATTCACCTGGTCGAGATAGATCGTTTCCAGGGCCGGGAGGCGGTCGAACTGCGCCGTCTCCATGGCAACCTGCGCACCGCTGTTGCTCCGATACACCTTGATCACCTTCAGATCCGGGCAATCGTGGATGGTGACATTGCCAATGTTGCCGCCGCCATTGTCACCGGCAACCAGATGGACCTCCGTCAGGCCGGACACGTTGTTGATGTCCACGTCCATGGTTCTCGTTGCCTTGAGCACCAATGGCTGGCTGCCCTCGCTGAAAGAGCAATTGCTGATCGTGACTTTCTGCGGGTTGCCTGAGAAGACCACGTCCGACAGGTTGTCGAGGTTCTCGAGCCTCACCGTCTCGGTATTGCCCAGCTGTTCCAGATGAATCCTGGTCAGGTTCGGGAAGAAGATGAAATCGTCCGGAACCAGGTTTTTCAGCAGATAGTTGAGATGGTACTGATCATTGATGATGGTATTGGTGACCGTATTGAGCAGTTCGGTCAGGTCCTCACTGGAAATCGGACGACGGGGATAATCATTTCCTCTATAGTAAATGCCCGGCGGATTCATCCATGCCAGGTATTCGATACGCGGCGCGACCGGGGAGTCCGAGAGCGTAGCCAGGATCAACGCATTCTGCGTCAACTCGATGACCGGCTCGGCGCTGCCGTCCAGATTCAAGATCATGTTGTACTTCTTGCAAGACTCGAACGAGGGCACCGCGACATTGCCCAGCGGCATGGAGAGTTTCCCGTCTGCTGTAGTCAGCGTAAGCTTCAACTTGCTGGGATCATACGAACTGCGCGGCGCCAGGAAAAAGACGAAGTCCGTGAACGAACCGTACGGCACCGTAGCCGAGGCACTCACCGTAATGGAGGTGGAGCCATCCCAGATATTGTCGGCCGAAGGGACGAACTGCCCGCCGGAAATGGAAGCCGAATACGTTCCCGTAAGCTGGAGGTTGTCCGTGGAACTCAACTCGGCTTCGGTGATGGTAACCGCTTCCCGGGTAGGGAGGAGATTCTGAAGGGAGAACTGGAGCGCGGTGACCATCGGATAGTACTGCAGCACCACGGAACCGCGGCCATCGGACTGATAGCCCTCCGCCACGGCGGCCATATAGAGGAGTCCCATATTGCTGCTTTCTCCAGACTGGTTGCTGGGAAGCTTGAATGAGATGGCATTCCTGTTACCCCAGAACCAAAGCTCGCTCATCTGGTTGTTATAGCCGGAGAAAGTGGGCGGATAGACGCTGTAGAAATCGTGCTCGCGGCCCTCGACCCACTCCAGTTTATCGGAAACGGCCATCAGCTGGCCGACGCTCTTTTCGCCCTGGGCCTGGATGCCCACGACGCAATAATCCTTGATGGAAAGGCTGTTGTTGCCCCAGCGGTTGTTGGCGTCATGCGTATACATGAACACGCGAACCTGGTCGCCGTTCTCCCAGTCGATCCGCTCCCTTCCGCCGGAAACGACGCCGGAATACGCGGTTTTGGTCCGGGCGCTATGGTCGGAAGACGCGCCGAACGTGACGGCTTGCCCGGTACGGTCGTGCGAGATGAAATTCACGCACGAGGAGAGAGCCATCATCAAGGCCCCCAACAACATGACTGTCTTGAGCTGCTTCATGATAAACACGGATTCGGAACGCTTATTTCCAACCTTCGAGCCACTGCTCGGCACCGACGGTGCCACCAACTTCCTGGCCCATCGTCTCGACCTGGCGGATGTTCTGGTCCACATTCACGTCGCCGGACGAACCGAGAATCTCGGCTTCGAGTTCCATCGTCAGCTTGTCGATGATGGCAGGTGCCTGATATTTATTCTGTTTCATATCGAAATTTTCGGTGTATCTTTAATTATACGGATTTCAAGCGGAAAAAGTTGCAGTAAATGTAGCGGGGCGCTCGATTTTTTCAAGCCAGGCCCGCGGGACGCTGGCCCGGGCGAAAAGGCAGCCCAACAGTTCCACCACGACATAAATCTCGCCGTGCAGCTCCAGCACGCGCCCTTCCACGCCCCGGAGCGCTCCCTTGACGACACGCACAAAGTCGCCCAGAGACAGGGGCTGGTCCATCAGGCCGCCGTCTTCGGCCGACAGGTCGAGGACGCGGCGGAAATCGTCGAGCTGTTTGTCGGGCACGACGAGCAGCGTATGCGTGGCCGGGTCGATGAGGTAGCGGACCGGCAGGCTCAGCTCGTTGGTGAGCGCGCAGGCCTGCTTCTTGGTGGCCCGCAGGAAGATCAGCCCGGGAATCAGCGGATGCTCGTACGTGGTCCGCGAGCGGGTATGGCGTTGCTGCTCTACAGGCAGGAAGTGCTCGGTTCCGAGGCGGTCGAGGCGGTCGCGCACACCGAGTTCGGCACCGCAGCGGGTGCGGGCGGCGAACCAGCAAAGACGGTCGGATGTGAGCGCGCTTCCCATAATTGTCAGAATTTCTTGCCTCCCACGATGCTCAGGAAGGTCAGTCCGAGGATACGCAGGTCGAACCACACGGAGTGGTTGCGCAGATAGTACAGGTCCATGTCGAGCCGCGTCAGCATCTTCTCTTTCGTGTCCGTGTAGCCGTTGTAGAGCGTAGCGTAACTGGTCACGCCGGGACGGATCTGATAGAGGAAGCGGTAGCGCGGGTTGTTGGCCATGATGCGGTCGATGTAGTACTGGCGCTCCGGGCGGTAGCCGATGAACGACATGTCGCCGCGGAAAACATTCCACAACTGCGGCAGTTCGTCGAGGTGGTGCTGGCGCAGGAAACTGCCGGAGCGGGTCAGGCGCGGATCGGTGACACCCGAGTAGAGCGTCGGACCGGCCGCCTCGGCATCTTTTCGCATCGAGCGGAACTTGTAGATATAGAAGGGTTTGCCGCCGCGGCCTATCCGCTCCTGCTTGTAGATGACGGGGCGTCCGTCATCGATCATCACGGCGAGGGCGGAGACCAGGAAAAGCGGCGAAAAGACGATCAGCAGCAGGCTGGACAGGCTCACGTCGAAACTGCGCTTGACGAACTTTCCCAATTTGCTCATGGGGTCTTTCGGCATCGGGATGTCGTCGGAGCTTTCCGTCGGACCCTGCCAGAGGTTGGCGTCGTAACGGCCCATGCCTTCTCCCTTCGGGAAGAGGATGCAGTCGATGCCGCCCAGTCTCCACTGGAGAGCCTCGAGATCCCGCTCGCTGCCCACGTAATAGATCACATACTCACGCAGGATCTTGCCGTTCATGGCGGGATCCCGCGAAAGCAGGCCCAGCACTTCGTAGCGGCCGGACAGCTCGGCGCTCTCGGCCATGTCGGCCGAGGCCTCGCCGTCGCCGTAGACCAGCGCGTTGATGCGCTCGCCGATCGAGTGCATCTCCTTGCTCTCCTTGCGAAGCCGCGCGATGATGATGCGCGGATAGGTCATCAGGGCCATGGAGAAGAGCGTATCGGCGAAAAAGGCCAGGATGATGTGGGCCGCCGACTGGTGTCCGACCCATCCGGCGATCATCACGCCCAGCAGGCCCAGTTCCTTGATGGACACGATCCCCATGATCTTGCGCAGGTTCCAGGAAGACGCGTCTTTCCGGATCTGCCGGGAACTGCCTGTAATGGCCTGCCCGATCAGCGTGAGCACGAAAGCGGATCCCACGTAGATGGCCAGGTGCCGGGTGAAACCGAATTCGGGTTCAGAGAGCCAACGCACAAGCAGCATGGTACCCAACGACGCGATGCAGGACAGGATGTTGTCCTGCAGCAACGACAGATGGGAGAAAACGCGCTTGCCGGTGTTCTTCTGATTCATGCGCTATGCCTGGTTTTTCTTGGCTTCGGCCAGCTGAAGGTGCGTGACGACGCAGGTCAGCAGTTTTTCCATGATGATGGGCTTCATGATGAAATCGTTGGCACCGACATCGAAGCCCTTGATGATGTCTTCGTTGGACGTGAGCGCCGAGAGGATGACGATCTGGATGTCGGCCGTCTCGGGATTGGCGCGCAGGCGGCGGATCACCTCGAAGCCGTCGATGCCGGGCATCATCAGGTCGAGCAGGATCAGGTCGGGCTTTTCCTGGGCGACTGCGTCGAGCGCCAATTGTCCGTTGGTGGCTTTCCGGAACTTGAAGTTGAAACGGGAAAGCATTTTCTCCACCAGCAAAAGGTTCAGCGGGATGTCGTCGACCGCCAGAACGGAAAACTTGGAGAAATCGTGGTCTTGTGCGTAGATCGGAATCATATTGCGAAGTTATTGTTTCAGGTTAGGAGGAACAGGCATGCCGGGAACGGCGTCTTCGGGCGGGTTCACGGGAACCATGAACACGAAGCGCGCGCCGCCGGCGGTATAGGTCGTATCGAGGAAAATGCGGGCTCCCATGCGCTGGGCGATGTCGCGGCAGATGCTCAGGCCCAGGCCGGTACCCTGCACGAAGCCGTTCAGTTTGACGAAGCGCTCGAAGATGACCTCGGCCTGCTCGGGCGGGACGCCGGTGCCGGTGTCCGTACAGGTGAAGGTCACGTAGCCCGGATTGGCGGTGAGGGAGCTGGCCAGGTGGATCTCGCCCTGGGCGGTGTGCTTGCAGGCATTGGTCAGCATGTTGATGAGGATCTGCTGCACGCGGCGCGGGTCTGTGCGGAAGACGAAGGGCTCTTCGCTCTCCGGATCGTAGAACATCTGGACGCCGGGCTGGAGCCGGTGCTCGGAACTGCTGATGGCGGCACGGCACATGGCATGGCACTCGCCGTCCTCGTAGACGATCTTGTATTCCTTGTGGTCCAGGGCCGACGCGTTGAGGATGTCGTCGAGCAGCATGGTCAGCATCTGGGCGTTGTTGACGATATGGCTGCTGAAGGACTCTTTTTCTTCCGTGGGGAAGGAGCCGTCGGGCAGCGACAGCAGCTGCGAGAAGCCTACGATGGCGTTGAGCGGCGTCCGGATCTCATGGCTCATGTTCTGGACGAACTGGGTCTTGGCCTCGTCGGCGGCGATCGCGTGCTCGTTGGCCTCTTTCAACTCGGCGATGCGCACGGCATCCCGGATGCGGTTTTTCCGGTAGGTCCGGATCGACAGCAGGAGGAAGGTGATGATGATGAACATCGTGGCGAACGCCAGGATGAACACCAGGCGGCTGATCTGCGTCACCTGCGAAGATTTCTCGCGGAGGTTGGCCGCCAGCGACATGTTGCCGATGCGGGCCTCCACCTCGGCCAGGCGCGAACTGTTGTTGGTGGACACCTGTTTTTCCAGTTCGTCGATCAGCTGCCGGTAAACATGGAGCGCGTAGCCGCGGTAACCGTGCTGTTGAAGGAGCAGCGCGATGAACTTCCATTCACGCAGCAGCTTCAAGTTGCGGATGTCGTTCAGGTGACGGCCGATCGTGCCGTCGAGAATGGCGTCGATCATATCGAAGAACTGACGGCCCGAGGGGCTGATCATGTTCAGGGAAGACGTGGAGAGGCAGAAATCGCGACTGGCAAGGTAACCGTTGACATCCTGGTCGAGAATGGCCTGCTTGGCCAGATAATACTCGCAGCGCAGGGTATCGAAGAAGGTCTTCTGGTTTTCAACGGCCAGCTGGAGGCACAGGCGCGCCGAATCCGAACCAATGGGATAGTAGTCCGACAGGTCGCAGTACAGGCGGGTGAGCGACTGCGAACGGATCAGGGAGTCCGTGGCCTTCTCGTAGGTCTCGATCGCCCTGTCGATATACCGCTTGGCGGAGACATAGTCGTTCTGGTCCACGTAGAGCTTCACCATGTAGCGGTCCGCCATCCATTTGCCGTATTCGTCGTCGTGCTCCAGGGAGAAGTCCTGCATCTGCTGGATCAGTTCCATGGCCTTGAGCATGCGGCCCGAACTGAAGTAATAGTACTCGGCCAGTTCGTAGCCGTAGTAGTAATACTGCATGTGGCCGAGTCGCAGCGCCGCCTCCTTCAGGTCGCGGAACGCCCCGTTCACGACAGCGTCCTGCGAACCGTCTTTCGGAGCCACCTGGATGATATCCCGCAGTTTCTCCACATAGAACAGCGTCTGCGCCTTGGTGTCCCCGTTCTGGAGCGCCAGCCGCAACAAGGTGTCGTTGACCGCCTTGAACCCCTCTTTTCCGACGAGTTCTTCCGCCTTCCGAAAATACGGATAGCACTCATCGTCAAGCTGATAGGGGTTGTGTTGCGCACACAGCGGCAGGACCTGCAACAGCAGGACCAGGCCGGTGACCACCCATCGGTTTATCCGATATTTTGCCATATTCTGCAAAAATAGCAAAAAATATCCAAAAATAGCTGATTATGAAATAAAAACAGGCCTGACGTCTGTCAGGCCTGTTCATGGATTTTCGATATCAGTACTCCTCCTCGTCGAAAAAGAAGTCATCTTTCGTCGGATAGTCGGGCCAGATGTCTTCGATAGAATCATAGACTTCGCCGTCTTCTTCCAGGTCCTCCAGGTTCTCGATCACCTCGAGGGGAGCGCCGGAGCGGGTGGCGTAATCGATCAATTCTTCCCGGGTTGCGGGCCACGGGGCATCTTCCAGTTTGGATGCGAGTTCGAGTGTCCAATACATACGCGAATCGTTCTAAGGTTTCTCTATGAAATGGGCCGCAAAGATATAAAAAAAACGATATAAAAAACTTTTTATTAAAAATTTACGGAAGCCAGTAATCGTCATGCCCCGCACAGAGCAGCCTGGCCAGCGTAAACAGGTAGTCGCTCAGGCGGTTGATGTAGCGGATCGCCCGTTCGTCCTGCTCCGATTTGTCCTCGATCTGCACGGCGCTGCGCTCGGCCCGGCGGCAGATGGTGCGGGCCACGTGCGCCAGTGAAGAAGCACGGGGCGCCCCGGGCAGCACGAAGGCTTTCTGGGGCGGCAGCGAGGCCGTCATCCGGTCGATTTCCTCCTCCAGGAACAGCGTCTCCGCCTCGTCGAGCGGCTGCAGCTTGACGGAGCGTCCGTCGTTGGCCAGATGGGCGCTGACGTTCATCAGCTGGATCTGGATGCGCCGCAGCGGCAGGGCCTGCTGCACCTCGCAGCGGAGCAGCCCGAGGCAGCTGATCAGTTCATCGAGGTCGCCGTAGGCCATCACCCGCGGATGCGCCTTGCTCACGCGGGTTCCGCCCACCAGCGAAGTGGTGCCGGCATCACCGGTTTTCGTGTAGATTTTCATCGCTTTCAACTTTTCCGTCGCGCAGGCGTACGATGCGGCGCGCATAATGCGCAACCGCCTCTTCGTGCGTGACGAGTATCACTGTATTTCCTTTACGATGGATGGCGTCAAAAAGTTTCATCACCTCGTCGGTCGCCGCCGAATCGAGGTTCCCGGTCGGTTCGTCGGCCAGGATGAGGGAAGGACGCGTCACCAGCGCCCGGGCCACCGCCACCCGCTGCCGCTGCCCGCCGGAGAGCGCGTCGGGGCGGTGTGTCATGCGCTCGGCCAGGCCCACCTGGCGCAGCGCTTCCGCCGCCCGGCGCAGCCGCTCTTCTTTCCGCACGCCGGCATATTCCAGCGGCAGGGCCACGTTTTCCAGCGCGTCCATGCGCGGCAGCAGGTTGAAAGACTGGAACACGAAGCCGATCTCCCGGTTGCGCACGGCCGACAGCGTGTCGTCGTCGAGCGCGCCGACGTCCAGCCCGCGCAGCCGGTAGCGGCCCGCCGTCGGGACGTCGAGACAGCCCAATATGTTCATCAAGGTTGATTTGCCGGAGCCGGAAGGCCCCATGATCGCGACATACGCTCCTGTTTCGATGCGGAGGTCGATGCCGTCAAGCGCCCGCACCACACTGTCGCCCGCGTGGTAGTGCTTCCTGACTCCCTCCATGTTGATCAATTCGCTCATAGCACTGGTACAAGGTATCGACGGCCCGGTGTCCTTCCTCCCCCAGGTCGAGGGAGAAGGCATTGACGAACATGTCGATGTGTTTTCGCTGGATCTCTGCCGACAGCTCGCGGGCGTACGAGGCGACATAGGCGCGCGAGTCTTCCGGATGGGCGAATGCATGGGTGATGCTCTGGTGCAGCGCGCGGTTGAAAGAGGCAGCAATTTCCGGGCCAAGCGAACGCCTCACGGCGATGCCGCCCAGCGGAATGGGACAACCCGATGTCTCCTGCCACCAGGCCCCCAGGTCGCGGACCAGCGCGAGGCCCTTGTCGCGGTAGGTGAAGCGGCCTTCGTGGATCAGCACGCCCAGGTCGGCTTCGCCGCGCGACACGGCGCCTTCGATCTCGGAAAAGAGCATCGGAAGCTGCTCGCCGAGGCCCGGATAGGCCAGCGAACAGAGCAGGGCGCCGGTGGTGTAGCGGCCGGGGATGGCGATGCGCAGCGGGCGCCGGTCCAGCACGGCGTCGTCGCCGGCGCGGCGCACCAGCAGCGGGCCGCAGTCCCAGCCCAGGGCGGAACCCGCGTCGAGCATGGCGTAGGCGTCACGGACGGTGAACCAGCCGTGGTAGCTGAGTTTCGATACGTCGTATACGCCGCGCTGCGCCCGTTCGTTGAGTTCCTCCACGTCGTAGATGTCAACGTCGAAGGTCAGGCCTTCGGTATCGACCAGTCCGTGGACCAAGGCGTGAAACATGAAGGTATCGTTGGGGCAGGAAGAAAAGGCGAGTTTCAGTAGCATGACAACGCTTTTTTATACGTTTCAAGGGCCTGCTGCAGGCTTTGCAGGGCCAGGGGGATGTTCCAGCGGGTATGGTCGCGCTCCCCCACCACGTTCGACACGGCGCGGATCTCGGCGAAACCGCAGCCTTGCCGCAGGCAGGCCTCGAAGAAAGCGGCGCCTTCCATGGTCTCGATGTCGTAGGTCACCTGGCGGAAACGGTCGTCGAGGGCGGGGACGGTGTTGCCTGTCACCCGGGGCAGGAAATCCAGCGCGGGGCGCGACACCGGCTGCTGAAGCAGCACGCCGGGCCGGTCGCCCCACTGTTCGGCCACGACCTGCACCACGTCGCCGACCGCAGGCCCGCCGGGGCGGCCGCCCGCGATGCCGGCGTCGACCACGAGATCGTAGCGAGCACCGGCTGCGAATGCGGATTCGAGGGTGCGCCGCGTGGGTTCGGCACCCCAGCCGCCCAGTAGATAGTCCGCCGGGCATCCGCCCCACGCGGAGCGGACGGCATTCAGTTCAAATTCGACGGCGGCGACAAACAAAATCCGCATAATTGCAAGTTTAACGTTCAAAACACGAAAATAATGAAAATATTTGTTAACTTGCCATAATTTTAGACAATAGCCATGGCTTATCAGAAAGAGGAACAGTTCGATGAAGCGCTCACCCGGGAGTTGAGCGAGCACTACCGCGAGATTCTCCGCCTGCTCGGCGAAGACCCGGAGCGCGAGGGGCTCCTGAAGACGCCCCTGCGCGTGGCCCGTTCCATGCAGTTCCTCACCAAAGGCTATCAGGAAGACGGTGCGGAGATCCTCCGCTCGGCCATGTTCCGCGAAGAATACCACCAGATGGTGGTCGTCAAGGACATCGAGCTCTACTCGATGTGCGAGCACCACATGCTTCCCTTCTACGGGAAGGCGCACGTGGCCTACATCCCCGACGGCTACATCACGGGCCTGAGCAAGATCGCCCGCGTGGTGGAAACCTTCGCCCGCCGGCTCCAGGTCCAGGAGCGCCTCACCGTCGAGATCCGCGACTGCATCCAGGACACCCTGCACCCCCTCGGCGTGGCGGTCGTCATCGAAGCAGCCCACATGTGCATGCAGGTGCGCGGCGTCCAGAAGCAGAATTCCGTGACCACCACGTCCGCCTTCACCGGCGCCTTCCTGAAGGACATCCGCACCCGCAACGAATTTATGACCCTCATCGGAGCCAAATTGCATTAGGATATGAAAATCGTCATCGCCGGAGCCGGAGAAGTCGGATGCCACTTGGCCAAGATGCTGAGTGAAGGCTTTCACGAGATCACCATCATCGACAACGACGAGGAGCGGCTCGCCCTGGTTACCGAGAGCATGGACGTGCTCACCGTCCAGGGAAACCCCACCTCCATCAAGGTCCTCAAATCGGCCGGCGTCGACAAGGCCGACCTCTTCGTGGCCGTCAACCCGGCCAAGGAGCAGGACGTCAACCTGGTGGCGGCCATCATCGCCAAGAAGCTGGGCGCCAAGAAAGTGACGGCCCGCATCAACGACGCCGAATACCTCAACTACGACAACAAGCTCATGTTCACCGACATGGGCATCGACCTGCTCTTCTATCCCGAGAAAATCGCCGCCACGGAAATCGGCGACCTGCTCAAGCAGTCCGACGTGTCGGAATTCGTGGATTTCGCCCGCGGACAGCTGCAGATGGTGGTCTTCCGCATCGACGAAGACTCCAAGCTGCTCAACAAGACCAGCGCCGACCTCCACTTCGATCCCGACAACCTGCCCTTCCGCATCGTCGCCCTCACCCGGGGCGGCGAGACCATCATCCCGCAGCGCGACACCCTGATCAAGCGGAGCGACATGGCCTATGTCATCACCAAGCGCTCGCATGTCGACGAGCTGATGGCCCTTTCGGGCAAGCATTACCTCGACATCAAGCGCCTCACGATCCTGGGCGGCGGCCGCATCGGCGAGATGGTAGCGGCCCAGTTCGAGAAGAACGCCGAGTTCGTGAAGATCATCGAGATCAACCGCGAACGCTGCGAGGTCCTTTCCGAAAACCTCGACCACACCCTCGTCATCAACGGCGACGGCCGCAACTCCGACTTCCTCTACGAAGAGGACGTCAAGAGCTGCGACGCCTTCGTGGCCGTGACCTCCAGTTCCGAGACCAATATCCTGGCCTGCGTCGCCGCCAAGAAGATGGGCGTCGCCAAGACCATCGCCGAGGTCGAGAACATCGAATACATCAAGCTGGCCGAAGGCATGGGCGTAGACGCCGTGATCAACAAGAAGATCATCACCGCCGGCCGCATCTTCCGCTTCACCATGAGCAACAAGGTCCGCACCGTCAAGGTGATCGGCGGCTCCGACGCGGAAGTCATCGAATATATCGTCAATCCCGACAGCCTGATCACCAAGGCGCCCATCGGCGAACTCAACTTCCCCCAGGACGCCATCATCGGCGGCATCATCCGCGGCAACGAGGCCATCATCGCCTCGGACAGCACCCGTATCAGGCCTTACGACCGCGTGGTGATCTTCGCCCTGCCCACCGCGCTCGGAAGGATCGAGCGTTTCTTTGCCTAATCATTCATTAACTCCATAAAATATTTTATCACATGATCGAATACAAATTCAAAACTTCTGGCAAGACCCGTTCTGAGCACGACTTGCTGGGCGACAAGGAAGTTCCGGCCGAGGCCCTCTTCGGCGTACAGACCCTTCGCTGCATCGAGAACTTCGACATCAGCCGCAACCTCCTCGGCGACCATCCGGAATTCGTCAAGGCTTTCGGTATCGTGAAGATGGGTGCCATCCTCGCCAACCATGAGCTCGGCCTGGTCTCCGACGAGATCACCGACGCCGTCGTGGCTGCCTGCAAGGAACTCATGGAAGGCAAGCACACCGAGCACTTCCCGATCGACATGATCCAGGGCGGCGCCGGCACCTCGGCCAACATGAACGCCAACGAAGTGATCGCCAACCGCGCCCTCGAGATCCTGGGCAAGAAACACGGCGATTATAAGGTGATCCACCCGAACGACCACATCAACATGGCCCAGTCGACCAACGACGCTTATCCGACGGCCATGCACCTGGGCCTCTACATGATCCACCAGGACCTGATGGCCTCGATGAAAGCCCTCGCCAAGGCATTCCGCGCCAAACAGCGCAGCTTCGCCTCCATCATCAAGATGGGCCGCACCCAGCTGCAGGACGCCGTGCCGATGACCCTCGGCCAGACCTTCGGCGCCTTCGCCACCGCCGTCGAGACCGAAATGAAACGCCTCGACGCAGCCGCCCAGGAATTCCTCGTGATCAACATGGGCGCCACCGCCATCGGTACCGGCATCACCGCCGAGCCGGGCTACGCCGAAGCCTGCACCAAGCACATCAAGAAGATCTCCGGCTGGAAGATCACGCTCGCCAAGGACCTCGTGGAAGCCACCAACGACACTTCCTGCATGGTCTGCTACCACGCTGAGCTGAAGAACATCGCCATCCGCATCTCGAAGATCTGCAACGACCTCCGTCTGCTGGCTTCCGGTCCCCGCACCGGCCTCGCCGAAATCAACCTTCCGCCGAAGCAGCCGGGCAGCTCCATCATGCCGGGCAAGGTGAACCCCGTGATCCCCGAGGTGACCAACCAGGTCTGCTTCAAGGTGATCGGCAACGACACCTGCATCACTATGGCCTCCGAAGCCGCCCAGCTCGAGCTCAACGTCATGGAGCCCGTGCTCGTCGAATCGATGGTCGAATCCATGACCTGGATGACCAACGCCCTCAACACCCTCCGCATCGAGTGCGTCGACGGCATCACCGCCAACAAGAAGCACTGCAAGGAACTCGCCGAGAACAGCATCGGCATCGTGACCGCCCTCAAGCCGTACATCGGCTATGCCAAGTGCACCGAGGTGGCCAAGGAAGCCCTCGTCACCGGCGGCAGCGTCTACAAGCTCGTCCTCGACAAGAAGTACCTGACCAAGCAGCAGCTCGACAAGATCCTCGATCCGAAGAACATGGTCAAACCGACGAAGGTGGAGCTTTAACCGCCCGCCATCCGTTTCCTGAGAGCGCAGGCCGTCAAGCCTGCGCTCTTTTAAAAGTATGCACTTTGATATGGAATTCGCCAAAAGAGTCATTGCTTTCCTCCAGAAGCCCTTCAAGGAGAACCTGTCTTTCTTCTTGAAGATGTGGCTTCTGATTTCTGCCGCGGACATTTTCTTCTGGTCTATCCACGGGAATCCGCAATTCGGGGTCTATATGGGAGCACATGGTTTTGTGTATGCCTATGTTATCGTTTGCATCTGCGGCTTTTTGGGCGACCGCGCAAAGAAGGTTTACCAGGTTGTATTCATTACGTTAGGCATTGTCAACCTGATAGCGGACTCTTTCGCGCAATATATCATGCACACCGGCATTACGAAAGATATCATTGCCATCACCCGGGCGACCAATATGAGCGAAGGGACGGAGTTCATGTCCATGTATATAAAACCGGACATCATCGCTTTCATTCTTGTTTGCATAGCCCTTCTTTTCCTGATCGACTGGGTGGTGGACAAGAAATGCACGAAACGTGCAGACTGGCTTGCCTGGTGCCTTTCCGTCGTCCTGCTTTCGTCCATCGCGCTGACCGGTATCCGGCATTCAAAGAACTGGGAGTCTGTTTTTCTTCATGCGTTTTATGGGTTTGCCACGTATAACCCACCGAAAGATTTAACTCCCTTTAGAAGCACGCCATCGATACAAGTCAACGGGGACAGCCCGCAGATGATCGTTTTAATCATCGGAGAATCTCTCTCCCGCAGTCATTGCGCGCTGTATGGTTACGACAAGAATACGACGCCCTTCCTGTCCCGGATGGCAAGCGATTCGCTGGCTTATACCTACAACAACATTTCCGCAGCTTTTTATAACACCGGCGAAGCCTTCCCCCGAATCATGTCATCTGTTTCCGGTATGGATGCAGACATGGACCGATGGTATGAGTCTGTCTTTTTGGAAGATATTACCACAGCCATGGGGTACAAGTCCGTGTGGATATCCAACCAGAGCCCTTCCGGCTTTTATGATAATCCCGTTACCCGCATTGCAGAATTATCTGACAGTCTGGTCTGGATAGGAACTGACGTGCATAAATCCGTATTTGACGAGGAAGTCATTCCACCCGTACGTGATTTCGTTGAGAACTGCCAGGAAGACAAGGTCTTCCTTGTGATTCATCTGATGGGGCAGCATGAAGAATTCTCGAGCCGATATCCGGAAACGTTCAAAAGATTTGACGCGCAGAATTACATGGACCTTCCGCGCAACCAGAGGCAGGTTGTGGCAAATTACGACAACGCCGTCCTGTATGGGGATTGGGTTGTATCGGAGTTGATGCAATCCTTTGCGGACAAAGAGGCGATTGTCTTCTTTTTCCCCGATCATGCATTGGATATTTTCGAAAGCGATCCCGCATATGTCGGACACGCCAGGCCCACGATTCCGCAATCCGTTGAAGCAGGACTTCGGATTCCATTCCTGGTTTATACGACGGAGTCTTACCGCCAGCATTTTCCGGATAAGAATAACAGTCTGCTAAAAGCCGTAGACAAGTCTTATAATACCGAAGACATTCTCTACACGATCATGGATGTGGCGAATGCCTCTTTCACCGATGACCCGTCGCTGGCGAAAGAACGGTCTTTATTGTTTGAGTAAGTTGCGCAAAATCCTTTTCATCGTCAATCCGATAGCTGGAACCCGGTCTAAAAAGGATATCTTCCAGCTCATTCATGCCGTTGCTGCCGAAGGCGTGTTTGACGTGGAAATCTGCCAGACACGTGCGCAAGGAGATGCCACCCGGCTGGCCCGGGAATCCGATGCGGACGTTGTCGTCGCAGTGGGCGGAGACGGAACCGTCCACGAAGTGGCGCAAGGCATGCTGGGCAGCCGGAAATCACTGGGAATCCTACCCTGCGGAAGCGGGGATGGCCTGGCCCTGCATCTGGGGATCAGCCGGAACCCGAAATACGCCCTCCAGGTTATACAGGAGGGAAGATCCGAGCCTATGGACTGCGGTACGATAAACGGGCAGCAGGCGTTCTTCTGCACGGCGGGCGTCGGTTTGGACGCCGATGTGGCCTGGGAATTCGCCAATGCCGGCAGACGGGGGCTATGGTCTTACATTTCCCTGGCCTGGAAGATCTGGCGGCATTACAAAGCCCAGGAGTATGTCGTCGAGATCGATCAGGAAAAGCTATCCGTAAAAGCCGTACTCATTACGGTAGGCAATGCGAACCAATGGGGAAACCAAGCGCGCATCACCTCGCTCGCTTCCGTACAGGACGGACTGCTGGATGTGTGCATCGTATCGCCGTTCAAGACGATCGAGATCCCGGTTTTAGCGGCAAAACTGCTGAGCGGACGTATTCATACGAGCCGACGGGTCCAGATGTCCCGGGGAAAAGAAATCACAATCCATCGACAGGAGGAAGGACCGGCCCATTTCGACGGTGATCCGTTTATGATGGGGAAGGATATCCATTTCGCAGCTAGACAAGCAGCCTTACAAGTCATGGTGCCGGCCCGTCAGCGCACCATCTAACGATCGCCCGCCATCCGTTCCCTGAGCGCGCAGGCCGTCAAGCCTGCGCTCTTTTTGATGTAGCGGTTCATGGTGTCGGCGCTCGAAAAGCCGCTCATGACCGCGATCTCCTCGGGGGAAGCGTCGGGATAGCGCCCCTCCGCCATCAGGCTGATGGCATGGGCCGCCCGGAACGAATTGACGAACTGCGGGAAGCTGAGCCCGCGCCCTTTCAGCGCGCGCGTGATGTAGGTACGGTTGGTCAGCACTTCCCGCGCCAGGTCGTCGCGGGCCAGGTCGCGGCGCAGATACAGTTGCCGCTCCAGCATCAGCCGCACCATCTTGTCGTAGGTCCCATTTGCATCAAAGCGCTTTCGCCTCATTTCTTTTGCGAAACTCCTTACACCATTCGGCCGGTGTAAAGCCTGTGTTGCGCCCGAAAGCCGTGTTGAAGGTCGTCATGGAGTTGAAGCCCACGCGCCGGCAGAGCTGGGTGATGGTCAGTTCGGTGTTCTGCGCATACAGGCGCATGGCCTCGCGGACACGGTAATAGTGCACCAGCTGGCAGAAGTTCTTGCCCATCTTCAACTTGATGGTCTGTGCCAGGTAGCTTTTGTTGGTGTAGAGGCGCTCGGCCAGGTCGCCCACGCGGATGTCGGGGTTCAGGTAGAGTTTCTCGCGTTCCAGCACGTTGCAGAGCCGCTCTTTCAGCTCTTCCATGTCGGAGTCTTTCAGGCTCGGGCCCGGATCTTCCAGCAGGCGGTCGGCATGGGGAATGGCCCTGTCCTGCAGGGGATACTCTTTGGGGGCTTTCGTGCGCTCGGCCAGATGCGCGAGATGGCGGCGGCGCAGGTAGACAATCACGGCTATCAGCCCGGCGAGCAGAGGCAGGTAGGCGATCAGAAGGAGATAAAGGTTCATGGTTCCGTATGTTTTATACGAAACTACGAATTTTACGGCCAGTTTGGCTTAACCGGCATGTAACCGGCCTGTACTGGAAAAATCGGATTTATTTCTTGATGGCGTCGAATCCGTAACCGTAGACGCCGCTGACACTGCCCACGGAGATGAAGGCCTGCGGATCTTCCTCCTTGATGACGCTCAGCAGAAGCTTCAGTTCCGGCTTGCGGGCCACCACCATCAGGACGGTGGATTCCGTCTTCGTGTACCAGCCTTTCCCTTCCAGCGCGGTCACGCCACGATGTACGTCGCCTGTAATGCGGTCTGCAATCTTTTCATAATTTTTCGAGAAAATAAAGATTTGTACAGACTGCTTGGAGCCGGAAATGAACAGGTCGAGCGCCACGCTGAACACACCCGCCATGATGTAACCGTACATCAGGTTGGCCACCCGCACGCCCCAGCTGCCTTCCGTCGGGACAATCAGGGAAGAACCGATGATGAACACGTCGAGGATGAGCAGGATCCTGCCGGGCGAGATGGCCCGGTATTTTGTAATCATCAGGGCGATGATATCGGTACCGCCGGAACTGCCGCCTTGCGAGAAGGTGAACGAGATGCCCAGGGCGGAGAGCGTACCGCCGCAGATCACGCTGAGCAGCTTGCCGTTCTCCAAGGCGATGATGCGGATGAACTCCTCCGGGATGACGAAGGGCATGAAGCGCAGCAGCAGGGTCGTGACGACCATGGCATAGATGGTCTTGACGCCGAACGACGGGCCCAGCACCTTCAGGGCGATCAACAGCAGGATGCCGTTGATGATGAAGAAGGAGTAGCTCACGTTGAAGCCGGTGCAGTACTGGATTACGGCCGAGATACCGGTCACGCCGCCGCCGACCAGCTGATGGGGAATGATGAAGACGACCCATGCCAGCACGTAGAAGACGAGCCCGAGGGTGATGATGGCGTAGGACTTGATTGTCGCCAGGACCTTGTTCTTTTCCATTAACAGACGATATTGATGATTTTACCGGGGACGACGATGACCTTGCGGATCGCGGCGCCCTGCAGGTATTTTTCGGTTTCGGCGGCGGAACGGACGGCGGCTTCCACTTCCTCGCGGCCCAGGCTCTTGGGCAGCTCGAGCAGATAGCGCATCTTGCCGTTGAACTGGACCGGATACTTCACGCTGTCTTCGACCGTATAGGCGGCCACATATTCCGGGAAGCGGGCGAAGCTGATGCTCTCTTCGTGGCCGAGCATGTGCCAGAGTTCTTCGCAGATGTGCGGGGCGAAGGGGCTCAGCACGATCAGCAGCGGCTCGAGGATCTCGCGCTTGTTGCACTGGAGCTCGGCCAGGTCGCCGACAGCGATCATGAAGGCGCTCACCGTGGTGTTGAACGAGAAGTGCTCGATGTCGTCCTGCGCCTTGCCGATGAGCTTGTGCAGCACCTTGAGCTCGGCCGGGGTGGCCTTCTCCTCGCTCACGCGGAAATCGTCGCGGTCGAAGAAAAGTTTCCAGAAGCGGCGGAGGAAACGGTGCACGCCGTCGATGCCCTTGGTATCCCAGGGCTTGCTCTGCTCGAGCGGGCCGAGGAACATCTCGTACATGCGGAGGGTGTCGGCGCCGTAGCGCTCGCAGACCTGGTCGGGATTGACCACGTTGAACATGGATTTGCTCATCTTCTCGATGGCGCTGCCGCAGATGTACTGGCCGTCTTCGAGGATGAACTCGGCGGTGGCGAAGTCGGGCATCCAGCGGCGGAAGGCCTCGGTGTCGAGGCGGTCGCCGGAGACGATGTTGACGTCCACGTGGATCTCGGTGGTGTCGTACTGGTCCTTGAGGCCGTAGGACACGAAGGTATTGGTGTTCTTGATGCGGTAGACGAACTTGCTCTGTCCCTGGATCATGCCCTGGTTGATGAGCTTCTTGAACGGCTCGGGCTCGCAGACCAGGCCCATGTCGTAGAGGAATTTGTTCCAGAAACGGGAGTAGATGAGGTGGCCCGTGGCGTGCTCGGTGCCGCCGATGTAGAGGTCCACGTTGCGCCAGTAGCGGTCGGCCTCGGCGCTGACCAGGGCCTCGTCGTTGTGCGGGTCCATGTAGCGCAGGTAGTACGCGCTGCTGCCGGCGAAACCGGGCATGGTGCTGGTTTCGATGGGGCAGCCCTCGTAGGTCCAGTCCTTGGCGCGGGCCAACGGCGGCTCGCCCGTCTCCGTGGGGAGGAACTTGTCGACCACGGGAAGCTCCAGCGGAAGCCGGTCGAAGGGCATCGGGTACGGGATGCCGTCCTTGTAGTAGATCGGGAACGGCTCGCCCCAGTAACGCTGGCGCGAGAAGATGGCGTCGCGCAGGCGGTAGTTGACCTTGCGGCGGCCGAGGCCCTTGGACTCGATGTAGTCGATGGCGGCCGGGATGGCTTCCTTGACGGTCATGCCGCTCAGGAAACCGGAGTTGCACATGATGCCTTCCTTGGCGTCGAAGCTCGCTTCGGACACGTCGCAGCCCTCGATCAGCGGCACGATGGGCAGGTTGAAGGTCTTGGCGAAGGCATAGTCGCGGCTGTCATGCGCCGGAACGGCCATGATGGCGCCGGTGCCGTAGCCGGCCAGCACGTATTCGGAAATCCACACGGGAACCTTGTCGCCCGTGAGGGGGTTGATGGCATAGGAACCCGTGAACACGCCGGTCACCTTGCGGGTCTCGGCGATGCGCTCACGCTCCGTCTTCTTCTTGGCCTGCTGCAGGTAGGCCTCCACGGCCTCCTTCTGGGCCGGAGCGGTCAGCTTCTCCACCCATTCGCTCTCCGGAGCCAGCACCATGAAGGTCACGCCGAAAATGGTGTCGGCGCGGGTGGTGAAGATGGTCATCTCATATTCCTGCGTGCCGTTGAACACGTGGAACACCATCTCGGCGCCCTGGCTCCTGCCGATCCAGTTGCGCTGCATCTCCTTGAGGGAGTCGGTCCAGTCGAGCTGCTCCAAATCGTTCAGCAGGCGCTCGGCATACGCGCTCACGCGCAGTTGCCACTGCTTCATCTTCTTCTGCTCCACGGGGAAGCCGCCGCGCACTGAGTAGCCTTCCTTCACTTCGTCGTTGGCCAGTACGGTACCCAGCTGGGGGCACCAGTTCACCGAAGTTTCGCCCAGGTAGGCGATGCGGTACTGCATCAGCAGGTCGGACTGTTCCTTCTCACTGAGGCCGTCCCAGCGGCCCTCCGCCTTGAACTTGGCGATCAGCGTGTCGATGGGCTCGGCCTTGTCGGTCTCCGGATTGTACCAGTGGTTGAACATCTCCAGGAAAGCCCACTGCGTCCATTTGTAGTACTTCGGGTCGCAGGTGCGGACCTCGCGCGACCAGTCGTAGGAGAAGCCGATGCGGTCCATCTGCTGCCGGTAGCGGGCGATGTTCTTCTCGGTGGTCTCGGCAGGATGCTGGCCGGTCTGGATGGCGTACTGCTCGGCGGGAAGGCCGAACGCGTCGTAGCCCATCGGATGCAGCACGTTGAAGCCCTTGAGGCGTTTGTAGCGGCTGTAGATGTCGCTGGCGATGTAGCCCAGCGGGTGGCCTACGTGAAGGCCGGCTCCCGAAGGATACGGGAACATGTCCAGTACGTAATATTTGGGACGGGAGGGATCGGTCTGGGCCGCGAAGGTATGGTGCTCAGCCCAATAGGCCTGCCAACGCTTCTCAATGTCGACGAAGTTGTATTCCATGAATAAATTTGCGCGAAATATGAAATTTGCGCAAAGATAGTCATTTTTTCAAACCTATGTCCCACTTTGACGATAAGCGGAATTCCACGGGAATGACCATTCTCGTGCGGACCTTGTTGCCCTTGATCTGGCCGGGAATCCATTTCGGAGAAATGGCGACCACCCGGACGGCCTCGTTGTCGAGCAGTTCGTCGACGCCGTGCTCCACCTCGACGTTCGTCACGGAACCGTCCTTTTCGATGATGAAGCTCACCAGGACCTGGCCCTGCAGGTTGCGCTCGATGGCACGCTCCGGGTATTTGAGGTACTTGTACACCCAGCTCTTCAGGAAATGGCGCTCGTTGGAATGGAAGAACTGGGGACGCACGTCACAGTCGGAGACGGCGTAGACCCGTTCGGCGCGGGCGGCTTGTTTCTGGGGATCGGCGCCGACCGAGGAAACCTCGTCGACGTCGGCCACCACCATCAGGAAATGGTAGAGATAGTTCAGGCCTGTCTCCATCGACGCCCAGTCTAGCAGGCGCGGCGTATCCTTGATGGTACGGTGCTCGCGCGCATAGCCGGTCGAGAACCAGAACACAGGGATATTGCGCTCGTAGAAAGGCAGATAGTCGGAGGCGGGCAGTTCGCCGTGTGCGATCTCCGGCAGCCGGATCACGGGCTGCTCGGCGGTCTTGTCGAGCAGGTAGTTGAAATCCGTTTTGCGGAGCTGGGAGAAGACGGTCAGCGGATGGTCGAGGCCGCCGCGGCCCAGGCAGTCCAGGTCGACCATCGCCTTGACGCTGCCGATCTGCTCGAAAGCCCGGTTCACGAAATACCAGGCGCCCGCCATGCCCTCCTCGCCTGCCCCGAAGGCCACGAAGATCACCGAGCGGCGGAAAAGGCCCTGGTATTCCGCCACCAGGCGGGCCAGCTCGATGAGCGTCGCCACGCCCGAAGCGTTGCGGTCCGCGCCGGGGAAGAGCTGGACCACGGGCTCGCCGTCCACGGTCAGGACATGCGTGCCCAGATGGTCGTAGCGCGCGCCCACCACCACATACTCGTCGCGAAGCGCCGGATCGGCGCCCTGCACGATGCCCACGATGTTCCGGGAGTGGATGTCTCCCTCGGGCCGGGTGATGGTGAAATCCTGCCCCAGCGAGTCGGTGAGCATCAGCACGCCGGCTTCCTCCAGCGCGGCGTGGATGTACCGGGCGGCCGCCTGCTCGCCGGGCGTACCGGCCTTGCGGCCTTCCAGCTCCTCGTCGCAGAGGTACGACACGTGCCGCTGCAGCGCGGGCGTAACAGCAAAATTCTGTGCGGCAAGGCTTGCCGCACAGAATATCAGCAGGATCAGTATGATCGGTTTTTTCTTCAATTACTTCTGGTAGAACGGCATCTTCACCACAACGGCCTTCAGCAGTTTGCCACGGATCTCGATGTAGATTTCAGAGCCGACTTTGTTGAACGGAACATCTACATAACCCATGCCAATCGCTTTCTTCACCGTCGGGCCCATGGTGCCGGAGGTCACGTGGCCGATCTGCTTGCCCTCGGCGTCGCAGATGGGCATCTCGTGACGGGCGATGCCGCGGTCCACGAGCTCGAAGCCCACGAGCTTGCGGGTCAGGCCGGCCGCCTTCTGGTCGAGCAGGTACTGCTTGTCGATGAAGTCGCCCTTCACGTCGTTGAATTTGGTGATCCAGCCCAGGCCGGCCTCCAGCGGGGAGGTGGTGTCGTCGATGTCGTTGCCGTAGAGGCAGAAGCCCATCTCGAGGCGCAGGGTGTCGCGGGCGCCCAGGCCGATCGGCTGGATGCCGAAAGGCTCGCCGGCCGCGAAGACCGCGTTCCAGAGCTTGTCGCCGTATTCATTGGGCACATAGACTTCGCATCCGCCGCTGCCGGTGTAGCCGGTGGTGGAAAGGATGGCGTCGGGAATGCCGGCCACTTCGAGCTGCTTGAAGGTGTAGTACTCCATGGAGAGCACGTCTTCCTTGCAGAGTTTCTGCATGACTTCCATGGCCTTGGGACCCTGGATGGCGAGCTGGCAGGTCTGGTCGGAGGCGTTGACGAGGTCCTTGCCGACGGTCAGGCCGAACTTCGGCGCGACGGCGCAGAGGTGGTTCCAGTCTTTCTCGATGTTGGCTGCGTTGACGGCCAGCAGGTATTTCTCGGTGCTGAAGCAGTAGACGATGAAGTCGTCGACGATGCCGCCCTTGCCGTTGGGGAAGCAGGTGTACTGCGCCTTGCCCGGGAAGAGGACCGATGCGTCGTTGGAGGAGACATACTGCAGGAACGGGAGGGCCTTCGGGCCTTTCACCCAGATTTCGCCCATGTGGGAGACGTCGAACACGCCCACTTTCTCACGCACGCAAGCGTGTTCCTCGTTGATACCCTTGTATTGGATCGGCATGTTGTAGCCGGCAAACGGAGCCATCTTCGCACCCAGCGCGATGTGCTTTTCTGTGAATACGGTATTCTTCATGTTTATTTGTGGAGATTTTGTTTCGTGTTGTAGATCCAGGGATCGGAGTCCGAAAGCTTGAGTTCCTTGAGCGTAGCCACGTCCTGCTGCGCTTCCGCCAGAACGTCGTGGCCTTCCAGGCAGACGACCGTCAGGCCGCTCTTGAAGTCGAAGAGATGGACCGACAGGCCCTTCGCTTCCAGTTTGTCGACATATTGGCGGACGCCCTCGGGGTTCTTGAAGGCCCCGGCGACGGCGTAATAACGCTTGAGCGGCTGGTCGGCCGGTGCGGGCTGGACAGCGGGCTTAGCTGCGGGCTGGACAGCGGGCTGGCCGGGCTGCGGTGCGGGCTCGGCGGGGACGGCCTGCACGTCGGGCTGCGGGTCGGCCACCGATGCGGCGGCTGCGGGCGCGACGGCCACGGGTGCGTCCCCGCTGTCGGCCAGCGTCACACCGGCGGCACGGACCGCCGCGACGCTGTCGCGCAGATACTGTTCGCGCGCTTTCAGCTCGTCGCTGATCTTGACCAGGTCTTTGGAAGTGGGTTTACCCAGGGAAGCACGGATAAAATCGCATCCTGTGCACAGGATCAGCGCCATGACGAGCGGCGCGACAATGAATCCGAACTTTTTCATATTCTTGCTTTTATTATCTTGCAAAGATAAGATAAAAAACCGTACGGATGACTTTTTCGCCACAAAACAGGTTCATTCGCCACTTTTTCGGGTTCGTTCGCCACAGGGGCGCACATTGGCGCCGCGCACACGATATCTTTGCACCAGAAGCTAAAACCCGAATACAATGAAAATTAAAGGCAGCACCCTCCTCATCACCGGAGGAGCCTCCGGCATCGGCCGGATCATGGGACGCCTCGCCCTCCAGCAGGGCGCCGAGGCCGTCGCCATCTGGGACATCAACGCGGAGCACATCGACGAAACCGTCGCAGAACATAAACAATACGGCACCGTCCGGGGTTACCGGGTGGACGTGTCCGATTCCGACCAGGTCATGTCGGCCTATGCACAGGTCCTGAAAGACCTGGGCCGCGTGGACATCGTCATCCAGTGCGCCGGCATCATCACCAGCAACAGCACCTTCAACGAGAATACCCTTCGGGAAATCGACCGGACCATGCAGATCAATGCCGTGGCTCCCATGTACGTGGGCCTGGCCGCCCTGCAGGACATGACGGCCAAAGGCCGCGGACACCTGGTGAACGTGGCGTCCGCCGCCGGCATGCTGCCCTGCCCCAACATGAGCATCTACACGGCCAGCAAGTGGAGCGCCATCGGCTGGTCCGAGTCGGTGCGCGTGGAGCTCCAGCGCATGAATAGTCCTGTGAAGATCACGACCGTCGCTCCCTACTACATCAACACCGGCATGTTCGACGGCATCAAGTCGAAGGTGTTCCCCATCCTCGACCCCGAGAAGACGGCCCGGAAGATCCTCAAGGCCGTCGAACGGAACAAGATCTACGCCGGCATCCCGTTCAGCGCCCATTTTATCCGCCTGATGGAGGGCATCTTCCCCACCCGCATCTTCGACTGGCTCTTCGGCGACGTGTTCGGGCTCTACACCGTGATGGACCATTTCAAAGGCAGAAAAGATGAAAATCGAGAACACCTCCGCCGCGCGGCTTGACGCCGTCTTTACGGCGCAGAAGCGCTGCTTCCGCACCGGTGCCACGCTGGACCCGGCGTTCCGCAAGAAACAGCTGAGAGCCCTGCTCCAGGCCCTCGAAGCGCATGAGCAGGCACTGGCAGACGCCCTGTGGCAGGACCTCCACAAATCCTACGAAGAGGCCTATCTCACGGAAATCTCGCTGGTCAAGGCGGAAATCCGCAGCGCCATCCGGCACACGGCCCGCTGGGCCCGCCGCGAGCGCAAAGCTACGCCCGTCACGATCTTCGGTTCGCGCAGCTATGTGGTGAAGGAGCCCCTTGGCACCGCCCTGATCGTCTCGCCGTGGAACTATCCCGTGCAACTGCTGCTCAATCCGCTGGTGGGCGCCCTGTCCGCCGGCTGCACCGCCGTGCTGAAGCCCTCGCCCTACGTGCCCAACGTGTCGCTGGCCATCGAAAAGATGATCCGCAGCGCCTTCTCGGAGGATTATGTCGCCGTGGTCCAGGGAAACCGGGAAGTCAACAAGCAGCTCTTCGCCCAGCCGTACGACCTGATCTTCTTCACCGGCAGTCCGGCGCTCGCCCGCAGCGTCGCCGCGGCCGCCGCGCCGAACCTCACGCCGCTCGTGCTCGAACTCGGCGGCAAGAGCCCCTGCATCATCGGCCGGGACGCCGACATCAAGCTGGCCGCCAAACGCATCGCCTGGGGCAAGACCCTCAACGCCGGCCAGACTTGCATCGCCCCCGACTACCTGCTGGTCCATCCCGACGTGAAGGAAGCCTTCATCGCGGCCTTCGGCGAGGCGGTCCGCCAGCTGCACGGCGACGACATCAAGACGCAGAAGCACTATGTACGGATGGTCTCCGACAAGGCTTTCGAACGCGTGTCGGGCTATCTCGGCGAAGGGAAGGTCCGCTACGGCGGCCGCACGGACGCGGCGGAACGGTTCATCGAGCCGACGCTGCTCGAAGGGATGGCCCCCGACGCCGGCGTGCTGAACACCGAGATCTTCGGTCCCGTATTCCCGATCGTCACGCTCGACGACCCGTCCCGCAGCTTCGAAGACCAGGTTGCGGACTATGTGAACGACCGGGAGAAGCCGCTGGCGCTCTACTACTTCGGCAAGGAAAGCGAAGGATGGTCCATCGTGCGGCGCACCTCGTCGGGCGGCTGCTGCATCAACGACACCATCATGCACATCGTCAACCCGAACGTGCCGTTCGGCGGCGTGGGCAACTCCGGCATGGGCCGCTACCACGGCCGCGAAAGCTTCGAGGCCTTCACGCATCGCCGCGCCGTCATCGCGACGCCCACCTGGTTCGACCTTCCCTTCCGCTACATGCCCTACAAGCTGTTCGGCCTGGTGAAGCGGATGGTGTAGCCGGTGGCGGGGGCTCTCTTCGACCCACCCCGCACCTGGCGGCTGAGCCGTTCGTTGTCGACCCCTCCGTCACCCCGGACTTGATCCGGGGTCTCTCTTCTGCAACTACTTCTTCCGCTACTTCTTCCGCGACAGGACTGAGCTGCGACCGTCAGCGTCCTGTCGCGGCTGCTATTTGGCCGAAAGCGTCGATTTCCGCGATTCGACAGGACTGAGCTGACCGCGCCAGAATCCTGTCGCGGAGAAAGTAGTAAAAATGAATCATCTCGGCATAAACATATTCCCGAGAATCGACTTTTTTGGAAAAGAGGCAAAAAAATATCACAATTAATATCAGATTGGCGATAAACAACTGTAATACAGCCACTTGAAAAGCCATGACGATTTTGCTGAATTGACGGCTGTTTGCGGCAACAATGTCGTTTCTTTGCCTGAAAATCTACAGCTATGGGAACCTATTACAATTTGCCGGAAGAACGGCTGGAAGAAATCAGGAAAGGAGCGGCCCGGTTCAACGAAGCCTGGACACTTGAAGAGAAAGAAAAGGTATGCACCTTATTCCGCAATGGGATGCGGATCAACGAGATTGCCGGAACCGTTCATCGCACGGTCAACGCCATTCGACTCAAATTGATGGAAACCGGCGAGATTGTCGGCCATCTATCCCGGCGAGGACAGCCGTGGACGGAAGAGGAGACGGAGCGGCTGGGGCGTTATCATTCGCAAGGCTACCCGGTGACCGGGTGTGCCAAACTGTTGGGCCGTCTGCGAGCCGAGACGGAGAACAAACTCGTGGACATCGGATTGTTGCCGCCGCAGGAAAAGGTGCTGCGAGATCCGGCTAATCCGAACGCTTTCACCCCGTGGGCGACAGAAGAATCCGACAAACTTCAGCAGGAACTGTCCAACTATCGGGATGCACTGATAGCCCTGTCCGTGATAGCAAAAGGCCATGGACGTTCCATGGGCTCCATCATCTCCCGTGCCGAAAAGATGGGTCTTTGTTCGCCAGCGTAAGTCCATGAGAAAAACGTATCACATTTGCTTTTCTTCGCATGATGAAGTGCTTTATCGTACAGACGCCGATTTGATCATGGGATTTAACTGTCTGGCCGAAGCGACTTTGTTTACGGAGAGCCGCCTTTTGGCAGACGGATTCATGTCAACGCACTGGCATACCATCGTCCAGACAGACGACCCTGTGTATTTTGCGCGAAGGAACCGGTATGCTTATACCCGTTACTTCAACGCACGGTACGGCAGGAGAGGACGCTTTGGAGAAAAAGAAGTCTTTATCACGGAGATCGACGGTGTAGTCCGCCTGATGACGGCAATCAATTACGTAAACCGGCAAGGATTGCACCATGGGCTGGCCACCACGCCGTTCGCTTATCCACACTGTTCGGTCAATACATATTTCCGTAAAGAATTAGGGAAAGAATCGCCGCTCTACGTTACGCCGTTGATGCCGTCCCACCTACGACATCGTTACCTGACACGCAATATCGTGGTGCCCGAACAATACCGGATGGACGAAAATGGCTTGTTGCTGCGGGAAGATGTAATCGACACGTCCTATGTGGAGCAGCTATACATCACGCCTCGTAATTTCCTGTTTCAGATGAACAAGGTAACCGACGAGAAGACTGAAGAAGCGCAGAAACAGGAAAAGTCCGTGACTCCCATCATTACGATAGACCTGATTGAGAAGGGAACGCCCGAATTCGACCGAAAGCGGCTGTTGCTCAATGAGCAGGGAAGGGTCAACAAAAACCTGATGACAGACCTGGATCTCTGCCGCTTGATCGACGGTTATTACATTCCACGCATGAAAGGAGAGGAAGGGCCATTCTCGACATATGACCTGTCAAGGGCCGAGCGTGGAACCGTCTATGAAGCGATCAGCCGGGATATCCAGCGATACCGTTATTCGGATGCCGATGACAAACGATCGTTGCTGGGGAAAGCTGGCCTTTCGGGAAAGACGGTCACAGACAGCCAGCTCCGCCGTTGTCTCGCCATTTAGCTACTTTTGCCGCGACAGGACTGAGCTGCGACCGTCAGCGTCCTGTCGCGGCTGCTATTTGGCCGAAAGCGTCGATTTCCGCGATTCGACAGGACTGAGCTGCCCGCGCCAGAATCCTGTCGCGGCAAAAGTAGAGACCTACCCCAGTTGACGAAGAATTGGGGTAGGTCGAACGGATTGGTCGAGACCTACCCCAGTCTATGCTCTGAGCGGCCGATTTCCGGGGTCCAGATTGTTTCATTCGACCTACCCCAAAATGCAGAGGGACTTACCCCGTCACCAAAAAAAGGATCTCGAAATCGCAGGGACAAAGGCGGGAATTGTCCGTAAAAAAGGTTATCTTTACATCCGAAAGTGATGCCGATGCCGAAAACTCCTTGCAAAACGATGCTCCTGCTGCTGTGCCTGATGCAGGCCCTGAGCGCCTGGGCGGCACGACCCGACACCATCCGCATCGTTTTCATCGGCGACGTGATGAGCCACGGGCCGCAGGTGACGGCCGCCCTGCGCAGCGGCGGCGACCGTGACAATCCCGCGGATTTCGACTACAGCGACTGCTTCCGCCACGTGCAGGACCGCTTCGACGCGGCCGATTTCGTCGTGGCCAACATGGAGTTTCCCTGCGGCGTGACGCCGTACACCGGCTTCCCGCAGTTCTCGGCGCCCCAGAGCCTCGCCTACGAGGCGCAGCGCGTGGGCATCGACCTCTTCCTGACGGCCAACAACCACATCTGCGACAAGGGCCGCACCGGCATGGACAGCACCTACGCCATCTATTCCCGCATGGGCATTCCCTTCACCGGCATGTACCGCTCGGAAGGGGAAGAGTATCTGAACAACCCGCTGATCGTCAGCATCAAAGGCCATAATATCGCCTTCATCAATTTCACGTACGGCACCAATGGTCTTCCCGTGCCGCAGCCCTGGCACGTCAACCTGCTCGACTCCACGCACGTAAAAGCCGTCATCGACCGGGCCAAGGCGCGCGGCGCCGACCTGATCGTGGCCCTGCCGCACTGGGGAGAAGAGTACCACCTCGTTCCTTCGGAGAGCCAGCGCCGCTGGGCCGCGTTCCTGCACCGCAACGGCGTGGCCGCCATCGTGGGATCCCATCCGCACGTGGTGCAGCCCGCCCTCTTTGAACCGCCCTTCGCCACCGCCTACTCCCTGGGCAACTTCATGTCCAACCAGAGCGACGTGAACACCCAGATCGGCATGCTTTACGAACTGGTACTCACGGACGACGGCGACGGCCTGGCCATCGCCGAAGCCATTCCGACCTATACCTGGTGCTCGCGCCGCCGCATGCTCGAGGCCAACTACACCGTCATTCCCATCCGCGACTGGATCGGCCGCCGCGACGACTGGCTCGACAAGAGCGACTACGACAAGATGCTGCGCGAATGGACGGCCCTGCAAACGAAATTCAACCTGTAAACCCGCTCAAACCTGCATATGGAGAAAACCATCATCCTCGAAGAGATCGATCCGATCGACATCTACGGCGTCAACAACCGCTTGTTCGACTTGCTTGTCAGCCACTACCCCAAGGTCAAGGCCGTCGCCCGCGGCGCCGAGATCTATCTGATGGGGCCGCAAAGCGAACTGGACGACTTCGAGGACAAGATCAAGCTGCTGCGCCGCAAGCGCATGCACAAGAGCGTGCTCACGGAATACGATGTGGAAGCGCTCTTCGAAGGCAGCGACCGCAGCGCCGAGAGCGGCACCGTCCCCACCGACGAGGCTTCCGACAGCATCATCGTCTACAGCAACGAAGGCCGGCCCATCAAGGCCCGCACGCCCAACCAGAAGCGCATGGTACGCGAATACTACCGCAACGACCTGATCTTCGCCATCGGGCCGGCCGGCAGCGGCAAGACCTACACCGCCATCGCCCTGGCCGTGCGCGCGCTCAAGAACCGCGAGGTGAAACGCATCATCCTGACCCGCCCCGCCGTGGAAGCGGGCGAGCGGCTCGGCTTCCTGCCGGGCGACCTCAAGGACAAGCTCGATCCCTATCTCCAGCCGCTCTACGACGCGCTGGGCGACATGATCCCCGCTAAGCGGCTCCAGAATTTCATGGAGGAAGGCATCATCCAGATCGCGCCGCTGGCCTACATGCGCGGCCGCACGCTCGACCGGGCCTTCGTCATCCTCGACGAAGCCCAGAACACCTCGCTCGGCCAGCTCAAGATGTTTCTCACGCGCATGGGCTGCGACGCCAAGTTCATCGTCACGGGCGACGCCACGCAGATCGACCTGCCCAACAAGAGCGACTCAGGCCTGATGCGCGGCGTGGAACTCGTCCGCGACATCAAGGGAATCAGTATTGTGGAATTCGGAAAAGAGGATATCGTCCGGCACCCGCTGGTCACAAAGATTGTTGATGCGTTCGAACGCACCTGACGCAGGCCCGCATGTCATCCTTGTTCGTATAAGCCATCGGGAAGTCGCCCTGGTCGTACCAGATGTAACGGTAGAAGGCCTGGGCGTCGTCCTTTTCCGTGGCGCTCCACCAGCAGCCATAGCTGTTGAGACCGGAGAAATCCCGGGTATTGGTGAAGGTATAGCCCAGCGGAAGGGCATTCCAGCCGATATCGTTGGTGTGGGTGTTGTCGGGTGAGTAAGGCCACATGCGGTCTTCGTTCATGTAGGCATCGGCCGAAGCTTTCACGCCCAGGCCGGCCCAGTTGTCGACGAAGGGCAGCCGAACGCCGCCGTTCAGGACGGTCGCCAGCGATTCCCAGTCCTCCTGGGCGGGCACGCGCCAGCCCTCCGGGCACACATTCCCCGACATGGCTTCGTTCCAGGTGTAGAAGCTGCCGAACAGGCTTGCCGTGGCGGGAGAGGAGCGGAAAGGCACGCCGGCGCCCTGCCAGGACAGGTTCTGGCTGAACCAGTCGAGGTCACCGGCCGTCACGTAGCCGTAGACATGGCCGTCGCGCTCGTCCACGATCTCGTTTTCACTGCGCTTGAGCCCGGTCAGCGAACTGCCCCAGGCCGTGTCGATGGTGGTCACGATCTGCGAGGTGCTGGAGCTGTAGAAATCTGATGCGAAGGCTTGGGCGGTCACCGTGAAGACGCCGATGCTGTCGGGGAATTTCACCGTGACGGTGCGGCGCGACAGGGAGTCGGTGTAGACGCCGCTGATGAACCAGCGATAGCTCGGTTCCTGGGGGAAGAAAATACCGGAGGCGGACATGGTGACCGTCTCGCCTTTCAGCACGTAGTAGGGAACGTCAAAAACGATGGTACCCGACATCGAATCGGGCGTATCTTCTTCTTCCTCGGTCTTCTTGCAGGAAATAAGGCTCAGCAGGACCAGGGCCGCCAGGGCAAACCAGCGAAAATATTGCGTAAACTGCATCAGAATTCTGTGTTTTACAACTTGCAAAGGTGCATAAATAATCGTAAATTTGCAAGAAATGTACCGTAGACTCCTATTTCTCCTGCTTTCTTTGCTGTTGTTGGGAAGTTGCAGCAAGGATACCACGTACCACCGCATCGAGGGCTTCGCCCAGGGCGGCACCTTCCACATCGTCTGCAATCCCCTGAACGGCATCAGCGAAGACCAGCTGCGGCAGCGCATCGGTTCCTGCCTGCAGGAGATCGACTTCACGCTGAGCGGCTACAACAAGGGCTCGATGCTGTCGAAGCTCAACGCCGGAGAAGACATCCCGCTCAACGACATTTTCATCGACTGCTTCACGCGCTCCAAACGCATCTGGGAAGAGTCCGGGGGCGCCTTCGACCCTTCGTCGGCGCCGCTCTTCGACCTGTGGGGCTTCGGCTTCTCCAACCGGGGAACCGTCACCCAGGAAGCCATCGATTCGATCCGTGCCTTCATCGGCATGGATCTCCTGACGCTCGAAGAACGCGAGGACGGCGTCCATCTCGTGAAAGCGGATCCGCGCGTCAAACTCAATTTCAACGCGGTCGCACAGGGTTTCTCCTGTGACCGGGTGGGGATGATCCTCGATTCGCTCGGCTGCACCAACTACCTGATCGACATCGGGCGGGAGATCCTCTGCAAGGGCGTCAACGCCATCGGAACGCCCTGGCGCGTCGGCCTCGACAAGCCCATCGACGGCAATTTCGACGAAGGCGCCGACCTGCAGGCCATCATCAATGTCAGCGACTGCGGCATCGTCACTTCGGGCAACTACCGCAACTACTACATGGAGAACGGACAGAAATATTCCCATACCATCGATCCCGCCACCGGCTGGCCTGTGACGCACAATCTCCTGAGCGCCACCGTCCTGGCCGCCGATGCGACCACCGCCGACGCCTATGCCACCTGGATGATGGTCATCGGCATGGAGCGCGCGAAGCGGATCCTCGAAAGCCGCGGCGACCTCGAAGGACTGCTGGTCTACGACCGGAACGGGGAGATGGTGTCCTACCAGACCGAAAATCTAAATACGATATAAAATGAACAGACGAGACTTCCTCCGGGTGTCAGCGCTGGGCGCGACGGCGCTCGGGCTGAGCGGCGTGACCGGCTGCAAGGTCACGACGCGGCATTCCTTCGACACCATCATCAAGAACGGCGTCATCCATGCCGGTGACGGCAAGCCGCCGATCGAAGGAGACATCGCCATCCGCGACGGCAGGATCGCCGCCATCGGGAAGGATCTCGGCACCCAGGCGGAGCACGTGGTGGATGCCGGCGGCTTGGTCGTCTCGCCGGGCTTCATCGACATTCACACCCATACCGACACCAACCTGTTCGATGCGCCCAAGGGCGACAGCCGCATCTTCCAGGGCATTACGACCGACCTGGGCGGCAACTGCGGCTACTGTCCCTTCGTCTACAGCGACGAAGCCTGGGAAAGCCGCAAGGACCGGCCCCGCCACGGCGGTCCGGCCTGGCGCAACGTCGACGGCTTCTACCAGCGCCTGACCGAAAACAAGATCGGCATCAACTACGCCAGCCTGGTGGGCCATGGCGACGTGCGCGAAGCCGTGGTCGGCCCCTACAACGTGAAGGCCAGCGACGAGCAGCTCAAGCAGATGTGCGCGGAGCTCGACCGCCAGCTCGAACTGGGCGCCATGGGCCTCTCCTACGGCCTGGAATACGCGCCGGGCTGCTACTGCGACACCCGGGAGATGGTGGAGCTCAACAAGGTGGTCAAGAAGCACAATGCGCTCTATACCATCCACATGCGCAACGAGGACGACCATGTCCTCGAAGCGATGGACGAGGCCATCGAAGCCGCCCGCCAGTCCGGCGCCCGGCTCGAGATCTCGCACCTCAAGGCCCAGAATCCGGCCAATTTCGACAAGATCGACGAGATGCTGGGCAAGATCGACGCGGCGCGTGCCGAAGGCATCGACATCGCATTCGACCGCTACCCGTACACGGCTTTCTCCACCGGCTTCACCTCGTTCATCCCCATCGAACTGCGGGACGGCACCTCCGAAGACATCTACGCGCGCCTCAACGACAAGGCGGCCTGCGAGAAGATCAAGAAATACGCCTACAGCCGCCTGGAACGCTTCGGCGGCCCGCAGCAGGTGGTCGTCGCCGGCTGCAACGACCCGGCCAACGCCGTCTATGCCGGCAAGAACCTCGCGGAGTGCTGCCAGATTTCCGGCATGAATGAATGGGAAATGATCCGCTACCTGCTGATCTCCGAGAAACTGGAGGTCAACCAGGCCACTTTCGCCATGAAGGAGGAGAACCTCAAGAAGATCTACGCGCATCCGCTGTCGATGCCGGCTTCCGACGGCAGCGTCTACTCTCCGGAGGGCGTGCTGGGCAAGGAACTGCCGCACCCGCGCTCCTACGGCACCTTCCCGCGCTTCTTCGAAAAGTTCGTCCGGGAAGACAAGGTCCTCGACCTGCCCACGGCCATCTGGAAATGCACCGGCCTGCCGGCATCGCGCATGAAACTCAAGGAACGCGGCCTGCTCGTCCCGGGCTATGCCGCCGACATCACCGTTTTCGATCCGCAGACCATCGCCGACCGCTCGACCTACGCCCAGCCGCACCAGTTCCCTGCCGGCATCGCGCACGTTTTCGTCAACGGTGTCCACACCATCAAAGAAGGCGCCCATACAGGCGCCCTCTCAGGTATCGTTCTCGGCAACGACCAGCTTAGCCGCTGAGATGCCGGATCAAGTCCGGCATGACGTAGGATCAGAACCTCGTACGGATGCCGGCCTGGACGATGCCCTGCATGCCGACGCCCAGTTCGAGGAAGCCATAGACCACATCCTTGCCCGCCTCCAGACATACGAAAGATGTCTGGAAGGTCGGGAGCACCAGGGCGCCTTTCAGCAGCCCCTGCAGGATGATGCCCTGCGTGACCATCAGGCCCAGGCCCACCTTGGAATACATGGTAATGACCTCGTTGTCGGTATGGAACCAGTCGAACTTGGCCGTTCCCATGAAGGAATAGATGTTCAAGGTGGCGAGGGAGAAATCCGCGTTATAGACGATCCCGTGGATGCTGGCGCTGTTGTAGCCCAGCGCACCGCCGACGGAAATGACGGAATTGAGCTGGCGGGTGTAGCCGATGTTCAGGGCGCCCCGCGATCCGCCGCTCCGGATACCGGTGTAGGCGCCGGTGTTAGGATCGACGTAACTCAGGTTGAGCCTGTCGATCTGACCCACGGCGATGTCGATCAAGGAAAGACCGAAACTGGTGGAAATCTCGTTGGGACGGACTTCCCAGTTGGACTGGGCCCGCATCGGCAAAGCCAGCAGGAAGAGAAGCAGGAAGGCGGGAAACAGTTTTTTCATAGGTCAGGACGGGTTAGAAGCGGGCGCGGATACCTGCCTGGACGATGCCCTGCATGCCCACGCCGAATTCCATGAAGCCGCTGAAGCCCTTGCCGACTTCGAGGCCGATCGCGGAAAGGTGGCCGGTAGGCAGCCAGAGCGTACCGCTCATGGACTTGTCTTCCATCAATTCGCCGTGCACGGCCATAACGCCGAGACCGATCCGGGAGTACATGCCGAAAACATCGGACTTGGTGCGGAACCAATCGAACTTGGCGGTTCCCATCAACATGTAGATACCGGCAGAAGCAGCATTCAGCTTACCGGTCTTATCTTCCAGTTTGACGGACATGCGGTTCATGCCGACAGCCCCTCCGACGGAAATCGTTTTATTGAGCTGGTAGGAGTAACCCAGGTTGAGGACACCTTTCGTACCGCCATTCTTTACGGCGATATAGTCGTCAGAGCCGATGAATTCGTTGATCAGGTTTGCCTTGTTGACGACCGTACCGATGGCGGAACCCAGCAGCGAGAAGCCGTAGCTGGTGGAAATTTCATTGGGATGGATCTGCTTGTAGTAGCGTGTCTGGGCAGAAGCCTGCACGGAAAGCAGCAGCGTGCAGATGGCCAGGAGGGAAATCAGGATTCTTTTCATGGCTGTTATGCGTTTTGATATTTTTTCGTCTGTTCGGCGATGAGTTCCTCGAGGGCGCCCTCGTCGAAATAGTTGATCTTCATGGCGCGCTTGACGGCGGCGAGCGTCTCGGCGGCGGCGGCGCGGGCCACCTCCGTTCCTTGGCGCAGCACCTCGTAGACATAGGGCAGGTCCTGCTCCAGGGCCTTGCGGCGCTGCCGCATCGGCTCCAGCGTGTCGTTGAGCACTTCCGTCAGGAAGTTCTTCACCATCACGTCGCCGAGGCCGCCGGCACGGTACTGTGCCTTCACCTCGTCGAGGGTCTTGAAGTCGAAGGAAACTTTCTTGCCGTGGAAGCACTCGCCGAAGCGCTCGAAGTGCTCGGGCTTGCAGAACGCGTCCAGGTAGGTGAAGACCGTGTTGCCTTCCACCTTGCCGGGATCGGAGACCTGCAGGTGCCCCGGGTCCGTGTACATGCCGCGGACCTTGTTCTTCACCTCTTCGGCGCTGTCCGACAGGTAGATGCAGTTACCCAGCGACTTGCTCATCTTGGCCTTGCCGTCCGTGCCGGGCAGGCGCAGGCAGGCCGCGTTGTCCGGGAGGAGGATCTCCGGCTCGGTGAGCGCCGGGCCGTAGGTCGCGTTGAACTTGCGCACGATCTCGCGCGTCTGCTCGATCATCGGCTCCTGGTCCTCACCCACCGGCACGGTGGTCGCCTGGAAAGCCGTGATGTCCGCCGCCTGGCTGATGGGATAGCAGAAAAACCCGACCGGCGTGCCCGCCTTGTTGTCGGCGCCTTCGCTGTCGTTGAAGCCGCGCAGCTGGATCTCCTGCTTGACCGTCGGGTTGCGCTGGAGGCGCTGCACCGTGACGAGGTTCATATAGTAGAAGGTCAGTTCGGTGAGCTCGGCGACCTGCGACTGGATCAGGATATGGCTCTTGGCGGGGTCGATGCCCGCGGAGAGGTAGTCCATGGCCACCTCGATGATGTTCTGGCGTACTTTTTCGGGGTTGTCGGCATTGTCGGTCAGGGCCTGCGCGTCGGCGATCATGATGAAGATCTTGTCGAACTGTCCGGAGTTCTGGAGTTCGACGCGGCGGCGCAGGGAACCTACGTAATGGCCGATATGGAGCCGTCCGGTGGGTCTGTCACCGGTCAGGATAATCTTTCCCATCTGTCAATCGATCAATCTTTAACGGTTTTGAGTTTCTCGCGGATCTTGGCCTCGATCTCGTCGGCCAGCTGCGGGTTGTCCTTCAGCAGGGCCTTGACGGCGTCGCGTCCCTGCGCCAGCTTGGCGTCTTCGTAGCTGAACCACGATCCGCTCTTCTTGATGATCTCGAGTTCCACGCCCAGGTCCACGATCTCGCCGATGTGGGAGATGCCTTCGCCGAAGACGATGTCGAACTCGGCCTTCTTGAACGGCGGCGCCATCTTGTTCTTGACGATCTTGGCGCGGGTGCGGTTGCCGGTGGCCTCGTCGCCGTCCTTGAGCTGGGTGACGCGGCGCACGTCAATGCGCACGGAAGCGTAGAATTTCAGGGCGTTGCCGCCCGTCGTTGTTTCGGGATTGCCGAAGAGGATGCCGATCTTCTCGCGGAGCTGGTTGATGAAGATGCAGCAGGTGTTCGTCTTGGAGATGTTGGCGGTGAGTTTGCGGAGGGCCTGGCTCATCAGGCGGGCCTGGAGGCCGACCTTGTTGTCGCCCATCTCGCCTTCGATCTCGGCTTTCGGGGTCAGGGCCGCCACGGAGTCGATGACGATGATGTCGATGGCGCCGCTGCGGATGAGGTTGTCGGCGATTTCGAGGGCCTGCTCGCCGTTGTCGGGCTGCGAGATCAGCAGGGTGTCGATGTTGACGCCCAGGTTCACGGCGTAGGAGCGGTCGAAGGCGTGCTCCGCGTCGATGATGGCGGCGATGCCGCCCTGTTTCTGCGCCTCGGCGATGGCATGGATGGCCAGCGTGGTCTTGCCGCTGCTCTCGGGACCATAGATCTCGATGACGCGGCCGCGCGGATAACCGCCGATGCCCAGGGCGTGGTCGAGGGCGATGGAGCCTGTCGCGATCGTAGAAACTTCCAGGGAAGGCTGGTCTCCCATCTTCATGATCGTCCCCTTGCCGAAATCCTTCTCAATCTTGGCAATGGTTGCCTGCAGCGCTTTCAGCTTCTCGGCGTTCTTTCCTTCGCCTGCGTTGATTTCTTCGTTTTCTTTTGCCATAATTTTTTGATTAAATGGTTAATGGATCGCTGACACGTTCCGTCCGTCTGCAAAGATACTATTTTTGTGGGAAAATCCTCTGTTTTGTCGTAAATTTGCGATTCAGACCCCAACCCCATGAAAGAAGCATTATTGGGCAAGACGCTGGCCGACCTGCAGGCGGTCGCTTCGCAACTCGGACTCCCCTCCTTCGCTGCGAAACAGATGGCCCAGTGGCTCTACCAGAAGCACGTGACCGACATCGACGCGATGACCAACCTGTCGAAGGCGGCCCGCGCCGCCCTGTCCGATCGCTACGAAGTGGGGCGCGTCTTCCCCGTGGAGTGCTTCACCTCGCGCGACGGCACCCGCAAGTACCTCTTCCCCACCTCCGTGCCCGACAAATTCATCGAAACGGTGATGATCCCGCAGTATGAGGACGGCTCGGAAGGCGGGCTGGCCCGCGCCACGGTCTGCGTCTCCTCGCAGATCGGCTGCAAGATGGGCTGCCGCTTCTGCATGACGGGCCGCGGCGGCTTCCACGGCCACCTCAGCGCCGGGGAGATCCTCTCCCAGTTCCTGAGCCTGGACGAGGCGGACCAGCTGACCAATGCGGTCTTCATGGGGATGGGCGAGCCGCTCGACAACTGGGAGCAGGTGTCCAGGGCCCTGGAAATCATCACCGCCGACTGGGGATTCGGCTGGAGTCCGAAACGCGTGACCGTCTCGACCATCGGCGTGCTGCCCACGCTCCGGAAGTTCCTGGACGAGAGCCGATGCCACCTGGCCGTGAGCCTGCACAACCCCTTCCCGCAGGAGCGGGAGCGCATCATGCCCGTCCAGAAGGCCTGGCCGCTGCAGGACGTGCTGGCGCTCATCCGCCAGTACGACTTTACGGGGCAGCGCCGCGTGAGCTTCGAATACACGATGTTCGCCGGGCTCAACGACACGCCCCGCTACGCCGACGCCCTGGCCCGGCTGCTGCAGGGCCTGGAGTGCCGCGTCAACCTGATCCGCTTCCACAGCATCCCGGACAGTCCGTTCCAGACGGCCGCCCCGGCGGCGATCGAAGCGTTCCTGGAGCGCCTGAACCGGGCGGGCGTCACCGCCACGCTGCGGGCCTCGCGCGGCGAAGACATCATGGCCGCCTGCGGCCTGCTGGCCGGCAAAGGCCTGAAAAAGAACAATTAAACAGTTACCTAATATGAAACGTTTGCTGTCTGTCATCCTCTTGCTTACGCTCTTCTCCCCGGCCCTGCTGGCCGAAGAGCCCGAAACGACCGCACCCCGGAAGACGCGCCCCAAGGTGGGCCTCGTCCTGTCGGGCGGCGGCGCCAAGGGCATGGCGCACATCGGCGCCCTCAAGATCATCGAAGAATCCGGAATTCCCATCGACATGGTCGTGGGTACCAGCATCGGCTCCATCATCGGCGGTATCTACGCGCTGGGGTACTCGGCCGAGGAGATGGACTCCCTCGTCCGCGCACAGGACTGGAACCTGCTGATGAAAGACCAGATCCAGCGAAGCAACGTCTCCTACACCTACAAGGAAGACGCCGACAAATTCCTCTTCACCCTCCCGTTCTGGAACCGCAAGAGCCTGGTCGACCAGACCGAGGCCAAGCCCGGCGCCAACAAGGGGTTGCTGCGCAACATGCCCAGCGCCCTGGTCCAGGGCCAGAACCTCGACCAGCTCTTCACCAAGCTGTCGGTAGGCTATCAGGACGACATCGATTTCAATACGCTGCCCATCCCCTTCGCCTGCGTGGCGGTCGACCTCAACACCAAGGAGGAAGTGGTGTGGCATAAGGGCAGCATCGTGACGGCCATCCGCTCCAGCATGTCGATCCCGGGCTATTTCGCGCCCGTGCAGGTGGGCGACAAGTTCCTGGTGGACGGCGGCATGCTCAACAACCTGCCGGTCGACGTCTGCCGGGAAATGGGTGCAGACTATGTGATCACCATCGACCTGCACCAGTTCCATAGCGGAGATAATCCTGTCGACCAGACGATTCCCGAGATGATCGGAACGATGCTCAGCATCATGAACGGCGAGAAATACCAGTCCGGACGGCGCAATTCCGACATCATCATCGCCCCCAATACCAGCGACTTCGGCGTCCTGTCCTTCGATGAGAAAAGCGTGCAGGCCCTGGTCGACAGCGGCACCGTGGCCGCCCAGCGGGTGTACCCGCAGCTCCAGTCTCTCGCCGAACACCTGAAAGAATATCCCGATCCGGAAAAGCCGCGGGCACCCAAGGCCCACGACTTCAACCACGACACCGTGCGGATCAGCCAACTGGAGATTTCGGGCGCGGACACCAAGGAGATGAACTGGCTCCTTTCCAAGACCGACATCGCTCCCGGAAAGGACATCACCGGCGAAGACATGGACGAGGCCATGGACTTCATCTACAATACGAAAGCCTTCATCAAGGCCAGCTACCGCGTCATCGGCAACGACGAGCAGGGCTACGGCCTGAAGGTCGACTTCACGCCCCAGCGCATGCACCAGGCCGGCATCGGTTTCCGGTTCGACAGCGAAGAGATGGCTTCCATCCTGCTGGGCGTCAACCTGAACAAGCGGAAGCTCTTCGGCTCGAAGCTCGACTTCCAGGTGGAACTGGGCGCCAATGTCAACGGGCTGCTGCGCTATGGCTACACCTTCCCCAACCTGACCCGCATTAACATCGGGGTCGCCGCCAATCATACCAACATCGACTACTACACGTATCAGCCCATCGTCCGGGACAACGTGACCGTCGAAGAGTACTCCCTTTCCTACACCAACCGTTTCAACGTGTTCGGCGCGCAGGCGGACTATCAGATCACCGGCTGGTGGAACGCCGACATCGACCTCGGCGTCCAATATGTCAACTTCCGCTGCATAACCCCGACCGGCATTGACGCTTCGGAATATGTCTCTGACAACAGCCTCGGACGCGGCTTCCTGAGCTGGAGCTTCGACAGCCTGGACGAGATGTATTTCCCGACGAAAGGCTTGCGGATCGACATCTTCGCGGACGCCCGCTATCATTTCAAGGATCGGGACTGGGGCTTCGATCCGCAATTCAACCTGATCGCCGCCATTCCGCTGGGCCGGCGCGTGACCCTCATTCCCCAGACCTACAACCGCTGGATTTTCGGCAACAACGCGCACCGGTACTTTGGCAACATGGTCGGCGGCTACATGCCCGGACGCTATACTCTCTGGCATCTGCCTTTCGTCGGCATCAACCATACCTTCGACGCCGCGTGGCGGGTGGACATCGCCCGGCTCGACCTGCGCATCAACCTCTTCAAGCAGCACTACCTGACCTTGATGGGCAACTATCTGGCCAACTGGAACCATGACCGTGGGTTCCCCCTTACCATAGAAAACTACTACGGCTTCGGCGCCGGCTACTCGATCAACACCATCGTCGGCCCGGTCAAGGTGATCGCCCACTGGTCGAACCTCTCCAAACGAGTGGGCTTCCACTTCTCGCTGGGCTACGACTTCTAATCCGGGAACATGAAACGCGTCGGCACCCTCCTCCTGTTGCTGGTCCTGAGCCTCTCCGCAGCGGCGCAGCGGCCCAGGGTGGGCGTGGTGCTGTGCGGAGGCGGCGCGAAGGGCGCCGCGCATGTCGGCGTGCTGAAGGTGCTGGAAGAGAACGGCATCCCCATCGACTGCATCGCCGGCACCAGCATGGGCGCCATCGTAGCCGGGCTCTATTCCATCGGCTACTCGGCTTCCGAGCTGGACTCGCTCATCATGGCGCAGGACTGGAACTACCTGCTCAGCGACCAGATCCCCCGCAGCAGCCGGATGTTCGAGCGCAAGCAGAACCAGGACAAGTTCCTGCTGCAGATTCCTTTCGGTTCCGGCGACTACAGCCGCCTCGGCCCGCGGGAGCCGCGCAAGCCCGACGACCCTGCCTCGCTGCTGAACAACATCCCGCTGGCCATCGTCAACGGGCAGAACATCTACAACCTGTTCACCCAGCTCTCCGTGGGCTACCAGGATTCGCTCGACTTTTCCCGCATGCCCATCCCCTTCGCCTGCGTGGCGGTCGACCTGAAGAGCAAGCAGGAAGTGGTCTTCAAGAGCGGCAACTTCGTCGACGCGATCCGCGCCTCGATGGCCATTCCCGGCTTCTTCGCGCCGGTTCGCATCGGCGACATGGTGCTGGTGGACGGCGGACTCCTCAATAATTACCCGGTGGATGTCTGCCGCGGCATGGGGGCCGATATCATCATCGGCGTGAAACTGGGAGATCCCGACGGAAAGGACGATGTGGAGATCGAGAACATCGGCGAAATGTTCAGCGAGATGCTCAATCTCTACATGGACACCAAACTCAACGACGCCATCGCGGACACCGACCTGCTCATCACGCCCGACACGGAAGGCTACTCGATGCTGAGTTACAACAACGAGAGCCTCCGCCAGCTCATCGACAACGGTGAAGCGGCCGCCCGCGAGCACCAGGACGCCATCAGCGCCATCAAGGCGCGGCTCGACCAATCCCAGCAGGCGTTCATCGGACCGGTGAAGCGGCCGGAGACCTACCGCAAGGCCCTCCGCCTCGACCGCGACTCCATCACCCTGGGCCACGTCTCGTTCTACGGCATCTCGTCCAAGGACCTGCAGCTGCTGATGCGCAAGAGCTGCCTCAAGCCGGGCGCCCGCATCAGCGGCACCGAGCTGAAAACCGAAATCGCCCGCTTCTACAACACCGCCGCCTTCGAATCCGTGACCTACCAGCTGCGCGGACAGGACGATCCCTACGACCTGGAACTCACCTTCGTGCCCGGCCGCAAGTCGATGATCGGCGTCGGCCTCCGCTTCGACAGCGAGGAGATCGCCGCCATCCTGGCCTCCGTCGGCATCAACGAGAACACGCTCTACGGCTCGAAGTTCAACCTGAACGCGAAGATCGCCTACAACCTCCAGGCACAGGCCCAGTATTCCTACGTCTTCCGTTCGCTGGCGCAGTTCAAGGCGGGCTATCACTTCCGCACGTCCAACCTCAACCTGAAGAACCAGGACGAGCTGGTCAGCTTCGGCTTCGACCAGCACCGCTTCTACACGGCCTTCTCCACCCGGGCCCGCAACATTTCCATCGACCTGGGCGCCCGGATGGAGCTCTTCAGCTACCGGGGCCAGCTCACCGCCGACGACTTCCCGGGCTACGACATCGACTTTTCGCGCAAGAGCTTCCCCACCGCGTTCGCGCGCTTCCAGGCCGACAGCCGCGACAACCAGAATTTCCCGACCCGGGGCACGCAGCTCGACGCCGAGTTCGGCTACTGCTTCAACAGCCTGGTCCAAGGGGATTACGGCAATTTCATGACGGCCAGCCTGCATTTCTCGGGCGTCATTCCCATGGGCCCGCACTTTGCCCTGATCACGACCATCGACAACCGGACCCTCTTCGGCAAGCAGGTCCCGATGGCCTACGCCAACGTCATGGGCGGTTACCTCTACGGCCGCTACATGAACCAGCAGTTCCCCTTCATCGGCTTCGGCCGGCCGCGGGTGTACCAGAACGTGCTGACCGACGTCACGATGGACCTGCGCTACCAGTTCCTCCGCAACAACTACGTGTTCCTTTCGGGCGCCTACGCCCGGGACTTCCGCAACCTCGACAACCTGTTCGAGAACGCGCCGATCATCGGCGCCCGCATCGGCTACGCCTACAACTCCTTCTTCGGCCCCCTGGCCTTCAACTTGTTCTGGTCCAACCACACCGGGAAGGTGGGCGCCTTCCTCAGCATCGGCCATGCGTTCTGACACCGACGATAAGACCCGGATGCTGGGCCGCATGATGCGCCTGTGCGCCGGACGGGAGTGCTGCCGGAGCGACATCCGCCGCAAGCTCACCGCCCTGCCGCCGGCGGATGCGGAAGACATCCTCGCCACCCTGTGCCGGGAAGGCTACCTGGACGACGCGCGCTACGCCCGTGCCTTCGCCCGCGACAAAAGTGCCCTGCAGGGTTGGGGAAGTCTCAAAATTAAGTTAGCTTTGCAAAAGAAACAGCTCGATGCCGCCGACATCGCCGCCGCGCTGGAAGCCATCGACCCTGACGCCGCCGACGCCCGCAAGGAGCAGCTGCTCCACGCCAAGTGGAAAGCCCTCGCCCGCGAGGAGGATCCCGTCCGCAAGCAGGCCAAGTTTTTTCGCTATGCGCTCGGACGCGGCTACGGCTACGAAGAAACAAAACGGATATATGATCAGCTCAGAAGAGATTAAAACGATTAAACAGCGGATAGAGACGTTGGGGAGGTTTCTTTGACATCCCTGCGAAACGATCTGACCTAGCTGCCAAACAAGCCAAGACAACGGCACCGGACTTTTGGGACGACCCGAAGGCCGCCGAAGCGTTCATGAAGGAGGTTTCGGCCGTCAAATACTGGGTCGACGGCTACGACGCGCTCGAATGCGGGCTCTCCGACGTGGAGACGCTCGCCGATTTCGGCGAAGACGCGGCCGACGACCTTGAAGCCGCCTACAACGGCCTCGTGGAGAAACTCGAGGCGCTGGAGATGCGCAACATGCTGGGCGAAGAGGGCGACAACCTGGGCGCCGTACTGACTATCAACTCGGGCGCCGGCGGCACGGAGGCCAACGACTGGTCGTCGATGCTCATGCGCATGTACACCCGCTGGGGTGAACGCAACGGCTACAAGATGACGGTCACGGAGCTGCTGGAAGGCGACGAGGCGGGCATCAAGTCGTGCACCATCCAGTTCGAGGGCGACTACGCGTACGGCTACCTCAAGGCCGAGAACGGCGTGCACCGCCTGGTCCGCATCTCGCCCTACAACGCGCAGGGCAAGCGCCAGACCACCTTCTCCTCGGTGTTCGTGTATCCGCTGGTCGACGATACCATCCAGATCGAGATCAATCCCGCCGACCTGGAGTGGGACACCTTCCGCTCCTCGGGCGCGGGCGGCCAGAACGTGAACAAGGTGGAGACGGGCGTGCGCGTGCGGCACATCCCCACCGGCATCACGGTCGAAAACACGGAGACCCGCTCCCAGCTCGACAACCGGCAGAACGCCCTCCGCATCCTCAAGTCGCACCTCTACGACCTGGAGCTGAAGAAGCGCCAGGAGAAGCAGGCGGAGCTCGAGGGCCAGAAGAAGCGCATCGAGTGGGGCTCGCAGATCCGCTCGTACGTGCTGCACCCCTACAAGATGGTGAAGGACCTGCGCACCGGCTACGAGACCTCCGACACCCAGGGCGTCCTCGACGGCGACCTCAACCCCTTCATGAAAGAGTTCTTAATGCGGAACGATTTATAAATCAACAAACTATACTCTTATGGAATTCAAATATGCTCCGATGTTTCAGTTGGGTGAAGACACCACTGAATATTACAAGATTCCCGGTTCCGAGGCCTGGGTCTCGGTCGGCGACTTTGAAGGCAAGCCGATGCTGAAGGTCAAGCCCGAGGCGCTCACGCTGGTTGCGCAGCAGTCTTTTCACGACTGCCAGTTTATGCTGCGCCGCGCCCACAACCTGCAGGTGGCCCGGATCCTCAGTGACCCCGAGGCTTCCGACAACGACAAGTATGTGGCCCTGCAGTTCCTTCGTAACGCCGAAACTTCCGTGAAGGGCGTGCTTCCCTTCTGCCAGGACACCGGTACCGCCATCATCCACGGCGAGAAGGGCCAGCAGGTCTGGACGGGCTTCGAAGACGAGGAAGCTCTCTCGAAGGGCGTGTTCAACTGCTATACCCAGGAAAACCTGCGCTACAGCCAGAACGCTCCGCTGAATATGTACGACGAGGTCAACACCAAGTGCAACCTCCCTGCCCAGATCGACATCGAGGCTACCTGCGGTGCCGAGTATCGTTTCATTATGGTGGCAAAGGGCGGCGGCAGCGCCAACAAGACCTACTTCTACCCCATGACCAAAGCCACCATCCAGAACGAAGGCACCCTCATTCCTTTCCTGGTGGAGAAGATGCGCTCGCTGGGTACGGCAGCCTGCCCTCCCTATCACATTGCCTTTGTGATCGGCGGTACATCGGCCGAAAAGAACCTTCTCACCGTGAAGCTGGCCAGCATCAAGTTCTATGACAATCTGCCCACTACCGGCGATGAGACCGGCCGTGCCTTCCGTGACATTGATTTGGAAGATAAGCTCCTGAAAGAGGCGCAGAAGATTGGCCTGGGCGCCCAATTCGGCGGCAAGTACATGGCACACGACATCCGCGTGATCCGTCTGCCGCGCCACGGCGCCAGCTGTCCCATCGGCATGGGCGTAAGCTGCAGCGCCGACCGCAACATCAAGTCCAAGATCAACGCCGACGGCGTATGGATCGAGAAGATGGACACCAACCCTTCCGAACTCATTCCGGAAGAGCTGCGCCGTCCCGGCGAAGGGCCCAAGGGCGTGGAGATCGACCTGGACAAGGGCATTGACGCCGTAAGGGCCGCGCTCACCCAATATGCCGTAGGCACCCGCGTGAACCTGAAGGGCACCATCATCGTGGCCCGTGACATCGCGCACGCCAAACTCAAGGCCCGTCTGGATGCCGGTGAGGATATGCCCGCTTACTTCAAGGACCATCCCATCCTGTACGCCGGTCCGGCCAAAACGCCGGCAGGCATGCCTTGCGGTTCCATGGGCCCCACCACGGCCAACCGCATGGACCCGTATGTGGACGAATTCCAGGATCACGGTGCCTCCCTGGTGATGATTGCCAAGGGCAACCGTTCCCAGATGGTGACGGATGCCTGCCGCAAACACGGCGGTTTCTACCTGGGCACCATCGGCGGCGTAGCTGCCGTGCTCTCCCAAAGCAGCATCCGCAGCATCGAGTGCGTCGAGTACCCCGAACTCGGCATGGAGGCCATCTGGAAGATTACCGTAGAAGACTTCCCGGCCTTCATCCTGGTGGATGACAAGGGGAACGACTTCTTCGCGAAGTTCAAATGATCGTCACCCCCGGCTCGACCGGGGGTCTCAGATTCCCCGAGCCGGGCAGATTCTTTTCCGCGACAGGATTCTCAAGCACGCAGCTGAGTCCTGTCGCGGTATCATTTTGGGCGGAAACAGCCATTCTCCCTACCGCGACAGGACGCAGCTGCAACCTCCACACTCCTGTCGCGGCCAAACTAAAAATATTATTAGGGTTGGCTTTGGGGTATTAAATCGCGCCTTATGTAATATTGTCCAGCCTTAATCGTTTGATTATTCAAAATATACGTGCATTGCTCAGTGCCACCCGTAGCTTCCAAAGATATCGATTCGTTACTCATGGGGGGCAGAGCCAGATAAAACTCATTCCTCGGTACCGAGGAGGAGCTGGTGACAAGCGTATTTCCATTAGCTTTCACGACCAGCGTTTGTGCATAAAACGGACCCGGACCACCCTTCTCCCGCAGACTTAACAGGACAATGCCATATAGGGGTTGAAACGGCGTACTGATGCTCAGCGTGGGGGCATTTCCGGTATGGATCGTGCCGGCGCCTACGCGGACGTCGAGGCATTTATCCAGCGTACCGTCTTGCGAATCCGCCATATCGCTATAGGATTTCGGGCCCGTGTTGTCATTTTTGGCCGCCGAAAGCGGGTAGACCAGTGTGCAGGCGATGTCGGTATTGTCCGGCACCTTCTTGTCAACGGTGAAACGGATGGTGGCTTCCCCGTTTGATTTCACTGAGGTAATCCGGGCATCGGCCCGTTTATGCACGCCACCCGCCTCGTAGAGGACGGCGATATGCTCGTTCTTCAGCCATTTTCCAGAAATACTGTCGCTCGCACTTTCGCTGAGATAAGCCTGCTTCCGGGCAATCCTTGCGGTAATGGAAACCCCTTCGTCGAAAGGCCACTCGGTGTAGTAAGCAAACTTCACATCGTTGGCATTATTTCTGAAAGCCGTCTTGAATTGCCCGATCCGGGCATTGGTTTCAGCCACATCGACCGATCCGTCTTTGATGACGGCAGGTACAAGGACCTTGACGGGGTTCCAATTCGCGTCACCCAATGGATGTTCCTCACACTGAGGAGGTGTCTCTCCCTTGAAATAAACACAGAGCGTGTCCGGGTTCAGGGTCGACGTATCTGCCAATGCACTGTTCCTGATCTGCTTGACGGAAGCAGGCACGCCCAGTTCCTTTACCCCGTAGACGGATCTGCTGCCGAGGGTTTTGACGCCTTCGGGAATGGAATAGCTGATGTCGTCACCGGTAGCGACGGCGAGCAAGGTATTATTATACACCACCGCCCGGCTGCCCACGGAAAACTTGCCCTGGATCGTTGTCAACTTGGGGCAATCCGTCAAGATGCCGGCTTCGTCGCCATTTCCACTTTCTATGGACGTGAGGCTCTCCGGGAACGTGATTTCCTCCAGCCGGATCCAATGATTGAAGCATCCGTCGCGAAGGACCGTAATGCCGGTGAAGTACTGGAATTCGTTGAAGGATGTGTAGAGTGCCCCTTTTTTCAACTCATCGCCGAACAATGTTTCCAGATTGGTCACGGCTCTTGCTTCGGATCGGGATATCTTTTGATCATTATCCCGGTTGACGGCCTCATTCGAGAGCAGCGTGTTCTTCAGGTTGACGTCCTCGAATTGAATAGCCGTGGAATCGGGGGCCTGGGTGATATGGAACGCAATCGTAGCCGGGTTGCCGACGCCGAAAAGGTTGCTTATTGACACAGACGTCATGCGCTTCCATATACCCTCATTGCGTTCGACGTGGACGCTAATGGACGAATCGGCCATCGAAGCCTTGGTGCGGACCACCTTGCACCAGGTACTGGCCGAATCGGGAATGGAAATCGAGACGGGCGTATTGGTCTGGTATCTGATCACCAGATCGCCACCCTCATATTCGAAATCATACTGGTCGACCTGCATGAGCTCCATTTTCGCCTCCTGGACGACCAGCGTCCGCATCGTGACATTGTTCCCGTTGGAAACAAGCACCAGGACTTTTGTTTGTTTTACATCTATCGATTCCAGGGTACAAATCCGGATGATACCCTCGAGCGGATGTTCAACATTCGGGATGACGATTGCATTTACGTCGGAAGAACAGACCGTCGCCACCGAAACCGAGCCCAGGGACGAAGTCACCACATAATGCAAATCAAGACTGCTAAAATTCGCCGGCAGGACAAGCGTATCCGCGTCAAATCCCTTGTCGGACCAGAACGAGATGGAGAGCGGAAGTTCCTTGGGAATGGTGAGCACCGTGCCGTCCGTCAGCGTCAGGATCACCGACGTGGCGTCCTGCGTGACGCTTCGGAAGATCGTGCCGTCCGTGCCCGTGCCGTCCGCTCCACGGCGACCGTCCCTGCCGTCGCGGCCGTCCTTCCCGGCCTGGCCGACCGCCTTGCCGATGTTCGTCCACGTCTGGCCGCCGTCCACGCTCAGGTACCAGTAGTCTTCCGCTATCTTCAACTGCGGCGTCACGCCGTCGGCTCCGTTGCGGCCATCCGAGCCGTTGCGGCCGTCCGCTCCGTCCACGCCGTCCTTCCCGTCCTTCCCGTCGGCGCCGTCGCTCCCCGGCTGCCCGTTCTTGCCGTCTTTGCCGTCCGCGCCGTCCTTCCCATCCTGGCCGTCCTTTCCGTCGCTTCCCACCGCCTTCACCTTCGACCCTTCTTCGTCGAGCAGCCACGCTCCGTTCAGCGTCCAGTACCAGCAGCCGTCTTCGTCCTGGCCCACGCCGATCACGGGCACGGCGCCGTCCGCGCCGTCTTTGCCGTCAGCGCCATCTTTGCCATTCTTGCCATCCTGGCCGTTCGCGCCGTCGGCGCCATTCTGGCCCTGGTAGATCGTCACGTCGCCGCTCTTGAGGAACGACAACGTGTAGCCGATGACCTGGCCCTCGGCGCTGATCGGGGCGATCGCCGACACATAGTCGTTCTGCTGCAGCGCGCGCACGATCGTCTGCAACGACGCGATGTTCGTATTCATCTCCGCACATTGCTTTTCCAGGGACAGCAGGCGGGCCTCCTGGCTGTCAAGCCGGTTGCGGATCGCGGTATCGTCGTAGCAGCCCGAGGCCAGAAGGGAAAGCGCTACGAAAACGGTCAGTATCAGCGGTTTGTGTGATAAATAATTTTTCACTTCGCGAAAAGGTTTAGTCAGGTTTATACGTATAAAACCAACTATTGTCTACTCCCAATGCAGTGGCAAATTTGTCCCGGCTGCCATCGGGGACATAAAACAATGGACGATTGGTAATAAGATCAAACGCGTGGTTACCACAGTCGGCTGGCGGCGTAGATCCACTGAAACACACCAGCTCCAGCGCGAATTGATTATAGAAGGTATGCGAACCGATGCGGTTGATGGCAGAAGGCAAGTAAATCCTTCTCAAAGGGCCACCCTCTGATAAAGGACTCCCACTTGCGTCTCGTCTATCGAAAAGGCAATCGGTAAGCCGTTTGATCTTGTTGGTCGTGTTCGGCAAATCCTCGGGAATGATGAGCGTCGATGCACTGGAACCCATCGCGTAGGCATACGCCGTCGTATCGCGGCACAGGAGCCGGCCGTCCGCGCAGATTCTAAGTTGTCCTTTTGTCACCGCCGTTGCTTGGTTCCCTGTGAATTGTTTCAGATGGTAGCAGTGTGCGAACGTCCGGTCATAGATTGTGGTGACGCGAATCGTATCCGCAGCCATCGGGAAGTCGATACGCTCGATGGCGGAATGCTCGAAGGCGCATTCACCGATGGTTCTCAGCGAAACCGGCAACTCGACGCTTTTGATTTTTGAACCGTAGAAGCAATACCGCGCGATCGTGTCGACGCCTGCCGGAATCTTACAGGACGTCAGGCTTTCCACCACTTTGATCAACTTGTAGGTCGATTCACCCGGCCGCTTGTAGCGAAGAATCGTTCCGTCCGTCGTAAAGTCGTTACCTCCACGGATGCTCGTCAGTTTGGGACAGTTTCGGAAAACCGTCAGGGTCCGCAACGGCGCAGTGCCTGCCTGGTCCTTGAAATCAATGTCTATCGTCTCTATGCTGTTCGGCAATGTGATTGAAATCAGTTCCGTCCAGTCGTTGAAACTTCCTGCCGGAAGCTTCTTGATACCGGTGAAATACTGGAATTCGTCAAAATACTTGAATTTCGCTCCCGAGGACATACCGCCGCCGGACAGATCTTCGAATTTTACCACGGCCGCGGCCTCGGTTTCGGATATCTCGCCGTCGCCACTGGTGTCGATTAAAGCTACCAGATAGCGCTTCATGTCGATATCCCTGAACGAAATCCGGTTTCCCCACGCTTCGATCCGACCGGCATCTCCAAGCGCCTCCCAGTTCGCGTCTTTATTCTTAAAGGCGTCAACTTGAGTGCCATCAACATAGATCTTACAAGTCGTTGTCCCGCCAAACATTTTTTCGCCTCCGGCAGGTATCTCGTCCACTTTTTGGAAATGCGCGGATTTCAGATTGGGACAATTGTACACGCTGTAAGCGCCCATCTTTTTGATTCGACTCTCCAGGGTGAGATACTCCAGATAACGGGCACCGGCAAAAGCGTAATCGGAGATGGTCTCGATGTATTTACTGGTGACCAACCGGGGAATGTTCAGCGATTTACGATCGGATGCCAGGGCATAAGCAATCACAGCCTTGTCGTTCATCAGGCAAAGCCCCGTTCCGTTATCATCAATGTCGCCATTCTCATTAAAGGGCAGTACCCGGATGTTCCCATCCGAGGACGCCCCGGAGAAACTTCCCAGGGAAGCGCATTCCACGAATGCGCATTCTCCGATCGTATTGACTCCGGCGGGAATGGTGACGCTGGTGAGGCCGGAAGCCCTGAATGCGCTATCCCGGATCGAGCTGACCTGGTTCAAATCGACGGACTTGAGCGTCGTGTTCTTGTAGAAGACATTGTGGCCGATGGTTGTCACCTCCGACGGAACCGTGAAATTTTCCCGATTCTCGACGGCTGCCACCAGGATCGTCTCGTTCCCTTGCGGGTAAATCAGGGCCGACGAGTCAGCCGTGGCGAACGGTCCCCTGATGGAACGGAGTTTCGGGCACTCCTGAAGAATGGCATCCTTTTGGGTGTCGATCTCCAACGTCGTGATGCTCTCCGGCAGCGTGATGGACTCGAGATTTGTCCATTTCGCAAAACTGCCTGCCGGAAGCTCGGTGATGCCGGTGAAATACTGGAATTCATTAAAAGAGGTGTAACTTCTTCCCGTGGTCGACCCGGTGTCGAACAACGTATTCAGGGAGGTCACGTAAATCGCCTCTGCCATGGATATCTTGCCGTCGCGGTTCTGGTCCACGACCGGGGACTTGCCCGAGGCCACCAGATAACTCTCCAAGCCGGTGTCCGCGAACTTAATGACCGTGCTGTAGTAATCCTGGGTGATAGAGATTGTCAGTTCATGCTTGCTGACGCGGTTTTGCACCAACACCAACGCGCCACGTTGTTTGAATATCTTATTTGTGTCGACGGCAAGCTTGATGACAGAATCGGTCGCCGCTCCATCGGCAGACGCATCATAGACCCGATGGATCCAAGTCTGCGTAACAGGAGTCGTCGTCGTATCCAAAATAGTGATGGTGGTGGGCGTGTTGGTCTTATAACGGAGCACCAGTGGATCCGCCTCGCTGTAGGTCTGATCGTATAAGAGCGTAACAACATCCGCGGAAAGCAATGTCATCTGTTCTTGTACGAGTCTCAGCGTACTCTTTACGGTCTTGTATTTGCCCTCGAGCGTCACGAAGATTCTCCCCTGTGATGGAAACGCCGTCGCCGTGATCTTAACGCTCAGTTTTCCTTTCCGCGCGTCGTTTGCATCCGGCGTAACGGAGACCGAAACACCCTCGGAGGCGTCGGCGAGCACCTTGACATCGGTGACGGTATTCACCGTATAAGGAATGACCACTATAGTGTCTATCGACATAACCAGCGAATCACCCGCTACGTAATCCTCGTAGCTGATGGAAAGGAGATTCAGCAGCGCCACGAATTGCTCGATGGCGGCGATCTGCGCTTCTAAGTCGGTGATACCGCTGATGGCTGTGAGAATATTCGCCAGGGCCTCCGCCACGGTGCCCGTGGCCGGGTCGAGGGTGCCCAGCGTCGCCACGATCAAATCGATCTTCGCATCGATGCCGTCCGCCGAACCTTTCAGCGACGACAGCGCAGACAACAGCAGGTTCAGGGCGGCCTGTTCGTCGGCGAATTGCATCGACAGGGACGTCTCGATGAGCGTCAACTTCGTTTCCAGGCCCGACAGCCGGCTCTCCATCGTCTCCGCCAGGGCGGCCAGTTTCTCGTCCTCACCCCCGACCAGCGAATCCAGCGCCTGGCCGATCAGCGCCTGCCGCGTCTTCTCGCCGGCAAATCCTTCCTGCACCGCCGCCTCGATCAGCATCAGTTTCGCCGAGAGGGCGGCTTGCCGGCTCGAAAGGGTGGAATCGATGGCGGCAACCTGCGCTTCCAGCGTATCGCCCAGCGATTCGACGGCTTCATTCAACAGTTTCTGCGCCGCCGCCTGGTCGGCCAGACCTTCCCGCACGGAGGCCTCGATCAATCCCAGTTTCGTGACCAGGTCCGCCGACTGATTCTTGATGGCCGCTTCCAGGGTTGAGAGGCGCTCTTCTTCGCTGCCCTCCAGCGCCGCGACGGCTTCCTGCAGCAATGCCTGCTGCGCCTGCCCGTCGGCAAAGCCGGCGGAGACTGCCGCCTCGATCAGGGCCAGTTTCGCTTCCAGGCTCGTGCCCTGCAGTTTCACCACTTCCGTGACGGCGGCCAGTTTCTCGTCGAGGCTACCGCCCAGCGAGTCCACGGCTTGCCGCACCTGCGACAGCGCTTCCTGGTAGTCCGCCATGCCGCCTTCCATGGCCGATTCCAGCTGTGCCAAGCGGTCGGCCAGCGACTGGCTCATGCCCTTGAGGGCATCCCGCACGCTGCGAGCATCTGACTCGAACGTGATGGAAATGTCCGGACGGGTGTTCTCACACGACGTAAAGACGACCGGGACTACTGCCAGCAGCAGCGCCAGGACTGTGATTCTATGTTTTATTATCCGTTTCATACACGATTACTTATAAAACGGCGGCCAAGATTTCCAACTATCAACCGAGACATAGCTGCCTAATGCTTCTTGAAATGTATTTTTACTTCCCTCAGGAACATAGACCCGTATAGCGATGCCTTCCTCTGAGAGTATCTTGAAAGCCTCGGCTCCTTTGGCCGGAGGCTCTGTTCCATGGAAATACAACCCTCCTGCGTTCAATCTACGTGAATAGGAGAAGGCGTGGGCGCCGATGTCATTGATGCCCGTGGGCAAGGCAATGGCATGCAACGAGCAACTTCCTACATCTAAACCAGTCCCATCGGACCTGATCATTTCAAAAACGTGGTCGCCCAGCCGTTTAATGCCCAGTCCGTCGGGAATCACGAGGAACGCTTCCCCCGAACCATGCGCATAGGCCATTACCGTCGTATCCTGATAGAGAATCCGGTTGTCTGCACAGACCTTCAAATGCCCATTGACACGTGCCCCCTTGAATTCCCTCAGCTCATAGCAGTGGGCGAACGACCGCTCGTAGACCGTGGTGACGCGGCACGTGTCGACATCGGGATTGACACGGAAGGATCCATCACCCAGCGGGAAATCGACGCTTTCGATGGCAGAATGCTCGAAGGCGCAGTCACCGATCACCTTCAGGGACTTGGGCAACTGGACATTCCTTACTTTCGATTGGTAGAAACAGTAGCGGGCGATCGTGTCGACGCCTTGCGGAACATAAAAAGCCTGGATGGTTTCACATACCTTGACCAGCTTCGACGTGGTTTCGCCCTCCCGATGATAGATCAGGGACTTCTCTTCGTTGGCGAACTTACCCTTAATAAATTCGAGTTTGGGACAGTTAAAGAAGACCGTCTGGTCCGTCGACGGCGTACTGCCTGCCTGGTCCTTGAAATCGATGTCGATTTTCCAAAGCTCGTCAGGCAGGGTGATGGTCTGCAACTGCGTCCAATTCTTGAAACTACCCGCAGGAAGTACCCCGACCTTGAAATACTGGAATTCGTCGAAAGACTTGAACTGTGCGCCTGGCATCAGATCGTCACCGAACATTTTCTTCAGGTCTGTCACGTTCGCGGCTTCCGTATAGGAAATCTCGCCGTCGCCGTCCGTATCAATGCCCTTGGCGGGATCGACCAGACAAGCCTTCAGGTTGGCATCACTAAATGAAATGAGATGACTCTCCCATCCCTTGATCCGGTCAGCCGCCACAAGCCCATCCCATTTCTGCTGATACGTGCTCACTTTGTCGCTCGGAACATAGATGCTGCAGGTGTTGGTCCCGCCGAACATATTCTCTCCACCTACAGGCGGAAGGGATCCCAAAAAGTGTGCATATAGCAGGTTGGAGCAACTGTTGAATACGCTATCCTGGATCGTGCGGCAGGCCTGGTCAATAACGACGGTTTGGAGCGTCGTATTCTTGTAGAAGGCATTGTGGCCGATGGTTGTCACCCCCGACGGAATCGTGTAATTTTCCCGATTCTCGACGGCCGCCACCAGGATCGTCTCGTTCCCTTGCGGGTAAACCAGCGCCGACGAATCGGCCGTGGCGAACGGTCCCCTGATGGAACGGAGTTTCGGGCACTCCTGAAGAATGGCATCCTTTTGGGTGTCGATCTCCAGCGTCGTGATGCTCTCCGGCAGCTTGATGGACTCGAGATTTGTCCATTTCGCAAAACTGCCGGCCGGTAGCTCGGTGATGCCGGTAAAGTACTGGAATTCGTTGAAGGATGTGTAGGATGCCCCATCTGTCAAAGCGTCTCCGAAAACTTCTACCAGCGAGGTGACCGCCGCCGCCTCGACTTTTTCGATCGATTTGCTATGGTTGTAATCGATTTTCGTCAGCAAGTACGCCTCCAGCGTGGGATCTTTGAAATCGATGCACGCATGGTCGTAGTTCTGGTCGATGAGGAACGTGAGGATGTCTGTACTTACCCGGTTGGTGACCGTTACGCCCGTTAGTCTCAGATTGTACCCCTTATTAGGATCGATTGCTATCTTGATCGTATCCAGTGTCGTTCCGCCCGCGTTCGACGAAGCATACAGCAGGCGCACCCAGTGTTTTGAAGAGTCGGGTATCGTCACGATGCCCGGCGTATTGGTTCTATACGTGAATATCAGCGGATGGGTCTCGTCGAAGGAATCGTCGTAGTTGAGGTTCTTGTCCTGATTCTTCGGATCAGGATCCAGCTGTTCCTTTACGATCTTCAGCGTCTGCGTTTTCGACCCGAATGAGTTGGAAATCCTCAATTCGACCTGGGCTGTCGTTATCTCAATGGCACCAATCTTTAAAAAACCTTTCAGCGGATCGACGGAATCCGGCACCACGGCCACCGTGACGTCTCCGGATGCAGCCGACGCTGTCGCTTCCACCGTGTAATCGGAGGACGGCAACAAATAAGGAACCATCAAGACGGTATCCCCTATGACCAACACGTTGTCCGTCACAAAATCAGTAAACTCGATAGGATTGATATCCATTTGCTTGACCAGGTTCTCGATGGCGGCTATCTGCGCCTCGATGTCCGGGATGCCGCTGACATCCGTGCGGATGGCGGCCAGGAGGTCGGCGATGCTGCCCGTCGTCGGATCGACGGTGCCCAGCATCGACACGACCGCGTCGATCCTGGCATCGATGCCCTCCGCCGTGCCCTTCAGGGACGTCAGGGCCTTTTGCAACAGGTTTATTGTGGCCTGCTCGTCGGCAAATTGTCTCGACACGGACGCTTCCATCAGCGCCAGTTTCGCCTCCAGGCCCGACAGCTGGCTTTCCATCGTCTCTGCCAGGGCGGCCAGTTTCTCATCTTCACCCCCCATCAGCGAATCCAGCGCCTGAGCAATCATCGTGTCCTGCGTCCTTTCGCCCGCAAAGCCTTCCTGCACTGCCGTCTCGATCAACGCCAGCTTCGAAGCAAGCGACGCCTGCTGGCTGACAAGCGCCGTATCGATCGCTGCCAGCTTCTCTTCCATCGAGCCGCCCAGCGTCTCCAGCGTTTCCTTCAGCAGCGCCTGCGCCGCAGCCTGGCCCGCCAGGCCTTCCCGCACGGAGGCTTCGATCAGGCCCATCCGCGTCTCGAACCCGGCACCCTGGTTCTTCACCGCTGTCTCCAGCGCCGCCAGTTTCTCTTCCTCGCTCCCCTCCAGCGCCGCGACGGCTTCCTGCAGCAACGCCTGCTGCGCCTGCCCGTCGGCAAAGCCGGCGGAGACTGCCGCCTCGATCAGGGCCAGTTTCGCTTCCAGGCTCGTGCCCTGCAGTTTCACCACTTCCGTCACGGCCGCCAGCTTCTCGTCCAGGCTACCGCCCAGCGAGTCCACGGCTTGCCGCACCTGCGACAGCGCTTCCTGGTAATCCGCCAGTCCGCTTTCCATCGCCGCTTCCATCTGTGCCAAGCGGTCGGCCAGCGACTGGCTCATGCCCTTGAGGGCATCCCGCACGCTGCGAGCATCTGACTCGAAAGAAATCGTAATGTCGGGACGCGTGTTCTCACACGACGTAAAGACGACCAGGAGCACTGCCAGCAGGAGCGCCAGGATTGTGATGCTATGTCTTATTACCCGTTGCATGCGAGATTACGTTTATTCTTTGACAGGACGAATAGACGCACCGTAGCAGCGGGATGCACCCACATAACTGATACCTTGCGAATAGAATTCCGCGCGTGCTGCTTCACTCGAGGAAATCTCGAGTGTGGAAGCCCAGTAGTAGCCGTGGTGCCCATTCAGGATAAGATCGGCACCGTCCCGGTACCCAGCGGCAGGAAGGAAGATACTGTTGCCAGTGAGTTCGCTGGTTATTAGAATGCCGTAAACGCCGGATCCTTTGTATTCCGTCCATTCCTGCGTGCTAGACGTGAGCAAAAAATCCCACTCTAAGTACGTCGGCGTTCGCCAGGTACCGCCCCAGTTGGCTGTCGCAGCGTCGTCAGCCGACTCCAGCGTTGCGGGGTGCGATGTGTATTTCGTAAAGCTGCTACCATTACCCCATTTGTATGTGTTCCAACTATAGATACTCTTCGTCGTTGTCTCGCCCCAGGCAAAATAGTCGCCATACTCTACCGGTGTCTTGGCGCCCACGTTGCGAGTAGCCCATTTCAAGCCGTTTCCCATATCCACATAATCGGGAAGAAAAAGATACTCTAACGATCGTTGGATGGCTTCAAGAATATCGTCGTAAGAGGACAGGCCGCTGACCGATGTCTGGATTTGCGACAAAGCCGCAGAGACGCTGCCCGTCGAAGGATCCAGCTCGCCCAGCTCTGTGATGATGGCGTCGATCTTTCTATTCTCTCCATCCACCACACCCTTCAGAGACGACAGCGTCGTCTGGATCTGCTGGATGGCTGTCGCGCCGCTGGAGAAGCCGCTGGTCAGCGCGGCCTCGATCAGCGAGAGCTTCGCCGAAAGGCCCGCCGTCTGGCTGGTCAGCGCCGAATCGATGGCGGCCAGTTTCTCGGCCTGGCTCCCGCCCAGCGAGTCCAATGTCCGCTGCATCAGTTCCTGCCGCGTCCTGCCCTCGGCAAAACCTTCCGCCAGCGCCGTCTCGATCAGCACCAGTTTCGCCGAGAGGTCCGCCTGCTGGCCGGTCAGCACCGCGTCGATCGCCGCGAACTTTTCTTGCATCGTGCCGCCCAGCGATGCGATCGCTTCTTTCAACAGGCCCTGCGCGGCTTGATTGTCGGCCAGTCCGTCCTTGACGGCGGCTTCGATCAGGCCCAACTTGGTCTCCAGGGTCGTGGACTGGTCCTTCACGGCCGTCTCCACGGCCGCGACTTTCTCTTCGAGGCTGCCGCCCAGCGATGCGAGGGCTTCCTCCAGCAAGGTCCGCTGTGCCCCGGCATCCGCAAAGCCGGTGCTGATCGCCGCTTCGATCAAGGCGAGCTTCGTCTCGAGGCTCGTGCCCTGGCTCTTGACGGCTTCAGACACGGCGGCCAGTTTCTCTTCCAGGTCCCCGCGCAGCGACTGCACCGCCTGCCGGACCAGTGCGACCGCCGCCTGGTTGTCGGCCAGGCCGCTTTCCATCGCCGCTTCCAGCAGCGTCATCCTTTCGGACAACGAGGCGTCCACGTTTTCAAGCGCCGTCACGAGCTGGCTGTAATCCGACGCGACGGTGATGTCGATCACTTCCGGCGCCGGCGCGCACGACGGCAAGGACAGCGGGGCCAGCAGCCACACCATAGCGCCCAGCAGGACCGGCAGAGAAATCTGATGCTTCATATTGCGTATTTTTAGTTTTTTCATTTCATCAAATAATCTGAGACAGGACGGACTGGAAAACCATAGCATCGCGATGAACCGGACGCCACGTCAAAAATAATGCTGTTGCTGTCGTTAGCGACATGCATTACAGCCACCATCGCCCAGTTCGAACTACTCATCTTCAGCGAGGAACCCCAGTACAAGCCGAGCCACTTGCTTTCTGCATTTTCTCCCATTCTTGAGCCGCAGCGGGGCAGGAAAATGCGCTGGCTTTCGTAGCCGGGAACTGTGCTGGTCAGAAGAAAGCCATGGATCCCGGGACGGATATAATTTTCCTTCCATTCCCACTGGGTATGCTCCTTCAGCCATTGCCACTCCTCGATCGTGGGGGTGCGCCACGAACCGCCCCAGTTGGCACACGCTGCATCATCTTTGGGTTCCAGCACCGTTTTCTTGTCGATGGCGTACTTCTCAAAGGTATTGCCGTTATCGTTCGAATCAAAATACGTATCCCAGGAATAGTCAGTCTTGGGGGCCGTCTCGCCCCAGGCGAAGAAATAGCCGGTATCACAAGCTTGTTTCGCGCCCACATTGCAGGTGGCCCAAAGGAGGCCGTTACCCATATCCACGAACGCGTGGCCGTCGACGATTCCCGTAAGAAGAATGAGCGTCCGCTCGATGGCGGCAAGCTTTTCGCCGTCGGTCGAAAGCCCGCTGACCGCCGTCCGGATGTCCGAAAGGGCCGCAGCGACACTGCCTGTCGAAGCATCGAAGGTACCCAGCGTCGCGAGGATGCCGTCTATCTTCCTGTCCATTCCGTCCACCTTGCCTTTCAGCGCCGTCACCAGCGTCTGCAACTGCTGCAGGGCCGTCACATCACTGGTGAAGCCCGCGGTCAGGGCGGTTTCCATCAGGTCCAGCTTGGACAGCAGGCTCACCGTCTCGCCGACCAGCACCGAATCGATTTCGGAAAGCAGGTCCGCCCGGCTCCCGCCCAGCGAGTCCAGTGCCTGCAGGATCAGTTCCTGCTGCGTCTTCGCGCCTGCAAAGCCTTCCTGCACCGCCGTCTCGATCAGCAACAGTTTCGCCGACAGGTCTGCCTGCCGGCTCACGAGGGCCGAATCGATCGCGGCCATCTGGCTTTCCAGCGTGCTGCCCAGCGATGCGATGGCTTCTTTCAACAGTTCCTGTGCCGCTGCGTTGTCGGCCAGGCCTTCTTTGACGGCTGCCTCAACCAGTCCCAGCTTCGTTTCCAGGGCCGTTCCCTGCTTGTTCATGACGGTTTCCAAGGCCGATATCTTTTCCTCCAGCGTGCCGCCCATCGACGCGATGGCTTCCGCCAGCAGGGCTTGCTGCGCCGCTTCATCCGCGAAGCCGCTGTTCATGGCGGCCTCGATCAGGGCCAGTTTCGTTTCCAGGCCCGCACCCTGGCTCCGCACCGCTTCCGACAGGGCGGCCAGTTTTTCTTCCATGTCCCCGCGCAGGGACTCCACCGCCTTCTGCACCAGCGCCAGCATCGTCTGGCTGTCGGCCAACCCGCTCTCCAGCGCCGCTTCCAACAGCGACATCCGCTCGCACAGTGACTTGTTGACGTCTTCGACCGCGGCCACGAGCTGGCTGTTGTCCGACTCATGGATGATGTCGACCACGTCCGGTGCCGGCGCGCACGACGGCAAGGACAGCGGAGCCAGCGCCAGCAGGAGCGCCAGGATGGTGATTCTATGTCTTATCAGCTGTTTCATACCGATTCTTTTAGTTGATGACAGGACGAACAGGCAGACCATCCAGGCCACGTGACAAACTGCTGCCATTGATTTGAACTTCTGAAGAACCGGGATCAGTAAAGTACACCGTCCTGGCCTCAGCGCTTGAAGCTGAAGAGAGCGTGGAAGACCAGTATCTTCCATACACATTCAGATTCCTTCGCCCTTCATCCATCTGGTTGGAGCCAGCGGCAGGAAGGAAGATGCTGTTGCCGTTGATCTTGCTGGTCACCAGCGTGCCGTTAATGCCGGATTCGTTGTAATTCTCCTTCCAGGCATAGGTGCAGTTCCTCCTCAACCAGGTCCACTCTTCCTCCGTGGGAGTGCTCCAAAAGCCGCCCCAGTTTTGGCGGGCGGCGTCATCTTCCGGTTCCAGCACCGTCTTCTTGTCGAGGGCGTACTTCTCAAAGGTGCGGCCGTGATCTTTCGTATCAAAGTACGTGTCCCAGGTATACGCCGTCTTGGGTTCCGTTTCGCCCCAGGCGAAGAAATAGCCGGTATCGCAAGCCTGTCTCGCGCCCACGTTGCAGGTGGCCCAGAGGACGCCGTTACCCATATCCACACCCATATGACCTCCGAAAGATCCCGAGAGGTATCCAACGCTCTTCCAGATGTTCTTCAGAAGGGCATCGTAGGAAGACAGGCCGCTGACCGACGTCTGGATTTGGGTCAAAAGCGCGGAGATGGTGCCCGACGCCGGGTCGACGGTGCCCAGCGCCGCGAGGACCGCATCGGCATCCTTGTCCATGCCCGCCACGGAACCCCTCGCCGCCGTCACCGCGGTCTGCAACTGCTGCAGGACCGCCGCTTCGCTGGAGAAGCCTTTCGTATAGGCGCTTTCGATCAGCGCCAGCTTCGTTTCCATACCCGACGTCAGGCTGGTCAGCGCCGAATCGATGGCGGCCAGCGCCTGGTCGCCGCTCAGCGAATCCAGCGCCTGCTGTATCAGCTCCTGCCGCGTCTTGCCCTCGGCAAAACCTTCCTGCAGCGCCGTCTCGATCAGGGCCAGCTTCGCCGACAGGGTGGTCTGCTGGCTGCCGAGCGTCGAATCGATCGCCGCCAGCTGCTGCTCCATCGAGCCACCCAGCGATGCGAGGGCTTCTTTCATCAGGCCCTGTGCCGCCTCGCTGTCGGCCAGGCCGTCCTTGACGGCGGCCTCGATCAGGTCCAGCTTCGTGTCCAGGTCCGTAGTCTGTTTCCGGACGACCGCTTCCAGGGCCGTCATTTTCTCTTCCAGCGAGCCGCCCAGCGAAGCGAGGGCTTCCTGCAGCAGCACCTGGCGGGCCTGTGCGTCGGCAAAGCCGGCATCGGCGGCCGCCTCGATCAGGGCGAGCTTCGTTTCCAGGCTCGTGCCCTGGCTCTTGACCGCTTCCGACACGGCGGAGAGTTTCTTTTCCATGTCTCCGCCCAGGGTTTCGACCGCCTTGCGGACCAGGGCGATGGCCGCTTGGCCGTCGGCCAGGCCGCTCTCCATCGCCGCTTCCAGCAGCGACATCCGGTCGATCAACGATTGGTTGACATTTTCGATGGCGGCGACGAGCTGGCCGTAGTCCGACTCGAAGGTAATGCTGATCTCCGGGCTCGAGCTTTCGCACGACGAGAAGAGCAACATCACGCAAAGCGCCACCAGCGGAATCCTAAATCTGCCTGTTTTCATGGCCGTGGTCAGAATGAGAGCCGCAGGCCCAGCGTGGCACCGGCCTGGCCTTTGGGTGCAAGTGTGTCCTTCGACAGGACGAAACGGTAGAAGCCGCCCAGGCACACATAGGTGCGGGGCAGGACACGACATTCCAGCGACAGGCTGCCGGGGATGTAGGGCGCCACGTAGCGATGCGCCTCGTTGCGCGCATCGATCGTGACCCGGTTCACCCAGCTGTCGGAGGACACCTCGTTGCGGACCGTCAGCGACCAGGTGGTGCCCGAGGCGAAGAGACAGCCCGCGCCTGTTCCCAGGTAGAGCGACACGATGCCGCCCGCGGGCAGCACGTTGTATTCCGCTGTCACGCCCGCGACGTGGAAATGGGTCTTGAGGTCGCGATAGACCGTTCCCTCGACGCTGCCGGGCAGCACATTGCCGGAGAGCGGATACATCGTGCCGTCGACTTGTTCGCGGATCATCCGCGTATAGCTGTAGGACAGACCGGCCCGCAACTGGGGCAGGACATTCACCGAAACGCCGACGCCCACTTCAGGCTGCACGACATTTTCCCGGTTCGACCGGACATTGGCAAAGCCGCTGCCGACAGTCCATGAGGGGCCGCCCCCGACACGCACGTTGACGAGGCCTTGCGCCGAAGCGCCGCTGCCCGTCAGCAGGAGGAGGGCAAGCAGCAGGGCCGGCAAAGAGAATTGATTCTTCATATTTTGTTTGTATTATTGTACATTTTTGAACTTGACTCCAAAAGACTTCGTCAACAGTTTCTTGTCGTCGCAGACAAACACAGTGAGTTTCTCAGCCTCGTCGACCGATGAGCCTGGCGTAACCATGATGGTGCCTGTCAGTTTCGTCTTACGGTCGATGCTCACCGTGAGATTCTTCGTGACAATCGCGTCGACATACACGGTATCGGCGGAGGATTGAATCGTGTATTTAATCTCGTACGGATTATGCGGCTGCACGAAGAGTGTATCACCCGACGGATCGAAACTTACCGTGAACGTCTGTTCCTTCGGGCACTTGATCTGCGTGCCGTTCGGCAACACCAGCAAGACATAGTCGGGAAATACCTGGACGTCCCGGAAGACCGTGACGCCATTCCTGCCGTTCGCGCCGTTCTTGCCATTCGCGCCGTTCGCGCCGTTTGCGCCGGTCGCCTGGCCCACATACGTCCAGGTCGAACCGTTATTGTAGCTGATATACCAGACGCCTCCTTCGATCTTCAATTGCGGCGTTACGCCGTTTTTACCGTCGCTGCCGTCTTTGCCGTCGCTGCCGTTCTGGCCATCCTTTCCGTTCGCACCGTCCTTGCCATCCTTTCCGTTCTGGCCGTCCTGGCCATCCTGGCCATCCTGGCCGTCTTTGCCATCCTTGCCGTCCTTACCGTTCTGGCCGTCTTTTCCGTCGATGCCCAGGGCCATCACCTTGGCGCGCTGGTCGTCCAGCAGCCATTCGCCGTTCAGCGTCCAGTACCAGGCTCCGTCCGTATCCTGCCTGAGGCCCACCACCGGGGTGCTGCCGTCCGCGCCGTCCTGGCCGTCTTTCCCGTCGGCGCCGTCTTTTCCGTCGACCCCGTCCTTACCGTCCTGGCCGTGGTAGATAGTCACCGCACCGCTCTTCGAAAAGGTGAGGGTGTAGCCGATTATCTTGCCGCCTTCCGTGATCGGAGCGACATTCGTCACAAAGTCGTTGTCCTGCAGGGCAGCCACGATCTGCTGCAACGAGACGATGTTGGTGTTCATCTCCGTGCATTGCCTTTCCAGGGCCAGCAGGCGGGCCTCCTGGCTTTCGAGCTGTTCGAGGACCTCCGTATCGTCGTAACAACCCGACACGAAGAGCAGGGCGACCGCAACGGCCGTCCGCATCAGTATCTTGCTTGACATTATCTTTTTCATGGAAGCTTATTTCTATTAGTCGGAGGTGGAAGGAGTTATATCCTTAAAGAAAAAGGTGCTCAGATGCGACTCCATTTCGTCGGTGACCAGTATGGTGACATGGGTGTATGCGTCCACCTTCTTATCACCGATCTTGATGGTGATGAGGCCTTCATTATTTCCCTGGGGCTTGGTGATGACGGAGATGTCGCTCGTACCGAGGGCGTCCACATGGAAGTAGGTGTACGACGAGGTGATCTGGTAATTGATCAGCTCCTCCGAATTGATCGTCACCTTCAGCGTATCCATCGACTTTATCTCAACGGTCTGGGTGCCCACTTTCCGAAGGAATTTCACCGAGAGCGGCGTTGCCGGTTGCTTCGGGCATTTGATTTCCGTGTTGTCCGACAGGACCAGCAGGATATAGTCGCCTTTGTCCGTCACGCTCTTGAAGAAAGAAGAACCGGGTGCACCGGCGGCGCCGTCACTGCCGTTCGACCCGTTCCGGCCGTTGGCACCGTCCGCGCGGCCCACATATGCCCAGGTCGAGCCATTGTTGTAGCTGATGTACCAGTCGCCGACTTCGATCTTCAACAGCGGCGTCACGCCGTCTTTGCCGTCCTTGCCGTCGCGGCCATCCTTGCCATCCTGACCGGCGGCACCGTCCTTGCCGTCCTTGCCATCCTGGCCGTCTTTGCCGTTGGCGCCGTCCTTCCCATCCTTGCCGTTGGCGCCATCTTTCCCGTCCTTGCCGTCGGCACCGTCTTTTCCGTCGACGCCGAGCGCCTTGACCTTGGCGCCCCGGTCGTCCAGCAGCCAGGCGCCATTCAGCGTCCAGTACCAGATGCCGTCCGTATCCTGTTTCAGGCCCACCACCGGCGTACTGCCGTCGGCGCCGTCCTTGCCGTCCACGCCGTTCTTCCCGTCTTTGCCGTTGGCGCCATCCTTACCGTCCTTGCCGTGGTAGATGGTCACCGCGCCGCTCTTCGAAAAAGTGATGGTATAGCCGATCTCCTTGCCGTTCTCGCTGATGGGGACCACATCCGTAACGAAGTCGTTGTTCTGGAGCGCCGCCATGATCTGCTGCAGGGAGGCGATATTGGTATTCATTTCGGAACACAACTTCTCCAGCGCCTGCAAGCGCGCTTCATGCTCATCGAGCCGGGCCCGGAGATCCGTATCGTCGTAACAGCCGGTGACAAGGAGCGTCAAAAAACCCCAAGCCAGAAAAAGGAGAAGTTTAGTGAAAAACGATTCGGCTTTCATGGTATACCTTTAATTACGCGCAAATATATATATAACAGAATTAGCTATTGTCCCGTATGCGTCAACGCCTTGTCCTTTATGCGTCAATTTTGTGCCCAAAGTCTGTCCATTTCCGTCAACAGCCTGTTCATCTGCGTTCAAAAACGGACATCCGTCGGTTCCGCAACTGTTTTTTTGTATATTTGTAGATTGTTATGAAGGACTATTGCTACATCGTTGCTGGTCACTGCTTTTCGGTGACCGTGGCCGACGGGGTGGACCTGCCGGAAGCCCTTTCACCGTACGAAGCCTTCGCGGTGGAAGCGGCTGCGGCGCCGCAGCGGGTGTTTCGCCTGGCGGTCGTGCCGTGCGGGGCGCAAGCCGTGCCGGAAGACCTCGTCGAGGAGTTCTGCCAGGACGATGACGGCTCGCAGATCCGGCTGTGCCGGACGGGCTGCGGCGCATCCTGGTTCGAATTCAGCCTGAGCGGCGAGCTGGCCGGAACGATGCTGGCCGACGCAGGCTTCGAAGCGGCGACGCTGGCCATCCATGCCTACCCGGCTTTCGCCTTGAGCAACGCGCTGATGGTGATGTTCGCGCTGCGCACGGCTTCCCTTCATACCGCGCTCTTCCATGCCGCGGTCATCGGCTGCGGCGGACGGGGCTATCTCTTCCTCGGCAAGAGCGGAACGGGCAAAAGCACGCATGCGCGCCTCTGGCTCCGGTACGTGCCGGGCTCCGAACTGGTCAACGACGACAACCCGGTGGTCCGCATCGAGGCCGACGGCAGCGCCTGGGTGTACGGTTCCCCCTGGAGCGGGAAGACGCCGTGCTACCGCAACATGCGCCTGCCGCTGGGCGGCTTCGTGCAGCTCGCGCAGGCCCCGTACAACGCCATCCGGCGCCTCAAGGGCATCGCGGCGTACGCGGCGCTGGTGCCGAGCATCTCCGGCAAGCGCTGGGACCGCGCCATCGCCGACGGCCTGCACGAGACGGAGAACGACCTGGCCTCCAGCGTGCCGGTCTGGCACCTCGACTGCCTGCCCGACGAAGCGGCGGCCCGGCTGTGTGCTGAACAGGTCATGAATCCCTAAGCAACTGGCTATGAGCACCGTGTCCGATGAACAGATCCTGGCCGACGCCGTCCGCTTCGTGAACGAAGGGATGGCGGTGACGCTGCTGGTCAAGGGGCGCAGCATGCTGCCTTTCATCCACGGCGGCATCGACAGCGTGGTGCTGACGCGTCCCGGCGAGATCCGCCGCGGCGACGTGGTGCTGGCCCGGGTCGAGGGGCGGCGCTACGTGCTGCACCGCGTGATGGAGGTCACGGAAACGGGCGTGGAGCTGATGGGCGACGGAAACCTCGTGGGCCGGGAGCACTGCCGGCCGGAAGACGTGCTGGCCCGCACCGACGAAGTGGTGAAGGGCGATGGCCGCCACCTACGGCTCGACACGCCGCGCATGCGGCGGGCGGCCCGCCTCTGGCGCCGGCTGCTGCCCGTGCGGCGCTACCTGCTGTTCATCTACCGACATACGTTTTTAAGAAACAAGCACATACAATGAAAAGGAAAGAAGGATTCGTGCTGCGCACGGTATGCGGCGAAAAGGTCATCGTGGGCGAAGGGCTGGGCGCCATCAATTTCGGCAAGCTCGTGAGCCTGAACGACACGGCCGCCTGGATCTGGGAGAAGGCCGGCGAGCTGGGCGATTTCGATGCCGAAACGCTGGCCGCCGCTTTGTGCGAGGCCTATGAAGTGGACATGGACACGGCCCGCGCCGATGTCGAAAAACTGCTCGCCCAGTGGCAGGAACTGGGTATTGTGGAATGAAATACTTACGGTGGCTCTGGCGCGCGATGGCAGGGATCCGCTGGGACACCCTGTGGCGCATCCTCATCGGAATCGCCCAGGTAGCCCTGGGCCTGCTGATGGTCTGGCTGAGCCGCCGCTTCATCGACCAGACCATCCGCACCGGCTCCGACCGCGACGTCGTGCTGATGATCGTCATGCTGGTGACCGTGGTGCTGGGCGGCGTGGTACTGCGGCAGCTCTACTATTACCGCTCGACCCTGGCCTGTACCAAGCAGACCAATGCCATCCGCCTGCAGGCCTTCAGCCGCCTCTTCGCGCGGCAGCTCTATTCCGAACGGGACATCCATTCCGGCGACGTGGCCTCGCGCCTGTCGAAAGACATCGAGGTGGTGGGTGAAGCCTCCACCGACATGCTGCCCCGCGCCGTCGTGACGCTGGTCCAGCTTTGCGGCGCGTTCCTGCTGCTGTTCTCGATGGACCGCTGGCTGGCGATCGCCCTGCTGGTGCTCACGCCGCTGGTCATCGTTTTCGCCAAGCTCATCGCCCGCCCGCTCCGCCAGATGACGCTCGATATCCGCCAGGAAGAGAGCCGCATCCAGATGCAGGTACAGGAGGGTATGGAGCACAACGCCACCCTGCGTTCGCTGGGCAGCGAGCAGTGGGTCACCGAGCGCCTCGACCAGACGCAATCCGGCCTCATGGGCCGCGTGAAGCGCCGCACGCGCTTCACCGTGCTGACCCGCGTGGTCATGGCTTCCTGCTTCGCCCTGGGCTACATGACGGCTTTCTGCTGGGGCGGCCTGCAGCTGCGCAGCGGCGCCATCACCTTCGGTGTGATGACCGCGTTCCTGCAGCTGGTGAGCCAGATCCAGAACCCGATCCTGACGCTCCTCAACATGGTGCCGCAGCTCATCCACACCACGGCCAGCATCGACCGGCTGGAAGAGGTGCTGGGCCCCGGACCGGACCTGAAAGCGCCGACCGTCGTCAAGCCGTTGTCGGAGATGGTCGCCGGCGTGAACATCGAGGAGGTCAGTTTCCGCTATGCGAGCGGTGAACGCGCTGTGTTCGAGGGTTTTTCACACGATTTCCGTCCCGGCACCAAGACGGCCCTCACGGGCCCGACGGGCGCGGGCAAGACGACCCTGTTCCGCCTCATGCTCGCCCTGGTGCAGCCTTCCGCCGGCCGTCTCGAACTCTACGACGAGGGCCACGCCTGGCCCATTTCGGCGGCGACCCGGCCCGATTTCGTGTTCGTGCCGCAGGGCAATTCGCTGATGAGTGGTTCGGTTCGGTTCAACCTGCTGCTGGCCAAGCCTGACGCCACGGAAGAAGAATTGCGGCACGTGCTCCACACCGCCGCGGCGGACTTTGTCTTCGAACTGCCGCAGGGTCTTGACACGGAGCTGGGCGAGCGCGGCGCCGGCCTGAGCGAAGGTCAGGCGCAGCGCGTGGCCATCGCCCGCGGCCTGCTCCGGCCCGGCAGCGTCCTGCTGCTCGACGAGATCAGCGCCTCGCTCGACGAAGCCACCGAGCGCGAGCTCTTCTCCCGCCTCTTCACAGACTTCCCCGACCGGACGATGGTTTTCATCACCCACCGCCCCGCCGTCGCCGCCCTCTGCGACGAAACCCTGAAACTGTAATCAATCGCTTAGCCGATGGTGGCGCCGTTGGAAAGGCGTTCTTCGGGCGTGACGATGCGCATCTTGCCGTCGATCTGCTTGGCCATCAGGATCATGCCCTTGCTCTCGATGCCACGGATGACCCGCGGCTGAAGATTCGCCAGAATGCAGATCTGCTTGCCGACCATCTCCTCCGGCGTGTAGTATTCGGCGATGCCGCTCACGATCACCCGCTGGTCGAGACCCGTGTCGATGGTGAGCTTCAGCAACTTGTCGGTCTTCGGGACGCGCTCCGCGGCCAGGACGGTCGCCGTGCGGATGTCCATCTTGCCGAACTCGTCGAAGGTGCAGGCCTCCTTGGCCGGCTCCACCTTCGGCGCCGCCGCAGCCGCGGCAGCCGCCTCGGCGGCCAGGCGCTCCGCCTTGATCCGCTCCAGGCGCTCGACCTGCTTCTGGATTTCCGCGTCCTCGATCTTCGAGAACAGCAGCTCCGCCGGGTTGAGCTGGTGGCCCACCGGCAGCAGCTCCGCCTTGCCCAGGTCGTCCCAGCCCAGCGGCTGGACGTTCAGGATGCGGTTGAGCTTCTCCACGGAGAACGGCAGGAACGGTGCGAACGCCACAGACAGGCTCGCCGTGATCTGCAGCGAGGTGTTCAGGATGGCCGCCGTGCGGGCCAGGTCGGTCTTGGCCACCGCCCACGGCTCCGTGTCGGAGATATACTTGTTGCCCAGACGGGCCAGGTTCATCGCGGCCTTGAGCGCCTCGCGGAACTTGAAGGTCTCGAGGTTGTCCTCGATCTCCTGCTTGAGCTGCGGAATCTGCGCCAGCACCTCGCGGTCGATGGGCTGCAGCTCGCCCGCTGCGGGCACCTTACCGCCGAAATACTTGTGCGTCAGCACTACGGCGCGGTTCACGAAGTTGCCGAAGATGGCCACGAGCTCGCTGTTGTGGCGGGTCTGGAAGTCCTTCCAGGTGAAGTCGTTGTCCTTGGTCTCTGGCGCGTTGGCCGTCAGCACGTAGCGGAGCGTGTCCTGCTTGCCCGGGAAGTCCCGCAGGTACTCGTGGAGCCACACGGCCCAGTTCTTCGAGGTGGAGATCTTGTCGCCCTCGAGGTTCAGGAACTCGTTGGCCGGCACGTTCTCCGGCAGGATGAAGCCGTCGCCGTAGGCCTTGAGCATCGACGGGAACACGATGCAGTGGAACACGATGTTGTCCTTGCCGATGAAGTGGATCATCCGCGTGTCCTCGCTCTTCCACCATTTCTCCCAGCTGTCGGGCAGGAGTTCGATGGTGTTGGAGATGTAGCCGATCGGCGCGTCGAACCACACGTACAGCACCTTGCCTTCGGCGCCTTCCACCGGCACCGGCACGCCCCAGTCGAGGTCGCGCGACACGGCGCGCGGCTGCAGCCCGCCGTCGAGCCAGCTCTTGCACTGGCCGTAGACGTTCGTCTTCCATTCCTTGTGGCCGTCGAGGATCCATTCGCGCAGCCAGGGCTCGTACTGGTCGAGCGGGAGATACCAGTGCTTCGTCAGTTTCTTGATGGGCTGTGCGCCGCTCACCTTGGAGTGCGGGTTGATGAGCTCCTCCGGGCTGAGCGTGGAGCCGCATTTCTCGCACTGGTCGCCGTAGGCGCCCTCAGCGCCGCATTTCGGGCAGGTGCCCACGATGTAGCGGTCCGCCAGGAACACCTTGGCTTCAGGATCGTAGAACTGCTCGCTCTCCTTCTCGATGAACTTGCCCTCGTCGTAGAGCTTGCGGAAGAATTCGGCGGCGTATTTGTGGTGCGTGGCCGACGTGGTCCGCGAGTAGATGTCGAAGGTGATGCCGAAATCGGCGAACGACTGCTTGATGATGTTGTGGTATTTGTCGACGATATCCTGGGGGGAGCATCCCTCCTTGCGGGCTGCGATCGTGATGGGCACGCCGTGCTCGTCGGAGCCGCACACGAAGAGGGTCTCGCGTCCGCGCATCCGCAGGTAGCGGACATAGATGTCGGCCGGGACATAGACGCCGGCCAGGTGACCGATGTGGACGGGACCGTTGGCATAAGGCAACGCGCAAGTGATGAGATTCCTTTTTTTCATAATCTGTTCAATTCTTTGGATAATCTGTTTTTGACGGTATTGAGTATCTGCAGGCGGGCCACCAGCTCCCGGAGCTTCTCCTGGTCGCCGCCGCGCTGGGTCAGGGTGATTTCCTTGGCCGTGGCGGTGCACTGCTGGTCGGTGATGCGGAGCTTGTAGAGCAGCACCGACTTGGGGACGGTGCGGCCCAGCGCCTGCTCTTCCGGCGTGATGGATTCCTCGTAGGTGCGCACGGTCAGCGGGTGCTCTTCGAGGATCAGGTCGAGCACCGCGCGCGCGACGGCAGGGTCGTCGCCCGCCGTAAACCAGCGGATGATGCGCTGCTGCATGACTTCGCTGTCCTCGCGGGGCAGCGTGGCCAGAAACGCGAAGTAGCGCTCGAAAATGGTGCGGTAGAGCTCGTTGACGAACACCAGGTCGTCGTCGGCCAGCGCGTCGCGGATATACTGCGACACGGTGATGGCTTCGTGCTGCTCCGCGCCGTAGTACATGTCTTCCTCGAAGTACATGGGATATTCCCCGAACTTCACGAGGTAATAGGTCAGCTCGCGTTCCGGCACGGCCAGGTAGCCGTCCTTCAGGGGATAGGCCTCCGCCGGACCGGGCTGCGGTGCGCCGTCCGTATCGGGCAGGTCTTCCGGCACGAGTTCCTCGGGAGCGGGGCCCTGGGCGGACGCGGCCTGCTGCCAGGGCTGCGGCTGGCCGTCGAAGCGGCGGCGCGAGCGCTCCAGCGCGCGTTTCTTGCGGCGGAACTCCCCGATCGTGGCCACGATGGAATCGGGCTTCATCTCGAACTTTTCCGCCACCATCTCCACGTACACGTTGCGCAGGATGGGATCGGGCACCACGGCCACGCTCTGCACGATGTCGCGGATCACCTGCGAGCGGCGGACCGGGTCGCGCTCGCTCTCGCGCAGCAGCAGATCGCTCTTGAACGAGATGAAATCCTTCTCGTTCTCTTCGATATACTCCTGGATCTCGATCAGGTTGTGGCTCTTCGCAAAGGTGTCGGGGTCGTCCTCGGGCGGCAGCAGCACCACCTTCACGCTCAGGCCCTCCTCCAGCACCAGGTCGATGCCGCGCAGGGCGGCCTTGATGCCGGCCGCGTCGCCGTCGTAGATGATGGTGATCTTGTCGGTGAAGCGCTTGATCAGGCGAATCTGCTCCACGGTGAGCGAGGTGCCTGACGAGGCCACCACGTTGGTGACGCCCGCCTGGTGCATCGAGATGACGTCGGCATAGCCCTCCACGAGGATGCACTTGTCGGCCTTGGCGATGCTGTTCTTGGCCTGGAAGATGCCGTAGAGCGAGCGGCTCTTGTCGTAGATCTCGCTCTGCGGGCTGTTGACATATTTGGCGACGCTCTTGTCGGTCTTCAGGGTGCGGCCGCCGAATGCGATCACGCGGCCGCTGATGGAGTGGATCGGGAACATCACCCGGTCGAAGAAGCGGTCGTAGAGCTCGCCGCTCCCCTCGCGCTCCAGGCAGAGGCCAGACGCCACGAGGTATTCTTTCTTATAGCCGGCTTTCAGGGCGGCGCCCGACAGGGTCAGCGGGCGGGACGCCGCATAGCCCAGGCCGAACTTGCGGATGGTCTCGTCGGAGAACTTGCGTTCGCGGAAGTAGCTCAGGCCGATGGCCTTCCCCACCTCGCTGTTCCACAGCACGTCGGCGTAGAACTTCTGGGCGTATTCGCTCACCACCAGCAGGCTCTCGTAGCGCATGCGGCTGGCGATCTCTTCCGCCGTCTCCTCTTTCTCCACGATCTCGATGTGGTATTTCTTGGCCAGGTAGCGCAGCGCCTCCCAGTAGCTGAGGTGCTCGTGCTCCATGAGGAAGGTGACGGCGTTGCCGGCCTTGCCGCAGGCGAAGCATTTAAAGATGCCTTTGGTGGCCGAGACGCTCATCGATGGATTCTTGTCCTGGTGGAAGGGGCACAGGCCGAGGTAGTTCGCGCCCCGTTTGCGCAGGGATACGAAATCGCCGATGACCTCTTCGATCCTGACGGCATCCAGAATCTTTTCGACAGTTGCGCGGTCGATCATCCTACCTCCTCAAGAGTTCCAACTCTTCTTTCGTATACAACAGCCGGTCGAGGATCGGGGACATTTCATCCGTAAACACGTAGGCCGCGATGATGAACAGCACGAGCAGCGCCGCCAGGATAAGCAGGACAAGTCTTCCGGTGCGCAGTTTCCAGATCGAGGACGCGACGTCGGCCAGTTCTTCCTGGAAATGGTCCCAGATCAATTGTTTCGGCTGCTCCGGTGCCTTTGTCGTCTCCGGAGTCTCGCTTCGCTGCTCCGGTGCTCGTCCCGCTCGCGAAAAATGCTCGCGGCTCCGATCACCGCCCGCAGCTTCGCTCGATTCCTCCTCGGAAACCTTAATGGAAATGGGCTCGAAGCCCACGCCGTCCGGCCAGATGTCGAGCCGGTCCTCCGGGACGAAGTAAAACTCGTTGCGCGCGTTGGCCCGCATGACGCCCAGGCCCGGGAGTTTGCAGCTCTTGTGGCCCTCGAGTTCCGAACTCAGCCGGCTCAGGCACCAGCCCAGTTCCACCCCGGCCTGTTCCTGCGACACGCCCGATTCCCGCATGATCTTGTCCAGCAGGAGCTTCCCCTGTTCCAGCGAAATCTCCGCCTTGTGGAACGACATCTTCCGGTACGGGGGATGAATGGTGGTCTGGCGGTCGGAATAGGTAGCCGGCTGCATCTCGGCCGTAAAACTGCCCAGATAAGGGACGTCAACCCGGTCGTTCTCCACGATGAGTTCCTTGACACATTTCGAGAATAGGTTGATGTCCATATACTTAGAGGGGCCGGTACGGCCGGTTTAACTTGCAAAAATAATCAAATTTCCTGATTCGGACCTTACTTCGGCATCTGGGCGCCGTAACCGGCGACCTTGCCGAAGAGATCCTTCGCCTTTTCCCAAGGGTATTTGTTGCAGTACATGCTCGGGCGGACGATCTCCGTACCCTGCTGGTTGAGACCGAACATGCGGTTGACCTGGTTGGCGGCGGAGTTCGCGTTGTAGCTCTGCGACGACATGATCGTCAGGCTCAGGAAACCTTCCAGATAGGGCTGGTCGATGGCGTTGATGAAGGCGTCGTTGCCTTCCGGCATTTCCACGTTGCCCTCGTATTTCGGTCCGATCTGCTCGGCTTCCTCGATGCGGGCGGCCGGCACGGAAATCGAGGGTGCGCCCATCGCCGCGATTTCGAGGTCCCTGCGGTTGGCGAAGTAGTAGTTGTCGTACAGGTTGCTCACCTTGAGTTTTTCCATCTCCTTGTTGGACTCGTAGTACACGCGCTCGACACCGCAGTTGCTGTTGCAGCCGAAGATGTTGTTGTGCACGTCGATGGTGCGGATGCCGTTCATGAAACGGAAGCCCTGACCCATGTCTTCGAAGGTTTTGGTCCGCGTCCAGGTGAAGAGGACGGTATTGTGGTGGAAGTCGAGGGAGACCTTATCGATGTCGGCGTCGCGGACACTGCCCCGGACCTGGCAGGCGGCGTAGCGGCAGGCGACGAAAACGTTGTTGCAGATCTCCATATGACCGATGCCCATCATGGCGGCGATACCGTAGTCGCGGCAGTTGACGAAAGTGCAGTTGGAAACGCGGACATTGCCTTCCACATCCATATGGAGGGCATATTCGTCACCGCTGGAATAACCCTCGATGGGGCACTGGGGACTGGCGTCGGGTTCGAGGAAGCGGCCGGTGAGGACACCGTCGTTGGGGGTTCCGGTGATTTCCAGGTCGACATTCTTGACGCAATAGCGGTTGTTCTCGCCGAGGTCGAAGGTGAAGCCGTCGATCACGACCGTTCCCACAGGACCGGTATAACCATAAGGACGACGGGCGTTGATATTCATCAGGGGCGCAGTAAATTGCTGGCTGGTAGGCTGGATCTTGGTGATGTGCTTGAGCACGTCACGCTCGCTGAAATCGGTGGACCAGCCGCCATAGATGCTGATGAATTTTCCACGGTCGTTCTGGGCGTTTCCGAATTTGCCGCTTTCGACATAGCCTCGGTCCATGTTGCCAAGGTAATTGCCTTCCGCCACATTGATGATGTCATTCTCTTCGGCGGCGTCGATGGCCTTCTGCAGGTCTTTCATGGCCGTGGCCGGCGTCAGGCCGTCGGCACGGGCCGAACCGGTGCTGGCGCTGACATAGAAGGTTTTGCCGGCGGCAGCGACGGCCGTGGCTGCCTTGCTGTCCTTGCTGTCTTTGGATGCATTTCCCTGCACGGCTTTCTGGGCCGTCTGCTTGAGCCCTTTCAAAAGATTCTGGGCCTCGATCTGGGTACCGCATGACAGGAGCGCCACCAGCGCAAGAGCCATGAACTTCACGAAGGATTTTTTCATAATTGCTATTTCGATTTAGGTGATTTCACAGAATGATCAATTTACAAAGTTATGCAAAAAGAGGGAAAATTTGTGCCCTCCGGGCACAAAAATAGCATCGCGTCTGCGATGCTATTTTTAGTGCCCGGAACAGGACTCGAACCTGCACAAACTTGCGTTTACTAGTCCCTGAAACTAGCGCGTCTACCGATTCCGCCATCCGGGCGAACCGTTAGGGACTGCAAAGGTAGTAAATAATTTCAAACTTCAAATTTATTTTTTTGCATTCCCGACGGCCGGACACACAAGGGACCGGTCGCAAGGACCGGTCCCCCACCTGACAATAACCTTATAATAACCTAAAAGCTTATTTCCAGTTCGTATACTGCGCCGAAGCGTCCGTCCATCCGGCATTCTGCTTCAGCACGCCGTTGGAAAGGCTGATCTCGGACTGCGGGAACGGACGGAAGCCCCAGGTAGCTTCGTAGCGGGCCTTGTAGCCAGCGTTCTGGTCTTTCATCACCGTTGCGGCACTGTTGTTCTTGATCGGCTGTCCCAGCTGGGTCTCGAGGGCCTTGATGGCGTAAGCCTTGCCATAGCGGCGCATGTCGTTCCAGCGGATGCCTTCGAAGGCGAGCTCGTGCTTGCGCTCCATGCGGAGGGCGTCCACGCTGTAGGCCTTGTCGGGCAGGCCGACGCGGGCGCGCACGGCGTTCATGCCGCTCTTGCCGTTGTAGATGGCCTTGCCGTCAGTCAGCTCGGAGTGCATCAGGAGCACGTCGGCGAAACGGATGATCTGGACATTCTGCAGCGAGTGGCCACGGCCGAGGTCGGTGCCGGCGCCGCCATATTCAGGGACGGACGAGAATTCATAGAAGAACGTGCTGCCGTTCATGAAACCCCAGGCCTGGTATTTCTTCTGCCAGAAACCGGTCTCTTCCATCTGCTGGTCGTTGCCCCAGGTATACTTGGAAGGATCCGCCATCTCGACGTCGACGCTGTAGATGGAAGCCATCTTGCGGATGTCGCCCGGTTCTTCCTTGTCCCACTGTTCCCAGACGTACGGGTTAACGGTAGCCATACCGTAGCCACGGCTGAACGGGAAGGCGTTCACCCCGTAGTTGGAGCGCTTGCGCACGCCCAGGTACTGATCGAACTTGTTGCGGTTGCGGGAAGATTCGGCGATGTTGGAGTAGCAGATGCTGAACATTTCCTCCGGGTTCACGTCGTCGGTGATCCAGGTGCCGGGGATGTCTTTGGCATAGGCGTACTGGGGCTTGGTGGCGGAGTTCATGTACGGCCACATCAGGCGGAAGTCGGACACGAGCTTGTGGCCGGAGTTCGCGATGCAGTCTTCCAGGCCGCGGACCACTTCGTCCTTGCCGATCGTGCTGTTGATGATTTCACCGGTTTCCAGGTCGATGAGCGGCAGCGTCGTGATGTTAGCACCGTTCTTGTCGCTGTAGAAGCCCGTGTAGAACAGGTACACGCGGGCGAGCAGGGCCTCGGCGTCCCACTTGGTGGCGTGACGCTTGCCGGAGATGCATTTGTCCCAGGTATTGGACGGCATGATGGCGATGGCCTCTTTCAGGCCGGCGGCAATCGTACCGTAGATTTCCTCGGTCGTACCCGGAGTCGGATATTCGGATGCCTCGTCGACGGAATTCGGAACGAATTTCACCAACGGAACGTCACCGAACTGCTGTGCCAGGTCGAAGAGGAAGTAGGAACGAAGGAAGTAAGCCTCACCCATCAGCTGGTTGCGCATCGCTTCGTCCTGCACTTTGTCGAGGTTGGCGATGGCCAGGTTGGCACGGACGATACCTGCATAGTAGGGCGTCCAGAAATCCAGCTGGGCATTGGGTTCGAAATAGAGCAGGTGATCGTAGGCCTGGATCTCATAGTCGTCCTGGCCGCCACCGCCGAAGCACTCGTCGGACATGGTCAGGTTGGCGATGAAGGAGTGGGCGCTGGGCTCGTAGGAAGCCTGGTTGAGCACACTGTAGATACCCGTCACGAGCTGCATGGCGTCCGTTTCCGAAGCCGGGAAGTTACTGGTGTTGCTCTCGGTGTAGCTCACCGTGTCGAGGAATTGCTCGCAGCCTGCGAACAGCAGGGTGAAGAGCACAAGAACCGAAATATGTTTAACTATCGTTTTCATGACGCGTTAGAATTGAATGTTGACACCCACGAGGAAGGTACGGGCACTCGGGTAATAACCGAGGTCGATGCCGGACACCCAGTCCTCGTCGAAACCGTAGCCGATCTCCGGGTCCATACCCGAATACTTGGTGATGGTCAGGAGATTCTGTGCAGAGATATAGAGACGGGCCTTGCTGATCCAGTTGCCCTTGATCAGACGGCTGAAGTCATAGCCGAGCGTGATGTTGGACAGTTTGAAGTAGTTGCCGTTCTCGATATAGATATCGGAGATGTTCGACCAGTTGCGGTCGGCGCAGGTGGTCCAGAGCGGGAGCCGGTTGGACGTGCCTTCGCCGCTCCAGCAGTTCAGCAGGTCGCGGGTGTAGCTGTCGGTCGGACGGTCGAAGAACGAACGGTAGGACTTGGCAATCTGCTGGCCGAAGGCGCCGTAACCCGTGATGTTCAGGTCGAAGCCCTTCCAGGCCATCCAGATGTTGAGACCCGTGGTCCAGTCGGGGTGCGGGTCGCCGATCATCGTGCGGTCGTCGTCGGTGATCTGGCCGTCGCCGTTGACGTCGACGAAGATCAGGTCGCCGGGCTTGGCGTCGTCATATTTGGCGCGGGTAGCGTCGACCTGTGCCTGGTTCTGGAAGACACCGGCCGTCTTGTAGCCGTAGAAGTAACCGATCGGGTAACCGACCTGGGCGCGGTACATTTCGGAAGTACCCTGGCTGAGCACGTCGTCCTCGCCGTGGATGATACCTTCGGCGTTGGCGATACGCGTAACCTTGTTCTTGTTGTAAGCAGCGTTCAGCTTGATGCCATAGGTGAAGGCACCGGTGTGCTTGCCATAGTCGATGGACATCTCGACGCCGGAGTTGCGCACGTCACCACCGTTGACATACGGCGAGTTGAAGCCGTACACCGAAGCGATCGGGGCCTGGACAAGCCAGTTCTTCGTGTTCTTGATGTAGGCGTCGAAGGTGAAGCCGAGGCTGGAGTTCAGGAAGCGGGCGTCGATACCGATATCGGTCTGCTCGGAAGTCTCCCAGCTCACATCCGGGTTGGCCAGCACGTCGGGCTTCGCACCCGTCGACATCGTGCCTTTGTCGCCGAAATAGTAACCGGCGCTGCTCGACAGCGAGATGGTGGTCAGATACTGGAAGTTGGAGATGCTGGCGTTACCGTTCTGGCCCCAGCTGGCACGCAGTTTCAGGAAGTCGAGCCAGCCGCGGCTGTCTTCCATCCAGGACTCGTTGGAGATGACCCAACCGGCGGAAACCGACGGGAACACACCCCAGCGGTGACCGCGGGCGAAGTTCGAGGAACCATCGGCGCGGACCGTAGCGGACAGCAGGTAGGTGTCGCGGAAGCTGTAGTTGATACGACCGAAGAAGGAAGCCAGGCCACCCTGCGAAGACGGGGAACCGGAAGCCGAGATCTGGTTGATGAGTTTCGGCTTCGTGTTCGAGAGCCAGGCACGCGTGAAGTCGTTCGGGAAGATGCTGTTCATCGCGGAAGCGGAAATGCTCTCGCCGAAGCCCCATTTCTCGATGGACTGACCGAGCACTGCGTCAAACACGTGATTGTCGGCGACCGTGAAGTGGTAGGAAGCGGTGTTCTCCCAGGTGATGCGGCTGTTGAGCTTCATCTTCTGAGACACCTGGTCGTTGTCGTTGTACTGCGAAGCGTTCAGATGGTAGATCATCTTGTAGCTGCGGGTCGACGAACCGGACATGCGGTAACCGAACTGGGTCTTGAACTTGAGGTTCTTGATCGGCTGGAGTTCTGCGAACACGCTGGCGTGCAGGGCGTAGAATTTCTCCAGGTTGCGGCCGCGGTTGTAGTAGTCGAGACCAATCGGGTGCTTGGAATCGCTGAAGAAGTTCCAGCCGTGTTCCTCGCGGGCGGCTTCATCGTAGAAACCGAGGATGTTGCCCTGTGCGTCGGTGTTGTAGACCGGCAGGAGCGGCGTGGCGCCGATGGCGTCGTGGAGGGAGCTCTCGTAGATGTCACCCTCGCCGATACCGCTGTTCTCGCCGTAGCTGAAGTTGAGCGTCTCGCCGAACTTGAGGATATCGAGGTTGCCCCGTTTGATGGCCACGTTGTCGGTGTTGATACGGAAGGTGTAGCGACGGTACTTGGCGTTCATCGGCTCGATCTTGTTCCAGCCGAGGATACCGTCCTGTCCCGTATAGGAAAGACCCATGGAGAACTTGTGGTCCGCGGTACCGCCGGCCACGTTCAGGGAGTGGTTCTGCGTCATAGCGCCCTTGTTGTACATCTCCTCCACCCAGTTGGTGCCTTTCCAGGTACCGTTCATGATGGACTGGTAGAGGTTCGAGGGCAGCACGGAAGCGAAGTCGACCTCCTTGACGCCCGAGTTCTTGCGGGCGAGGTTGTAGAGGTACATGTATTCCTGTGCGTCGACCATGTCGGGCATCTTGGCAATGTACTGGCCACCGTAGTAACCGTCGTAGGAAACGATCACGCGGCCTTCCTTGCCCTGCTTGGTGGTCACCAGCACGACACCGTTCGCGGCGCGGGCACCGTAAATGGCTGCTGAAGCAGCGTCCTTCAAGATATCGACAGACTCGATATCGTTCGGGTTCAGCACGTTGATGTCACCGCCGGCCACACCGTCGATGACGTACAGCGGCTCCGAATCACCCACCGTACCGATACCGCGGATGTTCACTTTGTAGCCGCGGCCCGGCTGGCCGGAATTCTGGGTGATGGAAACGCCCGGGCTCTGGCTCTGCAGGGCGCCGAGAGTGGAAGTGGTGCTGAGTTTCGCCAGTTCGTCACCCTTGACCTGGATGGTGGAACCGGTGAGGAGTTTCTTCTGCTGCACACCGTAACCGATGACGACGGCCTCGTCCAGCACGTCGAGATCCTGGTACAGGGTGATGTCGATGGCGGCGCGGCCGTTGACTTCGACTTCAGCATCTTTGTATCCCAGGCAGGACACGGTAAAGACAGCGTTGGCCGGCGTCTCGATGACGTATCTGCCTTCCGCGTCGGAAGTGGTCCAGATCGTCATTCCTTTGACAACGACCGATGCAAACGGAATCGGGTCGCCGTTGCTCCCGTCCGTAATCGTTCCTTTCACCGTCAGGTTCTGCGCATTGACGTTCAATGCGATCAGCATCGACAGCGAAAGCAAAAGACATTTAAAGCATTTCATAAGTCAAGAATTATTGTGTTGTGGATGAATTTCATTTCATCAGGCGCCGGATTTTGGCAGCCAGTTCAGCATTTTCATAAACGCCCGAAAACGCTTCGGCGCGCGGGCCGTAGGCGAAGACGGGAACCAGGATGCCGTTGTGGCCCTTGGTCGAAAAATGCACCTTGGCCGTGCGGTCCTTGAGGCTGCCGCCCAGCAGCGTCAGGCCGCCGGTCGCATGGTCCGCGGTGATGATCACGAGGGTATGGCCGTCTTTCTCCGCCCATTCGAGCACCTTGCCCACCGTCCGGTCGAAGTCGAACAGTTCCTCGGCCATGTGGCCCAGCTTGTGCCGGTGGCACCAGTCGTCGATGCTCGAGCCTTCCACCATCAGGAAGAAGCCCTTGCGGTTGTCCAGCAGTTCGATGGCCTTCATCGCGCAGTCTTCCAGGACGGGGCCGCGGTCGAGCGCGGGCTCCATCTCCAGGGGTGCGAAGAGGCCCAGGAGTTTTCCTTCCTTCACTTGATGCAGGTCGTCCAGGTTGTCGACAAACGTGTAGCCGCGGTCTTTCATCTCCTGCACCAGGTCGCGGCCGTCCTCGCGGTTCTGCCAGAACTGGATGCCTCCGCCGGTCAGGAAATCCACGCCGCTGTCGACGTACTGGGCGGCGATGCCGGCCTCGTCGTGCCGGTCGGTGCTGTGGCCCACGAAGTCGATGGGGGTGGCGTCGTTGATGCGGCAGGTGACGGCGACGCCCGTCTTCATGCTTTTCTTCTGTGCGTCATGCAGCAGGGTGGCCACCGGACGGCCGTCCGGATCGCAAGCCATGTAGCCGTAGCGGGTCTTGACTCCCGTGCCCAGGGCGCTGCCGCCCGCGCAGGAATCCGTAATGAGCGAATCGACCGTGTAGGTGCGGGAGAGGCCGGTCACGCGGCAGTTGTCCAGGTTGAGATGGCCGCCGTTGAGCACCCAGCCCACGCCGACCTGCTCCAGGCCCATGCCGTCGCCGATCATCACGATGACGTTCTTGATGCGTTTGCCCTTGACGGGCGCGACCGTCACCGTCTGGTAGGGTTCGGCCACGCTGTACTGGTCGTCGATGCTGAACTTGTCGTCGGCGTATTTAGACAAGTCTCTGCCCTGGTCCACTTGGGCGTAGGCCAGGGTGCAGAGACATGCCGCCAATACTATGAAGAAGAATTTTTTCATGATTTGTCAACTGTTTATTGCTCAAGGACGAAATGCAGGTCTTTCTGTTTCGTCTTGCAGACGAGGGTGACGCTGCCGCCCGGCAGCAGCGGGCAGAAGTTGTCGCTCCAGAAAGCCGGAACGGCGAGCTGGCCGTCCTGGTCCAGGGCTTTCACGATGGCCTGGGGAACGATGAAGTCCGAGCGGTTCTCCAGGGTGACGGCATAGCCGTCTTCCACGGGCTCGACCTTCATGTCCACGTCGGCCTGTCCTTTCGCGAAGACGAAGCGCAGGTCCGTCCATTTGCGCACCGGCGTATCGTACCAGGTGGACTTGTCGAAATCGTACACGTTGTCGGCGGCGCCGACCGCGTAGAAGTTATGCGCCACCACGCTGCCGTCGGTAGCGGTCAGCATCAGGGCGATGAAGTGCGGCTTGCCGTCGTATTTCCGCAGGTCGAACACCGGCACCACCGAGTGGTAGCGGGCCATCACGCTCTTGTATTCCTGGCCGATGACGCGCGAATCCGCGTCGAAGACCTGCACATAGGCCGTCATGTCGCCGCATTTCATGCATTCGTTCACCAGATAGACCTGACGGTCCTTGTAATTGAACATCAGCTGTTCGGGCTCGCAGGCCTTCTTCACGCCGTAATACGCGGCGGTCGGCACGCCGTACCAGTCGTACAGCTGCCAGTAGAGCGAAGGCCAGGCGGAATTGAGCATCCACTGCACGATGCCGGTCGCTTCCGGCATCTTGGCGCGGAACGCCTCGAACATGCCGCGGGTGCCGGCATAGTCCAGCGCATGGGCCTTGCGCACGAAATCTTCCAGGTTCTCCGGCGCGCCGTACTGGGCCGTGACGGTCGCCACCAGGTTGTCCACCGTATTCATCACCGAGGAAGAGGCGGTGCAGTGGTAGTTCCAGGCATCCGACAGCGGCCAGAGCTGGTTGCCCGGGATCATCCGGCGCAGCGACTCCATCTGCGGGAGGTTGGCGCCGATGCCCGTTTCCGTGTTGAAACCGAACGCACCGCCGTGCTCCGTGTCGAAATACCAGTAATCCGGGGCCACGTAGTCGTACGGGCCTTCCATCTTCGTTCCGGACCAGCCGCTGACCGTACTGAACAGGTTCTTCGCCGAATTGACGTACGGGCGGTAGTCTTCCTGGCGGTAGATTTCCAGGTAGCGCTCTTCCAGGCCCGGGTTCGGGATGCGGTCGCTGCCGGTCATCCAGGCGCTGACGGAAGGATGGTTGTGCAGGCGGACCACCTGGTCGTGGAAATAGCGGACGGCCAGGTCTTCCGAGACCGGGTCGTTGATGCAGCCGTAGCCCCGGGTCTCGGGCAGGCCGCAGTAGTCTTCCCACTCCCACTGGCAGCTCCAGCCCACGAGGGCCAGCAGGCCTTCGCGGTCGCACAGGTCATAGACCGTGTCGTCCTTGCCCCAGATGTTCTCGAAGCGGATGCAATTGAGGTTCATGTCCTTGACATACTGCACCTGCTGCGCCAGGGATTCCGGCGTGTCGAGCAGGAAGATGTCGTCGGTCCAGCCGGCGCCCTTGATCAGGACGTCGCGGCCGTTCAGGGTAAACTGGCGGTAGTTCTTGCCGGTGAGCCGGCTCTCGATCTTCCGCACGCCGAAGCAGACGTTCCGGGTATCGGAAAGCGCGCCGTCGGCTTCCACGTCGACGGTCAGCTGATAGAGTTCGGGGGTACCCAGCTCCCAGGTCCACCACACGCGCGGGTGGTCGAGGTGCAGCTGCGCCGCCTCCGTGGGCGTCAGCGTCACGGTCGTAACGGCATCCGCGGGCAGTTCGGCCTGCGCCTGGAACGCGCCGGCATCCTGCAGGTCCAGCTTCAGCGCCGCCGTCACCGGGTGGTCTTCCTTGTTGCGGAGCTTGACGCGGATCTCCAGGTCGGCCTCTTCGCACTGGGGGACTTTCAGGTCGGGAATGACGAACACGTCTTCGATCGACACGGCGCCCGTCGTGTGCAGGCTGACCGGCCGGACGATACCCATGCTCTCGTCGAGCGGGCGGGGGTTCCAGTCCACGAAGCCGATGTTCAGGTCACCGGGCAGCGCCCGGCGAAGCCGGACTTCCAGCCGGTTGCGGCCGGCGAGCAGCTGTTCCACGTCGTAGCTCCGGCGGATGAACACGCCGTAGGTCGTGTCGGAAGCCGCAATCTGCGTCCCGTTGAGGAAAATGTCCGCACGATAGTTCAGGCCGTCGAAGACCAGTTCGCTGTGCTGGCCCTTGGCGGGCTTGGCCGTGAACTCGGTCTCATAGACCCATTCGTCATCGAAGACGGTCTTGTCGACCTTTTCATAGTTACGGCCGACGAAGAGGTCGTCGCCGTAGAAGCCGGAGGCGTAGATCGTGCCCGCGACGGTCGAAGGGACGACGGCATCGAACGAATCTTCGCCGATGGTGCCGGTGAGTGTCCATCCTTCGCCCAGGGCAAGGACGCTTCCATTCTCCACGGATGCCTGCGTGCAAGCCGTCAGGGCCGCTGCAAGGAAAATGAGCCAGATCTTTTTCATATTATTATAGGAGTGCTGCTCCGATGACCGGAATGTTATTGTCGGTAAAAATGTCTACGTTCAGACGCTCGAGCGCCTTTCTGTACGGGAAATGCTCCCGCAGGTATGCTTCCATCGCGCCGCGGAACCAGCGGTAGTTGTTGGCGATGCCGCCGCCGAAGGCGATGTGGCTCGGATCGTAGGCGAAGAGCACGGCGCAGAGCAGGGCGCCCAGGTTGCGGCCCAGCTCGTCGAAGAGCGCCAGGGCCTTGGGGTCGCCCGCCTCGGCTGCCGCGGAGGCCTGCCGGCTGTCCCAGCCGTTCCGCTCGAAGAAGTGCCGGCCGCAATACTCCTCGATCACCGAATCCTTATACGGCAGGCCGCCGAGCTCGCCCGCGCCGCAGTTGACCCCGCAGAAGAGCCTGCCCTCCTCCACGATGCCCATGCCGACGCCGGTGCCCAGGGTGATGGCCACCAGCAGTTCGGGACGCGCGTGTTCGGGGTATTGCGCATAGATGCCCAGCGCATAGCAGTTCGCGTCGTTGTTGACCGCGACGGGGATACGGAAGCGCTCTTCCAGATACGCTTTCAACGGCACCTCTTTCCAGGAGGGGATGTTCTGGGTGTCATAGACGATGCCTTCCTTGACGTCCACGACCGAAGGCACGCCGATGCCGATCTTCCGGGTCTCGGGCGTGATGATCCGGCGGATATGGGCGGAGAGGCTTTCGAGGGTCTCTTCCAGGCTGGCTTCGAGGGGAAACGAGGGAGCGGAGAAGGCATGATGGAGGGCGCCCTGACGAACGAGTCCCAGGCTGACATTGGTACCTCCGATGTCGATTCCGAGTGTCATGTTTCGATTTTTTACAAAATTACGCAGAACAGTGCTAAGATTTGGTAAAATTTGCGTATTTAAGGGTACAATTTGCGGATTTTTGAACTATTTCAAAAATTTTTTAACATATTTGTACCATTGAAACGCACAAAATCCGTCCAGCATGCTCCGACTCCTGATCATCTCCGACTTTACCGAAGCATTCCCGAGCAAACTGCTGAAAGGCATCGTCCAGTACTCCCGCCGCAAGGAGCAGTGGATCATCTGCCGCATGCCGCCCGCGTATAAGAAGATGATCGGTATCCCGGGTGTCGTGCGCTGGGCCAAGAGCTGGGGCGCGGACGCCGTCATCGGCCAGTTCGAGGAAACCGACGACGTGGGCTTGTTCGCCGTCAACGGCATCGTCGCCGTGGCGCAGGACTTCAAGCAGCGTTTCGAGACCATCCCCAACATCACCGCCGACTATGTCGGGACCGGCCGCATGGGGGCGCGCTTCTTCCTCCGGCGCGGCTTCCGCCATTTCGCCTTCTTCGGCTTCCGCAACGTGTGCTGGTCGGACGAGCGCTGCGACGGCTTCTGGCAGGAAGTCGAAGCCGCCGGCTACGGCAACACCTTTTATACCTATAATTTACAGGACATCGACAATCTCTGGTTCTACGAGCAGGACAAACTCACCGACTGGCTCCGCGCCATCCCCAAGCCCATCGGCATCATGGCCTGCGACGACAACCAGGGGAACAACCTGGTCGAGGCCTGCCACGCCGCGGGCATCAAGATCCCGTCCGAGGTCTCCATCCTGGGCGTGGACAACGACGAACTGCTCTGCAACCTCGGCAGCACGCCGCTGTCCAGCATCCAGGTGAACATCGAGGAGGGCGGCTACCAGACCGCGGCCCTGATCGAGCAGCGCGTGCTCCATCCCGAGACCCCGCTGGAAGACGTCGTGCTGAAACCCCTGAAAATCATCGACCGCATGTCCACGGCCGCCTTCGCCACCCAGGACGACCAGATCCAGAAAGCCATCCAGTTCATCCACCGCAACGCGTCGAAAAAGATCTCCGTCGAAGACGTGACCGACGAAGTGGCCCTCTCGCGCCGCCTGCTGGAGCGCCGCTTCAAGAAAGTCACCGACCAGACCATCTACCAATACATCACCGACGTGAAGCTCAAGCAGTTCGCCCAGATGCTGCTCGACACCGACGCCCAGCTGATCGACATCGCCCTGTCCCTGGGCGAGAGCGACACCAAGAGCATCTCCCGCCGCTTCAAGCAGCTGTACGGCTGCTCCCCCATCCAATGGAGAGAAAAAAACCAAATACTTCGCTAACTATGATGAAACGCATCCTCCTCGCAGGACTGCTGCTCCTGTCCGCCGCCTTCCTGGCCCACGCCCAGCAGCCCGACTACCTCCAGCAACTGGAAGCCCATCCCGAATTCCTCGCCGGTACCGACTACCTCTGCCCCACCGGGCCCGTCGAGCTCACGCCGGCCCCCAAAGGCTACAAGGCCTTCTACATCAGCCACTACGGCCGCCACGGCGCGCGCTACGCCTGGCAGAGCGACATGTACGAGCGCCTGCGCACGGTCTTCGGCACCGCGGCCGGCCAGGGCAACCTCACCGAGCTCGGCAAGAGTTTCAAGGAGCGCTTCGACAGCCTCTATCCGGAAGTCCGCTACCGCGTGGGCGAACTCTCGCGCAAGGGCTGGGAGCAGCAGCAGGAACTCGCCGAGCGCATGTACCTGAACTATCCCGAGGTCTTCAAGGGCGAGGCCACCGTGCGTTCCTGGGTCTCCACCTCCACCCGCTGCGTCATGACCATGTCTTCGTTCTGCCTGGGCCTGAAGGGCATGAATCCCAAGCTCGACATCTTCGAGAACTTCGGCTACATCTACCTGCCGGCCATCCTGCCGCTCGACAGCCACAATCCCTTCCGCGTCAAGGAAGTGCCCATGACGCCGCTCCGTTTCAGCGAGACCTGGGAGGAATACGTGGAGCGCACGGTCGACTACCGGGCCATCCTGGCGCGGCTGTTCAACGATCCGAAGGCCACCGTGGAAGCCAAGGACCAGTGGGAGCTGGTGTCCTACCTCTACTTCTTCGCCGCCGGCATGAACAGCCTCGACACCGACCTGGACTTCAACGACATCTTCACGCACGACGAGCGCATCGAGCTCTGGAAGGTCGACGACTTCCAGTTCTACGCCTACGCCTGGCCTACGCATGAAGGCTACATGCCCATCGTCAACGACATCATCGAGAAGGCCGACGCGCGCATCGCCTACGGACAGCGCGGCGCCGACCTCCGCTTCGGCCACGACTACACCTTCCTGCCGCTGCTGATGTGCCTGGGCGTGAACGGCTACGACCACGACGTGGAATGCGGCGACGACATCCCGGTCTGGTGCCGCCTGCAGGACGTCCCCATGGGCGCCAACCTGCATTTCGTGTTCTACCGCTCGAAGCGGTCCCCCGAAATCCTCTTCAAGGTACTGCTCAACGGCCGGGAGGCCCGCCTTCCGCTGGCCACCGACAACTGGCCGTACTACGACTGGGTCGCCTTCAAGCAGGCCTTCATGCCCCGCGTCGTCTCGGCGATGGGCACCGGAAGCGCGGCGGCGGCCGGCGGGGAATAGTTGCGCGGGTTGCTGCCAGCCGGGTGACCGCCCGGGTAGCTGCTGTGTAGCAGCAGGGCAGCTGCCTGGATTGCTGCCGGGCTGCTGCCGGCCAGGTTGTCGGGCTGCTGCCGGCCAGGTTGTCGGGCAGGTTGCCGGGCGGGTTGCCGTTCAGGTTGCCGGGCGGGTTGCCGGGCAGGTTGCCGTTCTGGTTGCCGGGCGGGTTGCCGGCCAGGTTGCCGGGCGGCAATAGTTTGAAATTTTTGTAGAAAAAAATTTGCACTCTCGAGAATTTGTCCTACATTTGCAGTCCCAACACGGGAACAACCTTCCTCAATAGCTCAGTTGGTTAGAGCACCTGACTGTTAATCAGGGGGTCGTAGGTTCAAGTCCTACTTGAGGAGCAAGAACAAACGATTAATAATCAAGCACTTACGGAAACGTAGGTGCTTTTTTTGTTCGCAGCCCTTTGCAGTCGCAATTTCGTCGCAATTTCGTCGCAATTTCGTCGCAATTTCATCGCAATTTGGTCGCATTCTGACCATTGCTTGTCGCGAGGTAAGTTCTGCCTTATTCTGGAATAGGTCCTCATCGCTTCCGGGGTAGGTCCCTGGCACCTTCGCACCTTCGGGGTAGGTCCCTGGCGCTTTTGGGGTAGGTCCCTGGCACCTTCGCACCTTCGGGGTAGGTCCCTGGCGCCTTCGGGGTAGGTCCCTGGCACCTTCGCACCTTCGGGGTAGGTCCCTGGCGCTTTTGGGGTAGGTCGATCCGTTTGGGCCGGACCTACCCCGCAAATCCTGCGTACAGTGCGTCTGGCGGTGTAGGTCCCGACCTATTCATTCGACCTACCCCAATTCTTCCCGACACCTACCCCAACATAATCTGGAACCTACCCCGTCAGCAGCGGAGACCAGTCCCGTCAGCTGTGGAGACCATTCCCGCCGGCAGCGGAGACCAGTCCCGTCAGCTGTGGAGACCATTCCCGCCGGCAGCGGAGACCAGTCCCGTCAGCAACGGGGACCTACCCCGCCGGCAGCGGAGACCGGCCCCCTGATTAACAGTCAGGTGTTATGACCATCTCGCAGGCGGCGCAGTCGAAGTGGAGCCGGAGGCGGTTTTTCTGGTTGACGAGATAGAGCGGCGGGGTTTGGGGAAGAGCCCCGACATCTCGTTTGTCGAACTTCGCCTCCTTCGTCATGCCGGGCTTGACCCGGCATCTCGGACATAGACCCAGTTCCCAACGGATGCAGTAGCGGCTGCGGAGGAGTTCGGCCGGGATGCCGAGCGTCGAGCGGTTGAGGGCGCCGGCGCCGGGCCGGGGCGTGTGCGCCGTGGCCGTGCGCGGGCGCGCTTCGAGTTGCGCCTGCAGCTCGGCGGCGAGGTCGCGGCGGATCTGGTTGAGGAAGGCGGCCGGATAAAAACGCACCGGCTCGGCCGTCACGTTTCGCAGCGCGAAGGCGAACGGTCCCGTGTGCTTGCCCATCTGCCGGCGCAGACCCTCCAGCGCCACGTCGGGCTTCTCGGCCAACGGCGCGTCATCGGAAAAACGCCGCTCCACGGAAATGCCCTGCGAAGAGGCCGAAACCACGGTCTGACCACCCTGCGAATGCCAGTCGAGCGCGACGTCAAGCACCCGCCGGGGCATATTCTTCTCCAGTTCCCGCTCGAAACGGATGTCCAGGTTGCGGTAGACCCGCATGCCGGGCGTCAGTCCGGATGCGTCGCGCAGCGTCACGCGCCGGCCCTCCGCCAGCTCGACCCGCGCGCCTGTCACCGCATCGCCCTTTCCCACGAACGACAGGCCGTCGCCGTTGGCCAGCGGCTTCCCGCCGGAAATCTCCACGCTGCGGCCCCGGACGGAAACGATTTCGCCGATATACTCGCCCAAAGCCTTGGCGGCATCTTCGCTGCGCATCTTCTCCCGCTCGCCGCGCAGCAGCGCAGCCGTCCAGCCGCGGGTGAAGGTCCGGTCGGGGTCCGGCGTGAACCCGCCCTCCAGCCGTCCGGCCGAAGCCGCCGCATACGCCGGATGCTCCGCCAGGAAATCGTCGATCACCCCGCGGTAGTGCCGCACCACGTTCTTCACGTAGGAAGCATTTTTCAGGCGGCCTTCGATCTTGAAGGAAGTGACCCCGGCGGCCACCAGGTCGGGCAGTTGCGCGTCGAGCCGCAGGTCGCGGGGCGAGAGCAGCGGCTGGTCGCGGACGATCACCCGCCCGTCGGCGTCGACCAGGTCGTAGCGCGAACGGCAGGCCTGTGCGCAGACACCGCGGTTGGCACTGCGGCCGGTGAGCTGCTGGCTCAGGTAGCACTGTCCGCTGTAACCCACGCAGATAGCGCCATGGATGAAGCACTCCAGCTCGCACGACACCGCATCGCGGATGGCGCGGATCTGCTCCAGCGTAAGCTGGCGTTCCAGCACCAGGCGCGAGAATCCCAGGGCTTCCAGCTCGCGCGCCCGTTCCGGCGTGCGGATGGCCGTCTGCGTGGAAGCGTGCAGCTCCACGGGCGTCAGCGGTCCCTCGAGCAGGCGCAGGTCCTGGATGATGAACACGTCGACACCCGCTTCACAGAGGTCCTGCATCAGCTGCCGGGCCTGCACGAACTCCGTGTCTTCCAGCAGCGTGTTGACCGTGGCGTGGACTTTGGCGCCGTAAAGGTGCGCGTGGCGGCACAGCCGGGCGATGTCATCGACCGGGTTGCCCGCCGCCGCACGGGCGCCGAACGCAGGTCCCGCAATATAAACGGCATCGGCACCACAGTCGATGGCTGCGATGCCGATATCCGCGTTCCTCGCGGGTGCGAGAAGTTCCAGATTTAGTTGCACTTGAGCGTGGTGATCTGATAGCGGGCAGCTTCACCCCACTTGGCGTCCTGGGCGATCTGCTTGAAATAGCCGCAAGCCTTGGCATTGTCGCCGGCGCCCACGAGGGCCGTACCGAGCTGATAGGTGATCTGGGCCTTGTCGGCGGCGTTGGGGCTCATCGAGAGATAGGCCTCGAACGCATCGGCGGCCACTTTGTTCTGCTTGAGGGAGAGGGCGCTGATGCCGATGATCTTTTCGGCGTTGGCGTTGTCGACATATTCGGTCGATTTCTGTGCGTTCTCCAGGGCACCCTTCATATCCTTGGCTTTCTGGCAGGCCACGGCTTTCTTCACATAGAGGTTGGAGAGCTGCTTGGCAGCGGCTTCTTCCTGACCGTTCTCGGAAGCGAGTTCGAAGGCCTTGATGGCGTCGTCGGCTTTGCCCTGGGCGGCGAGGGCCTGGCCCTTGCGGAGATGTGCCTGACCGTTGGTCGGGTCGGCGTCGATCACCTGCTGGTAGCCGGCGATGGCGGCGTCATAGTCCTTGGCGTTGAGCGCCTGGTTGGCGTCGGCCATCAGGATCTGCGGAATCAGGGTCTTGGCTTCTTCCACCACTTCGGTGTCGCCGAAAGCTTCACCTTTCTCTATGGCTTTCTTGAACTGGGCGACAGCCTCGTCCATTTTCTTTTCATTGACGAATTCCTTGCCCAGCGAGACATACAGCTTGGGGATGATGCCTTTGCACTGGTCTGCGATTTCGGCGCCTTCAGCTCCGAGCTGGCCGGCCATGTCCAGGGCCTGCTCGAACAGCGTAATGGCCTCGGCCTTATTGTTGTCGATTGCAGCGGCAGCATTGTTGTAAATTTCTGTAGCTTTCTCCAAATCCTGAGCTGCAGCGATGCCCAACGAACAGAGGGCGACCAAGAGGGTAACGAAAATCTTTTTCATCGTTTATTGGTTTTTGTTTGTGTTTTCGATTTTGGTGTCGACGGTTAGCCTATGCATAAAGGCTGCCAAAATTATCAACTATTGCTTAAATTTGCAAAACTTTTTGCCATGAAAGTCCCAACCATCATCCAGATCGGCGACATCCTGGTCTCGTCTGAAGTGCTTACAGCGCACTTTTGCTGCGATTATGCCGTGTGCCGCGGCGCCTGCTGCATCATCGGCGACAGCGGGGCTCCGCTGAGCGAAGAAGAGACGGAACTACTGGAGCGCCATTACCCGGAATTCGAGGGCTGGATGAGTTCCGCGGGCCGCGAAAAGATCGCGGAAACGGGCTTTTTCGAAGTGGATGCCGACGGCGACCTGGTGACGCCGCTGCTGCACGGGGGCGAAGAGTGCGCGTACACCTGCTTTGAGGAGGCGGGCTGCTTCTGCGCCATCGAGCGGGCCCACTGCGCCGGCCGCTGCAGCTTCGTCAAGCCCATCTCCTGCCGGCTCTATCCCATCCGCGTGTCGGTGCTCCGCAACGGCCTGACCGCCCTCAACCTCCACCACTGGGACATCTGCAAGTGCGCTTTCGAAAAGGGAGAGCGCGAGAAGGTCCCGGTCTACCAATTCCTGCGGGAACCCTTGATCGCCGCCTTCGGCGAATCGTTCTACACCGAACTCTGCGAAGTCGCCCGGCAGTTGCTGGCGGAGTAGGTCCCGGCAGTTTACTTCTCGTCCAGGCTGCCGTTTAGTTGTCGTTTGGTTGTCTTCGTTTGGTTGTCTTCGTTTGGTTTTCGTTTAGTTGCCGCGACACAGACGAAAGCGCCGCTTCGTTTGTGTCGTGCGTTAGTTTTGACGAAAAACGGCCCATTGCCATCAGCGACACAGACGAGATAGATGAACCGTCTGTGTCGCTGTCGGCAAATGAGGATCGTTGCGGGGAAACCCTTTCACGGAGTTTTTGCGGGAAGGACGGTGCGGCTGGCCGTAGCGGATGTGAAAGGGTTTCCCCGCAACGACCGAAAAAAAACGGAAACAAAATCGGCGGTTATTTTCGGTTTTGAAAGGATATCGGCGATTGGCGGGGCGCGATTCCTCCGTGTATAATCATTCGGAAGAATACCTCCTGATTATCAGCAGAATACAGAGCGATCTCCTACTCGGCAAGTATCGTTATACCCAAATGATATGCATCAGATTTTTCTGAAAAATTACAACGCGACGTGAAAATTTGTAATTTTGCGCGCTCCTGAATAACGTCATGTCCGATCTATTCTCCGCCGACAGCTGGTTGAACCGTGTGGTGACGGCCTCCAACGATTTCCTCTGGACCTACATCCTGATCGCTGTGCTCATCGGCTGTGCCCTGTATTTTACGATCCGCTCCCATGGCGTGCAGTTCCGGATGATCGGAGAAATGTTCCGCCTGCTGGGCGATTCCACCGACAAGCACGACGGCAAGAAGCATATTTCCTCGTTCCAGGCCTTCGCCGTGTCGGTGGCGACCCGCGTGGGAACCGGCAACCTGGCGGGCGTGGCGACCGCCATCGCGGTCGGCGGCCCGGGCGCCGTGTTCTGGATGTGGGTCATCGCCCTGCTGGGATCGGCCTCGGCCTTCGTGGAGTCGACCCTCGCGCAGCTCTTCAAGCAGCGGCACAAGGAATCGTTCATCGGCGGCCCCGCCTACTATATCCTCAAGGGCTTGAAGCAGCCTTGGCTCGCCGCGCTCTTCGCCATCCTGATTTCCATCACCTTCGGCCTGTCCTACAACTCTATCCAGAGCAACACCATCTGCAGCGCGCTCAACGTGGCCTTCGGTTTCGACCCGGTAGTGATCGGCCTCGTCCTGGCCGGCATCTCGCTGCTGGTGATTTTCGGCGGCATCCACCGCATCGCCAAGGTCAGCAGCGTCATCGTGCCCATCATGGCCATCGGCTACCTGATCCTGGCCCTCTTCGTCATCTGCCGGCACTTCGACCTGATACCGCAGGTCTTCACCCTGATCTTCCAGGATGCGTTCGGCATCCGTCAGATCGCCGGCGGCGGCATCGCCGCCACGCTGATGAACGGCATCAAGCGCGGCCTCTTCTCGAACGAGGCCGGCGAAGGCTCCGCGCCGAACGTGGCGGCGACCGCCAGCACCAGCCATCCCGTGAAGCAGGGGCTCATCCAGGCGCTCGGCGTGTTTACCGACACGCTGGTGGTGTGCAGCTGCACGGCCTTCATCATCCTGTTCAGCGGCGTGGACACGCAGGGCGGCCCGGGCGGCATCGCGCTGACGCAAGCGGCGCTGGAGGCGGAAGTGGGCCGTTTCGGAACGGTCTTCGTGGCGGCGGCGATCCTGCTGTTCGCCTACTCGAGCATCATCGGCAATTACTACTACGGCGAAGCCAACATCCGTTTCCTGACGAAAAAGAAATGGGTGATGTCGTGCTACCGGCTGCTGTCCGGCGGCGTGATGGTCATCTTCGGCGCCCTGGCCAGCCTCGATCTGGTCTGGAGCCTCGGCGACCTGTTCATGGCGCTGCTGACGGCCTGCAACCTCTATGCGATCGTGCGGCTGAGCAAATATGCCTTCCGCCTGCTGGACGACTACCGCGCCCAGAAGAAGGCCGGCAAGAACCCCGTCTTCCACCGCGAGACCCTGCCGGGCCTGGACCTGGACTGCTGGGAATGAATAGAATAAACCATTAACCTAATAACCAAAAGCATTATGAAAAAGACTTTAGTTTTCACTTTCGTGGCAGCGGCCCTCATGCTGCTGTTCACGTCCTGCAACAAGACGGAAACGCTGCCGAACCGCTTCGATTCGTTCGTCGACAACGTGGAAAAGGATTGCGCCAACTACACGGAAGAAGACTGGGACAAAGCCAACACCCAGTTCGAAAAGATGGTCGACGAGTTCCAGCAGAACCAGGCAAACTACACCGAGGAAGAGCAGAAGCAGGTCCGTAACGACATCTCCAAGTATCTGGCACTGGTCACGAAATCGGGCTTCAACTCCGCCATCGACGCTGTCAACGATTTCATCAAGCAGGTTCCGGACTTCTTCGAAGAAATGGGTACTTTCTTCAAGGTCCTGTTCACCAGCCCTGAAAACGAAGGCGAAACGGAAGAATAAAGCTTCCCGCTTCTCCTATCCGTAAAAAAGAAGCGGTCCATCCGGAAGATGGGCCGCTTTTTTATGGATTCATACAGCTTCTACACCGTCATCACTTCTTTCTCTTTGGCGTTGAGGATCTCGTCGATCTTCTTGATGAAGTTGTCGGTGCATTTCTGGACCTCGTCCTCGAAGTCTTTCTCCGTGTCTTCGGGAAGGCCTTCCTTCTGGAGTTTCTTGAGGGTTTCGATCGCGTCGCGGCGGGCGTTGCGTACGCCGACCTTGGCGTTCTCGCCGGCGGTGCGGGCCTTCTTCACCAACTCCTTGCGGCGCTCCTCGGTGAGGGCCGGGATGTTGATGCGGATCACTTCGCCGTTGTTCTGGGGCGTGAAGCCCAGGTTGGCGTCCATGATGGCCTTCTCCACGGGGTGGATGAGGTTGCGGTCCCACGGCTGGATGAGCATGGTCTTGGCATCGGGCGTGCTGATGCTGGCCACTTGCGGGATGGGGGTCATGGTCCCGTAATAGTTGACCACGACACTGTTGAAGACCGCCGGGTTGGCCTTGCCGGCCCGGTAGGTTTTGAGGTCTTCGTCCAAATAGGTGACGGCGCTCAGCATCTTGTCCTTCGCGGCGTCGATCACGGTTTTAGCCTTTTCAATCATATCGCTAGTCATTTATTTGTTGCTGAGCACGGTGCAGCGTCCGTTGCCGGCCACCACTTTCTCGAGCGTTCCTTCGTCATTCATGTTGAAGACGATGATCGGCATGTCGTTTTCCTTGCAAAGGGTGAAGGCCGTCTGGTCCATCACCTTGAGGTTGTCGGCAATCGCCTTGTCGAAGGTAAGTGTCTCGTAGCGTTTGGCTTCGGGATGCTTCACGGGATCGGCGTCGTACACGCCATCAACTTTCGTGCCTTTGAGCAGGGCGTCGCAACGGAGCTCGCAGGCGCGCAGGGCGGCGGCGGAGTCGGTGGTGAAGAAGGGATTGCCGGTGCCGCCGGCGATCAGGGCCACGCCCCCGTTTTCGAGGTATTCGTTGACTTCGTCGCGCATGTAGTACTTGGCCATGGGACGCATCGGGGTGGAGGTGAAGACCTCCGCCTTCAGGCCGGCGTTGCGCAGGGAGAGGGAAAGGCCGATGCTGTTGATGACCGTGGCCAGCATGCCCATCTGGTCGCCCCGGACGCGGTCGAAGCCGCGCTGCGTGCCGCTCAGGCCGCGGAAGATGTTGCCGCCACCGATGACGATGGCTACTTGGGCACCCTGCTTGACCACCGCGGCGATCTGCCGGGCGTAGGCTGCCATGACATGCTCGTTGAGGCCGACGCCATCCGGGCCGCCGATGGCCTCGCCACTCAGTTTGAGGAGAATTCTACGGTATTTCATACAACAAAAGTAGCCAATTATTATGATTTTATCAAGTTTCGGATTATCTTTGCATAATTAACGCCTGGATAAAACGAAATAATAATAAACGCAAACTATGGCAAGCATATTCAAGTCATCCATCGGAAAGAAGCTGCTGATGAGCATCAGCGGTCTCTTCCTCATCCTGTTCCTTACCTTCCACATGGTGATGAACCTGACCTACGTATTCGATCCGGACAGCGTGGTCTACGGCACCATCTGCGAGATCCTGAGCATGGGCTGGGTCAACGTGGTCGTTCCCATCCTGGCCGCCGGTTTCATCGTGCACGTGGCCTATGCCGTCATCCTGACCATCGGCAACCGCCGTGCCCGCGGCGAGCAGCGCTACGAAGTGTCCAACAAGGCCAGAACCGATTCCTGGTCTTCGCGCAACATGTTCGTGCTGGGTCTGGTGGTTCTGCTTTGCCTGATTCTCCACCTCACCGACTTCTGGGCCAAGATGCAGCTGCAGAACTGGCTCGGCGGCGAAGAGGGTGACCCTTACATGCTGATGGAAGTCACTTTCGGCCGCTGGTGGCTCACCTGCCTCTACCTGGCCTGGTTCTTCGTGGTCTGGTTCCACCTCACCCACGGTTTCTGGAGCGCACTCCAGACCGTCGGCTGGAACAACAACATCTGGATGAAACGCTGGAAAGTGATCACCATCGCCTATGTGACGCTGCTGATGCTGGGCTTCGCCGTCGTGGCCATCTACGCTTTCTGCAAGGCTAACGGCTACTGCGGCCTGGTTCCGAATTTCCCGGGAATACTTGGCTGATGATCCAGTCCGAAACGAAGAGTTCTTCTTTCGGAATCCGGATATAATTGTCGGAAACGACGAGTTTACCGGCCCTGGAGAGTTCCTCCAGGGTCGTTTTTTTGAGCGCGGCGCGCTCCGCGTCGCTCAGCGAGGCGAGGGACAGGCCGCGGACGGTCCGGAGGCCCAGCATCAGTTTCTCCTCCAGCACCTCCCGGTCGGAAAGCGTCTCGCTGCCGCCAGGCCTCTTCCCGACATAGGCGTCGATGTCCGGCGTGTTCCAGCTGCGCCGGCGGTCGCCGTCGAAGGAGTGCGCACCGGCGCCGAAACCCAGGTAGGGTTCGCGCGACCAGTAGGCGCTGTTGTGGCGCGAGGCAAAGCCCGGACGGGCATAGTTCGAGATCTCATACTGCTCGAAGCCGGCGGCGGACAGGCGCTCCTGCAGCAGGACATACTGCCGGCGGCAGCGCTCTTCTTCGCCGTCGGCCCAGCGGCCCATCATCTGGTAGCAGGAAATGTGTTCGGGCTGCAGGGCCAGCGCCCTGTCGACCGACACGAGCCAGTCGGCGTCGGACAGGCCCACAAAACCGAAGATCAGGTCGAGCGACAGATTGTCGAAGCCGGCGCGGCGCAGCGTCGCACAGGCCGCCTCGGCCTGCGCGGCCGTGTGCCGCCGCCGCATCCAGCGCAGCTGCGCGTCGTGGAACGACTGCACGCCCATGCTCACCCGGTTGACCCCCATCGCCCGCAGCGCGTCGGCCAGCGCCGGCCGCACGTCGTCGGGATTGACTTCCACCGTAAATTCGGTGATGAGATGCCCGGTCGAAGCCGGGCATGACGGAAGTGTCACACAAAAAGCATCGCAAATGGCATCCGCCACCCGCGCCAGCAGCGCCGGGGGCAGCAAAGAAGGCGTCCCCCCGCCGAAATACAGTGTCGTCGGGGGGACGCTCAGAGTCGCCGCGCGGTCGCGGATCTCTTGCAGCAGGGCTTCCACGTAGGGATTCCAGTCTCGCCTCACGCGCGCATAAAAGTCGCAGTAGCTGCACTTCGACGCGCAAAAGGGGAAGTGGACGTACAGCCCCGGCATAGGGCTTATTTCAGGATCATCTCAGCCGTGCCGAGCTTGGTCTCGTCGGTGTAGAATTCAACCGTGTACTTGCCTTTCGCAAAATTCTCCGAAGAGGCGAAATAGATGCAGATCTCCACTTCCTCGCCCTGGTAGTCCACTTCGCGGAGCGCCGAGTAGATCATCTGTTCGCCGTTGCAGACAAAGACCTTACCCGTGTCGTCGGTCATCAGGATGTCGTCGGGACCCTTGACGCGGATGTAGACGGTGCGCCAGCCACGCTCGGCGATGCTGTTTTCGATCAGGCTCATGCAGGCGCGGAGCTTGCGGGCGCGGCTGCTGCGGTCGGTGACCTTGTTCGACTCGTTGATGGCCACCAGGTTGAAGCCACGGCCCTTCACCACGGCGCCGGCCGAAGCCAGCTTCGAGAGCTCGTCGGTGGTGCTGCGCAGGTCTTCGTACTGGCGCTTGCTCTCCTGGGCCTCGCGGCGGGCAGCGGACGCCTCGTTCCGCAGGGAGGTGTTCAGGGTATTGAGCGAGTCGATCTGCCGGATGTATCCCTTCATGATGGAACGCAGCGTGCCTAGTTCCTGCTCATACTGGCGGATCTTGGCCCGGTTGGTGGCTTCGGTCTTCTGAAGCCGCTCGATCAGCTGTTCCACTTTGACTTTTTCGACGTTGAGGGAGTCGTTGAGCGCGGCGTTGTTCGTGCTCAGGGCTTCGTAGTCCCCTTGGAGGGCGATCAGTTCGTTCGTCAGGTTCTGCTTGTCGATATTGAGGTCCTTCACCAGGGCGTTCTTCTTGACCATCATCACGCCCAGGATGACCAGCAGGACCGCGGCGATCGCGCCGAGGGCGATGGCTGCCGTGCGCATCGAATTGCTGGCGCCGCCATTGTCACTTTTTTTGCTCGGATGATCTTTTTCAAACTGGATCATCTCTTCATCAAGTTCTTCCATCGCTGTACTTTTTTCTTAAGTTTGTGCAAAAATATATATTTTTGTATAGATAACCAATCCAAATCCGTATGAGATACCTGATCCGCTCCCTCAAATACCTGCTCTACTTCGCCATCATCTTTTTCCTGATGGTGGGCATCATCTACCTCTTCTCCAGCCAGAAAGCCGCCGGCCTGACGTTCGCGGACCTCTTCAAGGAAGGCTCGCTGCCCAAGATCGCGCTGTTCTTCGTGGCCATCTCCGCCATCTACCCCTACCTCAGCTTCCAGAAAAAAGAACTGTACCTCAACGGCCCGTTCACAAACTATGCCGAAATGGTCGACGAGGTGATGGCGCAGCTGGACTATGTGCCGGAAAAGAAAGAGGCCGACAGCGTGAGCTACGTCAAGCGCAGCGCCTATGCGCGCCTGACCCGCATGTATGAAGACCGCATCACCTTCCACACCGCCGACAATCCCGTGATCGTCGAAGGCTACCGCAAGGACCTGCTGCGCATCCTCAGCCTGCTGAACCACCGCATCCGCCAGGAGAGCCGAGAACAAGAAGAAGCTTAATCTGATACCGCCATGAAAATCGCCGCTGAATTCAATCTCGAATACGAGGCCCAGATCGCCAAGGGTCTGCTCGAAAGCGAAGGCATCCAGGCCGTCATCATGAATGCCAACAGTCCCTACCCGGGCATCACCCTGGGACGCCACGGGGTCCAGCTGATGGTCAACGAGGAAGACCTCGAGACCGCCCAGATGATCCTCGACCGCGCCGAGGAAGAAAACAAAGGATAGTCGTCCGGACTATCTGTCTCCCGGAATCACGATATTGAGCGAGGCCTGCAGCTTGTCGGAGGCCTTGATCGCCTGCGGCGTCGCGAGACCGTGCAGGCGGTAGCTGACCACGGCCTTCGAGAGACCGTCGGTAGCCGTCGTGGCGGCGTGGACCGCCTGATTGATCGTAGTCGTCGTGCCGGCCGCGAACGACTGGGTCACGGGGCGCGAGATGGCGCGGCCGTTGTCGTCGATCAGCGTGAGCGCCATGTCGACGTCGAACGGCAGCGTATTGACCAGTTCGCCGTGCAGTTCGAGCGACTGCTCCTTGAGGGCCGCGCCGACTTTCGCCTGCACGGCCAGGGTATCGGCCAGGCTCAGGTCGAACTTACTGCCCGGCACGAAAGGAATCAGCGCTTCGGGCGTCAGCTCCACCTGGTTGTCCTGCCCCAGCAGCACGGTGCAGCTCTTGTCTTCCAGCGTGGCGGCGGCGGTATTGAACTGGAACTCGTCGGGCATGCGGGCGAACAGGGGCGAGAGGTCTGCAGCTTCCTGGAGCTTGAACACGGACGTGGTGGTGGAACCGGGCGTGGCGACGGCCAGCGGCATGCTCAGGCCCGTGACCGAGCCGACGTTGCGGCGGTTCCGGCGCGAGTTCAGGTCGACCAGCGCCCGGGCGGGTACCGACAGGTTGGACGTCATGTCGAGCTGGACCGCGGAACCAGTGGGATCGAGTTCCATGGCGGCCAGGGCGGCGGGCAGGTTCAAGGTCCCGGTGACGGCTTTCGTCTGATAGGAGAAGCGGCCCGTGACGGCCTTGCAGTTCACGTCGAGCAGCACGACGGTCACGTTGACCAGCAGGTTGGACGGGGCGGCGGCCAGGCGGGTCTTCGTGGTCTTGAGACCCTCGAACCGGACCCGTCCGCCCAGGCCCACGCGGGCGTCGAGCTTGAGGTTGTGGCGTTCCGGATCGAAGTTGTCCGGGTCGAAGGGCACGCCGTCAAGGTGGAAGATCTTATGCGCCTTGTAGCCGTTCTCGGCGGTCAGCGGCGCATCGAAACTGAGGATGCCGTCGTTGGCTTCAGGACTGTTGAAGAAGGCACGCATGTCGACCGAGAATTCCGGAATGATGGAGCCTTCGGTGAAGAAGGGATCCGGCACGGAAAGCGTGACGTCGAAGCGCGAACTCTCCGACAACTGGATGTCTTCCAGGGCGATGACTTCTTCCGGCAGGCCCGACAAATAGATCGTCATGCCTTTCGAACGGTAGTCCAGCTCTTTGACCGGCGGCAGGACCGAAGACAGGTCGAGCTCTTCCGGCGCTTCGGCCGGCACGGCCGGCTTGCTGCCCAGGACGAAGTCGTAGCCGATCTGGTAATTGCAGTAGCGGGAGAACGGCTTCGCGCCGTCATAATCTTTCAGAATATCGAACGCCAGCGTGAAAGGCGCGCCCGTGCAGCGGAACGCGAGCGAGCCGTCGGCCTGCTGGCCCACGTACGGCTTCAGACTCTCGTCCAACAGGCTTTGCCCGTCGATGAGCGTGGTCTGCCCCAGGGAAACCGTTTCGTCGGGTTTCGGCACCGGAGTGGGTTCGGGTTCGGGTTGCGGGCAGGCGGTCAGCAGCGTGCAGGCCGCTGCGAGGGCCAGGGTGTGGAAGAGCGTTTTCATTCTCATGGCGCGATATTTTGGTAAAGATACGAAATATTCTTCATTCGAAGAAATTGCCGCATCTGCGAAAAAATGCGTATCTTTGGGAGATTATGCGCTTTTCGGAAATCATCGGGAATGAGGAGCTCAAGCAGCAGCTGGTGCGGATGGTCCGCGGCCAGCGGCTGGGGCATGCCATCCTCTTCGTGGAAGAGAGCGGCGGAGGCGGCTTCGCTTTCGCCCTGGCGCTGGCACAGTTCGTCAACTGCCGCGAGCCCGGCGAAGACGACGCCTGCGGCACCTGCCCTTCGTGCCACAAGTACCAGAAACTCATCCACCCCGACCTGCACTTCGTGTTTCCGGTTAGCAGCGCCACCCAGCTGAGCGAGAGCGAGAAGAAAGCGCCCGTGTCGGACTACTTCCTCCCCGCCTTCCGCGAGCTGGCGCTGGCCAATCCCTACTTCACCGAGCAGGAGCTCTACGATGCCATCGGCATCGAGAACAAGAGCGGCCTGATCAGCGTGCACGAGTCGCGGCGCATCTTCGAGAAACTGTCGCTGCGGGCGGCCGAGGGCCTCTGGAAGACCATGATCATCTACCTGCCGGAAAAGATGAACCTCGACGCGGCCAACAAGCTGCTGAAACTGCTCGAGGAACCGCCGGCCGGCACCCTTTTCCTGCTGGTGACGCACCAGCCCGAACGGCTGCTGCCCACCATCCGCTCCCGCTGCCAGGCCATCGCCCTGAAGCCCCTCAGCCGCGAAGAGCGCCGGCGTACCGCCGCAGGCCGCGACAGCGACAACGCCGAATACCGCGAGATCGCCAAGTCGCTGCTCGAAGCCGGCCTGGCCAAACGCATCATCGACACCTTCCTCCAGTGGGAAATGCTCGCCGACCTGGGGCGCGAGAAGCAGCGGGAATGGTGCCTGTACATGGAACAATACATTCGCAAAATATACCTGGTTGCCAGCGGGCTGGACAGCCTGGCCGATCTTTCCGAAGAGGAAGAGGCCACCATCCGCGGCTTTGCCGCACGCATCAAGCCCAGCTTCTACGAGAAGGCCTTCAACGCCCTCGACGCGGCGCTCTCCGCCGTGGGGAGCAACGTCAACGCGAAGCTGACCTTCTGCGACCTGAGCAACCGTCTCTTACTAGCTTTATAGCCACATGGAAGAAATCATCCCCAAAGAAAAAGGAACCACGCAATATGACTGCTCCCGCGGCTGCGAAGTGGAGCGCACGCCCATGGGCGAACTGAAGGTGCGCTACAACATCCGCTGCTGCAAGCTCAGCAGTTACGACTGGATGGACGGCATCCACCAGAACCGCTACAGCGATCTCTACGAGGTGCGCTTCAAGAACACCCGCAAAGTGTTCTTCCGCAACACCTCGGGCCAGATCATCAAGGCGGGCGACCTGGTGGTGGTGGAGGCCCAGAACGGACACGACCTGGGCATCGTCACGCTCGAAGGGCCGGTGGTCCTCGAGCAGCTGGCCCGCCACCGCATCGACCCCGCCACCTACGAGTTCCGCCGCATCTACCGCAAAGCCAAGATCCTCGACATCGAGCGCTGGCAGGAAGCCATCTCCCGCGAGCAGAAGACCATGATCCGCGCCCGCCAGCTGGCCGCCCGCCTCGGCCTCGACATGAAGATCGGCGACGTGGAGTTCCAGGGCGACGGCACCAAGGCCATCTTCTACTACATCGCCGACGAGCGCGTGGACTTCCGCCAGCTCATCAAGGACTTCGCCGAAGAATTCCACATCCGCGTGGAAATGAAGCAGATCGGCGCCCGCCAGGAGGCCGGCCTGATCGGCGGCCTCGGCGTCTGCGGCCGCGCCCTCTGCTGCTCCAACTACATGTCGGACTTCCAGTCGATCACCACGCAGGCAGCCCGCTGCCAGGACCTCTCGCTCAATCCGCAGAAACTGGCCGGCCAGTGCAGCAAGCTCAAATGCTGCATCAACTACGAGGCCTCGACCTATGTGGACGCCCAGAAGCAGCTGCCCGACGTGCGCGGTCCCATCGAGCTCGAGGACGGCCCGGCCTGGCTCATGAAGACTGACATCCTGCGCGGCATCATGTACTTCTCCTACGAGCAGGGCAGCCTGGCGAACCTCTACCCCATCCCCGCCAGCCGCGTCCGCGAGATCCTGGCGGAGAACCGGCAGGGCAACAAGCCCGCCTCGCTGCAGGACAGCGGCCCGTCCGTCAAGAGCGAATTCATCAGCGCCGTGGGCGACGACAGCATCACGCGCTTCGACGAGCAGAAGAAGCGCAAGGGAGGCAACAACCGCCGGCGCGGCGGCCGCAACAACGGCAACCGGAACAACGGCGGCGGCGAGCGGCGGCGCGACAATCGGCCCCACCGCGGCAACGACGGCAACCATGGGAAACAGGCGTAGACAGCTGCCTGTCCTGCTGCTCGTCGCGCTGCTGGCAGCCGGCGCCTGCAGCAAGCCCACGGGCGATTCCCACATCGTATCGGCCTGGAGCGCCCGCAGCGAAGGCGGCGTCTACCGCTTCGACGCCACCTTCGACGACAGCACGGCCAGCTACGCGCTGGACCTTGCGGCGCGCCTGGTCGCCAGCCAGTTCCCCGACGGCACCCTCGAACTCGACATCCGCACCGTGGCCCCGGACGGCACCAGCACCATCGAGCGCCTGTCCCTGCCGCTGGAAGGGCCGGACGTCCGGACGGTCCTGGGCAGCGGCTCGGTAGCCGACTGCAGCTGGCGCTGGCGCGACTTTTCGCCCGGCGGCGGCAGCTGGAGCTTCCTCATCCAGCCCGCAGACCCGGCCCTGGCCAAGGCCATCTACGGCCTGGGCTTCTCCTATTCACTGAACGAAGAAACACGGAACGATGGGAAAAGGTAAACTCAGAAAATTCCGGGAGAACGAGACCTTCTCCTGCCTGGTGCAGCCCGCCACCGAAGAACTGCTCGGGCGCGACCATCCCCTGAAGGGGCATTGGAAATCCGACATGTTCCACAACGACCACCCCATCGTCCTCGAGCTGGGGTGCGGCAAGGGAGAATACACCATCGCCCTGGCGGAACGCTTTCCCGACAAGAACTATATCGGCATCGACATCAAGGGCGCGCGGCTCTGGAAAGGCGCCAAGTACGCCACCCTCAACCAGCTGGGCAACGTGGCCTTCATCCGCACGCGCATCGAGTTCATCGAGTCGCTCTTCGGCCCCGGCGAGATCGACGAGATCTGGATCACCTTCGCGGACCCGCAGGAGCGCAAGCCGCGCAAGCGCCTCACCCACCCCCGCTTCCTCGAAAGCTACCGGCGCATGCTCGCATCGGGCGGCACCATCCACCTGAAGACCGACAGCCGCCTGCTGCACCACTTCACCCTCGAGACGGCGCGCTGCAACGGCCTGACCGTGCTCGAGCACAACGAGGACATCTACGGCACGGGGCGCGCGGACGAGCTGCTCAGCATCCAGACCTTCTACGAAAAGAATTTCCTGGCGCAAGGCATCCCCATCACCTACCTGGCTTTCCGGCTCGACAGCACGGCAGCCCTGGTCGAACCCGAGTGGGACCAGGAACCGTACGAACAGACCTACAAGACCCTTACGCGGTCCTGACGGCCATCAGTCCGGCCATTTTTTCCAAATAGCTTTTTGCCTCGGACGCCGGAAGCGGCGCGAGGGCTTCGACGGCCCGGCGGATCTCCTCCTCCAGGACGCGGCGCGCGTCGGACAGCGCGTCGTATTGCCGCACGAGCGAGAAGATCTCCTCGACCAGGGCGGCATCGGGTTTTTTCAGGCGCCGGCGGAGGCGGCGCTCGGCGGACGGCGTGAGCTTGCGGAAGAGGCAGAGCAGCGGCAGGGTCACTTTCTTTTCCATGATGTCCTGCCCGGAGGGCTTGCCGATGGACAGTTCCGGCGAATAGTCGAGGATGTCGTCCATCATCTGGAAGGCCTGGCCGATGTGGCAGGCATAGTCGCGGCAGGCGGCCGTTTCCGCTTCGCCGGCTTCGGCGCTGTGCGCGGCGCTGACCATGGCCGCCTCGAAGAGCGAGCTGGTCTTGCAGTAGATGATCTGGCGGTAGTCTTCTTCCGTCGTATCCCCTTTTTCGGCGCGCTCGAGCTGCAGCATTTCGCCGCGGGCCAGGTCGCAGAGGCACTTCGAGAAAGCATGCAGCACCCGCTTGTCGGGATGGTCGATGATCAGGTCCATGGCGCGGGAGAGCCAGAAATCCCCGATCAACACGGCGGTGGACGGCGAGTAGAGGGCCGTCACGGTGGGAACGCCCCGGCGGGTCAGGGCGTCGTCGGCCACGTCGTCGTGCAGGAGCGTGGCCGTGTGCAGCAGCTCGGAAGCCGCGGCACAGGAAACAACGCGCTCATCGCACGGAGCCCCGAGGGCCTGTGCGATGAGCAGCGTAAAAGTAGGACGCAACTTCTTGCCTCCGTGCTCCAGGATGAAGCGGTTCACCTTCCCGAGCAGCGGGATGTCCGTCTGGAGACTGTCGGCGAAGCAGCGCTGGAAATCCTTCCAGGCCGGGCCCAGAAACTGTTGGACTTCCTTGTACAAGGTCCTAGAATCTGAGGGCGACGGAAATCTCGAAGGTGCGGATATGCCCGGAGATATTGTCGAAATGGGACAGCGCCTGCTGCGCGCTCGTGATGTCGGCGAACGAACCGAAGTTCCAGTTGAACTTGCCGGCGACCTGGAGTCTCCAGACATTGATGCCGAGGCCGGCACCCACGCCCCATTCAAAATTCTTCAGGGCCTTGACTTCCGCTTCGGTGAGATCCTTTCCACTCGGTTTGAAACGATAGCCCACGAAGGGACCGCCGAAAACGAACGGACGGCAGATCAGCAAATCGGGACCCCACTGCACATTCAGGGGAAGCTCCAGTGCAGACAGGCGAAGGTCGGCGCCATCCGAGAATTTCAGGCCGGAAACCTTGTAGACCAGTTCCGGCTGGAAGGAGAAGCCATGGTTGGGTTCGGTCTGGAAGCCGATGCCGGCATGCCAGCCGCTGCGGCCCGTCTTCATATCCTTGACGGTCACTTTGGCGTCGCTGGAGTAGTTGTAACCGGCCTTGACGATCACACCCTGTGCACCTGCGGTCAGGACACCCAGGCAGAGAATGCTGACGAGCAGCAGAGAAAGTTTTTTCATATCGGTTTTCGTTTTAGATAATTGCTTCGATTTTCTTCTCGATCTCGGCCTGCGGGACGGCGCCCACCAGGCGGTCGACCAGTTCGCCGTTCTTGAAGAACAGCAGCGTGGGGATGTTGCGGATGCCGAACTTCATGGGGATGTCGACGCTGTCGTCCACATTGCATTTGACCACGTTCATCTTGCCTTCGTATTTCTCGGCCAGTTTGTCGACCACGGGAGAAAGCATGCGGCAGGGACCGCACCAGGTGGCCCAGAAATCCACGAGCACGGGCAGGGAGCCCTGTTCGACGATCTCGGCGAAATTGGAATCAGTTAATGCTTGTGCCATATTCTTCTTGTCTATTTAGATGAAATCTTGGTAAAGTTACATATTTTTTCGGAATGTCAGACGCTCTGTTCGATATTCCATACGAAGGCGCGCACGCCCACCGACTTGTTGCGGGCGTCGAGCTTGCGTACCGTCAGCAGCAGGTCGGCCACCTTCTCGTCGGGGACGACCGTGATGACGGCCGAATTCATTTCGGGCCAGGTGTGGGTGCCCCGGTGCGGCTCGCCGTCCACGGACCCGCGGCCCTGCACCTGCTCGAAAAAGGTAAATCCGCGGATGCCCAGTTCTTCCAGCATGTACTCCACGCGCGTGGTGAAGGCCTGGTTGAATACGATCATGACACTTTTCATCTTGCTTCCTCCTCGTCAGGGTTCAATTTCATGAAGATAAACTCTTTGCGCTGCTTGGTCTCCTTGTCGCGCTCGCCGCTGCGGGAGATCAGGCCATAGACCACCGGCACGATGATCAGGGTGATGAAGGTCGACACCAGCAGGCCGCCGATCACCACGATGCCCAGCGGATGCCACATCTCGGAACCCTCGCCGCGGCTCAGGGCCATCGGGAGCATACCGAGCAGGGTCGTGAAGGCCGTCATGAGCACCGGGCGCAGACGCGAAGCGCCCGACATGGCGATGGCGTCGTTGAGCCGGTAGCCGCGGTCGCGCATCAGGTTGGTGTAGTCCACCAGCACGATACCGTTCTTCACCACGATACCGATCAGCATCACGATGCCCAGCGCGCCGATCATGTCGAGCGAGGTGCCCGTGACCCAGAGGGCCAGCACCACGCCCGAGAGGGCGAACGGGATGGCCAGCAGGATCACCGCGGGCTTGCCGAGGCTCTCGAACTGCGAGGCCATCACGATGTAGACGAGCATGATGATGAGCAGGCCCAGCATGATGATGTCCTTGAAGGTCTTCTGCTGTTCCTCGTAGTCGCCCGCCAGCACCACGGAGATGCCCGAGGGCGGCGTGACCACGTCGAGCTGCGCCTGGATCTGCTGGGCAAGTTCGCCCAGGGAGGTCTTGTACGGCAGGGCCGTCACGCGGACATAGCGCTGGCGGCTCTTGCGGTCGATGGTCTGCGGCGCCCAGTACTCCTCGATCGTGGCGATCTCGCTCAGTTTGATGCGGGCGCCCGTCGCGGTCGGGATGGAGAGGTCCTGGATGTCGCTCAGCGAGTTGCGGTCCTCTTCCTTGAGCCGGACCACGATGTTGTATTCGTCGCCGTCTTCCTTCAGGAAGCCCGCCGTGTAACCGGCCACGCGGTTGCGCACGTACTGCGCGACGGTGGCGGTGGTCAGGCCGTGCAGGGCGGCTTTCTCCTTGTCGACGACCAGTTTCAGTTCCGGACGGTCCTTGTCGCGGGTGACGCGCACGTTACGGGCGCCCGGCACGTTGTTGACGATGGCCTGGCGCACTTCCTCGGCATACGCGCTCGTCTCGTCGAAGTCGTAGCCGTAGATTTCCACGTCGACCGTCGAGCCGCCGCCCATACCCATGCCGCCGGAGGCCATGCACTGGTATTCGATGATTTCAGGATACTGCGCAAGCTCCTGGCGGATGACCTCGGCGATCTCGTCGATGCTGCGATTGCGCTCGTATTTCTTGTTGCAGACCACCGTCATCGAGATCTTGTAGTTGGTCGTCGAAGAGAAGATGACGCTGATGTTGCTGTCGTCGTTGGAGCCGGTGGAAGTGGAGATGCGCTTGACCTCCGGCACCAGTTCCTGGATGCGGGCTTCGAGCACGCGGGCCAGGGCGGCCGACTGCTCGACGCGGGTACCGGGCTGCAGCTCCACGGTCACGCTGAGGCGGCCGTTGTCGCTGGTCTGCATGAAGTCGGTGCCGATCTTGCCCATTACCATCGGGAGGATGGAAACGGCGAAGAAGGCCACGGCGATCACAATGGTCACCAGCTTGTGGTTCAGGCACCAGTGCAGCAGCTTCGCATAGGCCTTGTCCACCTTGTCGAGGAAGGCCACCACGGTGCGGTCGTACCAGCCGTGGCTGCTCTTCGTTTCCACGATGTGGCCCTTTTCGTCGATGACCACCTTATTGGCTTTCAACAGCTTCGAGCAGAGCATAGGGATCAGGGAGATGGCTGCCAGGGTCGAGGTCGACACCACGATGGTCACGATCCAGCCGAGTTCCTTGAAGAGGATGCCGGCCATGCCGCTGAGCATGGTCAGGGGGATGAACACGGCCGCGATCACGAGCGTCGTGGCGATCACGGAGGTCCACACCTCGTTGGTCGCATAGATGGCCGCCTCGTGCGGCGAGGAGCCGCGGTCGATGTGCTTGGAGATGTTCTCCAGCACCACGATGGCGTCGTCCACCACCATACCGATAGCCACCGTCAAGGCGGACAGGGAGATGATGTTGAGCGAACTGTCGACCACCAGCAGGTAGATGAAGGCCACGATCAGGGCGATCGGGATGGTGATGCCGATGATCAGCGTCGCGCGCCACTTGCCCAGGAAGAAGAAGACCACCAGCACCACGAAGAGCAGTGCGTAGAGGATGGATTCTTCCAGGGAGCCGATGGCGTTTTCAATTTCTTCCGAGGAGTCGTAGATCATCTTGATCTCCACGTCCGCGGGCAGGGTCTTCTCGAGCTTGGCCAGTTCTTTCCGCACGTCCTGGCAGACCTGCACGGTGTTGGAACCGGACTTCTTGGCCACGATGAGGCGGACGGCGTCCTTGCCGTCCACCTTCTCGTCGAGCGAAAGGTCCTTGATGGTATCGCGGACGGCGGCCAGGTCACGCACGAACACCTTCTGGCCGAGCGCCGTGGTGTAGACCACGATGTCGGCGATGTCGGCGCTCTGCGCATACTCGCCGCGCACCTGCATCTGGTACTGCTCCTTGTCCATCTTCACCGTACCGCTCGAGAGGTTCAGGTTGTTGACGCTGATGGCGTTGGCCACCTGCTCGACGGTCAGGTTGTAGCCGTCCAGCTTCGCCTGGTCGATGTCGATGTAGACGTAGCGGTCCGGGGCGCCGGACACCGACACGGAGCCGATGCCGTTGATGCGGTTGAGCTGCGGGATGACCTCGTCGTTCATGATCTTCTCCAGGCCGGGATAGCTTTCGCGGGCCATCACGGAATACTGGATGATCGGCATCAGGCTCGAATTGAGCTTGAACATCACGGGGTTCGAGCAACCGTCAGGCAGGTTGCTCTTGACCATGTCTATGTACGATCGGATGTCGTTGGCCGCCTCGTCGAGGTCCGCTCCCCACTCCATTTCCAGGGAAACCACCGACATGTTGTCGCGCGAGGAGGAGGTCAGCTCCTTCAGGCCGTCGACCGAGGTCAGGCTGTTCTCGATGATCTTGGTCACATTGGTTTCGATCTCACTGGCGGAAGCCCCGGCGTAGGTGGTCATCACCGTGATGTACGGCGGATTCATCTCCGGGAACTGGTCGATCGGCAGTCGCAGGAGCGAGAACAGGCCGATGACGATGACCGCCACAAAGATCAGCGCCGTGGTGACCGGTTTTTCAATCGCTGACTTGTAGATGCTCATCGCTTAGTTCTCCTTGGTTACGTTCAACTTCACGCCGTCCACCAGCTTGGCCTGGCCCACCGTCACAAGACGGTCGCCTTCATGGATTTCGTCGCTGATGAGTTCGATATTCTCGTCGAAACGCTGTCCCAGCTTCACGAACACGCGCTTGGCCACGCCGCCTTCATCGAGGAAGACATAGCGGTCGTTCGAGCCGGTGAGTTTCAGTACGGACTGGTAGGGCACCACGAGGGCGCGGGCCATGCCCATCGACATGTGCGTCTTCACGTACATGCCCGGGCGCAGCTTCAGCGAGCCGTTCGGAATCCGCAGCTTCGCCTGGAAGGTGTGGGAAGCCGGATCGACGGTCGGATAGACCACGTCGATCGTGGCGGGGAAGACCTGTCCGGGGTACACATCCGACTGGATGCTGACCTGCATGCCCTTCTTCACGTTCGGGTAGTAGTTCTCGGGAATGGCGATCAGGGCCTTCAGCGTATGGAGCTGCGTCAGCACGAGGATGGGCTGGCCGCTGTAGAGCTCGCCGTCCTCATAGTTCTTCGCCGAGATCACGCCCGCGAAGGGAGCCTTCACGAAGGTGTTCCTCTCCAGGAATTCCAGCGACTCCCGGGTCTGGTCGTAGCTCAGCTTGGTCTGGTCGTAGACCTGCTGGGACACGGCGCCGCTCTCGCGGAGCGATTCCATGCGCTGCATGTCGACGCCCAGGTTGGCGTAGGTCAGCTTGGTGGTGTTGTATTGGTTCTGGTCCATCCGGACGAGCATCGTGCCGGCGCTGACGTTCGTGCCGACTTCGGTGTAGATGTGCTCGATCTTGCCGGTGATGGAAGGCGAGACGTTGAGCGTCTGCCAGCCCTCCAGCGTGGTGGAGAACTCGAGCTCGCGCGAGATGTCGGACAGGGCCAGCGTGGTCGTCTCGACCAGTTCGGTGCGCTGTTCAAGCTGCTGCTGAGCCTGCTTGTCGCCGCAGGAAGCTGTCACAAAGGCTGCCAGCAGGAGCGCGATGGACAGAAGGGAGAGATTGCTTCTTTTCATATGGATTCTTTCTATTTATTCAACAGTTGTTCAAGGGCCAGCTGGGCTTCGACGATCTCGAGCAGGGCCTGCACATAGTTGCTCTGCGCCGTGATGAGGTTGGTGCCCGCGTTGGTCACGTCGAGGCTCGAGGACACGCCGTACTCGTATTTCTTGGCGATGTTGTCGAACACGCGCTGCGCCACTTCCACGTTCTGCTTCTGGATGTCGTACTTTTCGAGGGCGCTGCGCAGGTTATAGACCAGCTGATGGTGCTGGACGCGAAGGGCCAGTTCCGTGTCTTCCAGCTGGTTGAGCTGCTTCTTGTAGGAGAGGCGCGCGTCCTTCATGGCGGCGCTCATCTTGCCGGAGGTGAAGATCGGAATGTTGAGCTGGGCGCCGATCATGTTCGGCGGCGTCATGTTCATGGTCGGCTCGTTGCTGAAATTGTGACGGCCGTTGTATTGGTGGTACACGCTGAACGTCGGCCCGTTCGACCAGCCCGTCAGGGCGATCTGCTTGCGGGCCAGCTCGGTGTTCTGCTTCAGGAGTTGGAAATCGTAGTTCCGGTCGATGTCGAACACCTCGTTCAGCAGGGCTTCGCTGCGCTGGGTGCTGAGCAGGTCGTCGATGTTTTCGGTCAGGACGATCTCGGTGTCATCGTCGAGGCAGAGCTGGACCCGCATCGTATTGTACACCATTTCGAGGGCGCGGCGGGTCGTGTTGATGGAACTTTCCATCGAGGCGGCCTGCACCTTCAGCTGGTCGGCATCGGTCTGCTCGGCCACGCCCACGTCCACGGAGTTCTGGGTGATTTTGCAAAGCTTAATCATGCTGGCGAGGTTCTCCTCGAGCAATTGGACGGTCTCTTCCGTCACCAGCGCGGAGAAGTAGAGGGTCTCCACCTGCTCGGCGATCTCCTGCTCGGTCTTCTGCACCGTGATGTCGGCCATCTTGCGGGAGATGTCGGCCACTTGCAGCGACACGATCTGCGCGCCGCTCAGCGCGAGGGAGGTCTGGAGGTTGAAGGTGGCGTACGGCGGCATGGAGAGCTGCATCTGGCCGAGATCCATCTTATACCCCATCATGTTGGAATAGGATCCGCTCGCCGTGATCTGCGGGAGCATGCCGGCGATGGTCTGCCACTTGCTCGCCTGGACTTTCTGGACATCGATCGAGGCGTTGGCCAGCGTGCGGTTATGCTCGATCGCATACTGCTGCGCTTCGTCGAGCGTAAAGGATATCCGGCCGGGACCGTCCTGTGCGAATGCACTCGTAACAACGAGCAGGGCAAGCACGAACAGTCCTGTTTTTTTCGTCATATTTCTCATTTTATCAGCTTGATTTCTACGTATGAAGGCGCAAAAATACAACAAATTTCGAGCCAATCAAACTACTTTATAGAGGTACGAATTTTTTTGATTATCTTTGCCGCACTTTTTGTCAAAAGGAAGTGAAGGAAAAGATATCATTGCCCTATAAACTGGTCAAGGCGTATTTCCGCCTGATGATCAACGGCTTCTATTACCGGCGCTACTACAGTCTGGATGTGGGGAACCTTCCGGCCGACGGGACGCCCGTGGTCATGGTATCGGATCACCAGAACTGCCTGAACGACGCACTGGGCGTTCTCCTGGCCGTCAACGACCGGAAGATGCGCTTCATCGCCCGGGCCGACGCCTTCACGATCAACCCTTTGTTCACCAAATTCATCCTCTGGGTGGGGCTTCGTCCCGCATTCCGGATGATGTATCAGGGCGAAGAGCAGCTGGACAAGAACCAGGAGACCTTCCGCCTGTCGGAAAAAGACATTCTCGCCGGACATACCCTCCTGCTCTATCCCGAAGCCGGGCACCAGACCCGCCACTGGCTGGGATTCTTCGCACAGGGCTACCTGCGCATGGCCTTCGAGGCCGCCGCACAGGAGAATTTCCAGAAAGAGATCTTTGTCCTGCCCTCCTGCAACCACTATTCGAAATACCACGGCATCCGCAACGACATGCTCGTGCGCTTCGGCAAGCCCATTTCCCTGAAGCCGTACTACGAGCTCTACCAGACCCGTCCCCGCACCGCCTGGCGCCAGGTCAACGAGCTGGTCCGGGCCCAGATCCGCGAGCTGATGCTCGACGTCCAGGACCTGGAGCACTACGACGAGATCGACTACCTGCGCCGCAGCGCGTTCGGCCAGGACTTCGCCCGCTCCCTGGGCAAGGATCCGGAGCGCCTGCCCGAGAAACTGGAAGCCGACAAGGAGCTTGTCGACCGGATGTCCGCCAGCGAGATTCCCTTCGAAAAGCTTCGCGCGCTGCGCGAGAACCTGCAGTCGCTGGGCCTGGAAGACAGGCAGTTCGAGAAGAAGCCCGGCCTGGCCACGGTCATCGGCGAAGCCCTGCTCCTGCTGCTGACCCTGCCGCTGGCCATCTTCTCCATCTGGCCCGCCGTCCCGTGCTGGGTGATCCCGCAGCATTTCTCGCACAAGATGGAAGACAATATGTTCGAGGGCACCTTCCTCCTGCCCATCGACGTGCTGCTGATCCTCCCGCTGGGCTTCCTGGCCACCGTGCTGGTGGGATGGCACTGGCTGGGCGCCTGGTCGCTGGTCCATGGCTTCGCGCTGCCGCTGCTCTGCATCTTCGAGTGGTACTGGACCCGGCTGGCGCTGCGCCTGCGGGCCGACTTCCGCTACCTGAAAGCAGGCCGGCGCGCCCAGGCCCTGAAAGAAGAGCGGGCGTCCTTATTCACCCAACTGAAAAACATCCTGTATCATGAATAAACAAGAACTCATCGATAAGCTGCGCCCCGCCATCGCGGAAGAATTCGAGCTCGAAGAGGAGAAACTCGCCCTGGACGCTCCCATCAAGGAGACCCTCGACCTCGACAGCCTGAGCCTCGTCGACCTGATCGCGCTGATCGAAGCCCAGACGGGCGTCAAGCTCAAAGGCGTGGAAGTCAGCCACATCCTCACGTTCGAAGCGCTCTACGACTTCGTTTACGAGCGCCTCTGAGCCCCGGGCTCCATCGAGCCGTTTTTTTTGCTACTTTTGTAGGGTAAAAGCAATTGCCCTATGAAAAAATCCCTGATGTATATGCTGACTGCCCTGGTGGCGATCAGCTTTTCTTTGTCCCTTTCCGCACAGGACAAGACCGTCAAGAAAATCATTGAAATCGGCACCACCGACAACCGGACCATGGCGCACGACGACCACCTGGCCAACGTCATCGGCGGCCGCATCGTCGGTTCCGCTGCGCTGACCGAAGCGGAAGCCTGGGTCAAGGAACAGTTCGAGTCATGGGGCCTGGAGGTGATGGTGCAGGAAGCCGGGCAGATCAACGTGGGCTTCAACCGCGGTCCCTGGTCCGGGCGCATGCTCAGCGAAGACGGCATGGTGCTGCATTTCGGCACGCCCTCCTACACGGCGGGCACGCACGGCAAGCAGGCCGGCATCGTGCTTCTCGAGCCCAAGACCCAGCGCGACTTCGACCGCATGAAGGGCGTGATGAAGGGTGCCTGGGTGCTGCTCGACGCCGAGTCGAACGGCATGGCCATCGACTGGTCGGCCAAGGCCAACGAGAAGCGCCTTGAAGTGCGCAAGGCGAGCGAGGACATCGACCGTCAGAACAACGAGATCCGCCGCTGGAACTTCGAGCACCGCGACAATCCCAAGGAACTGATTGAATACAAAGGAGAGCAGGTCACGGCGCCTTTCTACCAGGAAATGGTCGAGGCCGGCGTGGCGGGCTTCATCCGCTCGGCCAAGGTGCCTCTCCAGGTGATGTACGACCGGGCCAACTGCTACGACATCACGATGGAGAACCTTCCGCACGTGTGCGACATCCTGCTCGACGAGGCGCAGTTCAAGGTCATCAAGGCCAAGGTCGAGCGCAAGGACATCTTCCAGCTCGAATTCGACATCCGCAACCACTTCTACCGCGGACCCGTGAAATACCACAACGTGATCGGCATCCTGCGCGGCAGCAAGTATCCGAAGGAATACGTGCTGGCCGGCGGCCACCTCGATTCCTATGACGTCGGCACCGGCGCCATCGACGACGGCAACGGCACCTCCGTGACCATGGAGGCCGCCCGCCTGCTGGCCCTTTCCGGCGCGAAGCCCAAACGCACGATGCTCTTCTGCATCTGGACGGGCGAGGAGTTCGGCCTGCTGGGCTCGAAGTTCTTCGTGGAGAACAAGACCGTTCCGCTCGACAAGATCTCCAACTACTTCAACCGCGACGGCGGCCCGCTCTGCGCCACCGGCATCTCCGTGCCCCCGGCCATGTACGACGACTTCGTGGAAGTCTGCAAGCCCGTCATGGACCTGAACCCCGAATTCCCGTTTACCGTCGAGAAACGCCAGGGCCCGCCGCAGCCGCGCCCGACCCGCGCCGGCGGCAGCGACCACGCCTATTTCACGATGAACGGCGTGCCGGCCATCTCCTTCCGCGAGACCGACCCGAAGGGCTACAACTTCGAATACCGCGAGATCTGGCACACCGAGCGTGACATCTACAACAAGACGATTCCCGAATACATGGAGCACTCGGCCGTCGTCACCGCGGTCGTCATGTACGGCCTGGCCAACCTCGACCACCTGCTTTCCCGCGAGGGCCTGTACAAAGAATAACCTATTGACTTGATACTGCTATGAGCGAAGAACAGAAAGATCCGCGCGACCTCAACGGCGACGGCAAGATTACCCTCGGCGAGAAGATCCAGCATGCGGCTGAAATCGCCGGCAAGAAGCTCGGCGAAGTGACCGACGAGATGGTCGACAATGCCAAGGACCTCTACGCCAAGGCCTCCCCGAAAGCCAAGGAAATCTTCGGCGAAGTGAAAGACAACGCCGCCGACCTGATGGACAAGGCCCGCAACGAAATGGACAAGGCCAAGGACAAGATCGACAGCCTGAAAGACAAAATCTAAGTACGTCCGACCGGCCCGAAGGACCGGGCCTCCCGCGAATTATCCCTTCCGATACTCGGAGGGGGTCAGGCCCGTGTGCTTCTTGAAGAATTTGTTGAACACCGACGGGTTGGGAAAGTTCAGCTGCCAGACAATCTCCTTGACGGGCTTGTCGGTATATTTCAAAAGGTTCTTGGCTTCCAGGACCACGAACGCGTCGATCCAGTCGGGGCCGCTGCGGCCGGAGGCCTGCTTGACGATCTTCGACAGGTATTTGGGCGTGATGTGCATCCTGTCGGCGTAAAAGGCCATCCCCCTCTCTTTGTTGTGGTGCTGCGATACCAGCGCGATGAATTGCTCATAGAGCTGATTCACCCGCAGGGACGACACGTCCAGGTGCTCCTTGGCCGAGGCGATGTCGCTGCGCCATAGATTGACGGCCAGATAGGTGATGGACGTCAGGAGCGAGCTGATGATCTCCCGCTTGTTGTCCATCTGCGAACGGATGATTTTCCGCGCCAACGAGAAATAATCGCTGGCAATATCCAGCTGCTCCTCGTTCAAGGTCAGGCAGGGACTTTCCAGGAAACGGATGGCTTCCTGGAGCGTCTTGTCGAAATCGACGTGCATGTTGGAGACGAAATCCTTGGAAAGCAAAGCGAAGATCAGCTCGCTGTCCGCAATCCTGTCCTCATCGTAAACGGACAGGCGGATGATGTTGCCCGGGGCCGTGATCAGGAGCGACCGCTCGTGGATTTCATAGGTGTTCAGGTTGAAATCCAGCTGGAAGCTTCCATCCCCTTTTTTCAAGAAGAAAATGACATAGCCGTCGAGACGGACCGGGTATTTGAGCATGTCCAGGATGACGCGGTTGCTCTCGACCCGCCGGCCGCTGACCTCCCCCAGGATGAAATCACTTCCGATGCTGTGCTCTTCGATATACGGGGCCAGTGCCAGAATCTGGGGAATCCCGATGGTCTGCAAAGTGTTTTCCATAAAATTGTCTTTTTTTCTCCAGGGTCAAAGGTATGTATTCTCGAAGAAATATACAAAATTTTATCGAATTTCGACCAAAATTCAACTATTTCGTCGTTTTATGGCTTTTTTGGATGATTTTGTGGCCATATCTTTGCAGCCGCTTTTCAAAGCAATCAGCTAGACAAAATTATCAAAAAGAGTAATATGCAAAAAGTTCTTCTTCTCAGTTGCAGCGTGCTCGTCTCGATCCTGGCCGCTGCACAGGAACTCCGGCCGCTCACCCTGGACGACTGCCGGGAAATGGCGGTTTCCACCAGCCGGGACCTCGAACAGGCCCGCATCGACGTACAGATGGCCGGATACGACAAGAAAATCGCTCGTGCCAATTATTTCCCGAACGTCAAGGCGACGGGCGCCTACCTTTATAATAACAGGGATATCGCCCTCGTGAGCGACGCGCAGTCGGAACTGCTCTGCAACGCCGGTACGCTCCTGCAGGAGCAGCTGAACGCCAACGCGGCAAACGCCATCGGCGCGCTGTCCGGCCAGATGAGCGGGGCCATGACCCAGCTCATGACGGCCATCCAGACCAATCCGGCCCTGGCCGCGGAGTATATGTCCAGCCCGATGTGGCAGACGGTCCTGCAGATGCTGCAGGGCGTGGATCCGAAAAGCCTAGCCGGACTCATCCCTGACATCGCCGAACCCGTCAATGCGATCGGCGCCAACATCGACGCGGCCCTGCATCCGGACCTGCACAATGTCTGGGCGGCGGCCGTCACGGTGGAACAGCCCCTGTTCGTGGGCGGTAAGATCATCTACGCCAACCAGATGGCCGGCCTGGCCGAGAAACTGGCCCAGGCCCGCTACGACGGCGCCTATGCCGATGTGATCGTCGACGTGGACCAGGCCTACTGGCAGATCGTCTCGATCGCTGCCAAAGACAAACTGGCCGAGGCCTATGCCGACCTGCTGCAGAAGATGGTGGCCGACGTGGACGCCTCCGTCGCCGCCGGCATGCTGACCGAATCCGACGCCCTGCAGGTGAAGGTGAAAGCCAACGAGGCGGAAATGATGCACACCAAGTCTTCCAACGGACTGGTTCTGGCGAAGATGCTGCTGTGCAAGCGCATCGGCCTGCCGCTCGACACGCCGATCGTGCTCGCCGACGAGCAGCTGGAGGTCATTCCGATGCCGGCCCTTCTAGAGGAAAAGCCGCTGGACGACATCTATGCCGACCGTTCTGAAACCCGGAGCCTGACCCTCGCCAGCGAAATTTACGACCGCAAGGCCAAGGTCGCCCGTGCCGACCTGATGCCGCAGGTGGCGCTGGTCGGAGCCTATACCCTCTCCAACCCCAATGCCTTCAACGGCATCCAGAACAGCTGGGACGGCGGGATGCTCAGCGCCGGGGTGATGGTGAAAATTCCCCTGTTCCACGGCTTTGAATCCGTGAACAAATACCGCAAGGCGCGCGCGGAACAGAAGCTCTACGTGAGCCGGCTTGCCGATGCGCAGGAAAAGATCGCGCTGCAGGTTACCCAGCAGCGGAATCTCTTCGACGAAGCGGCGAAAAAATATACGATGGCCGAATCCAACCTCTCCAGTGCGGAAGAGAATCTCAGAAGCGCCAAACTGGGCTATGAGGCCGGCGTGATCCCGACCAATACGATGCTGGGCGCGCAGACCGCCTGGCTGCAGGCACACAGTGAATACCTGGACGCGGGCATCGAGTGGCAGATGGCTGCCTGCCTGCTCCAAAAAGTGGAAGGAAATTATAAAAATCAAGAAAAATAATATGGCAACGAAGAATTACAACCTCCTGATCGGAGTGTGCGCATTGATTGCGATTGTACTGGCCGTGGGTATCGTGGGTCTCATCCTGTCCCGGCCGAAGGAAGCCCTCCTGCAGGGCGAAGCTGAAGCAACGGAATACCGGGTGTCCGGCAAGGTGCCGGGGCGTATCGAGGCCTTCCTCGCCGACGAGGGGCAGCAGGTCCGCAAGGGCGACACCCTCGTGGTCATCGACTCCCCGGAAATCCGCTCCAAGATAGCCGAGGCCAACGCGGCCAAGGCCGCTGCGCAGGCACAGCGCAACAAGGCCTACAACGGCGCCCAGAAAGAGCAGATTGCCGGTGCCTATGAGCTCTGGCAGAAAGCCCTGGTGGGAGAAAACGTGATGGCCAAATCGTACGAGCGGATCAAGACCCTGCACGAGCAGAAAGTGGTCTCGGACCAGAAGTTCGACGAGGTGGAGGCCCAGTATCAGGCAGCCTGCGCTACCACGCGTGCCGCCAAGAGCCAGTATGACATGGCGGTGGCCGGCGCCCGGCAGGAAGACAAGGATGCCGCCGTGGCCCTCGTGGAAAGGGCGAACGCCGCGGTTGAACTGGTGAATTCCTATCTGGAGGAAATCACCCTGACCTCCCCCGCCGACGGCATCGTCACGGCCCGCTATCCCAAGGTGGGCGAACTGGTCGGACAGGGATCTCCCATCATGACGGTGCAGGACCTGGGCGACATGTGGTTCACGTTCAACATCCGTGAAGACCAGCTCCACAGCATGAAAAACGGCGACAAGGTGCAGCTGCGCATCCCCGCCCTCGACAACCGGGAAGTGACCGCCACGGTCTATTACATGGTTGTCCGCGAATCGTACGCCACCTGGCGCGCCACCAAGGAACAGGGCGAATTCGACTGCCGCACTTTCGAGGTCCGCGTCCGTCCTGACGGCGAGGTCGAAGGCCTTCGCCCGGGCATGAGTGCGCTGATGATAAATCGTTAACCATGAATCTCTTCAAACAAATAGGACAGGTCGCCCGGCGGGAGCTGCGCTTGTGGAAGGCACGTCCCCTGTACCTCTGGGGCTCCGCAGGAACGGTCGCCTTGTCCGCGCTGTTCTTCCTGACGTTCTTCCAAAGCGGCATTCCCGAGAAACTGCCCGTCGGCGTGGTGGACCTGGACGGTTCCTCCACCTCCCGGAACTTCACGGCGCAGCTCGATGCGACGCAGCTGGGCAAGGTGGTCGCCTTTTCCGACGTCACGTCGGCCCGCAAGCAATTGGATCGCGGCGACATCTATGCGTTTGTCGTGATTCCGGAGCGTTTCGACGAAGAAGTCCAGGCTTTCCATTGCCCCAAGATGGAGATCTACGCCAATACGCTCTATCCGGTTATCGGCGGCGCGCTGGCCTACAAGGACGTGATGTTCCTGGTGAACCTCACCAACGGCGCCGTCCAGCGGCAGGTCTTGCGAGCCAAGGGCTTGAGCGACAGGGAGATCATGGGCATCATCCAGCCGTTGGTACTGGATGCCCACAACATCGGCAACGGCCCCACATCGTATGCCTATTACCTGAACAACATGATCCTGGCGGGCATCCTGGCGATGGCCATCATGCTGGTCGTTTCCTACGCCATCGGTTCGGAGCTGAAATACGGCACTTCGAAGCAGCTGCTGGAACTCTCGGACGGCTCCATCCTCACGGCCGTTTGGGGGAAGCTGCTGCCCTATACGCTGCTGTTCACCCTGCTGGGCGTCTGCCTGCAGCTGTTGATGTTCGGCGTGCTGGGCTATCCGCTCCAGGGCTCCATCGGCTGGATGATCGTTGCCATGTTCTTCATGGTGATGGCCTATGAATCGGTGGCCCTGTTCATCGTGAGCCTGGTGCCCACGCTTCGCCTCGGGGTGTGCATCAGCGCCCTGTACAGCGTGCTGGGCTTCTCGTTCGCGGGCTTTACGCTTCCCATCGAAGCGCTGCCGGGCTGGCTGCAGGGCTTTTCCTATCTCTACCCTTTGCGCTTCTATTATCAGATTTTCGTGCGCGAAGCCCTCTACGGAGCCGGTATCGCCGTGTGGTGGCCCGCCCTCGTGGCCCTGCTGGCCTTCCAGCTGCTGCCGTATTGCACCTTCCTGCGCCTGAAGAACGCCTATCAATACCAGAATTACCCGCGTAATTAATCATGGCTGCTAAATCTTATATCGGACAATGGTTCCAGGATGTCTGGAACATTTTCACCAATGAACTGAACCTCGTACTGCACGACAGCGGCGTGATGCTGATCTTCCTGTTCGCCGGACTGGTGTATCCGCTGCTGTACAACTGCATCTACGGGCACGGCGTGGTCGACGAGATGCCGGTGGCCGTGGTGGACCTGAGCCAGGGAAGCGACAGCCGGCGCTATATCCAGAAACTGGATGCCACGCGCGAGTGTGCGGTCGCCTACGACTGCGCCAGCATGCGCGAAGCGCAGGCGCTGATGGCCGAGGGAAAGGTCCACGGCATCGTGGGCATTCCCCGGGACTACGACGCGGCCCGGGCGCGGGGCGACCAGGGGGTGATCTCCACCTATGCGGACATGTCCACCTTCCTGTACTACAAGAACCTGACGCTGGCCACCAACCTGGTGATGCTCGACGAGATGCAGTCCGCCCCCGTGGACCAGTATGTGGGATTCGACCATCATCTGCCGTACAACCAGAACATCTCCTTCACGCTGTTCTTCGTGTACATGGCCCTGTTTATGATCCTGCAGCAGGTGATGTTCTACGGTTCCGCCACGCTGGCCGGCACCATCCGGGAAGAAAAACGGGATTTCGTCACGCTGACGAAGAACCTGAGCGGCCTGGGCATGGGCCGCGTGTCCTTCGGCCGCGGCGCCGCCTATTTCATCATCTTCCTGCTGCTGGGGCTCTATGGCGCCATCCTGGTTCCGCACTGGTTCCAGCTTCCCATGCATGCCACCTGGCAGGACACCCTGGTGCTGCTGCTGTTCTTCGTGACGGACATCATTTTCTTCAGTTTCACTTTCTCGACCTTCATCGACCGCCGGGAGACCGTGCTGGTGATGCTGCTGTTCGTCACGCCCATCGCCGTGTTCCTGACCGGGTTCACCTGGCCGGCTTCCAGCTTCCCGGAAGTGTGGCGCCTGCTCTCCTATGTCTTCCCTTCCACCTTCGGCTGCCGTGCCTACATGGTGCTCTCGCAGACAGGGACGCTGTCATCCATCGCCCCGGAGCTCCGCGCGATGACCCTTCAGATCATCGTCTACTTCCTCCTCGCCACAGTCCTCTACTACCTGAGAACCCGCAAGCCGAAGCCCGCAGCCGAAACAGCCTGACCGTCTTCACCGCACCGTCAGCTCGCAGACCCATTCCAGGGCGTGATTGTTCTTGATTCGACAGGATTTTCGTATCTTTGAGGAATGGATCCATTGGAAGGACATGAACCGTATTGCCAAAGTTTCGTTAAAGGTATTTAAGTGGGTGGGAATCGGTATTCTCTCGCTCTTTGTGTTATTCTTCGCCACCCGGTGGATCGGTCAGGGCCTCAACAACCGTACTCCGAAAGGCGGCATCAACCAGTCGATGTACGTCGATATCAACGGATCGAAGCAATGGATCAGCATCTACGGAAAGAATAAGGATAATCCCGTCCTGCTTTATCTGCACGGCGGTCCGGGGACGGCCACGAGCCTATATGATTACGCTTTCACGCGGAAGTGGAGCGATGTCTATACCGTCGTCACCTGGGACCAGCGCGGCTGCGGAAAGAGCTTTGACAAATCCCATCCGGAAACCATCACGGCCGACATCATGATGCAGGACGGTAAGGCCATGACCGAGTTCCTGCGCGACTGTCTGCAGGTCGAAAAGATCACGCTTCTCGGGCACTCCTGGGGCTCGTATCTAGGCGCCAACCTGGCGTTGGCTTATCCTGAATACTACGATGCCTTCATCGGCACGGGGCAGTTCATCGATTGGGACGAGAATGAATCCCGTCTGTACGAAGCGGCTTTGACCTGGTCGGAAAACGATCCGGAAGGGCGCGAGATGGTGGAGAAATGGGCGCAGAAAAGGGAAACGGGAGACCCGGAAAATTACCTGTCGAGAAACGCCATCATGGAAAGATACGGTTATGGGATGATGAAGGACGGCACGGATTATAACATGCTTTCAACGGTCCTGTTCAATCCATACTATTCGCTGGCGGACATTTGGGCTTCCCTCCATACTGAGGATGAGGTCTTCGCGCAGTACGCGCCTTTTGTCGCATCGGATGGCTTCAAAGAGATGTCTCTGCTGGGCAGATACGATTATGCCGTGCCCTATTATAACATCAATGGCGACATGGATTATCAGACCAACTTCGAGCTTGCCTGCGAGTACTTCCAGCAGGTGAAAGCTCCCAGGAAGCAGCTGTTCGTGATGAAAAACGCCACGCACGGCCTCCTCGAATCCCGCTCCGAAGAGTTCTCCGGCTATCTTCACTGTTTATAAATCGTAATTTACACTATACAATGGCCCTTAAATCTCCTTGTACTGCTATGATAATTACTATCGTTATTATCACTGTCACTTTCCTTGTCGTAGTGGGTGTGATGCTGGCCTATTGGCCCAAAGGTATCTCGATCACAGAGAACGACGAAATCCAGTTGAGCACGTACATGGGCAAGCCGCAACTTATTCCTGTTGATGATATTTCCATCATCGAAATGCCAGAGGGCCTGTTGAAACATCTGATCAGGACCAACGGCATGAGCTTGGGCAAAATCAATTATGGCCACTTCAAGAACACAAAAACCGGGCAGAAGATGTTCCTCTATCTCACCGGTATGGAAAGCAAAATCTGCTTTACTTACAATGGGGAGTTATATGTTGTAGATGATTGGAGACAGTAGTAAAATTCCTATTTAATAATACTATGATTATCCGACTGGAACAACCCAAAGATTGGCGGGAGGTGGAGAACCTCACGCGGGAGGCTTTCTGGAACGTGTACCGTCCGGGATGTCAAGAGCATTTTGTGCTGAATCAGTACCGAAGCAATCCGTCATTCATCCCGGAGCTGGACTTTGTGATGGAGGAGGACGGGCGCATCATCGGCCACGTCATGTTCTCAAAGGCCGAAATTACCCTTGTCGACGGGACGGCCTTCCCTTCCTGGACCTTCGGCCCCATCAGCATCCATCCGGACTTCAAGCGCAAGGGTTATGGCCTCAAACTGCTGCAATATGCGCTGGAAAAAGCCCGGGAGACGGGCATCGGCCTGTTGCAGATGGAGGGCAATATTGACTTTTACAAGCATGCCGGTTTCGACCTGGCCAGCAAGCTACGTATCCATTATCACGACGAACCTGCCTTCAGCGAAGTTCCCTACTTCCTGGCGCAGGAACTCATCCCCGGCTATTGGGGCAATCGCGAAGGTACCTACTGCCCGCCCGCAGGCTACTTTGTGGCCGATGCGCAGCCGGAAGCCTTTTCGGCATATGAGGCTACCTTCCCGCCCAAGGAGAAACTGGTACTTCCTGGCCAGCTTCCCCAGTTCTGATAGAATAGTAACAATTTTCATTTTTCTCTTGACCCGTACCCTACGTCACGTTTTATCTTTGCGGCAAGTAACAAAAGTGCACAGTTGTTATGAAGACAAACAGATTAAAAATCGGGGAGTTTTCACGCCTTTGCCGCGTCACGGTACGGACACTCCGGCATTATGAGAATATAGACTTGCTGGTACCGGAAATCGTGGACCGGGATTCCGGGTACCGCTATTACAGCGTAGACCAGTTTCAGAAGATGCAGGGCATCCTGTCCCTCAAGGGGATGGGGTTCAGTCTGGAAGAGATTCGCGATCTCTATGAGGACGAAACGCACATTCCCAGTATCGAGGCGCTGGAAGAGAAGATTCGCGAAGCGAAGGGGGCACGGGGGATATGCCCCCGTATAAAAGGTGCCTGAGGCACAAAAAAACACGCTGTTCGCAGCGTGTTTTTTTAGTGCCTCGGGCGGGAGCTAGAAGACTTGTGGCTATTGTGTATTCTTGGTGGCTATTGAAGGATTTGTCTATCAAGTGGTTGCTATAATCCCCCAGTGTATTCAAATAATGAACGGAAAATGCGACCAAATGCGACCAAATATTCTGCAATGCGACCAAATGCGACCAAAAACTAGAACAGGCCATCATCAGCATTTTTGGCAATATCATCAGCATATTCATCCAGAGACAGCCTGACATATTTCTTGAAAGTATCATATTTCTTATGGCCACTCAATTTCATCATAAACTCGATCGTGTGATTTCAAAGAACAATTAGTCCACTTTAACGGGACAGTAGTGAACTTAGCTGATAAATTATTACATACGCTGTTTTTCACTCAAACCGGCTCCTGTTCCACGATATTTACTGCTTGAGGAATTGAAACGATAGGTAACTGTGAAAATCAAGCGTCTGGAATCACTTTTTCTACTCAATGAGCTCATAGCCACTGCATAGAATTGTTCAACTTTTTCCCTACTGCTATAAAAGATGTCATTAAAAGCAATCTTTAGATAGAGTTTTTTATCAAATAATTCTTTTGTAACGCCAACATTCACGTTCTTTGTTTCGTCGATTCGCATGAATCCATAGTTGAACGAAGAAGTATAAAAAGCGTCAAGACTCAAAATCCAATCATGAGGTAATGTCATCTGATTACGGAAATTGATTCCGATGGCGGGTTTACCTAATGACTCATTTACCCCATACTGTTTAGCATCAAAAAACTGCTTCTGCAAAAGAAACTCAAAAGTGGGATGCCAGATTCCTATAACTGGAGAAGCAGATAAAGTCGTTATCAAAAGCTTGTTATTCTTAATATTAAGCGGATAGAACAATACAATATCATCATCATTATAAAGTTTGCCAAAATCTAAGATGGGCCTTTTATTGTATGCATACTGAGTAGAAAACTGAAGCCATCCATACATGACATTCAATTCTATATTATGTGAAATAGAAGGTCGTAACAATGGATTACCACCTTCGTAAACAAAGTGGTTGTCATATTGTATAAAACTTGATAATTGATAGTATGAAGGACGGTTTACCTTAGCTGAATAACTGAGTTGTGTTTGGAACTTCCCATCAGAATAGGTGGCAGATATATTAGGAAACCATTGGTCATAGACACGACTTTCTTCATCCATTTTGATCCCTTCGTTGAAATAATCAGAAACCACATGTTCATATCTTAATCCAGCACCAACATTGAATTTGTTAAAACGCCAAGTCCCCTCTGTAAAGAAAGCAATATTGTATTCATTAACCTTATCATCAGAATCAGCTATGATACTCTGTTCATTTATAAAACGCTGTTTACTATAAGAACTGGTAAATTCAGAACCACCTCGCAAGATAATATTATCATTAATAGGATATGAAAAAACAGCTTTTCCCGCCCACAATTGATTACGGGAATTACTTATACTATTAACTGAACGGTCGCCCCACTCTGAACTGAACTCTTCATTGAACGTTTTCCTTACTTCCTTACGCCAGAAATAACTGACATTGATATCCATTGACAATTTACCTGCCTTATTGCGCCAATAAGCGTTCAATTCATGTATAGGATCAGTCTCATTTCGCCAATTCATCTTATTAACTATATTACCGGCAGGAATATCATCTTGAATGATATCCATGCGTAAAGTACCTCTATTGTATATAGGAGGGAATTCTTTCTTAACATCATATTTTAAACCAAAGGAACGGTCGTCATCAATGGTATAATTGAATCCTAATTGACCTGCCAATTGTTGCGTACGCCCTTCACCTTTAAATGAACCCGTACTCTCAATATGGTGTTTGTTACCAAAAATAACAAAACCATTGTCTTGTGTTTGGTGAAAATAATTATTCTGATGATAAAGTTCTCCGAATATATCCCAATTGCCTGAGCGATAGTTAAATTGTGCCAAATCTGTAAACCAGGCTTTGTGTTGTTGTGTAGCTGTGCCAGTCAATGTAGCACTGAATCCGTCTCCAACCTTATGAGTAGTTTTTATTCTGATAACAGAATGAACACTTGCATCGTATTGTGCCCCTGGATTGGTAAGCACTTCAATACTCTTAATGTCTTTAGATTCTAATTTCAATAATTCATCGTTGTTCCTCAGTTTCCTTCCATTTATATATATCTGTGGTTTACCCTTACCGAATACTACATATTCACCATCTTTTTCAGACACTCTAGGCAAACGAGTCAAAACATCTGACGCCTTGCCAGCTCTGCTAAGTAAGGTATTATCTACTTGTGTAACGTAACCACCTGCTACAGTCCTATATTTAGGTAAATCTGCTTTAAAAACAACACCTTCCAATAGGAAAGATTCAGGCTCCATAACGATTGTTCCTAAGTCTGCTTGGATTTCATCAAACCAAACCGACTTATAACCAACCATTGAAATACGAATAACGAATTCGGTGTTTTCTGTCTTGCTTAAGATAAAATTACCATCATTGTCAGTGATAGTTCCTTCTATCATCAAAGAATCAGGTAAAGAAAGAGCTACCACATCAACATATGGGAGTGGCTCTTTAAACTCGTCTAATACTTTACCGGCAATTTGCTGTGCAAATGAACAAACATTTGCAAAAAGTAATGTCAAAAATACTAAAAAATGCTTCACTATAATATGCTTTTACATTTCCACAAATTTAATCTTTTTTCGACATGTCTACAGTAAAGACGAACAAGACGCTTTCCGAGAATGGCTGTTTACTCAGAAAAAGGATTGAGGCATTCTATTCGGAGATAATCCGGCAGATGTTTGCCAAATGTTTGCCAAGTTATAAAAAATACGCCTTCTAGATACCTAGAAAGCGTATTTCTG